>NZ_VZOW01000003.1 GCF_008801835.1 Cupriavidus pauculus | reverse complement strand
AGCCGACTCCACTCGACGCTGGGCTACGTCAGCCCCATGACGTTCGAGAAAAACTGGTCCGCAGCTCAGCAACACCGGGCTGCCTAATTCCCTCGGTTATGGGATTCGTGGAACAGGGGCAAGGTCACAGTAGCCATACAACTTGGCCACGGCATACGGCGAACGCGGATAAAAAGGCGTGGTCTCCTTCTGCGGAATCTCTTGTACCAGGCCATAGAGTTCCGAGGTCGAAGCCTGATAGAAGCGCGTCTTCTTTTCCAGTCCCAGAATGCGAATCGCTTCGAGCAGGCGCAGCGCGCCCAGTGCGTCGCTGTTGGCCGTGTACTCGGGGCTGTCGAACGACACGGCCACGTGTGACTGCGCGCCCAGGTTATAGAGCTCGTCCGGCTGCACCTGCTGGATGATGCGGATCAGGTTGGTGGAGTCTGTCAGATCACCATAATGCAGGATGAAATTGCGGTGATCGACGTGCGGGTCCTGATACAGATGGTCAATACGATCCGTATTGAAAAGCGAAGCGCGGCGTTTGATGCCATGCACTTCGTAGCCCTTGTTCAGCAGGAATTCTGCGAGATAGGCTCCATCCTGACCGGTAATCCCTGTAATAAGCGCGACCTTTTTCATTGCATATCCTGTTCTTAAGCTCTGCCGTAGGAATCCTCGAAGCGGACGATGTCGTCTTCTTCGAGATAATCCCCGCACTGGACTTCGATCATGACCAGTGGCAACTTGCCCGGGTTTTCAAGCCGGTGGCGATTACCAGCCGGAATGTATGTGGACTCGTTCGTGTTGACGAGTAGTTCGTTTTCACCGTTGATCACCTTCGCCATGCCACTGACGACGATCCAGTGCTCGCTGCGGTGGTAATGCATCTGCAGTGAAAGCGAGGCGCCCGGTTTGACCTCGATGCGCTTGATCTTGAAGCGCGTACCGCCCTCCAGCACCGTGTATGTCCCCCAGGGACGATGCACCTTGCGGTGGATCTTGCTGGCCATGTGCCCCTGGGAATTGAGCTGGCGAACGATCTCCTTGACCTCCTGGGCGCGCGACCGGTCGGCAATGAGCAGCGCGTCGGCCGTGTCCACCACAATCAGGTCGTTGGTGCCGACCAGCGTGACCAGACGGTCTTCGCTGCGCACGTAGCAGTTCGCCGCGTCATGCAGCAATGCCTCGCCTTCCACCTTGTTGCCGCCGCCGTCGGCGTCGGTCATGTCGCTGATGGCGCTCCATGAACCTACATCGCTCCAGCCGATTTCGCATGGCACCACTGCGACGTCCGACGATTTCTCCATCAGCGCATAGTCGATGGAGATGTTCGGCGCCTGCTCGAAAGTCTGCGCGTCCAGGGTGCGCTGGACCACGCGATCGCCGCGAAGGGGCTTCGATGCCGCCATGCATGCGCGCGCGGCATCCAGCACGTCAGGCGCATGCATTTCGAGCTGACTCAGCAGCGTCCCCGCGCGGAAACAGAAGATTCCCGCATTCCAGAAATGGCGACCGCTGGCGCAATATTCGGTTGCGCGTTCCAGCGACGGCTTTTCCACGAAGCGGCGCACGTTCGAACCGTCCGCCTCGATATACCCATAGCCCGTTTCGGGTCCGTCCGGACGAATGCCGAGCGTCACCAGCCGACCCTGCCCGGCCAGCACCCGCGCCTGCGCGATGGCGGTGGCGAAGGCCGCCTGGTCCTTGATGACGTGGTCGGCAGCCAGAATCAGCAACGTCGCATCGTCGCCATGGCGTTCTGCCACGTCGAGCGCGGCGGCAGCAATCGCGGCGGCCGTGTTGCGACCGAAGGGCTCCAGCAGATAGGAGGTGGCCAGGCAAGCTTCGTTGACCTCGCGATATTCGTCTTCGGTCTTGAAGAACAATTCACGATTGGTCACCGTCAGCACTTCGGCAACGTCGGGTAATGCCGCGGCGCGCAGGAACGTCTTCTGCAGCAGGCTGTGCGAGCCCCCCAACCGGATAAAGGGCTTGGGATGCAGCTCGCGCGAGACAGGCCACAGCCTGGTACCCGCTCCACCCGAGAGAATCACAGGAACAAAAGTCATAGAAATCGCAAGCTCCAGCGTCCGGCCAATTCAAATTCCATTCGCGATGCATGCCGTTGGCCATCTGGCAGACATGAATCGCGGCTTATTCCATTCTTTTCCACCGAAACTAAACCAGGGCGTGAATCACATTCCGGTAATGTTCGATCACGAACTTTTCATCGAAGATCGACAGCATTTTGGCACGCCCCGCCGCACCCATCCGGCGTATGCCTTCACGGTCACGCAGCACCATTTCTTCCATTTTCGAGGCCAGGTCGCGCGGATCGCGTTCCCTGCACAGCAGTCCGGTTTCTCCGTTGTCCACCACATCCATGCACCCGGGCACGGCAGTGGCGACCACCGGGCGTTCCATCGCTGCGGCCTCCAGCAAGGCGCGCGGAATGCCTTCGCGGTAGGACGGCAACACTACGCAATTTGCCGCGCCGATCATCGGTCGAATATCGGGCACCATTCCCAGATATTCGACGACGCCCTCTCTGACCCATGCCTCGACCTGGCTTTGCGGGATCGCGCTCGGGCTTTCCCCACCGGCCGGTCCGGCAAGTACGAAGCGCACATGCTGGTACTTGGCCTTCAGGGCGCGCGCAGCGGCAACGTATTCGCCGACACCCTTGTCCCACAACATTCGCGCGATCAGCAGGAAGCAGAACTGCTGGTCCGAACTGACAGGCTGCGGTACGGGGGCAAAAAAATCGAGGTCGATGCCCTCGCCCGGCAGCACCGTGCATTTCCGCACGTCGACGAGGCCCGCGGACACGAATGCGCGGCGATCCTCCTGGTTGAGGAACCACACCTGCCCGGAAAACCGCAGCGAAATGCGATACAGCAACTTGCTCAGGCTGGAAACCAGACCCTTGTTAATAAATACATAGCCCAGCCCAGTCGTCACGGCAATCGACCGGATGCCCGCCAGTCGCGCGGCGATCGAGCCATAGATATTCGGCTTGATCGTGTAATGGAAAATCAGCGCGGGCTTTACACGCCGGTACAGCGCCAGCAGCGATGCCACCAGCTTCAGATCCTGAAACGGATTGCGTCCCTGCGCCGCCATCGTCATCGGATGGAATATGCATCCCATGGCGCGCAGCGACGCCGCCTCGGCGTCTTCCGGCGCCACGACGTGCACCTCGTAGCCGTCGTGGATCAGCGCGGTCAGCATGCCACGGCGGAAGCGGTACATCGACCATGCGGTGTTGGCGCAGAAGAGTATCGCGCGGCGCTCTGTCCTGGCGCGCGCGCCATCGCGCGCAAACGTGCGCGTGGCGTCGCCGGGCTGTCGCAAGCAATCCTGGGTCACTGGGCCACCCGGAATGGAGAGTCCACATCGCGCAACCTCGGTGCGGCGGCGTCGCGGGCATGCAGGATCAGGCCTTCCAAGGACGGCCAGGCAATACCGATGTCCGGATCGTTCCAGGCAATGGCGCATTCGAATTGCGGATCGTAGTAGTCCGTCATCTTGTAAAGCACGTCCGCGTACTCGGAAATCACCATGAAGCCATGGGCAAAACCTTCCGGGATCCACAGTTGCCGGAAATTCCGGGCCGACAACGTCACGCCGACCCATTTTCCAAACGTCTTTGAATCGGTGCGCAGGTCCACCGCCACATCGAAAATTTCACCTGCGGTCACGTGCACGAGCTTTCCCTGCGGCCGACGTGTCTGATAATGCAGTCCCCGCAGCACATTGCGCACGGACCTGGACTCGTTGTCCTGCACGAACGTGCGGGAAATGCCAGTTACGCTCTCGAACATCCGCTGGTTAAAGCTTTCCAGGAAATGGCCGCGCTCGTCCCGGAATACGCGTGGCTCCAGAATCAGCACATCGGCAATCGAGGTGGGCGTGGCCATCGGGCCCGGCGGGTGGGTCATTTAACGATATCCATCCGACAGGAGGCCGTGCAGATATTGACCATATGAATTCTTGGCCAGCGCCTTGGCCATTTCCTCCACCGCTTCCGCGCCAATCCATTTATTGCGGAATGCGATTTCCTCGGGGCATGCCACCATCAGTCCCTGCCGCTTCTGCACTGTGGCGATAAAGCTGGCGGCCTCGAGCAGCGAATCGTAGGTGCCGGTATCGAGCCACGCATAGCCGCGACCCAAGACCTCCACCTCCAGCTGACCCATTTCCAGATAACGCTTGTTGACGTCGGTAATCTCGAGTTCTCCGCGCGGCGAAGGACGAATGTCGGCTGCAATATCGCAAACCTGATTGTCGTAGAAATACAGCCCCGTCACCGCGTAGTTGGAGCGCGGCTTGAGGGGCTTTTCCTCGAGAGAAAGCGCACGGAATGCGTCGTCGAATTCTACGACCCCGTAGCGCTCGGGATCGTGCACGTGATAGGCAAATACCGTCGCGCCGCCCTGGCGTGCCGACGTGTCCTTCAATTGGCGGATCAATGCATGACCATGGAAGATGTTGTCTCCCAGGATCAGCGTGGAGGGATCGTTACCCACAAAATCGCGGCCGATGATAAAGGCTTGCGCCAGACCATCCGGCGATGGCTGAACCGCGTATTGCAGGTTCAGGCCCCACTTGGCGCCATCACCGAGCATTTCAGTAAAACGTGGCGTGTCTTCGGGCGTGGAAATGATCAGGATGTCGCGAATGCCCGCCAGCATCAGCGTGCTCAGCGGGTAATAGATCATCGGCTTGTCGTAGACAGGCAGCAGCTGCTTCGAAACCGATCGCGTGATCGGGTAGAGGCGCGTGCCGGAACCGCCGGCCAGGATAATGCCCTTACGCATGTGTCGTATCAGGAAAGGAACTGGTCGATCAGATGATGGACACCTGAGCGCCATTCCGGAAGATGGATTTCAAACGTCTCGCACAGCTTGCTGGTATCAAGACACGAATTGGCCGGGCGCGGCGCCACCTGCGGAAACTCGGCCGATCTCACGGGCTCGATCGCCTCCGGTTTGAGTGTCAATGCAGCGCCGTACGCGGCAGCGTAGCGCACCACCTCGGTAGCGTAGCCGTGCCACGACGTCTGGCCGCGAGCGGCCAGATGATAGATGCCAGCCGGGAACTCGCTGCGATCTTCTCGCAGCCATGCCCGGTCGATGATGCGCGCCGTGACATCCGCCACCAACGCGGCCATCGTCGGCGCACCGATCTGGTCGTCGATCACCTGCAGCGCATCGCGCTCACGGGCCAAGCGAAGCACGGTCCGTGCAAAATTCTGCCCATGCAGCCCGGCCACCCACGATGTGCGCAGCACGATTGCCTGAGCCCCCACATCGGCAATGGCCTGCTCGCCGGCCAGCTTGCTTTTTCCGTAGACCGACAGCGGCCGCGCCGCATCCGATTCGCGATAGGGTGCTGCGCCGGCGCCATCGAACACATAGTCCGTGGAGTAGTGCACCAGCAGGCTGCCCAGCGCGCGCGCCTCTTCCGCAAGTACGCCGGGCGCCACGCCATTCACCGCAAAGGCTTGCTCGACATCCGACTCTGCCCCGTCCACTGCTGTATAAGCCGCCGCGTTGACGATGATGTCCGGGCGCAAGCGCCTGATTACTGCCCGTACGGCGTCCGGCGTGGCCAGATCGCAGGCCGCGTGATCGAATGCCGTCACCGGGCCGAGGCTTGCCAGACTGCGTTGCAACTCAAACCCGACTTGCCCGTTGCTTCCTGTTACAAGAATGGACGGGGTGGGAAGAGCGTTACGCTGCATATTGCTTTGCCACCCAGTTCCGGTATTCTCCCGAGACCACATCCTGCACCCAGGCCTGGTTGCTCAGGTACCACTGAACGGTCTTGCGCAGGCCCGTTTCAAATGTCTCGGCCGGTCGCCAACCCAGTTCCCGCTCCAGCTTGCCGGCGTCGATCGCATAGCGGCGGTCGTGGCCGGGACGATCCTTGACGAACGTGACCTGATCCCGGTACGAACCAGCCGCCTTGGGCTTGAGCTCATCGAGCAGGTCGCAGATGGTGTAGACGACGTCGATATTGGTCTTCTCGTTCCAGCCGCCCACGTTATAGGTCTCGCCGATCCGCCCACGCGCGAGAACCTCGCGAATGGCGTTGCAATGGTCCCCCACGTAGAGCCAGTCGCGCACGTTCTGTCCGTCGCCGTAAACCGGCAGAGGCTTGCCCGCGAGGGCATTCGTGATCATCAGAGGGATCAGCTTCTCGGGAAAATGATACGGACCGTAGTTGTTCGAGCAGTTGGTGGTCACCACCGGCAGGCCGTACGTATGGTGATACGCGCGCACCAGATGGTCGGCGGCGGCCTTTGACGCCGAATACGGGCTGTTCGGGGCGTAGGCGGTTGATTCGGAGAATTGCGGATCGTTTGGTCCGAGCGAGCCGAACACTTCGTCGGTGGATACGTGCAGGAAGCGGAAATCGGCACGGGCGCGGTCGTCCAGACCGCCCCACCAGCCGCGCACCGCCTCGAGCAGCGTGAACGTGCCGACGATGTTGGTCTGGATGAATTCGGCGGGACCGTGGATAGATCTGTCCACATGGCTTTCGGCAGCGAAGTGCACTACGGCGCGGGGCCGGTATGTCTCGAGCAGCATGTCGAGCGCGGCCCTGTCGCAGATATCGGTCTGCGAGAACACGTGGCGAGGATTGCCTTCCAGCGCCGCGAGCGTTTTCAGGTTGCCGGCATAGGTCAGCTTGTCGACATTCACAATAGTGTCAGCGCCCGGCTGGGCGAGCCAGTCGAGAACGAAATTGGCGCCAATAAAACCTGCCCCGCCCGTAACCAGAATGTGCGACAAAACGCTTGCTCCCTGCTTTCGATATGTTTCGATTTGCCGACAAAAGCCGGTCGCCCGCCTGTGCCCGTGGGAGGCTGGCAGAGTTTTTAAGTCCCTGTGGAAGTGGCGGTATTCTATCTGAGCCCGGGTCCCATCTTTTGGGGTGATACCAACTTTTTGTAGCGTCTTGTAACGATTGACCAAATCGATTATGGGAGCTACACGTGTGTGGGCAGCGTTACTTTTAGTGCTGCTATTTGATAGACCATCCCCCGATATCCCGCCGACCGTCTCAATGACCGCGACCGATTCTACTCAGCGCCCATTCGCCATCGGCGACCTGCAAGGCTGTGCCCCCTCTCTTGATGGGCTCCTGGAACGGTTGCCCCCAGAAGCATCCCTGTACTTCGTCGGCGACCTCATCAACCGCGGCCCGGCGTCGCTGGAAACCCTGCGGCGGGTCATTGCGCTTGGTCCGCGCGCCCGCACAGTTCTGGGCAACCACGACATTCACCTTCTTGCCGTAGCCGCGGGCGTCCGCAAGAAGGGGAAGTCAGACACGCTCGATGACATCCTAAGCGCGCCTGATAGCGATGAATTAATCACTTTCCTGCGCCATCAGCCGCTGGCCATCCGCGAGAACGACTTCCTGATCGCCCACGCCGGCGTCCTGCCCCAGTGGACCGCAAGCCAGGTCATCGACTTGGCGCGCGAAGTGGAATCCGAATTGCGCGGATCGAACTGGCAGGGCTTCCTCGCCGACGTTTTTGGCAACGCTGCCGATCGTTGGCACGACAGCCTGCGCGGCATCGAGCGGCACCGGGTCATCGTCAACGCGCTGACCCGGCTGCGTTTTTGCTCCGCAGACGGCGTGATGGACCTCAAGACCAAGGAAGGACTGGGCGAGGCACCGGCCGGCGTCATGCCCTGGTTCGACGTTCCGGGTCGACGCACTGCGGATGTCACCGTGGTGTGCGGACACTGGTCAACGCTCGGCCTGGTCATACGCCCCAACCTGATGGCCCTCGATACCGGCTGCGTCTGGGGCGGCAAACTGACCGCTGCCTTGCTGGCGAGCGAACCGGACAAACGCACGATTATCCAGGTCGACTGCCCGCAGTATTGTGATCCGCTCGCATAGGAATGAATATCCCGCGCCGGCGGGGAGGACGAATCTGTCAGGACGTGGCAGTCATAGCCTCGGCGGGCGTGACGGACGGTGCGAGGCTGAGATTGTGCGCCACCTGCGCGGCCGCGCCGCCTTCGCCGGCAGCGAGGTGAGTCACCACCTCCCGCGCCGCCTCCGCCAGCTCCCGCCGCCCCGCCCCACCCGCCAGCAACTGCGGCCCTAGCGTCAAGCGCGCCTTGATCGGCGGCGACTTCAGGATGGCATTGAGGCAATCGAGCAGCGAAAGATCGTCGATATACGCGGGCGCGAGGGTTGGCTGGCCGGTTGCCGCGTCCAGATAGCGCAGGCCGACCGGTTGCACAGGCAGACCGCCGGCCACTGGCGCCTGCATTAAATTGGCGTGGAACGGCAGGACCTTGCTGCCATCGGTGGTCGTGCCTTCCGGAAAGACACATACCAGGTCGCCTTGCTGCATCACTTCGGTGATGTGATGCAGCACGCGATGCGCGTCGCGCTTGCGGGCACGTTCGATAAAGATCGTGCCGGTTTTTTCGCACAGCCAGCCGACGATCGGCCAACTGCGGATTTCCGATTTGGCGACGAAGCGCACCGGTTGCCAGCTATGGATGACGTAGATGTCGAGCCATGAAATATGGTTCGACACCAGCATCGCACCCTTGGGCACGGCCTGTCCTTCGGCCAAGCCCTGCACTTCCACCTCGATCCCGCAGATGGCCAGCAGCTTGCGCGACCAACTGCGGATCATGCGCTCGCGCAGGTGAGTGCTCGCCCACGGGAAGACCGTTGCGCACAGGAGCATTCCACGAAGCAGTAGCAAGAACAGCCGCAGCTTGCGTAACCAGATCATCTCGACCCCCGGTAGCCTTTGGCGCGATCGGCGAGCTGCCGGCTCAGCGTTGCTCGAACACGACCTGGCCGCCCACCAGTGTCATGCGCACGCGGCCTTGCATCTCGTAGCCCAGCCATGGCGAGTTCTTGCCCTGGCTCTTGAGGGCGCTGCGCTCAACCTTCCAGATCTGCTTCGGATCGAATACGCAGACGTCGGCGGCGCTGCCGGCCGTCAGCGACCCAGCATGCAGGCCGATCACGCGCGCCGGCTCGCTGGTAATGCGTGCCAGCGCCTTGGCCAGCGGAACCTTGTGTTCCGCGGCCCAGCGCAGCGTCAACGGAAGCAACAGTTCCAAGCCCGTGGCGCCCGGCGTGGCTTCGTCGAAGGGCAGGAGCTTTTCGTCATCGTCGACCGGCGTGTGGTCGGAACAGAGGGCATCGATGGTGCCGTCGGCAAGCGCTGCCACGATGGCATCGCGGTCGCGCGGGCTGCGCAGCGGCGGCGTAAAACGCATCTGGCTGTTGAAGAAGCCGATGTCCATGTCGGTCAGCGACACGTGGTGCACGTTCACATCGCACGTCACCGGCAAGCCTTCCTTGCGCGCCTGGCGCACCAGTTCCAGGCCGGCGGCCGACGACAGGCGGCACAGGTGCACGCGCGCGCCCGTGGCGCGGATCAATTCGAAGATGGTGTGCAGCCGCACCGTCTCAGCGATGACCGACACGCCCGACAGGCCCAGCCGCGAGGCGATCGCCCCGCTCGCCGCCACGCCGCCGCCCAGGAACGGGTCTTCCGGGCGCAGCCAGAGCGTGAAGCCAAACGTCTGCGCGTACTGCATCGCGCGCTGCAGCACCTTGGTGTCCTTGATCGGCGCCTCGGCCTGGCTGAAGCCGACGCAGCCGGCTTCGGTAAGCTGCCCCATCTCGGTCAGCGCTTCGCCCTTGAGACCCACCGTAAGCGCGCCGAGCGGATAGACGTGCGTCTGGTTCAGCTTGTGGGCGCGAAACTTCAGCATTTCAACCAGGCCCGGCTCGTCGAGCACCGGATCGGTGTCGGGCGGGCAAACCAGGCTGGTCACGCCGCCGGCCGTCGCGGCGGACAGTTCGGATTCGAGCGTGGCCTTGTATTCGTAGCCCGGCTCGCGCAGCCGCGCGGATAGGTCTACCAGGCCCGGGCATACGATCAGCCCCCTGGCGTCGATGGTCTTGTTGGCGTTGAAATCGGCGGGCGCCTTGCCCACGCCGACGATTTTGCCTGCGGCGATGTACAGGTCCTGTTCGGCGTCGACATTTGCGGCCGGATCGATCAGGCGGCCACCCTGGATGTGAATCTTCATGTCTAGTTCGCTGGCGTCTATTCGGTTTTTGGTTTGCCGCCTTGGGAGGCGCTATCAAAAGGAAGCAAAGCGGTTCTGGCTAGGCGCGCGGCCGCAGACAGTACAAGTGGTACAGCAAGGTCGCGCAACGACGCCAGAATCATTTGATAGTGACTCTCAGTCGTTGTTGCCGGCGACGATGCCCATCACGGCCATGCGTACCGCGATGCCGAACGTCACCTGGTTCAGGATCACCGATTGCGAGCCGTCGGCCACGGCGGAGTCGATTTCCACGCCGCGGTTCATCGGCCCCGGATGCATCACGATCGCGTCCGGCTTGGCCAGCGCCAGGCGCTCCGGCGTCAGGCCGTAGGCCTTGAAATATTCCTGTGCGGAGGGCAGCAGCGCGCCGCTCATGCGTTCGTTCTGCAGGCGCAGCATGATCACCACGTCGACGCCTTTCAGACCCTCTTCCATGTTGTGGAAGACGCGCACGCCCATCTGTTCCAGGCCGGACGGCAGCAGCGTGCGCGGACCGATGGCGCGCACTTCGGGCACGCCCAGCGTAGTCAGCGCGTGAATGTCGGAGCGCGCGACACGCGAGTGCAGGATGTCGCCAACGATTGCCACCGTCAGGTTGGTGAAATCCTTCTTGAAATGCCGGATCGTGTACATGTCCAGCAGGCCCTGCGTCGGGTGGGCGTGACGACCGTCGCCCGCGTTGATCACATGCACGTGTGGCGCGACATGTTCGGCGATCAGGTAAGGCGCACCGGAACTGGCATGACGGACGACGAACATGTCCGCCGACATCGCCGACAGGTTGTTGATCGTGTCGAGCAGAGACTCGCCCTTGCTAGTCGACGACGCGTTGATGTTCAGGTTCAGCACGTCGGCCGACAGCCGCTTGGCGGCGATCTCGAACGTGGTGCGCGTGCGCGTCGAGTTTTCGAAGAACAGGTTGAACACGCTCTTGCCGCGCAGCAGCGGCACCTTCTTGACGTCGCGGTCGGAGTCGGACAGCGACACGAACTGGCTGGCGGTATCGAGGATATGCGTGATCATGTCACGCGACAGGCCCTCGATCGACAACAGATGCTTCAGTTCGCCGTTCTTGGTGAGCTGCGGGTTTCGGAACGTCTTGGTCATGGCAGGTGGTTCGGGCGCGGGTCGGTCTTGTATGGCTTGGGCTTGACGTTTTGGCGGGGCTTCAGGTTGACATTCAGGCACGCGGCTGTGTAGCGAACGCGAAGCGCGTGGCGGCGCCTTCGCCTTCGCGGGACAGCACCAGCGTCTGGTCGAGCGGCAGTTCGATCGAGGCGGCGGCGTAGTCGGCCGAAAACGGCAGTTCGCGGCCACCGCGGTCCGCCAGCACGGCCAGCGCCACGCGCGCGGGGCGGCCATAGTCGAACAATTCGTTGACCGCCGCGCGGATCGTGCGGCCGGTCGCCAGTACGTCGTCGATCAGCAGGACGTTGCGATCCTCCACATCGAACGGCAGCGTGGTCGGCTGCGCCTGGCTGTGCAAGCCCTTCTTGGCGTAATCGTCGCGATGGAATGCCACGTTGATCACACCGTGGGGGCCGAGCTTCAGATCCGCCGCCAGGCGCTCTGCAATCCAGGCGCCGCCGGAATGGATGCCGGCCACGGACCAGCGGGCACGGTCGTCGGCCGGCATCAGCGCCTGGGCCTGGTCGCGCAGCGCGTGGTACAGCGCCTCGGCGTCGGGAGTGGAGGTCTGGGTCATAGCGGGAATTCGTCGAAATACTGTTGCAGGATGATCCGGGCGGCCTCGGCGTCCAACGCGCCGCGAGCGGCCCCGGCCATCGACGCCGCGCGCGAGGAATAGCGTTCGTCCACCCACTCGACCGGCAGATCGAAACGGCCGTTCAACTGGTTGCCGAAGCGGCGCGCAAGCCGCATGGAAGGCTGCTCCTCGTCGTCCGGGCCGGCCTCGGGATTGACCGGCATGCCGACCACCAGGCGCACCGGCGCCCATTCGTGGATCAGCGCAGCCACGGCCTGGAAGCGGCCTTCCACCGTCACGTTCGGAAGAATGGTCAGGGCGCGCGCTTGCCGGGTGATGAAATTGCCGAGCGCGACGCCGATTTTTTTCTCGCCATAGTCGAAGGCGAGCACCGTGCCGTCGCGGGGCGCCTCGCGCCCCGGCTGATCAGGCATGCCCCGCCTCGCCTGAAAGCATCGCCACATCGATGCCGAGCAGGCGCACGGCCGCGGCGAAACGTTCTTCGGGCGGCACACTGAAAATGATTTCGGGATCGGCCTGGACGGTCAGCCAGCCGTTGCGGCTCAACTCTTCCTCGAGCTGGCCCGCACCCCAACCGGCGTATCCGAGCGTCAGCAGAAAGCGATGCGGCCCGCTACCGTTGGCAACCGCTTCCAGCACATCCTTGGACGTGGTCATCTCCAGGCCGCCCGGCACCGCCAGCGACGACACATAGATGCCAACGGGATCGTGCAGCACGAAGCCGCGCTCGGTCTGGACGGGTCCGCCGAAATACACGGGCTGATGCGCAACGGGCTGGATTTCGAGCTTGAGATCGATCTTGTCGAACAGCGTCGCCATGTCGATATCGATGGGCCGGTTGATCACCAGGCCAAGCGCGCCGCGTTCGTTATGCTCGCAGAGATAGACAACGGAACCTGAAAACGTCGGATCGGCCATGCCGGGCATGGCAATCAGGAACTGATTGGTGAGATTGATGGAAGCTTCGGGCGTCGCCATGGCTTGCATTCTACCAAATCGTCGCCCGGGTTCCTGTAAAACTTCTGTGTCCGAAGGCACCGTGCCGCACCGCGGCGCAGGCCGTTTCAGGCCCCTGCGGACGGCTTCAGCGCGGCCAGATCGTCGGCCGTCAGCCAGCGCCATTGGCCCGGTGCGAGCGCCGGGTCGAGCTGCAGGCCGCCGATCGCACTGCGATGGAGCGCCGTCACATGATTGCCGGTCGCCGCGACCATCCGCTTGACCTGGTGATATTTGCCTTGCATCAGCGTCAGGCGCAGGCTCCGTTCGCCGGTGGCCTCGCAGGCGTCGGCGGCAATCGGGGCGGGCTCATCGTCCAGCTTCACGCCGGTGCGCAGCGCTTCGACCTGCTCTGGCGTCACGGGGTCGAAGGTCGTCACTTCGTAGACCTTGGGCACCTGCTTCTTGGGCGACGTCTGGGCGTGGATGAACTGCCCGTCATCGGTCAGCAGCAGCAATCCCGTGGTGTCATGATCCAGGCGCCCCACCGCCTGCACTTCGCGCTGGCGCAACGGCACAGGCAGCAGGTTGTAGACGCTGGGATGGTGGCGCGGACGTTGCGAACATTCATAGCCTTCCGGCTTGTTCAGCATCAGATACGCCTTGGTGCAGGCCAGCCATTGCTCGCCGTCGACGGTCAGGCGCAGGCCATCCACCTCGAAGCGCGCGCCGGGATCCTCGCACAGTACGCCGTCGACCTCGACGAGACCCGCCTCGACAAGGTCGCCACAATAGCGACGGGTGCCGAAGCCTTGGGATTGGAGGATGCGGTCAAGGGTAGTTGCCATGAAAATGTCTGATTGAAGCCAGTGATTGCCTGATGGTCATGTTAGGTTACGGCGATGCGTAGATCACCTTCCCCAGATTCCGAACCGGTCGCCGCCAACGGGCGCCGGCCCTACCAGATCGACCGCGACTTCGCGCGCGGGCTGGTCTGGTTCCGGCGCGACCTGCGCGCCGACGACCATGCGGCGCTGCATTATGCCCTCAAGCACTGCCGGCAGGTATGGTGCGTATTCGTGCTGGATCGGCAAATCCTTGACCCGCTGCTGGCGCGCGGCCTGAAGGCGGACCGCCGCGTCGAATTCATCCTGAAGTCGCTGAAACCGCTGCAAGACGCGCTGGCGGCGGCCGGTGGCGGACTAATAGTGCTGCATGACAGCGCGCGCGACGCCATCCCGAAACTCGCCGCCGATCTCGATGTCGAGGCCGTCTTCGCCAATCACGACTACGAACCGGCCGCCCGCGACCGCGACGCCTCGGTGCGAAAGGCGCTCGCCGCCGACTCGCGGCTGCTGTTCACGTTCAAGGACCAGGTGATTTTCGAGGCCGATGAAATCCTGACCGCGCAAGGCCATCCGTTCAGCGTCTTTACGCCGTACAAGAACGCGTGGCTGCGCGCGCTGCAGCCGTTCGACGTCCGTCCGTACCCGATCCAGCCATACCTGAAGACGCTGGCGCCGGTCCCTGAACCGCTCCGCCAACCCATGCCGACACTGGCGTCGCTGGGATTTGCGCCAAGCAATCTCGCGGAAATCGCCATGCCGACCGGCAGCGACGGCGCGCAGGCGCTGTTCGACGAATTTCTGGACCGCATCGGCGATTACGGCAACCGCCGCGATTTCCCCGCCGTGCGCGGCCCGAGCTACCTGTCCGTGCATCTGCGATTCGGCACGATCTCGATCCGCACGCTGGTGCGCGCCGCCAATGACGCAGCCATGCGCGGCGGCGCGGCCGGCCCCGGCGCAGCGGTCTGGCTTTCCGAGCTGATCTGGCGCGATTTCTACTTCATGATCCTGCATCACCATCCGCGCGTGGCCGAAGGCAAATCGTTTCATGCGGAATACGATGCGCTGCGCTGGACCGCACCGGCCGATGGCGAGCGCTATTTCCAGGCGTGGTGCGACGCGCAAACCGGCTATCCACTGGTGGACGCGGCGATGCTGCAGATTCGCCAAAGCGGCTACATGCACAACCGCCTGCGCATGGTCACCGCGAGCTTTCTTTCGAAGGACCTGGGCGTGGATTGGCGCCGTGGCGAGCAATATTTCGCCGATCAGCTCAATGACTTCGACCTCGCCGCCAACAACGGCGGCTGGCAGTGGGCGGCCTCCACCGGCTGCGATGCGCAGCCATACTTCCGCATCTTCAATCCGGTCACGCAATCGCAGAAATTTGACCCGCAGGGCCGCTTTATCCGCAAATACCTGCCGATGCTCGCAGCACTGCCGGACAAGTACATCCATGCGCCGTGGACCGCGCCGGACGATGTGCTGGCCGCGGCCGGTGTAAAGCTTGGGGAAGACTATCCGCGGCCGATCGTGCAGCACGACGTGGCGCGCAAGGAAACCCTGCAGCGCTATGCGGCGGTGAAGGAATCGAAGGCAAAAACCACCGGGCCGTGATGAGCGGCCTGCGCGCCGCATCGTCACCGCGCACGGGCGACTGGCGCGCAGTGCGGCGCCTTGTGCAAACGCCGGGCGGGTGATGGTCGGGGACGGACCGGGCGTAAAAGCCGTTTGGCAACGCCCGCCGCCGACGCGACGATGCGCCGCCGGCAAGCCGAGCCGAGACCCGCTACGCCGCCAGCATCGCGCTCTCGCGATAGTGCTTCTGGGCGTCCTCGGGGCGATCCGTTTCCTCGAACAGGCGTGCCAGCGCCAGGTGGGATCGCACGCAAATCCGACGCTGCGCGTCGCGGTCTGCGTACTTCAGTGCGCGCTCGAAATTCGACTGCGCCTTGCCCCACAACTGCTCACCCAAGCACAGCACGCCCAGTGTGTAGTACAGATCGGCGTCGTTCGGATGATCGACCAGCCACTTCTCGGCCTGCTGGATCTGCGGCAGCGCCTTGCCCGCCTCCGCGCAATCAGCGTAACGCTGCACCAACCGGCTGTCCCAATTGACCTTGAGCGCATCCTCGATGATGCGGCGCGCCTCGTTCTGCCCGTTCAGCGCCGAGAAATATCGCGCCGCCTGTTCCGCGATGCGCACGGCGTGGCGCTCGTCGGGCGACAGCGAGCGCCAGAAGTGGTAAAGCGATTCGGCGTCATGGCGACGCTCGTCGAGCATCGCCTCCACGGCCATCTGCTTCAAACGCAGCGCCAGCACCGGGTGCAGCGCGTTGCGTTTTTCCAGCGATCGCGCCAGGCGCAGCACTTCGGACCAGTTCTTCAGATGCTGGTGCGCCCGTAACGCAATCCGTTGCACGTGGATCTGCCGTCCGCCCTTTTCCTGCAACTGCGCGATGGTCTCGAGCGCCCCTTCCGCATCGCGCGCGTCGACCAGCAACTCGGCCATCGACACCAGGCGCGCCTGTTCGCGGTCAGGGTCCGTGACCTGCGCCATCCACGCGTCGCGGCGCTCCGATTCCTGCATCCGGTGTGCCGCACGGGCGCCAACCAGCGCGGCGGTCTGCGCCTGCTCGGGCCAGGCCTGCGCTTCCTTGGCGGCGCGCTCGGCACGCGCAAAGCGTCCGGCAAACAGGTTTTCGATCGATTCGCGCATTGCCGCCTGCGCCTTGCTCATGCGGCTGCGCTCACGATAGGCCGCGGCCCGCAGCGGCATTTCGGACAGATGGCGCACGGTGGACATGACGGTCCACACCACAAAGAAGATCAGCAGCAACAGCGCCAGCGCCAGGTTCAGCGACATCTCGACGCGATACGGCGGATAGAACAGCACCACGTTGCTGTGATTGAACTGCGTGAAGAGCGCCAGCCCAACCGCGCCGCCAAACAGTACGGCTACCCAGAAAAGGAGTCGCATGGCGCTACTCCTTCTTCAGGGCGTGCAGCGCGCCAAGGCTTTCGGCCATGGTCGGCAGCGACACCGTGACGGCGCTTGCCTGCGCCTGCTTGAGCAGCGTCAGCACGCCCTGCACGCGCCGCGAGCGCGTATCGAAATAGCGCCCGATCATCGCCTGCGCGGCCGCGAGGTCGTTGCGGAACACCGGCTCATTGCGCGACAACAGCGCCAGCCTGGCGTTCAGCAGGCGCAGCTTGACGTTTTCGCGCAGGAACCAGCCCTGCTCGCCGGACAACAGCAGCGCGTTGGTGTCTTCCACCTTGCGCACGCGGATCACCTGGCCAAGTTCGTCGAGGACATAGTTCCACAGGCGCGACACGGGGTTGGCGCCGGGCTGGGCGGCCCCAGGCGCGGAACCGTCCCGCGCGCCCGCAGCGCCCTTGGCGCCCGGGACGGCGTCCGCGCCCGACCTGTCGAGCATGCGTTCGCCTGAAAGCAGCGGCAGCGCATCGATCTGGTTGATCGATTCGTCCAGCTTGATGGCGGCGCCGGTCAGGTCCGTATCCGGCAAGGATTTCATGCGCGCGATGTCGCGGGCGATGGCGCGGCGCAACTGGTTGTACTGCGGCTTGTCGGCACGGCCCAGGCGCGCGTCGGCACTTTGCAGCGCCGCCAGCGCCACCTGCACGTTGCCCGTCAGTTGCAGTTGCTGCCCGGCATTGGTCAGCAACTGCTGGATTTCGGCGATCTCCCAATCGTCGCGGTTGCGCATCAGGTCCTGATACACCTGCTCCAGCGCAGCCTGCTTGTCGCGCGCCTCGACCAGTTGGCCGTCCAGCGCGCCCACCTTAGCCTGCAACGCCTTGACCGTATCCTGCGCGTCCTTGGACAGCACGCGCGTTTCCTGCACGAGCGCGTCGTTGCTCTGCTGGCGACGCGCCAGTTCCTGGGTCAGATGATCGACGCGGTTCTGCAGCCACCAGAATCCGCCCGCAAAGGCCACCAGCAACACGATGGCCGCCGGCCACCACGGATTCATGCGGCGCGCGGCTGGCTGCGCGGGATGCATGGCGAATGGCGCGCCGGTCGATCCGGCCGATGAAGTACTGCTCGACGAGGGGGACGTGGTGTCTGGCGTCACGCGTTCGGCCTTCGTTGTCGTGGATCCCGGGGACCCGGTGGATTCATGGATGGGCTGCGCCGAAGCGGCGGGCCGGTCGGTCTGCGCCTCGTTGCGCTCAGCGACCGGCACGGCGACCGGCGCCGCGGCCTCAACAGGCGCGGGTGCTGGCGCTGCCGGCCCGGCATGGGCATTGCCCCATTGCGTGCAGGCGGCCAGCAAACCGGCATCGCCGGGCGCGGCCGGCTGCACGTGCGCAAAGCCCAACGCCTGCGCCTGCGCCGCAATTCTCGCATGCGGCGCAATGCACTGCACCTGCTTGAGCCGCTCGTATTCTTGCGGCGACAGATGCAAACGCGCCAGCGCATCGAGATTGCGAACGGCTTCGGAACTGGTCAGTAGCCAGGCGTAGGGCGGCGCGCCCGGCTTGAGGCTGTCGCGCACGGCCTGCCACTGCATGGCGGTCGGCTCGGGCAGCGTGCGGCTGTAGGCCTCGACGGCGTCGACCGTAGCGCCTGCTTCGCGCAGGCGGTCGCCAAGCCAGTCGCGCCCGCCGTTGCCGCGGATGATCAACACGCGGCGCCCGGCGAAGGCCCCCGGCGTGGTATCGAGTTGGGACCAGAGCGCCTCGGAATCGAAGCGCGGCGCCCCTGCCGACATTTCGGTTTCGGTCGACACGCCGTTCGACGGTTCGTCGCCCGCATCCGCGCCAACCGGCGCAGCGCCCGCCGGCGCGATCACGCGGTACGTGGGCGGCGCAATGCCGCGCTCGGCCAACGCCGCCACGCTGGACGGCCCGACTACCGCGACGGGGACTTCGGGCGGCCAGCGCGGGCCATCCATGCCTTCGCGCACCTGCGCCAGCGCATCGAGCGCGAACGACACGGCGTTGGGGCTGACAAACACCACCAGCGCATAGTCGGACAGATGGCTCAGCGCGGCGCGCAGCGGCGCGTCATCGGACGCGGGGCCGATCGCAAGCAGCGGAAAGCCAAGCACATCCAGGCCCGCCGCATGCAGTGCTTCGGTCAGTTGCCGGGATTGCCCGGCGGGTCGCGTGACTACGACGGTCGGGCGAGGCATCGCGCGTTCCTCAGGCGGGACCTGCGGTGGAAAGCTGTGCCAGCACGGCGTCCGCGCCTTGCGCGAGCAGATCGCCGGCCACGGCGGCGCCCAGTTGCTCGGCGGCGGCCAACGAGGCAACCGGCACGGTGGCGTGGGCGCGCACGTTGCGCGTGCCGTCGGGCAACGCGACAAAGGCATCGAGCTGAAGCGCGTCGGCACGCCAGCGGGCGTGCGCGGCCAGCGGCAATTGGCACGAACCGCCAAGTCGACGCGACACCGCGCGTTCGGCGCAGACCGCCAGCAGGGTCGGCTGATGATTCAGCGGCGCGAGCCATTCGGCCAATTCGGGTCGATCCGCACGGATCTCGATGCCGAGCGCGCCCTGGCCGGCGGCTGGCAGCGAAATCTCCGGTTCGATCAGCGCGCGGATGCGCTTGCCCAGGCCCAGGCGCTTGAGACCGGCAGCCGCCAGGATGATCGCGCCGTATTCGCCGCGATCGAGCTTGCCCAGACGGGTATCGAGGTTGCCGCGCAACGGTTTGATCACGAGATGTGGATAGCGGCCGCGCAGTGCGGCTTCGCGGCGCAGGCTCGACGTGCCCACCACGGTGCCGGGCGGCATGTCGTCGAGCGCGGCATATTGTGCCGACACCAGCGCGTCGCGCGGGTCCTCGCGTTCCATCACCGCCGCCAGCGCGAAGCCTGCGGGCAACTCCATCGGCACATCCTTGAGCGAATGCACCGCCAGGTCCGCGCGGCCTTCGGCCATCGCGACTTCCAGCTCCTTCACGAACAGACCTTTGCCGCCTACTTTGGACAGAGTCTTATCGAGAATTTGATCACCCCGTGTCGTCATGCCGAGAATGGACACTTCGCACTGGGGATAGTATTGTTGCAACGCAGCACGCACATGTTCAGCCTGCCACATTGCCAGCCGACTCTCGCGCGAGGCGATGACCAGCTTGCGTGGCATGCTGCGCGAGGCTGCAGCGGACAAGGAAGACGGTTGGGCGGGTGCTTGCATGCGCGCATGTTAGCACGCACCTTTTGTGCTTCACGCCCCCGGCAGCCCGAATTGCCAGCCCCGCAGCAGCCGTTCCGGCGCGGTATTGACGCCGGTCGACGCCATATGAAACCTGTGCGGTGTTCGATACCTACAAAACGCAGTGATACGAGGAGATAGTTGATGACGCAGCCTGCTGCGCGCCCCACCGGCCGTGCCCGTTCGGCCGGCAGCAAGTCAGTTTCGCCAGCCTCAGGCCAGCAAGACAGCACCGGCGCCACCCCCAAGTCCCCCCGCAACCCGTCCGTACAGCCCGCCTCCGGCAAGCCGAAGCTGACCGTGGTGTCGCCCGACGCCGCCAGCAGCGCCCCGGCGCGCCGCAGTGCCGACAAGGACCTGCCGCTGCGTGAGGACATCCGCTTCCTGGGCCGTCTGCTCG
The DNA here is from genome assembly GCF_008801835.1 of Cupriavidus pauculus. Taxonomy (GTDB): domain Bacteria; phylum Pseudomonadota; class Gammaproteobacteria; order Burkholderiales; family Burkholderiaceae; genus Cupriavidus; species Cupriavidus pauculus. The sequence continues at coordinate 354,557 of NZ_VZOW01000003.1, read as the reverse complement.
GCGATTGCGTGCGCGAACAGGAAGGCGACGCCGCCTTCGAACTGGTGGAAACGATCCGCCAGACCGCGGTGCGCTTCCGCCGCGAGAACGACCGCGCCGCCGGCATGGAACTCGACCGCCTGCTCAAGCGGCTGTCGCGCGACCAGACCAATTCCGTGGTGCGGGCGTTCAGCTATTTCTCGCACCTGGCCAATATCGCCGAAGACCAGCACCACAACCGCCGCCGCCGCGTGCACGCGCTGGCCGGATCGCCGCCGCAGCCGGGCAGCCTGGCGCGCGCGCTGCAGGCCATCGACGCCGCCGGCGTGACCGGCAAGCAGTTGCGCGATTTCCTGGACAAGGCGCTGATCATGCCGGTGCTGACCGCGCATCCGACCGAAGTCCAGCGCAAGTCGATTCTCGACGCCGAGCGCGAGATCGCCCGCCTGCTGGCCGAGCGCGACTTGCCGATGACCACGCGCGAGCGCGACCACAACACGGCGCAACTGCGCGCCCGCGTGACCACGCTGTGGCAGACGCGCATGCTGCGCAACACGCGGCTGATGGTGGTCGACGAGATCGAAAACGCGCTGTCCTATTACCGCACCACGTTCCTGCACGGCATCCCGCGCCTGATGGCCGAAATGGAAGAGGACATCGCCGAGGTTTTCCCGCGCAAGTCGCGCGCCGGTGCCGCGCCTGCGCCGCTGGCGCCGTTCCTGCAGATGGGTTCATGGATCGGCGGCGACCGCGACGGCAATCCCAACGTCACGGCCGACACGCTGCAGCATGCGGCGCAGCAGCAGTCGACGCTGATCATGCAGTGGTATCTCGACGAAGTGCACGCGCTGGGCGCCGAGCTGCCGCTGTCGTCGCTGATGGTCGACGCCAGCCCCGAACTGCTGGCGCTGGCCGAGGCGTCGCCCGACCATTCCGAACACCGCGCCGACGAACCGTATCGCCGCGCGCTGATCGGCATCTACGCCCGCCTGGCCGCCACCACGGCGCGCCTGACCGGTCATGTGGCGCAGCGCCATCCGGTCGCCGACGTAGCGCCGTACGAAAATGCCGAAGCGTTTGCCGCGGACGTGGAGATCGTCATCGATTCGCTGCGCTCGCACCACGGCGATGCGCTGGCGCGCGGCCGCATCGACGCGCTGGCCCGCGCCATCGCGATTTTCGGCTTTCACCTGGCGTCGGTGGACATGCGCCAGGTATCCGACGTGCACGAAGCCGTGGTGGCCGAACTGTTCAAGGCGGCCGGCATCGAAGCCGATTACGCCGCGCTGACCGAAGACCGCAAGCTGGAACTGCTGCTCGCCGAACTGCGCCAGCCGCGCCTGCTGTCGCTGCCCTGGCACGACTATTCCGAGCAGACGCGCAGCGAACTGGCGATCTTCAACATGGCCCGCGAACTGCGCGCCCGCTACGGCAACCGCGTGGCGCGCAACTACATTATCTCGCACACGGAGACACTTTCCGATCTGGTCGAGGTGATGCTGCTGCAGAAAGAGGCCGGCATGCTGCGCGGAACTCTGGGCAGCAAGTCCGATCCGGCGCGCATGGAGCTGATGGTCATCCCGCTGTTCGAAACCATCGAGGATTTGCGCAACGCGGCGGGCATCATGCAGTCGTTGCTCGACCTGCCCGGTTTCGACTCGGTGATCAAACATCACGGCGTCGAGCAGGAAGTGATGCTCGGCTATTCGGATTCGAACAAGGACGGCGGCTTCCTGACGTCGAACTGGGAGCTCTATAAGGCCGAACTGGCGCTGGTGAAGCTGTTCGAGGAACGCCGCGTGACGCTGCGGCTGTTCCATGGCCGCGGCGGCACGGTCGGCCGTGGCGGCGGTCCGACGTACGACGCCATCCTGTCGCAGCCGCCCGGCACCGTGAACGGGCAGATCCGCCTGACCGAACAGGGCGAGATCATCAATAGCAAGTTCGCCAATTCCGAAATCGGCCGGCGCAATCTCGAAACGGTGATCGCCGCCACGCTGGAAGCCTCGCTGCTGCCCACCCAGAACGCGCCGGATGGGCTGGCCGGGTTCGAGGCGATCATGCAGCAGCTGTCGGACCGCGCTTTCCTGGCGTATCGCAACCTCGTCTATGAAACCCCGGGCTTCAAGGACTACTTCTTCGCCACCACGCCGATCACCGAGATTGCCGACCTGAACCTCGGCTCGCGTCCGGCATCGCGCAAGCTGATGGACAAGAAGCATCGCCGCATCGAGGATCTGCGCGCCATTCCGTGGGGCTTTTCCTGGGGCCAGTGCCGCCTGCTGCTACCGGGCTGGTTCGGCTTTGGCAGCGCGGTACAGGCGCTGTTGAACGACGCCGCGGACGACAAGGCGCGCAAGGCCACGATCGCTACGCTCAAGCGCATGGTCAAGACCTGGCCGTTCTTCCGCACGCTGCTGTCCAATATGGACATGGTGCTGGCCAAGACCGACCTCGCCGTGGCATCGCGCTACGCCGCACTGTGCGAGGACGCCGCGCTGCGCAAGACAGTGTTCTCGCGCATCAGCACGGAATGGCACCTGACCTGCGACATGCTGGCGCTGATCACCGGCCGCGCCGAGCGTCTGGCGGACAACCCGTTGCTGGCGCGCTCGATCAAGAACCGCTTCGCCTACCTCGATCCGCTCAACCACTTGCAGGTGGAACTGCTCAAGCGCTACCGCGCCGGCAAGGACGCCGACGACGTGCGCGTGCGGCGTGGCATCCACTTGACGATCAACGGGGTAGCGGCCGGGCTGCGCAACAGCGGCTGATTTGTGCCGGATCGGTGGTTTCGCTCCCTGCCCGCCTGTGCGGACGCGGGGCGAACGCCGGCGCAGTGGCGGCCGGGCGCGAGGTCTGGCAGGTCGCGTGCCACCGCGCCGCCCAGCCTGCGCCATCCGGGCTGCTCCGGAAATCCGCGGCGCGCCGGACGGGCGGGGCACGACGAACGGCGCTTGCCGGGGACGCCAGGCGATATAATCGCCGTTTCCGATTTTGCGCCCTGCCCCTGTCATGACCTCCCAACTTGCCAAGAAAGGCGAAGCCTGGTCCGCCCGCTTCTCCGAACCGATGTCCGACCTGGTGAAGCGTTACACCGCGTCGGTCTTCTTCGACAAGCGCCTGGCGCTGTTCGACATCCAGGGCTCTCTGGCCCACGCGGCCATGCTGGCCAAGCAGGGCATCATCGCCGAGGCCGACCGCGCCGAGATCGAGCGCGGCATGACGCAGATCCGCGGCGAAATCGAAGCCGGCGGGTTCGAGTGGAAGCTCGATCTGGAAGATGTCCACCTCAATATCGAAGCCCGCCTGACCGCGCTGGTGGGCGACGCGGGCAAGCGCCTGCACACGGGCCGCTCGCGCAACGACCAGGTGGCAACCGATATCCGCCTGTGGCTGCGCAGTGAAATCGACAACATCATCGGGCTGCTGGGCGATCTGCGCGGTGCGCTGCTCGATCTGGCCGAAAAGAACGCCGCGACGATCCTGCCGGGCTTCACGCATCTGCAAGTGGCGCAGCCGGTGACGTTTGGCCACCATCTCATGGCCTACGTGGAAATGTTCACGCGCGACGCCGAGCGCATGGCCGACTGTCGTCGCCGCGTCAATCGCCTGCCGCTGGGCGCCGCCGCGCTGGCCGGCACCAGCTATCCGATCGACCGCGAATTCGTGGCCCAGCAACTGGGCTTCGACGGCGTGTGCCGCAATTCGCTCGACGCCGTGTCCGATCGCGACTTCGCCATCGAATTCGTCGCCGCCGCCTCGCTGATCATGACGCACGTGTCGCGTTTCAGCGAGGAACTGGTGATCTGGATGAGCCCGCGCGTCGGCTTTATCGACATCGCCGACCGCTTCTGCACGGGCAGCTCGATCATGCCGCAGAAGAAAAACCCGGACGTCCCCGAGCTGGCGCGCGGCAAGACCGGCCGCGTGTACGGCCATCTGACCGGCCTCTTGACGCTGATGAAGGGCCAGCCGCTGGCGTACAACAAGGACAACCAGGAAGACAAGGAACCGCTGTTTGACACGGTCGACACCGTGGTGGACACGCTGCGCATCTTCGCCGATATGGTGCCCGGCATCAGCGTCAAGCCCGACGCCATGCGCGCCGCGGCGCTGCAAGGCTACGCCACGGCCACCGACCTGGCCGACTACCTGGTCAAGCGCGGCCTGCCGTTCCGCGACGCCCACGAAGCCGTGGCCCATGCGGTGCGCGCCTGCGACGACCGCCAGTGCGACCTGGCCGATCTGAGCGTGGAACAACTGCGCGAGGTATCGGGTCTGGGCGACAAGGCCGCGCTGATCGGCGACGACGTGCACAGCGTGCTGACGCTGGAGGGTTCGGTCGCATCGCGCAATCATATTGGCGGCACGGCGCCCGACCAGGTGCGCGCCGCCATCGCCGCCGCCCGCAAGACGCTGTAAGTTTCGCGTAAGCCAATGTCGTAAAAAAGCCGCCAGGCCATCGGCCCTGGCGGCTTTTTCTTTGAAACTTCGGCCGGATCGCGCCGATTTGCCGTGCCGCTAGGAGAATCCCCTAGCGCCGATAAAAATTGTTACAGATACACTGATCGGCGCAAAAAACGGGGGAGACAACCCATGAACTACTTGCTTGGTCTGTCACGACAGATCGACAGGTTGAATCAGCACACGGGCAGGCTTGCAAACATCATGATCCTGCTGTCGTGCCTGATCAGCGCAGGCAACGCCCTGCTTCGATACGGCTTCAACCTTAGCGACAACTGGCCGCTGGAACTGCAGTGGTACATGTTTGCCATCGCGGTGATGTTTGGCGCGTCGTACACGTTCCAGCGCAACGAGCACGTGCGCGTGGACCTGATCTACGGCAACGTGTCCGAGCGCGCCCAGCACTGGATCGACATCTTCGGCATCGTGGTCTTCCTGCTGCCGTCCACGATCCTGTTCACATGGCTGTCGTGGGAATCGCTGTTCCTGCCTTCGTGGCGCATTCTTGAGCAATCGGGAAATTCGGGCGGTCTGCCGCGCTATCCGATCAAGCTCGTGGTGCCCATCGGCTTTGCCCTGCTGACGTTGCAGGGGATTTCCGAACTGATCAAGCGCTTTGCCGCCCTCAAGGGGCTGGTGCGCATCGAATCGAAATACGAAAGGCCGGTGCAATGATTCCATTGGAATATATGCCGCCGCTGATGTTCGGCGGCCTGGTGGTGTTCATGCTGATCGGCTTTCCGGTCGCGTTCTCGCTCTCCGCGGTGGGCCTCGCCTTCGGCTTCCTGGCCATCGAGTGGGGCTACTTCCCGATGCAGTTCCTGCAGGCCGTGCCCAGCCGCGTGTTCGGCAGCGTGCTGGCTAACGAGTTGCTGCTGGCCATCCCGTTCTTCACCTTCATGGGTGCGATCCTGGAAAAATGCGGGCTCGCCGAGGACATGCTCGACTCGATGGGCCAGCTGTTCGGGCCCGTGCGCGGCGGGCTCGGGTATTCGGTGATCATCGTCGGCTTCATTCTGGGCGCGATCACCGGCACGGTGGCCGCGCAGGTGATTGCCATGGCGATGATCTCGCTGCCGGTGATGATGCGCTACCGCTACAACATGAAGTACGCCACGGGCGTGCTGGCCGCATCGGGCACGATCACGCAACTGGTGCCGCCGTCGCTGGTGCTGGTGGTGCTGGCCGACCAGCTCAAGACGCCGGCCGGCAGTGCCGATGTCGGCAGCATGTACCTCGGCGCGTGGGGCCCCTCGGTGGTCCAGATCGCGCTGTTCGCGCTGTACACATTTGTGCTGACGCGCATCAAACCCGACTGGCTGCCGCCGGTGCCGGCCGAGGCGCGCACGCTGCGCGGCTGGGCGTTGTGGGCCAAATGCCTGCGCGGCATCATCCCTTGCGCGGTGCTGATCTTCCTGGTGCTGGGCACGATCATGCTGGGCATCGCCACGCCGACCGAATCGGGCGCGATGGGCGCCGTGGGCGCGCTGGTGCTGGCGGTCCTGCGCGACAAGGGCTTCAACCGGGTCGACCGCAACATCTATCGCGTCGGCATCGCTGCCACGCTGATCGCCGCAGCGGTCGGCGTGTTCGCGTTCGGTTCGCACCTGTTCCGCATTCCGCTGGCCGTCGCCTATCTGGTGGTGCTCTGGCTGCTGATCCGCGCCGGCCAGTTGACCGACCTGCGCCTGCTGATCGTCGATGCCTACCAGTCCACCGCACGCATCACCGCGATGGTGGTGTTCATCCTGATCGGATCGACCTGTTTTTCGGTGGTGTTCCAGGGCGTCGACGGCGGCGCGTGGGTGGAGCATCTGTTCACCTCGCTGCCGGGCGGCTGGATCGGCTTCCTGATCGTGGTGAACCTGTTCATCTTCTTCCTGGCGTTCTTCCTGGACTTCTTCGAGATCGCGTTTATCGTGGTGCCGATGCTGGCGCCGGTCGCGGTCAAGGTGCTGGCGCCGGTGGTGGCGGATTCGATGGGCGGCAACCCGGAAGCCGCGGCCACCGCTGCGCTGGTCTGGTTTGGCGTGATGCTGTGCGTGAACATGCAGACCTCGTTCATGCATCCGCCGTTCGGCTTTGCGCTGTTCTACCTGCGCGGCATCGCGCCGAAGGAAGTGAAAAGTTCGGACATCTACTGGGGCGCGCTGCCCTGGGTAGGCCTGCAACTGGTGATGGTGCTGTTGGTGATGTTCTGGCCGGGCATGGTGACGGCGTTCCTCGACAAGGGATCGCTCAAGCACAGCAACGCCGCGGAGGTCAGCATCCCGCTTGGCGGGCAGGACGGCGACGGCAAGCCCGGGGGGCCGGCATCGACCCCCGGCACGCTGGAGCTGCCCGGCAGCGCCACCGAATCGAGCGAGCCGGCCGCGCCGCAATTCCAGTTCGACAAGAGCAAGTAAGGCGGAGGATCGCCGGCAAACGAAAAGGGCACCCATCGGGTGCCCTTCTGCCATGCGCGGCGAGGTGCGGATTCACCGCACGCCGCCCTCGCCGTTTATTGCTTCACGCAGTCCACGAAATACGCCGACTGGCCGTCGATCTCGTCTTCCACCAGGCCGTGGATGTCGGTCTCGAAGCCCGGGAACAGCTTGTTGAATTCGCGCGCGAACTTCAGGTACTGCACGATCGTGCGGTTGAAGCGTTCGCCCGGAATCAGCAGCGGAATGCCCGGCGGATACGGCGTGAGCAGGATCGCGGTGACGCGGCCTTCCAGTTCGTCCACGGGCACGCGCTCGATCTCGCGGTGCGCCATCATTGCCCAAGCATCGGACGGCTTCATCGCCGGCTCCATGTCGGACAGATACATCTCCGTGGTCACGCGCGCCACATCGTTGGCCTTGTAGACGCTGTGGATCGCATCGCAAAGATCGCGCAGGCCCATGCGTTCGTATTGCGGATACTTGGCGACGAATTCCGGCAGCACGCGCCATAGCGGCTGGTTCTGGTCGTAATCGTCCTTGAACTGCTGCAGCTCGGTCACCAGCGAATTCCAACGGCCCTTGGTGATGCCGATGGTGAACATGATGAAGAACGAGTAGAGGCCCGTCTTCTCGATGATGATGCCGTGCTCGGCCAGGTATTTGGTGACGATGGCCGCCGGAATGCCGCGTTCGCTGAACTCGCCATCCACATCGAGTCCCGGCGTGATCAGCGTCGCCTTGATCGGGTCCAGCAGGTTGAAGCCATCGGCGAGATCGCCAAAGCCGTGCCAGCGCTCGTTGGCCTTGAGCATCCAGTCCTCGCGCTCGCCCATGCCGTCTTCGGCCAGCGTGTCCGGACCCCACACCTTGAACCACCAGTCGCCGTTGTTGGCCACGTCGTAGTCGGCTTCCACCTTGCGCACCGCGCGGCGGAAATCGAGCGCTTCCTGGATGCTTTCCTCGACCAGCGCGGTGCCGCCCGGCGCTTCCATCATCGCGGCGGCCACGTCGCACGAGGCGATGATCGAGTACTGCGGGCTGGTCGAGGTGTGCATCAGGTACGCCTCGTTGAAACGATAGCGATCCAGCTTGCGCGTCTCGGAATCCTGCACAAGAATCTGCGACGCCTGCGACAAGCCGGCCAGCAGCTTGTGCGTCGATTGCGTGGCGAACACCAGCGCATCCTTGCTGCGCGGGCGATCGCGGCCGATCGCGTGCATGTTGCGATAGAAATCGTGGAACGCCGCGTGCGGCAGCCATGCTTCATCGAAGTGCAGCGTGTCGATTTCCGACGCGAGCATTTCCTTGATCTGCTCGGCGTTGTAGAGCACGCCGTCGTACGTGCCCTGCGTAATCGTCAGGATGCGCGGCTTCTGGTTCTTCGCCTTGCTGGCGAACGGATGCGCGGCGATCTTCCTGCGGATCGTCTCGGGATCGAATTCGCTCTTGGGGATCGGGCCGATGATGCCGTAATGGTTGCGCGTCGGCATCAGGAACACGGGAATCGCGCCGGTCATCATGATCGCGTGCAGGATCGACTTGTGGCAGTTGCGGTCCACCACCACAATATCGCCCGGCGCCACGTTGGCGTGCCAGACCATCTTGTTCGACGTCGACGTGCCGTTGGTCACGAAGAACATGTGGTCCGAATTGAAGATGCGCGCCGCGTTGCGCTCTGACGCAGCCACCGGCCCGGTATGGTCCAGCAGTTGGCCAAGTTCCTCGACCGCATTGCAGACGTCGGCGCGCAGCATGTTTTCGCCGAAGAACTGGTGGAATACCTGTCCGACCGGGCTCTTCAGGAACGCCACGCCGCCCGAGTGGCCGGGGCAGTGCCACGAATACGAGCTGTCCTGCGCGTAGTCGATCAGCGCCTTGAAGAACGGCGGCGCAAGCGAATCGAGATAGACGCGGGCTTCGCGGATGATGTGGCGCGCCACAAATTCCGGCGTGTCCTCGAACATGTGGATGAAGCCGTGCAGCTCGCGCAGGATGTCGTTCGGGATATGGCGCGAAGTGCGCGTCTCCCCGTACAGGAAGATCGGCAGATCCGAGTTGCGGCGGCGCACTTCGTTGACGAACGCGCGCAGTTTCTCGATGGCGGCTGCCTCGGGCTGGTCGTCGGCGCGCACGAATTCGTCGTCGTCGATCGACACAATGAACGTCGAGGCCCGGCTGGACTGCTGGGCGAACGACGTCAGATCGCCGTAGCTGGTCAGGCCCATCACTTCCATGCCTTCGCGCTCGATGGCCTCGGCCAGCGCGCGAATGCCCGAGCCGGAAATGTTCTCGGAGCGGAAGTCTTCATCGATGATGATGACAGGGAAGCGGAATTTCATCGGGCATCCTTGATGAGAAGGCTTGGAAAGACTTGAGCCACATGGCCGGCGGAAGGTTCCCCGCAGCGGCGGCATGTGGCTCGTTCGTCAGGTCTGGCGCGGACCGGGTCGGCCCCGGCGCGCCGCCGGCGTGCTTGAGACGCCGGCATTCTAATGCGAGACGATGACAGATCGTCAGGTCTTGGGCAGCGTGACGCCGTGCTGGCCCTGGTATTTGCCGCCACGGTCCGCGTACGAGGTTTCGCAGATCTCGTCGCTCTCGAAGAACAGCACCTGCGCGCAGCCCTCGCCCGCGTAGATCTTGGCGGGCAGCGGCGTGGTGTTCGAAAACTCCAGCGTGACGTAGCCTTCCCACTCGGGCTCGAACGGCGTCACGTTGACGATGATGCCGCAACGGGCGTAGGTGCTCTTGCCCAGGCAGATCGTCAGCACGCTGCGCGGAATACGGAAGTACTCCATCGTGCGGGCCAGCGCGAACGAGTTCGGCGGAATGATGCAGACGTCGCCCTTGAAATCGACAAACGACTTCTCGTCGAAATTCTTCGGATCGACAATCGTGCTGTTGATATTCGTAAAGATCTTGAATTCGTCGGCGCAGCGGATATCGTAGCCGTAGCTCGACGTGCCATACGAGACGATCTTGCGGCCATCCGATTCCCGTACCTGGCCGGGCTCGAACGGTTCGATCATGCCGTGCTGCTCCGCCATGCGGCGGATCCACTTGTCGGATTTGATGCTCATATAGGAGTGGCAGTATGGACGGACGGCTGGCCGGCCATACCGGGCACGCCGCTTGATTGGGGCGCATTGTACAACCAATCCGCGCGGCGCCCGCGCCCGTTGGCGGCGTGGTTGCCGCGGTGCGGGATGGCGGGAGGACAAGCGGGTGGCGGCCTGGGATTCGATGCGGGATCTGGGGCGCAATCCGTTGCCGGATGCGGGACACGCTGCCGGCCGAGTGTCGGGGCGGCGCACAGGGATCGACCCGGCGCACTCGCTCCCGCTGTTCCATCGGCCTCGACAGCCCGGCCCGCAGGACCCCGCCTACGACGCGGCGATCACGCCGCAGGCGATGCGTCCGCCAGAATTGCCGGTTGGCTGGGTGCGATAGTCGTCCGGATCCTTGTGAACCACCACGGCGCGGCCCACCACGCTGTTCGCCCCCGGCCCAACGGTGACGTCCGGCATCACGAACTGCGCGCGCGCGTTGCCGGCCGAATCGGCGGTCAGGTTGTTCATGTCGCCGGCATGGTGGTCCGGCATCGACATCTGGCCATGCGGCCGGCCGCTCGGGTTGAAATGACCGCCCGCGCTCATCGCGTCGGGGGCCGAGCAATCGCCCTTCTCATGGATGTGGAAACCATGCTGGGTGCCCGGCGGCAGCCCCGTAACCGCAACCACCACCATGACGCCGCCCGATTGCTGTTCGAACGTGACGCGCCCCGCGGTGCTGGTCCCGCTCTTGGGCGCCAGCGTAGCCGTGGCCCTGGTCGCGCCGGAGGCAGCCATCGTGGCGCCGGCCGGTGCCTCGCTGGTTGTCTGCTTGCCCCAGTTCGCGCATCCCGCCGTCAGGACCGCGGCGCCCATTGCCACGGCCGCCAGGCCGAAAGTTACACGTTTCATGCCATTCCTCCCTTTTTTGCTTGTGAGCGCCGGCGCAGCTCGATGAGCGCCGGCGAACGCGAGTGAGTGCGACGCCTGCCGTGGGGATTGTAGGTCAGGTGTCGACTGCGGCAATGTCGGACAGGTGCGGATTTTTCGCCGGCTCAGGTGTTCTGGACCACGATGCTCGGGAATTTGTTGGTCATGTCGCGCGCCTTGTCGGCGACCTTGATCGCCACCTTGCGCGCCATCTCGCGGTAGATCGCGGCGATCGGGCCGTCGGGATCGGCCACCACGGTGGGCCGGCCGGAATCGGCCTGCTCGCGGATCGACAGGTTCAGCGGCAAGCTGCCCAACACGTCCACATGGTAGTCGGCGCTCATCTTCTGCGCCCCACCGGCGCCGAAGATATGCTCGGTATGGCCGCAGTTCGGGCAGCAATAGACGGCCATGTTCTCGACGATGCCGAGGATCGGGATGCCGACCTTTTCGAACATTTTCAGGCCCTTGCGCGCGTCGAGCAGCGCGATGTCCTGTGGCGTGGTCACGATCACGGCGCCCGTGACGGGCACCTTCTGCGATAGCGTCAGCTGGATGTCGCCGGTGCCCGGCGGCATGTCGACGATCAGGTAGTCGAGGTCGTTCCAGTTGGTCTGGCGCAGCAGTTGTTCCAGTGCCGACGTCACCATCGGCCCGCGCCACACCATCGGGTTGTCCTGCTCGATCAGGAAGCCGATCGAATTGGCCTGCAGGCCGTGGCCTTCCAGCGGCGCCATGGTCTGGCCGTCGGTCGACTCCGGACGACCGCTGATGCCAAGCATCATCGGCAGGCTCGGCCCGTAGATGTCGGCGTCGAGCATGCCGACGCGCGCGCCCTCGGCAGCCAGCGCCAGGGCCAGGTTCACCGCGGTGGTGGACTTGCCGACCCCGCCCTTGCCCGACGCCACGGCGATCACGTTGCGCACGCCCGGCAGCAGCTTGACGCCCCGTTGCACGGCGTGAGCGACGATCTTCATCGTCACGGCCACGCTGACGTTGGTCACGCCCGCCAGCGGACGCACGGCGTCGATCACGAGGTTGCGGATCAGGTCGAACTGGCTCTTGCCAGGATAACCAAGCTCCACTTCGACGGAAACGTTACCGCCGTCCACACGCACGTTGCGCGCCGAGCGCGTGGACACGAGGTCCTTGCCCGTGTTGGGATCGATCACGGTGCGCAGCACTTCGGTTACCTGTTCAATGGTGAGGCTCAAGACAGACTCCGCTTTCGGAAATGGGTGTGGGATGACAAGGCGCGTAATGTAGCAAAGTCCGAACACAGTAGCAGGCCGGGCGCGCCGTGCGCCGCCTTCGCCGCCGATGCCCCCACGCCAAGTGGGTGATTACAGACATTTACATTTCTCACATTCTTGCGCTTGTGCGCGTAGCGCCATATCCATATTGTAGTGCGCCAAGCGCGGACGACCTGTCATCGCAACTGTCATCTGACGGGTCGAACTTAGCGTTTTCAGACGTAACCATGAAACTTTGTCGCAGCTTGTCCGCCAACGTGCGGCTGGCGTTACCATGCGACATGCCGTTGGCAAAACATTTACGGGTCTCACCGCAAGGAGAAAGCATGAACTTCAAGCTCGTCACCGTCTCGATCGTGGCCGCAGCGGCCCTGGCCGGTTGCGCCACCGAACAGCAAACCCATACCGCAGTCGGTACCGGCGTTGGCGCGGCGGTCGGCGCAGGCCTTGGCAACCTGATCGGCGGTAACACCACTGGCACGCTGGTCGGCGCGGCCGTGGGCGGCGCGCTGGGCGGCACTGCCGGCTACAACTGGAACGCGATCCGGGGCAAGCTGAACAAGGACACGGCGGGCACCGGCACGCAGATCACCGAGCAGCCGGACGGCTCGCTCAAGGTCAACATCCCGAGCCAGGTGACTTTCGATACCGACAGCGCCACGATCAAGCCGTCGTTCCGCACCGTGCTGGATCAAGTCGCCCAGACGCTGGGCCAGCACCAGGACGTCTCGGCCAACGTGGTAGGCCATACCGACAGCACCGGCAACCCGAGCTACAACATGCAACTGTCGCAGCGCCGCGCCCAGAGCGTGGCCGGTTACCTGGGTGACCGCGGCGTGGCACGCAACCGCCTGAGCGCCGAGGGCCGGGGCCAGACGCAGCCCGTGGCGGACAACGCCACCGAGGCCGGACGCGCCCAAAATCGTCGCGTTGAAATTTTCTTGAAACCAATTTCGGGGTGATCAGTCATAGAGTTCAGGTACCGCTTGCCACCGTTGCTGGCTCGCGATAGGTGGCTGACCTCCCGGGCGGTGCCTGATTTCTCCTCCTTTTCCGTTGTGGAAAGCTGCGCCGGTGTCCAACCGGCGCTTTTTTTTGGCCGATTTGCATCAAATTGCCGCCGATCGATCGTCGATCGCACGCTTCGTGCCGCCAATTCGACGACATTGCGGCCCATTCGGTCCCGAATCGAGCACTCAGCGAGTGCACTTGCTAAAATAGCCGTTTCCCCCTGGCGCCGGCCGCCGCCGCCGCCCGCATTCCACCCTCTGAACGGCTCTTTTCATGACCGCACGCCGCATTCTTGTTACCTCCGCCCTGCCGTACGCCAACGGACAGATCCACATCGGCCATCTGGTGGAATACATCCAGACCGACATCTGGGTTCGTTTTCAGCGAATGATGGGCAACGAGGTCTACTACGTCGGCGCTGACGATACCCATGGCACGCCTGTGATGCTGCGCGCGGAAAAGGAAGGCATCACCCCGAAGCAACTGATCGACCGTGTCTGGACCGAGCACAAGCGCGATTTCGACAGCTTTCTGGTGTCTTTCGACAACTACTACAGCACCGACGCCGAGGAAAACCGCGAACTCTGCGAAAAAATCTACCTCGCGCTCAAGGATCAGGACCTGATTGCCGAGCGCGACGTCGAACAGTTCTACGATCCGGTCAAGAACATGTTTCTGCCGGACCGCTTCATCAAGGGCGAATGCCCGAAGTGCGGCGCCAAGGACCAGTACGGCGATTCGTGTGAAGTGTGCGGCACCACCTACGTGCCGACCGACCTGAAGAACCCGTATTCGGTAGTGTCCGGCGCCACGCCGGTGCGCAAGTCGTCGACGCACTTCTTCTTCAAGCTGTCCGATCCGCGCTGCGAAACGTTCCTGCGCGAATGGGTCGGCGATCTGGCGCAGCCCGAAGCCAGCAACAAGATGCAGGAATGGCTCGGCGCCGAGGGCGAAGCGTCGACGCTGTCCGACTGGGACATCTCGCGCGATGCGCCGTACTTCGGCTTCGAGATCCCGGGCGCGCCGGGCAAGTATTTCTATGTCTGGCTCGACGCGCCGATCGGCTACTACGCCAGTTTCAAGAACCTCGCGGCCAAACGCGGCATCGATTTCGACGCCTGGGTAGGCCCGCATTCGACCGCCGAGCAGTACCACTTCATCGGCAAGGACATCCTGTACTTCCACACGCTGTTCTGGCCGGCGATGCTGAAGTTCTCGGGCTACCGCACGCCGACCAACGTGTTTGCGCACGGCTTCCTGACCGTCGACGGCGCCAAGATGAGCAAATCGCGCGGCACGTTCATCACCGCGCAGAGCTATATCGACACCGGCATGAATCCGGAATGGCTGCGCTACTACTTCGCGGCCAAGCTCAATGCGAGCATGGAAGATCTGGACCTGAACCTGGATGACTTTGTCGCCCGCGTGAACAGCGACCTGATCGGCAAGTATGTGAACATCGCCAGCCGCGCCGCAGGCTTTCTGGTCAAGCGCTTCGACGGCAAGGTCAACGAGGCGGCGCTGGCACATCCGCTGCTGGAGCAACTGCGCCAGGCCGCGCCGCAGGTGGCCGCGTTCTACGAAGGCCGCGAATACAGCAAGGCGCTGCGCCTGGTGATGGAACTGACCGACACGGTGAACGCGTTTGTCGATACCAACAAGCCGTGGGAACTGGCCAAGGACGAAAGCAAGCGCGATGCGCTGCACGCGGCGTGCTCGGTTTCGCTCGAGGCGTTCCGCCTACTGACCGTCTATCTGAAGCCGGTCGTACCGGAGCTTGCGGCCGGCGTGGAGCGCTTCCTCAATGTCGATCCGTTCGACTGGCGCGCCATCGACCGCCAGCTGTCCGCCGACCGTCCGATCCAGCCGTACCAGCACTTGATGACGCGCGTGGACACCAAGCAGATCGACGCGCTGCTGGCGGCCAACAAGGAATCGCTGCAAGCCGCCGCGCCCGCCGGCGACAGCGCGGCTGCATCGATCGAGCCGATCGGCGAAACCATCACGATCGACGACTTTGCGAAGATCGACCTGCGCGTGGCGAAGATCGTCGCCTGCAACAAGGTGGAAGGCTCGAACAAGCTGCTGCAACTGACGCTCGATCTGGGCGAAGGCAAGACGCGCAACGTGTTCTCGGGCATCCAGTCGGCCTACACGCCCGAACAGCTGGTCGGCAAGCTGACCGTGGTGGTGGCCAACCTGGCGCCGCGCAAGATGAAGTTCGGCATGTCCGAAGGCATGGTGCTGGCCGCGTCGGCCGCCGATGAAAAGGCCAACCCGGGCCTCTACATCCTGGAGCCGCACAGCGGTGCGGTGCCGGGCATGCGCATCCGCTGATCGCAGCGTCCTGCGCCCACAAAAAACGCCGGGGCCTCAATGGCCGCCGGCGTTTTTTTATGCGTCGCCGCGGGGCTAGCCGCCCTGCCGTTTCGACGGATCGTCGCTGCGCGAGGTGGTCGTGACGATGCCTTCGTTGTTGAAATGCACGTTGAAAAAGGCCCGGTCGGTCGGGCTTTCGAACCAGCGATAGCCCCACACCTCTTCCTGCTTGAGCCGGAACGCTTCCACCTTGGTGGGCTTGCCCAGCATGCGGCGGATCTGGTCCTTGTTCATGCCCGGACGCACCTTGGCGAAACTCTCGGCCGTCAGCACCTGCTCGATCGTCCGCACCGTGCCGTCCGCATTGGTCGTCACCATCCACGTAGTGGCGCCCTCCGGCCCGCGCGGATATTCGAGCCGCCGGCCGCCGTCCGGCTCTTCCCAGACGATTTCCGGCTTGCCGGCCTGGCGTCGCACATCGTCCTCGGTGGACTTGCCGATCTCGATGCCCTTGAACAGCTGGCTGTCCGGCTTCACGCTGTTCCACGTATCGCGCGCGACGTTGCCGGCCTTCTTCATGGCTTCGTCCACTTTCTGCTGATCGCATCCGAACAGCGCAAGCAGGCTTGCAAGCATTCCCATGGCAGCAAGGCGTCTCCTGGACGCTTCCGTAAATCGCAGGTTGAATCGGTTCGACATCGGTTTCATCGCTTGATGGCCTCCACCGGATCGCCGGCCGGCGCGCTGGCATCGGCGGTTGCGCCAGCGCCGTCGCTTGCACGCCGGTTCGGGCCGCTGGAAAACAGCGTACTCCAGTTGTTGAATCGGCGGTTGAACAGCACGGAAAGCCCGTTGATCGACCCGCCCTTGGCGATCAACGACCAGCGCCGCGAGAACGCATAGGTCAGTTTCACCACGTTCGATGCCGACGTCAGGCTTTGCTCGTAGCCCACGGAAATCTTGTCCGACACGGCCTTGCCGATGCTGACCACCTGCTGGTCATTCAGGCCCGCCGTGCTGGGACCGATCGAAAACTCGTCGATGCCGAAATGGGACACCACGCTCTTGCCGGCCTTGCCGCCGATCATGCCCAGCGCCGCGCCGCCGAGCGCGCCTGCGCTGAGCTGACGCTGCTGGCTCGATCCGGCGCTTTCGGCGCCATAACCGAACATCAGCCACGACAGCTTGTCCTCATCGGGCACGTTCGGCTCCGACACCAGCCGCACGCGCGGCAACCGCACGGTGCCGGTCACTTCCACGCCGGCTTCCACTTCCTGATTGCGGCGCATGGCACGGATATTCATGTTGGGATTGTCGACCGGGCCGTTGAAGTTGATCACGCCGCGTTCGATCTCGAGCTTGCGGCCGAACGCTTCGTAGGTGCCATCGACCACCCGCACCGTGCCCGTCGCGCGCATCGGCGACAGCGGCTCGCTCTTGATGCCGAGCTGGCCCGCCAACAGGATATCGGCGCCCGCGCCGCGGAAGCGGAAGTTGTCGCCGAGGTCGATCGTGACGTCGATCAGCGGGCTGAAGCGGCTCGCCGGCTTGGATTCCGGCACCACGGGCGTGGCCGCCGTCTTGACCTCGCGCTGGTCGCTGCGGCGTACCACCACCACGTCGTCGCCCAGCACCGGCGCGCCGGCCTTGGGCAGATCGAACAGGCCGCGATCGACGCGGAACTTGCCGCGGATGGCGATCTGGCGGTTTTCGTTGGCGATGCCGGCCTCGCCCGATACCACCAGCGTGCGCTCGGGGCTCGCGAACAATTGCAGCTTGTCGGCCACGATCTTGCCGGTGATGTTGGGATCGGTCTCCCCAAGCTTGACCGCACCGGTGGCCGTCAGCGTGCCATCGCCGCCGCGGAAGCGCACCTGCTTCAGTTCCACGGTGTTCTGGTCGAGCGCCACCTGCACCACGCCGTCGGTCAGGCGGATGCCCAGGTCGAACAGCGTGACGCCGATGCCGCTGCCATCGATCGATCCGGTCAGCAGCGGATTGCCAACGGTGCCGCCAAGCTGCAACTGGGCCGCGAGCCTGCCTTCCAGCGCGTATTGCGGCCCGCTCAGCGCTTCCAGCGCTTTCAACTGCGGGATGTCGGCGCTGAAGGTGCCGCCTAGCGTCGACGCCGGCCCGACCGTCAGCAGGCCCTGTTCACTGATCAGCCCAGCCGAGGCATCGATTGCCAGCTTACCGATTCGCTGCGCCGACGTGCCGCCGCGCAGCGTGACACGATTGCCGCTGAACTCGGCGCGCAGCCGGGTGTCGCCCAGGCCGAGCGATGTCCAGCCGCGCCCGGCGTTGACCGAGGCGTCCCCGCTGCGGCGGCGGATCTCGGCAAACCCGCTTGCCGTCTCGGCAAGATTCAGGTTCCAGTTGCCGTCGAGCACCAGATCAGAGCGCACCGGCTGCTTCTCGCCGGTCACGGTTTCCATCAATTCGAGGATATGCAGCACCTGTACGCCGCTGAAATTGCCCTGTGTGCGGATGCGACCGTGATCGAAATCGAAGCCGTCGATGGTCATGTTCGCGCGGTCGAACACGATTCGCGCCTGGCCCAGCTGGATGCGCTGGTTGGCTACCGTGAGCGTCGTCGGCGCGGCCAGCCGCAGATTCACCGTGCTGCGCTCTTCCAGCGTGCGGATGGTGCCGCTCCAGCCCTGCTCGCCGCGCCACGCGCCCTGACCTGCCAGCGCCAGTTGCAACGGCCGGCCGTTCATGGTGCCCGCCGCCTTGGCATCGAAGGTGTGATTGGCCTGCGTGCCGGCCAGGGTCGCATCAAGCGTGCGGATGCTGGCCTGCGGCCCCTGGTAGTCGCGCGCCGACAGTTGCGCCGACAGCGTGCCGTCCAGCCCGCCGCGCAGCTCCGCATGGCCGGACGCGCTGGCCACCTTGTGCGGGCCGATCACCAGCGCCTGCGCGGCGTAGTCGCCAACCACCTCGGGCCGCTTGAGCGTGCCGGAAATCTCCGCATCGACGCGGGCGCGACCGCCCACACCGAATTTGAGCCGATCCAGTTGCGGCGCGTCGATGTTCACCTTGAGGCGATCGCCGCGCGCGCCAAAACTGCCTTTCAGGTTCACCTGGTTGCCCGCCATCAGCAGCGACGCCTCGCTAGGCATCAGGCGCTCGCCCTCCACGCGCACCTTGCCGTTGCCGGTCATCGGCAATCCGGCGTATTCGCTTTCATTCAACGCGAAGTCCAACGCCACGCGCAGCACCTTCGCCAGCGACCCGCGGGCCGAGAAATCGGCATTGATGCGGCCCGGCGCCACCTTGGCCAGTCGCGACGGATCGAAGTTGGCGAGCTTGCCCTTGAAATCGAACGCCTGCTGGTCCTTGAGCCCGAGCTTGCCTTCGGCATTCAACGTGCCCTTGCCGAGCCCCGCGCGCAGTGCCGACAGCGTGACCGCATCCTGGTTGACACTGGCGTCGGCAAACAGCTTGAGCTCGCCACCGGCCACATCGAGCGCCACGCTTTGGCGGCCCGGTTCCAGCCTCAGGATGACGGGCCCGGACAGATTGGTCGGCACCAGACTCGTATACAGCGCGGCCACATCGAGGCGGCGCACGTCGAGATCGAATCCGCCGCGACCTTCTTGCATGGTGCCTTGCCCGACGATCTCCGCCTTGCCCGGCAGGGCGATGCGCAGATCGCGCACGGTCTGGGTCATCTCGCTCAATTCGACGCGTGCCTGCACGCTATGTACGGGCAGGCGCTCCTTGTCGATCGGACCAGGATCGAGGTTGCGCACCATCACCTCGCCGGCAACGGCCAGCGGATGCTGCGTCGGCGCGGCGGGCTTGGGCACCGGCGCGGAAGCCGAGGCCGCCGATGCGGCAGCTACCGCGCTGGCCGTCGATTCGCCGGGCTTTGGCGCGGCCACCCGGGGCGGCGGCGGCACCGCATCGACGGGCCGTAATTCGGCGTGCACGGTCAGGTTGGCCTGGGGCGCCGACGCGCTGAACAAGCGCGGATTGATGCGTTCACCGTCGACGACCAGATGCGTGAACGGCACCTTGCCGAACGGTGTGACATCGGCATTGGCGCGCGCGCGGATCCGGTCGCCGTTGGCTTCGAGCGCGGCGTGCAGCGCATCGAGCGATCCGCTGGCGGTGGCCGACACCGCATACGACTCATCTTTCCATTGGCCCTCCAGCAATGCCTCTGCCGACAGGGCAAACGGCGTCTGGCCAGCAATCTGCGCATTGGCCTGCAGCTTGCCGTAGGGCGTCGCCAGCTTGTCGATCACCACGCGGTGGCGCAGCCCATCGCTGTGCAGCGCGCCGGAAAGGTCCGAAAGCACGATCGGACTCGAGGTCGCCGGCGGCCCCTGCAGCCACGACAATTCGGCAATCGTCAGCACATCGACATCGACGGCCAGCGGCAGCTCCAGCGACGCCGGCATGCGCGCCGGCTCGGTGCTCGGCGGCGACGCCGGCAGCCTGGCGTCGATCTTGCCCAGGCGCAGCCATTCCACATGCAGCCGCGTGGGCGACCAAGACATCTGCCACCGAGCGTCGACGCGATCGATCGTCACATGCGTGTCGCCGCTGGCGAACACCACATCGCGCAGCCGCAATCCGTGGGCGACGGTGCCGCCGTCGAGCTTGCCGGCCAGCGTGCCGGCCGACAGCCGCGTCGCCAGATTCCACAGGTGCCGCGTACCGGATTCGGTGCGCAGCGCGGCCACGGCGGTGACGACCAGCGCGATCACCAGCACCAGCATCACGCCGACAATCCACGCCAGCGCCTTCCACACGCGGCGGCGCCTGCGCGGCGGCTGGCGCGGAGTGTCGCCGCTCTCGCGCGGCATCGGCGGCATATCGGGCATGTTCATCAGAACGCCACCCCAAGCGAGATATGCGGGCGGAACTGCTTTTGCTGGATGCCGTAGCCGATGTCGAGCTGCACCGGCCCCACCGGACTGCGCCAGCGCGCGCCCACGCCCACGCCGTGATAGATCTTCACGCCGTCGAGGTTGTTGCTGGCCGTGCCCATGTCCCAGAACACCGCCGCGCCCCACTCGGGCTTGAACCAGTGCTGGTATTCGAGGCTGCCGGTGCCCAGGAATCGCGCGGGCAGCACGCTGGCGCCGTTGGGCGTGCCGATCGACTGGTAGCTGTAGCCGCGGATCGAGTCGGTGCCGCCGGCGCGAAAGCGCAGCGACGCCGGAATCAACGCCGGATCGTTCGACGTGATGTTGGCGCCAAGCTCCAGCCGCGCGACGAACAGGTCGCGGTTGCCGACCGGAACGTACTGCCGAATGCGCCCATACAGGCGCAGGAACGTGGCATCGCTGAGCAGGCCCTTGCCGGCCACGCCGATCTGCGTGGTGATGACGTTGCCGCGGCGCGGGAACACCGGGTTGTCGACATCGCGCCGCGCCCACGCAAATGCCGGCACGAGCGCCTTCGAGTACTGCGCTGCCTGCCCGTAGGGCACCAGCTTGTCGTAGTAGAAATCGAGCGAGACCGTCGTATCGTATTTCTCGCGCGAGCGGGAGCGTTTCAGGCCGGCACGGTAGCTCGTGACATCGGTGCTTTCGATATCGATGGTCCGCTCATAGCTGCTGTAGAGGCTGTTGCGGAATGTGCGCGAATCGGGCGGCATCGCGGTTTCCACAAACGCATACTGGCGCTTCTGCTCGATGCGCGCCTGGGAATCGAACACCCACGCGCGATTGAACAGGTTGTAGTACGAATAACGGCCTTCCACCTGCGCACCGGTATCGGTGGTGTAGCCAACGCCGGAACTGAGCCGATGCGTCGGATATTCGCGCACCTTGACGCGCACGGGCGCGGTGACGGTCTGCCGCTGCGCCGCGGCCTCGGCCGACTCGGCGGGCGGCGGCTCCTCGAGATCGACCTGGACGTTCGAAAAATAGGGCTGATTCTGGATCGCGCGCTGGAATTCGAGCAGCCGCTCCACGCGATAGGGCTCGCCTTCGCGCAGCGGATTGACGTTCTCGATGATCCGTTGCGGATAGCGGCGCGTGCCTTCGATCTCGACCGGCCCCAGCACATAGGCCGGACCGCTGTCGTACTTTGCGCTCAGGTCCGCCGCGCGCTCGTCGGGCTCCACGCGCGCCTGCGAGGAGGACAGTTTGGCGCCGTAGTAACTTTTGCTCTGCAACTGGACCAGCGCGTCTTCCTTGGCCTTGTCCCAGTCGGCCTGACGGAACGGATTGCCTTCGGGCAGCCCCCACTTCGTGCGCATCTCGGCCACCTGTTCGGGGGACTGCGTGGCGGCGGGACCGCTTACACCGACGTCCACGCGGCGGATCAGCGTGCGCGCGCCGGCGTCCACCACGATCTTCACCACGCGATCGGCGCCCTCGCCTTCCACAGTGGCCTTGGTGGTCGGATCGAACCAGCCCTCGGTCGACGCGAACTGGCGCACCTGATCGCCGACGGTTTCCACCATGTAGTGGAACTGGTCTTCGGACATATCGGTGCGCGTGGCGTAGCGCGCAAGATCGAGATGTTCCTCGAGGATGTCCTTGAGCGCCTTGGGGGCGTCGATCTCGACCTTGTAGGCGGCCTTCGCCGCGTGGGCGCCGGGCATGCCGATCAGCAGCGGCACCAGCAGCGCGATCGCCACGACCCGGACTGCGCCAAACCGACCGGCGCGCGCAAGCCGTCCGACACCCAGCGCGATGCGGTGTGCCATGGCGGCGCCGAGCTGTGCGGCCGTGCGGTCCAAAGCGATCGTCATCCGTCCTTGCGGTCCAAAATCAAGTCGCTATTTGACCACACCACCGACGGCCCAAGGCCATCGCACGAGCAAAATTCAGGATTCGCCGGCGACCGCCCGCAGCTCGCCTTGCCGATACGGTAAAATCCTGACCCGTCATCCCCAACGCCGCCCCCAGGGCACAGGTTTCACCATGGCCATGTACGAATCCGAAATCACGCAGTTCTTGAAGACACTGAAGCAGGAGCGCCCGTCGCTGGAGAAAGAACAGCGCGAAGGCCGCGGCCTGTTGTGGGACAAGGCCCCGATCGACCTGGAAGAGCGCGCCCGCGCCAACGCATCGCGCGTGGCCCAGAAGCCGTACGTCTACTCGTCCGACAACTGATCGCCCGCCCCGCCCTCCCGGACACTCCCCAATGCACCCGAGCGACCCGCTGGAGCCCGCCGCGCAGGACAAGCTGACCCTGCCGGTACCGTTGCCCAGCGTGGCGCCGGCCGGCGGCGGCACCAATCCCGCCGACATGGTCGACGGCATGGCGTTCGCGCGCCTGTACGGCGAGCCGCTGTTCAAGCTGCCGCAAGACCTGTACATCCCGCCCGATGCGCTCGAAGTGTTTCTGGAAGCGTTCGAGGGCCCGCTCGATCTGCTGCTGTACCTGATCCGCAAGCAAAACTTCAACGTCCTGGACATTCCGATGGCCCAGGTGACGCGCCAGTATCTCTCGTACGTCGATCAGATCCGCAGGACCAACCTGGAACTGGCCGCCGAGTACCTGCTCATGGCGGCGATGCTTATCGAGATCAAGTCGCGCATGCTGCTGCCGGTGAAGAAAGCCGACAGCGACGAGGAAGCCGAGGATCCGCGTGCCGAACTGGTGCGCCGCCTGCTGGAATACGAGCAGATGAAGCTGGCAGCGCAGCGGCTGGAAACCGTGCCGCAACTCGGCCGCGATTTCCTGCGTTCGCAGGTTTATATCGAGCAGAGTCTGGCGCCGCGTTTCCCCGAAGTGGAGACGATCGACCTGCAATCGGCGTGGGCCGACGTGCTCAAGCGCGCCAAGCTCAACCAGCACCACAAGATCTCGCGCGAGGAACTGTCCGTGCGCGAGCACATGACGCAGATCCTGCGGCGCCTGCAGCACGCCCGCTTCATGGAGTTCAGCGAACTCTTCGAAGACGCCATCCGCTCCGGCAAGGGTGTGCCCGTGGTGGTGGTGAACTTCATTGCCATGCTGGAGTTGTCGCGCGAATCGCTGGTGGAAATCACGCAGGCCGAGCCGTTCGCACCGATTTATGTGCGATTGGCGTACACGCCGGCCTGATCGTTCCGCAGGGCGGACAATCGCGGTCAATTTCCCGGCGCCCGGGCGGGCATGAAGCCGCGCGGATGCTCTACAATCCGCCGACAGCCGGCCAACGTCTTTTCATAGAGTCCGGCGCGCCGTCCGCCTTGTCCCATGGCAGCGGGCAGGCTCCTACCACGACCGCACACCACATTCATGAAAGTCATTTCTTCCATCCAGGAGTTGCGGGACCAGTTGCGCGGGCAAAACCGCGTGGCGTTCGTCCCCACCATGGGCAATCTGCATGAAGGCCATCTGTCGCTGATGCGTCTGGCGCGCCAGCATGGCGACCCGGTGGTGGCGTCGATCTTCGTCAATCGCCTGCAGTTCGGCCCGAACGAGGATTTCGACAAATATCCGCGCACGCTGCAGGACGACATCGAAAAGCTGCAAAGAGAAGGCGTGTACGTGCTATTCGCGCCCACCGAGGCGGATATGTACCCGGAGCCGCAGGAATACCGCGTCGAGCCGCCGCACGACCTGGGCGACATCCTCGAAGGCGAGTTCCGTCCCGGCTTCTTCAAGGGCGTCTGCACGGTGGTGATGAAGCTGTTCTGCTGCGTGCAGCCGCGCGTGGCCGTGTTCGGCAAGAAGGATTACCAGCAGTTGATGATCGTGCGGCGCATGGCCAACCAGTTCGCGCTACCCGTGGACATCATTCCGGCCGAGACCGTGCGCGCCGACGACGGCCTGGCGCTGTCGTCGCGCAACCGCTATCTGGCGCAGGCCGAACGCGCCGAGGCGCCGATGCTCTACAAGACGCTGCACGAAGTGCGCGACACCGTGCTGGGCAATGGCAACCTCGATCTGCTGAAGGTGGAGGCCGACGCCGTGGCGCGCCTGCAGGCGCGCGGCTGGCAGCCGGATTATGTGTCGATCCGCAAGCGCAGCAACCTGC
The DNA here is from genome assembly GCF_008801835.1 of Cupriavidus pauculus. Classification (GTDB taxonomy): domain Bacteria; phylum Pseudomonadota; class Gammaproteobacteria; order Burkholderiales; family Burkholderiaceae; genus Cupriavidus; species Cupriavidus pauculus. Next base: position 330,184 of record NZ_VZOW01000003.1, on the reverse strand, counting down.
AAGCGCCGACGCGAGAAGAATTCGCCGCCGGCGAGCCGCTCGTCGTGCTAAGCGCCGCGAAGCTCGGCAATACGCGACTGATCGACAATCTCGAAATCTGACCGTGGACTCGCCGGTCGGCGCTGATCGGCGCTGATCGGCGCCGCACATATGAAACGGGCCGGATTCTCTCCGGCCCTCGTCGTTTCTGGCGATGGCGATCGCGCGCCGCTCAGGCGCGCGCCGAGCGCGCCGACCGCTCCTTTTCGCGCGCCAGATGACGACGGTGGCCGCTGCGGCGTTTCCACCAGATCAGCACGCCCGTCAGCGCGAACACCAGCGGCACCAGGCCGAACACGGTGATGAACGCGCGTCCCCACACGCCGAATGCCTCGCCGGTATGCAGCGGGAACAGCCAGTTGATCAATGTGTCGCCCGGCTGCGCATCGTGCGGATCGCGCACACCGAGCGGGCGCCCCGTGTAGGCATCGAGCCAGAGCCGCGTGGCGCCACTGTCGGCGCGCACTTCGCCTTCCTGACGCAAGCGCACTTCGTACGCATCGCCCGGCTTGCGCGGCAGGCTGACGCGCGTCACCAGCGCGCCCGGGAACTGTTGCTGCGCGGCCGTCATGGCCTGCGCCGGCGTGATCGCATGCACGCCCGGCGGCGGCGTATCGGACTGGTGCTTGGCAGGCGGGCTCACGGTCATCACGCTGGCAATGATCGGCGTGACCCATTTCGGCAGATTCAGATACCAGCCCGAAAACGCGATGGTCGCCAGCACGGGCGCCACGAAGATCCCGCCGGCGCGGTGCAGCGTATAGACAAAGCGCGACCACGAGCCACCATGCGCGACGCGGACCGACTGCTTCAACGCGCGCAGCTTGAGCTTGGGCCACCACAGCACCACGCCCAACAGCACGGCCACCAGCAGCATCATCCCGGTGATGCCGGTAATCGTCTTGCCAGTGTCGCCGGACAGCAGATAGCGATGCAGGTGGAACACGGTCGGCATGATCTGCTGGCGCGACAGGCCGGGCTCGCCCCACAGACGCTCGCCCTTCACGGCCAGCGTGATGGGATCGATCATCACCTGCCGGAAACGTCCCGCGCCGGCCTGCTCGCCCTTGATTGGGTAATAGGCGATGAACACGTCGTGCTGGTCGATCGGCAGCATCAGCAGGTTCGGCTTGCCATACTGCGGATCGGCCATCAGCTTGCCGGTGATCGATTCCACCGTCGCGGCGCCCACCGGGATGCGCGTGGCCGATGATGCCTGGAGCAGGTCCGGATTGAGCCACTGGTCGATTTCGTCGCGCCACGAGATGGCCGTTCCGCTCAGGCCCATCAGGATGAACAGCAAGCCGAACACCAGGCCGATGTAGAGGTGCAGCTTGACGAGGACGGCGCGTAGACGACCGGTGACCATGCTTGGAAACTTTCTCTTGGGATGCGATGCTGCGGCGCCGCATCAGGCGTGGAAATCACATCTGTGCGCCAACACGCAAACGCAAATGCGAAGAATTCGCGATTCTAGCAGCGTGACGTTAAGATCGTAGTCGCGCCCCCTGCCATCTTTCGCCCACGCGCTGCCTGCTTCCGCCATGCCCCTGATCGAACTGGTTCCCGCCTCGCCTGCCGACGCCGACCTGCTTGCCGCCATGCACGCCGATAGCTGGCGTCATGCCTACGCCGGCCTGATTCCCGCCGAATATCTCGAACACCACGCCGCGAATGAACGACGCATCACCTGGCGCGCCCGGATGCTGGAAGGAGCGGAAGCGCCGCTCGACGTCACGATCCTGCGCATCGACGGCCAGCCGGCGGGATTTTCATGCCTGATGCCGCTTGCCGAGCCCGGCTACGGCGTCTATGTCGACAATCTGCATGTGCTCCACACGCACCATGGCAAGGGCTATGGCAAGCAGTTGATGGCCCATTGCGCGGCGCGCGTGGCCAGCCAGTGGCCGGGCAAGCCGCTGTTTCTGTACGTGCTGGAAGGCAATACGCAAGCGCGCGAATTTTATCGGCGCCTCGGCGGGGTGGAATCGGACAGCTTCAACGATCCGTTTCCCGGCACAGACCTGATGGTGGCGATCCGTCGCGTCACGTGGGACGACGTCGACGCGCTGGTCAGCCGCCTGGCACCGGGCCCGTAGCTGCGGCGGGCGGATGGCCATCGAGCCAGCGCAGGATCGGCTGCCACTGCTCCCAATCGCGCGCCACGCGCGATGGCGCCACATCCCACAGCGTCAGCCCGTGCGCTGCCAGCTGGACGTAGTTCTGTGTGTCGCGCAGGTAGCCCAGCACCGGCAGGCCCAGTTGCTCGACAAAGCGCTGTAACTGCTCGGCGGCGCGCGTGCGCATGTCAACCCGCATGCCGATCACGCCCACGCTGACTTCGCCATGGCGGACGCGCTTGTCATCGGCCAGTTTTTCCAGAAAGTCCTGCGTGGCCAGGATGTCGAACATCGACGGCTGCAGCGGCACCACCACGCGGTGCGCCAGCTTCATCACGTCGCCATAACGCCAGCCGTGCAGGCCCGCTGGTGTATCGAGCACCACATGGGTGGTGCCCTTGGGCGGACGGGCGATGTGGTCGGCGTCGATGTCCCAGCTGCGGATCGGCGGCGCCGATGCCGGGCGCAGGCCCAGCCAGGCGCGCGACGACTGCTGGCGATCGGTGTCGCCGAGCATCACGGCGTGTCCGTGGCGGGCGAAATACCCGGCCAGATTGGTGGCAAGCGTGGTTTTACCCACGCCGCCCTTGGGATTGGCGATGACGACGACCGGCATGAAAGTCCTCCGACATCCAGCAGATGGACGCGATTCTAGCGGGACTGCAGCGGCGCGAACATCGCCCGAAGGTCGAGGTGATCGGTCATGCTGTCGGCCAGCCGGTCGATCGACGCCTCGCGCAGCGCATCGAGATCCACGCCATTGGCCCCGGAAAGCCCCGCCCAGCGCAATAGCGCGCCGCACGCAGCGGGATTGTCGAACACGCCGTGGACGTAGGTGGCCAGCACCTGCCCGTCGTCGGATACCGCGCCATCGGGCCGGCTGACGCCGTTGTCGTCGAGCCATAGCGCCGGACGATCGAGCCCCGGCCCTGCGGTCACGCCGAGATGGATTTCATAGCCATCGACCGCCGCGCCGCCCGCCAACCGATCCACATCGATTTCGTCGCTCCCGATGTCCACCGCCAGGCGCCCCGTCACGCGCCGCAACTGCTTGTCGGGCGCCAGCGTGGTGTCGAAATCGAGCAGGCCGAGCCCCTCGCTTGCGCCCGCAGGGCCCTCGCGGCCGTCCGGATCATGCACCCGACGGCCCAGCATCTGCATGCCGCCGCAGATGCCGATCAGCTTGCCGCCGTAACGCAAATGGCGCAGCAGCGCGCGATCCCAGCCATGGCTGCGCAGGAATGCCAGATCGGCGCGCACGCTCTTGCTGCCGGGCAGGATTACCAGGTCCGCGGGCGGAATCGGCATGCCCGGGCCAATGAACTGCAGATCGACATCGGGATGCGCGCGCAGCGCGTCGAAGTCGGTGTGGTTCGAGATGCGCGGCAGCACCGGCACGATTACGCGCAGACGCTCTCCCTCTGCGCCGGCGCGGCGCGCGACCTGGGCGCTGACGATCGCGTCCTCGGCATCGAGGTGCAGCCCGTGCAGGTAGGGCAGCACACCGAAAACGGGCTTGCCGGTACGGGCGCTGAGCCAGTCCAGCCCTGGCTGCAACAGGCCGATGTCGCCGCGGAATCGATTGATGATGAAGCCGGTCACGCGAGCGCGCTCGCTGTCGGACAGGCAATCGAGCGTGCCCACCAGATGCGCGAATACGCCGCCGCGATCGATGTCGGCCACCAGCACCACCGGGCAATCGGCGCGCTCGGCAAAACCCATATTGGCGATGTCGCGGTCGCGCAGGTTGATTTCGGCGGGACTCCCGGCGCCCTCCACCACCACCACGCCGTACGCCTGTTGCAGCCGCGCGTGGCTTTCCAGCACGGCGGCCATCGCGCGCGGCTTGTAGGCGTGATAGGCGCGCGCATCGAGATCCATGCGCGCGCGGCCGTGGATGATCACCTGTGCGCCGATATCGCTGCTGGGCTTGAGCAGCACCGGGTTCATGTCGGTATGCGGCTGCAGCCCGGCCGCCTGCGCCTGCAATGCCTGCGCGCGTCCGATCTCGCCGCCGTCGACCGTCACCGCGCTGTTCAGCGCCATGTTCTGCGGCTTGAATGGCGCGACCGCCACGCCCGCGCGCGCCAGTACGCGGCACAGGCCCGCCACGACGGTGCTCTTGCCGGCGTCGGAGGTGGTGCCCTGGATCATCAGGGTGCCGCGCAGCGCACGCGCGGCATACGGAAAGACTGGCTGGTTCGAGGTGGCATTTTGCATCGCGCGATTATCGCAGCACGGCCTGCCGCCCGGCCGCAACCTGCGCTGTTATCTGCGTTCCAATCTGCAAGATCCATGCATGCGGGCGCCGGATGCGGCGGCTACAATACGCCGCATGAACTCCACGGCCTCCACTCAGGCGCTCAATCTGGCAGCCGCCGCCGACGTCGCATCGACCGGCGCCGCCACGGCCAGCGAACCGCAAACGGCACCCGCCCCGCAGCCGCAAACCGGCAGCGCCACGCCGCGCGAACTGACGCTGGTGCTCGGTGGCGCGCGCTCCGGCAAGAGCCATTTCGCCGAGCAGTTGGCCACCGATCATGCGGCCGCCACGCGCGGCCCGGTGACCTACATCGCCACGGCGCGACACGATGCGGAGCCGGCCGACGAGGAAATGGAAGTGCGCATCGCCCTGCATCGCGCCAGGCGTCCGGCGGACTGGACGCTGGTCGAAGAGCCCGTCCATCTGGCCGACGCGCTGTACGCGCACGCGCGTCATGACGGCTGCATCCTGGTGGACTGCGTGACGCTGTGGCTCAACAACCTGCTTTTCGGCGACCATCGCGAATACCCCGAGCATGGCGTCATCACGCCGCCGCCCGCATTTACCGAGGAAATCGACGCGCTGATGACGGCGCTGCCGATGCTGCCGGGCCATGTGATCCTGGTCTCGAACGAGATCGGCTTTGGCGTGGTGCCGATGGGCGCGATCACCCGCTTCTATGTCGACGAACTGGGCCGCCTGAACCAGAAGCTCGCCGCCGCCGCCGATCGCGTGCGCCTGCTGGTGGCAGGCATTCCGGTGGCCATCAAGGACCCCTCGCCGCGAGGCAGTCACACACGATGATCATGCTGTCCTGGCCGGCCTGCGTGGCGGCCGCGCTTGCCGGCGTGCTGCTGGACCGCTGGCTGGGCGAGCCGCGCCGCTGGCATCCGCTGGTCGGATTCGGCCGCATTGCCACGGCGCTGGCCAATCGACTCAATCGTCCCGCAAGCGGCGCGGCGCGTCAGCGCATCGCCGGTCTTGCCGCGTGGGCGTCGATGGTGCTGGTGCCTGCCGCGGCCGCGTATTGGCTGCTCGCCATGGCCGCCGCGCTGCATCCCGCGCTGGCGTGGCTGCTGCATGTGGCGGCCCTGTACTGCGCGCTGGGCGCGTGCAGCCTGACCCAGCACATCGCGCCGATCGCCGATGCGCTGGCGCGCGGCGACCTGCCTGCCGCACGCGGGCTGACGGCGCGCATCGTCTCGCGCGACACCGCCGACGCCGACGCCGAAGCGCTGGCGCGCGCCGCGTGCGAATCGGCGCTGGAAAACGGCAACGACGCGATCTTCGGCGCGCTGTTCTGGTTCCTGGTGGGCGGCGCGCCCGCCGTGATCGTGTTCCGGCTGGCCAATACGCTCGATGCAATGTGGGGCTATCGCACTGCACGCTGGGAAATGTTCGGCTGGGCGGCCGCGCGCATCGACGACGCGTTGAACCTGGCCCCCGCGCGTCTGACGGCGCTGTCCTACGCGCTGCTGGGCGCCACCGCGCCGGCATTGCGCTGCTGGCGTGTCCAGGCGCGTGCGTGGTCGAGTCCCAACGCGGGACCGGTCATGGCTGCCGGCGCGGGGGCGATTGGCGTGGCGCTGGGCGGCGGCGCGCACTATCACGGCGCATGGGAAGAGCGGCCGCCGCTGGGCATCGGCGCCCCCCCCAACGCTGCGCACGTCCGCGCGTGCCTGCGGCTGGTGCAGCGCACCTTGTGGCTTTGGCTCGGCGTGGCGATGCTGAGCGCGCCGCTGGTATCACAATGGCCTGCGCTGCTGGCGACGCTGCGAGGTCTGGCATGAACGGCGCCACACCGATTCGCCATGGCGGCAATCTTCTGGCGGCCGTGAAGCGCTACGGCCGTCCGGCGCAAGACTGGATCGACCTGTCCACCGGCATCAATCCCACCTGCTATCCGATTCCAGCGCTTCCGGTCGATGCATGGCAACGGCTGCCGCAGGACGACGACGGCCTGGCGGAAATCGCGGCGCTCGCCTACGGCGCACCGCGCGCCCTGCCGGTAGCCGGCTCGCAGGCGGCGATCCGCACGCTCCCGGCACTGCTGCGCCCGGGGCGCGTGGGGGTCGCGGCGTTGGGCTATAGCGAATACGCCCCCGCCTTTGCACAGGCCGGGCACACCGTGGTGCCGCTCGATGAAGCCGATTTCGCGCGCGCCGATTTGCCGCAAGGGCTCGATCACCTTGTCGTGGTCAATCCCAACAACCCCACCGCGCGCTGCGTGTCGGCCGACATCCTGCTGCGCTGGCATGCGCAACTGTCCACGCTGATCGTCGACGAAGCTTTTATCGATTGCACCGCCGCCGCATCGCTGGCAGCGCACAGCGACAAGCCGGGGCTGGTCGTGCTCCGTTCGATCGGCAAGTTCTACGGCCTGGCCGGCATCCGCTGCGGCTTCGTACTGGCCGCGCCCGATCTGCTCGACGCATTGTCCGCGCGGCTTGGGCACTGGACCGTTTCGGGTCCGGCCCGTGCCATCGCCCGCATCGCGCTGGCCGACCATGCCTGGCAGACTGCCACGCGTGCCGCGCTGCGCGTACAGGGCGAGCGCCTGGCCGCGCTGCTGACCGGCCACGGGCTGCGCACCGTTTCGCAACCGCTGTTTTGCTGGGTGCCCGACGATCGCGCATCGGTGCTGCACGACGAACTGGCACGACTGGGCGTCTGGACGCGCCTGTTCGATGCGGCCGGCGACTGCCCGGCCAGCCTTCGCTTCGGGCTACCGCCCGACCATCCGAACGCGTGGCAACGGCTCGACGCCGCGCTCGATCACATCCTGAACCGAATCCGATGAAGTGCACGTCCGCCCTGCTGGTTTTCGCCACGCTGCTCGCCACCGTTCACGCGCACGCGGCCGTCTCCGTCGTGGACGATGCCGGGGAGACCGTCACGCTTGCGCAGCCCGCCCGGCGCATCGTTTCGCTGGCGCCGCACGTGACCGAACTGATCTACGCGGCCGGCGGCGGCGAGCGCATCGTGGGCACCGTCAGCTACAGCGACTACCCGCCACAAGCACGCGACATTCCGCGCGTCGGCGACAACAAGGCGCTTGACCTCGAACGTATCGCCGCGCTCAAACCGGATCTGATCGTGGTCTGGCGTCATGGCAATGCGCAAAAGCAGACCGATCGGCTGCGCGCGCTTGGCATGCCGCTGTTCTTCAGCGAGCCGCGCAAGCTCGAATCGATCCCGGAGAACCTGGAAAAACTCGGCACGCTGATGGGCACGGAAGCGGTGGCCAATCGCGCCGCCGGTGAGTTTCGCCAGCAGGTCGAGACACTGCGCAGGACGTATGCGCAGCGGCCCGCCGTGACGGTTTTCTATCAGGTCTGGCAGCAACCGTTGATGACACTGAATGGCCGGCATCTGGTCAGCGATCTGCTGACACTGTGCGGCGGCCGCAACCTGTTTGCCAGCGAAACGCCGCTGGTGCCGACTGTCACGGTGGAATCGGTCATCGCCGGCAATCCGGAGGTCATGCTGACGGCCGGCATGGGCGCCACGCGCCCCGACAAGCCGCTGGCCGATTTTTCGCAGTGGGAAAAGTGGAAACAGGTGACAGCCGTGGCGCGCAACAACCTGTTCGTGATCGACGGCGATCTGATCAATCGCGCCGGGCCGCGCGTGGTGAAAGGCGCCGAGGAGATCTGCAAGGATCTCGATATCGCAAGGTCGCGTCGCGGCCGCTGATACGCCGTGCGCTTCGGCGCCGGTCTTCGCTGCCGCAAGCCATCATCAACGAAGAACTGGAACATATGGCGAAGCTGTACGGTGCGGAAGTCTGGCCGTACCGCCCCGTGTACGTCTGCGCCAAGGCCTATATAGACATTCGCTTTCCGTCCCGGCCGCCGGGCCTGTAAAGCGCACGCGCCGCTGTCGGCCGCACCGGGGCTGGGCGCAGGTTCAGCGGCAATTCCACCAGGACAACGACGCCGATGCAGGCGTCACCTGAAATCCGCAGCTCGCGCCAAATGCGAGGCGCCATCCGAGCGTTTTTTCCAGCGGCAGTTCCAGCCATCGGGCTGCCAGCATGCGCATCGGCCCCGCGTGCGTGATGACCCATATGCGCTCGTCAGACGCTGCGTCGAGCGAGTCGGCCCATGCGCCGATACGCCCCATCGCCTGCGTCGCGCTTTCGCCGCCGTGCGGGCGGGCGTTCATCAGGTCGGCGGCCCAGAGGTCCAGCGCATCGCGCCCGATCGCCTCCCATGCCAGCCCTTCCCAAGCGCCGAAATGCAGTTCGCGTAGACGCTGCTCGATCTCGATGTCGGGCGCGTTGTCCATGCAGGCCACCAGACGCGTCGCGGTCTGCATGGCGCGCGCGGCCGGGCTGGCGACGATGCGATCGGGGGGTGCGAGCTTCGCGACAATCTCCGCGGCCGCAGGAGACATCGGCGAGGCCAGCGGCACATCGAGACTGCCGTAGCAGATGCCGGGCGACACGTCCGGCGCGGCGTGGCGGATCAGTACCACTTCCATGCGGCCGCCACGAGGTAAATCGATAGTTCGGCCAGCTGCTGCGCCATGCCGAGGCAATCGCCGGTGTAGCCGCCGATGCGTCGGACGAAGTAGGCGCCCAGCGCAGCGCGCAGCGCGGCCAGCACCAGGATTGCCACGCCGGCGAACAGCGGCGACACCCACAGCAGCGGCAGCACGCCGCACGCCAGCGCAAGCAGCAGGCCCGGGCCGGCCAAGCGCTGCGCCACGGGCTTGGCCTTGCCTTCGGGCCGCACATAGTCGTGCGTGGCAAGGAACGTGATGGCCATCGCACGGCTGGCGCCGTGGGCCGCGATCAGCACTGCGAGCAGGGCTTCCACGCCCTGTGCCTCGCCGATCGAGACCAGCAACTGCCATTTCAGCAACAGCGCGATGACGATGGCGATGGCGCCAAACGCGCCCACGCGCGAATCGTGCATGATCGCCAGCACGTCTTCGCGCCGATAGCCGCCGCCGAACGCATCCACGCAATCGGCCAGGCCGTCCTCATGGAATGCGCCAGTCAGCAGCAGCGTGGCGGCCATGCCCAGCACCACGGCGACCGGCGGCGACCAGACCTGCCATGCCGCCCAGGTTGCCAGCGCGCCTGCTGCGCCCACCAGCAATCCCACCAGCGCGAAATATCGCGCCGCGGCGTTCAGATAATGCGGCTCGAATCCCACCCATGCCGACAGGCGTCGCGGCAACGGCACTCGCGTGAAGTAGCCGACGGCGGTCAGGAAAAAACGGAATTCGTCAGCCATGGTCGTCGCCTATGCCGGTGCGTTGCTGACGCCCGCGCCACTGAACGTCGCCATTTCACGCAGGAACGCCACGGCCGATGCCACCAGCGGCCATGCCAGCGCCGCGCCAGTGCCCTCGCCCAGACGCAGGTCGAGCGCCAGCAGTGGCTCGGCCTTGAATTCGGCCAGCAACGCGCGGTGCCCCTGCTCGTGCGAACAATGCGAGAACACGCAGTACTGCAGCACGTTGGGGTCAATGCGCGCGGCCACCAGCAAAGCGGCCGAGGCGATGAAACCGTCGACCAGAATCACCATGCGGCTGGCGGCGGCGGCCAGATAGGCGCCCGTCATCGCCGCGATCTCGAAGCCGCCGAAGGTGGCCAGCACATCGAGCGGATCGGTCACATCGGGATGACGCGCCAGCGCCTGCGACAACACCTCTCGCTTGCGCGCGAGGCCCGCATCGTCCAGCCCCGTGCCGCGACCGATGCATGCCTCCAGCGGCAGGCCGACAAGCCGGCTCATCAGGCAGGCGGCCGCCGACGTATTGGCAATGCCCATCTCGCCGAAGCCGATCACGTTGGTGCCCTGCTGCGCGTGGCGCAGCACGCGGGCGATGCCGGCGTTGATCGCCGCGCCCGCCTCGGCCGGCGTCATGGCCGGCTGATCGACAAAATTGCGCGTGCCATTGGCCACGCGGCAGTTGACCAGCCCCGGCGCCGCCGGCAGCGGCGCGCGCACGCCAACGTCCACCACTTCCAGCGCCATGCCGTGCAGCCGCGTGAAGACGTTGATCGCCGCACCGCCGCCGAGAAAATTCAGCACCATCTGCGCGGTGACTTCGGGCGGGAATGCGCTGACGCCAGCATCGGCCACGCCGTGGTCGCCGGCAAACACGATGATGGCCGGACGATCGAGTTCGGGCACGGTTTCGCCGCGGATCAGGCCGATCTGCATCGCCAGCGATTCCAGGCGGCCCAGCGATCCGGGCGGCTTGGTCTTGTCGTCGATGGCGGCCTGCAGCGCGGCGCGCAGCGATTCATCGAGCGGTGCGATCGGTGGCAGGGCAAGGGCGAATTCGGAAATATGGGTCATGACTACAGGTTCGGATTACATTTCAACGCCGCGCTGGGCCTTGATGCCTTGCTGGAATGCGTGCTTTACCGGCGTCATGTCAGTGACCGTGTCGGCCGCCTCCACCAGCGCCGGCGGCGCGCCGCGGCCCGTGATGACCACATGCTGCATGGCGGGGCGCGCGCGCAGATCGGCGATCACGGCGTCGACATCAAGATAGTGCAACTTCAGGGCGATGTTCAGTTCGTCGAGCAGCACCAGCCCGATCGATGGGTCGCGCAGCATGCGGCGCGCCAGTTCCCATGCGGCTTCGGCCTTGGCAACGTCGCGCGCGCGATCCTGCGTCTCCCACGTGTAGCCCTCGCCCATCACATGGAACTCGCATTGATCGGGAAAGCGCTGCAGGAACATTTCCTCGCCGCTCGGGATCGCGCCCTTGATGAACTGCACCACGCCGGCACGCATGCCGTGCCCCATCGCCCGGATCACCATGCCAAAGCCCGAACTCGACTTGCCCTTGCCGTTGCCGGTGGTGATTACAATCACGCCGCGTTCGGTCTGCGCGGCGGCGATCTTGGCATCGACCACTTCCTTCTTGCGCACCATGCGCGTCTTGTGGCGTTCATCGCGGCCGTCGTCGGCCGGTGTGGATTCGATATCGCTCATGAATGGCTTCCGTCAGGCACCAGAGCGACATGCGAACCGTCGCTGATGCGGATGATAGGGGTACGCAGTGCTCGCGAACACTGTGCGGGAGTGAGTACATCTTGCGCCGGGCCATGCAGCGCGTGGTCGTCTTCGGCCATCAGCAGCGCATGCGTGGCGTAACGCAGCGCCAGCGTCAGGTCGTGCAGGATCACCACGACGGCGTGGCGGCCGGCCTGCGTCAGGCGACGCAGCAAATCGAGCACCTGGATCTGATGGCGCAGATCCAGATGCGCCACGGGTTCGTCGAGTAATAGCAGCGGCGCCTGCTGCGCCAGCACGGCGGCCAGCGAGACGCGCTGGCGCTCGCCCCCCGACAGTGTCAGCACATCGCGCTCCGCCAGCGTGTCGAGATCGAGTTCGTGGATGACGTCACGCACGATGCGGTCGTCATCGCGGCGTCCCCATCCCCAGCCATTCAGATGCGGATGTCGGCCAATGCGCACCGCATCCTCGACGCTCATCGAGAACGTGTCGTGCACCGCCTGCGGCAGATAGGCGCGCTGTCGCGCCAGCACGGCCGGCGGAATATGCGCGAGGGCCGCGCCATCGAGCGCCACCGCGCCGTCGTCGGGCGCGCGCAGGCCCGCCAGCACGTTCATCAGCGTGGACTTGCCCACGCCGTTCGGCCCCACGATGCACCACAGCTGGCCCGCGCCAATCGACATCGACAGGCGATCGACCAGCATGCGGCCGGGCGTGCGCAGCCGCACGTCGTGCAACGCCAGCACGGGACACGCCGCGAGCGGCTCGGACCAATCGCTCATCGCGGCCTCCGCAGCAACAGATAGAGAAATGTCGGCACACCCAGCAATGCCGTGATGACACCGACCGGCAGTTGCGCCGGGGCGATGATCGTGCGCGCGATCAGGTCGGCCGCCATCAGCAGCGTCCCGCCGAGCAATACGGACGCCGGCAGCAACAGGCGCTGGTCGTTGCCCCACGCCAGACGCACCATATGCGGCACGACCAGGCCGACAAAGCCGATCGACCCGGCCGTGGTAATGGCCGCCGCAATCGATAGCGACGCGATCAGGAAAGTGGCCAGCCGCACGCGCCCGACACGCACGCCGAGCGATTGCGCCACGGTTTCGCCCAGCAGCATCACGTTGAGCGCGCGCGCCATCGGCATGGCCAGCGCCAGCGCCGCGATCAGCGTGGCCAACGCCCAGCCATAGACGGCGGTGCCGCTCAGGTCGCCGGTCAGCCAGAACAGCATGCCGCGCAGGCGTGACTCCGGCGCGATCGCGAGGATCAGCGTGATCACCGCGCCCCAGCCCGCAGCGAGGATCACGCCGGTCAGCAGCAGCCGCGCGCCGGCTTCATGGTGGCCGCCCTGCACCTGTGGATGCAGCAGATCGCGGCGCGCCAGCGTGGCCACCAGCAGCATGGAAACCAGCGCGCCGCCGGCCGCGCCTGCCTGCACCAGCCACAGCGGTAGCATCAGCAGCATCGCCAGTAGCGCGCCCGTGGAGGCGCCGCCGGATACGCCCAGCACATAGGGCTCGGCCAGCGGATTGCGCAGCAGCACTTGCATCAGCGCGCCCGACAGGGCCAGCAGCCCGCCGCACGCGAATGCCGCCGCCGCGCGCGGCAGCCGCAGTTCGCGCACGATCGCGCCGGCCGTGCCCGTATCCGCGCCGGTCAGCGCCTGCCAGAGCTGGCGCGCGTCGAGCGCGACGCTGCCCACGGCCAGCGACAGCGCGAACACCGCCAACCCGGCCAGGGCCAGGACGCTCCAGACGATCAGCGCGCGGCGCAATTCACTCATCGCTTATTTCTGCCGCCACCCCAGCGTGATGAACCCGGCGCGGCCCTGCGTGTTGTACGGATAGGCGAGCATGTAGTTCTTGTCGAACAGGTTTTCGACGCGGGCGGCCACAAACCATTGCTTGTCGATGTTGTAACGGGCGTTGAGGTTGACGATACCGTATCCACCCAGCGTGCGCGAGCCGCTGTCGAGCCGCGACGAAGAAATCAGCCATTCGCCCCCAAAACGCCAGTTGCCGAAGTTGCGGCCGACGTCGAACGACGCATGACGGCGCGCGCGGCGCAGCAACTGCGTGTTGTTGGTTTCATCGAGCGGATTCTGGAACGTGACGTTCGCGCCGAGATCCGTGCCCCACACTGTCGCGCGCCACGACGCCTCGACGCCCTGCACCCGCGCCTTGTTGACGTTCTGCGCCAGATATAGGCCCGGCGCGGTCAGCGTGGAAACGATCAGGTCGTCGTAACGCGTTTCGAATGCCGTCACGCGCAGCAGCCCGGCGCCGGCCGTATCGAGCTGCACGCCCACCTCGGCGGACTTCGCGCGTTCGGGCTTCAGGTTGGGCTGCCCGAACCCGGGGTAATAAAGTTCATTGAAGGTCGGCGCACGGAACGCGTTGCTGACGTTGGCAATCAGCTTGAGCTGTTCGGTAAGGTCGAAGCCGTAACCGGCAAAGAAGCTGCCCTGGTTGCCGAAATCGGAATAGTGGTCGTTGCGCGCGTTGAGCTGCAGCTGGTTGCGGCCGATGCGCCCCTCATAGCCGGCGTAGACCGAAAACACGTTGCGTACCGGCGCGTTGTAGGCGCTCGATGTCAGCGCCTGCTGCAGCCAGTCGGTGCCGAACAGCAGCTTGTGGTCGGGAGTCAACGCGTATTCGTTTTGCCAGTTGAACTGGCGCGTGCGCGTGCTGAACAGGCTGTCGAACAGGCCGTTCTTGGTGCCTTCGCTGCGGTCCTGGCTCTGCGCGATCTTGAAATGCGTGGTCCAGTTCGACGTCACCTTGCCATTGGTGAATGCGGACAGCGTGTACAGCTCGCTGTCCATGCGATAGTCGTCGGTCGGCTTGCCGCTGGTGGTGTCGTACGACAGTTGGCTATTCGAGTAATACGCCGCGAACCCGGCGTCCCAGTCCGGCGTGATCTTGTGTCGCACCTGCCCCGACACGCTCTTGTTTTCGTACGGGTTGTCGCCGGGATTGGGACCCACGCCACGCGCGACGCTGCGCGGGTTGTCGGCATTCCACTGCGCGGCGTTGATCGACGAAAAGCCATCGGTCTTGAAGATCGATCCGGTCACGTTGAATGACGTATCGCCCACCTGGCCGCCGTAACCCACCGTGCCCTGGCGCGTGTTGTTGCTGCCGTATTCGATCTGCGCATTGGCCGCCGGCGCCTGTCCGACGCCATTCTTGGTGAAGATCTGCACCACGCCACCGATCGCGTCCGATCCGTACAGCGCCGACACGTTGCCGCGCACCACCTCGATATGGTCGATCTGGTCCGGCAGGATGTTGGCAAGTTGCGCCGTGCCGCCGCTGGCGCCGGCAATGCGCACGCCATCGACGAGGATCAGCACCTGGTTGGAATTGGCGCCGCGCATGAACAGCGTGGTGTTGGCGCCCATGCCGCCATTTGCCGCGAACTCGACGCCGGCCTGTCCGCGCAGCAGCGAGCGCAGGTCGGGCGCCTGGGAATTGACGATGTCCTCGTGCGTGACCACCGTCGTGTGGGGCAGCGCGTCGGTGACACGCTGCGCGGTGCGCGACGCGGTGACGACCGTTGGCGTCAGCGCGGGCGACGATGTGGCTGGCGTCGAGGCAGACGCGGCCGAGGATGTGGCTGGAGACGGCGCGGTGGCCGTGGCCTCGTCGGCGGTGGCACCTTGAGCCAGCGCCGATGCAGCGCAGAACGGGTACGACAATACGGCGATGGCCGCCAGGATGGCGGGCGTGGACGGGCAAACCGGCGGCATTGCCGCGACGGTCGACCTCAATGGCGTGGAACGCATGAGCAAGGATGGAAGAGAACGGCCGGGCCCGTTCCCCCGCGGGCCAGATGGCGATGTGGCGCGCCGTCCCGAAGGGACAGGCGCCCGCGTTCTTCAGGCCGGTATCCGGGCTGACGACATCAGGCTGGCCGCCTTCCCGATCGGCGCGCGACACCTCAGAACTGAAGAATCGTGACGAGAAGATCAGTGGCGATTGGCCGGCCCTGCGGACGCGCTCGATGCGCGGCCGCGGTCGCTTACCGTTGCGGGGGCAGCACAGGTTGGCCCGCCCCGACCTCCACGTCGAGCGCCGGCTCCCTGTTTCCCGTTGAACTGCGGCCCCGACTGGGCAAGGTCCGCGAGCACCTGGAACGTGCGCGAGTGTAGGGAGTTTCAAAGTTATCGTCAATGCGGAGGTCCGGTATGCCGATAACCGTGTTTGACGCGCGAAATTGCGCCAATCGCCGCAGATCCGTGCAACTTCGGGGCGACACGCCGGTCCGAACCGGCGGCGTTGCCGGTAGCCGTTGCGCGAGCATCGGCTAGAATCCCCAAAACCTGACCCTTACTCCTACCGGACACGACAGGCACTATGCTCAACGAACTCGAACAGCTGGCCGCCAAGATCGGGCGCGTACTGCATCACGCAGACACCCTGGCTGCCGAGAACCAGCGGCTGCGCGCGGACATCGACCGCCTGCAGGCCGAGGCGAGCCAGTTGCGCGCGGACCGCGAAGCCATGGCGGCCGACCGCGAACTGCTCAACATCAAGATCGAGGAAGCGCAACTGCGCATCCAGTCCATCCTGGACAAGCTGCCCACCGCCAGCGATGCGCGCCAGCTGGACCTGCTTGGCGACCGCGCGCCGCGCGCCGCATCGGAAGGCTCGCAGCAAGCCCCTGGAGAACATGCATGAGCAACAAGCAAGTGGAAGTGAACATCGCGGGCCAGCCCTACCGCTTCGCGATCTCCGCGGACAACGAAGCCGCGCTGCTGGAAGCCGTGGCGCTGGTCGACGACAAGATGAACAAGCTCAAGGGCGGCGTCGCGTCCAAGGGCGTGGAGCGCGTGGCGGTGATGGCCGCCATCAGCATTGCGTCTGATCTGCTGGCCATGCGCCGCAAGCAGGACGAAGACGGCGCGATCCCGGTGGACGCCGTGCGCGCGCGTATCCGCGAACTGAACGAGCGCGCCGACGAGGCGCTGCGGCAATACGCGCACGTCGGCACGCGCTAGCCGGCTGCAGCGGGCAAACGTCGGCGCATGCTTGAATTGCGCGGCCATGGCCACATATCACGTGCATGTGAAGCCTGTGCCGCGCGCCATGCGGTGCGTTGCCAGGCGTTGTGGAAAATGTAACGACGCGGCACGTCCGACTTGGTATGCCTGACGTCGCGGTGTATAGTGGAGCCACTGCGCGGTGCATGCGACCGAAGCAGCTGGATGGTCGGGTTATCGTGCCTGGCCGCCGTTTCCATCCCATCCTAGTTTGAAACGGCAAACGTCTGACATCCCAAGCGTATTGCACGCACAGGAACCAACGTCAGACGTTTGACAGTTTCCCTGCCTGGTTCGTGAGGGTCATAAACTCCTTGAACCGATATGCATTGCATGGTGCGGGATTATGTCGTGTGGGCGAGCGCGTTACCGCATTCATAGTCTGGGCCCAGCCTGGACTCCCTGAGTGGGCGATGTACCCGAAATACGACTTCCGCAGCCACTCTGAACCTCACTTGGGTTCAGGATGCCGACCCAGCGGCCGAGGCGGGGACCCCTTCAAGTGGTGAAGAGGCGGTGGTTCGAACCACCGCCTTTTCATTTCCGCATTTGCCGCGCATCGCCGCGGATCAACCCAGCACGTTCGTCATCCATGACTGACCAGCGCGCCCGCCAGTACTGGCTGATGAAGTCCGAACCGGACGAGGCCAGTATCGACGATCTTGCCGAACAGGGCACCCTGCCCTGGACCGGCGTCCGGAACTACCAGGCACGCAACTTCATGCGCGATCAGATGCGCATCGGCGACGGCGTGCTGTTCTATCACTCGTCCTGCCCCGAACCCGGCATTGCCGGGCTTGCCGAGGTATGTTCGCAGCCCTATCCCGACGCCACGCAGTTCGATCCCAAAAGCAGCTATTACGACAAGGCGTCGAAAAAGGAAGAGCCGCGCTGGTCGCTGGTGGATGTGCGCTTCGTGAAGAAGAGCGCACTGATTCCGCTGGCGACGCTGCGCGAGCACGAGGCGCTGGCCGACATGGTCGTGCTACGCCGCGGCAACCGCCTGTCGATCACGCCGGTGACGCCGGCCGAGTGGCGCTATATCACCGAAAAACTGATGAAGTAAGCCGGACCGCCGTGCCGGGCCAGCGCCGCGCACAATGCCGCGTTGCATGTCCCGCACGGCGCGCGCAACCTCCCGCACGGGAACGATTTGCAGGGGCACGCGTCTGACAGCCATCACATTTGATCGGGAGAACTCCATGAAGAAATTTCTGGCTGCGTCGCTGCTCGGCACGACCGCTGCAATCGCTGGCGCCCAGACGGTGCCGGCGCCCTCGGGCGTGTTGTCGCTGTCTGCGCAGGCAGTCACCGAAGTGCCGACCGACGTCGTCCAGCTCACGCTCGCTGCCGAGCAGGAAGGCGCCGAGCCATCCGCCATCTCCAACGCGCTGTCGTCGCGCACCCAGGCGGCACTGGCGCAAGCCAAGCGCACCGCGGGCGTCGAAGCGCAATCGGGCGGATTCACGATTCATCCGAACACCGACCGCAACGGCAAGATCAGTACGTGGCGCGGCCGCTCCGAAATCATCCTGAAGTCGAAGGATTTTGGCGCCGTCTCCAAGCTCGCCGGCGAACTTGCCAACCAGATGCAGGTGCAGAACATCGCGTTCTCGCTGTCGCGCGAGGCGCGCCTTGCGGCCGAGAAGAAACTGGCGGACCAGGCCGTAGCGGCGTTCCGCGACAAGGCGCAGGCCAGCACGGCACTGTTCGGCTACAGCAGCTACACGATCCGGGAAGTCTCGATCAATGAATCGGGTGGCATGATCCCGCCGATGCCGCGCATGTACGCGGCCAAGGCCATGGCCGCCGATGCCGGCGCGCCGATCCCGGTGGAAGGCGGCAAGACCCAGGTGACCGTGTCGGTCAACGGGTCGGTGCAAATGGCGAAGTAACGCGCGCCGCGCGCTGTCCTGCGCCGGTCATCGGCGAGGACAGCGCCCAATGCTTTGCCTACAGGGCGGAATATTGCTGGCGCAGCACGTTTTTCTGCACCTTGCCCATCGTATTGCGCGGCAGTTCGTCCACCACGTGCACGCGCTTGGGCACCTTGAAATTGGCGATGCGGCCCTTGAGGGTGCCGATCATCTCCGCCTCGTCGATCTCGACACCGGGCTTGCGCACCACCACGGCCACCACGGCCTCGCCGAAATCCGCATGGGGCACGCCGATCACGGCCGATTCCACCACGCCGGGCATCTCGTCGATAAAGCTCTCAATTTCCTTCGGATAGACGTTATAGCCGCCGGAAATGATCAGGTCCTTGCTACGGCCGACAATGGTCAGATAGTTGTCCGGCACACGACGCTCACCCGCCTGACTGACGATCGCGCCGCCAAAACGGCCGACGTCGCCGGTCCTGAACCACCCATCCGCGGTGAACTCCTCGGCGGTTTTTTCGGGCATGCGCCAGTAGCCCTTGAACACGTTCGGACCCTTCACTTCCACATTGCCGATCGCCCCCGCATCGCACGGCTGCCCTTCCCCATCGACCACCCGCACCGACACGCCGGGCAGCGGCATGCCCACGGTGCCGCCGATGCGCTCGCCCTGCGCGGGATCGTACGGATTGGAAACCAGCATGATGGTTTCGCTCATGCCGTAGCGCTCCAGGATCGTGTGTCCCGTCCGCTCGCGGAATGCATCGAACGTTTCCAGCAGCAGCGGTGCCGAGCCGGACACGAACAAGCGCATGTTGCGGCAAAGCTCCTTGTCGAAACGCGGCTCCTGCACCATGCGCACGTAGTACGTCGGCACGCCCATCATCACCGTGGCGCGCGGGATGAACTTGAGGATCTGCGCCATGTCCAGTCGCGGCGCCCAGATCATCTTCGCGCCGGCCAGCAGCGCGCCATGCGAGGCGACGAACAGCCCGTGCACGTGGAAGATCGGCAGCATGTGCAGCAGCACGTCATCGCTGCGCCAGCCCCAGTACTCGTGCAGCGTCAGGGCGTTCGATGCGAGGTTGCGGTGCGTCAGCATCGCGCCCTTGCTGCGGCCTGTGGTGCCGGACGTGTACAGGATGGCGGCCAGATCGTCGTCGCCGCGCTGCGCGGTCTCGAACGTGTCCGGCTGCGCGGCGGCGCGCTGCAACAGCGATCCCGTACGGTTTTCGTCGAGCGTGAACACGTGCGCGGTGTTATGCGCAAATGCAACCTTGGAGACCCAGCCGAAATTGCTGCTGCTGCAAACCACCACCGACGGCTCGGCATTGCCGACAAAGTAATCGATCTCGGCTTCCTGGTACGCGGTGTTCAGCGGCAGATACACATAGCCGGCGCGCAGCGTGGCCAGGTACAGGAACAGCGCTTCGGGCGATTTCTCCACCTGGACGGCCACGCGCGCACCGGCCGGCAGCTTCAGCGCCGTGAGCAGATTGGCAAGCTTGGCGGTAGCGCGGTCGAGGTCGTCCCAAGTGTAGTAGAGCCCGTCATGGGTCTCGATGCAGCAGGCGCTGCGGTCGGCGGGAAAACGGCTTTCGAACAGGGCGAACAGATTGGCGTTCATGGTGCAAGGCAAGAAAAATGGCGTGCCCGATGTGGCAAGGATGGCTGACGCCAGGCAACGGCGTCGGTGGCAGCCGGCCATGATAGCGGGCCGGCCGGGATATTACTCCCCGGTGAAATCCGGAGGACGATGCGCCAGGAAGGCCGCCACGCCTTCGGCATGGTCGCGGCTCGTGGCGTAACGGAAATGCGCGTCGAGATCGGCCTGCGTGAGCGGCGCCGGCTCGGGCGACAGGCGGCGGATCGTCGCCTTGTTGATGCGCGCGGCCAGCGGTGCGCCCGCGCACAGACGCTGGATGGTCGCAGCGATCTCGTCATGGAACGCGGTTTCGGGCACCACGCGCGTCATCAGTCCCTTGCGGGCGGCTTCGTCGGCGTCGAACACGCGGCCTTCCAGCAGGATTTCCAGCGCCACCGCGCGCCCGGCCAGCGCCAGCAGTCCGCGCAGTTCGCCCGGCGCCATCGGAAATCCCAGCCGATTGATCGGCACGCCGAAGCGGCTGCCCGACGCGGCGATGCGCAGATCGCAATGGCAGGCGATTTCGAGGCCGCCGCCCACGCATACGCCTTCGATCGCCGCCAGTGTCGGATGCGGACATTCGGCGATCGCCTGCAACGCGGGCGCGATGGTTTCCATGTGATAGCGACGCACCGCGGCCTCGTCGCCGCGCACGGTCGGGAATTCGGCAATATCGGCGCCCGCGGCAAAGTTGCCATCGGCGCCGCGCACCACCACGCAGCGCAGCGACGTATCGGCCGACAGCTCGGCAAAGCCGGTCGCCAGCGCGTGCCACATGCTGGCCGAAATCGCGTTGAGCTTGCCCCGATGCGATAGCGTGACCAGGGCCGTGGCCCCGTCGCGCGCGAACGTGACAGTGCCGCCCATCAGTCGATCTTCGCGCCCGAGCGCTGCACCACGTCTGCCCAGCGCTTGATCTCGGCATGCTGGAATTGCGCGAACTGTTCGGGCGTGAACTGCGGCGTGTCCGAACCATTCTGCAGCCATACCGCCTTCAGCTCGGGGCTGTGCAGCGCCTTGGCCGTTTCGGCGTAGAGCTTGTCGACGATTTCCTTGGGCGTGCCCTTGGGCGCCCACAGCGCGTACCAGGTCGAGACCTCGTAGTTCGGCACGCCCGCTTCGGCAGCCGTCGGCACATTCGGGAATGCGGCCGAGCGCGTCTTCGATGCCACCGCCAGGGCCCGGATGCGGCCCGCGCGGATATGCTGCGCCGACGATCCCAGTCCATCGAACATCAGGTCCACCTGGCCCGCGATCAGGTCCGACAGCGCGGGACCGGCGCCCTTATACGGCACGTGGGTCAGATCGGTCTGCGTCTGCAGCTTGAACAGCTCGCCGGCCAGATGGTGCGACGATCCGTTGCCAGCCGACGCGTAGTTCAGCTTGCCGGGATTCGCCTTGGCATAGGCAATCAGTTCCTTGACCGTGGTGGCCTGCACCTTGGTCGGATTCACCACCAGCACCTGCGGCGGTTGCGCGATCACGGTGATCGGGATGAAGTCCTTCTCGATGTCGTAGTCGAGCTTCTTGTAGAACGACGGCGCGATGGCATGGTGCGCACCGCCAATGAAGACCGTGTAGCCATCGGGCGCGGCCTTGGCCGCAATGCTGGCGCCGACGGTGCCGCCCGCGCCGCCGCGGTTGTCGATCACGAACTGCTTGCCGAGCTGCTTGGAAAGCTGCGCGGTCAGCGGCCGCGCAAACGCGTCGGTGCCGCCGCCAGCCGGGAACGGCACGATCACGGTGATCGGCTTGTTCGGCCACGGATCGGCGGCGTGCGCGGCCGGCGCATGCAGGGTTGCCCCGGTGCCGGCAATCAGGCCGGCTACTGCAAAGACACGCGCGAACGCGGTCAGACTGCGCTGACGATTCATGTACTGTCTCCTCTCTCTACTCACTGCGTGGAAAGTCAATCGAAGTACTTCACCCAACTATCACCCGACAAAAAATCATCTGCCGGCTTGAATCGTGTCACCGGCTTGTCATGCCTGCCGGCTGTGCCCGACCCCGGGGTCACAGCAGCTTGGCGACGGACCGGCTGATGCGCGGATTGCCGTCGCCAAGGCGAGCCAGATTGTCGTCCAGCGCATCCGGCACGTAAAGATAGTTCACCATCATGCCGCACGCCTGCGCGCGGCCTTTTCGCGACAGATCGGCCGCCCAGTTCAAGCGTTCGACGCACGCGCCGTTGCCGAGATGGAAACGCGCCACCGGATCGGTCGGCATGCCCTTGTCGCCGGCGCGCACCAGATAATGCGCGGCCAGCGTCAGCGCCGTATCGCGGATCACCGGGTCCTGCGCATCGGCAGGCAAGGCGGCGAGCCACGCGGCGCCATCGGCCGGCGCGTCGGCATGTCGCTCGCGCCAGCGCGACAGCCGCTTGTCGCCGAGAATACGGGCGATCGTTTCGCCATCCTGCTTGCGCAGCCAATCGGCAAACCCCGGAATCGGCGACAGCGTTGCAAACTGCTTGAGCTTGGGAAATTCGCGCTGCAATTCCTCGATCACGCGCTTGAGCAGGAAATTGCCGAAGCTGACGCCGCGCAGGCCCGCCTGGGTATTCGAGATCGAATAGAAGATCGCCCACTTGACGCGCCGCAGGTCCTCCAGCGGTGCGGCTTCGTCGAGCAGCGCCTGCACGTTGGCCGCCATCTCGGGCACGAAGGCCACCTCGACGAAGATCAGCGGCTCGCGCGGAATGCGCGGATGGAAGAACGCGTAACAGCGGCGATCGGAATCGAGTCGGTTGCGCATGTCGTTCCACGACGATATTTCGTGCACCGCTTCGTAACGAATCAGTTTTTCCAGCAACGACGCCGGGGAATCCCACGTGATCGGCTGCAATTCGAGCAGTCCCACGTCGAACCAGTTGGAGAACAGCGCCTCAAGGTCCTCGTCGAGTTCTCGCAGACCGGGAATGCGCTTGTGCCAGCGCAGCATATCGGCCCGCAGCTGGATCAGGAAATGCAGGCCGCATGCGCTGTCGCCGCGTTGTCCATGCTGCGCGGCAAAGCGCTTAAAAAAGCGGATGCGCGCGTTCGACAACGCCTGCGACAGGCCCGAAGCGCTGCCACCCTGTGTCCCGGCGGCGTCGCGCCCGGCGGCCACTTCGGCCAGTACGCCAAGCATCGCCTGGCGCAACGGCTCCGGGGCGGCCTGGTATTCGTCCTGCCACGATTGCGCGGCGGCATTGGCGGCGCCATCGGTCAATCTCGCATCGAAACACTGGCGCAACTGATCGCGCTGGCGCTTGACGGCGCGCGTCGACAACGTCGGCGCGGGCTCCACCCTGGCCGCTTTCTGCGCTTGCGCATCGTCGCCCTTACGGCCCCACCACCGGCCAAATCGCGAGAACAGCGTATCGCTGACGGGCTCGCTGGCTTCCAGCGGTGCGCTCACTTTTTGTTGGTCTGCGGGATCGAGGACGATCATGTGGGCATCCTGCTCAATCGGTTGACGGTGAGAACTGCAACGGGAATTCGCATCGACGGCAGGCTCAACCCTGCCCGGCTACGCGCAGATGGTTGCCGCCCGGTTGCGCGGCGTCGGTGGCGGCATCGCCGGCATGCTCGGCGCTGTCGAGCGCGCGCAGCGCTCCGCGCTGGCGCAACACATGGGTTTTCATGAGCGCCTCGGCGCCCTCCGGATCATGGGCTTTCAGGGCTGAAAATACCGACAGGTGCTCGGCGCACGATTCATGAATGCGGCCCGGCAACTTCAGGCTCTTGTGGCGCGACAGCCGCAGTACCTTGCGCAGATCGCTGACCACGCCGGACAGCCAGCGATTGCCGGCAAGGCGCTGGATGGCCTCGTGGATCTGGTAGTTGGTTTCGTAGTACGCGTCGATGTCGCCGGCCTGCGCGTATCGCGACAGATCGGCGTGCAAGCCTTCCAGCGCATCGAGATCGGCCGGCGTGACATTGCGGGCGGCCTCGTAGGCGCAGCGCCCTTCGAGCAAGGCCATCAGCGGAAAGATCTCGTCGAGATCCTGTTCGGACAGCGCATTGACGAAGCAGCCGCGATGCGGCTCCAGCCGCACCAGCCCTTCGGCGGCCAACACCTTGAGCGCTTCGCGCATTGGCGTGCGCGACGTTCCGAGCGAGGCGGCGAGCGCGACTTCGTCGATCCATGCGCCCGGCATCAGCGCGCGCTCGTCGATCATTGCGCGCAGCCTGTCGGCCACTTCCAGATAAAGCGCCTGCCGGACGATTCGCATCACGCCTCCTGGGCGGAAGATACCTGCTCCGAGCGGCGCATTCGCCGCAATAATTCATAATTATGGAGAAGGTCTTGCGCGCCGCAAGCGGTTTCGATGTTGCGCCGCGGAATCGGGGCACTGCCGTGGCGTGCTGACGTCATGCGCGCGACGGGCCATCGAACATGAGCGCTCGCGCCGCGGCCGTGATGAAGGGGAATCGAAAAAGGGGACGTGTGGCCAGAGGTGCGGCGGGCAATTCCCCTGCCTCCCTGCAGAAGAATTGCCCGCACGTGAAAGAACAGCCGCGACGATCTCTTTGGCGTCGGGCCAGGCGCGCCGGACGCATGTGGGTCAGATTGTTTTCCGGCGTTGCCCTGCGCCCGCCCCGTTCAAGCACCGTTTCCGGTGCAGATTTTCCCGCGCTTTTTCCCGTTTTCGCTTTCGTCGGTTGCCGCGACACCCGCGCTTTTATCTGCGCGCTCACCCTGTGGTATCGCCGCAAGCGGCTGCTTGCCGCCTCGCTTTCTTGTAACAGGATCTATAGCGAGGACCGTGCCATCGTCTGTAAGACGTTGATTTTATTGACGTGGACGGTTCTATACTTGTTACACATGACGGTTTATGTAACAGGATGTTTCTTCGTCGTTACGACCTCGCGGACGCTGCGAATGGCATCTGACGCCGTCAGCTCACCGATTGTGGCCAAAACCTCACGCTGCGATGCGAGAATGCGGCGCACAGCGCATGAACGCCACGCACCAAGTGGTTGCAATTGTGAAACAAGCGCCGAAAGCCAACCGAACAGGCGCCAAGCAAATCCAAACACGGAGAGGTCATTTGATGGACTGGGAAGATCGATTCACCCTGAGCGCCGACTTCGGCGGTCAAGCCAACGCCACGCCGCGGCACTTGAAGTTTTCCTTCGTGGGATCGGGCTCGGAATACTTCCGGATCTGGATCGTCAACACGCTGCTCACCATCGTCACGTTCGGCATCTATTCGGCGTGGGCCAAGGTCCGCACGCTGCAGTACTTCTATCGGAACACCTCGCTCGATGGCGCCAGCTTCGACTATCACGGCAGCGCCAAGGCGATATTGAAGGGTCGCGCGATCATCTTCGTGCTGATCCTCGGCTACCAGGCGGCGATGGCAGCATCCCCCGCCTTCGGCGCGCTGATCGCGCTGGTCGCGGCGGCTACTTTCCCCTTTTTGCTGGTGCGCTCGCTGCGGTTCCGGATGGCCAATTCCAGCTATCGTGGACTGCGCTTCGCCTTCACCGGCAAGGACAGCGAGGGCTATCTGGTCTTTCTGCTCTGGCCGATCCTGACGGTGCTGTCGCTCTATCTGCTGGCGCCGTTCGCGCATCAGCGCTTCAAGCAATACCAGCACCGCAACACTCGCTTCGGCACGGCGCCATTCGCATTCGACGCCACGGCCGGCGCGTTCTATGGCGTGTATCTGCGTACGGTGGGAATGGTGTTGGCGTTGCTGATCGGCGGCGGCATCGTCGGCAGCACCCTCGGGCTGTTTTCAGGCTCGTCGACAGGTGCGGTGGCGCTGGGCATTGCACTGATGGTGTTTGGCATGTACGCGGGCCTGATGCTGATCGGACCGTACTTCCAGGCCAAGATGCAAAACCTCCTGTGGAACCATACGACGCTGGCGCCGCATCGCTTTGCCAGCGATGTGCGCGCCGGCCGCCTGTTCGTGATTGTGCTGACCAACCTGATCCTGACGATGCTGACGCTCGGGCTCTTCTATCCGTTCGCGCGCGTGCGGTCGGTGCGCTATCGCGTGGAATCGATGACGATGATCGCGGTGGGCCAGCTCGACGATTTCGTGGCGGGCGAACAGCAGCACGTGGGTGCGCTCGGCGATGCGGCGGTCGACTGGTACGACATCGACATCGCACTCTGATCGGGAGCCTCGGAGAATCTGCCATGGTCGCCGCGCAATATTTCGACACGCGCTCGTCGCGCGCGCATCCGGTGATGCTCACGGTTCGCGAGGGGCACGCGATCCTGCAAGGCGCGGACGGCCTGGAGCTGCGCCGCGCACCGCTGTCGTCGGTGCGGGTATCGGAGCGCATCAAGCGCGGCCCGCGGCTGGTGACGTTCGACGACGGCGCGTACTGCGAAATCGCCGACCACGCCGCCTTCGACGCGATCCTGGCGGCCACCGGTCATCGCGAAGGGCTGGTGTCGCGCGCGCAGAACAGCTGGCGCCTCACCGGCCTGGCGCTGGCGGGGCTGCTGCTGTTCCTGGTGTTTTCTTATGTGTACCTGCTGCCCTGGACGGCCGCATTGGTTGCGCGCACGATACCGGCCTCGATCGAAACGGAACTGGGACGCGCCACGCTCGACAGCCTCGACCAAGGCATGGTCGCGCCGAGCACGCTACCCAGCGCGCAACAGCAGCGCATTCGCAATGACTTCGCCGCGCTGCGGCGCCCCGAAGATCCGGATCACGACTACCAGATCCTGTTTCGCCAGGGCAAGCGCCTGGGCGCCAATGCGCTGGCGCTGCCCGGCGGCACCATCGTCGTCACGGACGAACTGGTGAAGGCGATCGGCAGCGGCCCGGGCATGATGGGCGTGCTGGCGCACGAGGCCGGGCATGTGGCGCAGCGCCATGGCCTGCAACAGGCCTTCCAGGCGTCCGCGGTGGGCGCGCTGGCGGCGTATTTCCTGGGGGACGTGTCTTCGCTGCTTGCCGCGGTGCCGGCCGCGATGATGTCGATGCGCTATTCACGCGAGCACGAGCGCGAAGCCGATGCGTTCGCGGTGGAGGTCATGCGCGACAATCACCTGCCGGTGTCGGCATTTGCCGACGCGCTCCAGCAACTCGAAGACGCGCATGGTCGCGGACAAGCGCGCAAGCCTGCCGCCGACGAGGACGACGAAGCCAGCTTCTTTTCGAGTCACCCGCTGACGCGCGAGCGCATCGAAGCGATCCGGCAGCAGCAGGCGCGCTGACTGCGGCGCCATGCCGCCGGCCACCATGTCTACACGAAGCTCCCCGGCTTGCCGGAGAGCGCCACACATGTCAGCGCGCGGCGCCCGCCGCGGCGCCGTTCGCCTGCCGGCGATACGCCCACACCACCATCAGCACGCCCGCCAGGATCATCGGCAGGCTCAGCCATTGGCCCATCGACAGCTTCAGCGCGAGCAAACCCAGGAAGCTGTCGGGTTCGCGCGTGAACTCGGCCAGGAAGCGGAATGCACCATAGCCGATCAGGAACACGCCGGACACCGCGCCCATCGGCCGCGGCTTGCGTGCAAACAGCCACAGGATGATGAACAGCGCCACGCCCTCGCCCGCAAACTGATACAGCTGCGACGGATGGCGCGGGATGTTGTCGCCGGCCTGCGGAAAGATCATGCCCCACGGCAGGTCGGTGGGACGTCCCCACAGTTCACCGTTGATGAAGTTGCCGATGCGGCCAGCCGCCAGCCCGCAGGGAATCATCGGCGCAATGAAATCGGTCACTTCCGTCCAATGACGGCGCCGCACCTTCGAGAACACCCACATGGCGATCAGCACGCCCAGAAAGCCGCCGTGGAACGCCATGCCGCCTTCCCATACCTTGAAGATCTCGAGCGGATGCGTCAGGTAGTAGGTGGGCTTGTAGAACAGCACATAGCCGAGTCGACCGCCCAGGATCACGCCGAGCACGCCATAGAACAGCATATCGTCGAGATCGCGCGACACCCAGCCGCGCGCGGCGATATGCGGCTGCTTGATGCGCAGGCGGCCAAACCACAGGAACATGATGAAGCCAGCCAAATACATCAGGCCGTACCAGCGGATGGCGAGCGGCCCCAGATGAATGGCGACCGGGTCGAATTGCGGATGAACGAGCATGGCGTAGCGAAAAGTTTGCGGTAGTCGGTGATTGGAGCGGCATCGTGCCGCGATGTGTCATGGCGATCCGGTGCGGCCCTGACGGGTCTGCGGCGGCCCCACAGTGTACGGGTGATACGTGACGATTCGGGCGTAACGGTCGGCGGACGACGGCCACCTTGCAGCGGATACGGCGCGATGGTGCCGCGTCATGCGTGGATGCCGTCGTCATGCGCAAGCCCGATGGCCTGCGCAAGTCCGCTGGCGATCTCGATGAACGAGCGCAGCACCGGCGCCACGCCCGCTCCGCCATTGCGCCACACCAGGCCGGTTTCGATCTCCGGCGCGGCATCGCGCAACGGCAGGTATGACACGCCGGTCCGGCGCAGGTTGCACAACGATGCCGGCACCAGCGCCACGCCCATGCCCGCCGACACCAGGCTGACGATCGTCTGCATCTGGATCGCTTCCTGGGCAATCGTCGGCGTCAGCCCGTCGCGCGCATAGTAGCCCGTAATGATGTCATAAAACGCTGGCGCGCTTCGGCGCGGAAAAATGATCAGCGGTTCGTGCGCGGCGTCGCGCAGCAGCACCGATGTCGGCGCTGCGGTCGGTGCCGATCCCCGGGCCGATGATTGCGCCGACGCCGGTGCGCCGCCGGGCGGTTGCCACCCGTCCGGCACGGCCAGCACCAGCGGTTCGCGGACCAGCGGCAGGTAGGACAAGCCTGGCGGCATCACCGCCAGTTGCGGACGGATGACCAGTCCGGCGTCGATCGTACCTTCGACCAGCGCCTCGAGCTGGACGTCGCTGGTGGCTTCCCGCAGCTGCAACTGGACTTCCGGATGGCGCGCGCGGAAGTGCCGCAGCAGGTCGGGCAGGATGCCGTAGTCGGCCGTGCTGACAAACGCCAGCGCCAGCGATCCCACCTCGCCACGCGCCAGCCGCTGCGCGAGCCCCGGCAGCGCCGCGGCATCGCCGAGCACACGGCGCACCTCGGGCAGCCATTGCTGGCCGGCAGGCGTGAGCATCACCGAGCGGCGCGTGCGCACAAACAGCTGCACGCCGATTTCCTCCTCAAGCGCCTGGATCTGCTGCGACAACGGCGGCTGGGTCATCGCCAGCCGCCGCGCCGCCCGGCCGAAATGCAGCTCCTCGGCCACCGTGACGAAGTAACGCAATTGGCGCAGATCCACCGTAAAGCACCCGTCCTTTTGATATGTTTTTCGACTCAATAGGCCTCAAATAATATATTTGACACGATAAAACGCAAGCGGCATGCTTGTCCGCACAACACGCCCGGCGCCCCCCCGTTGTGCCGCGCGCCGACAATTCCCCCGGAGACACCCATGGCATTCAACAAGCGTTCGCAGCACATCACGCAAGGCGTGGCGCGCTCCCCCAATCGTTCGATGTATTACGCGCTCGGCTATCGGAAGGAAGACTTCGACAAGCCGATGGTCGGCATCGCCAATGGTCATTCCACCATCACCCCGTGCAACGCCGGCCTGCAGCGCTTGGCCGATGCGGCGGTCGATGCCGTGAAGGCTTCTGGCGCCAACCCGCAGATTTTCGGCACGCCGACCATCTCGGACGGCATGTCGATGGGCACGGAAGGCATGAAGTACTCGCTGATTTCGCGCGAGGTGATCGCCGACTGCATCGAGACCGCGACCCAGGGCCAGTGGATGGACGGCGTGGTGGTGATTGGCGGCTGCGACAAGAACATGCCCGGCGGCATGATTGCGCTGGCGCGCACCAACGTGCCCGGCATCTACGTCTATGGCGGCACCATCAAGCCCGGCAACTGGAAGGGCAAGGACCTGACCATCGTGTCGTCGTTCGAAGCGGTCGGCGAATTCACGGCCGGACGCATGAGCGAGGAAGATTTCGAAGGCGTGGAAAGGAATGCGTGTCCGAGCACCGGTTCGTGCGGCGGCATGTACACGGCCAACACGATGAGTTCGTCGTTCGAAGCGCTGGGGATGTCGCTGCTGTATTCGTCGACCATGGCGAACCCCGACCAGGAAAAGGTCGACAGCGCCGCCGAATCGGCCCGTGTACTGGTCGAAGCGGTCAAGAAGGACATCAAGCCGCGCGACATCATCACGCGCAAGTCGATCGAGAATGCGGTGTCGCTGATCATGGCCACCGGCGGATCGACCAACGCCGTGCTGCACTACCTGGCCATCGCGCACTCGGCCGAAGTGGAATGGACCATCGACGATTTCGAGCGCATCCGCCGACGTGTGCCGGTGATCTGCAATCTGAAGCCGTCGGGCGCGTATGTGGCCACCGACCTGCATCGCGCCGGCGGCATTCCGCAAGTGATGAAGATCCTGCTCAACGCGGGCCTGATGCACGGCGACTGCCTGACCATCACCGGCCGCACGCTGGCGGAGGAACTGGAACACGTACCGGACCAGCCGCGCGCCGATCAGGACGTGATCATGCCGATCGACAAGGCCCTGTACAAGCAAGGCCACCTGGCGATCCTGAAGGGCAACCTGGCCGAGGAAGGTGCAGTGGCCAAGATCACCGGGCTGAAGAATCCGGTCATCACCGGCCCGGCCCGCGTGTTCGAAAACGAGGAAAGCGCGATGGAGGCGATCCTTGGCGACAAGATCAACGCTGGCGACATTCTTGTGCTGCGCTATCTGGGCCCGAAGGGCGGACCGGGCATGCCGGAAATGCTGGCGCCCACCTCCGCCATCATCGGCAAGGGGCTTGGCGAATCGGTCGGCTTCATCACCGACGGCCGCTTCTCGGGCGGCACCTGGGGAATGGTGGTCGGCCACGTCGCGCCCGAAGCGTACGCGGGCGGCAACATCGCGCTGGTGCTGGAAGGCGATTCGATCACGATCGACGCCCATCAGTTATTGCTGCAACTGAACGTCCCGGACGAGGAACTGGCCAGGCGCCGCGCCAGCTGGACCCAGCCGCCGGCGCGTTACACGCGCGGCGTGCTGGCGAAGTTCGCCAAGCTGGCGTCCACCGCCAGCAAGGGCGCCGTGACGGACTGACATTGCGGATGCGCGACGGGATCCACCGTCGCGAGGCCCGCCCGAGCGAGCCTGCGCAATCGACGCCACACGAGCGACGTCCGCAAACGACGCCAGCAAATGACAAGGCCCGCAACCAGTGCGGGCCTTGCCTTATGCGTCTCAGAAACCGGCAGCGCGGCCGCGCCCCGCCTAAACGCCGCCCGGATCGCGCTCGATCTCCTCGAGCGTTGCATCGAGCCATTCCACCAGTCGCGCCTCCAGCGCCTGCGTCAGCTCGCTGGCCAACTGCGCCGTCAGCGGCGCAAGCCGCGACTGCAGCGTCGCCTCCGTGTGGGCTTCTACCACCTGTGGCCATTCGGTACGAAAGCGCATCATCACACGCGTCAGCAGTTCCGTGCGCACCGCGCGCAAATCGTCTTCGCCCGGCATGAACGGGGCCGCGTCGACCTGCGGCGAGCGCACATCGGCCGCCGCGCCGATGTCGGCAACATTTGCGATGTCGGCCATCGCTTCCGTATCGCCGACTGACGTGACCATGCCCGACTCCGGCATGTCCGCGGTGTCGATCACCGTTGCCGCGCGCGGCGGCTGCGCTTGCGCGTGTTGCGCAGTCGCCTGAGTGGGTGGCTGCGTGGGTGACTGCGTGGGCGGCTGGGTCGGCGCGAACACCTCGTCAGGCAGCTCGACGACCTCGGTCAGCAGCGGCACGCTGTCATGCGGGCCCAGCCGCGGGATCACCCGCGATGTCGTGCGTTCGCTCATGCCGATTCTCCTTTGGCCTGCCCGATGTCATGGTGCGTGAGCGGATAACCGCGCTCGCGATAGAAACGATAGCGCTCGCGACCGGCCTCGCGCGCGTCCGGCGAGGCCCCGATCACCTCGATCAGGCGCTCGAAACTGGCAAACTGCGGCGGCGCTTCCGGTGCGATGTTCACCAGCAGTTGGTGATGCGGCACGCCTTCGAGCGTGGCGGCCAGGATGATCGGCGTCACTGCCGCATTGGGGTTGTCGAGCCCGCAATGCGGCAGGAAGTCGAGCGGCGAAAACGACCACAGCCGCGCGTCAAGCTGCGAGAGCTGCTGCGGCGCGCCATACACCACCACCTTCTGCCCTGCCCCATAGGCCTTGCGGACCAGTCGGCAGACGTAGGCCAGGGTGTCCGGCACGTTGCTGTGGAAGTCGATTCGCGTCATCGCTGGCTACCTTGATGCGGTCGGTTTACGACGCGCGATCCATCAGAAACTGCGTCAGCAGCGGCACCGGACGGCCGGTGGCGCCCTTGGCCGCGCCGCTCTTCCAGGCGGTGCCGGCGATATCAAGGTGGGCCCAGTCGTATTTTTCGGTGTAGCGGGCCAGGAAGCACGCCGCCGTCACGCTGCCCGCCGGACGCCCGCCGATATTCGCCATGTCGGCGAAATTCGACTTGAGCTGCTCCTGGTATTCGTCGTCCAGCGGCATGCGCCACGCGGTGTCCATGGCCGTCTTGCCGGCGGCCAGCAGTTGGTCCGCCAGCATGTCGCTGCGCGCGTAGAGGCCGCTGTTCACGTTGCCCAGGGCGATGATGCAGGCGCCGGTCAGCGTGGCCACATCCACCACGGCGGCCGGCTTGAAGCGCTCCACGTAGGTCAGCGCGTCGCACAGGATCAGGCGGCCCTCGGCGTCCGTGTTGAGGATTTCGATGGTCTGGCCCGACATGCTCACAACCACGTCGCCCGGCTTGGTGGCGTTGCCAGCCGGCATGTTCTCGCAGGTGGGCACCACGGCGATCACGTTCAGCTTCAGGCCCATCTCGGCGACGGCCTGGATCGTGCCCAGCACCGACGCGGCGCCGCACATGTCGTACTTCATCTCGTCCATGCCCTCGCCGGGCTTGAGCGAAATGCCGCCGGTATCGAACGTGATGCCCTTGCCCACCAGCACCACGGGCGCCTGCTTGGCGCTGGCGCCGTCGTAGCGCAGTACGATGAACTGCGGCGGCTCGACGCTGCCCTTGGTCACGGCCAGGAAGGCGCCCATGTTGAGCGCCTCGATCTGCTTGCGGCCCAGGATCTCGGCCTTGAGCTTGTGGCGCTTGGCGATGCCGCGCGCGGCGTTGGCCAGGTAGGTCGGCGTGCAGATGTTGGACGGCAGGTTGCCCAGGTCGCGCGCGAGCTCCATGCCGTTGGCGATGGCGGTGCCGCGCACCACAGCCTGCGTGGCCGCCTTGGCGTCGCTGGCGTCCACCGCCAGCACGATCTTGCGCAGCGCGGGCTTGTCGGCCGCGGCCGGGCCCTTGGGCGCGCGCTTGAGTTCGGGATGGCGTTCCAGCAGGCGATAGCCGGCGTCGCGCACGATCGAGATCGTGGTGATGACCGCCCAGGCCACGTCGCGCTGCAGCGGCGGCTGCTGCGCCAGGCACCAGAGTGCCGACGCGGCGCGCGTGCCGCCCAGCGCACGCATCGCGGTGCGCACCGCTTCCGCAAACGCCTTGTCGGTGAAGTCGGCTTCCTTGCCCAGGCCCACCAGAAGCACGCGGGCCGCGCCGATGCCGGCCACTTCATGCAGCATCAGCTGCGTTGCGCGCTTGCCTTCGAAGTCGCCCTGCTTGACCAGGCGTGCCACCAGCCCCTTGGTGGCCACGTCCAGCACCTTGGCCACACCGGCCAGGCTTTGGCCTTCGAACAGGCCGACCACCAGGCAGTCGGTCTTCGTGGCCAGGAAACCATTTTGGCCGGCTTTGCTCAGATCCAGAGCTTTTGTGCTAAATTCCATCGCGCTTCCTTCCAGGGGCTCGTCGAAAAGAAAGCCCCCATTATCCGCGATTTTCATCCGCGATCTGCCGCCGCCGATCCTGCAAGCTGACAGCCCGCGGTCCTGCCAGTCCCTCGGCCCCCGGCGCATCGCCCGTTCCGGCCGGAAGCCGGAAGCGATCCCGCATGATCTTTCAACAAGCCCTGCGACGCGAACTCGCCTACACCGCCGGTGCGGTGTTCCTGGTGATGCTGACGTTCATGCTCACGTCGCTCGTGATCCGCATTCTGGGCATGGCCGCCAATGGCAAGGCCAGCCCCAACGACGTGCTGATGCTGATCGGCCTGGCCACCATCGGCTATCTGTCGATCCTGCTGTCGGCCACGCTATTCATCTCGACCTTGATCGTACTGACGCGCTGGTACAAGGATTCCGAGATGGTGGTGTGGTTCTCGGCCGGCATCTCGCTGCGCGACCTGGTGAAGCCGGTGCTGCAGTTCGCCTCGCCGTTCTTCGTCATGGCGCTGCTGCTGGGCGTGTTCGCGTGGCCGTGGGCCAACCAGCAGAGTGCGCTGTTCCGCGACCGCTTCCAGCAGCGCGGCGTGCTGTCGATGATCGCCTCGGGGCGTTTTATCGAGCCGGCCAACGGCAACTACGTGCTGTTCATCGAAGGCATTGACGCCGACATGAAGCATGCGCGCAACGTGTTCGTCGCCAATGCCGAAGCGGGCAAGATCGGCGTGGCGCTGTCGCATCAAGGCCAGTTCGAGACCCAGCCCAACGGCGACCGCCTGGTGGTCATGGAGCACGGCCGCCGTTACGCAGGCGTGCCGGGCCAGCTCGACTATCGCATCCTCGAATTCGATAAATATGCGGTCAAGGTCGACAACAAGCCGCCCGAGACCGAGGCGGACCTCCCCGCCAAGAGCCGCGACACCATCGACCTGATCCGCAATCCCACGCGCGACAACCTGGGCGAACTGCTCTGGCGCCTCTCGCTGCCGATCCTCGCCTTCAACTTCGTGATGATCGCCATTCCGCTGGCCTATGTGAATCCGCGTCTGGGCCGCTATACGCCGCTGGTCTTCGCCGTGCTGATCTACCTGACCTACAGCAACATGATCAATCTGGCGCAGGCCTGGGTGCGATCCGGCTCGCTCTCGTTCTGGATGGCGCTGTGGCCGATCCACGTGATCGTGTTCATCTGTGCGCTGATGCTGTTCCGTTACCGGCAGAACCGCAGCCTGGGCGGCTGGCGGGCGGTATTCGGGCTGGGACCCCGCAAGCGCGCGGCCGGGGGCAAGGCATGAGGATCCTGTCGGTCTACGAGCGTTACTTCGCGCGCCTGATCTACGGCGTCTTCGCGTTCATCCTGTTTGCGGTGCTGGCGCTGTTCGTGTTCTTCGACATGCTCAGCGAACTGGAAAGCGTACAGGGCAACTACACATCGCTGGTGGCGTTTTTCCACGTGATGTTGCAGGCGCCCACGCGCATCTATGAGGTGCTGCCGATCGCGGTGCTGATCAGTGCGATCTACGTGTTCTCCCAACTGGCCAGCCAGTCCGAATACACGATCTTCCGCGTGGCCGGGCTGAATACGCGGCAGGCGCTGTTTTCGCTGTTCAAGCTCGCGGTGCCGCTGGCCCTCACCACGTTTATCTTCGGCGAGTTCATCGGCCCGGCCGCGGAACAGTACGCGCAGAAGATCAAGCTCGAAGCGGTGGGCGCGACGGTTTCGGCGGGATTCCGCTCCGGCGTGTGGGTCAAGGACCGGGATCGCGACAATTCGGGCGAGATCACGCGCTTTGTCAACGTGCAGGGGCTGAAGGCAGACCAGTCGATCCAGGGCATCACAATCTACGAATTCGACAAGGACTACCGCCTGCGCGTGATCCGCGTTGCCAAGGAAGGCCGCTACCAGGGCGCGCAGCAATGGCAACTCAACGATGTCAACGAGACCCGCTTCATCGAACTGCGCGAGGCCGCCGGCACGACGGCGCAGGTGGCCGCAGCGCGCGATGCGCTGGCGCCCGATTTCCGCGCCGAGCAGGTTCTGTTCCCGAACATGGTGATGCATTCGGAACTGACGCCGCAGATCCTGTCGGTGCTGCTGGTCACGCCCGAGCGAATGTCGACGCTTGACCTGTTCCGCTATATCCGCCATCTGCGCGACAACAAGCAGGACACGCAGCGCTACGAGATCGCGTTCTGGAAGAAGGTGGTCTATCCGCTCACGCTGTTCGTGATGGTGGCGCTGGCGCTGCCGTTCGCATACCTGCATGCGCGGGCCGGGGCGGTTGGCGTCAAGGTGTTTGGCGGGATCATGCTGGGCTTGTCGTTCCACCTGTCCAACACGCTGTTTTCGCATGTCGGGCTGCTGCACACGTGGCCGCCGATCGTTTCCGCGCTGGTGCCCGGCACGCTGTACCTGATGGTGGCGCTGTCGGCGCTGCGCTGGGTGGATCGACACTGAGCCGATGACAACCACTCAAGCCATCATCCTGTTCGGCCACGGCGCGCGCGATGCGCGCTGGCGCGAACCATTCGACCGCCTGCACGCCCGGCTGTCGGCGCTGCGGCCCGACTGCGCAGTACGTCTGGCGTTTCTCGAACTGATGCCGCCCACGCTTGCCGATGCGATCGCCGAACTGGCGGCCGAAGGGATTGGCGTGGTGACCGTGGTCCCGGTGTTCTTTGGCCAGGGCGGACACCTGCGGCGCGATTTTCCGCTGCTGATCGACGCATGCCGCGCACGGCATCCATCGCTGGACATCCGCGTGTCGTCCGCGGTGGGCGAAGTGGACAGCGTGCTCGATGCGATCGCGGCGTACTGCGTGCAAGTGGTGGCACCGGCCGCGTCCGGGTAAGGCGCGCGGGACTCGCAGGGCCGGATCCAGCCCGAATGCGGAAAAAAGAAAGGCCAGAGCGATGAACTCTGGCCTTTTTGCCTTTACACCCGGCGCCTACACCCAGCGCCTTTCGCAGTCTCTATGCGGCCCGTTCGTGAGCAGGGCCCGCGTCGTCCAGATCGCCAGCATCGGCGCATTCCGAGGCGCGCGTCGCCAGCGCCTCGCCAATCATCAGCAGGCTTGGCTGCACCGGATCCATCCAGCGCGAAGCCTCGCCTGCCGCCATCTGGCGCAGCGTGAACTGGTGGCTGCGCTGATTGGGCGTGGTCGCCGCCTCGACGACCCAGGCCGGCGTGCTGGCCGGCTTGCCGTGCGCAATCAGTTGCGCGGCGATATGCGCAGCCTGGTCGCGGCCCATGTAGTAAACGATCGTGTCGGCCTTTACATCGGCCTGCACGTCGATCGCGTCGGCCGCCTTGGCCTGGGTGGCAAAGGCCACGCTGCGCGACACGCCGCGCTTGGTCAGCGGCCTGGCGATCGCGCTGGCCGCGGCCAGCGCCGCGGTAATGCCCGGCACCACTTCGTATTCGATACCGGCCGCTTCCAGCGCCTGCAGCTCCTCGTCGGCACGGCCGAACAGCATCGGATCGCCGCCTTTCAGGCGCACCACGCGTTCATACTTGGTGGCGAGGTCGACGATCTGGCGGTTGATGAACAACTGGGCCGTGGACCGTTGTCCGCAGCGCTTGCCCACCTCGATCAGTTCGGCCTGCGCGCACCAGGACAACATCTCGGGCGACACCAGCGCGTCGTGCAGCACGACCTGCGCCTGACCCAACAGCCGTGCGCCACGCACCGTAATCAGGTCGGCCGCGCCCGGTCCCGCACCAATCAGGTACACCTTGCCTGTCGACTTGCCCTGCTGCCCATTCATCTCGCTCACCATTGCGCTGGCTGTCCGCTCGGGACGATATCAGGCATACGCACGGATCATGCCCGCCGCCACCGTATGGTTGGTGGCCTCGTCGATCAGTACGAATGCGCCCGTGGCCGGATTATCGCCGTAGGTATCGCAAACGATCGGCTTTTGCAGCGAAATCTGCACCGAGCCGATATCGTTCAGGTGGATGTCGCGGCGACCGGTTTCCTGCGACAGCGTGTGTACGTCGAGCACGCGGTCGACCGTGGACACCCGCGCGAAGACGCTGGCCGTAGTGTGCTTGAGCACATACTTGCGCGCCGGGTTCAGCGATTCGTCGTCGAACCAGCACAGGTCGGCGGTCAGCTTTTTGGCCGCCGTGGCGGCCGCGTCGAACGCCACGAACATGTCACCGCGTGACACATCGACATCTTCGGACAGGCGCACGGTCACCGTATCGCCAGCGCTTGCCGAATCGGCCGCGCCGTTGGGGGTGAGCACTTCGGCCACGACCGCCTCGCGATTGGCCGGCAGCACGCGCAGCTTCTGCCCCACGCGCACGGTGCCCGCCTCGACGCGACCCGCGTAACCGCGGAAATCGTCCGACTGCGCGCCATCCTGGCGAACCACCAGTTGCACCGGAAAACGCAGCGCGGCGTCGCCCTCGGGTGCGGGGTCCTCAACCGGCAGCGCTTCCAGCAGCGGCAGCAGCGGCTCGCCTTGATACCACGGCATGGCGTCGCTGGCGTAGACGATGTTGTCGCCACGCAGCGCCGACACCGGCACGTACGTCACATCCTTCAGGCCCAGTTGCGTGGCCAGTTCGGTGTACGCGGTGCGGATCTCGTTGAAGCGCTGTTCGCTGTAGTCGACCAGGTCCATCTTGTTCACGGCGACGATCACGTGCTGGAGTTCCAGCAGCTTCAGGATGGCCGAGTGACGCTTGGTCTGGGCCAGCAACTGCGCGCGGCCGTTCTCGACAGTGACGCGCGTGGCGTCCACCAGCACGATGGCCGCGTGGGCCGTCGACGCGCCGGTGACCATGTTGCGCGTGTACTGCTCGTGCCCGGGCGTATCGGCGATGATGAACTTGCGGCGCGCAGTCGAGAAGTAGCGATAGGCCACGTCGATCGTGATGCCCTGCTCGCGCTCGGCTTCAAGGCCGTCGGTCAACAGCGAGAAGTCGATCTGCTCGCCGGCGGTGCGCTTGTTCTTGGCGTTGGCCAGCGCGGTCAGTTGGTCGGACAGCACGGCTTTGCTATCGAACAGCAGGCGGCCGATCAGCGTGCTCTTGCCGTCATCGACGGAACCCGCGGTGATGAAACGCAGCAGGCCCTGGTGTTGAGATTGGTGAGACATATGATCTTTCCTGTTCATTCTCGACGCCGCATGTTCCGGCGCATAGACGGGATACAGCGCTAGGCGCGGGATGGCGACGTGTGCATCGGTACGCGGTCGCGCGCGTCACGGCGCGCTGTGCCCGCGAATGCGTCCGGTGTCAGAAGTAGCCTTCCTTCTTGCGGCGTTCCATCGACGCCTCGCTGGTCTGGTCGTCCATGCGCGTGGCGCCGCGCTCGGTGATTTCGGTCACGGCGGTCTCGGCGATGATCTCGACTGGCGACGCCGCGGTGCTGGCCACCGGGCATGTGCAGCTGATGTCGCCAACGGTCCGGAAGCGTACCGACAGCACTTCGCTCACATCGCCATCCTGCTTAGGCGTGATCGGCGTGACCGGCACCAGCAGGCCGTTCTTGCGCACCACTTCGCGCTCGTGCGCGTAGTAGATCGGCGGCAGCGCCAGGTTTTCGCGCGCGATGTACTGCCATACATCGAGCTCGGTCCAGTTCGAGATCGGGAACACGCGCATCTGCTCGCCTTGCCCCATGCGTGCGTTGTAGAGGCTCCACAGTTCCGGACGCTGCGCCTTCGGATCCCATTGGCCGAATTCGTCGCGGAACGAGAAGATGCGTTCCTTGGCGCGCGCTTTTTCCTCGTCGCGACGCGCGCCGCCCATCAGCGCGTCGTACTTGTGCGCCTCGATGGTCTCCAGCAGCGTCACGGCCTGTGCCGCATTGCGCGAATCGGTTTCCTTGCGCAGGCGCACGGTGCCGCGCTTGATCGAGTCCTCCACATGGCCCACCACCAGGCGAGCGCCCAGTTCGGCCACGCGCTGGTCGCGGAACGCGATCACTTCGGGATAGTTGTGCCCCGTGTCGATATGCACCAGCGGGAACGGCAGTTCCACCTTGCGATCGCCCAGCCGGAACGCCTTGAGCGCCAGATGGAGCATGACGATCGAGTCCTTGCCGCCGGAAAACAGCAGCGCCGGGTTGCGGCACTCGGCCACCACTTCGCGAATGATGTAGATCGATTCGGCTTCCAGCCGATCCAGATGATCGTTCTGGACCTGCAGCAGGTGTTCCACGTTGGCGGCCACGCCTGCGTCTGCGATGTCGTTCATGATGCCCATGTCGTTCTGGCCTCGATTGTTCTGCTCGATTGTTCTGTTCAGTGCTTGATGTTCTGCTCGTGGAGTCCGCATTCCTTGGTGTCGCGGCCTTCCCACCACCAGCGTCCGGCGCGCAGGTCTTCGCCCGCCTTCACGGCGCGCGTGCACGGCTCGCAGCCAATGCTCGGATAGCCCTTGGCATGCAGCGCGTTGACCGGCACGTCATGGCGCGTCAGGTACGCCCACACTTCGGCCTCGGTCCAGTCCGCCAGCGGATTGAACTTGGGAATGCCGCGCGCCTCATCCAGTTCTTCGAACGGCAGCTCGGCGCGCGTCACAGCCTGTTCGCGGCGCTGGCCCGTCATCCAGGCGTCGGCGTGCGACAGCGCGCGGTTCAGCGGCTCGACCTTGCGGATCGCGCAGCAGCTCTTGCGCAGGTCCACGCTGTCGTAGATCGCGTTCAGGCCGTTGTTGCGGATGTAGTTGTCCACGGCTTCCTGATCGGGCGTGAACTGCTCGATCGTGTAGCCATAGTGCGTATTCACCTGGTCGAGCACCGCCAGCGTTTCGGCATGCAGGCGGCCGGTGTTCAGCGTGAATACGCGGATGCCGGCGCGCACCGCCTCGCCGCCGCGCAGGATCGCGTCGGTCAGCACCATGTCCTCGGCCGCCAGGCTCGTGGCAAACCGCGCGCGGTAGAAGCGCGCGGCGATACCGGCCAGGCGCTGGGCCAGCTCGCGCTCCTTCGCCTCGAGCGCTTCGATCGATCCCGTGTACGCCGGCGTGGTCCACAGCGCTGGGGGGCGCAGTGACGACACGGCGGCCGATTCCTCGACCACGGGGATTGCCGAGATCACGCTGCTCATACCGAGCCTCTTGCCGTCACATCGGCACGCGCGCGGCGGAACAGCGGCAGCGGCTCGTCCACCGACGCCTGATAGGCCACCGTGAATTCGGTGAAACCCTTGATCGCGTCTTCGATGTTCTTGTCGGCGCGCACCGCGAATGCGTCGAAGCCGCAGCGCTTCATGAAGTTGAGCTGATCGCGCAGCACATCGCCGATCGCGCGCAACTGGCCGGCCCAGTGATAGCGCGTGCGCAGCAGGTAGGCCGACGAGAATCCGCGGCCGTCGCGGAACACCGGGAAATCCACGGCCACCACGCTGACGCGCGCAAACAGCGCTTCGGCGTCGCCGGGCTCGTCCTCGGGCGCCAGCCACACGCCGGTGATCGCCTTGTCGCGGCCGGCCAGCAGCGACTCGTGCGCCTTCCACACGCTCAGCGGAAACAGTACCGCGTCGCTGCCCTGCGCCGCGGCAGCAATGCGTGCCTCGTCGAGCGGCTCGGCTTCGGTCGCGCGCAGCACGGTCCAGTTGTCTTCGACGATGACGGGACGGAATTGGTCGGCGGCGTCGCGTTGCAGTTGAATGATCTTTGCCATGTTCGGTCTCTCTCGTTCGTCAGGCTTCGGCGCGTTCTTCACGCTGCTTGTCGGCGTACACGCGCTCCTTGAACGGGGCCATGCCGATACGGGCGAACGTGTCGATAAAGCGCTCGTCGCCAGCACGGTTGGCCACGAACGTGTCGATGATGCGGGTCACCACATCGGGCATTTCCTCGGCGCTGAACGACGGGCCGATGACCTTGCCGATCGCCGACTCGTTGCCCTGCGCGCCGCCCAACGTGACCTGATACCACTCCGAGCCATCCTTATCGACGCCCAGCACGCCGATGTTGCCGACGTGGTGGTGGCCGCAAGCGTTGATGCAGCCGGAGATGTTCAGCGAGATCTCGCCCAGGTCGTAGACGTAGTCGAGATCGTCGAAGCGCTGCTGGATGCCCAGCGCGATCGGGATGGACTTGGCATTGGCCAGCGAGCAGAAATCGCCGCCCGGGCACGCGATGATGTCGGTCAGCAGGCCGATGTTGGCCGTGGCCAGGCCCACCTTGCGGGCAGCTTCCCACAGCGCGAACAGGTCGCGCTTCTTGACGTCGGGCAGCACCAGGTTCTGCTCGTGCGCGACGCGCAGCTCGCCATAGCCGAAGCGGTCGGCGAAGTCTGCAACCGCGTCCATCTGCTCGGCCGTGGCATCGCCCGGAGGCGACGCGGGGCCCGGCTTGGTCGACAGCGTCACGGCGGCGTAGCCGGGCACCTTGTGCGCATGCACGTTGCGGGTGACCCAGCGCGCAAAGGCCTTGCTCTCGAGCAGATGCGTTTCGAACGTCGCGTCGGTATCGGCCAGCTTTTCATAGGCGGGCGGCTGGAAATACTGCGCCACGCGGTCGAATTCGGCCTGCGTCAGCGTGCCCGGGCCGTCCTTGCTGTGCTGCCACTCTTCCTCGACTTCGGCGGCGAACTTCTCGGCGCCGATGGCCTTCACCAGGATCTTGATGCGCGCCTTGTACTTGTTGTCGCGGCGACCGTAGCGGTTGTACACGCGGATGGCCGACTCGACGTAGGTCAGCATGTGCTGCCACGGCAGGTCTTCCTTGATGACCGTGCCGAGGATCGGGGTGCGGCCCAGGCCGCCGCCGGCCAGGATGCGCAGGCGCGTTTCGCCCTGCGCGTTCCGGTAGGCATAGATGCCGATGTCGTGCATCTGCACCACGGCGCGGTCATCCTTCGATGCCGAGATCGCGATCTTGAACTTGCGCGGCAGGAACGCGAATTCCGGCTGGAACGTGCTCCACTGGCGCAGCAGTTCGGCCAGCACGCGCGGATCGACGCTTTCATCGGGCGCCACGCCGGCAAACTGGTCGGTCGTGATATTGCGCACGCAGTTGCCGGAAGTCTGGATGCCGTGCATTTCCACGCTGGCCAGATCGGCCAGCACGTCGGGCACGCGCTCCAGTTCCATCCAGTTGTACTGGATGTTCTGGCGCGTCGAGAAGTGGCCGTAGCCGCGGTCGTATTCGCGCGCGATATGGGCCAGCATCCGCATCTGCTTCGAGGCCAGCAGGCCGTACGGAATCGCCACGCGCAGCATGTAGGCGTGACGCTGCATGTACAGGCCGTTCTGCAGGCGCAGCGGCAGGAATTCTTCCTCGGTCAGCTCGTCGGACAGGCGGCGGCGTACCTGGTCGCGGAATTGCGCGACGCGCTCGTTGACGATTCGTTGGTCGTATTGATCGTACTGATACATGGCGTGGGTCCGTTCAGTATTCGGTAATGTTGAGAAGGCGGGTCAGGGATGAGCCGTCAGCGCGGCAGGGCCGTATGACGACACGACATGGCGACACGTTCATCCATGGCCGACCTCACGAAACGAGCTTGATGGC
This sequence comes from Cupriavidus pauculus, assembly GCF_008801835.1. Lineage (GTDB taxonomy): Bacteria > Pseudomonadota > Gammaproteobacteria > Burkholderiales > Burkholderiaceae > Cupriavidus > Cupriavidus pauculus. The sequence goes on along the minus strand of NZ_VZOW01000003.1, from coordinate 286,929 downwards.
GACGAGCGTCAGCGTCGTCGCCAGCGCCGCGCGCAGCAGCCGTTCGGGCAGCGCCCGCGACAGTTGCGCGCCGAGCCAGATGCCGGGGATCGAACCCACCAGCAGCGCCAGCAGCAAATTCCAGTCAACGGTGCCAAGCCACACGTGGCCCAGCCCGGCCACCGCCGTGAGGGGCACGGCGTAGGCGATATCGGTGCCGGCCACTTCGGCCGGCTTCATATGGGGATACAGCAGCAGGATCAGCGTCGCGCCGACGGCGCCCGCGCCAATCGACGACACCGTCACCAGCACGCCGATCACGGCGCCAACGATCACGGTGGCCACCACCTGCGCGCGGCCTTCGAGCTGGTAGCGCGGATTGCGCGCCAGCCAGGCCAGCATCTGCTTGCGGAACAGCAACGACACCACCGTCAGCAGCACCGACACGCCGATCGTCAGGCGGATCGCGTGCAGCCAGCGCGCATCGAGCTCGCCGGCGCTCTTGAGCACCAGGATCGCGGCCAGCGCGGCCGGCAGGCTGCCCAGGCACAGGCGGCGCACCACTTGCCATTGCACATGGCCGTGCGCGCGGTGCGCGAGCGTGCCAAATCCCTTCGTAATCGACGCAAACGCCAGATCGGTGCCCACGGCGGTGGCCGGAGAAAAACCGAAAAGCAGCGTCAGCAACGGCGTCATGAGCGACCCCCCGCCCACGCCGGTCAGACCGACCAGGAGGCCTACCAGCAGACCGGAAACGGTATAGGCAAGGGACATGCGGGGGCTTTTCTCGACTGCGCCCGGCGCCGCTGCGAGCCCGGCCTCACCTTTTCAGGCCGGGCGCGGACGCAATACGGGCAGGCGAACGTTTAACAAAGTTCGAGAATCGTAATAAACTCGCCTCATATCTCAAACTAATAAGAAGTTGTTTGTTTATACGGCCCAAGTTATATGAATCTTCACCAGTTCCGCTTCGTGCGTGAGGCCGTCAGGCAAAACTTCAACCTGACAGAAGCCGCCAAAGCGCTTTATACGTCACAACCCGGTGTCTCAAAAGCCATCATCGAGCTGGAAGAAGAGCTGGGTGTCGATATCTTCACGCGGCATGGCAAACGGATCCGCAGCCTGACCGAGCCGGGTCGTCGCATCCTGACATCGGTCGAGAAGATCCTGCAGGAGGTGGAAAGCCTGAAGCGCGTGGGCAAGGATTACGCGGCGCAGGACCAGGGCAATTTCACGATTGCGACCACCCACACGCAGGCGCGCTACGCGTTGCCGCGCGTGATCGCCGAGTTCACCAAGCGTTACCCCAAGGTGCGTTTGTCGATTCAGCAGGGCAACCCGTCGCAGATTGCCGACATGATCCTGCACGACCAGGCGGATCTCGGCATCGCCACCGAGGGCATCTCCGGCGACAAGGCGCTGGTGTCGTTGCCCGGTTACCAATGGCAGCATATGGTGATTACGCCACCCGATCATCCGCTGCTGGAAAAGAAACACCTGACGCTGGAAGACCTGGCGACCTTCCCGTTGATTACCTACGACGTGAATTTCGCCGGCCGGCCCAAGATCGACAAGGCCTTCGAGCTGCGCCAGCTGCAGCCCGACATCGTGCTCGAAGCGATCGACGCCGACGTGATCAAGACCTACGTCGAGATTGGCCTGGGCATCGGCATCGTCGCCGGACTCGCCTATGATCCCGAGCGCGACCGCAACCTGCGCGGCATTCCTGCCGGACACCTTTTTGGCACCAATGTCACGCACCTCGCCGTGAAGCAGGGCGCGTATCTGCGCAGCTTTGTCTACACATTTATCGAATTGTTCTCGCCGACGTTGAACCGCAAGCTTGTGGAACAGGCCATGTCGGGCGACCACGAGGCCTACGAGCTGTAAGCGGCAGGCTTCCATCACTCCGGCGCCTTGGGGCGGCCCGACCGTTGCCGACGACGCGGTCGGCGCGCCCCGCCGGAGCCACATCGCTTCATCTTCCTCGCGCGCCTGGCGCGTCAGGATTCCCCTTCTATATAGATACCCGTGACTGATTCCCTCCCGACAATCGAATGGACCGAGGACGGCGCCGAGCGCAGCGCGCTGTGGCGCTCCGAGGCCGGACTGCCGCCGCCGAAGCGCGTCGTGATTGCCGACGACCAGACCCCGGCCGATACCGCGTACCGGCTGGCCAGCGAAGGCACCGCCCTGCTCTGGCGCGGCGATTTCCAGAATGCGCGGCAACTGCTGCAGGCCATGGCGCGACGCGTCGACCGCAAGCCGCAGCGCAAATCGCGCAACGCCGACAAGGCGCCCGCCAGCCTCACCGAAGCGTTCCACAAGCATCGTCTGGCGCAATCGCAGCGTGCACGCACGCTGGGCATGCTGCTGCTGCCGTTCGAGGCCGGCCATGTGGTTCCGCTGCGCCGCGCACCGGACGTACGCGAGGCGTGCGAGCAGGTCTACGGTCCATCCAGCCAGCCCTATGTGGCGTCGATGCGCGAGCTGCTGGGCTTGATCGGCGCATACGAATGGCGTCGCAAGGGCGTGGAGATTCCGATCCTCGGCGAACGGATTCACCCGTGGTACGGCGTGTTCTCGCCGGTGCGCGGCGAATATCTCGAACTTGTGGCGCGCGAAATGCTGCCATCGACCGCGCTGGCGTTCGATATCGGCACCGGCACCGGCATCCTGGCCGCGCTGCTTGCCGAGCGGGGTGTCGAGCGCGTGATCGGCACCGATCAGGATGCGCGAGCGCTCGGTTGCGCGCGCGAGAACATCGCCCGCCTGGGGCTCGACGACCGCGTCGAGATCATCGAGGCCGACTTGTTCCCGCAAGGCCGCGCGCCGCTCATCGTCTGCAATCCGCCGTGGGTGCCGGCGCGTCCGGCGTCGCCCATAGAACACGCCGTATTCGATCCGGACAGCCGCATGCTGCGCGGTTTCCTCGACGGCCTGGCCGCGCATCTCGAGCCGCGCGGCCAGGGCTGGCTGATCCTGTCCGATTTCGCCGAACATCTCGGCCTGCGCACGCGCGATCAACTGCTTGGCTGGATCGATGCCGCCGGGTTGAAGGTGCTGGGCCGTTCCGATGTGCGTCCGCACCATCCCAAAGCCAACGACGCCGAGGATCCGCTGTTCGCCGCACGCAAGGCGGAAGTCACCTCGTTGTGGCGCCTCGCCGCAAAGTAACGCACCGTGGCGCCGGAGCGCCAACGTTATCTGACAAGGAAGCATTCATGACCACCGTAGCATTTATCGGCCTGGGCGCGATGGGCGCGCCGATGGTGGGCCATCTGATTCGCGCCGGACACACCGTGCGCGCTTTCGTGCGTCGCCCCGAGGCCGCCGAAGCCGCGCGTGCGCTGGGCGCACAACCGTTTTTCAGTCCGGCCGAGGCCGCTCGCGGTGCGGCAGTAGTGTTCACCAACGTCACATCGTCCGAGGACGTGCGCGACGTGCTGCTCGGCCAGGGCGGCGTCATCGAGGGCGCGGCGCCCGGTACCATCTGCATCGATCACAGCACGATTTCGCCGATCGTCACGCGCGAGATTGCGCAGGCGCTGGCTGCCAAAGGCATCGAAGCACTGGATTGCCCGGTGTCGGGCGGCACGGTGGGCGCGCAGGCGGCCACGCTGACCATCATGGTGGGTGGACGCGCCGAGGCGCTGGAGAAAGTGCGGCCGCTGCTGGAATGCCTGGGCAAGACCATCACCCATATCGGCGGCAACGGCGCGGGTCAGGTCGCCAAGCTGTGCAATCAGATTGCCCAGGTGGTGAACATTGAGGGCATCGCCGAAGCCATGCGCTTTGCCAATGCACAGGGCGTGGATACCGGCAAGGTCTTCCAGGCCATGTCGACGGGCATGGCGGGCAGCCGCATGCTCGACATGCTTGGCCCGAAGATGGTGTCGCGCGATTTTTCCGCCGGCATCGAATCGCGCCTGCATGCCAAGGATTTCGGTCTTGCCGCCGACATCGCCAATCAAATCGGCCTCGATCTGCCCGCCATGCGCGCCACGTCGGCACAACTGGGCGAACTGATGGAACAAGGCTGGGGCAAGGACGATACGTCGTCGCTGCTGCGCGTGCTGGAACTGAAGGATTCGAAGCACTGAGGCTCGAATCGCAGGGGGATGCGAATTCCTAAGGACGCCAGGCGCTGAAGGTTTCGGCGCCTGCAAGACTGCAATCGCGATAGGACCGATGCCTTCTGGTGTGGCGACGTGCCGCCACACCTCGCCACACTTTCCCCCTCCGCTGTATCTCCCTCCCCTTAATTCCCCCACCTGAACCAGCGATATTGCAATAACCGCAATATCGCTAATTCGTGACGCATTAAATTTGAGGCGTTTGCGATATTGCTGATATCAGCAAATTATTTACGGGAATAACTCCAATCATTGCTCGACCTTGGAATTCCCGCCTTTATACAATTAAATCAGTCCACGCGTCGGCTCCCGAACACTTCGGCCACATGCCTTCGGCCACCGGCGATGCGCGCCGCCAGCTGAAGACCAGCACCCGGCTAGAAAAATTCCAACGCGATGGCAGTCAAATCCGATTGACCCGAGGCAGGCGATTTCTTGTCCGCCATTGCAAAAGCATCATCGACGAAATGGAAGTCTTGCGACAAAACACAGGGCTGGAAAACGACGCGGTCGAGCGTGAGTTGCGCATCGCCGTCAACAACATCATCGCGCAAGATGCCTTGGTGGCGCTGGTGTTGGAATTCGAGAAGCAATTCCCGACCACGGAACTGAGCATCCTGCGCGAGGTGTACAACGGCTGCTGGGACGCGCGGTACGGCGATCGTGCCGACCTGGTCATCGGCGTGCCGCACGGGGTGCCGCATTCGGACGCATTGATCAGCGAATCGCTGGGCGAGATCGCCTGGGACTTCGTGATCGCGCCCGACCATCCGCTGGCGCAACAGAAACAACCGCTACGTTCAAGCGACCTGCGCAAGTATCCGGCGGTCTACGTCCGCGACACATCGCTGGCTTTCAGCCCGCAGCACGCGTGGCTGCTTAATACACAAAAGCCGCTGTTCGTGCCTGGCTTCGGCGTGGCCATTGCGCTGATCGAAGCAGGCGCCGGCATCGGCTACGTGCCGCGACACATGGCACAAGCCGCGATCGCGCAAGGCCGCCTGGTGGCCCGCGCCGTCGAGGAACAGAAGCATGCCACGCACCTGTTCCTGGTCTATCGCCCGGAGAAGAAGGGCCGCGTGCGGCAATGGTGCGTGGATTACGTGACGCAACCGGAAGTCCGCCGCCGACTTTGCGGCGAACAGTAGCGGCGAACAGTAGCGGTGAATTGTTCGTGGTGAATCGTTTGCGGTGAACGGTCCGTGGAGAGAGACGGGGCGCGCCGGAAACGCGGGGCGGGTGAGGCGGCCGGTTGCGTCAGGCGCCGGCGATCATTCCCAACAGCGCCCGCGACAACGGGCTGTCATCCCGCATCAGATCATCCATCACGTTGAAGTGATGGCGTCCCTTCAGGCGGAAATCCTCGCGCGCATTGTGCGGCCACGCCGCCCGGATCAGCGCATGCTGGCGATGATATTCGCTCGATTCCAGTTCCCCCACGGCAGTGATCAGCGGGGCGCGCGTGGCGGGCGTCATGAAGGCGGGCGACAGGCGCGCCACATCGGCCGGCGTCAATTGCAGATCCACCTGCAGAAAGTCGGCCAGGCGCAGCGGTTCCAGATCGTACAGGCCGCTGATAGTGAGGCCGCCCTTGATCAAATCCGGCGGCAGATCCTTGCCCCATTGCGGCCATCGGGCGGCCATCAGCATCGTCACCAGATGGCCGCCGACCGAATGCCCCGCGAGGAAAATACGCCGACGATCGTGTCCCAGCCGCTCGCTGTCGCGGTACAGCCATGCGACGGCCTGCAGCGTCTGACGCACGATGGTTTCCACGGTCACGGCCGGACACAGCGCATAGTTGATCACCGCCACTGACACGCCACGGCGGGTCGGCACATGCGCGACAAAGCTGTGATCGCGCTTGTCCAGCGCGCGGTAGTAGCCGCCGTGCAGAAACACCAGCAATGGCGGCAATGCGTCGTCATCGACCGAGGCGGCCGGGAAATAATCGAGCGTTTCCGTCGCAGCCAGCGGCGAGTCCGGATCGCCATAGGCGAGATTCTCGAAATATGTCACTGCGCTGGCGCGCATCAACGCCGAATCGGCGGCCCAACGCGCCATGTGGACAGCATTGTCCGGAACGTTCGCGCGATTGTTGTAAGCCTGCGCATAGAAGGCCGGATCCTGCGAGGGCAAGGCGGCCAGCGCGGCAACGCTGTTGGCAGGCGTGGCATCGAGGGTCGGCTCGGCGGACATGGCTCGGCTCCATTGGGATCGCGGCGGCGACGCGTGTCGCAGTTGCGCGCTATCCTACCGCAAGCGCTGTCCCTCTACCGTCAACCGCTGTTCTCCCGGAACCTTATGGTCGTCAAACGCCGATTGCGCGCCGGCCAGGATGATCAACTCGGCCCACCGCCGATCGCCGACGCGCCCGCCCAGGCCAACCGCTGCCCGTTGTGCGGCCGTCCGCTGCTGGACGACGCCAGCACCGATCTGCATCATCCGGTGCCGCGCAGCCGCGGCGGCCGTGACGTGGTACCGATGCACCGCGTCTGCCATCAGAAAATCCATTCGGTCTTTTCCGAAGCTGAGCTGGCCATCACGTATCACGACTGGACCGCGCTGCGTGCGCACCCGGTCATGGCCGACTTCATCCGCTGGATCGCACGCAAGCCACCCGGCTTCTACGACCGTAGCCGCACCGTCAAGACGCGGAGGTAACTCACCCGGGACACCGCAGAGCAAACGCCCGGCGGCGCGCCGGCCAGTTGTCCGCAGTGCGGATTTGCGGCATAATCCGCGTTTCATCGCAGCGCGTTGCCCGTTCCGGAACATCGCGACACCCATGCCCGGGTGGTGAAACAGGTAGACGCAGGGGACTCAAAATCCCCCGCCGCAAGGCGTGTCGGTTCGAGTCCGACCCCGGGCACCATCCGCTTTTCCTCGCTTTTCCTCGCTTTTCCGCCCTCCCCCGCTTTATCCGTTTTACCCTTCGCCCCCTTTCGCTTTTCCCCGTCCGCTTTCTGCTTCGGCTTGGCTTCGCGCCACGCAGTTATTTCCCCCGATTCGCACCCCGCTGCTCCCTGCTCCTGCTGTTTCCCTATCAGCTGTTGACGGTCCGTTCACGCATGTGCCGGCGTTACCTTGCCGCGCGCTGGCTTTTGCCATGCAAGCGTTGACGGCTGGCGCGCCGGCTGACTAGACGTGGGCCCGATAGCGCGTCAGCGCAACGCCGGCCGAGGTGAGTGCAGTTCCCAATTCATCGGGATGCAGCAGCGGTTCGGCTTCGATGCGCCGCCATGGCTCCGCGCGGCCCGGATGGACCGAGACTTCGGTCAAGCCATCCGGCAGCGCGTCCGGCAGGCGCTGCGCCCACGTTTCGTCGCCGCCGTCCACGGCGCAGTAATAGTCGGTACGCATCAAGCCCCAGAAAGGGATGGCGAAGACATTGTTGATGATGCGTCGCGGGGCGTTTGGCCGAAGGAAGACGTTTTGCGGACGACGCACCCACGTGATGCCGGCGCGGCGCATTTCCTGGCGTAACGAATAGATGATCGACGGAAACTTGTGCAGGTGGCCGTGGCTGTCCACATGTGTAACTTCCACATGGTTGTCCCGCAACTCTTCGAGCTGCAGGCGAAATTCGCGCCGGATTTCGGTATTGGCCAGCAAACCGGCCATGGCCGCGTAGCGCTGCGCGTCGCTTTCCCGGAACGCGCCTGGCTCGTCGCACAACGAGGTGTCCTTGCCAGCAAGCGGCTCGAATCCGTCGACGATATTGAAATGCAGACCGAAGGAAAAACGCTTGCGATTCTGCCGGGCGTAGTCGTAGGCCTGCTTCGACGCCTCGCAGCCCACCATGATAGTTGCACTGGTCAGTAACCCGGCCTCGAAGCAATCTATCGTCGTGGCACAGGTTTCGTAATCGAGACCAAAGTCGTCGGCATTGATGATCAGACTGCGCATGGCTGAATCTCCGCTTCCCCTGTTTTTTGGTTTGAACAACGCCGCGAGGGCTTTTTGCCGCCGCGATGCTGACTGAGTCGCCGAACTGACAGGAAATGGAGCTTAAATCACACTAGATGACCATGGCCGCGCTGATCGCAGGCCATCCCCGTTCCCGTGCACCGACGTTATTGTTTTTTTTACAATACATTCACAACGCTTTAGCCCGTATCGTGCCTCCACCCACGCTTTGCTTATGTGCGCTGTCGCGCGTTGTACGACAGTCCGGTGCTGGCAGCGCACATGCCGTGACATTTGAAGCGGTTCGCCAATTTTGACAATGCGACCACATCTGCTTTTTCCTCAGATTACGCACAGGTGACAGTTTGAAACGCCTCGCAGCACGCTCGATTTGAGCGTTTGCGCACATAGCGGGCTCGGGAACGGTTGGGGATCCACATCGGGTGCGATCTGTTTTTTGGTGGCATGCCGCTATTTCGCCGCAGCTACCCACACCGCTCAATAAGACGAATCTGAATTCGCGCAAATGGATGCGCGGCGTCCATGTCAGACGCGCACCGCTGGCAATCGGATTTCGCCTTGCTTATCCTTCCTCGCTGCGGTGTCTCCCGCATGGGGGCTACAGGGCGCCGCGACCATAACACCAAGTCATTACCAGGGAATCGACGATGAAGCGCAAACTCGCTACCGCCGCAGCCATCGGCTGCGCTGCAATGCTTGCTGGCTGCGCCGGCGCCAACATGGATAGCCTGACGCAAGCCGGCGGCAGTCTGTTTTCGGCCGCCACGCTCAGCGACACCAACGTCAAGCAATTGTCCGACCAGTCGTGCGCGGAGATGGACAAGAAAAACACGCTGGCCACCGCCGACAGCACGTATGCGAAGCGCCTGACCAACATCATGAGCGGGCTGAAGAACACCGGGCTGCCGCTCGACGCCAAGGTCTACATGACCAAGGATGTGAACGCATGGGCCATGGCCAATGGCTGCGTGCGTGTCTATAGCGGATTGATGGATCTGATGACCGACGATGAAGTGCGCGGCGTGCTCGGTCACGAAATCGGCCACGTCGCACTGGGCCACACCAAGGCCGCCATGCAGGTGGCTTACACCACGGCAGCGGCGCGCGGACTGCTCGGTTCCACCGGCAACGCCACGCTGACTGCGCTGTCGTCGTCGCAAATCGGTGAACTGGGCGAAACGTTTGTCAACGCGCAGTTTTCGCAGCGCCAGGAAAGCCAGGCCGACGACTACTCGTTTGACCTGCTGACCAAGAACAACGCCAACCGTCAGGCGCTGGTTACGGCGTTCCAGAAATTGGCCAAGCTGGACGGCGGGCAGTCCAGCCTGCTCAGTTCGCACCCGGCCTCGGCGGCACGCGCCCAGCACATCCAGGACCGGCTCAACAGCGGAAAATAAGTTCTGCACTGCGGCGCTCGCGGCCATAGGCAGCGGGCGCCCGTCGATCGCCAGCGCATCACTGTTGCGACGAACAGTCCGCATGCGCGAGGCCTTGTCATTACTCTGTAAAACTACTTCCAGACATAGCAGTTTTCTTGATTGCGTTTAATACGCGATCAAAAGCTTTCAATACGCGCACGCGCACCACCCACGGATAATGCCTCACGCCTGCGGGTCCCACCGCCTGGCTTGCCGTGATCCAAGGGAGGCCCTCGCCGCGTCATGGAAATCGCTTCCGCCTTGCTTGCCGAACCGCCGCAGATCGCGATGTCGGCATTGGCCATCGGCCACACCGTGAATGCGATATGCGCCGACTCGCTGCGACCAGGCGGCATCGGCGCCACATCGGCAAGCATCGTACGGATCGGCAGAGATCGACCGATCCCGCTCCTCACCGGCGTGCCGACCTCGACGCTTCCTGCAGCCATCCAAAGCGTGATCGCGCGCCTCATCACGCGCGTTCCGTTTCCCCTGCACACCGTGTTCACAAACGTAATGGCCCGCGCGCTGGGCCCTTCTCCCCATTAGCAAAGCGTTGTACGGCGTGTCCCGGTGTCACAAGCGCCGACGACATGCGTCCCCAAACCTGCGTCATGCATTACAGGAGGTTCCATGGATTGGTTGCATACGATCTTCCAGAAATCGCCGGAGTCAGCGCTGTTTTTGTCGCTGGCCATCGGGTATGCCATCGGCAAGATCACGTTCGGCAAGTTCCAGCTGGGCGGCGTGGCTGGGTCGCTGCTAGCGGCCGTCATCATCAGCCAGGTTGGCGTAGAGATCGACAATGGCGTGAAGGCCGTGATGTTTGCCGTCTTCATCTATGCCGTCGGCTATGAAAGCGGCCCGCAATTCTTCAACTCGCTGAACCGCAACTCGCTGCGCGAAATCGCCATGGCGGTCTTCATGGCCGTCGCGGGGCTCGTGACAGTGGTGGTTCTTGCCAAGATCTTCCAGCTCGACAAGGGCATCGCCGCCGGACTGGCTGCGGGCGGCATGACGCAATCGGCCATTATCGGCACGGCCGGCGACGCCATCACCAAGCTCGGCCTGCCGCCGGATCAGGTGAAGACGCTGCAGGCCAACGTTGCGATCGGCTACGCGGTGACCTACGTGTTCGGATCGCTTGGCGCGATCATCGTCTGCGTCAATATCCTGCCGCGTTTCATGGGGTCCGACCTGAAGACGGATGCCAAGAAGGTGGAAGCGGCGATGCACGGCGGCCTGCCGCAGTTCGGGCCCGGTCAGGCCGGCGCACTGCCGCGCCTGGTGGGACGCCTGTTCCGTGTAACGGGCGCTGCGGGCAAGACCATCAAGGACATCGAGGTGGGCGGCGAAGACCTGATCACCGTCGAAAAACTCCAGCGCGGCGGCAAGCCCATGAAGTTTGCGCAGGACACCGTGCTGGAGACTGGCGATCTGGTCTTGCTGGTCGGCCGACGCGACGCGATGGTGCCGACGGCGCTGGTGATCGGCGAAGAAATTGCCGACGCCGAGGGCATGGGCATGGTGATGCAGACGCGCCGCGCGGTGTTCACGCTGAAGGGCATGAACAACAAGCCGCTGTCCGAGATCATCGCCAACGTCAGTCGCGAGATGCGCCACGGCGTGTACCTGGAGCGCATCGAGCGCTACGACCACGCGCTGCCGATCCTGCCCGATCTCAAGCTGCAGCACGGCGACATCATCACGTTCTACGGCACGCCCGAAGACACCAAGCGTGCCGCGCAGCGCGCCGGCTACGAGCTTACGCCGAGCGAAAAGACCGATTTCGTCTACTTCGGCGCCGGGGTGCTGGTGGGCCTGCTGATCGGCCTGCTGGTAGTGCGCGTGGGCTCGATCCCGCTGACGCTGGGCGCGGGCGGCGGCGCGCTGCTGTCCGGGCTGGTGTTTGGCTGGGCGCGCTCCAAGCATCCGATGTACGGCGCGATGCCCACCGCGGCGTGCCAGTTGCTCAAGGACTTCGGGCTGGCCGCGTTCGTGGCCATCGTCGGCATCAACTCCGGGCTGCAGGCCGTCGACACCTTGCGCCAGAGTGGGCTGACGATCTTCCTGCTGGGCGCGGTGGTCACGCTGCTGCCGCTTTTCCTGACGATGCTGTTTGGCCGCTACGTGCTGCGCTACGACAACGCTGCGCTGCTGGCCGGCGCGTTGTCCGGATCGCGCAGCGCCAACCCCGCCTTCGGCGGCATTCTCGACAAGGCCGAGAGCCCGGTACCTACCGTGCCCTTCGCCATCACCTACGCATTGGCCAACGTGTTGCTGACGCTGCTCGGCCCGCTCGTGGTCGGCCTGGTCTGACGCGCACCGCCAATCGACGCATTCCCAAAAGGAGTCATGCAATGAGCAAACCGGATCTCTCCACGCTGTCCAGCCTTTCGCCGTTCGAACTCAAGGATGAGCTGATCAAGCTGGCCAGCAGCGACGCCAACCGCCTGATGCTGAACGCCGGGCGCGGCAATCCCAATTTCCTGGCCACCGTGCCGCGTCACGGCTTCTGGCAGCTCGGGCTGTTTGCCATGCGCGAATCGGAACGGTCGTTCCAATACATGCCCGAGGGCGTCGGCGGCTTTCCGCGCCGCGAGGGCATCGAGGAACGCTTCGACCTGTTCGCGCGCGAGAATCGCGACGTGCCCGGCGTGAAATTTCTGGCCGGCGCCGTATCGTACGTGCGCGATCAGCTTGGACTGAACGCCGCCGATTTTCTCTATGAAATGTGCGAAGGCATCCTGGCGTGCAACTACCCGGTGCCCGACCGCATGCTCAAGCTGAGCGAAATCATCGTCGGCCAGTACATCCGCAAGGAGATGATCGGCAAGCATCCGTTCATCGGCGAATTCGACCTGTTTGCCGTGGAAGGCGGCACCGCGGCGATGACGTACCTGTTCAACTCGATGCGGGAAAATCATCTGCTCAAGGCCGGCGACAAGATCGCGCTGGGCATGCCGATTTTCACCCCTTATATCGAGATCCCTGAACTCAACGATTACCAGCTGGTGGAACTGTCGATCGATGCCGACCCCGAATCGCGCTGGCAGTATTCGAACAAGGAACTCGACAAGCTGCGCGATCCGGCCGTCAAGGCCTTCTTCCTGGTCAATCCCAGCAACCCGCCGTCGGTACGCATGAGCGATGAGAGCCTGGAATATTTGGCATCGATCGTCAAGGACCGCCCGGACCTGATCATCCTGACCGACGACGTCTACGGCACGTTTGCCGACAACTTCGTCTCGCTGTTCGCGCTCTGCCCGCGCAACACCATTCTGGTTTATTCGTTCTCGAAGTACTTCGGCGCCACGGGCTGGCGGCTTGGCGTCATCGCCACCCATCGCGACAACATCTTCGACGACAAGCTTGCCAAATTGCCGGACGACCAGCGCCAGCAACTGCACAAGCGCTACAACTCGATCACCACCACGCCCGACACGCTGAAGTTCATCGACCGCATCGTGGCCGACAGCCGGACCGTGGCGCTGAACCATACGGCGGGGCTTTCCACGCCCCAACAGGTGCAGATGGTGCTGTTCTCGCTGTTCTCGCTCATGGATACGCCCGACGCCTACAAGCAGGCGATGAAGCGACTGATTCGCAGCCGCAAGGCGGCGCTGTTCAACGAGATCGGCATCGCGCCGGACAATGTCGACGACCCGAATGTGGTCGATTACTACACGCTGCTCGACATCGAGCAACTGGGCGGCAAGGCGCTTGGTCCGGATTTCGTGAAATGGGTGATGTCCTCGGCCGAACCGGTGGAACTGCTGTTCCGCCTGGCCGAGGAAGCCGGCGTGGTACTGCTGCCCGGCCGCGGATTTGGCACGCGCCATCCGTCGGGTCGCGTGTCGCTGGCCAATCTCAATGAATCGGACTACGCAAAAATCGGCAAGTCGATCCGCAAACTGTTCGAGGAATATGTGGAGCGCTACAACGCGGCCACCGGCAACAAGGCCGACAAGAACGTGACCAGGAAATAAGTTGCGTCATCTGAAGACCCGGCCCGCGCGTGGCGGCATCGCGCGCGGCCGGGTTTTTTCTTTTGGCGGCGGCTATCGAAAGCCCGCTCAAAGCGTCAGCGCGCCTCGACGAACGTCAGCACGGTTTCCAGCATCTGGCGGATGGCCGGCTGCACGTTGGCGGCCTTGGCCGGATCGTACGCAAACGGATGGCGTTCTTCCATATACGACGATTGCGTGAGTTCCAGCTGGATCGCGTGTACGCCTTCGGCCGGATTGCCGTACTGGCGCGTGATATAGCCGCCCTTGAAGCGGCCGTTCAGCACCGCGGTGTGGTTCGGCACGCGCTGGGCGATCGCCACCACATCGCTGGCCAGCCCTGTGTCGCAGCTCTTGCCGTCGGCCGAGCCGAGATTGAAATCGGTCAGCTTGCCTTCAAAGAAACGCGGCAGCACGGAGCGGATCGAATGGGCGTCCCACAACGCGATGGTGCCGTGTTCCGCGCGCAGGCGCTTGAGTTCGTCCTGCAGCGCGTTGTGGTACGGATGCCAGACCGCGCCGCGGCGCAAGGCGATTTCGGAATCGTCAGGCAAGTTGGCGCCGTCGGCGTAGACCGGCGTCTTGTCGAACGTGTCGATCGGGCACAGACCCGTGGTGTCCTGGCCCGGATAGAGGTTGGCGTTGTCGGGCGGACGATTCAGGTCGATCACATAGCGCGAGTGCGTGGCCATCAGGATCGATGCGCCGAGATCGCGCGCGAAATCGTAGAGGCGATCCATGTGCCAGTCGGTATCAGGCACCGTGCGGGCCTCGGGCGTCAGACGCTCGGCCAGTTGCGCGGGAAGATACGTGCCGACGTGCGGCATCGACACCAGCAGCGGGCGGGTGCCGCGATGCAGGGTGAAAGCGGGAATATCGGTGGTGAAGGAGGACATCTTGTCTTGGGGCGGCGGTCTGTTAACTGCTATCGAGGGTTCGGGACCCTAGTCCGCCAGCAGGCCGGCGCGCGCCTCGACGAACAGCCGGGCCGCATCCGTTTGCTGCGGATGCACGCCGTGCTGCACGCGGCACGTGCCGCCCGTGCGGACTTCCGCTAGTGTCTCATGTCCGTGGCTCGCAAACACGCAGGTGGCCAGCGCGTGGGCGCCGTCCAGCCCGGCCAGCGTCGGCTGCTGGCCATCGAGGACGATGAAATCGGCGCGCTGCCCGACCGACAGTCCGGCCACGGGACGCGCCGCCGCACGCGCGCCGCCCGCCACGGCATCGAGCCATAAGCGGTCCGCCACCTGCGGGTGCGCCTGCGATGCCAGCACATTGCGCCGCTGCAGTCCCAGGCGCTGGCCGTATTCGAACATGCGCAATTCCTCGGCCACGCTCACGCTGGCGTGGCTGTCCGATCCGATGCCCCACCAGCCGTGCTGCGCCAGATATGGCGCGGCCTCGAACACGCCATCGCCAAGATTGGCCTCGGTGGTCGGGCAGATGCCGGCCACCGCGCCGCTGTGCGCCAGCCGCCGCCGCTCGTCCCAGTCCATGTGCGTGGCGTGTACCAGGCACCAGCGCGAGTCCACCGGTGCGTGATCGAGCAACCATTGCACCGGACGCACGCCGGTCGCCGCCAGGCAGTCATCGACTTCCTTTTGCTGCTCGGCGATGTGGATATGCACAGGCGCCGTGGCGTCCATCGCGTGCAGCGCGGCGACGGCCTGCGACAGGCTGCCGTGCGGCACGGCGCGCAGCGAATGCGGCGCCAGACCCAGCCGCGCGCCATAGGCGGCGCAATGCGGCGCAAGCTTTTCCAGCAGCGCCAGCATCGCCTCGGTGTCATTCAGGAAGCGGCGCTGGTCAGGCTGCGCGGGCTTGCCGCCAAATCCGGCCGTCTGGTACAGCACGGGCAACAGCGTCATGCCGATGCCGGCGGTCTGTGCCGCGCGCAGCAGCCGCAGCGACATCTCGGCGCGATCGGCGTAAGGCTTGCCGTCGGGATCGTGATGGACGTAGTGGAATTCGCACACGCTGGTGTAGCCGGCGCGCAGCATCTCGATGTAGAGCTGCGTGGCGATCGCCTCGAGCGCATCGGGCGACACGCGCAGCGCGAAGCGATACATCAGCGAGCGCCAGCTCCAGAACGAATCGCCACCGGCCGGATCGTCGCCATCCGTGACGCTGCGGAATTCGGTCAGCCCGGCAAATCCGCGTTGAAACGCGTGCGAATGCAGGTTCGGCATCCCGGGCAACACCGGACCGGCAGCGCGCGGCGCGGGGCCGACCGCGGTGCCCGTCGGAGCGGCAATAGAAGCGCCGATCGCAGCGCCCGCGCCCGTCGCGTTGGGAACGATCGACGTGAAAACGCCCTGCGCGTCCCACGCCAGCAGCACATCGCGCGCCCAGCCGTCGGGCAGCAGCGCGTAGGGGGCGAACAATCGGCCTGCACTCGTCGCACTCATCGTTGAATACCTTTGCCTTGAACATGGAGCCGGCCCTGACGCACCACCGCCGCGCACGGATTGCCGCCAAAGCGATACGCCAGTTCCGCCGGCGAATCGACGCGCCACAGCGCGAAATCGGCCACCCGGCCCACCGCAAGGCGTCCGTGCCGATCCGCCGCACCGAGCGCGCGCGCCGCGTGGACGGTCACGCCGGCCAGCACTTCCGGCACGGTCATGCGGAACAGCGTGCACGCCATGTTCATCATCAGCAGCAGCGACGTGGTGGGCGACGTGCCCGGATTGTGATCGGTGGCGATGGCGATCGGCACGCCGTACTGGCGCAGGAGTGCCAACGGCGGCAAGTGGGTATCGCGCAGGAAATAATAGGCGCCAGGCAGCAGCACAGCGACGGTGTCCGCCTGCGCCATCGCGGCCACGCCCGCTTCGTCGAGATGTTCGAGATGATCGGCGGACAGCGCGCGGTGTCGCGCCGCGAGCGCCGCGCCGCCCAGATTGCTCAACTGCTCGGCATGGAGCTTGACGGGCAAGCCGTGCCGCGCCGCCGCCTCGAAGACGCGCTCGGTCTGCGCGGGGCTGAATCCAATGCCCTCGCAGAACGCATCCACCGCATCGACAAGTTTTTCGCCGGCCAGCGCCGGCAGCATCGTGTTGCAGACCAGCTCGATGTAGTCGTCGGCGCGGCCCGCATATTCGGGCGGCAGCGCGTGCGCGCCGAGGAACGTCGTGTGGACCGTCACGCCGTAAGCCTCGCCGAGCTGCCGCGCCACGCGCAGCTGCTTGCGTTCGGCATCGAGCGACAGGCCATAGCCGGACTTGATCTCGATGGCGGTGACGCCTTCGGCGAGCAGCGCTTCCAGGCGCGGCGCGGCCTGCGCGAACAGCGTGGCTTCGTCTGCATCGCGCGTGGCGCGCACCGTCGACACGATGCCGCCGCCCGCGCGCGCAATTTCCTCGTAGCTGACCCCGGCCAGGCGCATCGCGAATTCGTCGGCGCGCTGGCCGCCGTAGACCAGATGCGTATGGCAGTCGACCAGGCCCGGTGTGATCCACGCGCCTGCCGCGTCGTGCCGCGGCAGGCGCCGCAGGCTCTCCGGCAAGGCAGACGCTTCGCCCAGCCACACGATGCGGCCATGTTCGACCGCGATGGCGGCGTCGCGCGTGGCGTGCGCGGGATCGGCATCCGCCAGCAGATGGCAGTGATGCCAGACGCCGTCTGCCGACAGCGCATCGTTGATCTTCATCGGTCCCGCTCCATATGCAGGGTCACGCGCAGGCACAGCGCGGCAAGCCCGTTGTGAGACAGCGTGATGGCCGGCGTGCCGGCTGGCAGCAGTATGCCTTCTCCGGCGGCCAGATGCAGGCTGGGGCCGGCCTCCCAGGCGCCGTCGAGCGCCAGCACCAGCACCGTGGTCTCGCCCGGCACCACCGAGAACGGCTGGCGCATCAGGCGCACGTCGGCGCGGCACACGCCGCGGCGTGTCATCACATTGAAATCGCGCGTCGGCCCGTCGATCAGCGTGGCATGCATGGCGGTATCGCCTGAAAACGCGAACGGTTCTCCCACGCGCACCAGCCGATGGGAAAACGAATCGTCATGCGCCTGCAGGTGCACGCCGGCGCCTTCCAGCAATGCGATCTGGCGATCCACGCCGGGAAATGCGGAGAACGGCCCGTCGTCAGCGATATCGGCCACGCTGATGCGCCATGCAAACGACTCCATGGCGGCACCAGGCGGCCACACGGCGATTTCGCGCGTTGCGCCACCGCCGTTCTTCCACGGCGTCGGCGCGATCGCGTCGACTGCAAACTTCTGCACGGCCATCAACGCTTCACCATCGGCAGGTTCAGGCCCTTTTCCCTGGCGCAGTCGATGGCGATGTCATAACCGGCATCGGCGTGGCGCATCACGCCGGTGGCCGGGTCGTTCCACAGCACGCGTTCGATCCGCCTGGCCGCCGCATCGGTGCCGTCGCAGACGATGACCACGCCGGCATGTTGCGAAAAGCCCATGCCGACGCCGCCGCCGTGATGCAGGCTGACCCATGTGGCGCCGCCCGCGGTGTTCAGCAGCGCGTTGAGCAGCGGCCAGTCCGACACGGCGTCGGACCCGTCGCGCATCGCTTCGGTTTCACGATTGGGTGACGCGACGGATCCGCAATCGAGGTGATCGCGCCCGATCACGATCGGCGCCTTCAGTTCGCCCGATTTCACCATCTCGTTGAAGGCCAGCCCGGCGCGATGCCGTTCGTCGAGCCCCACCCAGCAGATCCGCGCCGGCAAACCCTGGAACGCGATGCGGTCGCGCGCCATATCGAGCCAGCGGTGCAGATGCTTGTCCTCGGGGAACAGCTCCTTCATCTTGGCGTCGGTCTTGTAGATGTCCTCGGGATCACCGGACAGCGCCACCCAGCGGAATGGGCCCTTGCCGCGACAGAACAGCGGCCGGATATAGGCCGGCACAAAACCGGGGAAATCGAACGCGTTGGCCACGCCCTCGTCGAACGCCACCTGGCGGATGTTGTTGCCATAGTCGAGCGTCGGCACGCCCATTTTCTGGAAGTCCAGCATGGCCTGCACGTGCCGGACGATCGAAGCGCGTGCGGCGGCCTCGACTGCCTTGGGGTCGCGCTGGCGCAGGTCTTCCCACTGCTGCACGCTCCAACCTTCGGGCAGATAGCCGTTCACCAGATCGTGCGCCGAGGTCTGGTCGGTGACGATGTCCGGGCGCATGCCGCCGGCGCGCGCGCGACGCACCAGTTCCGGCACGATTTCCGCCGCGTTGCCCAGCAGGCCCACGGAGATTGCCTCGCCCTTGCTGGTTGCCGATGCGATCATCGCGAGCGCTTCGTCCAGCGTGGTGGCCTTCTTGTCGAGGTAGCGCGTGCGGATGCGGAAATCGATGCGCGATTCCTGGCATTCGATGGCCAGCACGCACGCGCCGGCCAGCACGCCCGCCAGCGGCTGCGCGCCGCCCATGCCGCCGAGGCCGGCGGTCAGGATCCATTTGCCGGTCAGGTCGCCGTTGTAGTGCTGGTTGCCAGCTTCCACGAAAGTTTCGAACGTGCCCTGCACGATGCCCTGCGTGCCGATGTAGATCCACGATCCCGCCGTCATCTGCCCGTACATCATCAGCCCGGCGCGATCGAGTTCGTTGAACTTGTCCCAAGTGGCCCAATGCGGCACCAGATTGGAATTGGCGATCAGCACGCGCGGCGCATCGGCATGAGTGCGGAACACGCCCACCGGCTTGCCCGACTGCACAAGCAGCGACTCGTCCTCGCCCAGCCGGCGCAGGCTATCGAGAATCGCGTCGAAGCATTCCCAGTTGCGCGCGGCCTTGCCGATGCCGCCGTACACCACCAGATCCTGCGGGCGCTCGGCCACGTCGGGATCGAGATTGTTCTGGATCATGCGGTACGCGGCCTCGATCAGCCAGTTCTTGCAATGCAGCTGGCTGCCGTGCGGCGCGCGGATTTCGCGCTGGCCGCGCGCGGTGTCGGTGAATTGGTGTTCGTTGGCGTTCATGGTGGTCTCGCGTTTCTTGGAAAGAGGTTCGCGGCGGCGCCGCGTGTCACACGTTCGGATGCTCAGACGTTCTGGTTCGTCGGCAGGATGGCCCGCACGGCGGCGGGCCAGCCCGCGCCCGCATCGCCCTGCACCACCCATTGCTTCATCGCTTCGATATCGGGCGCGAGATAGCGGTCGGCGTCGAGGAATGCCACACGGCTGCGGATACGCGCGAGTTCCTGTTCGATCAGCGGCGATGAGTGCAGCGGGCGATGGAACTCGATGCCCTGCGCCGCGGCCATCGCCTCAATGCCGACGATCACCGCGGTGTTGGCCGCCATCTCGCCAAGCCGGCGCGCGCCATACGTGGCCATCGAAACGTGATCTTCTTGATTGGCCGAGGTCGGCAGGCTGTCCACGCTGGACGGATGCGCGAGCGCCTTGTTTTCCGAAGCAAGCGCTGCGGCCGTGACCTGCGCGATCATGAAGCCCGAGTTCAGGCCGCCGTCGCGCACCAGAAACGGCGGCAAACCGGACAGGCCGGTATCGAGCAGCAATGCCAGACGGCGCTCGGAAATCGCGCCGATTTCGGCGATGGCCAGCGCCACGATGTCGGCTGCAAACGCCACCGGCTCGGCGTGGAAATTGCCGCCGGACACCACATCGCCCTGCTCGGAGAACACCAGCGGATTGTCCGATGCGGCGTTGGCCTCGATGCGCAGGATCCGCGCCGCGTGCGACAGATTGTCGAGGCACGCGCCCATCACCTGCGGCTGGCAGCGGATCGAATACGGGTCCTGCACGCGGCCGCAGGTCTTGTGCGAATCGACGATTCCGCTGCCGTCGAGCATCGCGCGCACCGCGCCGGCCACGGCGATCTGGCCGGCCTGGCCGCGCGCTTCGTGAATGCGCGCGTCGAACGGCTTGACCGATCCCTTGATCGCCTCGAGCGACAGCGCCCCGGCAACCAGACCGGCCGCGAATGCGTCTTCGGCGGCGAACAATCCCGCCAGCGCCAGAGCCGTGGAAACCTGCGTGCCGTTCAGCAGCGCCAGGCCTTCCTTGGGGCCAAGCGTGAAGGGCTCGAGCCCGGCGTGCGCGAGCCCTTGCGCGGCCGGCACGCGCCGGCCGTCGATCATCACCTCGCCCACGCCGATCAGGGTGCACGACATATGGGCCAGCGGCGCAAGGTCGCCCGATGCGCCGACCGAACCCTTGGCCGGGATGCACGGCGTGACGCCATGGTTGGCCAGCGCCAGCAGCGCCTCGATCAACGCGGGACGCACGCCGGAATGGCCGCGCGCCAGGCTGACCGCCTTGATGGCCAGGATCAGCCGCACGGTGTCGGGCGCCAGGTCTGCGCCGGTGCCCACGCTGTGCGACAGCACCAGATTGCGCTGCAGGTCGGCCAGCTTGTCATGCGCGATGCGCGACTGCGCCAGCTTGCCGAAGCCGGTATTGATGCCATAGACCACGGCATCGGCATCGATGATGTCCTGCACCGTGGCCTGCGCGGCGCGGACCCCGGCCCATGCCGATTCCGCCATCGCCAGGCGCACCTCCCCGCGATAGATGCGGCGCAGGTCGTCCAGCGAAACGTGGCCGGGATTGAGAGTCAGGAGAGAGCGGGAATCTTGTGTCATCTTCAGTTGCCGATGTTGTATGAGCCTGTCTATACAGGTTAGTCGAAAATAAAACCCGATGGCCGGCTTTTGACCGGCCTCAGGCACCAGTTCTAGCCAAAGGCGGGATTGCCGTCGGCGCGAAAGCGACTGCCCAGCCGATACCGGTTGCCCGGATGCAGGCAGCGTACAAAGGTCACCGGCACGCCATGCGTCCACGTACGGCGCGTCAGCAGCAGGCACGGCTGGGTCGGCGGCATCTCGAGCTGCGCGGCCTGCTCCGCCGTGGCGGCGATGGCGTCGACCACGTGTTCCACCTGATCGTACGGAACATTGCGCAGCAAATATTCGCCGGGCTGCGTGTCGCCAAAATCCTGGGCGATGAAATCGGGCGCGGCGCGCGGGTTGACGTAGCGGTCCTCCAGTTGCACCGGCACGCCGTCCTCGCGATGAATGCAGATCGAGTGGTACACCGACTCGCCGGTGCGAAGCTCCAGCGCGGCGGCCACTTCGATCGATGCCGAGACACGTTCGACCAGGATCACGTCGCACGCATAGTCATGGCCGCGCATGCGGATCTCGTCCTGCAGATTGACGACCGAAAGCAGCGTCGACTGCGGTTTGTGTTCCGCCACGAACGTACCCACGCCGGCCACGCGCACGACCCTGCCCTGCTCGGACAATTCGCGCAGCGCCCGGTTGACCGTCATGCGCGACACCGAAAAGCGGTTCACCAGTTCCTGCTCCGACGGCACGCGGTCGCCAGGTTGCCACGCGCCGCTCTGGATCTGGCGCGCGATATATTCCTTGACCTGCTGGTACAGCGCAGCAGGCGCGGACGATGAGGAAGATGCCGAAGCGGCGGTCTGGTTCATGGCGTGGTTGCGCATCGCCCCGTCAATGCTCGGCCGCAGCCATGGCTTCGGCGCGAATCTCTTCGGTCAGCCGTGCCTTCAGCGCAGAAAACTCGGGCGATGTCTTGATCGTGTAATGGCGCGGATGCGGGAAATTCACCGCGATTTCGCTCTTGATCCGACCGGGCCGCGCGGAAAACACCGCCACGCGGTTGGCCATGAAAATGGCTTCGTCGATATCGTGCGTGACGAATAATACCGTCTTGCGCGACGCCTCCCATATGCCCAGCAGCAACTCCTGCATCAGCACGCGCGTCTGGTTGTCGAGCGCGCCGAACGGCTCGTCGAGCAACAGGATCTTGGGATCGTTGGCCAGCGCACGCGCAATCGCGGTGCGCTGCTGCATGCCGCCCGACAACTGTTTCGGATAGTGCTGCTCGAAACCGCGCAAGCCGACGCGCGCGATGAAGAAATCGCTGCGCTCTTTCTGGTCGGCTTCGCTCATGCCGCGTTCGCGCAGCCCGAAGCGCACGTTCTGCTCGATCGTCAACCACGGAAACAGCGTGTACGACTGGAACACCATGCCGCGGTCCGCGCCCGGGCCCGCCACAGGCTGGCCGTCGAGCAGCACGCGGCCGCCGCTGGGCGTATCGAGTCCCGTCACGATGCGCAGCAGTGTCGACTTGCCGCAGCCCGACGGTCCGAGGATCGTCACGAAATCGTTGTCGCGCACATCGAAATCGACGGGCAGCAGCGCCTGCGTGCTGCCGCCGCGCGGGTTTTCGAACGTGCGGGAAACCTGCTGGATCGACAGCGCGCTCATTTGATCGAACTCCACGGAAACAGGCGCTGGTTGGCCAGCTTGAAGACGAGATCGGACACCAGCCCGATACAGCCGATCACGATGATGCCGAAGATGATCTGGCCGGTGTTCAGCAAGGCCTGGCTGTCGGTGATCATGTGGCCGATGCCGGACGACGAGCCGATCAGCTCGGCCACGATCACATAGGTCCACGCCCAGCCCAGCACCAGCCGCAGCGTCTCGGCGATTTCCGGCGCGGCGCCCGGGATCAGCACGCGCCGCACAATGCCGCGCGGCGTGGCGCCCAATGTGTAGGCGGCTTCGACGAGATCCTTGCGCGCGCCGCCCACCGTCACCGCCACCATCAGCACAATCTGAAAGAACGAGCCGATGAAGATCACCAGCAGCTTCTGCGTCTCGCCAATGCCGGCCCAAAGAATCAACAGCGGAATGAACGCCGACGCGGGCAGATAGCGGCAGAACGACACGAAGGGCTCGAAGAACGCTTCGGCCGCCTTGTACGCGCCCATGAAAATGCCCAGCGGCACGGCCAGCGCGGCGGCCAGCACGAAGCCGCCCACCACGCGCCACACCGTCATGCCGATATCGCCGATGAAGCCGTATTCGGTGAACAGCAGCCGACCCTCGTTGGCCATCGTCAGCGGATCGGCCAGGAACGTGCGCGGCACAAAGCCGCCGAGCGTGGCGACGGCCCAGATCGCGAAGAACACGACGAAGAACGACAGGCCCAGCGTCCAGCGGGCGCGCGGCGACACCGGCACCAGCGGCGACAGCCACGGATGACGCGCACGCGGCGCGCCGGCCGCGGCCTGGGCATCATGCTGGACGCGGGCGGACGCGGCAGTTGGCGGCGTGGTGACTTGAGACATCGGGACGCCCTCCGGCTTACTTGAGGAATCGGGCGTCATAGATCGCCGTCACGTCGGGCACCTGGCGGATCACGCCGATGTCCTTGAGCACGTCGGCCGCTTCCTTGCTGAAGCTGGCCAGCTCGCCCGCGAAGAACTTGCGGTTGGCTTCCTTGTCCTGCCAGCGCAGGTAAGCCGACGACTTGGCAAACTGCTCGCCGGTCTGCTTGACTGCCGCGCCCATGATCTCGTTCGATTTCTCCGGCTCCTTGCGGATCATTTCGAGCGCCTCGAAATAGCTGTCCACCAATCCCTGCGCCGCTTTCGGGTTGTCCTTGAGCCATTTGGGCGCGCAGCCCAGCGTATCGGTCACCATCGGGTAATCGAGCGTGGTGGCCAGGATCTTGCCCTTGTCCGGATTGGCGCGCACCGTCGACAGATAGGGCTCGTAGGTCATTGCGCCGTCGTTCTGCCCCGCCACGAACGCCTGCGCGGCGGCCTGCGGCGACAGCGTGGTCAGCTTCACGTCCTTGAGCGTCATGCCATTCTTGCGCAGCATCCAGGCCAGCCCGAAAAACGGCGCGGTGCCCGGCGCGTCCACGCCGATCGTCTTGCCCTTGAGGTCGGCAAACGTCTTGACGTCGCCGCGCACGGCTAGCCCATCCGCCCCGTACGATTTGTCGAGCTGCACGATCTGGGTGATCGGCACGCCATTGGCGTTCCACGCCACATGGGTCTCCACCGTGGTCGCCGCGCACTGAATCGCGCCCGAAGCCAGTGCCAGATGGCGGTCCTTCTGCGGAATCATCTTGATGTCCACATCGACGCCGTGCTTCTTGAAGATGCCAGCCTTGTCGGCCAACGTAAGCGGGGCAAAACCGGTCCAGCCGCTCATGCCGAGCGCCACTGCGGTGGTCTGGGCCTGGACGGCGGGGACGGCGGCGATGGCAAGGGCAATGGCGGAAACAATCGGTGCGGCGCGGCGGTGCAGCTTCATGCTGTCGGCTCCATATGGGCGTCGTTAAGGGCAGGGCTGGATTTGCGGGTCGGGCGGCGCAACCGCACGCGCTGCCTGACCGGCAATCTACCATCCTGTATATACAAGTCAAACCCGGGGTTTACCTGAGCACACGTTCTGCGGCTGCCCTACAAATGGCGCTGCAAAGCGCCATGGTTGTGCATCTGCGCACTATGCCGCACCACGATCTGGCATATGCGGCCGCGGCAGGCATGCGAACCGGGTCGATCTTGTATAGACAGGATGAATCGGCACGATTCCCAGCAATCGGCGTGCCTGCCCGCGACGGCGGACTGGCACGCGCGGTGACGCTTTAGCGGTCGAAGAACGACGCGACGGTCGGATAGCGCAGCTTCAGCCGCAACTCGCGCTTGAGCCGGCGGTTGTCCAGCCGGCGCGATTCGCTCATGAAACTCAGCAGCGTGGGATCGATCGTGGTCAGCGCCTGTTGCCGCGAGATGCGCGGCGGACGCGGCAGGCCCTTGCGGTCGGCCACCAGATCGAAATAGTCAGCCATGCGCAATTCGGTGTCGTCGCTGGCATGCACCACGCGCTGCGGGCGGCCCCGCCACAGCGCGGCGATCATGGTGCGCGCCAGGTCGTCGGCATGGATATGGCTGGTGTAGACGTCATCCTGCGGCGCCAGCGCCGGCGTGCCCTTGTTCAGGCGCGCCACCGGGAGGCGGTCGGCCGCGTAGATGCCGGGAATCCGCACGATATTGACGCGCCAGCCGGCCTTGCGGCCAAAATCGCGCACCGCCGCTTCCGCCGCGACACGCCGGCGGGCTCGCGCGGTCTGCGGGCGCACTGCGTGGAATTCCTGCACGCGGGCCCCGCACCGGTCGCCATAAACGCCGGTGGTGCTGGCGTAGACGAAGGCGCCTGCGGCCCGATGCCGGACCGCCGCCTCAAACGCCCGGTGCCATCCCCGCTCGGGTAGAATGGCGGCCTCGCCGACACCGACGCCAAAGCGCGTGGTGCGCGCGCGGCGCCATGCGGTGCGGCGCAGGGCGCCGAGCAACGCGCGTGTGCGCGGATCGCCATTGCCCTGCCCGGGCGGCGGCGCCAGATCCATGACCCGCGTCGCCAGTTGCGACAGCCGGGCCAGCGTGGCTGGGCGGTCCAGATCGGCCACCAGCGGTATCGCACCGGCTTCGCGCAGTTCGGCGCGGCGCGACGGCTGCGAGGTGACGGCGAACACACGCATGCGCGTGGCCAGCAGGCGCAGGATGCGCGTGCCGACGTCGCCGCAGCCAACGATCAGCAGGCGCGGCCGGCCCAGCCGGCGGCCACGCCTGCCGTGCCCGACGCCCCGTGGGGAAGACAACGCCGCTTGCGGCGACAGAATTTGGTTCATAGACCCGATTATGGCTTATCAAGTTACCGTCATGCCGAGTGGCCACAAGTTCGAAGTGGCCGCCGACGAAACCATCCTGGGCGCCGCGCTGCGCCATAGCATCGGCCTGCCGTATGGCTGCAAGAACGGCGCGTGCGGGTCCTGCAAGGGCCGCGTGGTCGAAGGCACGATCGCCCAGGGCGACCACGCCGCGTCCGCGCTGACGGCGCAGGAAAAGACCGAGGGCCGCGCGCTGTTCTGCTGCGCCAACGCCACCTCGGACATCACGATCGAATGCCGTGAAGTGCACGGCGCCGGCGATATCCCCATCAAGAAGATTCCGTGCCGCGTCAGCACGATAGAGCGCCTGGCCGACGACGTGATCGCCGTGCGCCTGCAGCTGCCGGCCACCGAACGGATGCAGTTCCTGGCCGGCCAGTACGTGGAATTCCTGCTGCGCGACGGCAAGCGCCGCAGTTATTCGATCGCCACGCCGCCGCACGAGGAAGGCCCGATCGAGCTGCACATCCGCCATATGCCGGGCGGCGCGTTCACCGACTACGTGTTTGGCGCGAAGGAAGGCATGCCGGCCATGAAGGAGCGCGACATCCTGCGCTTCGAAGGTCCGCTGGGCAGCTTCTTCCTGCGAGAGGATTCGGACAAGCCGATCGTCCTGCTGGCGTCGGGGACCGGTTTCGCACCGATCAAGGCCATCGTCGAACATGCCGCGTACACCGGCATCACGCGCCCGATGACGCTGTATTGGGGTGGCCGCCGGCCGCAGGATCTGTACATGCACGCGCTGTGCGAGAAATGGGCGCGCGAGCTGCCGAATTTCAAATACGTGCCCGTGGTGTCCGATGCGAAGCCCGAGGACAACTGGTCCGGTCGCACCGGCTTTGTCCATCAGGCCGTGATGGCCGACCATCCCGACCTGTCCGGCCACGAGGTCTATGCCTGTGGCGCGCCCGTCATGGTCAACGCCGCACGCGCCGATTTCACCGCGCAGTGCCAGTTGCACGAGGACGCGTTCTTCGCCGATTCGTTCACGTCCGAAGCCGATCTGCACCCGGCCGGCGCGGCCTGAGCGCCAGCCGCAGCCGTTCCGCCGACACAACAATGCCACCCGGGTCTGCCAAATTTCGCTTTGACACCCGGGCGCATGCGTCTTATATTTGCCGCCATGAACACCGCCATGATCCGACGCCGCGCTCGTACGTTGCTCCCTTCCGGGGTGCCGCGCGGCTGACCGTAGATAGCGTCTGTTCAGGTCAACAAGCCACGGGCAATCCCCGTGGCTTTTTGTTTTTGTCCGTCCATCGTTTCATGCCGACCCCAGGAGTCCGCCATGGCATTTGCTGAGTACCCCGTCCAATCCCTGATGTACATCACCAACCGGCCCGAACTGGTCTTTACCGAGGGCAAGGGCTCGTGGCTGACGGACCATAACGGCAAGCGCTATCTGGATTTCGTGCAAGGCTGGGCGGTCAACGCACTGGGCCATTCGAACGAAGGCATGATCCAGGCGCTTGAGACGCAGGCGCGCAAGCTGCTGAATCCGAGCCCGGCGTTCTACAACGAACCGATGCTCAAGCTGGCGAACCAGCTCACTGAGAACAGCTGTTTCGATAAGGTCTTCTTCGCCAACAGTGGCGCCGAGGCCAACGAGGGCGCGATCAAGCTGGCGCGCAAATGGGGCCGCAAACATAAGAACGGCGCCTACGAGATCATCACGATGGACCACAGCTTCCATGGCCGCACGCTGGCGACCATGAGCGCATCGGGCAAGGCCGGCTGGGACACGATCTTCGCGCCGCAAGTGCCCGGTTTTCCGAAGGCCGAGCTGAACGACCTGGCGTCGGTCGAGAAGCTGATCACCGACAAGACCGTCGGCATCATGCTGGAGCCGGTGCAGGGCGAAGGCGGCGTGATCCCCGCCACCCGCGAGTTCATGCAAGGCCTGCGCGCGCTGGCCGACAAGCACAAGCTGCTGTTTATCGTCGATGAAGTGCAGACCGGTTGCGGCCGTTGCGGCACGCTGTTCGCGTACGAGTTGTCGGGCGTGGAGCCGGACATCATGACGCTCGGCAAGGGCATCGGCGGCGGCGTGCCGCTGTCGGCGCTGCTGTGCAAGGCGGATGTGGCCAGCTTCGAAGCCGGCGACCAGGGCGGCACGTATAACGGCAATCCACTGATGACCGCGGTGGGCAGCTCGGTGATTTCGCAACTGACGGCGCCGGGCTTTCTCGATGACGTCAAGGCCAAGGGCGAATATCTACGCGAACAACTGCTGGCGCTGTCCGCCGAATTCAACCTGGGCGGCGAGCGCGGCGAAGGCCTGCTGCGCGCGCTGATGCTGAACAAGGATATCGGCCCGCAGATCGTCGAAGAAGCGCGCGAGATGGCGCCGGTGGGCCTGCTGCTGAACGCGCCGCGCCCCAACCTGCTGCGTTTCATGCCGGCACTGAACGTGTCGCGCGAGGAAATCGATCAGATGATCGGTATGTTGCGCGAACTGCTGAAGAAGCTGGCCTGACGCCCGCTCGCAACGCTGGCCGTGCGCTGCATGCGCGGGCCAGCTTGCGGGCCACCATACGGCGCGCGCCGGAGCGCAGCCGCGGCCCGTGCTCCCGGAGCGTCCGCCTCACTACACGCGGATCGGTTGGGCGACTCCCTGCCCCGGAAGATGCGCGGTGCCTAAACCGGTAACGGCGGAAAGCGTCGGCTCGGCGCATTGGGCGGCACCACCGGAATTGTTCCCCGCACGATCCTGACGCGCCAGCTGTCGGGGAGTTTCAGCGAGGGTATCAGGTCTCGCCAGTGAGATTCGTAACCGACGTATTCATGGCCCTCTCGGGTCAACGCGACGTCTCGATAGCCGATGCACCAACCAATCTCGAGGCGGCCGTCGGCTTCCTCAACGAATCGCTCAAGATAATCGCCCCGTCCCAGTAGGCAGCATTTCAGTGCGATAAGTCCTACCTGGCGCAAGCCAATCCGATGCAGGTAGTTCACCAGACCGAACGGACAAAATGGTTTTGCGTAAAGTTGCTCTATCCCGTGCGCGTTGGCGTGCCCGATGATGATGAGCTTCGACGCGCTGGTCATCCCGCTCAGGCTGCCAGTCGCCGTCTTGACGAATCCGGCTTTTCTACCGTATCCGTCGAAGATTCGATGCTGACTGGGCACGTTATAGCGATCTGCCCACGCATTGGCGGCATTGATCAGTGCCTTGCACCTACCGTCCTCCGCTGCAGAAATCACCAGCACACGGACATCATTCCATTTCATACCCAACTCCAAAAACCTCAGCGCGGATCACCTCGCTGAAAACAAAACGATTCATTCAATTCCCGAGAGCGTAGAGCTGGTTCATCAGCGGCAAGGGCATATATCTGGTACTTGGTTTTCGTGGCGGCAACACTGGCACATTGCCGCGCACCACCTTGACCCGGCGTTCGTCCGAGCGCTTGATCTCGCGCGCCGCATCGATCCACCGCCAGCGCCACTCCGATCCCACCAATTCGTTACGTCCGGCGGTTCGGACGATATCCTTGTAGCCGATGCACCAGCCGATCTGGATGCGATGCCTGGCGGCGTCGACGACTTGGTTCAGGAAATCCCCGACTCCGATCTCGCATGACTTGAACGACAACAGGCCGACTTGTCGCAGCCCCAGGCTATATAGAAGGTCAACAGTCTGCTTCGGGGATAGTCCTGCCAGACAGTGCGGATTACCGTGCGCCACGATGATCAGCTTCGACGCGAGCGTCATGCCGCTCAGGCTTGTCGCGCGCGCCATCGTGCATCCAGGCGCCTTGAAGCCGCCACTCACGAATTGATGAGATCGATGAATTCGATATCTGTGTGCCCAGGCATCTACCGTCCGCAGAACCCATCCGTCCGCTCTCTTGCCGGGATTAGGGACCACAAGCGCCCTCGCTTCAGCCCATTTCATCGCGCTCTCCTTGTCGGGTTCGAAAAGTGTTCTCGCTTGGCGTGTCGCCCCACGGCTTCTGGGCTTGCCGATCAGCGATGCGTGATCGGTCTGCGGCCAGACCATGCGTACGGCGTGCCCCGGAAATGCCAGCGGGCTGGTGGCCGGGAATCTCTCACTACTGCCTTGCATCTTTCAGATTCGCGATGAAGCCGTCACGCCTCGAATTTTCAGGATGTCGCAGACAGCGGTCTTCATCGATCGGCTTGCACCATATCGGATTACCGTGACCTCATTCTTGACAGCTGTCAGGTGCAGAAGCTGCGCTAGCAACATCGGCGCGCACATTACGCCAACAAAAAAGCCGAGCCCATTTCTGGACTCGGCTTTCGCTCGATCGATACGATTTGGCGCGTTTGCGCGCGGTCACTCTCCGAGGTACGCGGCCCTGACCTTCGGATCGTCGAGCATCTGTTTGGCGTCGCCGCTCATGGTGATCAGGCCCGACTCCATCACATAACCGCGATGCGCCGCCTGCAGCGCCAGCCGCGCGTTCTGCTCGACCAGCAGCACGGTCACGCCCTGACCCGAAACCGTTCGCACCACCTCGAAGATCTTTTCGACCATGATCGGCGAAAGTCCCATCGACGGTTCGTCGAGCAGCAGCAGCTTGGGCTGGCTCATCAGCGCACGCGCCATTGCCAGCATCTGCTGCTCGCCGCCGGACATCGTGCCGGCCAGTTGGTTGGCGCGCTCCTTGAGGCGCGGAAAGGTCTCGAACATGCGATCGATGTCAGCCTTGATATTGGCTTCGTCGTCACGCGTGTAGGCACCCATCTGCAGGTTCTCGGTGATGGTCATGCGCGCGAACACGCCGCGGCCTTCCGGCACCATCGCCAGACCGCGCTTGAGCAGGACGTAGCTGGGCACGCCCTTGATCGACTTGCCCATGTATTCCACATCGCCGCCGGCCCAGCCCTGCAGGCCCGTGATGGCCTTCATCGTGGTGGTCTTGCCCGCGCCGTTGGCGCCGATCAATGTCACCAGTTCGCCTTCGCGGATTTCCAGATCCACGCCCTTGACGGCCTGGATGCCGCCGTAGGCCACTTTCAGCCCGGAAATTTTCAGAATTGTCTGCTGTGTCATGTTGCTTCCTCCGGCCATCAATGCGCCGACGCGCCGAGGTAGGCCTCGATCACGGCAGGATTGTTTTGCACCTCGTGCGGCAGGCCCTGCGCAATGACCTTGCCGTAATCGAGCACGGTCAGGCGATTGCACAAGCCCATCACGAGCTTCACGTCATGCTCGATCAGCAGGATGGTCTTGCCATCGTTCTTGATCTTTTCGAGCAGGCCGCGCAGTTCCACCTTTTCGGTGGCGTTCATGCCCGCGGCCGGTTCGTCCAGCGCCAGCAGCTTGGGTTCGGTGGCCAGTGCGCGGGCGATTTCGAGACGACGCTGATGGCCGTAGGACAAATTGCGCGAGGTGAAGTTTGCGTATTTGCCGATGCCGACGTAGTCGAGCAGATCGTGCGCCATATCCTCGATGCCCTCTTCCTCGCGGCGCACCGAAGGCGGGCGGAACACGGCGCCGAACAGGCCGGCCTTGGTGCGCACGTGGCGACCCACCATGACGTTCTCGAGCGCGGTCATGTCGCCGAACAGACGAATGTTCTGGAACGTGCGCGCGATGCCTGTCTTGGCCACTTCATGCACGGCGGTCGGCTGGTACGGCTGGCCGCCCAGCACGAACTCGCCGGAGTCGGGCGTGTACAGGCCCGTGATCACATTGAAGAACGTGGTCTTGCCCGCGCCGTTGGGACCGATCAGGCCATAGATCTCGCCCGGCTTGATCTGCAGGCCCACATCGGACAGCGCCTGCAGGCCGCCGAAACGCTTGTTGACCCCCTGTACCGACAGGAGGAATTCGGAATTGCTCATGTTGTCCTCCTGTTCAGAAACGGCCTACGCTGCCGGCACGGCGCACCACGGGGCGATCTTCCTTGCGCGGCGATGGCCACAGGCCCGCCGGACGATAGAGCATCACCGCCACCAGCGCCAGGCCGAACATCAGCTGGCGCAGCACTTCGGCATCGACCACCACATGGCCGAACAGGCCGGTCTGCATCGGCTCCGCCACCACGCGCAGCAGTTCCTGGAAGCCCACCAGCAGGATGCCGCCCAGAATCACGCCGGGGATATGACCCATGCCGCCCAGCACCACGATGGCGAGCACGTAGATCGATTCCCACAACGTGAACGATTCGGGCGAGACGAAGCCCTGGAATGCGCCAAACACCGCGCCCGAAGCGCCGCCGAACGACGCGCCCATGGCAAACGCCAGCAGCTTCATGTTGCGGGTGTTGATGCCCATCGCCTTGGCGGCGATCTCATCCTCGCGGATGGCCACCCAGGCGCGGCCGATCCGCGAAGTCTGCAGTCGCAGACACACGAACACGATCACGATCACCAGGCACACCAGCAGGTAGTAATACATGAACACCGGCGTGAACTTCATGCCGAAGATCTCGTGCGTTTTCGAGAAATCGAAGCCGAAGATATGGACCGGATCCACCGCCGTGATGCCCTTGGGGCCGTTGGTGATGTTCACCGGACGATCCAGATTGTTCATGAAGATCCGGATGATCTCGCCGAAGCCCAACGTCACGATGGCCAGGTAGTCGCCCCGCAGCTTCAGCGTCGGCGCACCCAGCAGCACGCCGAAGGTGGCCGCGATCAGCACCGCGATGGGCAACACCAGCCACATCGTCAGGTGGATGCCGTTAGGAAACAGCTGCTGGATCCATTCGAACTGGTTGGCCAGATGCGGCGAGCCGAGCAGCGCCATGCTGTAGGCGCCCACCGCGTAGAACGCGATATAGCCCAGGTCGAGCAGGCCGGCAAAGCCCACCACGATGTTCAGGCCCAGCGCCAGCATGATGTAGAGCAGCGCGAAATCGAGCACGCGCACCCAGTAATTGCCGCCGAACGACTGGACGAAGAATGGCGCGCACAGCGCGATCACAAGAAATCCGACCAGCGCGGCCAGCGTCTTGGCCGGTACGCGCGTCGGTGCGGCCACGGCCGCGGTTTGAATTGGAGCGTTCATGGATGCTCTCCCCTCAGGCGCGGTCGGACACGCGTTCGCCCATGATGCCGGACGGACGGAACACGAGCACGATGATCAGCACGATGAAGGCGAACACGTCCTGGTAGTTCGAACCGAACACGCCATTGGTGAGATCGCCGATGTAGCCGGCGCCGAGCGCTTCGATCAGGCCCAGCAGCATGCCGCCGACCATCGCGCCGGCGAGGTTGCCGATACCTCCCAGCACGGCGGCGGTGAACGCCTTCAGCCCGGGAATGAAGCCCATGTAGAAGTGGGCGTTGCCGTAGTTTGTCGCCATCATCACGCCGGCCAGCGCCGCCAGCGCGGCACCGATCATGAACGTGGCCGAAATCACGAAGTTGGGGTTCACGCCCATCAGGCCCGCCACCTTCTGGTTCTCGGCGGTGGCGCGCATGGCGCGGCCGAGCTTGGTGCGGTTGACCAGGGCCAGCAGGCCGGCCATGACCATCACGGCCAGGCCGATGATGACGATTTCCTTGCCGGTGATGGTGGCGCCCGTGGAGCCGATGTCGATCGGACTGGAAGGCAGCAGCTGCGGGAACGTCAGCGGATTGCGCGACCAGATCAGCATCCCCATGGTCTGGAGGATGATCGAGACGCCGATCGCGGTGATCAGCGGGGCCAGGCGCGGCGCATTGCGCAACGGCCGGTATGCCACGCGTTCGATCGTATATGAGAGCACTGCACAGACGGGCATGGCGATCAGTGTGGCGATCACCAGCGTCAGCCATTCGGGCAGGCCGGGCGCGTATTTCTGCAGCCCAAGAATTGCCGACAAAGCGGTCAGCGCGCCAATCATCAGCACATCGCCGTGCGCGAAGTTGATGATGCCCAAAATGCCGTAGACCATGGTGTAGCCCAGTGCGATCAGCGCGTAGATGCTGCCGAGCACCAGACCGTTCACGATCTGCTGGATAAGAATATCCATGAAAACTCCTGCTTCAGCCCTGCTCCGGCCGGCATGGTGTGGATGCCGAGGATCGGGCGGTAATGTTGGATCGGTCGGGTAGGTTTGTATTCGGATTGCTGGTGTGCTGCCCGCCCTGTTCCATCCATGGTAAGGATGCTGCTAACACGTTGGCGAGACTAAAAAGAACGGCACCGCAGAAGATGCACGGTGCCGTTCGTATGGGCCGATAAGCCCGGATTACATCTTCACGACGTCGAGTACGGTCTTCTTCTTGTCCTTGTACTCGTACAGCGTGATGGTGCCTTCCTTCATGTCGCCCTTTTCATCGAAGGCGATATTGCCGATCAGGCCCTTGTAGTTAGTCTTGGGCATCTCGGCCAGGATGGCTGCCGGCTCGACCGAATTGGCGCGCTTCATCGCATCGACGATGACCATGACGGCGTCATAGGTGAACGGTGCGTAGATCTGCACCGGCGCGTTGAAACGAGCCTGGTAGCGCTTGTCGAAATCGGCGCCCTGTTCCATCTTGGACAGCGCCAGGCCGGCTTCCGAGCAGATGATGTTGCTCACCGCGTCGCCGGCCAGTTCGGCCACCTTGTCGGTACAGACGCCATCGCCGCCAACGATCTTCGACTGGATGCCGAGTTCCTTGGCCTGCTTGGCGAACGGGCCGCCGGTGGCGTCCATGCCGCCGTACATGATCACGTCAGGCTTCTTGCCCTTGATCTTGGTAAGAATGGCCTTGAAGTCGGTGGCCTTGTCGTTGGTGGCTTCGCGCGCCACAACGTTCACGCCGGCCGCCTTGGCGGTCTTCTCGAATTCGTCGGCCAGGCCCTTGCCGTAGGCAGTGGCGTCGTCGACGATCGCCACGCTCTTGGCGTTCAGGCTCTTGGCGGCGTAGTTGGCCAGCGCCGGACCTTGCTGGGCGTCGGTGGCGACCACGCGATAGGTGGTCTTGAAGCCCTGCTTCGTGTAGTCGGGATTGGTCGACGACGGCGAGATCTGCACGATGCCGGCATCGCTGTAGATCTTCGACGCGGGGATCGACACGCCCGAGTTCAGGTGACCCACCACGGCGACGACATGGGCGTCCACCAGCTTCTGGGCCACGGCGGTGCCGGTCTTCGGATCGGCCGCGTCGTCTTCACCGACCAGTTCCAGCTTGATCTTCTTGCCGCCGATCTCGAGGCCAGTCTTGTTCACTTCCTCGACGGCCAGGCGCGCGCCGTTTTCGTTGTCCTTGCCAAGGTGGGCAATGCCGCCGGTCAGCGGTGCGGCGTGGCCGATCTTGACGACCGTCTCGCCCCCGGCGCTAGCGGCAGGCGCCGCGGCGGCCGCCGGCGCAGATGCTGCCGCATCCGCCGGCTTCTCTTCCTTCTTGCCACATGCAGCGACCAGCGCCACAGCGGCCGCGATCGGCAGAATCTTGGCAAACGTGAATTGCATGAGTGATCTCCTAGGATTCTCAAAAACAGGGAAATAACTACGCCTCCCGGACGTATTCCCTGGACCGCCTTTGTTTAGTTTCAATTTGAAACGCGCGCATTGTATCCCCTTTCTTTGCGGATGCAATAACGCGACGCAACAACCTGAACCATTTACCCGTCAAATGAGCTAGGGAATTTCCCCAATGCACAGATTGGGGCAATCAAAGCCCACTCGGCAGACCCGTCCGCTACCCTTTCAAGAATCGTGCCTACAGGGCCGAAAGAGCATTCTGCGCCACGATCCGGGCCGTCCCGGCTTCACACATAATACGTTGGTATTAATTAGGCATTTCATTTCAATAACCGGACGCCTGCTCTAATGTGCAGAATGTAGCGCCGCACCATAATAGGGAAAACCCGATTCTCGGGGATTACCCTGATATTGTCTGGCTGTTACTACAGCTGTCGACCGATAATTAAAGGAAAAGCGGGTCAGCGGTTACTTGCGGGGATTTGAATGTCTGCAGGCAGGGATTAGCCGTCGCACCAGTCAGGTGCGTGCGAGAAAGACACGCGACGGCGAACTGCGGCGGCGCATCGAAAGCGTCTGCCAAATGAAAACGCCGCCGGGCAAAGCCGGCGGCGTCTGGTGTGCGCGGGGAAGCGGCGCGGGCGTCAGGACTGCACGGAGACGCTGGCGAGGCCACGCGGCAGCGGGAACGACATGTTCTCTTCCACGCCCTCCAGCGCGCGCACCGACTTCACGCCAAAGGTGCGCAGGCGCTCGACGATGGCCTGCGCCAGCGCTTCGGGCGCCGACGCGCCGGCGGTCAGGCCGATGCGGCGCTTGCCGGCGACCCACTCGGGCTTCACCTGGTCGGGATCGTCGACCATATAGGCCGGCACGCCGAGACGGTCGGCGAGTTCGCGCAGGCGGTTCGAATTGGAACTGTTCGGGCTGCCCACCACGATCACGACCTCCACTTGCGGCACCATGAACTTCACGGCGTCCTGTCGGTTCTGCGTCGCGTAGCAGATGTCCTGCTTCTTGGGTTCGCGGATCTGCGGGAAACGCGCCTTCAGCGCCGCCACGATCTCGGCGGTCTCGTCCACCGACAGCGTGGTCTGAGTGACATAGGCGAGCTGTCCGGGATTGGCCACTTCGAGCCGGTTCACGTCCTCCACCGATTCCACCAGCAGCATGCCCTGCTCGGACTGGCCCATCGTGCCTTCCACCTCGGGATGTCCCTTGTGGCCGATCATGATGATCTCGCAGCCTTCGGCGCGCATCTTGCCCACCTCGACGTGCACCTTGGTCACCAGCGGACAAGTGGCGTCGAACACGGTCAGGCCGCGTCGCGTCGCGTCGGCGCGCACTTCCTTGGATACGCCGTGCGCACTGAAGATGACCGTCGAGCCGGCCGGCACTTCGTCCAGTTCGTCGATAAAGACGGCGCCCTTCTTGCGCAGGTCGGCTACCACGTAGGCGTTGTGCACGATTTCGTGACGCACGTAGATCGGCGCACCAAACAGGGACAGCGCGCGTTCGACGATTTCGATCGCACGATCGACGCCCGCGCAGAAACCGCGCGGTTGCGCCATCAGGATTTCGGCGTCGGTAGATGTAGTGAGTTCGGTCATGCTGCGTTCCATCGCCACGGCGGACATCAGAGAATTCCGATCAGCTGGACGTCGAACAGGATCGTCTGTCCGGCCAGCGGGTGGTTGAAATCGAAGAGTGCCGCGGTCTCGCCGTATTCCTTCAGCACGCCAGCGTACTTGCCGCCGCCGGGCGCATTGAATTCGACGAGATCGCCGGGCGTGTATTCCTCTTCGAACGAGCTGTTTTCGCGCAGCGTGGCCAGCGAGACCCACTGCAGCAATTCAGGATTGCGCGGACCGAAAGCGTGCTCCGGCGCCAGACGATACGTGATGCGCTCGCCTTCGGGCATGCCCAGCAGCGCCTGTTCGAGCGTCGGGGCGAGCTGCCCCTGGCCCAGCAGCAGCGTGGCAGGCTTTTCCTCGAACGTGCTCACGACTTCGGTGCCGTTTTCGAGGGCGATGCTGTAATGAAGCGTCAGGAAGGAATCGGCCTGGACGGTCTTGCGCGCGGGCGTGCCGCTGCGGTCCGCTTCCGGCGCCGCTTCGGAGGCGATATTTGGGAAAGTCATGGGAATCCACCGGTCAACAGCCGCCATTGTATTCGACTGGACCGTCCCCCGCCGGGGCGCCTGCGCTGCCGTGTCGGAAATCGGCGCAGCTTGTGTGGCGCGCCGGCGCGTAACGGGACTGGACATCGCACCGGCATGCCTTTACAGTGGCGCCCGCGTTGCGGTTCCCGCAACGCCCATAGCAAGACCGGCTTTCCTGAGACTCAGGCTCGCGCGTCCCGCAACGTGACGCAGGCGGCACGGCGCAACACCATCCTTCCGAAACTATCGGAATGCATTGATTCGCCACTCGTTTCCGGTCTATAATGTTCGTTTCGCTGAAGTACCAATCCGCTGCAGTCCGGGCCCGCGCGCCTTTTGTTGATCTGTTGCGAACATTGTCCACGAATAAGATTTAGGAGTGCTTCATGGCACGCGTCTGTCAAGTGACCGGGAAAGCGCCGATGGTCGGCAACAACGTTTCCCACGCAAACAACAAGACCAAGCGCCGTTTTCTGCCCAACCTGCAGAACCGCCGCTTCTTCGTTGAATCGGAAAACCGCTGGGTGAGCCTGCGCGTCTCGAACGCCGGTCTGCGCCTGATCGACAAGAAAGGCATCGACGCCGTGCTCGCAGACCTGCGCGCACGCGGCGAAGTCTAATTAGGAGTACACCATGGCCAGCAAAGGCGGACGCGACAAGATCAAGCTGGAATCGACCGCAGGTACGGGTCATTTCTACACGACCACCAAGAACAAGCGCACCATGCCGGAAAAGATGGAGATCTCGAAGTTCGATCCCGTCGCCCGTAAGCACGTGCCTTACAAGGAAACCAAGATCAAGTAATTGATCCACGGTCTTCAGCCAAAAGCCTCGCATTTGCGGGGCTTTTTGCATTTGGGACAACGCGCCGCGGCCCATGCCGCAACCCTTGTCAGACAAGGGAAAGATGTCAGCAGTGTGGCAAGCGGGTGTAGACTTCCCAGCTTTCCTCCCAACGCTTTTCGCCCCCAAAGCGATTCACCTGCACCATGAATTTCGATGTCGCGATCGTCGGCAGCGGTCTGGCCGGCCTCACCGTCGCGCTGCAGCTGGCCGACACCCACCGGGTAGTCATCCTCAGCAAGCGCGCCATGACCACCGGCGCTAGCGACTGGGCCCAGGGAGGAATCGCCGCGGTGCTCGACTCGGGCGACAGCCACGATGAGCATACCCAGGACACGCTGGTGGCCGGTGCGGGCCTTTGCGACGAAGAAGCGACGCGCTTCATCGTCGAGCACGGCCGCGAAGCCATCCAGTGGCTGATCGACCGCGGCGTGCCGTTCACGCGCGATGAACACGCCGAACTCGGCTTCCACCTCACGCGCGAAGGCGGACACAGCCGCCGCCGCATCATCCATGCGGCCGACGCCACCGGCCACGCCGTGGTCACCACGCTGGCCGACCAGGCGCGCAAGCACCCCAACATCACGATCCTGGAAGACCAGTTCGCGATCGACCTGATCACATCGGCC
The DNA here is from genome assembly GCF_008801835.1 of Cupriavidus pauculus. Lineage (GTDB taxonomy): Bacteria > Pseudomonadota > Gammaproteobacteria > Burkholderiales > Burkholderiaceae > Cupriavidus > Cupriavidus pauculus. The sequence goes on along the minus strand of NZ_VZOW01000003.1, from coordinate 247,973 downwards.
AAGCTCGGCCTAGCGGGTAACCGCTGCTACGGTCTTTATGTTCTCGACGCGGCTTCCGGCGAAGTCCGCACCATCACGGCAACCCACACGGTGCTGGCTGCCGGTGGCGCGGGCAAGGTCTACCTTTATACGACCAACCCGGACACCGCCACCGGCGACGGCATCGCCATGGCATGGCGCGCCGGTTGCCGGGTGTCGAACATGGAATTCATCCAGTTCCATCCGACCTGCCTTTACCATCCGTACGCCAAGTCGTTCCTGATTTCCGAAGCGGTGCGCGGCGAAGGCGGCTTGCTGAAATTGCCCGACGGCACGCGCTTCATGCCCGAGCATGACGACCGCGCCGAGCTGGCGCCGCGCGACGTGGTGGCGCGCGCAATCGACTTCGAGATGAAAAAACGCGGCCTCGATTGCGTCTATCTCGATATCACGCACCAGCCGGAAGCATTTCTGAAGGAACACTTCCCAACCATCCATGCCCGCTGCCTGGAGCTCGGTATCGACATCGCACGCGAGCCGATCCCGGTCGTGCCGGCGGCGCACTACACCTGCGGCGGCGTGGTCACCGATACCGCGGGCCGCACCGACATAGGCAGCCTGTACGCCGTAGGCGAAACCGGCTGCACCGGGCTGCATGGCGCCAATCGCCTGGCGTCCAACTCGCTGCTCGAATGCATGGTGATTGGCCGCGCCGCCGCCGCGGACATCGCAGCGCACGGCAAGGCCGGCGCGCCGGACATTACGCTGCCCGCCTGGGATGAAAGCCGCGTTTCCGATGCCGACGAGGAAGTGGTCGTCTCGCACAACTGGGACGAACTGCGGCGCATGATGTGGAACTACGTCGGCATCGTTCGCACCGACAAACGGCTGGAACGCGCCCAGCATCGCATTGGCCTGTTGCGCGAGGAAATCGCCGAGTACTACGCCAACTTCCGCGTCACGCGCGATTTGCTGGAACTGCGCAATCTGGTCGAAGTGGCGTCGATGATCGTCGACAGCGCGTATTCACGCCACGAAAGCCGCGGCCTGCATTTCAGCCGCGACTATCCCGAAACGCTGCCCAAGGCACTACCAACCGTGCTTCAGCCGCTGACGGGCCGGGCCGCAAGGCATCGCCAGCACAAGGCCCAGCGCTAGATGCGCCGCCGACAAAATTAGTCGAAGCAGAATCGTCGCACTGACAATCCGAAAGGTCTGAGGCTCGCCTAGCGCGCCTCAGACCTTTTTTGCGTTCTACGTTCGGAAATTCCGCGCGTAGAGGGCGTATCGCCGGCAGGAGCCGGCACAAGATCAGCAACCGCGCCAAGCACGCCATCACATTCGCGGAACAGCGATTTCTATCGATCAGACTGCCACGCAGAATTCGCGTTTCAGCTGCTTCCGGGCGCAGATCCCTCCGCCAATCCTCCATGAAAAGCGGATTTTCGGGGAAGCCTCGATCAGCCAATGCGAGCCAGTGATGTCATCCCGCTTTCCGGCCTTTTCCCTGCGCGGCCCCTCATGTTCAGAGGCAGGGATCCCAGCAAACCAGCTGTCAGCCGCGCCAGCCGACAAGGCACCTGGCATGCGCTTGAGTGCGTTCGCGCTGCTGATGGCGACCTGCATGCCGTGCTTCGCACTGAGCGTTCCCGTTCCGGTCGATCGCAACCTTCAGGATCAGCAGCAAAAACGCATGCTCGACCAGGCCCGCGAACAGCGGGAAAGCCTGGACCAGCAGCGCCAGACATCGCCCGCGCCCGCCCGGCGCGCGTCGCCTGACGACGCGGCTCCCGCTGACGGCCCGTGCATGGAGGTGCGCGATGTGGAGTTTCGCGGCGCAGCGCTGGTGCCCGCATCGCTCAAGGAGCAGATTTCCGCGCAAGCCGCCGGGCATTGCCTCGGCAAGGTAGCCGTCGCGCGCATGCTGGACGAGATCAACGACTGGTACGTCGCCAACGGCTACATCACCAGTCACGCCTGGTTGCCGCCACAGAACAGCGCCGATCCCGGGCACATGATCATCGCCGCCGTGGAAGGCCGCACGGCAAGCGTCAAATTTTCCGGCGGCGACAACGCGGCAAACCGCGCCGCGCGCATGGCGTTCGCCGGCATGACAGGCAACCCGTTGAACCTGCGCGATATCGAACAGGGCGTCGAGCAGATCGAGCGCGTGGCCAGGGACGGCGTGCAAGTTGCGGTGCGCGCGGCACCAACCGAGGGGTATTCCGATGTAGTCCTGAGCGGCGACGTATCGCCGGCCCTCCATGCGGCCTTCAGCCTGGACAACACCGGCCAGGAAAGCACCGGCAAGGACCAGGCGGGCGCAATCCTGTCGCTCAACAACGGCCTCGGCCTGGCCGAACAACTGAGCCTTTCCGCCACCAGCACCATGCCCGTCGACGGTGACCGGTTTCGCCGCAACTATGGCGCATCGGCGATCTTGCCGGTCGGCCCCTGGACCTTCAGCTATTCGGGCAGCGTCGGCGACTACGCCATCCCGTTCGCGATCGACGACTTCACCTTGAGCTATCACGGCCACACGGTCAGCCATCGTGTCGAGGCGTCGCGCATCCTTTCGCGCAATGGCAGGCAGAAAACCGACGGGTTTCTCGCGTTTTCGCACTACACGGGCAACACCTACCTCGACGAATTCCGGCTGGACTACAGCTCGGAGCGTGTGGCGGCCGTGCAGGCCGGCATCAACTTCGCCACGCGCCTGGGAAGCAAGAGCTATCTGACACTCGGTCCGAAGCTGACGCAGAGCATTCCCCACTACACGGCGGACTTGAGCGCCGGTGGCGGCGCGCCCGCGGACTTTCGCAAAGCCGCGCTGAGCGCCAGCCTCTACACGCAGATTTCCCCGCGCCTGTCCTGGCTGTCCTCGGCTTACGGCCAGTGGAGCCGATCGCCATTATTCGGCAGCGAACGCGTATCCATCGGCGGCGACACATCTGTGCGCGGTTTCCGCGACGCCTATCTCTTTGGCGACACCGGCGCCTACCTGCGCAACGAACTCAACTGGACTTCGCCCGCGCCATGGGGCCAGGGCAACGTGGCGCTGACGGTTGCCCTCGATGCCGGGCGCGTGGTTCCCGTGGAAGGCGAACCCCGTTCCGGCGGCAACGTAGTGGGCGCCGCGCTCGGCGTGTCCGCCTCATACCGGCGCCTCAACGCCTCCCTTTCGATCGGTACCCCGCTGTGGGCTCCCACGCAGTTGAATGCCGATCCTTTCGTGCTCAGTGCACAGCTGAGCCTCACACTATAAGGAAGTCAACCATATGTCTGAATTCAGACTACGCATCATCAGCTCCGCTGCTTTGGCGGTTTTCGCCGCGGCGAGCGCCCATGCCGCGCCTGGCATCGTTCCCAGCGGCAGCCAGACGCAGGTCGGCAACGCGGGCAATACCCCGGTCATCAATATCGCCGGCGCCAATGCCCGCGGAATTTCTCACAATACGTTCAGCCAGTTCAACGTCGACCAGAACGGCGTCGTGTTCAACAACCTGACCGCAGCCGGCGCAAGCCAACTGGCTGGCCAACTGGCGGCAAACGCCAACCTGGGCGGCAAGGCTGCCAAGGTCATCGTCGCCGACGTGTCGTCGAGCAAGGCATCCGAGCTCAATGGCGCGATGGAAGTTGCAGGCGCTCCGGCGCATCTGGTCATCGCCAACGCCGCCGGCATCTCGTGCAATGGCTGCAACACCATCAACGCACCCGTCGTCACGCTGGCAGCGGCGCGTTATACGCCCACGGCGGACGGCGCGCTGGCATTCACCGTCGATACCAGCCGCGCACAGCCGGCCACGATCTCTATCGATGGCGAAGGCATGAACGTCGGCACCGCGCAGCTGAACCTGCTCTCGCGCGCCACGCTGATCAACGCCGCCGTGAAGGGCTGGGATATTCACTCGTTGAACGGCACGGAGTTCGAAGCGGACAGCGACGGCAATTTCCAAAGCAAGCTCACCTACGACGCCGCAGGCACGAAGCCGACGGTCGCGCTCGATGTGTCCGAACTTGGCGGCATGTACGCCAACAAGATCTTGCTCGAAGGCTCCGAGTATGGCCTGGGTGTCAACAATGCCGGCACGATCTGGGCCGGCGACGGCGGCCTGGGCGTCGAGATGTTCGGCGCTGAGCTCACCCACGTCGGCCAAGGCATTTCGCATTCGGAAGGCGCGGGCTACGACGTTCGGACGGAACACTACAAGGGCCAGGCCGATGAAGCGCAGCTGTACGAGCGCACCCGGCACGATATGCGCGCCGACGCAGAAGCATCGCATCGCGCAAAAGGCTGGTCGCCGGAAGCCGAGGCGCGCCTGACAGATAACGCGAAGCAACGCAAGCTGGATGCGCTGGTAGAGCAGGCAACCTACCGTCCGCATATCGAGACGGCAGAAGAGCGCGCCGCCCGCGAAGCCGACGAAGCGGCGAAACGCGCCCAGGCCGACGCCGAGCACGAAGCGGAAAAGGCTGCCGCTATCGCGCGCGCCGAGGCAGAAGCACAGGCACGTGCGGAAAAGGAGGCAGCGGATAAGGCGGCAGAGGTAGCGCAAGCCGAAGCGGCTGCCAAGGCAGCCGAAGAGCAAGCTGCGGCGGAGGCGGAATGGCGCGAACGCCAGGCCCAAGAACAGGCCGAGTACGAGGCGCGGATGGCCGCCGAAAAGGCACGCGCCGAGGCGGAAGCTCAGGCACGTGCGCAAGCCGACGCCGAGCGCGAAGCCGAATGGGCCGAGTACAACGCGCAAAAGCAGGCCGAGTACGAGGCGCAAAAAGCCGCCGAGCAGGCGGCCAGCCAAGCACAGTTCGACGCTGAAGCTCAGGCACGTGCGCAAGCCGACGCCGAACGCGAAGCCGAATGGGCCGCGGTGGCCGAGTACAACGCACGAAAACAGGCCGAATACGAGGCGCAAAAGGCCGCCAGGCAAGCGCAGATCGACGCTGACGCCGCGGGCTGGACGGTAGTGCCAAGCAACCCGGGCAACGACGCAAATTTGCTGACGGGATTCGCGCCAATGCCCCCGATGCCGGAAATGCCAACGGCGCCTACGTTCACTCCGCTTGAGCCAGCGCCCCTCCCGGCAGTGGCTTTCGTGCCAGTGACCACAGCGGTCGAGCCCGTGCTGGCGATGGTTCCAGCGTTCCCCCAACCGATTCCCCAAATGATCGTGGAACCGACGGTCGCCGAGATCGTGCCGCCGAGCCAGACGCTGCCGACGATTACGCCGAAGCCGCTGCCGACGCTGCCGTCTATCTCATCGACTACCAAGCTCTAAACAATCGCACGGCGCAGATGGAAGCGCCAAGCGAGACCGCAGCGATCTCGCGGGCTCCGCATAGACAGCGGCGGCCCGCGCTGGTGAAGGTGGCAGCCATTGCTCAAGGCACAACCGCAAGCCATGCCTTGAGCCGGAAAATGGTGTGGCCGTCCGGGTTTGACAATTGATCGTCACGCCCTGGCGCGCGAAGGTCGGCCCCATATCCGGGCCGCATGAAGTGAAATCCGCGCACCTCCGCCAAAACCTGCATTGAAGTTCGCGCCCATGAGATTCTCCATGGGCGCGAATTACCTTTTCGGGTTCTTTCGATGTTCGAACGATCTTGTTCGAACCATCTTTTGATCGAATTCTCTTTCGATCTGTTTCTGATCGACGGCCGGCGGGACGGCGGTTTCAACGTCCAGGCTCACCCCAAGATGCGCGATCGGCTGCGCGGCCCAAGGCGTATCCGCGCGCCACTCCCGTCAATCGAAATCGACCCATACGCATTCGCGACAAGCATTCGCGAAACGCGGATACGCAGCGATTCCCAACAGTTGCTAGCCGACGATGCGCAGCGAGTAGTCCGTGGCGCGCACGTCCTTGGTCAGCGCGCCTACCGAAATGCGATCCACGCCGGTTTCAGCATACGCACGGATCGTGTCGTAGTTCACGCCCCCCGAAACTTCCAGCAGCGCGCGTCCACGATTGATCTCAACGGCCTCGCGCATCATGTCGATCGTGAAGTTGTCGATCAACACCGAAACCGCGCCAGCGTTCAACGCTTCTTCCAGTTCGGCAATCGATTCGACCTCGATCTGCACGGTCGCATCGCTGTCGAGCGCCAGCGCCGCGCGCATGGCCGCCGTGATGCTGCCAGCCGCCGCGATATGGTTTTCCTTGATCAGAATGCCGTCGTAAAGGGCAAGGCGCTGGTTCTCGCCTCCACCAATCCTGACCGCGTATTTCTGCGCCAGACGCAGGCCTGGCAGCGTCTTGCGCGTGTCGAGCACACGTGCGCGCGTATCGGCAATCAGGTCGGCATATCGGCGCGTCGCCGTGGCCACGCCCGAAAGCAACTGCAGGAAATTCAGCGACGGGCGTTCGGCCGTCAACAATGCGCGCGCGGGGCCGGTAATTTCGCACACCACGTCGTCAGGCGCCATCCGCGCGCCCTCTTCCATGCGCCAGCGAACCTGCAGCCGCGTATCGACGGCCGCCATGCACGCTTCAAACCACGGCTGGCCGCACAGCACCGCGTTTTCACGCACGATCACGCGTGCCTGCACAATCTTGTCGGCCGGGATCAGCAGGCCGGTCAGATCTCCGCTTCCCACATCCTCGGCAATGGCCGCGTTGACGTTGGCTTCCAGCGCGGCGCGCAACGCCGGGCCGTAGCTGTCGAATACCGAATTCACGCTCATGCCGGACCCACTCCCTGAAACAACGCCGATTCCTTTGCGAGATCCGCGGCAGGCCTTACATTGGCCTTCTGCTGCGCGGCGAAGTCGAGCATACGGTCGATACACGTAACAGCGCGTCGACCAATGTCCGCATCGACGTGGATTTCGTTGCGGCCGGATTCCAGCACTTCGGCGAGATTGCCGAGCGCATTCATCGCCATCCACGGGCAATGCGCGCAGCTTTTGCATGTCGCGCTGTTGCCAGCCGTCGGCGCCTCGATAAACAGCTTGCCGGGTGCGGCCATGCGCATCTTGTGCAGGATGCCGTTATCGGTGGCGACGATGAATTCGGTGGCGTCGAGTTGCTGGGCCGCGGCGATCAACTGGCTGGTCGAGCCCACCACATCGGCCTGCTCGACCACATTGGCCGGCGATTCCGGGTGCACCAGGATCTTGGCGCGCGGATGTTCGCGGCGCAGCAGATCCAGTTCGATGCCCTTGAATTCGTCATGCACCAGGCACGAGCCCTGCCACAGCAGCATGTCGGCGCCGGTCTGCTTCTGGATGTAGCTGCCGAGGTGCTTGTCCGGGGCCCACAGGATCTTTTCGCCGCGCGCGTGCAGATGCTCGACGATCTTCAGCCCAATACTCGACGTGACCATCCAGTCCGCGCGCGCCTTCACGGCAGCGCTCGTATTGGCATAGACCACCACGGTGCGATCGGGATGCGCATCGCAAAACGCAGTGAATTCGTCCGCCGGGCAGCCGAGGTCGAGCGAGCAGGTGGCATCCAGATCAGGCATCAGGATGGTCTTCTCGGGACTGAGAATCTTGGCGGTTTCCCCCATGAAACGCACGCCCGCTACCACTAGCGTCTGCGCCGCATGGTCCCGTCCGAAGCGCGCCATTTCGAGCGAATCGGACACGCAACCGCCGGTTTCCTCGGCCAGGTCCTGCAGATCTGCATCGACGTAGTAGTGCGCCACCAGCACCGCATTGCGCGCTTTCAGAAGCTTGCGGATCCGGTCCTTGAGGGCGCTGCGTTCGTCGGGCGACAGCACGGGAGGCACCTTGGCCCACGCATGGGCAACGCAGCTGCCGCCGTCGGCATGTTCGGCATCCGCCAAGTTCGGCTTTTCGAACTCGACAGTCTTGATCGTTTGTGGGGTCATTTGTGCAGTACTCCTCGGGGCGCCCATCGGCTGCCGCGCTCAACTGCGCGGTCTGTGCCGGAAACATGGGGGAGTGTAGCGAAAAGAAAAGCCCCGCCTGGGGCGGGGCTTTGTAGCCATGACGGGCGCGCTGCCGATTGTATCAGGCGTACCGGCGCAGGCGCAGCGAAAAGTCCTGCAAAGCCTGGATGCCGCTCGCTTCAGCGCGGTGGCACCACGCTTGCAGCTGGGCCAACAGTTGCTCGCGCGTCATATTCGAACGGCCCCAGATCACGGCCAGTTCGCGACGCATTTCCACATACGTGTGCAGCATCTTGTTCTGCTCGGTGATGCTGGCAAGCTGCTGGCGCTGCGGCGCCGCGAGCTTCACTTCCTCGCGATGGAACCACTTGCGCGCCGGCTTGTAGCTCTTGTACTCGGGCGAACGGCCTTCCTTGTGCTTGCGCAGCTCGGCGCGATATGCGGACTTCAGCGCCTTGGCGTAGCGGGCCATCACGTCGTAACGATTGGCGATGATCGCTTCAAGCGTGTTGTGGTCCACGGGCCGGGCTTCCACCAGGCGGGCCTTGGGCGGCGTCTTCTTGACCTTTGCCAGGCCCACCGACTGCATCGCGCGGATATACCACCAGCCCACGTCGATTTCGTACCACTTGATCGAGAACTTGGCCGACGTCGGATACGTGTGGTGGTTGTTGTGCAGCTCTTCGCCACCGATGATGAAGCCCCACGGCGACACATTGGTCGACGCGTCTTCGCAATCGTAGTTGCGGTAGCCCCAGAAGTGGCCCAGGCCGTTGATGATGCCGGCGGCATGGATCGGGATCCACAGCATCTGCACGGCCCACACGGACATGCCGACCAGGCCGAACAACGCCAGGTCGATGATCAACATCAGGCCCACGCCCTGCCAGGTGAAACGCGAATACAGATTGCGCTCGATCCAGTCATTGGGCGTGCCGTGGCCGAACTTGCTGATCGTTTCGGTGTTCTTGGCCTCCGCGCGATACAGTTCGGCGCCTTCCAGCAGCACCTTGCGGATGCCGCGCGTCTGCGGGCTATGCGGATCGTCTTCGGTTTCGCACTTGGCGTGATGCTTGCGGTGAATGGCGGTCCATTCCTTGGTCACCATGCCCGTGGTCAGCCAGAGCCAGAAACGGAAGAAATGCTGGGCAATCGGATGCAGATCCAGCGACCGGTGCGCCATGCAGCGGTGCAGGAAGATGGTCACGCCTGCGATGGTGATGTGCGTCATCACGAGCGTGTAGATCACGATCTCCCACCAGGACCAATTGGCAAGGCCGTTCGCGGCCCAGTCAAGAATAATGTCGAACAAACTATGTTCTCCGTCGTAAAACGAATGGTTGCAGCGCGCCACCAGCGTGGGGCGCACCTGTCGCGCAGAAAAAGGCCTGCGAAGTCAGCGATTGCGATAGCTTTCTGGCGCTGGCGCAATCCTGCGAAAGTGGCAGGGAGCCGGGCCGAGGTACGAACCGCTGCAATCTGGCGGTTGTCTGGTGTGGGGCTGCAGGATGTCGGTATACACCCGCGACAACCCGGCATTGTACCGAATCGCAACAGGGTAGACATCCGCTTTTTCCCCCACTTTGATGCACTCTGTTGAACTTCGTTCCCGCAGGTGATGCCGGAACGACTTCGTTCGCGCGTCAGCTTGCCGCTTGCGGGCCAGCCGGGAGTGATGTGGGCGCCTCGTTCAAGACGCGGAGTTCGCGCTGCGGATAGGGGATCGACACGCCATGTTGCTGGAACGTGCGCCAAATCGCGCGATTCATGGCCGATTGGACGCCCAGCTTGCCGTTTTGGGGATCGGCGATATTGACCGCGACTTCGTATTCGATGCCGCTATCGGCAAAGGCCACGAGAAAGGCCGAAGGCTGAGGAGCGGGCAGCACACGTGGAATATCGCGCACACAATCCTGCAGCAGGCCGATGACTACTTCGGGGTCGGATGCGTAGTCGGCCTGCACCCGCACCGCCACCCGGACATTGGTGCCCGAGAACGAATGGTTTTGCACGGACTGCGCCACGAGTTGCTCGTTCGGCACCAGGGTCTCGCCATCGCCGTTGCGCACGACCGTGTAGCGCGTGCGGATCTGCGACACGATGCCCGTGTACTTGTCCACCGTGATCTGGTCGCCCAACTTGACCGAGCGATCGAGCAGGATGATGAAGCCCGAGATGTAATTGCTGGCGATCTTCTGCAAACCCAGACCAAGACCCACGCCGAGCGCGCCGCCGAACACCGACAGCACGGTCAGGTCGATCCCCACCAGCGACAGGCTCAGCAGCAGCGACACCAGCAGCAGCAGCGCCTTGGAAATGCGCGTCAACACCACCTTGAGGTTCGCGTCGAGGGTGGGTGCGCCCATCAGACGGTCTTCGAGCCACGACCCGAACCACATCGCCACCAGTACGGTGAGCAGAATCCACACCACGCCCAACAGTGCGTCGGCCACGCTGATCGGGTGCTTGCCGCCTACCGAAAAGCGCATGCTTTCCATCCAGGCGATGACATCGGGCAGCACGCCGACCACATACAGCGCCATGGCGATCCACACCGTCGTGGTCAGCACCTTCTCCACCAGCACCAGCATGCCGTGCAACTGGCCTGTGGCGGACATTCCGCGCCGCAGGATGTAGAACGCAACATAAAGCGCCGCGATGCCGAACAGCGGCACCAGCGCCAGCCGCAGCACGCTGACCGAGGCAAAGGGCGCGAGGCCGTAGCGCGCGGCCAGTACCAGCAGCCAGCCGAACAACGGGAACATGGCGCGTTCCAGGCTGACCGTTGCAAAGCGCAGCGCGAAGCTCGACGACGCGTGTCGCGCTTCGAGCCGCTTGACCACCTGACGCGCCAGTGGCCATGCAATGACCAGACACGCCGCCAGCACGCCGATCTGCCAGAAGAAGCCCTGGCCGTTGGTGTCGTGGATCAGGTCATCGAGCATGCGGCCCAGTACCGAATGGGACTGGGTCAGCGCCGCCAACGCGTTCGGATTCATCGGTTCGCTTTCTGTCCAGATCCGCGCTTAACGCGTCCGCTCCAAGACCGCGGCGAAGAAGCCGTCGGTCTGGTGGATATGCGGGAACAGCGCCAGCATGCCGCTTTCGGCCGGCAATTCTGGCACCGTGATCTTCTGCTCGGCCAGCACCTCAGCCACCGGCACGAGCCGGAAGTTTTCGTTCTTGGCGAGGAAGTCGCGCACGATCGCTTCGTTTTCGGCTTCCAGCACGCTGCACGTGGCGTAGACCACGCGACCGCCGCCCTTCACCAGCTTTGCGGCCGCCTCAAGGATCGCCGCCTGCTTGGCCGTCAGCTCGACTACCGATTCCGGCGACTGACGCCATTTGAGATCGGGATTGCGACGCAATGTCCCAAGTCCGCTGCACGGCGCGTCGACCAGCACGCGGTCGATCTTGCCGGCCAGGCGCTTGACCTTGGCGTCGCGCTCCGAATCGATCAGCACCGGATGGACGTTCGACAGCCCGCTGCGCGCCAGGCGCGGCTTCAGATTGGCGAGGCGTTTTTCCGACACATCGAAGGCGTAGAGCCGACCGGTCGATCGCATGGCCACGCCGAGCGCCAGCGTCTTGCCGCCCGCGCCCGCGCAGAAGTCGACCACCATTTCACCGCGGCGCGGCGCCAGCAGATGACATAGCAACTGGCTGCCTTCGTCCTGAACCTCGACACCGCCGTTGATGAACAGCGGCAGCTGGTTCAGCGCGGGCTTGCCTTTGAGCCGGATGCCATCGGGCGCCATGGGCGTCGGCTCGGCCGCGATGCCGGCGTTGGTCAGTTCGGCCAGCGCCTCTTCCTTCGACACCTTCACGGTATTCACCCGCAGATCCAGGGGCGCCGGACGCAGCCACGCATCGCCCAGCGCGGCGGTGAACGCTTCGCCGTGCCGCGCGACGAGATCGTCGTAAAGCCATTCGGGCAGGTTCGCGCGCACGCGCGGCGCCAGGCTCGAGCGCTCGATCGTCGTCAGGCGATCGAGCCACTCGGCTTCGTCCGGATAGAGGAACGGCGACAGCGTGTCGCGCCCCAGCGTTGCGGCAAGACCGAGCAGAGCCAGGCGGCGCGTGGCCGACCCCGTGCCACTTTCGGCAAATTGACCAAATTCGACGCGTCGACGCAACACGGCAAAAATTGCTTCTGCGATGATTCCGCGGTCGCGGTGGCCGAGTTTGCTATTTTCACGGAAGTAAAAGCTCACCACCGCATCGGCGGGCCGCGCGAACAGCAGCACCTTGCCCAGCAGCCGGTCGATGTGCTGCAGATGGAAAGCCTGCAGCCCGCCCGGCGTGCGCGGCGTGGCGTCTGCGCCATGTGCTCGGGGCTGACGAATCGGACTGCCCTTGCCTTTGCTGCCACGCGAACGCTGGCGATTGTCCTGGGGTGTTGCGGAATTGCGACTCATGGCTGTTTTCCTGCCGTTGCGGGCGAGTTGGCCATGAACCATTGGGGCTCGGCCGGTTGAACTTGAACGATACCGCGCTGCACGTGCAGACGATCCTCGACGAACCAGCGCACAGCGCGCGGGTAAATGACATGTTCGCTATCGAGCAAACGATCGGCCAGCGACTCAGGCGTGTCGCCAGGCAGAACATCAAGCGCGGCCTGTATCACGATCGGGCCGTGATCGAGTTCCGGCGTAACGAAGTGCACCGTGGCGCCGTGCAGTTTCACGCCTGCCTCCAGCGCTTGGCGGTGCGTATGCATGCCGGGGAAACTCGGCAGCAGCGACGGATGGATATTGAGCATCCGCTGCGCGTAATGGGCCACGAATTCCGCCGTGAGAATACGCATGAAGCCGGCCAGCACCACCAGATCCGGTTGATAGGCGTCGATCGCGTCGCGCATCGCGGCGTCGAAACTGGCGCGATCGGCAAACTGTTTGTGGTCCACCACGCCCGTGGCAATGCCATGGTCGGCAGCGAATTTCAGGCCCGAAGCGTCGGGCCGGTTCGACAGCACCGCCGCCACGCGCGCCGGCCATCGCTCGGCTGCGCAGGCCCGGACGATCGCTTCCATGTTGGAGCCGCGCCCGGAAATCAATATGACAATATTTTTCATCGCCGCGATTCTACCGCGCCGCAGGGTAAACGCCCGCAAACCGTACGCATTAGGCACTTAATTACCCCGAAACGTACACCGGGCAACGTTTTCACGTTCAAATGCAACGCGAAATACCCAAGTGCCATGGATTGTGACGCGCACCCCGCTCTGTTAGAGTGGGTCCTACGTCCACGCGCTGCTTCTCCAGAAGACGGTGACAACAAGGACGAAACGGGAAATTAGACGGGAATACGCATGTCGAACGCTGCACCGACTCTGTTGGTGGTCGATGATCATCCTATGGCTCTTTCCGGCACCACCGCATTTCTTGCGGAGGTGATGCCCGACGTCGCAGTCCACGCTGCCGGTAGCGCCAAGGAGGCTCTCCATACGCTGAATCAGGGACTTCGTCCCGATATCGTGCTGCTTGATATCTGGCTTAATGACGGCACTGGCTTCGATGCCATGCAGGCCTTCAAGACCGTGATTCCGGCCGCGCGCTTTATCTTCATGTCCGCCGAAGCCACACCGGAAATCGTGGGACGCGCCCGCGCGCTGTCCGCCTGCGGTTTCGTCGGCAAGCATCTGGACGCCAACGCCTTCACCGCCGCGGTACGCAAGGTGCTGGCCGGCGATACGAGCTTTCCGTCGGACGAGGCCCTGTCCGGCCGATCGCAATCGTTCGGCCCGGCCCATGGCATTCCTGTCACGCCCGCCGAACTGGGCCTGACGCCGCGCCAGGGCTCGGTGCTGGCGTTGGTGCTGGAAGGCCTGCCGAACAAGGTCATCGCGCGCAAGCTGGGGCTGACGGAAAACACCGTCAAGGAACACGTTTCGGCCATCCTGCAACGCTTGCGCGTGCGCACGCGCATGCAGGTGATGTCGCGCATGGAGCGATTCCGCCTGCGGCAGTAACGCGCGTCGCGGCAGCGGCGGAACACCACGCCGCTTCCCCGCTCTACCACTCCGTCTTGCAACGATGCCCCGCGGCGCCTGCGCCGATGGCGGCGTTTGCCTGCGCTGCCGGTTTTGCGCCGTGCGCGAGGCCAAGAGTTATCAGCGTCAGGCTGGTTGCAGCCAGCGCCGCAACAACATCCGCAGATTGGCCGGATCCACCGGCTTGGGCAGCACGAAGTATCCGGCGTCCTCGGCGGCCAGCAGCGCAGCCGATTTCAGGTCGCCCGTCAGCAGCGCGCTGCGCGCCTGCGGTTGCGTGGTCTGCCAGCGTTCCAGCAGATCCAGGCCGTTTTCGTTGCCGGGCAAGCGCAGGTCGCAGAAGATGATGTCCGGCTTCAGGCCCTTGGCGAACAGCGCATCGGCTTCCTGGCCATGCGCGGCGCATGCCACGCGGATTCCCCACGCTTCCATCAGCGCGATCCACGCCTTGCGGATCTGGCTGTCGTCGTCCACCACCAGCACCGTGCCGCGCAGGCGGTCCTGGCGCGCATCCTCGGCCCGCGCATTGGCGCGCATGGCGCGCACGCTGGCCACGGTTTCGGCCGGCACGGGAGCCAGCGCAAACCAGAATACCGAGCCCTTGCCCGGCACCGAACGCACGCCATACGTCCCGCGCATCAGGCGCACGCATTCCTTGAAGATCGCCAGGCCCAGGCCGAGTCCCTGCGACGGATCGCGCTGGGGGTTATGCACCTGGTAGTACGGCGAGAAGATCTCCGGCAGATGCTCGGGCGTGATGCCGGCGCCGGTGTCCCACACTTCGACGCGCACATGTTTGCGACGCTGGCGCGCGGTGACCAGAATGCCGCCGCGCTTGGTATAGCGCAGCGCGTTCTGCACGAGATTGAACAGCGCCCGCCGCAACAGCACCGGTTCGGCCATCGCGTAAAGCTCGTCGGGCACACGCGGGGTCAGCGTCAGCCCGCTTTCGCGCGCATCGGCGGCAAACTGGCTCATCACGTCGTGGATCAGCGCGTTCAGTTCGCAGGGCTCCAGCGTCGGTAACACCTTGCGGCCCTCGAGCTTGGAAAGGTCGAGCAGCGAGCGGAACAGCAAATCGATGGTCTGCGTGCCGGCGGCCACCTGCTCAACCAGAGGATGCAGCGAACTCGACTGGTTGCGCGCGCGCAGCGCTTCCACCAGCATGACCAGCGCGTGGACGGGCTGGCGCAGATCGTGGCTGGCGGCGGCCAGGAAGCGCGATTTTTCCTCGCTGGCGTGCAGCGCGCGCTCCTTTTCTTCCTGGAACTGTTTTGCCAGCCGCCGGCTTTCCGATTCCAGCTGGATGGCCCGCACCAGCGTGTGCTGCAAATTCAGCGAATGGCGCGCCAGCATCAGCGCGTAGATCACCAGCAGGATCTGCACGAAGCCGCCGTGCTGCGGGAACGCAAAGTCGGCCAGCATGATGTTGGGCACCAGGATCGGCACGCCGGCAAACACCAGGTTGGACGGGATGGGCGATTGCGAAGTGGCGCCGCCCGCCAGCACGCCCAGCGTCAGCAAGTACAGCACGCTCGAAAACACCACGGAGTTGGTGTACAGATGCAGCAGCGCCGAACTTCCCCACGTCAGGCCGGTGAGAAAGGCAATCGCGCGCATGTTGTTCCACCACTTGCGCGTGTGCGCCGAGCGGCTCATTTTGCCGATGTCCCGCTGGTAGCCGAAGTAGAACCAGCTGCCGCCCGCGGTGAGCATCAGCATGATCGCGCACCACGCCAGCAACGCGGCGTGGCTGGCGTGATTCCAGAAGGCACAGGCGGTCAGCGCCGGCAGCAGGACGGACGATGCGATGGCCGTGGGCGACACCCGGTGCACGGTGGCCAGCAGCTTGGCCCGTGTCTCGGTGTCCAATTGCGGACCGGGCGGCAGGATCTTGTTGAGCAGCGCGTTCAAGTGTGGCCTGGCATGTAAGGCGACGACAATCGGCTGAAGGAGCCGCGTCTCGGCGGCAACCGTTGCAGTATTCGCGCGGTTTTTGTTCTGAATCGCGCATATCATGCCGATTTTTGCGGCGCTGCGCCATTACCGGGTGGGCGGATCGGCCACAAATTCGCCATTTGTGGGCAGCCGACCAACACCGGCACCACGCCGGCGCCGGGGAAACTGCCAATCGGGCGGCAAGTGTGGCCATTCGCCTTATAATGCTCGCTTTCCCTAAAACGCTCGTCCGCCGTCCTCGTGAAAGTCTTCCGCGGCCTGCCCAACGCCGAAAGCCGGGCGCCCTGCGCGCTCACCATCGGTAATTTCGACGGTGTGCATCGCGGCCACCAGTCGCTGCTGGCGCGCGCGCGCGCCGCCGCCGACGCGCGCGGCCTGCCGCTGTGCGTGATGACGTTCGAGCCGCATCCGCGGGAATTCTTCTCCCCCGAACACGCCCCGACCCGCATCGCCCTGCTGCGCGACAAGCTCGACGCCCTGCGCCGCAATGGCGTCGATCGCGTGGTCGTGGAGCACTTCAACGCCCACTTCGCCGCGCAATCGCCGCAGGCCTTCGTCGAAAACGTCCTCTGGCACGGGCTGCACGCGCGGTGGATCCTGGTGGGCGACGACTTCCGTTTCGGCGCCAGGCGCGCGGGCGACTTTGCCTATCTGCAGGACGCGGGCCGCCAATTCGGCTTCGATGTCGAGCAAATGGGTTCGGTGTCCGAGGGCGGCATCCGTATTTCCAGCTCGGCGGTGCGCCAGGCCTTGGGCGATGGCGATCTCGAACACGCGCGTCGCCTGCTGGGCCACGGCTACGCGATCAGCGGCCATGTGATCCATGGACGCAAGCTCGGCCGCAATCTCGGCTTCCCGACGCTGAACCTGAAGATTTCGCACAAGCGCCCGGCCGTCAATGGCATCTTCGTGGTGCAGGTGCATGGCCTTGCCGAGCATCCGCTGCCAGGCGTGGCAAGCATCGGCGTACGCCCCACGGTGGAAGACGCCGGCCGCGTGCTGCTGGAAGTGCATCTTTTCGACATCAATGAAAACCTCTACGGCAAGCTGGTCCGGGTGGAATTCATGAAGAAGCTGCGCGACGAGATGCGCTACGACTCGCTGGACGCCCTCACCGCCGCGATCGCCAAGGATGCCGAGGACGCGCGTGCGTTCTTCGGCATCGCCTCGCCGGGCGCGAGCGGCGGCCGGCGCGACTTTGCCACTTCCGCTACGGATCGAATTAGCTAGCGGCCGGCGGCTCGCCAGATGCGCGCCGCCGGGGCCCGCCCTGCCTTGCTCCGAAACCGACACGCGCGCGGCGGTCATCTACCGGCCGCGCCTCACGAATTGCCCTGAGAATCGAACATGTCAGACGACAAACGCGCCAAGCCTGAAAAAAGCAAGTATTCGGTCAACCTGCTGGACACGCCGTTCCCGATGCGCGGCGACCTGCCCAAGCGCGAGCCGCTGTGGGTCAAGCAGTGGCAGGACAAGCAGATCTACAAGAAGATCCGCGCGGCGCGCAAGGGCGCGAAGAAGTTCGTGCTGCACGACGGCCCGCCGTATGCCAACGGCGACATCCACATCGGCCATGCGGTCAACAAGGTCCTGAAGGACATGATCATCAAGGCGCGCGGCCTGACCGGCCTGGACGCCGTCTACGTGCCGGGCTGGGACTGCCATGGCATGCCGATCGAAATCCAGATCGAAAAGCAGTTCGGCAAGGGCCTGCCCGTGCAGGAAGTCCAGGCCAAGGCGCGCGCTTACGCGACGGAACAGATCGCCCGCCAGAAGAAGGATTTCGAACGCTTGGGCGTGCTGGGCGACTGGGACAATCCCTATCTGACCATGAACTTCAGCAACGAAGCCGACGAGCTGCGTGCGCTGGGCAAGATCATGGAGAAAGGCTACGTGTTCCGCGGCCTGAAGCCCGTGAATTGGTGTTTCGACTGCGGTTCGGCACTGGCTGAGGCGGAAGTCGAGTACAAGGACAAGGTCGATCTGTCGATCGATGTCGGCTTCCCGTTCGCGGAACTCGACAAGCTGGCCCATGCGTTCCACGTGCCGTTGGCGCAGCTGCAAGGCAAGCCGGGCTGGATCGTGATCTGGACCACCACGCCCTGGACGATTCCGTCGAACCAGGCATTGAACATGCATCCGGAAGTGGAATACGCGCTGGTCGACACGCCGCGCGGCTTCCTGATCCTGGCCAAGGATCGCGTCGAGGAGCAGCTGAAAACCTACGCGCTGGAAGGCACCATCGTGGCCACCGCGCGCGGCGATGCGTTGACCGAAGTGCGCTTCCATCACCCGCTTGCCAAGATGGACGCGGGATACGCGCGCACGTCGCCGGTCTACCTGGGCGACTACGTGACCACCGACACTGGCACCGGCATCGTCCATTCGGCGCCGGCCTACGGTGTGGAAGACTTCCAGTCATGCAAGGCGCACGGCATGCCCGATGCGGACATCATCAGCCCAGTGATGGGCGATGGCGTCTACGCCAGCACGCTGCCGTTGTTCGGCGGACTGTCGATCTGGGATGCCAACCCGAAGATCGTCGAGGTGCTGCGCGCCTCGGGCAACCTGTTCAACGCCCATAAGTACGAACACAGCTACATGCACTGCTGGCGTCACAAGACGCCGATCATCTATCGCGCTACGTCGCAGTGGTTTGCCGGCATGGACGTGGATCCGGCCGACAACGGCCCGACCCTGCGCGAGACCGCGCTGGCGGGCATCGAGGCCACCGAGTTCTATCCGTCGTGGGGCAAGCAGCGCCTGCACAACATGATCGCCAACCGCCCGGACTGGACGCTGTCGCGCCAGCGCCAATGGGGCGTGCCGATGGCGTTCTTCGTGCACAAGGAAACCGGCGCGCTACACCCGCGCACACCCGAGTTGCTCGAGGAAGTGGCCAAGCGCGTCGAACAGCACGGCATCGAGGCATGGCAATCGCTCGACCCCAAGGAATTGCTCGGCGACGAAGCCGCGCAGTACGAAAAGAACCGCGACACGCTCGACGTCTGGTTCGATTCGGGCACGACCCACTGGACCGTGATCCGCGGATCGCACCGCGACGAACTCTACGATCCGTCGGCCGACACCCCTGACGGCCGTCTGGCGGACCTGTACCTGGAAGGCTCGGACCAGCATCGCGGCTGGTTCCATTCGTCGTTGCTGACCGCATCGATGCTGTATGGCAAGCCGCCGTACAAGGCGCTGCTCACGCACGGCTTCACGGTCGACGGCGAAGGCCGCAAGATGTCGAAGTCGGTCGGCAACACGGTCGCGCCGCAGGACATCTCGAACAAGATGGGCGCCGAAATCATCCGGCTGTGGGTGGCGTCGACCGATTACTCGGGCGAGCTGTCGATCTCGGAGGAGATCCTCAAGCGCGTGGTGGAAGGCTATCGCCGCATCCGCAACACGCTGCGCTTCCTGCTGGCCAACCTGACGGACTACGACCACGCCCGCGACGCACTGCCGGCGTCGGAATGGCTTGAGATCGACCGCTACGCAGTGGCGCTGACCGAGCGCCTGCAAAAGGAAGTCCTGTCGCACTATCAGGCCTACGAATTCCACCCGGTGGTGGCCAAGCTGCAGACGTTCTGCTCCGAAGACCTGGGCGGCTTTTACCTCGATGTGCTGAAGGATCGCCTCTACACCACGGCAGCCGATTCGAAGGCGCGCCGCGCCGCGCAGAATGCGCTGTACCACATCACGCAGGCGATGCTGCACTGGATGGCGCCGTTCCTGTCGTTCACGGCCGAGGAAGCCTGGCAGATCTTCGCGCACGGCACCGAACACACGGACACGATCTTTACGAGCACCTACTACGACATCCCGTCGGTGGACGATGCGGACAACCTGCTGATGAAGTGGCACGAGATCCGCACCGTGCGCGCCGAGGTCACGCGCCAGCTGGAAGCCGTACGCGCCGAGGGCGATATCGGATCGTCGCTGCAGGCGGAAGTCACGATTGCCGCGGGCGGCCCGGTGCTGAGCGCACTGCAAAGCCTGGAGGACGATTTGCGCTTCGTGCTGCTGACGTCGGCCGCCAAGGTCACGCCGGCGCCGGAAGGCGGCGATCTGATGGTGACCGTCACGCCTTCGCAGCATGCCAAGTGCGAGCGCTGCTGGCACTATCGCGCCGATGTCGGCCACAACCCCGAGCACCCGACGATTTGCGGCCGCTGCGACAGCAACCTGTTTGGCGCCGGTGAACATAGGAGCCACGCCTGATGGCAACGTCTTCCACGCGCTCCGCGCGCTCAACTCCGGTGCGCAGCAAGGGCAAGGGCAAAAGCAACGTCACGCCGTGGCTGTGGATGGCCTTTGCGCTGCTGGTCGTCATGATCGACCAGTTCTTCAAGATCCTGATCTCGCGCTCGTTCCAGTACGGTGAATCGCGCCCGGTCACGAGCTTCTTCAATCTCGTGCTGGTCTGGAACAAGGGCGCGGCGTTCAGCTTCCTTGCCGACGCGGGCGGCTGGCAGCGCTGGTTCTTCACGGTGCTGGGCGTCGCGGTGGGCAGCTTCATCGTCTGGCTGCTGTATCGCCATACGGGCCAGAAGCTGTTCTGTCTGGCGGTGTCGTTGATTCTTGGCGGCGCGGTGGGCAATGTGGTCGACCGTGTCATCTACGGTCACGTGATCGACTTTCTCGATTTCCACCTGCGCAACATGCATTTTCCGGCGTTCAATGTCGCCGATTGCGCGATCACGGTAGGCGCGGTCCTGCTGATCGTCGACGAGTTACGGCGCGTTCGCCGGCACTGACGGCGACATCGTCGGCGTTGATTGACGGCGGTGATTGACGGCAAATTCTTGCCGCCGGCAATCTCCGCCTTCCCGTTCTCCCCTTTTTCGTTTCTTCCGGCAGCAACTTTCCCGGTCCACCTCTGGCGCGCTCCGGCGGCCCACGCCTGCCCGGCACATCCATCGCGCCAGCGGTATCATGCGGAACTCAAGTTTCCTCGAGAGCGTTCCCCATGGATTTGCGCGGCAAGCACATCGTTCTTGGCCTCACCGGCGGCATTGCCTGCTACAAGTCGGCCGAACTGGTCCGGCTTCTGACCAAGGCCGGCGCCACCGTACAGGTGGCGATGACCGAGGCGGCGACGCATTTCATCACGCCCGTCACGATGCAGGCGCTGTCCGGCCGACCGGTATTCCTTTCGCAATGGGATGCGCGCGTGGACAACAACATGGCGCATATCGACCTCTCGCGCGAGGCCGACGCCATCCTGATCGCGCCGGCTTCCACCGACTTTCTGGCCAAGGTCGCCAACGGGCTGTGCGACGACCTGCTCACCACGCTGTGCATCGCGCGCGAATGCCCGCTGCTGGTCGCGCCCGCGATGAATCGCCAGATGTGGGCCGCCGCGCCCACCCAGCGCAATGCCGCGCAACTGCGCGCTGACGGCGTGGCGATTCTGGGGCCGGGAACCGGCGACCAGGCCTGCGGCGAAATCGGCGACGGCCGGATGCTCGAACCGGAAGAAATCGTTGAGGATCTCATTGCGTTCTTCCAGCCGAAGCCGCTTGCCGGCAAGCGCGTACTAATCACGGCGGGCCCGACCTTCGAGGCAATCGATCCGGTGCGCGGCATCACCAATCTGTCGTCGGGCAAGATGGGGTTCTCGATTGCCCGCGCCGCGCGCGAGGCCGGCGCCGAGGTGCTGCTGGTGGCCGGGCCGACCGCGCTCGGCACACCTCGCGGCGTGGTGCGGACCGATGTGCGCAGCGCCCAGCAGATGCACGATGCGGTGATGGCCCAGTTGCGCGAGGTCGACGTGTTCATCGCCGTGGCTGCCGTGGCCGACTGGCGGCCCGCCGCAGTCGCGCAGCAAAAGCTCAAGAAAGCCAACGACAGCGACACGCCCACGCTGCAGTTCGTACAGAACCCAGACATCCTGGCGGCCGTGGCCGCGCGTGCTGACGCGCCCTACTGCGTTGGCTTTGCTGCCGAGAGCGAGAACCTGGAGCAGTACGGCGAACAGAAACGCCAACGCAAGGGCGTGCCGCTGCTGGTCGGCAATATCGGACACCATACGTTCGGTCTCGATGACAACGAGATCGTGCTTTTCGATAGCCACGGCATGACGCGCCTGCCTCGCGCCGACAAGCTTTCCCTGGCGCGCCAGCTCATCAACGCCATCGGCCAGCGGCTGCCGCGCAAGTCCACATAACGTCCTTATTGCGTGCCGTGTCTGCTGCCATGAGCCAAACTCGTCCCAAGTTGCGACTGTCGGTCCTCGACCAGAGCCCCGTCATCCACGGCCATAGCGCGCGCGACGCGCTGGCGGCCACTGTCGACCTCGCCCAGATGGCCGACGCGCTCGGCTATACGCGCTACTGGTGCGCCGAGCACCACGGCCTGCACGGCGTATGCAATCCCGCGCCGGAAGTCATGCTGGCGCGCCTGGGCAGCGTTACGCAGCGCATCCGCCTGGGCTCCGGCGGCGTGATGCTGCCGTACTACAGCCCGTTCAAGGTTGCCGAGCAGTTCCGCATGCTCGAAGCACTGTTTCCGAACCGCATCGACCTGGGCGTGGGCCGCGCACCCGGCGGCGACATGCGCACGGCGCAGGCGGTGGCAATGGGGCAATACAATCGCGGCGATCAGTTTCCGCAGCAGGTGCAGGACCTGTCGTTCCTGTTGCGCGGCGATGTGCCGCCCGACCATCTGGCCGAAGGCGTGCTGCTGCAACCGGCAATCGACACGCGGCCCGAGCTGTGGGTGCTGGGATCCAGCAATTTCGGCGGTGCGCTGGCCGCGCGGCTAGGTCTGCGCTTCGCCTTTGCGCACTTTATCAACGCGCATGGCGGCCACGCCGTGGCGCGGCAGTATCGCGACGATTTCAACGCCGGCTACCACGATGCGCCGTATAGCGCCGCCGCGGTCTTCGTGATCTGCGCCGACACCGAAGCGCAAGCCGCGATGCTGGAAAGCGCGGTGGACATCCGTCGCCTGCAGATGGCCTACGGCGTGAACGCGCCGATTCCGTCGCTGGCGCAGGCGGCGGACTTTACGCCCAGCGAGCGCGACCGTCTGATCATCGAACGCGAGCGGCCGCGCACCATTTGCGGCACCCCGGCCCAGGTGGCCGAACGCATGCTGAGCCTGCGTGATCGGTTCGCCGCCGACGAGTTGATTGTGCTGAGCGTGACAGCGTCGTACCAGGCGCGTATGCGCACCTACGAACTGCTGGCCGACGCCTTCGACCTGGCGGCATAGGCGCCGGCGATTCGGGCGCCACAGCGCAGCGCCGAAGTGCTGAATCGGCAGGGGCGCCACGGTATCATGCCGCCTTTGTCCGATTAACGCGCCAGCGCATTGCAGGAAACATATCCATGACCGTAGCCGTGAACCCGACCGTCGAAATCAAGGTACTCGACGCCCGCCTGAACGACTGGGGCCTGCCAGCCTACCAAAGCGACATGGCGGCAGCCATCGACCTGCATGCCTGCGTGGATGGCCCCGTGACTATCGAGCCGGGCACGGCCGCGCAGCTGGTGCCTGCCGGGATCGCCGTACACATGGCCAATCCGTACATGTGCGCGACGATCGTGCCGCGCTCCGGGCTTGGCCACAAGAAGGGATTGGTGCTGGGCAATTCCATCGGCGTGATCGATGCCGACTACCAGGGTCAGATCATGGTCAGCGTGTGGAACCGCAATGCGCCCGGCACCGAGCCGATCGTCATCCAGCCCGGCGAGCGCATTGCGCAAATGATGTTCGTGCCGGTATTGCGCCCGGTTTTCACGACGGTGGAAACGTTCTCGGAAGATTCCGCGCGCGGAGCGGGTGGATTTGGATCGACCGGCGTGGCCCACGCCAAGGCAGGCTGAGCGCGTCGATCCACCACCGCGGGATCGCTCCGACCGACTACGCGCGCTGTTCGAAGATCAGCGCCACGCCGTTGGCCTGCGCAGCGGGGATCAGCGTGATGCTTGGCGACAGATCGATGGCCCGCACGCCGTTCGTGCGCCAGTGCGCGCGCGCCAGTGCCAGATCGGCCGTTGCGAGCCGGATTGCCGCATAGCCGGGCGTGGCGCGCTCAACCTGCGGCGCGTCCGTGGCATCGCCCAGCGCTTGCGGCGCGGTGATGACGAACGAGGCGCCATCGACGGCCAACACCGCGATCTCGCCCGTCGCGTGCGTGATCGGGGCGCCGGTCAGCGTGGCATAAGCCTGCGCCGTGCGCGCCAGATCGGCGGCCTCCACGACCAGATACGTCGCGCTAATCGCCTGTGCGCCGTTGGCGTGGCCCATCCATTCCGGACGCCAGAGCAATTCGGGCGTGCGATGTTCGCAGACGAAATACCGCGCCCCGGGGGCCTGATCCAGTGCGGTCACGCGGAACGTCGCCGGGTGCTCGCTGCCGTCGTCAAGCCGGACGGGCCGCGAAAACTCAATCGGATCCGACACTTCGAAACCCGCGGCGCGCAACCTGGCGGCCGTCGCAAAGGCGTCGCTGCTCTTGCACGACATCGCCGCACAACCGTCGCCGCGCTGCTGGGCATCCCAGTAATACTGGCGGCTGGGGCTCGGCGCCGTGACGTGCAGCAGTTCGAGGTAGTCGCGCCCCAGCATGATGCAGTGGTTTTGCGAGCCCAGCGTGTGATAGCCGCGCGGCGTCAGCGTGAAGCCGAGCGCGCGCCAGTTGGCAGCAGCCGCATCGAGATCGTTGCAAACGACCACGGCATGATCGAACGGTTCGGGCAGTGCGGGCATCGGTTATTCGAACTGGATATTGGCCTTGCGGGCCACGGCCTGCCACTTGTCATGCTCGTGGCGAACCAGGTTGCCGAGATCGGCGGGCGAGCCGACTGCGATTTCGAAACCCTGCGCGGTCAGCGCCTCCACCACCTTGGGCTGCTTGATCGCCGCGCCGAGTGCATCGTGCAGTCGCGTGACGGTGTCCGGTTGCATATTGGCCGGGCCGAATACGCCGATCCAGGAATAGGCCTCGAAGCCCTTGAAACCCTGCTCGGCCACGGTGGGCACTTGCGGCATTTGCTTGATGCGGCTGGTGCCGGTCACGCCAAGCACCTTGATCGTCTTGGCGGCAATATGCGCCTGGACAGCGGCATAGCTGCTGAAAAACAGGTCGACCTCTCCGGCCAGCACCGCCTGCACGGCCGGGCCGCCGCCCTTGTACGGCACATGCAGGAAATGTACGCCGGCATCGGTTGCCAGCGCTTCCGCCGCGAGCTGGTTCAGGCTGCCAATGCCAGACGATGCATAACGCACGGCGCCCGGATTGGACTTGGCCAAGGCAATGAGTTCGCGGACGTTCGATGCGGATAGCGCCGGGTTTGCGGCAATCACCAGCGGAAACCGCACGAGCTGCGTGATCGGCGTGAAGTCCTTGAAGGTGTCGTAGGGCAGGTTCTTGTACGCAAACGGATTGATGGCATGGGTGTCGAACGCCATCAGCAGCGTATTGCCGTCAGGCTTGGCGCGCGCCACGGTGCTGCTGGCGATCAGGCCGCCTGCGCCGGGCTTGTTGTCGACCACCACGGTCTGCCCAAGGCTGGTCTTGAGTCCGGGCTGAAGCTGACGAGCGACGATATCCACGCTGCCGCCCGGCGGGAACGGCAACACCATCGAGATCGGCCGGCTGGCGGCGGCGGGCTCCGCGGCATGGGCGGCTTGAACGAGACTGGCCAGCGACGCCACGGGCATGGCGCCCATCGGCAACGACTTGAGCAGCAGGCGGCGCAGCCGCGTGCGGTCTGGAGAGGACATCGGGGACTCAGGCTGGGTGGCCAAACGGCCACCGGACAAAAGGAAAGGCGGTAAGCGCCGTCCCGTATTTTGCCCGATGATCGGTCAACTTGCAGAATGACCGTCGCTGATCGCCCAAAACTGGAACAATCGGGCAAGAAAACGGCCGGGACATTGCCCGGCCGTTGTGTCGATGCCGCACCCGGTGCGGCGCCCTCGGAGCGTGCTCAGGCTTCTGCGCGCTGTTCGCTCTCCGGCGCCTCGGGGGGCTCCGGATCGGCTTCCGAAAAGCTCAGCAGGATCTGGTCGTTGTCGTCCAGATCGACCGCCACCTTGCCTCCGGTCAGCAGCCTGCCAAACAGCAGTTCGTCGGCGAGCGCCTTGCGGATCATGTCCTGGATCAGGCGCTGCATTGGCCGTGCACCCATCAGCGGGTCGAAACCCTTCTGGGCCAGATACTTGCGCAGCTTTTCCGAGAAACTGGCTTCCACCTTCTTCTCGTGCAGCTGCTCTTCCAGCTGCATCAGGAACTTGTCCACCACACGCAGGATGATCTCCTCATCGAGCGCACGGAAGCTGATGGTGGCATCGAGCCGGTTGCGGAACTCGGGCGTGAACATCCGCTTGATGTCGGCCATCTCGTCGCCCTGCTCGCGCGCCGTGGTGAAACCGATCGTCGCCCGGTTCATCGTTTCGGCTCCCGCATTGGTGGTCATGATGATGATCACGTTGCGGAAGTCGGCGCGACGGCCGTTGTTATCGGTCAGCGAGCCATGGTCCATCACCTGCAGCAGGATATTGAAAATATCCGGATGCGCCTTCTCGATCTCGTCGAGCAGCAGCACGCAATGCGGCTTCTTGGTGACGGCCTCGGTCAGCAAGCCACCCTGGTCGAATCCGACATAGCCCGGCGGCGCGCCGATCAACCGGCTGACCGCATGGCGCTCCATGTATTCGGACATGTCGAAGCGCAGCAACTCGATGCCCATGATGAACGCCAGTTGCTTGGCCACTTCGGTCTTGCCCACGCCGGTCGGGCCGGAGAACAGGAACGAGCCGATAGGCTTGTCGGTCTTGCCCAGCCCCGCACGCGACATCTTGATCGCCGCGGACAGCGCCTCGATCGCGGGATCCTGACCGAACACCACCGATTTCAGGTCGCGTTCCAGCGTCTGCAGCTTGCTGCGATCGTCCTGGTTGACGCTCTGCGGCGGAATGCGCGCGATGCGCGACACGATGTCCTCGATCTCGCCCTTGCCGATCGTCTTCTTCTGCTTCGACTTCGGCAGGATCCGCTGCGCGGCGCCCGCCTCATCGATCACATCGATAGCCTTGTCCGGCAGATGGCGGTCGGTAATGAAGCGCGCTGACAGTTCGGCGGCGGCAGTCAGCGCCGACGCCGCGTACTTCACGCCATGGTGTTCCTCGAAGCGCGATTTCAGGCCGCGCAGGATCTGCACGGTCTGGTCGACCGACGGTTCGACCACGTCGATTTTCTGGAAACGGCGCGACAGTGCGGCGTCTTTTTCGAAAATGCCGCGATATTCGGTGAACGTGGTCGCGCCGACGCACTTGAGCTGCCCCGACGACAGCGCCGGCTTGAGCAGGTTGCTGGCGTCCAGCGTGCCGCCCGACGCGGCGCCCGCACCGATCAGCGTGTGGATCTCGTCGATAAACAGGATCGCGTTCGGATTGTCCTTGAGCGACTTCAGCACACCCTTCAGGCGCTGTTCGAAATCGCCGCGATACTTCGTGCCGGCCAGCAACGCGCCCATGTCGAGCGAGTACACCGTGGCCTTTTCAAGGATATCGGGCACTTCGTTCTTGGTGATGCGCCATGCCAGGCCTTCGGCGATCGCGGTCTTGCCTACGCCGGCCTCGCCCACCAGCAGCGGATTGTTCTTGCGCCGGCGGCACAGCACCTGCACCACGCGCTCGACCTCGCTGTCCCGGCCGATCAACGGGTCGATCTTGCCGGCCTTGGCCAGCGCGTTCAGGTTCTGCGTGTATTGCTCGAGCGGGCTTTCCTTGCCGTCGCCGCCCTCGCCCTCGGCATTGCCTTCGCCGTGCTTGGCGGGCTCCGCCTGATCCTTGCGGATACCGTGGCTGATGAAGTTGACCACGTCCAGGCGCGTCACGCCCTGCTGCTGCAGGTAGTACACCGCGTGGGAGTCCTTCTCGCCGAAGATCGCCACCAGCACGTTCGCGCCGGTGACTTCCTTCTTGCCGTTCGACGTCGATTGCACGTGCATGATGGCGCGCTGGATCACACGCTGGAATCCCAGCGTGGGCTGCGTGTCCACCTCGTCCGTGCCGGGCACGACGGGCGTGTTATCGGCAATGAAGTTCTTCAGACTGGTGCGCAAGTCCTCGATATTTGCCGCGCACGCGCGCAGCACTTCGGCCGCCGTCGGGTTGTCGAGCAACGCCAGCAGAAGGTGTTCCACGGTAATGAACTCGTGGCGAGCCTGGCGTGCCTCGACAAAGGCCATGTGCAGGCTTACTTCCAATTCTTGCGCAATCATGCTTCCTCCATCACGCACTGCAGCGGGTGGCCCGCCTGCCGCGCATGGGTTGATACAAGCTCGACCTTGGTCGCCGCGATATCCCGCGTGTAGATACCGCAAACGCCCTTGCCTTCCCGGTGAACGGTCAGCATGATCTGCGTCGCCGTTTCCCGGTCCCTGCTGAAATACTGCTGCAGGATCATCACGACAAACTCCATGGGAGTGTAGTCGTCGTTGAGCAGGAGCACCTTGTACATCGCCGGCGGCTTGAGCTGCTGCTCTTTCCGCTCGATTACCGTGCCTGCATCGCGTTGGGGGGTGTTCGCCAGCCGTGTCGCCATGGCTTTTATTCTAACCCTTACTCACAAGTCTGCAATTTGGGGAACTGGACCCGTATTCAAGTCCCGCTCATTGGAAAATTCCGGAGGTGGGCCACCGTACAGAAGCCGCCCAGCGCACGTTTGCGGTGCATCCGGTTGCCGCCGCGCACCGTACCGGACCGGAAATGCCTGCGCCGCAACGGGACGGACGAATCCGCGCACCACGGCAGCTAAGGTACCATCTGCGGCCGTTTCAATCCCGCCACACCCCACGCCGAGTGGGGAATCTGCCAACTTGACAGTGTGTAGGTTTGCCAGAAAAATCGATCGCACATCTGCTCCCGGCCAGCGAGCCAAGCATACAGGCCGGATCGGATGTTTCCGTGAGCAGGGAGGCCCACGACCGGCGTTGGCCAGTTGTTACCGGCCCGCATCCAGGCGGGCGCCGAGCGACTGACCACGCGAATTTCATTTGCGCGGCGCTGTTGTTGCAGCCCCTCCGGGGATTGCATGCACAAGCCCGTCGAGGTGGTGTTCGGCTGGCCATTGGTTTCCCCGCTTGAAATCAGCTTTTTCGTTGGGGGAGTTTATGGCAAGCGGTATCGTCAAATGGTTCAATGACGCCAAGGGTTTTGGCTTTATCAAGCCGGACGACGGCGAGGAAGAACTGTTTGCGCACTTTTCGGCCATTCAGATGGCGGGTTTCAAGACGCTGAAGGAAGGCCAGCGCGTTGTGTTCGAAGTCGTGCAAGGCCCGAAGGGCAAGCAAGCGACGAACATCCAGGACGCCAACCAGTAAAGTGCGCCGCGACCGAACGCGCCATAGAGCGGTGTCGGTCCATGCGGATGTGAAGGGAATGTTCTTCCCTTCGGAACGGGATCCTGTGCGACGGTGGACCACGTCCTGCCGCAGCACGCTGCAATAGCGGTACGCCAGCATCCGACAAGACGCCCGGCGCATGTCATCCATGCGCCGGGCGTTTCTGCTTTTGTTTCCGCATTGGCGGAAGGATGGAAAAGCGGCTGCTTGGGCCGCCCTTCGATGCCACACCCGACCGGGCCGCGATGTTCGCGCGCCATCCGGACCGGGCCATCCGGCGTCACATGTTGTCGATCATTACCTGCCCGAACCCGGAGCACGATACCTGCGTGGCACCTTCCAGAAGTCGCGCAAAATCGTACGTGACCTTCTTCGACTGGATCGACTTCTCCATCGCGTCGATGATCAGGTCCGCAGCCTCCGTCCATCCCATGTGACGCAGCATCATTTCCGCGGACAGGATTTCAGAGCCCGGATTCACATAGTCCTTGCCCGCGTACTTCGGCGCGGTGCCGTGGGTGGCTTCGAACATCGCCACGGAATCCGACATGTTCGCGCCGGGCGCAATCCCGATCCCGCCGACCTGCGCCGCAAGCGCGTCCGAAATGTAGTCGCCGTTCAGGTTCAGGGTGGCGATCACCGAATATTCGGCCGGCCGCAGCAGGATCTGCTGCAGGAAAGCGTCGGCGATGGCGTCCTTGACGACGATGTCGCGTCCGGTCTTCGGATTCTTGAACTTGCACCACGGGCCGCCATCCACCAGCTGGGCGCCGAATTCCTGCTGCGCGAGTTCATAGCCCCAATCGCGGAAGCCGCCTTCCGTGAATTTCATGATGTTGCCCTTGTGCACCAGCGTCACGGACGGCTTGTCGTTGTCGATGGCGTACTGGATGGCCTTTCGCACCAGGCGCTGCGTGCCCTGCTTCGACACGGGCTTGACGCCGATGCCGGACGTGTCCGGGAAACGGATCTTCGTCACACCCATTTCGTTGCGCAGGAAGGCGATCAGCTTTCGCGCGCCCTCGCTGCCGGCCTCCCATTCGATACCCGCGTAGATGTCTTCGGAGTTCTCGCGGAAAATCACCATGTCGGTCTTTTCGGGCTCGCGCACGGGCGAAGGCACGCCCTTGAAATAGCGAACCGGGCGCAGGCAGACGTAAAGGTCAAGCTGCTGGCGCAGCGCCACGTTCAGCGATCGGATGCCACCGCCGACGGGCGTGGTGAGCGGACCCTTGATCGACACCACATATTCCTTGACGACGTCGAGCGTTTCGTCCGGCAGCCAAACGTCCGGGCCGTAGATGCGGGTCGACTTCTCCCCGGCGTAGACTTCCATCCAGGCGATCTTGCGCTTGCCGCCGTAGGCCTTGGCGACCGCTGCATCCACCACCTTCAGCATCACCGGCGTGATATCCACGCCCGTTCCGTCGCCTTCGATGTACGGGATGATCGGGTTGTCGGGCACGTTCAGCGAGAAATCGGCGTTGACCGTGATTTTTTCGCCTGCCGGCACCTTGATGTGCTGATACATAATCGTCTCCAACTGCGGATGGGGTGATGACTGCCCGGGCTTGCCGCCGGGCCACGCGATTGTGTTGTGCGAGGCATTGTAGCGGGCGTTTCAGCCTCGTCACATGGCGGCGGACCTGCAGGCCGTGCACCGCCAAGTATCTCGCACATGTCTTATATAAGACATAAGACTATTCTCAATATTATGCATAAAGCGATGGCGCGCGCCAACTTGCGGACGCGGAATACTGGCGCGCGCGGCCTTGGGAGATAATGCGCGCCCATGACCCTGATCGCCCTCAACAAGCCCTTCCAGATGATGAGCCAGTTTTCGGCGCACCCCACGCGCGCGACGCTGGCCGATTGCGTCGATGTGCCCGGCGTGTACCCGGCGGGCCGGCTCGATGCGGACAGCGAAGGCTTGCTGCTGCTGACCGATGACGGCGCGTTGCAGGCGCGCATTGCCGATCCCCAACACAAACTCACCAAGACCTATTTCGCGCAGGTGGAAGGCGTGCCGGACGAGGCGGCGCTGCGGCTGTTACGCAGCGGGGTGGATCTTGGCGATTTCAAGACGCTGCCCGCGAAAGTGTCGATCGTTGACGCGCCTGCATGGTTGTGGGATCGGGATCCGCCAATCCGGTTTCGCGCCGCCATTCCTACCGCCTGGATTCAACTCGCGATTCGCGAAGGCAAGAATCGTCAGGTGCGTCGCATGACCGCGGCCGCGGGTTATCCAACGCTGCGACTGATCCGCGCATCGATCGGCGATGTGTCGCTGCCCGCATTGCATCTGAGGCCCGGCCAATGGTGCGAACTGGATGTGCGCACATTAGGACTTACACACAACGTTTCGCCTGTGCGCAAGACAAAACCTGCACAGACGGCGCGGGTGATGCAGGTAAAACATGGTTACAAATCCCGGCCGACATGACGTCAACGCACAACGCAAGCGCGTCGTTTTTGCGAGTGACACGTCTACTGCGCGTCAAACCTTCCAAATACTGGATACAAATTCTTCGAGGTACTCGCAATGAAAAAACTGATCGCTGCCCTGGTTGTTGGCCTGTTCGCTACTGGCGCCTTCGCCCAAGCTTCGGCACCCGCTGCTGACACTGCAGCGCCGGCCGCCAAGGAAGCCGCGAAGCCGGCGAAGACCACCAAGAAGAAGTCCACCAAGAAGAAGCACGCCAAGAAGGCGGAAGCTTCGGCACCGGCCGCTCAGTAAAGGCGGCACGCGCGCGGGCGGCGGCGCAAGCCGCGACCCGCGTGGATGTGAAAGGCAGGCACGTTCGACACGTCCTGCCTTTTTTCATGTCCGCGCACCCGCTGCCGCCGACACACACCTGATCGGCTGCGCTATGCTTTGGCCTGCTGCGGACTCTCAACGACCAGAATCAACCCATGCACATCGTGCTCAAGTCTCTGCTTGCCATCGGCGCCACGGCGCTCACCGGCCTGGCCCACGCGCAGGCGGCAATGCCCGTGATTCCCTTGACTGCCGGAATGTACGCGATCCAGGCCGAAGTGGCGGCGACCCCGGAACAGCGTGAACGCGGGCTGATGTACCGCAAGAGCATGCCCGCCAACGCCGGCATGCTGTTCCTGTTCGACGAAAAGGCCGGCCACTGCTTCTGGATGAAGAACACGAACCTTCCGCTGTCGATCGCCTTTCTGGCCGACGACGGCAGCATCGTCAATATCGAGGACATGGCGCCGCAAACGGAGGACAACCACTGCCCGCGCGCAGCGGTCCGTTATGCGCTGGAGATGAACAAGGGATGGTTCGCGCAGAAGGGCATCAAGCCCGGCGCAAAGATCGGCGGCCTGCCGCAGCCGCGACAGGCGCAGTGAGACGCGGCGGCGCAGCGCGCCGCGCGATCAATCGCGGAAGTTGTTGAAATCGAGCGGCGCTTCGGCAACGTCCTTGCGCAGCAACGCAATCACCGACTGCAGATCGTCGCGCTTGGTGCCCGTCACGCGCACCGCATCGCCCTGGATGCTGGCCTGAACCTTGATCTTGCTGTCCTTGATCATGCGTACGATCTTCTTGGACAAATCTCCGGTCACGCCCTTCTTGATCGTGATGACCTGCTTGACCTTGTCGCCGCTGATCTTCTCGACCTTGCCGTAGTCCAGGAAGCGCACATCGACATTGCGCTTGGCCATCTTGTTGATCATGACATCCTTGACCTGGCCGAGTTTGAAGTCGTCATCGGCGAACGCGGTCAGTTCGCCTTCCTTTTGCTCGACACGGGCGTCGGAACCCTTGAAGTCGAACCGCGTGGAAATTTCCTTATTGGCCTGTTCCACGGCGTTCTTCACTTCGACCATGTTGGCTTCGCAAACTACGTCAAACGACGGCATATCGATTCTCCTGGTGTTGCGATGGCGCAGCCGGCAAGCGGCGGCGATCCGGATCGGTTACGTATAATCGGGGGCTGCCCCGGTCCGGGGTTCTCCTCCCGTCCTTGCATGGCAGATTTCCACGAATTTTATCCCCTGCGCACCCACAATACATTCGGGTTCGATGCCCAAGCGCGTCTGGCAGCCCACATCCGCAGTGAATCAGATCTGGTGGACGCCCTGCGCGACGCTCGCATCGCCGGCATGCCCGTGGTGGTGCTGGGCGGCGGCAGCAACGTGGTATTGACCGGCGACCTCGATGCCTGCGTGTTGCTGATGGAAATCCCCGGCTATGACGTCACGCAGGACGACGAAGCGTGGCTCGTCACGGCCGGCGCGGGCGAAAACTGGCACGCGCTGGTCGGCCGCACCGTTGCCGATGGCATGCCGGGGCTGGAAAACCTGGCGCTGATCCCAGGCACGGCCGGCGCGGCCCCGATTCAGAACATCGGCGCCTATGGCGTGGAACTGCGCGAGCGCTTTGAGCGCCTGCGCGCGTTCGATCGTCAGTCGGGCGAGTTTGTCACACTCGATCTGGACGCGTGCGCTTTTGGATATCGGGACAGCCTGTTCAAGCACGAAGGCAAGGACCGCTACATCATTACCGCGGTGACCCTGCGTCTGCCCAAGGCGTGGCGCCCGGTGCTCAACTACGGTGAACTGGCGCGCGAACTCGCGGCCCATGGATCGCCTAGCGCCGCGCAGGTACGGGATGCCGTGATCGCCATCCGCTCGCGCAAACTGCCCGATCCCAGCCAGATCGGCAACGCCGGATCGTTCTTCAAGAATCCGGTCGTCGATGCGGTCAAGCGCAACGCCTTGCTCGACGAGTATCCGGCGCTGGTGAGCTATGCGCAGCCCGACGGCAGTTACAAGCTCGCGGCGGGCTGGCTGATCGACCAGTGCGGATTCAAGGGATTCGACGACGGTCCGGTGGGCGTCTATGACAAGCAGGCGCTGGTGCTGGTGCACCGTGGCGGCGGCAGCGGGGCCGCGCTGCTGAATCTTGCCCACCGCATCGCCGATGCGGTGCAGGGGCGTTTCGGTGTGCGGATCGAGCCGGAACCCGTCATTCTCTGAGTTCCGGCGCAAGCGGCGCGAAAATCAGGCGAAATGGCAGACGTAGTCGAGCGTGTCGGTCACCTCGATGTCGAAGCTGCTGTTGCCCGGTACGTCGAACTGCTGGCCAGCGCCGTAGGTCTTCCATTCTTCCGAACCGGCCAGACGCACGCGGCAGCTGCCCGCGTTGACTTCCATGATCTCGGGCGCGCCGGTGTTGAAGGTCAGCGATGACGGAAAGATCACGCCCAGCGTCTTGCGGGTGCCGTCGGCAAACAGCACGGTGTGGCTCACGCACTTGCCATCAAAGTACAGGTTGGCCTTCTTGACGACGGACACATTGTCGAACTGGCTCATTTCAATCTCCTCGAATCGATCGGTTCAGGTTTCGTAAGACGTAAAAAAGGGAGCCTGCGCGGCC
Organism: Cupriavidus pauculus; assembly: GCF_008801835.1. Classification (GTDB taxonomy): domain Bacteria; phylum Pseudomonadota; class Gammaproteobacteria; order Burkholderiales; family Burkholderiaceae; genus Cupriavidus; species Cupriavidus pauculus. Next base: position 213,427 of record NZ_VZOW01000003.1, on the reverse strand, counting down.
CCCTTCCATTGATGCTGGCACCGCCTCAATAGCGGCCGCAGAGCAGGTATTCCATCAGCGCCTTCTGGACGTGCAGGCGGTTCTCGGCCTCTTCCCACACGACGCTGCGCGGGCCATCGATCACCGCGGCCTCCACTTCCTCGCCGCGGTGGGCGGGCAGGCAATGCATGAACAGCGCGTCGGCGCTGGCGCGGTCCATCATCGGCGTGGTAACCATCCAGTCCTTGAAGGCGCGCTTGCGGGCTTCGTTCTCGGCTTCGAAACCCATGCTGGTCCACACGTCGGTGGTCACCAGGTGCGCGCCGGCGCAAGCCTCGAGCGGATCGGCAAACACCTTCACGCGCGACGCGGCGCTGGCCGGCACCATGGCAGGGTCGAGCTGATATCCCGGCGGCGCGGAGAAATGGAACGTGAAGTCCAGCCGTTCGGCAGCCTGGATCCACGTGTACGCCATATTGTTGGCGTCGCCAATCCACGCCACGGTCTTGCCGGCGATGCTGCCGCGCTGCTCGATGTACGTAAAGATATCGGCCAGCACCTGGCAGGGGTGGTATTCGTTGGTCAGGCCGTTGATCACCGGTACGCGCGAGTGCGCGGCAAAGCGGTCGATGATCTCCTGCCCGAACGTGCGGATCATGATGATGTCGACCATGCGCGAAATCACCTGCGCCGCATCCTCGATCGGCTCGCCACGACCCAGTTGCGAATCGCGCGTATTCAGGAACACCGCATGGCCGCCCAACTGGTGGATGCCCGCTTCGAACGACAGGCGGGTACGCGTGGAATTCTTCTCGAAGATCATGGCCAGCGTGCGATCGTGCAGCGGATGCCAGGTTTCGTAGTTCTTGAACTTCGCCTTCAGAATCCTCGCGCGGTCCAGCAGGTACTCATATTCCTCGGCACCGAGGTCGCTGAACTGGAGGTAATGCTTGATCGGGGATGGGCTCATAAAACAAAGAAGGCGGCTCGCTGGGGACTCGTGGCCGGCGCGCCGGGAACGGCAATCGCCTGGGACCAGAGCGTGTCGCGGAGCCGCCTTGCGCGTCGCTTACGCAATGTAATTGCAAGAATCATAAGGGATTATTCCAGCTTTGGCGAGCCCGCTCCGTTAACCCGGACAGGCGCCGCGCGCGCCCGGCTGACAGGTTCCCGACAGGATTTCCTCCTATGCGCAAGTCTTATATAAGATATAATACTGGCTGATTCACGCGGGGCCCGGCATACCCTTGCCGACCGCCCGCCGCCGGCATCAAAAGTGCCCCCGCCGAGACCATCGCCCCGCTGCAAATTCCGGATGCACGCGAACCAATCGCTCAACGGATGCGTCAAACGGGCGCCCGTTCAAGGCGGGTTTACCGTCGAGTCACCAAGCAGATCCCCGCAGTCCCATGACCACCCCCCAAGTTCGCGAATACTTCATCCAAGGCGTTACCAAGGAAGGCAAGACCTTCCGCCCAAGCGACTGGGCTGAACGGTTGTGTGGCGTGATGGCGCAATTCCGCCCTGCTGGCGACACTGGGGATCCCCGACTGACCTATTCGCCGTATGTACGGCCGGTGATCGTCGCGGGCGTCAAGAACGTGGTGGTCGATACGCGGCTGCGCGAAATCGAGCCGAAAGCGCTCGATTTCGTGCTGAACTTTGCGCGCGACAACGACCTGCAAGTGGTGGAAGCCTGCTCGCTGGGCGAGTGAGCATCTGCCGCCCGCCGCCTGCGGAGCCGGCTTTCCAGCCGCCCCAGCTGGCAACCAATGCAGACCCGGCCGTGGCGCCGGGTTTTTTATCGCCCGAGCGCAGCGATCAGCCGGATCGCAGGCGACGGAAGGACACCATGTCCACCGACACGGCCGCGGCAATCGTCAAATACCGCGCTCGCCCCGATCCACCGCGCGCGCCAGGAACCAGCCAGAAACAAAAAAGCCCGTCCGAAGACGAGCTTTTTAGTGCAGGGCCACCGGAGTGGCCGCGGCAACTGCAACTATCAGGCAGCCATGGCCTTGATGGCAGCCGACAGGCGCGACTTGTGACGTGCAGCCTTGTTCTTGTGCACGATCTTCTTGTCGGCAATGCTGTCGATCACGGTTTGCGACTGCTTGAAGATTTCAGCGGCAGCGGCCTTGTCACCGGCGTCGATGGCCTTGCGGACAGCCTTGACGGCGGTGCGCAGGCGCGAGCGCAGGCTGGAGTTGTGGGCGTTCGCGGCGACGGCTTGGCGCGCGCGCTTGCGAGCTTGTGCGGAATTTGCCATGTATCTCTTCCTGAATTCAGAGTGCGCGCCCGGGGCGACGCAAATAATTTGGGACGCAACAATTAAGTCACATCTTGCGACCCGGGATGTTTCGACAAACGAATCCTGGACGCGACTGTCCTTGCGAATCGGCGATTATACACACATGCCGACGCCGCAGGCAAGGCCGATTCGTATACCCCGCACCACGGTCGTCGGACGCCAGCCGATCCGTATAATACGCGCCACATCTTGCGACGCGTGGCCGCACCGGGCGTGGCGCAGCGGCAACTTTATGATCCGGCGGGCGTCTGAATGGCGTTCGTCAACCGTGCAGGCCACTCCGGCTTCCGACGCTTCCCCCGATTTCTCATCTTGAACCTGCTCAAAGCGCTTGCCACCATCAGCAGTCTGACGATGCTTTCACGCATCACCGGGCTGATGCGTGAAATCCTGATCGCCCGCGCGTTCGGCGCGTCGGACATGACAGACGCCTTCAATGTGGCGTTCCGCATTCCCAACCTGCTGCGCCGCGTGTTCGGCGAAGGCGCGTTTTCTCAGGCGTTCGTACCGATTCTCAACGAATACCACGGCAAGCGCGGCGAAGCGGAAACCCACCAGTTGATCGATGCAGTGGCCACGATCATGGCGTGGGTGCTCGCGGCGGTCTCGCTGCTGGGCGTGATCGGGGCGCCGATCGTGATGACCGTCGTGGCCACCGGCTTTCGCGGCGACGCCGAAACCTACAACGCCGCGGTGTTCATGACGCGCGTGATGTTCCCGTATATCGGCTTGATCTCGATGGTCGCGCTGGCCTCGGGCATCCTGAACACTTGGCGCAATTTCGCGGTGCCCGCATTTACGCCGGTGCTGCTGAACGTTTGCCTGATCGTCGCGGCGCTGTTCGTCGGCCCGCATATGAGCCAGCCGATCTACGCCCAGGCCTGGGGCGTGCTCGCCGGCGGCGTGCTGCAACTGGCGATCCAGGTCCCCGCCATGCGCAGGCTTGGCGTGCTGCCGCGCATTTCGTTCAACCTGCGCCAAGCGTGGGCGAATCCCGGCGTGCGGCGCGTGATCCGCCAGATGGCGCCGGCGCTGCTGGCTGTGTCGGTCGCGCAGATCAGCCTCATCATCAATACCAATATCGCGTCGCGCCTGGCGGCCGGCAGCGTGTCGTACCTGACCTACGCGGATCGCCTGATGGAATTCCCCACCGCGCTGCTGGGCGTGGCGCTGGGCACCATCCTGTTGCCAAGCCTGTCGCGCGCCAGCGCCAACGACGATCGAGAGGAATACTCGGGACTGCTCGACTGGGGCCTGCGGCTGACGTTCCTGCTGGCCGTGCCCTGCGCCGTGGGGCTGTTCGTATTCGGCACGCCGCTGACCTCGGTGCTGTTCAATTACGGCAAGTTCGATGCACACGCCGTCGAGATGACCCGCCAGGCGCTGGTTTCCTACGGTGTCGGGCTGCTCGGGCTCATCCTCATCAAGATCCTGACGCCGGGTTTCTACGCGCGCCAGGATATCCGTACGCCGGTCAAGATCGCGCTGCTCGTGCTGGCCATCACGCAGGCGTCGAACTTCGTCTTCGTGCCGATGCTGGGTCATGCCGGCCTAGCGCTGTCGATCAGCTTCGGCGCAACGGTTAATGCGCTGCTGCTGTTCTTCGGCCTGCGCCGCCGCGGCTTCTATCAGCCGGCGCCGGGCTGGACGCTGTTCCTGCTCCGGCTGGTGGCGGCAGTGCTGATTCTGTCCGGCATGCTGCTCTGGCTGGCGCGCAATTTCGACTGGGTCGCCATGGGCGCCACGCCGGGCCTGCGGATCGCCTTGATGGCGGCATGCCTGGTACTTGCGGCGGCGGTCTACTTCGGTACACTGTGGCTCATGGGCCTGCGCTATGCGGCCTTCCGGCGCCGCGCCGGCTAGTCAGGAACATCGCCCCCATGACCTCCACGAAAGTCCTGGATTACTTTGCCAGCCTCGTGGCCGACGACGAAGCCATTCCGCTGACGGAAACCGCGCTCGCAATCGCCCAGGACGCCTTTCCCGATCTCGACTTGCAAGCGGAACTGGCCGCCATGGATGTGCTGGCCGTCCGCCTCAAGCGGCGCATCGCCGAAGGCACGCCGGCCATCCAGCGCCTGCGCCTGCTCAACCATTTCTTCTACCGCGACCTTGGCTTCGGACCCAACGCCAACGACTATTACGATCCGGACAATTCGTATTTGAACGTGGTGCTCAAGCAGCGCCGCGGCATTCCGATCTCGCTCGCTGTGCTGTATATGGAACTGGGCCAGCAGATCGGCCTGCCCCTCAAGGGCGTATCGTTCCCGAGCCATTTTCTGGTGCGCATGACGATCCCGGCCGGTGAGGTCGTGCTCGATCCGCTGACCGGAGAAACCTTGTCGCGGGAGCAGTTGCAGGAGATCCTCGACCCCTACCTGGAACGGGAGGGCGTGACCGATTCCAACGAGGTGCCGCTGGGCCTGTTCCTGCATGTGGCCAGCCATCGCGAAATCATTGCGCGCATGTTGCGCAACCTGAAGGCGATCTACCTGCAGGAATCGCGCTGGCAGCGGCTGCTCGCGGTGCAGAACCGGCTCGTGATCCTGCTGCCCGATTCCATCGAGGAAGTGCGTGATCGTGGGCTGGCCTACGCCAATCTGGAATGTTTCCGCCCCGCGCTGGAAGACCTGGAGGCCTACGTCCAGGCGCGTCCCGATGCCGCGGACACTACGCAGATCCGCGACCGGATGCCAGCCCTGCGGATGATGAGCCGCAGTCCCGGCTGAAGCCGCCGACGTTCATCGGAACGTCGGCCTTCTCACCGCCTTTCTCAGGCGCTTTCACCGCATTCACGCGCCTTCGCGCGCGACCGCAAATGGGCCGCTCAGCGGTCCGCCGGCGCGCGCGGCGTGCGGCTTTTGCCGCGCACCAGTTTCCACAGCCCGCCCAGCACCAGCGGCACCACGGCCGCGCCGATCCCGGCTAGCACGATCAGGTTCAGGTACTGCTTGATGAACGGCAGGTTGCCGAAGAAATAGCCCGCGAACACCAGTCCGAACACCCACGCAGCGGCGCCGATCACGTTGAACATCTGGAAGCGCGCAAACGTCATCTGCGAGACGCCCGCCACAAAGGGCGCAAACGTCCGCACGATCGGGACAAAACGCGCCATCACCAGCGTCTTGCCGCCGTGACGCTCATAGAAGTCATGGGTTTTGCGCAGTGCGTTCTGATCCAGAAAACGCCAATGCTGTTCAAACACCTTGGGGCCCACCCAACTTCCGACGAAGTAATTCACCGTGTTGCCGGTCACCGCGGCCGCGAACAGCAGGCCACACAGCACCCATTCGTTCATCGCGCCTGTCGCGCACATGGCGCCCGCAATGAACAACAGCGAATCGCCGGGCAGGAATGGCACCACTACCAGGCCGGTTTCGGCGAAAACGATCGCAAACAGGATGCCGTAGACCCAGACGCCGTAGTCCAGGACGAACTGACCCAGGAATTTGTCGACATGCAGAACCATGTCGATAAGCTGCAAAGCGGTATCCAAGATTGTCCCCACGTGATGAAGGTCCACATCATACAAGAGCCATTCGTGGAAACTCGTTACGTTCCTGCAATCCTTGTGACGGAAACGTGTCTGGCCGCACGTATAATCGCCGCATGCCTGCCGACGCCAAACCTGCCAGCCTCCGCACCGCCCAGCCCGGGCGCCCAATCCGCCCTCTGCCCGACCAACTGATCAGCCAGATTGCCGCTGGCGAAGTGGTGGAACGGCCGGCGTCGGTCGTGAAGGAACTGCTCGAAAATGCGCTCGATGCGGGGACCACGCAACTCGGCGTGCGTCTTGAAGAAGGTGGCGTGCGACGTATTGTCGTCACCGATAACGGCTGCGGCATCCCCGCCGACGAGCTGCCCGTCGCACTGATGCGCCACGCCACTAGCAAGATCGCGTCGCTGGACGAACTCGAGTCGGTGCTGACGCTCGGATTTCGCGGCGAGGCGTTGGCGTCGATTGCATCGGTGTCGCACCTCGTCCTGACCAGCCGCACCGCCGATGCGCCTCACGCGACGCAGATCAGCGCGGATACCGGACACCTGCAGCCGGCGTCGGGCGGCGTGGGCACGATGATCGACGTGCAGCACCTGTACTTCAACACGCCGGCCCGCCGAAAATTCCTGAAGTCCGAGCAGACCGAACTGGGCCACTGCCTCGAAATGATCCGCCGCGTGGCGCTGGCGCGGCCCGACGTGACGATCTCCGTTCACCATAACGGCAAGCCGCTGGAACACTGGAATGCCGGCGATGTGTCGGCGCGCACGGCGCAAGTGCTGGGCAGCGACTTCGCGCGCGCGCGACTGGCGCTGGACGAGCAGGCCGACGCGCTGCACCTGTACGGCTTTGCCGGACTGCCCACCGCGTCGCGCGGTCGTCCGGACCAGCAGTATTTCTTCGTCAATGGCCGCTTCGTGCGCGACAAACTGCTCACCCATGCGGTGCGCAGCGCCTACCAGGACGTGCTGCACGGCGATCGTTTCCCATCCTACGTGCTGTGCCTGGACCTGCCGCCCGAGCTGGTCGATGTGAACGTCCATCCGTCGAAGATCGAAGTGCGCTTCCGCGAGTCGCGCGCCGTGCATCAGTTCGTCTACCACGCGGTGCAGCGATGCCTGGCGCGGCAGGCCGGCGAGCAAGGCGACAGCCTGCATTCAGATACCGGCGACGGCGCGGGCATCGCGCCGCGGCCTGGAGCCAGTGCGTCGTCCGGCGTCGCCAATGCCGCGCCGCAATGGATCAACTATTCCGCCGGACGCCAGTCCGAACTTGGCATCGCCCAGCCGCGCCAGGCTTACCTTGGCATGGTGCGCGACGCCACGGGCGGCCCGTCGTCGAATGCGCCACGCACCTGGCAGCCATCGTCGCAACCGCCGGCGTGGCTGGCCGACGCGGCGGCCGCGCGTGCCGACGAACCGCCCAGCCTGCTCGACCGCTTGCCGGCGCGCGTCTCCGCGCTGCCCGACGCAAGCGAAGAGGCGAGCGATGACGACCATCCGCTTGGCTACGCGATCGCCCAGTTGCACGGCATCTACGTGCTGGCGCAAAACGCGCGCGGACTCGTACTGGTCGACATGCACGCCGCGCACGAGCGCATTCTGTACGAGCAGATCAAGGCCGGTCTGGACGCGCGCGAACTCGCCGTGCAGCCGCTGCTGATTCCGGTCACACTGCCGGCCAGCCCGGTGGAAGTCGGTGCGGCCGAGGAACATCAGGAAACGCTGCAGTTGCTGGGTTTCGACATCGCCCCGGTGTCCCCAACCACGCTCGCGGTACGCGCCATTCCGGCGCTGCTCAAGCAGGCCGATGCCGAAGCGCTGGCGCGCGACGTGCTGCGCGACCTGCAGTCTTTTGGCGGCTCGCGCGTGCTGGCCGAGCGCCAGAACGAACTGCTCGCCACGCTGGCCTGTCACAGCGCGGTGCGCGCCAATCGCAAGCTCACGCTCGAAGAAATGAATGCGCTGCTGCGCCAGATGGAACAGACCGAACGCGCCGACCAATGCAACCATGGACGCCCGACTTGGGTCCAGCTGACGGTGACCGAACTCGATCGCCTGTTCCTGCGCGGCCAATAAGCGCGCTGCGCACTGCTCCGACGATGTCGCCGCAAACCCCCGCCTTCCCGCCCGTCGTCTGCCTGCTCGGCCCCACGGCCTCCGGCAAGACCGCTGCCGCGCTGGAGCTGGCCGCGCGCAAACCGGTGGAGATCATCAGCCTGGACTCCGCGCTGGTCTATCGCGACATGGATATCGGCACGGCCAAGCCGACGCGCGCCGAACTGGCCAGCGTGCCGCATCACCTGATCGACATCATCGATCCGGCCGAGAGTTACTCCGCCGCGCAGTTCGTGGCCGATGCCGAGCGACTGATCGACGAGATCCGCGCGCGGCAATGCACGCCGCTGATCGTCGGCGGCACAATGCTCTATTACAAGGCGCTGACGCAGGGCCTGAACGATTTGCCGCAAGCCAATGCGTCGGTGCGGGCCGAACTCGATGCGCTGGCCGCCGAGCGCGGCTGGCCGACCCTGCACGCGATGCTGGCCGAAGTCGATCCCGTCACGGCCGCGCGCCTGGCGCCCAACGACGCCCAGCGCATTCAGCGCGCGCTGGAAATCCATCGCCTCAGCGGGCAGCCGATGTCGACGCTGCTGGCCCGGCAGGCGGATTCGCGCACGTTTACGGGCGCCGCCGACGCGCGCTTTCGCGTGATCGCGCTGGAGCCCTCCGATCGCGCCGTGCTGCATGCCCGCATTGCCGAACGTTTCGACGCGATGCTCAACGGCGGCCTGATCGAGGAAGTCCAGGCACTGCGCGCGCGCGGCGACCTGCACCTTGGGCTGCCGTCGATGCGCTGTGTTGGCTACCGCCAGGTCTGGGAATTCCTTGACGGCGCCTGCAACGTCGTCGACATGCGCGAGCGCGGCGTGGCGGCCACGCGCCAGCTCTGCAAGCGCCAGCTGACATGGCTGCGCAGCACGCCGGAACGCATCGCCGTCGATTGCCTGGCGCCCGACTACGTGGCGCAGGTGGCCCGCGCCGCGGGCTGGTGATCGCACGACATGTGAACGATAATCGTCGCTCACATTTTCCGATGCACACCGCGATGACTGCCTTCTCGATCCGCCCCGCCACGCCCGACGACAGCGCCACGCTGTTTCGCCTGATCTCGGATCTGGCCGAATACGAAAAACTCACGCACCTGGTGGAAGCCACGCCGCAGAAGATCCGCGACGCGCTGTTTGGCGCCACGCCGCATGCCGAGGCCGTGATCGTGGAAGTCGAACAGGATGGCGCCAGGCATGCCGTCGGCTTCGCGCTGTTCTTCCACAATTTTTCGACGTTCCTGGCCAAACCGGGCCTGTATCTCGAAGACCTGTTCGTCGAGCCGGCCTGGCGCGGTCACGGCCTGGGCAAGGCGCTGCTGCAGCATCTGGCTGCGATTGCAGTGGAACGCGGCTGCGGCCGCTTCGAGTGGTCGGTGCTCGACTGGAACCAGCCGTCGATCGACTTCTATCGCGCGATGGGCGCCGACGTCATGCCGGACTGGCGGATCTGCCGCGTGACCGGCGACGCGCTGAGCCGGCTCGGCAGCCAGCCGTAACGGCGCAAATCCGCCGCTCGCAAAAACAAAAAGCCCGATCTCGACGATCGGGCTTTTGCTTGCGGCAGTTAGGCGATGGCGCTCAAATCACCACGGTCTGCGCCTGGCCTTCCTGACGTTGCTGGATCTCACCGATTTGCCACACGGCTTCACCGGCGGCCTGCAGGTGACGGATCGCGCGTTCGGCGTCTTCCTTCGCCACGATCACGACCATGCCGATGCCGCAGTTGAATACGCGATGCATTTCGGCGTCGGCCACGCGGCCCTGCGACTGGAGCCACTGGAACAGCGGCGGCAGCGTCCAGGCGTCCTTCTGGATCACGGCCGTGAGGGTGTCGCCCAGCACGCGCGGCACGTTCTCGGTCAGGCCGCCGCCGGTAATGTGCGCCATGCCCTTGACCGGAAGCGTTTCGATCAGCGACAGCAGCGGCTTCACGTAGATGCGGGTCGGCGCCATGATGGCGTCCTGCAGGCGCTGGCCGTGGAAATCGGCGTTCAGGTCCGGCTTGGCCACGTCGATGATCTTGCGCACCAGCGAGTAACCATTGGAGTGCGCGCCCGACGAGGCCAAGCCCAGCACCACGTCGCCCGGCTGGATCGTAGTGCCGTCGATGATCTTCTTCTTTTCCACCGCGCCGACCGCAAAGCCGGCCAGATCGTATTCGCCATCGGGGTACATGCTCGGCATTTCGGCGGTTTCGCCGCCGATCAGCGCGCAGCCGGCCAACTCGCAACCATGGGCGATGCCCTGGATCACGGTGGCGGCGGTGTCCACGTCGAGCTTGCCGCAGGCGAAGTAGTCGAGGAAGAACAGCGGCTCGGCACCCTGCACCAGAATGTCGTTCACGCTCATGGCGACCAGATCCTGGCCCACGGTGTCGTGGCGGTTCAGCTGGAAGGCCAGCTTCAGCTTGGTGCCCACGCCGTCGGTGCCAGAGACCAGCACCGGCTCCTGGAACTTCTTGGAAAGTTCGAACAAGGCGCCGAACCCGCCGATGCCGGCCATCACGCCTTCGCGCATGGTGCGCTTGGCAAACGGCTTGATGCGGTCGACCAGTGCGTCGCCGGCATCGATGTCAACACCGGCATCGCGGTAGGAAAGGCCTGCCTGGCCGGCGGTCGGGGATGCGCTCATGAGAACCTGCTTGTCTTTGAGGAGGTGAAGTGTGGAAATCGGCGCATTTGAACAACGCTTCCCGGGGCGGTGAGGCCAATCGGGCGCGGAGAGCGGACGCGACTCCAGTAAAATCGCGATTTTAACGGATACAGGCTCCCGGCGACCAGTGATCGGCGGACGAATCCATCTGCCCCACTGCCAACCCGTGACCCGCCGGCCCCTCCGATGACCGCTCCGCTGCTTTCGCAAGACTCCAAATGCATCCTGTTATGGATAGCCGTGGCCATCGCGCTGATCGCCCTGATCCTGGCGCTGGCCGTGGTGGCGGCGCTGTTGCAGTTTGGTAACTGGTACGGGCTTGGCGCGGTGGCGGTGGTATATGGCATCGGCCAATTTGTGGAAAGCTTCTACCTGACGCCGCGCCTGGTGGGCGAGCGTATTGGCCTGCATCCGCTGGTTGTGATCTTTGCGCTGCTCGCGTTCGGGCAGCTGTTCGGCTTTTTCGGCGTGCTGCTGGCATTGCCGACTTGTGCGGTGCTGCTGGTCGGCGCGCGTCAGCTGCGACGCGTTTACCTGGCCAGCGACTTGTATCGTCACCAGATCGGGTGCGTCTTCAGCAGGCACGTTTCGCGCAAGTAACGGATTCGTCATGTCATCGCGTCAAAGTCAGAAGCAGCTGTCGCTCGAACTGGGCAGCCCGCCGCCATCCACGTTCGAGAACTTCTTCGTGGCCGCCAACCGCGAGCCCGTGCAGCGGCTGCGCGAACTGCCCGTGGCGCTGGCGCGCGAGCAGGCCAACGACCGGTTGATCTACCTGTGGGGCGAAGTCGGCTCGGGGCGCACGCACCTGTTGCACGCGGTGTGCGACGCTGCGCTGCACCTGGGACTGAACTGCCGCTATCTGAGCCCGCACCATGCGCTGTCCGATTTCATCTTCGACCCGTCGTGCCAGGTCTATACCGTCGACGATGTCGAACTGCTGGACGAAGCGCGTCAGATCGCGGTGTTCTCGCTGTATAACGAGGTGCGCGCGCACGTGCGATGCGCCATCGTGGTGGCCGGCGGGCTCGCTCCGCGCGCCATGCCGGTGCGTGAAGACCTGCGCACCCGGCTCGGCTGGGGCCTGGTCTACCAGCTTGAATCGTTATCCGACGAAGACAAGATGGCGGCACTGCTGCAGGCCGCCCGCGAACGCGGCCTGCAGCTGTCGCCCGAAATTCCACACTGGCTGGTGACGCGCCACTACCGCGACATGCCGAGCCTAATGGCCTTGCTCGATGCACTGGACATGTACTCGCTCGAGCGCAAACGGGCCGTGACGCTGCCGCTGCTGCGCGAAATGTTTGCCGAATTCCGCGAGTAGCGCGGCACCGCAACCGGGAGCTGGCATGCATGCCGCTCCGCTCACGCCGGGCGCCCACGACCGCCCCCGGCACCTTAATGTAAAATCGCGCCCCATGAATCTGGCACTGTTTGACCTCGACCACACCCTGATCCCGACCGATAGCGACCACGAATGGGGCCGCTTCCTGGTCCGCCTTGGCGTCGTCGACGAGGAATCGTACCGTCGCAAAAACGACGAGTTCTATACCCAATACAAGGCCGGCACGCTCGATATCCAGGCGTTCCTGCGCTTCGCGCTGGCCCCGCTGGCGGCCAATCCGCGCGACCGGCTGGACCAATGGCGCGTGCGCTTCATGCATGAAGTGATCGAACCCGTAATCACGCCACAGGCCCGCGCGCTGGTGTACAAGCACCTCGAAGCAGGCGACCTGTGCGCCGTGGTGACCGCCACCAACAGCTTCGTGACGTCGCCGATCGCCCAGGCCTTCGGCATCAAGCATCTGATCGCCACCGAGCCGGAAACCATCGACGGCAAGCCCGAAAGCGCGTTCACCGGCGAAGTGGCCGGCGTGCCGAGCTTCCGCGAAGGCAAGATCACGCGCGTGGACAGCTGGCTCAAGAGCATGGGTGCGAAGTGGGACGACTTCGGCAGCACCACGTTCTACAGCGACTCGGCCAACGACCTGCCGCTGCTGGAAAAGGTCAGCGAGCCAATCGCCGCCAATCCCGACGACCGCCTGCGCAACCATGCGGCCGCGGCCGGCTGGCGCATCATGGACCTGTTCTGACGTGATCAAGAAGCTCATCAATCGGCTGCTGGGCAAGCCCGGGCCCAAGCAACGCCGCGCCGGCCGCGCCCACATGCCGCGCATCGTCGCCGTGGACGAACACCGGATCGACCCGAGCCTGATTTCCCGCAACGCGGTCAAGGTCACTTCCACGCTGCAACAGGCCGGCTATCAGGCGTTCATCGTCGGCGGCGCGGTGCGCGACCTGCTGCTTGGCATCAAGCCCAAGGATTTCGACGTGGCCACCAACGCCACGCCAGAACAGGTGCAGGCGTTGTTCCGCCGCTCGCGCATCATCGGCCGTCGCTTTCAGATCGTGCACGTCACGTTCTACGGTGGCCGCGAGCAGGAAATCATCGAAGTCTCGACGTTCCGTGCGCTGGTGGACGCCATCGCCAGCGAAACGCTGCCCGAAGGCCGTCGCCTGAAACGCGCCGAACTCGACAGCAAGACCCATGCGATCGACGCCAGCGGCCGCGTGCTGCGCGACAACGTCTGGGGATCGCAAGCCGAGGACGCAGAGCGCCGCGATTTCACGATCAACGCGATGTACTACGATCCGGCCGCGCAAACCGTGCATGACTACCATCACGGCATGGAGGACATCCGGGCTCGCACGCTGCGCATGATCGGCGATCCGGTCACGCGCTATCGCGAAGATCCGGTGCGCATGCTGCGCGTGGTGCGCTTTGCCGCCAAAACCGGCTTCGGCATCGACGAGCAGACCCGCGAACCGATTCACGAACTGGCGCCGCTGATCCATAACGTGCCGAGCGCGCGGCTGTTCGACGAAATGCTCAAGCTGCTGATGTCGGGCCACGCCTGGGCGTCGCTGCAGGAACTGCGCAAGGCCGGGCTGCACAAGGGCCTGCTGCCGCTGCTCGACGTGGCCATCGAACAGCCCATGGGCCAGCGCTTCGTGCAACTGGCGCTGGACAACACCGACCGCCGCGTGCAGGCCGGCAAGCCGGTGTCGCCGGGCTTCCTGTTCGCCTCGCTGCTGTGGCACCACGTGCTGCAGCACTGGACGAAGCTGCGCGAGGCCGGCGAGCACCCGATTGCCGCGCTGAACACGGCGATGGACATCGTGCTGGAAAGACAGACCGGCCAGCTGGCAATCCAGCGCCGCTTCGTCACCGATATGCGCGACATCTGGGGCATGCAGCCGCGTTTCGAAAAGCGTGTCGGCCGCATGCCGTTCCGGCTGCTGGAATCGCCGCGCTTCCGCGCCGGCTACGATTTCCTGCAACTGCGCTGCGAAGCCGGCGAGCAGCCGGCCGAACTGGGCCAGTGGTGGACCGACTTCCAGAACTGTCCGCCGGACCAGCGCGAAGCGCTGATCGAAGCGGCCCGCGGGCCGCGCGGCAAGGGTGGTGGCAAGAGCGGCAGCAAGGCGGCGGGCGACCCCGACAGCGGCAGCCAGGAAGATGCCGAGACCCACGAAGGGGATGCGCCGGCACGCAAGCGCCGTCGCCGACGCGGTCCGCGGAAATCGGATACAGTGTCTTCCCGCAGCGAGGCGGGTTCGGCGGAATCAGCGGCAGAGGGTCAGCCGCAGCCAGGACCGCGCCGCGCCAAGCCGGAGGAATAACATGACGCTAGCCTTCATCGGCATCGGCGCCAATCTGGGTGATGGGCGCCAAGCCTTGAAAGACGCGATCGTATGCCTGGCACAGCATGCCGGCATCACGGTGCTCGCCAAATCTTCGTTCTATCGCACGGCGCCAGTGGACGCCACGGGCGACGACTACTTCAATGCGGTGGTCAAGCTGCAGACGACGTTTTCGGCGCCGCAACTGCTACGCATCTGCCATCACATCGAAGACCAGTTCGGACGCGAGCGGCCGTTTCGCAACGCGCCGCGCACGCTGGACCTGGACCTGCTGCTGTATGGCGACGCGTCGATCAACACCGAGATTCTGACCGTGCCGCATCCGCGCATGACCGAGCGCGCGTTCGTGCTGGTGCCACTGCTGGAGCTTTCCCCGGCTATCGAGATTCCCGGCGCAGGCCGCGCCGCCGATTATCTCGCCGGCGTGCAGAATCAGCGTATCGAGAAGATTTCCTCATGCAAATGCACACGCCTGCAGGAAGGCGGCACGCCGGCGTGAGCACGCGGCCCATCTGAGCCATGCTCGATCACCTGCGCCGCATCGTCGTGGAAGGCCCGATCGGGTCCGGCAAGGCGGCGCTGGCCCAACGCCTGGCGCAGCATCTGCGCGCTGGCGAACTCCCCGACGGCGCCCGCCACAATCCATTTCTCGAACGTTTCTATCGCGATCCGCAACGCTATGCGTTGCCGATGCAGCTGGCCTGCCTGCACCAGCGCGCCACGCAGCTGCAGCAATGGCACGCGGCGATGCTGGCCGGCCAGCGCATGATCGCCAATTTCCTGCATGCCCGCGACCGACTCTATGCGTCGCTGACGCTCGAGGCCGACGAGCTGGCGCTCTACGACGCGCTGGCCGCGCACCTGCAGGCGCCGCAGCAGCGCGTCGATCTGGTGATCATGCTGCAAGCCACGCCGTCGCTGTTGCGCGAGCGCATTGCGCGGCGAGCACTGCCTGGCGAAACCAGCATCGACGAACAGTATCTGCAAAGGCTGACTGACGCCTACGGCGAACTGTTTCATCGCTACGACGAAGCCCCGGTGCTGATCGTCGATACCGCGCATTTCAATCCGGTGGACAACGACGGCGATTTCCGTACACTACTGTCGCGCATCGAGAACATGCGAGGCCGCAAGGCATTCCTGAATCTCGCCGCATCCTGAACTGCCCCGAAGACACGCCGAAGGTCTCACGGCAGCACAACACACGATAACGACAACGGCCGGCCGCCGAAGCTTTTTCGTGCGAGCCACGGTCGCTACTCCTACGGGCACTGCCATGAGCTACCTTCTCGATCCCTCCCGCAAGACCGTCACCATCCCGAAGCTGCAAGCCATGCGCGACGCCGGCGAAAAGATCGCCATGCTGACCGCGTACGATTCCAGCTTTGCCGCGCTGCTCGACTATTGCGGCGTCGAAATGATCCTGGTTGGCGATTCGCTCGGCAACGTGATGCAGGGCCAGCAAACCACGCTGCCCGTGACGCTGGAACACATGGCGTATCACACCGAATGCGTGGCGCGCGGCAACCAGACCGCGTTGCTGGTGACGGACCTGCCGTTCGGCACCTATCCGACGCCCGAGAAGGCGTTCGAAAGCGCGGCGACGGTCATGCGCGCCGGTGCGCAGATGGTCAAGCTCGAAGGCGGCGAATGGCTGGCGCCGATCGTGAAATTCCTGGTCGAGCGCAGCATCCCGGTGTGCGCGCATATTGGCCTGACGCCGCAATCGGTGCATGCATTTGGTGGATTCAAGGTACAGGGCAAGACCGAGGCCGGTGCGGCGCAGCTCAAGCGCGATGCGCATGCGCTGCAGCAGGCCGGCGCGCAGGTCGTGCTGATGGAAGCCGTGCCGGCCAAGGTGGCGGGCGAAGTCACCGCGCTGCTGACGGTGCCGACCATCGGCATTGGTGCTGGCGTGGACTGCTCGGGTCAGGTGCTGGTGCTGCAGGACATGCTGAACATCTACCCGGGCCGCAAGGCGAAGTTCGTGCGCAATTTCATGGACGGCCAGCCGTCGATCGAAGCGGCCGTGCGCGCCTATGTCGCGGCAGTCAAGGACGGCAGCTTCCCAGCCATCGAACACACCTTCGCAGCCTGACCGGGCCGCGCCGATCCGGGACCGATCCCCGGCGCGATATGCGGACCGCCTCTGCCGCAGCGGCAGGGGCGCGCGGCCTCAGCGATCGATGCGCAATTGCGCGCGCAACGTGCCGCGCAACGCATTCGCAATCACAATCGCCTGCGCTCGCAACAACATTTCGCGCGTGATCGTCGCCTCGACAACGGGACCGTCGACCAGCGCATCGCCCTCCTCGATCACCACGGCGCGCATCACGCCCGGCAGGATGTCGGCCGACAGCGGCGGCGTCAGCCACTGACCCTCTAGCTTGACGAACACCGAACTGCGCCCGCCTTCGAGCAATTCATCGCGCGTATTGAAGAACAGGCAATCGAACGCGCCATTGCGTTCAGCCGCCTGCCAGCCGTGATCGAACACCGCGCGCACGCTGATCTTGTGGCGGCGCAACGGATCGACCACGGCCAGCCGTATCGGCGCCAGTTCCAGCGCGACTGGCGCATCTTGCAACCGCACGAGCGCGCCCGAGGCAAACGCCAGCGCGCCGCGTTTGTCGACATTCATGCGCAGGCGCCAATCGCCGTCGCCCAGGCGCGCGGCTTCGGCCTGTAACGCGGCGCGCGCCGCGGGCAGGTCGAGCGCAAAACCAAAACTGCGGCACGATTGCGCGATGCGCCGCAGATGCCGTTCCCGGTGCAAGACTGCCCCGTCGCGCGCATGCATGGTCTCGAACAATGCGAAGCCCGGATCATGCCCGGTAAGAAACCGCGCCTTCCATCCGCACTCGGCGAATTCGTCGTCGGCGATGCTGTCGTAGACGATACCGCCGCCGACGCCCATTTCGCCACGCCGCAGGCCGTCGGCGCCCGGCGGGGCGAGCACCAGCGTGCGAATCGCCACGGACATGCCAAACGGGCCAAGCCGTGCGCCGTCGCGCGGTGCATCGAGCCAGCCGATCGATCCGGTGTAGAGGCCGCGCGCAGATGTTTCCAGCTCGGCGATGATCTGCATCGTGCGACGCTTGGGTGCGCCCGTGATCGACCCGCACGGATAGAGGGCCCGCATCACGTCTGCAAACGAGGTCTCGGGACGCGCCGTGGCCACCACCGTCGACGTCATCTGCAACACGCGCCCGAACGGCTCGACGACGAAGCGGTCGGGCACGGCCACGCTGCCGGGCGTCGCGATACGTCCAAGATCGTTGCGCAGCAGGTCGACGATCATCACGTTTTCGGCGCGATTCTTGGCGTCGGCCGCCAGCAGCTTGGCCGCCCGCGCATCGGCCTGCGGGTCGCCGCTACGCGGCGCGGTGCCTTTCATCGGGCGCGCCACCATGCGCCCGTGGCCGTCGTGTGCCACGAACAGTTCCGGCGACAGCGACAACACCCAGTGATCGCCCGGCAATTGCGCCAGCGCGCCGAACGGCACCGGTTGCGCCGCGCGCAATGCCGCATAGAACGTCACCGGATCGCCGAACGCATCGAAGCGCAGCCGCTGCGTGAAGTTGACCTGATAGGTGTCGCCAGCGGCAATGTAGTCGCGGATCCGAGCGATGGCATCGGTGTACTGCTGGCGCGACAGGTTTGCCGCGATATCGAGCACGCCGGCCGGCCCCGTCGACGCCTGCGCGTCTATCCACTGGCGCGCCTGCGCGGCATCGAGCATGGTCAGCGAGCGGAACCAGAACAGGCGCAGCGCGCCGTCATGGAAAGGCAGGCGCTCGTCGGCATGCATCGGCGCGCCCACCAGCGGGCCGCCAAATTCGTACGGTGCGAACAGCGTGACGTGCAGGCCGTCGCGCCAGCCGTCGGCCAGCAACGCGTCGAGCGCGGCCGGCTCGGTGCCGGCTGGCACCACGTCCTGGCGCACGAAATCGCTATACAGGCGCGATGCGGCAACGCCCGGCGCGTGCGCGTCGTCGAGCAGGACAAAAGGGGAATTGGTACGGGACGGCAGGACCACGATCGGCAGAGGCAGACTGGATACATCAAGCCCGCATTATCGCCGCGTCGCCCATAAAAAAACGGCCACGTTGCTTTCACGTGGCCGTTTTCATTGTCCCGCTCGGGAACCTTGCGCAATGGAGCGCTCGCTTAACTGAAGAAGCTCTTCACCTTGTCGAGCCAGGATTGCTCCTGCGGGCTATGGCGCGATCCGCCCTCGTGCACCGAGCGATCGAACTGGCGCAGGATTTCCTTCTGCGCATCGGTCAGCTTGACCGGCGTTTCCACATTCACGTGCACGTAGAGGTCGCCGGGATAGCCCGAGCGCACACCCTTGATGCCCTTGCCGCGCAGGCGGAACGTCTTGCCACCCTGCGTGCCTTCGGGCACCGGGAAAGACGCCTTGCCGCCCAGCGTGGGCACTTCCAGCTCGCCGCCGAGCGCCGCCGTGGCAAACGAAATCGGCATCTGGCAATGCAGGTCGTCGCCGTCTCGTTCGAACACCTCGTGCGGCTTGATGTGAACCTCGACGTACAGGTCTCCGGGCGGCCCGCCGTTGATGCCGGGCTCGCCGTTGCCCGACGAACGGATCCGCATGCCTTCGTCGATACCGGCCGGAATCTTTACCTCAAGCGTCTTCTGCGATTTCAGCTTTCCCTGGCCGTGGCACTTGGTGCAAGGCTTCGGAATGAACTTGCCGCTGCCGTGGCACTTCGGACACGTCTGCTGCATCGTGAAGAAACCCTGCGACACCCGCACCTGGCCCACGCCATTGCAGGTTGGGCAGGTTTCCACCGACGAACCGGGCTCCGCGCCGTTGCCGTGGCAATGGTCGCAATCGTCCCAGTGCGGCACGCGGATCTGCGCCTCGTGGCCATGCGCGGCCTGCTCCAGCGTGATTTCCATGCTGTAGCGCAGATCGGCGCCGCGGTACGCCTGCGGACCATTGCCGCGGCGTCCGCCGCCAGCCGCCTGGCCGAAGATATCGCCAAAGATGTCGCCGAATGCTTCAGCAAAGCCGCCGCCGCCGAATCCGCCGGCGCCAAAGCCGCCAGCCATGTTCGGATCCACGCCCGCGTGGCCGTACTGGTCGTAGGCAGCCTTTTTCTCGGGGTCGGAAAGCATCTCGTAGGCTTCCTTGACCTCCTTGAACTTCTCTTCGGCTTCCTTGTTGTCCGGATTGCGGTCCGGGTGAAACTTCATCGCAAGCTTGCGATACGCCTTCTTGATCTCGTCGTCGCTCGCGTTCTTGCCTACCCCGAGCACTTCGTAGTAGTCACGTTTTGCCATGGTGGCTCATACCTGATTGGCCCGGCGGGTCACGGAATACCCGCCGCGCGATAAGCAAAAAAGCCGAGCGCGGTGTCCGACCGTGGTTTTCACCTTGAGTCAGACCACCGTCGCCCGGCGTCGGGAACGGGCGGCGGCGCCGGCTATCCCGGCGCCGCCGCCCCCTTCCCGCTTACTTCTTGTCGTTGACTTCCTTGAATTCGGCATCCACGACGTTGTCGTCCTGCGGCTGGGCCTGCTGCTGGCCGCCCGCGGCGCCGGCGCCAGGTGCGGCGCCCTCGCCAGCCTTGGCCTGCATCTCGGCGTAGACCTTCTCGCCCAGCTTCTGGCTGACTTCGGACAGCGCAGTGACCTTGGCGTCGATCTCGGCCTTGTCGCCGCCGCGTGCGGCGTCTTCCAGTTCCTTGATCGCCGATTCGATCTTGTCCTTCTCGCCGGCCTCGAGCTTGTCGCCATGCTCGGTCAGCGCCTTGCGCGTCGAGTGGATCAGCGCATCGGCCTGGTTGCGGGCGTCAGCCAGCTCGCGGGCCTTCTTGTCTTCCTCGGCGTTGGCCTCGGCGTCCTTGACCATGCGCTGGATCTCGTCTTCCGACAGACCCGAATTCGCCTTGATCGTGATGCGGTTTTCCTTGCCGGTGGCCTTGTCCTTCGCGCCGACGTGCAGGATGCCGTTGGCGTCGATGTCGAACGACACCTCGATCTGCGGCGTGCCACGCGGCGACGGCGGAATGCCTTCCAGGTTGAACTCGCCCAGCAGCTTGTTGCCGCTGGCCATCTCGCGCTCGCCCTGGAACACCTTGATCGTCACGGCCGGCTGGTTGTCGTCGGCGGTCGAGAAGACCTGGGCGTGCTTGGTCGGGATGGTCGTGTTCTTGGTGATCATCTTGGTCATCACGCCGCCCAGGGTTTCGATACCCAGCGACAGCGGCGTCACGTCCAGCAGCAGCACGTCGGTACGATCGCCCGACAGCACCGAACCCTGGATCGCGGCGCCCACGGCCACGGCTTCGTCCGGGTTCACGTCCTTGCGGGCTTCCTTGCCGAAGAACTCGCGCACCTGTTCCTGCACCTTGGGCATGCGGGTCATGCCGCCCACCAGGATCACGTCGTCGATGTCGCTGACCTTGACGCCCGCATCCTTGATGGCGGTGCGGCACGGCTCGATGGTGCGCGTGATCAGGTCTTCGACCAGCGCTTCCAGCTTGGCGCGCGTGATCTTCAGGTTCAAGTGCTTCGGACCCGAGGCGTCCGCCGTGATGTACGGCAGATTGATTTCGGTCTGCTGCGAGCTCGACAGTTCGATCTTGGCCTTTTCGGCCGCTTCCTTCAGGCGCTGCAGGGCCAGGACGTCCTTCGACAGATCGACGCCCTGTTCCTTTTTGAACTCGGCAATGATGTAGTCGATGATGCGCTGGTCGAAATCTTCGCCGCCCAGGAAGGTGTCGCCGTTTGTCGACAGCACTTCGAACTGCTTTTCGCCGTCCACGTCGGCAATTTCGATGATCGAGATATCGAACGTGCCGCCGCCGAGGTCATACACGGCAATCTTGCGGTCGCCCTTCTCGTTCTTGTCCATGCCGAACGCGAGCGCGGCTGCGGTCGGTTCGTTGATGATGCGCTTGACGTCCAGTCCGGCGATGCGGCCGGCATCCTTGGTGGCCTGGCGCTGCGAATCGTTGAAGTAGGCCGGCACCGTGATCACGGCTTCGGTCACGGGCTCGCCCAGGTAGTCCTCGGCGGTCTTCTTCATCTTGCGCAGCACTTCAGCGGAAACCTGCGGCGGGGCAAGCTTCTGGTCGCGCACGCCAACCCAGGCGTCGCCGTTGTCGGCCTTGACGATCGCATACGGCATCAGGCCGATGTCCTTCTGGACTTCCTTTTCCTCGAACTTGCGGCCGATCAGGCGCTTCACCGCGTACAGGGTGTTGCGCGGATTGGTCACCGCCTGGCGCTTGGCCGGGGCGCCGACCAGGATCTCGCCATCTTCCATGTAGGCGATGATCGACGGCGTGGTACGCGTGCCTTCCGAGTTTTCAATGACTTTCGGCGTGTTGCCTTCGAGGACCGACACGCAGCTGTTGGTGGTACCGAGGTCGATACCGATGATCTTACCCATAGTGTTCTCTCCTATTGAGCCCTGTCTCTCTGTCAGGGACTGCAATTTCAACCTGAGTGCGAAATGTGGCCGGACCGGGCCATTTCAAGGGCGAATCACGCTTTTCCGAGTAATTTTCTCGGTTTATCGCCTGCGCGCGCGATCCAGCCAAAAAGTTACCGATAAATCACTTCAATCATGTGCGTTCGCGCTGCCATAGCACGTCGGTGCCGCCGCTCGCGCGATTGAGCACCCGGGCCAGCACGAAAAGCAGATCGGACAGCCGGTTCAGGTACTGGCGCGGCGCCTCGTTGAGCGCCTCGGCGGCGCCCAGTTCGACCAGCGCGCGTTCGGCGCGCCGGCATACGGTGCGGCACACATGCGCCTGGGCGGCCGCGCGGCTGCCGCCTGGCAGAATGAACTCGGCCAGGCGCGGCAGGCTGGCGTTGTAATGTTCCAGCCAGGCGTCGAGCTGCGCTACCTGAGGCGTCTTGAGCAGTGTGAAGCCGGGGATCGACAACTCGCCGCCCAGATCGAACAGATCGTGCTGGATGTCTAGCAAGGCGCCGCGCACGTCCGCCGGCAGGTCCGGCTCGGTCAGCAGCAGGCCGATATGGCAATTCAGTTCGTCCACATCGCCGATGGCGGCGATACGCAGGCTGTTCTTGCCGACGCGGCTGCCGTCGCCGAGCCCGGTGGTGCCGGCGTCGCCGGTGCGCGTGGCAATCTTGGACAGGCGGTTGCCCATGCCGGTCTCCTCATTTTGTTGATCGACTGCGAAGTGGCGCAATTATGGACCGCTTCGGGCGTGCCATGGCCGTTAATCGGCGCGCGATCCGCGGTGGCGCGCCAGTCCTGTGACGCGGGCGCCCAAGCCGGCCGTAGAATAGCGGCATTCCACTGCATACAGAGCCATACGGCCCGCCGGAGACCCGCATGAACCACCCCACCCCCGCATCAGCGCTGGCGCGCCGTCCGTTTCCCACCCAACTGGCCGACGCCCTCGCGGCCCGCTTCGGCGAGCGGTATTCCACCTCGCACGGCGTGCGCGAGCACCATGGGCGCGACGAATCGCCATTTCCACCCGCGCTGCCAGACGCCGTGGTGTTTGCCCACAGCACCGAAGAAGTGGCCGAACTGGCCCGCTTGTGCAACGCCCACCGCGTGCCGCTGATTCCGTATGGCGCCGGATCCTCGCTGGAAGGCCATCTCCTGGCCGTGGCCGGCGGCGTGAGCCTGGACCTGTCGCAAATGAACCGCGTACTGGCGGTCCACCCCGAAGACCTGACTGTGACAGTCCAGCCGGGTGTCACACGCAAGCAGTTGAACCAGGAAATCAAGGACACCGGCCTGTTCTTCCCGATCGATCCGGGCGCCGACGCGTCGCTGGGCGGCATGTGCGCCACACGCGCGTCGGGCACCAACGCCGTGCGCTACGGCACGATGCGCGAGAACGTGCTGGCGCTGACCGTGGTGACCGCCGACGGCCGCGTCATCCGCACCGGCACCAACGCCCGCAAGTCGTCGGCCGGCTACGACCTGACGCGCCTGTTCGTGGGCAGCGAAGGCACGCTCGGCATCATCACCGAGGTGACGGTGCGCCTGTACCCCCAGCCCGAGGCGATTTCGGCGGCGGTTTGCGCGTTCCCCAGCATGGGCGATGCGGTGCGCGCGACGATCCAGACCATCCAGCTTGGCGTGCCCGTGGCGCGGGTCGAATTTGTCGACGCGCTGGCGATCCGCGCCATCAATCGGCACGACAATCTCACGCTGCCGGAAATGCCGCATTTGTTCTTCGAATTCCACGGCACCGAGGCCGGCGTACGCGAGCAGGCCGAGACCGTGCAGCAAATCGCTGCGGAACATGGCGGCCAGGGCTTCGAATGGGCCACCCGTCCCGAAGACCGCTCGCGGCTCTGGAATGCGCGCCACACGGCGTACTTTGCGATGCTGCAGCTCAAGCCCGGATGCAAGTCCGTCACTACCGACGTATGCGTGCCGATTTCGAGACTGGCCGACTGCGTGACGGAAACGGAAAAGGACCTTAACGCATCGTCGCTGCCCTGCCCGATCGTCGGACACGTCGGCGACGGCAATTTCCACGTGGCGATTCTGGTCGACCCGGACCAGCCCGCCGAAATGGCCGAAGCCGAGGACATCAACCGCCGCATCGTGCAGCGCGCGCTGGCGATGGGCGGCACATGCACCGGAGAACACGGCGTGGGGCTGCACAAGATGGGCTTTCTGGCGCAGGAACATGGCGAGGACGCGCTGGACCTGATGCGCGCCATCAAGGATGCGCTCGATCCGAACCATATCCTGAACCCGGGCAAGATCTTCAACGCCACGCGCTGAGGCACCGGTCATGGCATCGGCCTTTCATCGCGTCCCGCCGCTGCACCTGCTGATTGCATTCGAATCGGCGGCGCGGCTCGGCAGCTTCGCGCGCGCCGCCGAGGAACTTTCGGTCACGCCCAGCGCGGTCTCGCACCGGATCAAGAACCTTGAGGAACTGTGGGGCGAAGACCTGTTCGTGCGCTCGAACGCAGCGCTGCGGCTGACCTCGGCCGGCATGCGCTACCAGCGCAATGTGGAGGACGCGCTCAAATCGCTCAACGAACTGGCGCGTCCTGAATACAACAAGCTGCGCGCGCGCCTGCGCGTGGCCATTCCGCCCACGTTCGGCCGCCAGCACCTGGTGCCGCGCCTGCCCGAGTTCACGGCGCTGTATCCGCATATCGACCTGGAACTGCACCTGGCCGTGCCGTTTCTCGATGTGAAGGCGGAAGACACCGATCTGGAAATCCGCTATGGCACCGGCCGGTATCCGGACCTGAAGACGACCCGGCTGCTGGTCGAGCCCGTGTTTCCGGCATGCGGCCGCGAATACTACGAGCGCGTGAACGGTTTCGCGATCAAGCGGCCCGACGACCTGCACAACCTGACGCTGCTGCGCAGCCCGCTGGAGCCGTGGCGGCCCTGGTTCGAAACCGCCGGGCTGGACTGGCCCGAACCGCAGACCGGCGCGCAGTTCAACGATATCGGCCTGATGCTCGAAGCCATCGTATCGAACCAGGGCGTGGGGCTGGTGCGCCAGCGCATGGCGCGGCAGTGGCTGGCCGCGGGACAGATGATCAAGCTGCTCGATATCGAATCGGTCTCGCCGCACGGCTACTACATCGTCGAACGCGAACAGGCGCCGCTGATGCCCGAAGCGCGCTATTTCATTGACTGGCTGCTCGGGCTGGACTGGTAGCGCCGCAGCCACTACGCTGGAACTGGCCGTCCGCGCCCGGCATGAACCATTTTGATCGGGTTGCCATGCCGAATTCACGCGCCCTGGCACGCGCGTGGCCAATTGCCTGCGCTATAGTCTGCCGTCCCGGCCGTGCGTGAAGGCGACGCGCGGCGCCCGGTCCGTCACAGGAGTAGCTGCCATGAACGCCCCGCAAGACGCCCACACCGTTGCCGGTGCATCCACCGAAACCCGCCGCACCGCGCTGCTGGCGCGGCTGGCCGACATCCTTCCCGAATCGGCCGTGCTGTGGAAGGCCGAAGACACCGTGCCCTATGAGTGCGACGGACTGGCCGCGTATCGGCAAGTGCCCGACGCCGTGGTCCTGCCCAGCACCGAAGAGCAGGTCTGCGCGGTGCTGCGTCTGTGCCATGAACTTGGCGTACCAGTGGTGCCGCGCGGATCGGGAACCAGTCTGTCGGGCGGCGCCATGCCGATTGCCGGCGGCCTGGTGCTGTCGCTGGCCAAGTTCAAGCGCATCCTGTCGGTCGATCCCTATTCGCGCACGGCCGTGGTCCAGCCCGGCGTGCGCAACCTGGCGATCTCCGAGGCCGCGGCGTCGCACAACCTCTACTACGCGCCCGATCCATCATCGCAAATCGCCTGCTCGATCGGCGGCAATGTGGCGGAGAATTCGGGCGGCGTGCATTGCCTGAAATACGGCCTGACCGTGCACAACGTGCTGCGCGTGCGCGCGGTGACGATGGAGGGCGATGTGGTGGTATTCGGGTCCGAAGCGCCCGACGCGCCCGGGCTCGATCTGCTGGCCGCGCTCATCGGCTCCGAAGGCATGCTGGCCGTGGTAACCGAAGTCACCGTGCGGCTCATTCCCAAGCCGCAACTGGCGCAAGTCATCATGGCCAGCTTCGACGACGTCGAAAAAGGCGGCAATGCCGTGGCTGACGTGATCGCCGCCGGCATCATTCCTGCCGGACTCGAGATGATGGACAAGCCCGCCACGGCCGCCGTCGAGGAATTCGTCAAGGCCGGCTACGACCTCGACGCAGCGGCGATCCTGTTGTGCGAATCCGACGGCACGCCCGAGGAAGTGGCCGAGGAAATCGGCCGCATGAGCGAAGTGCTGCGCGCGTCGGGCGCCACGCGCATCACCGTGTCGCAAAGCGAAGCCGAACGCCTGCGCTTCTGGAGCGGCCGCAAGAATGCCTTCCCCGCGGCGGGCCGCATCTCGCCCGACTACTACTGCATGGACGGCACGATTCCGCGCAAGCATATCGGCACGCTGCTCAAGCGCATCGAACAGATGGAGCAGAAGTACGCGTTGCGGTGCATCAACGTGTTTCACGCCGGCGATGGCAACATGCACCCGCTGATCCTGTTCGACGGCGCTGACGCCGACCAATGGCACCGCGCCGAACTATTCGGCGCCGACATTTTGGAAACCTGTGTGGAACTGGGCGGCACGGTGACCGGCGAACACGGCGTCGGCGTAGAAAAACTCAATTCGATGTGCGTGCAGTTCTCGCGCGCCGAATGCGAGGCGTTCTTCGGCGTGAAGGCGGCGTTCGATCCGGCGCGGCTGCTGAATCCGGACAAGGCCATTCCCACGCTGGCACGCTGCGCCGAATACGGCAGGATGCACGTGAGCCGCGGACTGCTGCCGCATCCCGATCTGCCACGTTTCTGACCCGTTCCTGATCCACACACACCGGTGGGCACAGGCAGCATGTCGACTCTGCGCAAACCGTTGATTTCCCAGATGCCGCACCGCAACCAGACCGCGCTCAACCGCCAACGGCTGGGCCTGCCCGAATCGGGCTGGCGCCAGCGCTGGTACACCATCATCTTCGAAGCCGACACACGTCAGGGCCGGCTGTTCGACGTGCTTTTGCTGATCGCCATCGTCGCCAGCGTGGGCGTGGTAATGCTCGACAGCATTCCATCAATCCACGCGCGGCTTGGCGGATTGTTCACCGTGCTCGAATGGCTCTTCACGCTGCTGTTCACGGCCGAGTACATCATGCGCCTGTCCGTGGTGAAACGGCCGCTGCGCTACGCGCTGAGCTTCTACGGCGTGATCGATTTCATTTCGATCATGCCGACGTGGGCGTCGTTCTTCGTGCCCGAACTTGCGTTCCTGATCGACGTGCGCCTGCTGCGTCTGATGCGTGTCTTTCGGATTCTCAAGCTGACGGTGTACTTCGAGGAAGCCGAGATCCTGGCGCGCGCACTGGCCAACAGCCGCCGCAAGATCTTCGTTTTTCTCGGCACGGTGTTCATCATCACCGTGATCCTCGGCACCGTGATGTACGTGGTGGAAGGCCCGCAGAACGGCTTCACCAGCATTCCGCACAGCATGTACTGGGCCATCGTGACGCTGACCACCACGGGCTTTGGCGACATCGTGCCCAAGACGCCGGTAGGCCAGTTCATCACGTCGCTGACGATCCTGCTGGGCTACGGAATCATCGCATTCCCGACCGGCATCGTCGGCGCGGAACTGGCCGCCAGCATCATCAAGCGGCCGCTGACCACGCGCTCGTGCGAACACTGCCTGACCGAGGGCCACGAGCCCGACGCGCATTACTGCAAGCATTGCGGCAGCGCGTTGCCGGACTATCACGTGGAGGCGATGCCCGACAACGCGCCCGGCCCCCGCACGCCGCCGAAAGACAACTGATACCAATACCGATAACCATACGTCCTCATGCAAGCCAACCTCGACGCCACACTCGCGAGTTTTCGCGATGCGATCCGCCAAGCCGGCGACAGCCGCACGCCGTTGCGCCTGCGCGGCGGCGGCAGCAAGGATTTCTATGGTCAGGCGCTGGCAGGCGACGTGCTCGACACGCGTGCCTATCGCGGGATCGTCGATTACGACCCGGCGGAGCTGGTGATCACGGCGCGCTGCGGCACGCCGCTGGCGGAGATCGAGGACGCGCTCGCGGCGCGTCGTCAGATGCTGGCCTTCGAGCCGCCGCATTTCGCTGCGCGCGGACAGGCCAGTGCCGCCACGCTGGGCGGCGCGGTGGCGGCCGGATTGTCCGGGCCGCGCCGCCAGTCGGTGGGCGCGTTGCGCGATTTCGTGCTGGGGGCGCAACTGATGGACGGCAAGGGCGAAATCCTAAATTTCGGCGGTCAGGTCATGAAGAACGTCGCCGGCTATGACGTATCGCGCCTGCTGGCCGGATCGCTCGGCACGCTCGGGCTGATCACCGAGGTGTCGCTCAAGGTGCTGCCGACACCGTTCGACGACGCCACGCTGCACTTTGCGATGTCGCAGGCCGATGCCATCGACCAGCTCAACAAATGGGGCGGCAAGCCGCTGCCGATCGCCGCCTCGGCGTGGCACGACGGCGCGCTGCACGTGCGGCTTTGCGGCGCCACGGCGGCCGTATGCGCGGCGCGCGATGCGCTGGGCGGGACGAACGTCGACGGCAGTCACGCACTGCAGTTGTGGTCGGCGCTGCGCGAACAGACACATCCGTTCTTCGCCCCGGCGCACGACGCCGCGCGCGCGCTGTGGCGCATCGCGGTGCCGCCCGTGACCAAGCCGCTCGATCTGCCGGGCGCGCAACTGGTGGAATGGGGCGGCGGCCAGCGCTGGTGGATCGCCCCGGACGACAGCGCCGCCAGCGCCGATCAGGTGCGTGCGATCGCCCAGGCCGCAGGCGGGCACGCCACGTTGTTCCGCAATGGCGACAAGTCGGTCGGCGTGTTCACGCCGCTCTCCGCACCACTGGCCGCGATCCACAAGCGGCTGAAGGCCACTTTCGATCCTGCCGGCATCTTCAATCCGCAGCGCATGTACAGCGGGCTCTGAAACCTCGCCAATATAACGACCCCACCATGCAAACCACCCTGGCCGAATTCCTGCGTGACACGCCCGAAGGCGAAGAGGCAAAGTCGATCGTCGGCAACTGCGTGCACTGCGGCTTCTGCACCGCCACCTGTCCCACCTATCAGCTGCTCGGCGACGAGCTCGATGGTCCGCGCGGGCGCATCTATCTGATGAAACAGGTGCTGGAAGGCAATCCGGTGACCGAAAGCACGCGCCTGCATCTGGACCGCTGCCTGACCTGCCGCAACTGCGAATCGACCTGCCCGTCCGGCGTCAGCTATGGCCGGTTGGTCGACATCGGCCGGCAGATCGTCGACGACAGGCTGGCCGCGCAAGGCGTGCAGCGCCCCGCCGGACAGCGCTTCACGCGCTGGTTGCTGCGCGAAGGGCTGACGCGCCCCGCGCTGTTCGGTCCGGCGCTGAAGCTGGGCCAGGCCGTGCGCCCGCTGCTGCCGCAAACGCTGCGCAACAAGGTGCCCGCGCATCGGTCGCCAGAGGGCGTCTGGCCGCGCAACGAACATCCACGCAAGATGCTGCTGCTCGATGGCTGCGTGCAGCCGGCGATGTCGCCGAACATCAATGCCGCCACGGCGCGCGTGTTCGACCGGCTCGGCGTGCAGCTGGTGGTGGCGCGCGAGGCAGGCTGCTGCGGCGCGATCCGCTTCCATACCGGCGACCATGCGGGCGGGCTCGACAACATGCGGGCCAATATCGACGCGTGGTGGCCCCATGTCGAAGCCGGCGCGCAGGCCATCGTCATGACGGCATCGGGCTGCGGTGCGATGGTGAAGGACTACGGCCATTTGTTGCGCAACGATCCAAATTACACCGAACGCGCCGCGCGCATATCGGCGCTGACGCGCGACCTGTCCGAACTGTTGCCAGACTTCGCCGACGACCTGCAGCGGCTGGCCGGCGCGGTGCCGCGCGACGGCCGCCGCGTGGCGTGGCATCCGCCCTGCACGCTGCAGCACGGCCAGCAGATCCGCGGCAAGGTGGAGTCGCTGCTGACACGGCTGGGCGTGGACGTGCGCCTCTGCGCGGATAGCCACCTGTGCTGCGGATCGGCGGGAACATATTCAGTGTTGCAGCCGGAATTGTCGTACCGCCTGCGCGACGACAAGCTCGACAAGCTGCAGGCCACGTCGCCCGATTCAATCGTGTCGGCCAACATCGGCTGCATCACGCATCTGCAGAGCGGCACGCAGACGCCGGTGATGCACTGGGTGGAGCTGGTCGACCGGATGCTCGCGCCGGCGGTCGCCGCGCAGGCCGCCTGACCGCCTGACGACCCGAAGCGTCCGGTTGCACGCATCTTGTACGGGAGTACCATGTCGGCACATTTGCTCCCCAAGCTGCCCCCATGCTCCACACGTTTGCCATCCTGCTGGTCTTCCAGACCGTGGGCGAGGTCATCAGCTATGCGTTGCACCTGCCCGTTCCCGGCCCCGTCATCGGCATGCTGCTGCTGTTCGGCTGGCTGGCCTTCGACAACCGGCTGTTGCCGGTGATCCAGGGCCCGGCCAGCGAACTGCTCAAGCACCTGTCGCTGCTGTTCGTGCCGGCCGGTGTCGGCATCATGGTGCACGCAAGCCGTATCGGCAGCGAATGGATGCCGATCGTGATTGCGCTGGTGATCTCCACCTGGGTGGCGATCGCCGTGACGGCGCTGGTCACGCGCGCGCTGATGCGCAAGCCGCCAGCGCAGACGCCAGCACCCGCAGGTCCGGAGATGCAGCCATGATGTCACCGCGCCTGAACGAAATCTGGGTGTATCTGGCTGCCAGTCCGCTGATCGGGCTGACCGCAACGCTGCTCGCCTATGTGTTCGCGTTCCGCATCTATGAACGCGCAAAATTTTCGCCGCTGGCCAATCCCGTGATGATTTCGGTGGCGATCCTCGTCACCGTGCTGACGGTCACCGGCACGCCGTACAAGACGTATTTCGATGGCGCGCAGTTCGTGCACTTCCTGCTGGGGCCGGCCACGGTCGCGCTGGCGGTGCCGCTGTACATGCAACTGCCCAAGCTGCGCACCAACCTGCTGCCACTGCTGTGCGGCCTCGTGGCCGGTTCGCTGGCCGCCGTGGTGTCGGCGGTGGGAATCGCCTACGCGCTCGGCGCATCGCCGGAAGTGGTGCGCTCGCTCGCGCCGAAGTCGGTCACGATTCCGATCGCCATGGGCGTCTCCGACAAGATCGGCGGACTGCCTTCGCTGACTGCCGTGCTAGTCATGGCCACCGGGATCATCGGCGCGGTCAGCGCCACCTTCCTGCTGAACCTGCTGCGTATCCGTGACTACACGGTGCGCGGCTTCGCCACCGGCGTCGCTGCGCACGGCATCGGCACCGCGCGCGCGTTCCAGGTCAGCCAGGAAGCCGGCGCTTTCTCGGCGCTGGGCATGGGGCTGAATGGCGTGCTCACGGCCATCATGGTTCCGCTCCTGGCGGCGTGGATGCCGCGCTGATACCCTGACAGGCTCCTGACACGACGCTGTCAGGAGCGCCCGCGCATCATCCGGTCTCCCAACATTGCGAAGAGGAGAGCCACCATGTCCAATCCGTCCAACGCGCTGGTCAACTGGCTGGAAATCCCGGTGACAGACATGCAGCGCGCGATGCGTTTCTACGAGTCGGTGTTCGAACATCCGCTGCGCCGCGAAACCATCGGCGAAGTCGACCTGGCCGTCTTCACGCATGCCGAATCGGCCGGCGCACTGGTGCAGGGCGAACAGTACCGGTCCAGCGCGTTCTATGGCCCCGTGCCGTACTTCAATGCGCCGCAGCTGGACGACGTACTGGCGCGCGTAACTTACGCCGGCGGCCGCACGGTGCGCGGTCCGGTGCAGTTGCCGGACAACATGGGGCGCTTCGCCCATATCACCGACAGCGAAGGTAACCGGATCGGCCTGCACGAGCCGGCCGCGCACTGATCGCGCATCGGAAAACACAGGACGACATTGCCGATGAGCCGACGCGCCGACCGCCTCTTCCAGATCGTGCAGGTGCTGCGCGGACGTCGCCTGACCACGGCGTCACTGCTGGCGCAGCGGCTCGGCGTCTCCGAACGCACGGTCTATCGCGATATCCAGGCGCTGTCGCTGTCGGGCGTGCCGGTGGAAGGCGAGGCCGGCATCGGCTATCGGCTGCGGCCCGATTACGATGTCCCGCCGCTGATGTTCACCGCGATGGAAGTGGAAGCGATGGTGGCGGGCCTGCGCCTGCTCAAGGCCTGGGGCGGCGGCGCGCTGGCTGCCGCGGCCGATCCGTCGCTGGAAAAACTGATGGCAGCCCTGCCGCCGCCACGTCGCCTGGCCGCGCAGCAGAGCCGCATCTTTGCACCGGAATACGCCAACCACCCGGCCGTGCGCGAAGCGTTCGACATCGTACATACCGCGATTGGCGCGCAACGGCTGCTGCAAATCAACTACAGCGACGCGCAACAGCGCGACACGGTGCGCGTGGTGCAGCCGCTCGGCCTGTTTTTCTGGGGCAACGTATGGCTGCTGGCCGCGTGGTGCACCGCGCGCGAAGACTATCGGAGCTTCCGGCTGGACCGCTGCCGAACGCTGACGATGCTCGACGAGCGTTTTCAGGAAACCTCCGAACGCTCGCTCAATGGTTTCCTGCGTGCGGTGCGGACCGATTCACACGGCTGACGCCGCGCCTGCTCTCTCAGGAACCGGGGTCGGTCAGCAGCGTTTCGATATCGCTGCGAATTTCCTCGGGCTTGGTGGTCGGCGCATAGCGCTTGTAGATGGTGCCGTCGCGGCGCAGCAGGAATTTCGTGAAATTCCACTTGATGGCCTGCGTGCCGAGCAGTCCTGGCTTTTCCGCAGTCAGCCAGCGGTACAGCGGATGCGCATTGGCGCCATTCACGTCAATCTTCTCGAACATCGGAAACGTGACATGGAAGCGCGATTCGCAGAATGCGCCGATCTCATCCGCATCGCCCGGCTCCTGCTTGCCAAACTGGTTGCACGGAAAGCCAAGCACGTCGAAACCGCGCGTCTGATACGCATCCTGCAGCGCCTGCAGGCCCGCATACTGCGGCGTGAAGCCGCATTCGCTGGCCGTATTGACGATCAGCAGCACCTTGCCGCGAAAGTCGGTCAGCGACACGGGCTGGCCCGACAGCGAATTGGCTTCGAACTGGTACACGTTGCTCATCGTCACGCTCCTGGAATCTGTGGTCGGTAACAGGCAGCAAGCATAGCGCAAACCACATCGCGCGCTGGTGGTGGCGCGCCCCGCGTTGCGCGCCCGCTCTGGTCAGGTCGCGCCGCTTCAGATGACGTTCAGGTGCTCGGTGCCGGCGCCTAGATCGGTATCGCGGTGCCGCACGCTATGCAGCTTGATCATCAGGCGCAAATCGTTGAGCGAATCGGCATTCTTGAGCGCATCCTCGTAGGTGATCTTTTCCGATTCATAAAGTTCGAACAGCGCCTGGTCGAACGAAATCATGCCCTGCTCGCGCGATTTCTTGATGACTTCCTTGAGCTCGTGGATCTCGCCCTTGAAAATCAGATCGGCCACCAGCGGCGTGCCGATCATGATTTCCACGGCCGGCACGCGGCCCTTGCGGCCAGCGCGCGGCAGCAGCCGCTGCGAAATCATTGCCTTCAGGTTTAGCGACAGATCGATCAGCAATTGCTGGCGCTTCTCCTCGGGGAAGAAGTTGACGATGCGATCGATCGCCTGGTTGGCGTTGTTCGCGTGCAGCGTGGCCAGGCAGAGGTGTCCGGTCTCCGCGTATTGCATCGCGTACTCCATGGTTTCGCGGTCGCGGATTTCGCCGATCAGGATCACGTCGGGCGCCTGGCGCAGCGTGTTCTTGAGCGCGACGTGCCAGGAATCGGTGTCGATGCCGACTTCGCGCTGCGTCACGATGCAGTTCTGATGCGCGTGGACGTATTCGATCGGATCCTCGATCGTGATGATGTGGCCGTACGAATGCGCGTTGCGGTGATCGAGCATCGCCGCGAGCGAGGTGGACTTGCCCGAGCCCGTCGCGCCGGTGACGATCACCAGACCGCGCTTGGACATCACGATCTCATGCAGCGAGCTGGGCAGATCGAGATCCTCGACGGACGGAATGCGCGTGTTGATGGTGCGCACCACCATGCCGGCGCGGCCCTGCTGGATGAACGCCGACACGCGGAAGCGTCCCGCATTGGGCGCGGTGATGGCGAAGTTGCATTCGCGCGTGTCGTCGAACTCCTTCACCTGGCGCTCATTCATGATCGAACGCACCAGGCCAAGCGCCTGCGTGGGATTGAGCGGCTGCTGCGAGACCGGCGTAATCTTGCCGTCGACCTTGATGGCCGGCGGAAATTCCGACGTGATGAACAGGTCCGAACCGCGGTTGTTCACCATCAGTTCGAGCAGGTCGTTGATGTACTTCGATGCGGACTCACGGTCGAGCATGATCGTTCCTTGTTTGCCTGACGCGGTTCCGCTAACCCATGAAGGCGTCGGGGTTCTTGGCAATTGCCCGGGCATCGTTGAAGTTGATCACGCCGCGCTTGATCAGATCGCTCAGGCACTGATCGAGCGTCTGCATGCCAAGGCCGCTCGACGTCTGCATCATCGAATACATCTGCGCAATCTTGTTCTCGCGGATCAGATGCCGGATCGCGGGCGTGGCGATCATGATCTCGTGCGCAGCGGTGCGTCCGTTGCCGTCGCGCGTCTTGAGCAGCGTCTGCGAGATCACCGCTTCGAGCGATTCGGACAACATGGTGCGCACCATATCCTTTTCTTCGGGCGGAAACACGTCGACCACACGGTCGATGGTCTTGGCCGCGGAACTGGTGTGCAGCGTGGCAAACACCAGGTGGCCGGTTTCGGCCGCAGTCAGCGCGAGGCGGATCGTTTCAAGGTCGCGCAATTCGCCGACCAGCACCACGTCTGGATCCTCACGCAACGCCGAGCGCAGCGCGTTGGCAAACGAATGTGTATGCGGGCCCAGCTCGCGCTGGTTGATCAGGCTTTTCTTCGAGGTGTGCACGAATTCGATTGGGTCTTCAACCGTGAGGATGTGGCCCATATCGTTGTCGTTGCGATGGTCGACCATCGCCGCCAGCGTGGTGGACTTGCCCGAGCCTGTCGGGCCCGTCACCAGCACCAACCCGCGCGGCTTCATGCACAGGTCGGCGAACACGGCCGGCGCGTGGAGGTCGTCCAGCGTCAGCACCTTGGAAGGAATCGTCCGGAACACCGCGGCCGCGCCGCGCTGCGTGGTGTACGCATTGACGCGGAAGCGGGAGAGCCCGGAAATCTCGAACGAGAAATCGATTTCCAGCCGCTCTTCGTAACTCTTGCGCTGCACGTCGGTCATGATGTCGTACACCATGGCGTGCACGTCCTTGTGCGTCATGGCCGCGACGTTGATGCGCCGCATATCCCCGTGGATACGCACCATCGGCGGCATGTCGGCCGACAGGTGAAGATCGGAGGCCTTGTTCTTGACCGCAAAGGCCAATAGCTGTGCGATGTCCATCTATAATGACCCCACCCTAAAAACCCGCTTATTGTTTTACTTCTTAGAATATGCTCGCCGGATTATGTCTGTAATCGCCGCCAACTTGCAAGCCGTGAAAAATGACATCGCGGCGGCTGCACAACAGGCCGGCAGGGCCGCTTCCGACGTCGCGCTGCTGGCAGTTTCCAAGACCGTTTCGGCAAGCCGCGTGCGCGAGGCATTCGATGCCGGACAGCACGCATTCGGCGAAAACTATGTCCAGGAAGGCATCGAGAAAATCGCCGCGCTGGAGGATTTGCGAAGCCGCATTCAATGGCATTTCATTGGGCCGCTGCAGAGCAACAAGACGCGCGCGGTAGCCGGGCATTTCGACTGGGTGCACGCGATCGACCGCCTGAAGATTGCCGAACGCCTGTCCGAGCAGCGCCCGGCCGGCATGGCGCCGCTGCAGGTCTGCATCCAGGTCAATATCAGCGGCGAGGCCAGCAAGAGCGGCGTCGCGCCTGAGGAAGTTCCCGCGCTGGCGCACGCCATGGCGGCGCTGCCGAATCTGCAACTGCGCGGACTGATGGCGATCCCCGCGCCGGCGTCCGATCCGATCGCGCAGCGTCAACCGTTTGCCGCCCTTCGCGCGTTGCTTGATCAACTACGCCAATCCGGGCTAAAGGTGGACACCCTGTCGATGGGGATGTCCGCCGACATGGGCGCGGCCATCGCCGAGGGCGCCACGCTGGTGCGCATCGGTACCGCGATCTTCGGTGCGCGGAGCTGATCGCTCCGTCAGGTCCGCACCACTTCTTCGCAACCCCACAAAGACAATAAAGCCGACGACACGTATCGCTTCGGCAAACCAGGAAACTTGATGCTCGATTCCCTCACCTTCGCCTTCCTTGGCGGCGGCAACATGGCCTCCGCGCTGATTGGCGGCCTGGTCGCCCGCGGCGTGCCTGCCGGCGCGATCCGCGTGGTCGATCCTTCCGAAGATGCGCGCCAGCGCCTGGCCCGCACCGGCGTTCACGCGCTGGCCGCACCGGACGCCGCTTTCGGCGCCAGCGATGTGATCGTGCTGGCCGTCAAGCCACAACAGTTTCGCGACGCCATCGCCTCGCTGGCGCCGCTGCTGACCGACAACCTGATCATCAGCGTGGCGGCCGGGATCCGTTTGCAGGACATGGCGCGCTGGGTTGGCCGTTCGCGGCTGGTGCGCGCCATGCCCAACACGCCGGCGCTGGCCGGCATGGGCATGACCGGCCTGGCCGCTGCGCCGGGATTGTCGGCCGCCGATCGCGATATCGCCACGGCCGTGGCGCAGGCGGTCGGCCAATGCGTCTGGGTCGAGAACGACGATCAGATCGACGCAGTGACGGCGATTTCCGGCAGCGGGCCGGCGTACGTGTTCTATTTCGTGGAAGCGATGGAGCGCGCGGCGACTGAAATGGGGCTCTCCGCGGAACAGGGTCGCGAACTGGCCGTCGAGACGTTCCGCGGTGCGGCGGCGCTGGCGGCGCAATCGCCGGAACCGGTGGCCACACTGCGCGAGCGCGTCACGTCGAAGGGCGGCACGACCTACGCCGCGTTGACCGCCATGGACGCCAGCGGCATCCAGGACGCCTTCGTCAAGGCCATGCACGCCGCCGCGGCCCGCGGCCGCGAAATGGGCGCCGAGTTCGGCAAGGACTGAGCGGCAAGAGCCGCGCAGCCATCGGGGGCTCACAATCCGCTGGGCTCACAAGCCCATAGAAAGAAATCGGGGCCGCGCATCCGCCGGCCCCGGTTTTTTATTGCAGCGCGTAGGCTGCAAGCGTCCCAACAAAGACGCAGGCGCCAAGCCAGTTGTTATGCCGGAACGCCGCGAAGCATTTCATCCGGTCGCGCCCGCGGATCAGCGTGTAGTGATAGCCGGCCAGCACTGCGGCCGCGGCCAGGCCGGCAAAGTACGGCCAGCCGAGCCCCAGCAGCACGCCAGCCCACGCCATCAGGCCCAGAAACGCGGTGTAGCAGATCATGATCGCCGCCACATCGAAGCGCCCGAACGTGATTGCTGACGTCTTCATGCCGATCAGCAGGTCGTCGTCGCGGTCGACCATCGCGTAGGCGGTGTCGTAGGCCACCGCCCAGAACACGTTCGCCAGCAGCATCAGCCACGCCACGAACGGCACTTGGTCCTGGATGGCGGCGAACGCCATCGGAATCCCAAACCCGAAGGCAATGCCCAGATACGCCTGGGGAATGGCAAAGAATCGCTTGAAAAACGGATAGGTGCCCGCCAGCACGGCGGCGGCCACGGCCAGCCATTTGGTCAGCCCGTTGAGCGGCAGGATCAACGCAAACGCGATCAGCGCCAGCACGGCGGCCAGCGCCAGCGCTTCCCAGCTTGCGATCAGGCCGGCGGTCAGCGGCCGCTCGCGCGTGCGTTTGACGTGCTTGTCGAAATCCCGGTCGGCCCAGTCGTTGATGGCGCAGCCTGCCGAGCGCATCAGGAAGGTGCCGACGAAGAAGATCCAGAAGATCTGCCACGACGGCGGGCCTTCGGCGGCCATCCACAGCGCCCACAGCGTGGGCCACAGCAGCAGCAGCGTGCCGATCGGCTTGTCGATGCGAACCAGCCGCGCGTACAGCGCGAGGCGACCTGGATGTTGGGGGGCGGCGGAAGGATGGGACATGGCGCGAGCAGACTTCTAGGCAATTCCAGGCGATGCAAAGTAAAAACGCGCCGCTGCGTGATGAGCAGCGGCGCGTCGTGCCGGTTCAACCGGTGGCCGGCATGGCGCGAATCAGGCCAGCATCGAGCGCAGCATCCACGCGGTCTTTTCGTGCGTCTGCATGCGCTGGGTCAGCAGGTCGGCCGACGGCTCGTCGCCTGCGGCGTCGATCACGGGGAACAGCGAGCGCGCGGTGCGCACCACGGCTTCCTGGCCTTCCACGAGCTTGCGGATCATGTCCGTGGCTTCGGGCACGCCCTCTTCCTCGGCGATCGACGACAGCTTGGCGTATTCCTTGTACGTGCCCGGCGCCGGATAGCCCAGCGCACGAATGCGCTCGGCGATGGCGTCCACTGCCAGGGCCAGTTCGTTGTACTGCGTCTCGAACATCAGGTGCAAGGTATTGAACATCGGACCCGTGACGTTCCAGTGGAAGTTATGGGTCTTGAGATAGAGGGTGTACGTGTCGGCCAGCAGCTTGCACAGGCCTTCCGCAATCTTTTTGCGGTCCTTGTCCGAAATACCGATGTTCACGCTCATCTCATTTTTCTTTGCCATGGTCGTTCAGCTCCATTCTGGTCAAGCCACGAGGTTCGGCGCCCGCGGACCACGCGGGCGAGCAGTGCGCATTATCGCACTATGACTATGCCGCAAGGAAGGACAGCCCCCGCGCCGCATCGACGAACATGACCATCGCGCCAAGCGCCACCACGGCCATGCCAATCTCCTTGCGGACCACCTTGCGGCGCAGCCGGGCGACGTCGTCGGGCGCGGTGCGATGGCCGGCGTCCGCCGCTGCGGCGCGAAGCTGCTGGAATTCGCTGACGAAAAGGTCGAGCATTGCCATGATGTTTCTCCACGTTTGTTGCGTGATCCACGCGCGCTCCGCGAGGCACCGGATCCGATGGAGAAAGTCTATCGATCGGCTTTCTATAATTCAATTTAATTATTGAATTCAATTCGATAGCAAAAAACTATATTTACGAAGACCCGAGCGACCAACAAAAACGGCAGGACATGCCTGCCGTTCCGCTTGAACCGATACCCAACGCTGCCAATCAGGCCGCCACGGCCTCCGCGGCCGGCGTATCGCTGATCTTGCGGATGCCGGGCAGCTCGCATGCCGCGACCGCATTGGCCAGCGCGTCCATCGCGGGCAGCCGCGTAAAGCTCTTGCGCCACGCCAGCACCACGCGACGATCAGGCACCGGATCGGCAAACGGCACATACGCCAGCATATCGTTGCGCGGCTTGAGATCGGGCACCGAGGTGCGCGGCAGCACCGTGATACCGACGCCGCTGGCGACCATGTGGCGAATGGTTTCCAGCGACGAGCCTTCGAAGGTCTTCTGGATGCCGTCTGCAGCCTGCGAGAAACGCGACAATTCCGGACACACGTTCAGCACGTGATCGCGGAAACAGTGGCCGCTGCCAAGCAGCAGCATGGTCTGCTGCTTCAGTTCGTCCGGATCGACCTTTGACTGCTGCGCCAGCCGATGGCCGCGCGGCACGGCCACCACGAATGGCTCGTCGTAAAGCGGACGCACCATCAGGCCCGAATCGGCAAACGGCTCGGCCATGATGGCGCAATCGATCTCGCCCTGCTTGAGCAGTTCGATCAGCTTGTTCGTGTAGTTTTCCTGCAGCATCAGCGGCATCTGCGGCACGGTCTCGATCATTCGCTTGACCAGTGCAGGCAGCAGGTACGGTCCGATCGTATAGATCACGCCCACGCGCAGCGGCCCCGCCAGGGGATCCTTGCCCTGCTTGGCAATTTCGCGGATGGCCATGGTCTGCTCCAGCACGCGCTGGGCCTGCGCCACGATCTGCTCGCCGATCGCCGTCACCGAAACCTCCGACGTGCCGCGCTCGAAAATCTGCACGGTCAGCTCGTCTTCCAACTTCTTGATGGCGACCGACAGCGTCGGCTGCGAGACGAAGCATGCTTCGGCCGCCCGGCCGAAATGCCGCTCGCGCGCAACGGCGACGATGTACTTGAGTTCGGTGAGCGTCATGATCAATCAGGTTCGGTTAGGCGATAGATTTTAGCTTCGAATCCGGCGTCTGTCAGATCGGCCGAACAATGCAGTCTATCGATCACTTTTCTGACAGATCAGATGCCTCCGAAGCGCCCTTGCGCCCTCAGGCCTTGAGGAAATGCTCGCGGCCGCCCAGCCAGCGCGAAAGATGCGCCTCGACCGCTTCGGGAAACCTTTCCAGCATCATTTCGGCGGCGGCCTGGGCGTAATCGACCAGCCAGGCGTCGGTTTCCAGATCGGCAAAGCGCAGCATGGCCTCGCCCGACTGGCGCGCGCCCAGAAACTCGCCGGGGCCCCGGATCTGCAAATCGCGCCGCGCAATTTCAAAGCCGTCGGTGGTTTCGCGCATCGTGGCCAGCCGTTCGCGCGCAGTCGGCGACAAGGGCGCCTGATACATCAGCAGGCAAACCGATTCCGCGCTGCCGCGCCCCACCCGCCCCCGCAACTGATGCAGCTGTGCCAGACCGAAGCGCTCGGCATGCTCGATCACCATTAGCGACGCGTTGGGCACATCGACGCCCACTTCGATCACCGTGGTCGCCACCAGCACCTGGAGCCGGTTGGCGCTGAAATCGTCCATCACCGCGGCCTTTTCGGCCGGCGGCAGGCGACCATGGACAAGTCCGACGCGCAGATCGGGCAGCGCAGCCACCAGCGTCTCATAGGTTTCCACCGCGGTCTGAAGCTGCAGCGCCTCGCTTTCCTCGATCAGCGGACACACCCAGTAAACCTGCCGACCATCGGCCGCAGCATGATGCACGCGCTCGATAACCTCATCGCGGCGCGCATCGTTGACCAGCCGCGTGACGATCGGCGTGCGCCCGGGCGGCAGTTCGTCGATCACCGATACGTCGAGATCGGCGTAATAGGTCATCGCCAGCGTGCGCGGGATCGGCGTCGCCGACATCATCAGCTGATGGGGCACCTTTTCGTCGACGGGCCGGTGCCGGTCGCCCTCGCCCGCCTTGCCGCGCAGCGCCAGCCGCTGCGCCACGCCAAAACGGTGCTGTTCGTCGACTACCGCAAGGCCCAGGTTGGCAAAGCGGACGCCGTCCTGGATCAGCGCGTGCGTGCCGATCACGAGCCTGGCCTCGCCCGATTCGGCGCGCGCCACGGCTTCCCGCTTGGCCTTGCTCTTCAGGCTGCCGGCCAGCCAGACCACCGGCACGCCAAGCGGCTCGAGCCACCCCGACAGCTTGCGAAAGTGTTGTTCGGCGAGAATTTCGGTCGGCGCCATCAGCGCGGCTTGGTAGCCGGCGTCGATCGCCTGGCAGGCGGCCAGCGCGGCGACGATGGTCTTGCCGCTGCCCACGTCGCCCTGCAGCAAACGGTGCATCGGATGCGGACGCGCCATGTCGGCCGCGATCTCTTCCACCACGCGCTGCTGCGCGCCGGTCAACTGGAATGGCAGCGCCGTCAGAAAACGGCTGAGCAGTCCATCGTCGCGACGCGGCATCGAAGGCGCGTTCTTTTCGCGCCGCGCGGCCTGCGAACGTCGCAACGATATCTGCTGCGCCAATAGCTCGTCGAATTTGATGCGGACCCATGCCGGGTGCGACCGATCGGCCAGCGCGGCCTCGCTTTCCTGCGGCGGCGGGTTGTGCAGCAAGCGCAGGCAATCGATCAGCGGCGGCAGCTTCAGTTGCGCCAGCGGGCCGCGCAGGACCGCCTGCGGCAAGGTTTCAGGCAGGGCCGTGCGCAACATCGCGCCGCCAATCGCCTTGCGTAGATATGCCTGCGAGATCCCCGCAGTTGCCGGATATACCGGGGTCAAACGGTCCGGCAGCGGATCGTCCGGGGTGACGGTGCGAACCGTCGGATGGACCATTTCGGCGCCGAAGAACCCACCGCGGATTTCGCCGCGCACGCGCAGGCGCGCGCCCTCGGCCATCTGCTTGGTCTGGCTGCCATAGAAATTGAGGAAACGCAGCGTCAATTCGTCGGTTTCGTCGGCGATCTTGACCACCAGTTGGCGGCGCGGCCGGAATGTGACCTCGTTCGAGACCACTTCGCCTTCGACCTGGACCGCCAGGCCCATTCCGGCACGGCGCACGGCCTCCCGGATCGGTTCGAGCGTGGTTTCGTCCTCGTAGCGCAGCGGCAGATGCAGCACCAGGTCGACAGGCCGGCGCAGCCCAAGCTTGGCCAGCCGGGCGGCCGCCGAAGACGCGTTCGGCTTGCCGGCGTTGGCCGGCTTGTCCACGTTGTCCGCTTTTCCCGGTTTATCGGATTTGTCCGATTTCGACCCCGCCGGGCTGCCACCCGCGGCGGCACGGGTGCGCGTCGGCCTTTCCGGAGCGGCGGCGGATGGGTCGTTCGGGTCGGTGGCGGTGCCGGGCATCAGAGCGCGAATATGGACGGTAAACGAGGCCGATGGGCGAAGCCAGGCGCCCAAGCCTTACAATGTCGGATTCGCCGATTGTACCCACGCTATGCCGATGACTGCGGCGGCACTCCAGCCGGAATGCCGCCCAGCGTTGTTTTGTCTTGCTGCTGAACCATGCTGACCCTGTCCGATTTCGATTTTCCGCTGCCGCCCGAGCTGATTGCCCAGTCCGCCCTGCCCGACCGCAGCGCCAGCCGCCTGCTGGTGGTGGAACGGACCGCGCCGGAGGACACCGCCGACGCCGTGCGGCTGATCGACCGCGCATTCAGCGACATCCTCGACTATCTGACGCCGAACGATCTGCTGGTGTTCAACGACACCCGTGTGATCAAGGCGCGCTTCTTCGGCCAGAAGCCCAGCGGCGGCCGCGTGGAGGTGCTGGTCGAGCGCGTACTCGACAGCCATACCGTGCTGGCGCAGGTGCGCGCGTCGAAAACCCCGGCCGAAGGCAGCGCGCTGCATCTGGCCGACGACGCCTTTTCGGTCACGGTGGGCCCGCGCGTAGACCAGTTCTTCACGCTGCGCTTTCCGGAACCGGCGCTCGACCTGATCGAACGTTATGGCCGGCTGCCGCTGCCGCCGTACATCACGCACGACCCCGACGCCTACGACGAAACGCGCTATCAGACCGTCTACGCGCGCAACCCCGGCGCGGTGGCCGCGCCGACGGCCGGCCTGCACTTTGACGACGCGCTGTTCGCGCGGCTCGATATGGCCGGCATCCGCCGCGCTTTTCTGACCCTGCACGTAGGTGCCGGCACATTTCAGCCGGTTCGCACCGAGAATCTGGCCGAACACAAGATGCATTCGGAGTGGTTTGCCATCACGCCCGAACTGGCCGATGCGGTGCGCGAGACTCGCGCGCGGGGCGGCCGGGTCATTGCGGTCGGCACGACGTCGCTGCGGGCGCTGGAATCGGCCGCCGGCGAGGACGGCGTGTTGCGCGCCGGCCAGGGCGACACCGATATCTTCATCACGCCCGGCTACCGTTTCCGCGTGGTCGACGCACTTATTACAAACTTCCATCTGCCCAAGTCCACGCTGCTCATGCTGGTGTCCGCGCTGGCGGGCGTCGAAGCGATTCGCGCCGCCTACCGGCACGCCGTGGCCGAGCGCTATCGTTTCTTCAGCTATGGCGATGCCATGCTGCTGACCCGCCGCGACTGACTGGACCGAGAACACATCATGCTCAATTTCGAACTGCTGACCACCGATGGCAACGCGCGTCGCGGCCGCGTCACGCTCAACCACGGCGTTGTCGAAACGCCAGTCTTCATGCCGGTCGGCACCTATGGGTCGGTCAAGGCCATGTCGCCGCTCGAACTGAACGAGATCGGCGCGCAGATCATCCTCGGCAACACGTTCCACCTGTGGCTGCGCCCCGGGCTGGACGTGGTGCAGACGCACGGCGGTCTGCACAAGTTCATCGGCTGGGACAAGCCGATCCTGACCGATTCCGGCGGCTTTCAGGTGTTTTCGCTTGGCGAACTGCGCAAGATCACCGAAGAAGGCGTGACGTTCGCATCGCCGGTCAACGGCGACAAGCTGTTCCTGTCGCCCGAGATCTCGATGCAGATCCAGCGCACGCTCAATTCTGACATCGTGATGCAGTTCGACGAGTGCACGCCCTACGAGATCGACGGCCGGCCCGCCACGCACGACGAAGCGGCGAAGTCGATGCGCATGAGCCTGCGCTGGGCCAAGCGTTCGCGCGATGAATTCGACAGCCTTGCCAATCCGAATGCGTTGTTCGGCATCGTGCAAGGCGGCATGTTCGAGGATCTGCGCGACGAATCGCTGGCGGGGCTTTCCGAACTGGATTTCCACGGCTACGCGATCGGCGGGCTGTCGGTGGGCGAGCCCAAGGAAGACATGATGCGCGTGCTGGAACACGTCGGCCCGCGCCTGCCCGCGCACAAACCGCACTATCTGATGGGCGTGGGCACGCCGGAAGACCTGGTTGCCGGCGTCGCGCATGGCGTGGACATGTTCGATTGCGTGATGCCAACCCGCAACGCGCGCAACGGCTGGCTGTTCACGCGCTTTGGCGACGTCAAGATCCGCAACGCCGCGCACCGCAACGACGCGCGCCCGCTGGACGAACAATGCGGCTGCTACACCTGCCGCAATTTCTCGCGGGCCTACCTGCATCACCTGCATCGCGTGGGCGAAATCCTCGGCGCGCGCCTGAACACGATCCACAATCTCTATTACTACCTGGAACTGATGAGCGAGATGCGCGCCGCCATCGAGGCGCATCGCTTTGAGGCGTTCCGGCGCCAGTTTGCCGAGAACCGCGCCCGCGGCGCGCGCTAATGTGTTGAAGACCAGACAGGCACGCGAACTTTTCGCGGCCTGATGGTCGAATACCTGCCCCGCAGGCATCTGTCCGGCGCGTTTCGGCAACGTCCGCAAAGTACGCCAAACGCACCCCGAACAAACCCGCAATCCGCCCTAGAATGCCAAGGCGGGACAACAACCGGGTGATAGAATGCCCGATTCCCTGATAGACCTTTGTGACGGAGAAGTAACGTGCTGATTTCCAACGCTTTTGCCCAGACTGCCGGTGCCGGCGGCGCGGCTGGTGGCCTTATGAGCTTCCTG
The DNA here is from genome assembly GCF_008801835.1 of Cupriavidus pauculus. Taxonomy (GTDB): domain Bacteria; phylum Pseudomonadota; class Gammaproteobacteria; order Burkholderiales; family Burkholderiaceae; genus Cupriavidus; species Cupriavidus pauculus. The sequence goes on along the minus strand of NZ_VZOW01000003.1, from coordinate 168,459 downwards.
CCGATCATCCTGATGTTCGCCGTGCTGTGGTTCATCATGATCCGCCCGCAGATGAAGCGCCAGAAGGAATCGAAAGCTATGCTGGAAGCGCTGGCCAAGAACGATGAAGTCGTCACCGCCGGCGGCATCCTGGGCCGTGTCACCAAGGTCAATGAGAACTACGTGACGCTGGAAGTGGCCGAAGGCACGGAAATCACCGTGCAGAAGAACGCCGTGACCACCGTGCTGCCGAAAGGCTCGCTGAAGTCGCTCTGACCGGGTCTTTCCTGCAAGCCTGACCCCGGCATGCGTCATGTGGCATCCGATGCCCCGCGACCATGCCCTGCGCAGCCGCCTGGACCAGCCCGCGGATCCTCCGGGATCCGATTCCGGGCGGCCAGGCGGCTGTTTGCCAACCGGTCCGGCCGATCCGGCGTGCTTGTCGCACGACTATCGGCCATGCCAACCGCAATGACTGGCCAAAGATGAATCGTTACCCGCTTTGGAAATACATCGTGATCCTGGTGGCCCTGGCCATCGGCATCATCTATACCCTGCCGAATTTCTTCGGCGAGGCACCCGCCGTCCAGGTCTCGTCGGCCAAGGCCACGGTCAAGGTCGACCTCTCCATGCAAAAGCAAGTGGAGGAGATCCTGGCGCAGAACCAGTTGCAGCCGGACGGCATGTTCTACGACGTCGCCGGCCAATCGGGTTCGGTCAAGGCGCGCTTCCGCACCACGGACGAGCAGCTCCGGGCCAAGGACGTGCTGTCGCGTTCGCTCAATCCCGATGCCAGCGACCCCACCTACGTGGTGGCGCTGAACCTGCTCTCGGGCTCGCCGCGCTGGCTGACCGCGCTGCATGCGTTGCCGATGTATCTGGGTCTCGACTTGCGCGGCGGCGTGCATTTCCTGCTCCAGGTGGACATGAAAGGCGCCGTCGATAAAAAACTCGACAGCCTTTCCGGCGACGCCCGCACGCTGCTGCGTGACAAGAACATCCGTCATGCCGGCATCGACCGCGACGGCGACCGTCTGACCGTGCGTTTCAACAATGCCGACGACGCCAACCGCGCGCGCGCCTTGCTGGCCGACAACCTGCGCGAGCTGGCGTTTTCCGCGGACGGCAACAATATCGTCGGCGTGTTCACCGACGCCGCCCGCAAGGCGGTGCAGGACGCCGCGGTCAAGCAGAACATCACCACCCTGCATAACCGCGTGAACGAGCTCGGCGTGGCCGAGCCGGTTATCCAGCAGCAAGGCGCCGACCGTATCGTCGTGCAACTGCCGGGCGTGCAGGACACCGCCAAGGCCAAGGACATCATCGGCCGCACCGCCACGCTCGAAGCGCGGCTGGCCGATCCCGACGCGCCGCGCAATCCGCGTCCGGGCGACCCCGTGCCGTTTGGCGACGAACTGTTCACGCAAGGCAACGGCGCGCCGGTGATTCTGCGCAAGCAGGTGATCTTCACCGGCGACCGCATCGAAAGCGCGTCGGCCGGCTTCGACCAGAACCAGCGTCCGTCCGTGAACATCAAGCTCGACGCCCAGGGCGGTCGCGTGCTGCGCGACGTATCGCGCGAAAACATCGGCAAGCCGATGGGCATCGTGCTGTTCGAAAAGGGCAAGGGCGAAGTTCTGACCGTGGCGACGATCCAGTCCGAGCTCGGTTCCAGCTTCCAGATCACCGGCTCGTATTCGACCGAAGCCGCCAATGACCTGGCGCTGCTGCTGCGCGCCGGTTCGCTTGCCGCACCGATGGAAATCATCGAGGAACGCACGATCGGCCCGTCGCTCGGCGCGGACAACATCAAGAAGGGCTTCGACTCGGTGGCCTATGGCTTCGGCGCGATTGCGGTCTTCATGGTGCTGTACTACATGCTGTTCGGCGTGTTCTCGGTGCTGGCGCTCGGCATCAACCTGCTGTTGCTGGTTGCGGTGCTGTCGATGTTGCAAGCGACGCTGACGCTGCCGGGCATTGCCGCTATCGCGCTGGTGCTGGGCATGGCGATCGATGCGAACGTGCTGATCAATGAGCGGATCCGCGAGGAATTGCGGGCGGGCGCCTCGCCGCAGATGGCCATCGCTGTCGGCTTCGACCGCGCATGGGCCACGATCCTGGACTCCAACGTGACCACGCTGATCGCCGGCCTGGCTCTGCTGGCGTTCGGCTCCGGCCCGGTGCGCGGCTTTGCCGTGGTGCATTGCCTGGGCATTCTGACTTCGATGTTCTCGGCGGTGTTCTTCAATCGCGGCCTGGTCAACCTCTGGTACGGCCGCAAGAAGAAGCTTCAGAGCGTGGCGATCGGCCAGATCTGGAAGCCGGGCACCGACACCACGCCGGCGGTCAAGTAAGCCAGGACACATCAGGAATACATCATGGAATTTTTCCGCATCAAGCGCGACATTCCGTTCATGAAGCACGCGTTGGTCTTCAACGTGATCTCCTTCCTGACGTTTGCCGCCGCTGTCTTCTTCCTCTGGCACAAGGGCCTGCACCTGTCGATCGAGTTCACCGGCGGCACGGTGATGGAGGTCAACTACCAGCAGTCCGCCGACCTCGAAAAGATCCGCGGCCAGGTCAGCAAGCTCGGCTACTCCGACGTGCAGGTGCAAAACTTCGGCACCTCGCGCGACGTGATGATCCGCCTGCCCCTGCAGAAGGGTCCGGACGGCAAGCCAGTGACCTCGGCCCAGCAAAGCGAACAGGTGCTGGGCGCGCTGAGCGCCGCCGCGCCGGATGTGAAGCTGCAGCGCGTCGAGTTCGTCGGGCCGCAGGTGGGCAAGGAACTCGCCACGGACGGCCTGCTGGCATTGCTGTGTGTGGTCGCGGGCATCGTGATCTACCTGTCGTTCCGCTTCGAATGGAAGTTCGCGGTGGCCGGCATCATCGCGAACCTGCACGACGTGGTGATCATCCTGGGCTTCTTCGCGTTCTTCCAGTGGGAATTCTCGCTGTCAGTGCTGGCGGCCATTCTGGCGGTGCTCGGCTACTCTGTGAACGAATCGGTCGTGATCTTTGACCGGATCCGCGAGAATTTCCGCAAGTACCGCAAGATGTCCACGCACGAGATCATCGACAACGCGATCACGAGCACGATGTCGCGGACCATCATCACGCACGGTTCGACCGAAATGATGGTGCTGTCGATGTTCTTCTTCGGCGGTCCGACGCTCCATTACTTTGCGCTGGCGCTGACGGTGGGTATTCTGTTCGGTATCTATTCGTCGGTGTTCGTGGCCGCGGCGCTGGCGATGTGGCTGGGCGTGAAGCGCGAAGACCTGGTGAAGGGCGAGAAGAAAGGCGGCGACGTCACTGATCGCAACGATCCGAACTACGGCGCGCAGGCCTGACGGCCCGCAGCACCTGACACACGCGAAAGGCGCCTACGGGCGCCTTTTTTGTGGCCGTCATTGCCGTCCGATGCGCGGCGGCATCGGCAAAGGCAAGAAAAAACCCCGCCGCGGCGGGGTCTGGACATCGTGCTGAAGGGAGCGGTGACGACGCGGTGTCGGCGCCGCTCAAGCCTCGACCAGTTGTTCGATCCATACGGCCAGGCGGTCTGATGCGAACGATTCGGTGCGCGGGCCGGGGCGGGCAGTGATCGATTCGCCCTCGCGCGCAAGCTGCAGCGCGCCGCCGGCCTCATCGAGCCACAACAGGACAGCCAGCCAGGCGGCATGATCGGCGGAAACCGCCTCGCCAACCGGCTTCGACACGAACTCGTTCAACGCGCTCAGCGAGGTCCAGGTGATAGCGTCAGCGTCGCGTCGCACCGACGCACCGAGCGCCTCGGCAAGCACCGCGGCCACGTCCGCGGCGCTTCGGCCCGACGCACGCAACTGCGCCAGCTTGCTGCCCACCGCATGGCCGAATGATCCGCTGCGCTGGCTTTCCGCGCCGACCAGATCGGCGTAGTCCAGGCGCTGCCAATCGGGCTCCGCGTTCTGCGCGCCGGACAGCTTTGCGCCCGACAGATAGGTCTCCACCGGCTGGAAGCGGCCCGGGCCGATCAGGCTCGCGCACAGCGCATGCACCATGCCCACGCGCGTGGCCACGGTCTGCGTCTGCAACACCATCAGCTTTTCGCGCACCAGTTGGTCGCGCTCCCTGCGCAGGCCGGACAGCTCCAGCGCCTGCTTCAGTTCCATGCGCAGCGCGGTGATGTCCCACGGCTTCTTGATATAGCGATGGATCTGGCCCTGGTTGACCGCTTCGACGGTCTGGTCGAGTTCCGAGTAGGCCGTGGTCAGGATCCGCACGATATGCGGATAGCGCTCGCGCGCATATCGCAGCAGTTCGTTGCCGTATTCGCCCGGCATACGCTGGTCCGATACCAGCACGGCCAGGCTGTCGGCGTGCGCATCGAGCAGGGCCTTGCCTTCCTCGACAGACTGGCCGGTCACCACTGGCGCCAACTGGCCAATGGCGCGCTGGAAATATTTGACGGCAGTTGCCTCGTCATCGACGAACAGAATCGCCGGGGGTGCCTGCGTAGTATTCAGTTCGCTCATCGATCACTCCTGTGCATACGATTCTTGAAATTGGGGAAATCGAGGGTAACGGTCGTTCCGGCGCCGGGCGCCGAAGCGATCCGGATGCCGCCGCCGAACGACTGCATCACGCGGTTGCAAAAAATCATGCCCATGCCGTTTCCGCCGGCCGATGCATGGGTGGTGACGGGATCCACCAGCAGCCGGTCCATGACCTCAGGCGGAATGCCGGGACCGTTGTCGGCAATGCGTATTTCGGGACGTTCGCCGGCGGCCACGACAAAACGCAGCGATGGGTCCGCCGTACCGCCCAGCGCCCGCAGCGCATTGCTCATCACGGATGACAGCACCAATGCGACGCAGTTGGGCAGCACCGGAACCACAAAATCGCCTTTCAGCTCGACCTGTACCCAGCTACGTTGGTTATCGGCAAATGGATAGCTATCGAGCAGGGATGCCACCAGCGCGCCGGCGCTGACTTCGTTGCCGGCGCCCGGGCGTGGCGCCGCGCCGCCCGCGCTGCTTCGCACCGACTGGAGAAACGACGACAGCACGGCCAGGCAATATTGCGCGTTGTCGTGCATGGCGGCCGCGGCCTGGCCGATCTCCGCGTTGCGCAACGGCGTCACCTCGGTGGCCACGCGCGACTGGATGCCATGCGCGAAGTTGGCGATGGCCGCCAGCGGCGTGTTCAGTTCGTGCGCAAGAAACGCCAGCGTTTCGTCGATCGCCATCAGCCGTTGCTGGCGCATCGTGCGCTCGCGATAGCGTTCGCCGGCCAGGCGCAATAGCTCGCGCACGTCGGCCACGGCAATCGGCTTTTCGAGAATGCGAAACACCTCGCCGGTGTTCACGGTCTCCAGCAGCATGTCCTTGTCCGCATAGGCCGTGACCAGGATCCGCACGATATGCGGATAGTCGAGCGCCACCTGGCGTAACAGGTCGCCGCCGTCCCGTCCGGGCATGCGGAAATCGGTGACCAGCACGGAAATTTTCGCGTGGTTCGCGCGCAGGATGCCGACGGCTTCCTCGGCGCCGCTGGCCAACAGGACCTCGTACTCGCTGCCGACAGCGCGCGCGAAATACTTGCACGCCATTTCCTCGTCATCGACGTAGAGAACCGTGGGGCGCACCTGCGCGATAGCGGTCATCACGGCATTACTCCGCGCGCGGCAAATCGAAGCTGAAGGCGGCCCATTGGCCGACTTCGCTCTCCGCGAACAGCGTGCCGCCATGGCGCTCGATCACCGCATAGCTGATCGACAGGCCAAGCCCCAGGCCCTGCCCCACTTCGCGCGTGGTGAAGAACGGCTCGAACACGCGCGCCAGATGTTCCGGCGCGATGCCGGGACCGTTGTCCCTGACCGTGACATGAAGCCGCTTTTCCTGCCAGCGCACCGTGGTGTGGATGGCGGGATCCTTGGTGCCCGCCTTGCGCATGGCCAGCGCGGCATTGGAGAACAGGTTGATGAGCACGCCGATGATGGCGGCTTCGTCGCCGAGCACCAGCGTATCCACGGGCATTTCGCGAGTCATCTTGACACCGCGCAGCTCGTGCGCGGTCAGGCGCTGCGAGGAATCGAGCGCCTTTTCGAACAGGAACGGCGTGCCTTCCACCTCCGCACCGGGCTTGCGGTAGGCAAAGGTTTTCAGGTCCGAAACGATATGCTGGATGCGCTGCATGCCCTGCTTGGCGTCGACCAAGCATTCCTGCAGCCCGGGCTCGGCCTTCGCCGCCGGCTCTTCCATCGCCACCTCGATGGCCATCAGGCAGAAATTCACCGGGTTGTTGACTTCGTGCAGCAGCCCCGCGGCCAGCGTGCCGATCGCCGCCATCTTTTCCTGCTGCAGCATCTGGCCCTTGATATCGACCAGCTTCCGGTTGATGACCTCGAGCTCGGTATTCTTGTCGGCAACCTCGGCCTTGAGCCGGAACAGCATAAAGCGCGCACGTTCGTTGAAGAACGTGTAGACGCCGCTGGCCGCCGCGGCAAACAACAGGAACAGCGAGTTGACGATGAACGTGCCGACCGGCTCGATGCCGCCCGGGTGCAGCAGGCACGCGGCGGCGTAAAGCAGGTACGAAAGGATGCCGAATACCAGGTTCTGCCACAGCCCGAACGGCAGCGCGATGCCCGAGGCGAAGATCGCCAGGTTCAGGCCCACGTAGTACGGAGATTCGACGCCCTCGGTGCGCGAGATCATCCACGCAATCATGATCTGCGGCAGCAGCAGCCACGTCATGGTCAGCCACGGGGCGAAGCGTCGCCCGGCCTGGCTGTAGAGCGCTACCACCACCGCGGCGATCATCAGCGACACCACCACGCGCGCCACCGCAAACGGCAGCTGGAAATGCGGATACTGGCCGTAGTCGAGCCCGACGCCGAGCATCACCAGCGCGATGGCCGTGTAGGCGCCGCCGCGGCTGAAAGCCAGACGAAAATCGGCGAGTTCCGACTGGTAGCCGGCGTAGAGCTGGTTCGAGCTCACGACCTTGGCAGGCGGCGCGGCCTCGTCCTCAGCGGATAGTGGCTTCGGCGAAGACATTGACGCCGGTTTCATCGACATAGAGTCGGTGGGCATGCGAGTTCTCCGGCAAAAGCGAGGACATTCCCGCCTCGTCGCGATAGATCAGGTACCACTCCAGCAAATGCTCCATCCCGAATTTCTCGGGGTTGTCGGAGTGGACGTTGGTGACCAGCAACTGGCCGCCGGGCTTGGAGCGCGATGCAAAGTACGACAGCAGGCGCGCGCAGACCTTGTCGGACAGGTAGTCGAATAGCCCCGCGCAGTAGACCGCATCGAATTCACGCACGCTGGGATCGTCGGCCGATATGCGGCGCTTGAGCAGTTCGTGCACGGATTGGTGCAGCATCTCCACCGATGCCTTGTGCCCGGCCGCCGCCGCGGAACGTTCGACGGAGTTGCGCGTGTATTCGAGGGTTTCCTCGCTGAAGTCGACGAGCTGGAACGACAGCAGTTCGGGATTCGGATATTCGCGCACGAAGCGCTGGATTTCGAAAGCCGGCCCGCATCCGACGTTCAGGATGCGGAACGTGCGGCCTTCCGCGCGTGCGCGCTCGGCCTGGCGCGTCAGGAAATCGATCAGCAGATCGATGCGGTTGCGGTGCGCCGTGGCCACCGCCGCCTTCAGGAACGCCGTGTTGACGATCTGGAAATACGTGGTCGGGCCTTGCTGCGGATCGCTGAGGATCTGGTTCACCATCTCGTAGTCGCCGGCATAGCCGAGCGGCTTGGTGAAAGTGCGATAGACGAAGGGCGCACGCAGCAGCAACGGATGTAGCGCGGCCTGTGCGTAAGTGCGGTGCACGGGCGCCAGTTCGGGATCGACGCGCTGCGCCTCGCCTTCGAGCCAGTCCAGGTAGGTCTTGACCTTGCCCATCAGCGGCGACGCCAGTTCGTAGAACACGTCCTCGCGCAGCCGCCCTTCCTTCTTGGGCAGCGATTCGGTCAGGTCGACCTGCTCCACCCAGCGCGACACTTCCGACAGGAACGCCCGCATTTCGTTGACCACGATCTGGTAATCGCGCCTGATATTGAAGCGCGTATCCCAGTCCTGCACGAATGTCTCGGCTTCGCGCGCGACCGATTTCGGGGCGTCGTTGACGTCCGTCAGCTCGCGCCATTCGTCGATCAGCGTCAGGGAAACCACTGCGGTCAGGCCGGTGTTTACCAGGCTCATGACGACAGCTTTGCCCAGATAAGCGTTTTTCGCGCCCATTCGCACGGTCAGTTCGCTCAAGACCTCGCTGACCTGGACAATCGAATAGGGATTGTAGATTTCCATCACCAGCGACTTGCGCTGGAGATTGATGATCGTGCCCCGCACCTGCTCGCCCTGCGAGTTGAGGAAGCTAACTACCGGATCGATTTGCGTTTTGGAGTACACGGTATCGCGCCAGGGGAAATCCAAGAAACGCTGTAAGCCGCTACGCCTTCGGGCGTCGGCCAGGTACAGCTAGGCAAAATCTTGCGGCCAACTACCGAAAATCAGGGAATGCAGCCGATGCTCATATTGATGCGCGTGACCTGTTGCGGGAGCGCGCGCGACCGGCGGCACCGGTACGGGCGCGGCCCCAGAGGGTGGGACTGCGGCGAACCATTGTACTGTGGCAGTTCTAAACCGCACAACCGTGCACTCGCGGCCAGAAGTGGGGTATGCCGCGGTCAAAAAAAATGGCCCGGCAACCATGCCGGACCATGTCTTAGGGAAGTGACAACCTCCCAACCGGCGCTAATACGCCGGATTGAAGCGATACGCGATCAGTCGGCCTTGATGGCTTCCACCTGGATCGCCAGCTTCACGTCCTGCTTGAAGCCGTACTTGACACCGTAGTCGAGGCCGAAGTCGGCGCGATTGAACGAGGCCACCGCATCGGCGCCACACGCTTCACGCTTGAGCATCGGATGCTGGATGCACTTGAATTCCTTGATCTCGAGCTTCACCGGCTTCGACACGCCGCGCAGCGTCAGCACGCCGTCCACTTCGGTCGGCACATCGCCGTTGAACTTCGAGAACTTGCCCTTGTACGTGGCATCGGGGAATTGCTGCACGTCGAACATCTCGGCGCTCTTGGCGTGTTCGTTGAGCTTGCCGTTGCCGAAGTCGATCGATGCGGCGTCGATCTTGATGTCGACGGTGCCGGCCTTGGCAGCGCGATCGAGCGTGACCACGCCGGTGGACTTGTCGAACTTGCCGCGCCACTTCGACAGGCCGCCCATGTGGTCGGCCTCGAAGCTCGGATACGTGTGGGTCGGGTCGATGTTGTACGTCGCGGCATTGGCCATGGCGGCGCCGGCGGCAAACGTGGCGGAAGCAGCCGCGGCGGCGGCGATCAGGGTGCGCATCTTCATGGAAAATCTCCCGTCAAAAAGTTGGAGAGTCAAAGCGAAAAAAATCGGCAAGGCGGCGTCGGCAGGAAATCCCGCATCAACCCTTCTTTGCCGGTGTCACGATGTGAAACTTGATCTGTACGTCATCGGCTACGACCGAGGTGTCCTTCCATTCTCCGTCGCCGATATTGAAGACGGTGCGCTTGATCGGCAGCACACCGTCGAATACCTGGGCGCCGCCCTCCTGCCGATAGGTGGCGGGCACGGTGACGTCAACGGTCTTGCCCTTGATGGTCAGCTTGCCGGCCACGTCGAACTTGCCAGCCGCGCCGGCCTTGATGCTGGTGGACTGGAACACGGCCTTCGGGTACTTGCCGGCGTCGAACCAGTCCTTGCCCTTGACCTCCTTGGTGGTCTCGGCATCGCCGATCTCGAAGGTCGACACATCGATCTCGACCTTGGCGGACGACGTTGCCAGCTTGGCCGGGTCGAAGTCGACCGTGGCGTCGAACTTTTTGAACTTGCCTTCCATCGGCACGCCGATCTGCTTGGCGGTGGCAGTGACCGAGCTCTTCGCAGCATCGATCTGGGCCCAGGCGAGATTGGCGGCCAGACCGGCCGTGGCCACTGCGGCCGCCACGAACATCGTGCCGGGACGGGACATGCGTTTCATCTGAGAGACTCCACTGGTGACTGGCCCGTGCGGGCCGTTGATCGGATACAGGGCAATGCGCCTGCAATCCCGCGCGGTCAGCGCAGGAACGGAATCATGCGGCCAAGCGTGCCATCGCGATCGATGATCTGGTGCTTGATGGCTGCGGCCGCGTGCACCACGACGATGCCGGCCATCAGGTAGTTCAGCCAGACGTGCGCAAACTTGAGGATCGGCTTGAGCGTGTCGCTGGCTTCGATCAGCGGCGGCAGTTTCCACAGGCCCAGATACACCACGGGCACGCCCGCCGACGAGCTATAGAGATAGCCGGTGATCGGCACCACCAGGATCAGTACGTACAGCAAATGATGTGCGGCCGCGGCGGCGCGGGCCTGCCAGGCAGGCGTGCCGGGCGCCACCGCGGGCGCTGCATGGGTGGCGCGCCACAGCACGCGCAGCACGGCCACCACGAAAATCGTCACGCCCAGCCACTTGTGCCAGGAATACAGCTTCAGCTTGGTAGGCGTCAGCCCCGGAATGCCGGTCATGTAGAGACCGAGACCGAAGGCGGCAAAGATGCCAAATGCGATCAGCCAGTGCAGGCCGATGGCCGTTGCGGTGTAGCGCGCTTCGCCGCGCGGCCACGCTCCATTGGAACCCATGTCAGTCAATCCCTTCGATTGTTGCTTTCGTTATGGTCAACAGCTGATGCCACCTGTTCCGACGGTCTGCTGCCTCAGGACGTGCCCGCCGTCGCAGCGAATTCTCGCATTATTATGGCGTCCGCATGGCCAGAGAAAGTACGAACTTCATTAAGTTGTTCAAATCGTTTGATGTGACGGAAGGCCGCACCCGTCGCTCGGACGACGATCCTAGCGCGCCGCAGGGCAAAACGGCAGCGGCGATTGGTCGCAGGGCGGCAAGGTCTGTCGATGCGCGGCACAAACAAAAAAGGCCGACCCGAAGGTCAGCCCTTGTTCAGCATGCCCCGCTGAGGTGCGCGGAAACCCCGCGCCCGGCGAGTGTCAGATGCGGTTTGCCAGTTCCACGGCCTTGCCGATATAGCTAGCTGGCGTCATGTCCAGCAGCAGCTGCTTGGCGTCGTCGGGGATCGCCAGACCCTGCACGAACGTCTGCAACGCCTCGCGCGAAATTCCCTTGCCGCGCGTCAGTTCCTTGAGCTGCTCGTACGGATTGGGAACGCCAAAACGACGCATCACGGTCTGCACCGGCTCGGCCAGCACTTCCCAGCAGTTGTCCAGGTCTTCGTTCAGACGTTCCGGATTGGTTTCCAGCTTGCCCAGGCCGCGCAGGCATGCCTCGTACGCCAGCAGGCTGTAGCCGAATGCCACGCCCATATTGCGCAGCACCGTCGAATCGGTGAGATCGCGCTGCCAGCGCGACACGGGCAGCTTTTCCGACAGATGGCGCAGTACGGCATTGGCCAGGCCCACGTTGCCTTCCGAATTCTCGAAATCGATCGGATTGACCTTGTGCGGCATCGTCGACGAGCCGATCTCGCCGGCCTTGGTCTTCTGCTTGAAGTAGCCCAGCGAGATGTAGCCCCACACGTCGCGGTTCAGATCCAGCAGGATCGTGTTGGCGCGCGCCACGGCGTCGAACAGCTCGGCCATGTAGTCGTGTGGTTCGATCTGGATCGTGTACGGGTTGAACGTCAGGCCCAGGCGCTGCTCGATCACCTGGCGCGAGAACGACTCCCAGTCGAACGACGGATAGGCCGACAGGTGCGCGTTGTAGTTGCCGACGGCGCCGTTCATCTTGCCGAGCAGCTCCACGCGCTCGATACGGTCGATGGCGCGCGCCAGGCGCGCGGCCACGTTGGCGAGCTCCTTGCCCAGCGTGGTCGGGCTGGCGGGCTGGCCGTGCGTGCGCGACAGCATCGGCTGGTTGGCGTTGAGCTTGGCCAGTTCCACCAGGCGGGCCTGCACGCGCTTGAGCGTCGGTACGATGACGCCGTCGCGGGCGCCCTTGAGCATCATGCCGTGCGACGTGTTGTTGATGTCTTCCGAGGTGCAGGCGAAATGGATGAACTCGCTCGCTGCCTCAAGCTCGGCGTTACCCTTGACCTGTTCCTTGAGCCAGTATTCGACGGCCTTCACGTCGTGGTTCGTGACAGCTTCGATTTCCTTGATGCGCGCGGCGTCGGCCTCGGTGAAGTTGTCCACCAGCGCCTGCAGTGCGGCCTCGGACTGCGCCGAGAACTTCGGCACATTGGGCAGGCCGGCCTGCGCCAGCGCGATCAGCCAGTTGACCTCCACCTTGACGCGATTGCGCATGAAGGCCGCCTCGGACAGCCATTCGCGCAGCGCATCGGCCTTTGCGGCATAACGGCCATCGATGGGAGACAGGGCGGTGAGCGGCGAAAGGGATGAGGTGGACATGCTGGCAACCGGGAGAAATGGGGGTACAGGGGGCTCGCGCAGGAGGCGCTGGAACCATGGGAAGCGACCATAAGCGGCGATTTCGCCGCTCGTCCTTGCAAAGCAAGGGCCAGGACGGCCAGCGAAGGAGCGCAGCCGCCAAACGCGCAACGCGGGATTTTACCATCGGGCCATGGCGCTGTGCGGCTTGAGATCCGGCAGCCACAACGATCGGCGCGCCACGCTCCATTGGCCCCGCAGTCGCATCGCGCCGCAGGTATACTCCGCCTCGCTTATCGATCAAGGGGAGAACATGAAGCTGTACGCGTCGCAGTCCAGTCCATACGCGCGCAAGGTGCGCATCGTGCTGGCGGAAAAGAAGATCGAGTACCAGATGATCGAGGAGAACGTCTGGTCGCCCGATACGACGATTGGTCAGTTCAATCCGCTCGGCAAGGTGCCGTGCCTCGTCATGGAAGATGGCGGCGCGGTATTCGATTCACGCGTGATTGCCGAATACGCTGACACCCTGTCGCCGGTCAGCCGCCTGATTCCGCAAGGCGGCCGCGAGCGCCTGGAAGTGCGCTGCTGGGAAGCGCTGGCCGACGGCCTGCTGGACGCCGCGTTGCTGGTGCGGCTGGAAGGCACGCAACGCCAGCCGCAGGAACGCAGCGAAAGCTGGGTGGCACGCCAACGCGGCAAGATCGACGCGGCACTGGCCGCCATGTCGGCCGGCCTGGCCGACAAGCCGTGGTGCACCGGCATCCACTACACGCTGGCCGATGTGGCCGTGGGCTGCGCGCTGGCGTATCTCGATTTCCGCTTTCCGGACATCGCCTGGCGCGCGCAGTATCCGAATCTGCTGGCTTTCCAGGAAAAGATCGAGAAACGCCAGTCGTTCATCGATACCGCCCCACCGGCAGCCTGATGCCGCCTTCGGCAATCCATACGACAACGGCCGCGCATGCGGCCGTTTTGCTTACCGGACTACTGGATTACTGGATGATTCCGCCGCCGAGGCAGACATCGCCGTCGTAAAGCACGGCCGACTGTCCCGGCGTGACCGCCCATTGCGCCTCGGCGAACGACAAGTCCAGCGCGCTCGCATCGGCTGCCACCACGGTGCATGCCGCATCGCTCTGACGGTAGCGCGTCTTGGCCGCCATCGCAGCGCCGGCGGCCGGGGGCTCGCCCGCCACCCACGACAAATCCTCGGCATGCAGCGCGGGCGTCAGCAGCCACGGATGATCGTGACCCTGCACCACATACAGCGTGTTGGTCGCCATGTCCTTGCGTGCCACGTACCATGCGTCGCCGGTGCCATCACGGCTGCCGCCCAGCCCGATGCCCTTGCGCTGGCCCAGCGTGTAGAACGCCAGGCCGATGTGCTCGCCCACCACCTTGCCGTCGTCGGTCTTCATCGGGCCCGGCTTGGTCGGCAGGTAGCGATTGAGAAAATCGCGGAAAGGCCTTTCGCCGATAAAGCAAATGCCGGTCGAGTCCTTTTTCTTCGCATTGGGCAGGCCGATTTCCGCGGCGATTTCGCGCACGCGCGATTTGGGAATTTCGCCGAGCGGAAACAGCGTGCGCGACAGTTGCGCCTGGTTCAGCCGATGCAGGAAATAGCTCTGGTCCTTGGTGTGGTCGAAGGCCTTGAGCAGCTCGAAGCGTCCGTTCGCGGCCTGGCGCACACGCGCATAGTGGCCGGTGGCGATGGTGTCCGCGCCAAGCGACATGGCGTGGTCCAGAAACGCCTTGAACTTGATTTCGGCATTGCACAGCACGTCGGGATTCGGGGTGCGGCCCGCCGAATATTCGCGCAGGAAATCAGCGAACACGCGGTCCTTGTATTCGGCGGCAAAATTGACCGCCTCCACATCCACACCGATCACATCGGCCACCGATGCGACATCGAGCCAGTCCTGCCGCGTCGAGCAGTATTCGCTGTCGTCATCGTCTTCCCAGTTCTTCATGAACAGGCCGATCACTTCATACCCTTGCTGCTTGAGCAGCCAGGCAGTCACCGACGAATCGACGCCGCCCGACATGCCCACCACCACACGCTTGCCGCTCACGATGCGGCTCCCGAGGCGGTGGCGGCGGCCGCGGCGATCGGGTCGGCGACGGCGGTCGGATGGGTGTGCAGCATATCGAGTGCAAACCGTTTGCCTGCCAGATAGTCGTCGACGCAAGCCATCAGCAGCGGCGAGCGATGGCGCTCCGTGCACGCGCGCAGTTCCTCAGCGGTCATCCATACGGTGCGCACGATGCCGGCATCGAGCTGGCGGCCTGCGTCCAGCGCGCCGAGGTCGCCCGTGAAGGCGAAGCGGATATAGGTGGTATCGCCCTGGTCGCGCGACGAGCGGCCGCGGCTCATGTAGCAACCGAGCAGCGCGCGCGGTTCGAACGTGTGCGCGGTTTCTTCCAGCGTTTCGCGCACCACGGCGCGGATCAGGCTTTCACCGGGCTCGAGATGGCCCGCGGGCTGATTCAGGCGCAAGCCGTCCGGGGTTTCCTCTTCCACCATCAGGAAACGGCCGCCGCGTTCGATAACGGCGGCAACTGTGACGCTGGCATTCCATTCTCGTGACATGATGCACATTTTTTAAGCAATCGGGCATTTTACCGGTTGCCGTCGAAACGTGCATCGTTCTACCCCGTCACGCAGCCCGCGCGACGGTTGCTGGCGGCAGCAACGCCATCGCTGCGTCCAGCTGTGCCGCCAGCGTTTTCGATGCCGGCATCAAGGGTCGACGCACTTCCGCGGTGGCCACACCGCACAGCGCCAGAGCCGCCTTGACCGGCGCGGGATTGGGTTCGGCGAACAACAGGCCGATCAACGGCGACAATTGCCGGAACAGCGCGCGGGCGGCCTCTTCGCGCCCGGTGCGCGCCAGTTGCAGCAGCCGCACAAACAGCTCTGGGCGTATATGCGCGGCGGCCGGCACGATGCCCGTACCGCCGCGCAGCAGATGCTCGAGCATCGACGCATCGTCGCCGCAAAATGCACCGATGCGGTCCTGCATCGCCAGCGTGCGCAATCCGGCCGCATCGCACTCCTTGATGGCGACGATCTGCGGATGCGTCGCCAACCGCCAGACAAGCTCTGGCGACATCGTGCAGCCCGTGCGTTTGGGCACGTTGTAGAGCATCAGCGGCTTGCCGGTCTGGCCGGCCACACTGCGCATGTGCCAGGCGATGCCTTCATCGGATACGCGCAGATAGTACGGCGGCGGCACGAGATATCCGGCCAGCGCCAGACGATCGAGCTTGCGCACCTGATCGCACACGGCATGCGTGGCCACGCCGCCGACGCCTGCGATCACCGGCACCGCGCCATCGACGGCTTCGAGCACGGCGGCAGCCAGCATCGAACGCTCGGCATCGGTCAGCAGGCCGCCCTCGCCGGTCGTGCCAAGCACGATCAGGCCGTCGACGCCAGCCGCGGCGTAGTGCGCGGCCAGACGCTGGGCCGTATCGAGTGCCACGCGATCATGTTGCAGCGGCGTGATCATCGGCAGCCACAAACCCTCGGCCAGCGCGCCGCGCGGCGCCTCACTGCGCGCCATGATCGTCTCCCAGCACCGACGCTGCGCCGAATTCCGCCGCCGGCAGCGCGGTCATGATCGCGTGCATTGCCGCATCGCGATCGGCACGTTCCACCTCCACATGCAGCGAGGTTTCGCCGTGGCGATGATCGACCTGCACGACGTAGATCCGCGCCATGCTGCCAATCGCGCGATGCAATGTCTGGCGCAGCGCAAACACCTGCGCCGACGACACCGCCAGCCGCAGGCGAATCCACTGATCGTGCGAAGGGGCGCGGCGTCGCGGAATCGAAGCAAACGCTACGGCGAGACTCGATGACTGTCGCATAAGGCGTGGTCCACGTTGCGCGGACCTTCTGTTGAACATGGCTTTATGCTAGGGATGCGCGCGTCAAGCTTGTGCATCGATTGCCGGGACGCGCATCAAGATCGCGTAAAGCCCGTAGCGTCAGAACGTCTTGGTAATCGAAGCAAACGCCGTCGCCTTGCCCAGATAGCGGCCGCGCGAATTGGTGTAGACACTCTTGTCGGCATTGCTGCCGATATACGCGACGGCCAGCGCGAAGCCGTGGCCGAGGTCACGGGTCAAGCCGATTTTCCAGTCCGTGTACGACGCATCGCTGAAATGCTGCACGCCCTGGTATCCCACATGCGCATTGAGCGTGAGATCCCACACGTTGAGCGGAACGTTGGCCGTGAGGTCGATGTAGTAACTGTTCTTGCTGTCGGCAAAACCGAACAGGTTGGTCACGGCGTGTGAATACTTGAGAAACACGGGCCCCCAGCCGACACCGGCGTAAATTTCCGTGGTGTACGGACGCGTCGCGGTATAGCCGCCCGGATAGTAGTACTCGAGCACGCCAACGTCGTAATTTATGTCCTGCTCCGCCAGCTTGAACGTATTCCGGAAGCCGCCGTAGAAATCCATTTCGACCGGCGCCGACACCGATGCGTCGGCGTCGCCGAGCCAGCTGATGCTGGAATTCCAGTTTCCGAGATAAAAACCGCTGGCGTGCGCATAATCGAAGCCGCCCTGCACGGCCGGGCGCCGGTCAGTCTGGCTGATACCGCGATATCGATAATCCGAAACCAGCGACACATTGGCGGTGAACGCATGCGGCGAGGTATTGGCGGCGTCCTGCGCTGGGGCCGGGACTTCCTGTGCCAATACCGAGGAAAACGGCGCTGCAAGCAGCACGCAGGCGGCCAGCGCGGCGGGCGCGGAAGTGAACAGTCGAGTTGCAATCATGAGGGAGCGATAACGTGAAGGCGTGAAGGCGTTTGAATGAACATCGCGAAAGCGACGCAAGCGCCACGATATCGATCCGCGCATCAAATCGGCGTCAAGAAATACTGTGATGTCGATGTCATTTGGTAAAAGCGTAATTAGAGGCAATCGGGCCCGAATGAAACGAGCCATTTCATTCCGCGAAAAAATGAGTCTCGACGAAAGCACAAATCGCTGACCACCCAGTCACCACCGGACGTAAGTTTCGGGTAAGCTGCGCAAAAATTGATGCTGCGTTCCGCGCTGCACCAACGGGCGAGGACGTTGGCCCGACCAATACATAAAAACGCCAGACAGGAGAAATTGACGATGCATATCGGCATCCCGCTCGAGACGCGGGCAGGTGAGACGCGTGTCGCCGCCACCCCTGAGACCGTCAAGAAATACGTCGCGCAGGGCCATCAGGTCACGGTGCAGTCGGGCGCAGGCGTACGCGCCAGCATTCCCGACGCCGCCTTCGAAGCCGCCGGCGCTCGCATCGGGTCCGTCGCCGACGCACTGGGCGCGGAGCTGGTGCTGAAGGTGCGCGCACCGGACGACGCCGAGCGCGCGCAGATCAAGCCTGGCGCCGTATTGGTCGGCATGCTCAATCCGTTCGATGTCGAGAACAACGCGCGCATGGCCAGCGCCGCGATCACCGCATTTGCGCTGGAAGCCGCGCCGCGCACGACGCGCGCGCAGAGCATGGACGTGCTGTCGTCGCAGGCCAACATCGCCGGCTACAAGGCCGTGCTGGTGGCCGCGCACCACTACCAGCGCTTCATGCCGATGCTGATGACCGCGGCCGGGACCGTCAAGGCCGCGCGGGTGCTGATCCTGGGCGCGGGCGTGGCCGGGCTGCAGGCGATCGCCACGGCGAAACGCCTCGGCGCGGTGATCGAGGCATCGGACGTGCGCCCCGCCGTCAAGGAACAGATCGAATCGCTCGGCGCCAAGTTTCTCGATGTGCCATTTCTGACCGACGAGGAACGCGAGATCGCCCAGGGCGTGGGCGGCTACGCGCGTCCGATGCCTGCGGACTGGATGCGCCGCCAGGCCGAACTCGTCCACCAGCGCGCCACCCAGGCCGACATCGTGATCACCACCGCGCTGATCCCGGGCCGCAAGGCGCCGGTTCTGCTGGCCGAAGACACGGTCAAGCAGATGAAGCCGGGCTCCGTGGTCGTCGATCTGGCAGCCGCGCAGGGCGGCAACTGCCCGCTGACCGTGCCCGATGAAGTCGTGGAGCGCCACGGCGTCGTCCTGATCGGCCATACCAACCTGGCCAGCATGGTGGCGGCCGATGCGTCGGCGCTCTACGCGCGCAACGTGCTCGACTTCCTCAAGCTGATCGTCGACAAGGACGGCCGCTACACCCTCAACCTCGAAGACGACATCGTCGCCGCCTGCCTGATGTGCAAGGACGGCCAGGTCGTTAGGCAGGCCGCCTGATTTCCGCGATGACACGCTGGCGCGGACCGGACCGTCCGCGCCGCCATCGCTGCCGCGGCGTCGGCGCACCTTGATCTTGCAGTGGCGATCCTTGCAGTCCCGATCGACGTGACGCACGGCAGCACGTATTCGAAAGCAACGGAGGAGAAGTCGATGGAGATGGTGAACCACACGGTGATCAACCTGATCATCTTTGTGCTGGCGATCTACGTGGGTTACCACGTGGTGTGGACGGTCACACCGGCGCTGCACACCCCGCTAATGGCCGTGACCAATGCGATCTCGGCCATCATCATCGTCGGCGCGATGCTGGCGGCCGGCCTGACCGAAGGCGGCGTGGGCCGCATCATGGGCACGCTGGCCGTGGCGCTGGCCGCCGTGAACGTGTTTGGCGGCTTTCTGGTGACCCAGCGCATGCTGGAGATGTTCAAGAAAAAGGAACCGAAAGCGAAGGCGGGATCGGGCGCAGGCAAGGAGGCGGCGTGATGGAACTCATCAGCATGAACCTTGTGACGCTGTTGTACCTGGTGGCGTCGATCTGCTTTATCCAGGCGCTCAAGGGCCTGTCCCACCCCGCCTCGGCGCGCAAGGGCAACACCTTCGGCATGATCGGCATGGCGATTGCCGTAGTGACCACGCTGGCGCTGATCGTCAAGCTCAAGAACGAATTCATCGCCGCAGGCGCGGCGCAATCGTCGATCGGCACCGGCCTGGCGTTGATCTTCGGCGCACTGGTGGTGGGCGGCGGCATCGGCGCCTATGTGGCGCGCAAGGTCGAAATGACCAAGATGCCGGAACTGGTGGCGGCGATGCACTCGCTGATCGGTCTTGCGGCGGTGTTCATCGCGGTGGCCGCGGTGGCCGAGCCGGCAGCGTTCGGCATCACGCCGGCCGGCTCGCATGCGATTCCGCTGGGCAACCGTATCGAGTTGTTCATCGGCTGCTTCGTGGGCGCGATCACGTTCTCAGGTTCGGTCATCGCGTTCGGCAAGCTGTCGGGCCGCTACAAGTTCCGCCTGTTCCAGGGTGCGCCGGTGGTGTTCGCCGGGCAGCACTGGCTGAACCTGCTGCTGGCCGTCGCGATGATCGGCTTCGGCGTGATTTTCTTCATGTCGCAGGCATGGCTCCCGTTCCTGATCATGCTGGCCATCGCGTTCGTGCTGGGCGTGCTGATCATCATCCCGATCGGCGGCGCGGACATGCCGGTGGTGGTGTCGATGCTGAATTCGTACTCGGGCTGGGCGGCGGCGGGCATTGGCTTCTCGCTGAACAATCCGATGCTCATCATCGCCGGCTCGCTGGTCGGCTCGTCGGGCGCGATTCTGTCGTACATCATGTGCCGCGCGATGAACCGCTCGTTCTTCAACGTGATCCTGGGCGGCTTTGGCGGCGACACTTCGGCGGCGGCCGCGGGAGGCGCGCAGGCGCAGCGCAATGTGAAATCGGGCTCCGCCGACGACGCGGCATTCCTGATGAGCAACGCGGAAACCGTGATCATCGTGCCCGGCTACGGCCTGGCGGTCGCGCGGGCGCAGCATGCGCTCAAGGAATTGACCGAAAAGCTGACCGAGCACGGCGTGACCGTGAAGTATGCGATCCACCCCGTGGCGGGGCGCATGCCGGGCCATATGAACGTGCTGCTGGCCGAGGCCGAGGTGCCGTACGACCAGGTCTTCGAGATGGAGGACATCAACAGTGAGTTCGGCCAGGCCGACGTGGTGCTGGTGCTCGGCGCCAACGACGTGGTCAACCCGGCGGCCAAGACCGATCCGAAATCGCCGATTGCGGGCATGCCGATCCTGGAAGCGTACAAGGCCAAGACCATCATCGTGAACAAGCGCTCGATGGCGGCCGGCTACGCGGGCCTGGACAACGAGCTGTTTTACATGGACAAGACCATGATGGTGTTCGGCGACGCCAAGAAGGTGGTGGAGGACATGTTCAAGTCGGTCGACTAATCTGCCGTTAATACTGACAGGCCGCTCGTCCGGCGTGTGAATAAAGCAGCGCGCAGACCTGTCATCAATAAAATCGAACTACTGCGGCCAGCAACCAACGCTGGCCGTTTCCTTTTGCGTGGTCCGGTTGCACGCCCAATCGCAGGCGCTATACTGGCTTGCCCCACTGTTTTCCCTTTGCGGCCGGCCGCCAGATTTGATCGCACCATGACATTCACTGCGCATGACAGGAACCTGTCGGTCTTCCATCACCCCGTCCTGACGGTGCTGGTCGACGATAGCAAATCGTTTATCGACAGCCTGGCGTTCCAGATGGATGCATCGCGCGCCGTGGTCAGCTTCACCGATCCGCGCGAGGCCCTGGGCTGGATCCGCGAAGCCTATGCCACGCGCCACCCCGCCTTCCTGCCGGTGCGCGTCACGCACGACGACCTGACCTTTCTTTCCGAGCGCCGCACCGTGCAGCTCGACGTCGACCGCATTCATCGCCAGATCCATGACGTGCACCGCTTCCTGCAGCCGGGCGTGATCGTGGTGGATTACTCGATGCCGCAGATGGACGGCCTGGAATTCTGCCAGTCGCTGGAAGACCTGCCCTGCAAGACCATCCTGCTGACCGGCACGGCGGACGAAAGCATCGCGGTGCAAGGTTTCAATCACGGCCTGATCGATCGCTACGTCAAGAAGCACGACCCGAACATGGTGGCGCGCCTGAACGAGGAAATCGACGCGCTGCAGCAGCAATACTTCGCCTCGATCTCGCGCACGCTGCGCGACCTGCTGACACGCCATTCCTACTCGTTCCTGTCCGATCCGGCGATGGCCGAGCGCGTGCGCCAGACCGCCGCGCGCTACGGTTTCGTCGAGTACTACCTGTTTCCGAATCCGGTCGGCATGCTGCTGCTGACGGCTCAGGGCCATGCCACGCTGATGGTGATCGAGACGCGCGCGGGACTGATGAGCCAGGTGGAATCGGCCGAAGCCTATGAGGCGCCGGCCGCGCTGATCGAGGGCCTGCGCGAAGGCCGCATCGTGCCGTTCTTCTGGCCGGGCAACGGCATGTACACGCCGGCCTGTGTCGATTGGGAGCAATACTGCCTGCCGGCGGAACGCTGCGAGGGCAACGAGGAATATTTCTACGCGCTGTTCGACCTGCCGCGGCATATGTTGCAGGAACCGGTGGTCAGCCTGCAGAGCTTCCTTGCAGAGTTCGCGCGCAATGCAGACGCGCTGACGGGGCGCAACCGGCACGCGTGAAGCGTGATGCGCACGTTCCTGCGCGATCCCCGGGCCGCAGCGGCCTGAAGATCGCAGGGATGCAGCGCAACGTAGTCAGTCCTTCTTCTGCGGTTCGCGATTTGCGCCGCGCACCATATCGAAACGGAACAGCCGGCATTCGATATTGCCGTTGAACAGCGGCGTCCGGCGCGATTCCTTGAGACGCAGACGTTTCGGCATCGACAGATCGCCGGTAAATACCCACGCCTGCCAGCCTGAAAAATTCTGCTTCAGGGTCGTGGCGAAGGCCGTGGCGAACTGGTTTGCGGCCGCCTCCTCCGCTTCGTCGCGCGGCGCGTCCTGCAGCGCGTTGCGGCGATCCCCGCGCACCGCGATGCGCTCGCCGTAAGGCGGATTCATGATCAGCACACCGGCTTGCGCAAACGGCGGCTGCACGAAGCGCGCATCGACCTGCTTGAGCGGCACCTCTCCGGGCAAGCCGGCGCGCTGCCAGTTGGCATGCGCCATCGACAGCATGTCGGTCGAAATATCGGAACCCGCAATCTGCAGCGTGGCAGCACAGCCTGCCGCCTCTTCACGCGCGCGCTGCGCATCGGACCGCAATGCCTGCCAGGCCCGGGTATCGGCGCCTTTGAGCCATTCGAACGCGAAGGTGCGCCCCACGCCCGGCGCGATGCCGAGCGCCACTTGCGCGGCTTCCACCAGGAACGTGCCGCTGCCACACATCGGATCGAAAAACGGACGGTCCGTCTGTCCTTGCGTCCAGCCGGCCAGACGCAGAATGCCGGCGGCGAGATTTTCCTTCAGCGGTGCTTCGCCCTTTTCCATGCGCCAGCCGCGCTTGAACAAGGGTTCGCCCGTAGTATCCAGATAGAGCGTGCAATCGGTCTCGCTCAGGTGCGCGTAGATCCGGACGTCGGGGCTCACCGTGTCCACGCTGGGCCGTGCGCCAAGCCGCTCGCGCATCGCATCGCACACGCCGTCCTTCACGCGCAATGCCGTGAAATTGAGACTGCGCAGCGCGGACTTGTGCGACGTGATATCGACCCGCAGCGTCTCGTCCGGCGAGAACCACTGCTCCCAGCGCTGCTGGCGCGCCAGCGTGTAGATATCGTCTTCGTGCCGATAGCCACGCTGCGCCACGCGCAACAGCACGCGGCTGGCAATGCGCGAATGCAGGTTCACCGCATACGCGGCAGCCATCTCGCCGGAGAACGACACGCCGCCCGGCATCTCGCGATGCACCTCGAACGGCGCCGTGGCCGCCACGGCCGGATATTGCGCAATCTCGCGCAGCTCGTCGGCCAGCGCCGATTCAAGGCCGCGCGGGCAAGGAGCAAAAAAGGCTTGGGTCATGGCGTGAGATTCCTGAAAACAAAAACGTCCGCAACGGCGGACGGAACAAATTTGGCCCGGCGCGTCGATCAGCCCGCCGCGAGCGCGCGATCGAGAAAATCGAGCCGGTCCTGGCCCCAGTAGGGCTGACCGTCATGGATAAACCACGGCGCGCCGAACACATTGGCCGAAATCGCGTCCTGCGTATTCTGCGCATAGGCCGCCTGCACCGCTTGCGCCTCGCTGGCCTTGAGCAGTCCCGCGCCGTCGAAATCGTTCTCGTCGGCGATCTGCGCCAGCGTGGCCGCGTCGGCAATATTGCGCTGCTCGGCCCAGATTGCGCGCGAGATTGCGCCGGTCAATTCCAGCGCGCGGGCGGTGCCATGCGCCAGCTGCGCGGCGATGATCAGCCGGGCCGCGGCGTCGCCGGAGACCGGGAAGTAGGTCGGATGCAGGTTCATCGGGATATCGAGAAACTTGCTCCAGCGCTCGAGCTCGATCAGCCGATACGCCTGACGCTGCGGCGGGCGCTGCGCCAGCGGCAAGCCGCCGGAGACCGCAAACACCTTGCCCAGATCGGCCGGCTTGAGCAGCACCTGCGCATTGTGCCGGTTGGCGATCGCCACGAAACGCGCATGGCCCAGGTAGACGAACGGAGACTGTGGCGCCAGGAAATATTCGACCTGCTTGCTCATCACGACCTCATCGAAAAACAGTGGAAACCCAATAGCCTAGAACGGCTTTACGACAACCAAAATCACGATGGCCAGCAACACCAGCACCGGCAACTCGTTGAACCAGCGATAGAACGTATGCGAGCGCGTATTGACGCCCCGCTCGAACTTGCGCAGCAACACGCCGCAACCATGGTGATAGCCGATCAATACCAGTACCAGCGCCAGCTTGGCGTGCATCCAGCCCTGCCCGGCGCCGCGCCCGATGCCGTAGCCCAGGAACAGCCACAGGCCAAACACCAGTGCCGGCACTGCGAGGATCGTCATGAAGCGGAATAACTTGCGCGCCATGAGCAGCAGGCGTTTGACGCTTGCCGGATCGGTCTCCATCGCCAGATTGACGAAGATGCGCGGCAAATAGAACAGCCCCGCAAACCACGAGATGACGAACAGGATATGAAAGGCCTTGACCCAAAGCATCGACTTGTCCGTCCTTTCAGGTGCGAATCTCGCCGTGACCGAACACGACGTACTTCAGGGACGTCAGCCCTTCCAGTCCGACCGGACCGCGTGCGTGCAGCTTGTCATTCGAGATGCCGATCTCCGCGCCGAGTCCGTACTCAAAGCCATCGGCAAAGCGCGTCGATGCGTTGATCATCACGCTGGCCGAATCGACTTCCCGCAGGAAGCGCATGCCGGTCGTGTAGTTTTCCGTGACGATCGAGTCGGTGTGCGCCGAGCCATAGGTGTTGATGTGCGCGATGGCGGCGTCGAGGCCATCCACGGTGCGGATCGCCAGCACGGGCGCCAGATACTCCAGGCGCCAGTCTTCTTCCGTGGCGTCGACCAGGCCAGAGAATCCGGCGGCTTCAAGCGTGGTACGTGTATCGGCGCAGACACGCAACTCGACGCCTTTTTCCTGGTAGATACGGCACAACGGCGGCAGGATCGCGGCCGCCACCTTGCGCGACACCAGCAACGTTTCCATCGTGTTGCACGGCGCGTAGCGCTGGGTCTTGGCGTTGTCGCAGATGCGCACCGCCTTTTCGGCATCGGCATCGTCGTCGATATAGACATGGCAGATGCCGTCCAGATGCTTGATCATCGGCACCCGCGCCTCTTCCATCAGGCGCGCGATCAGGCTTTTGCCGCCGCGCGGCACGATCACGTCGACGTATTCGGTCATGGTGATGAGGCGACCGACTGCCGCGCGATCGGTGGTCTCGATCACCTGCACCGCTTCGGCCGGCAATCCGGCCGCGGACAGCCCTTCGGCCACCAGCGCTGCCAGCGCGGTGTTCGATTCGATCGCTTCGGAGCCGCCGCGCAGGATCGTGGCGTTGCCCGATTTCAGGCACAACGCTGCGGCATCGATGGTCACATTCGGACGCGATTCGTAAATGATGCCGATCACGCCCAGCGGCACGCGCATCTGCCCCACCTGGATCCCGGTGGGCCGGAACTTCATGTTGGTGATTTCGCCGATCGGATCTGCCAGCGCGGCGATCTGTTCGAGGCCGGCGGCCATCGTCGCAATGGCCTTGTCCGACAGCGTCAGGCGATCGATGAACGCGGCGTCCTGGCCATTGGCGCGGGCACGCTCCACATCGCGCGCGTTGACGGCCTTGAGCTGGTCGGCATCGCGCCGGATGGCTGCGGCAATCGTCAGCAACGCGCGGTTCTTGTCGGCCGTGGAGGCGCGCGCCATGGCGCGCGACGCCGCGCGGGCCTGCTGGCCGACGCGGTGCATGTAAGCGTGGAGATCGAACTCGGTCATGATGATGTCCCGGGCGATGCCCGGTTTGCTGTGGGTGCCGCGATGTCGATGTGCCGGCGCGGCTGCCAGCGATATTCTGATTCCGTCCGGTCTGGCGCTCGCCGTGCCGTGCTCAGGCCGGCCGCGCGACCATCAGCGCCAGTTCCAGCAGGCCATCCCAGGGCTCTGCCGGCAAACCGCCGCCCGGACCGCCTGCGCCGGGCAGATCCGACAGCCCCTTGACTTGCCGGTCGAGCCGCGCAGCCATCGCCAGGGCGGCTTCGAGTTGCGGCATCGACAGCCGCTGGGCCGCCTGTGGCACCAAGCGCTCGCGCGGGCCCCAGACACGCAGTTCACGCATCAGCACGCCCGCCGGCTTGCCGGCCGCCAGCCCTTGCCGGACCTTGGATAATACGCGAATTTCCTCGGTCAGCGCCCACAGCACCAGCACGGTGGCCTCGCCTTCGCCGCGCAATCCTTCCAGCATCCGCACCAGGCGCGGAACGTCTGCCGCGAGCATCGCCTCGGACACCTTGAACACGTCGTAGCGGGCCACGTTGAGCACCGCATCGTGCACTTGATCGAACGTCAGCACGCCGGGCGGATAGAGCAAACCGAGCTTCTGAATTTCCTGATGCGCGGCAAGCAGATTGCCTTCGACCTTGTCGGCGATGAACTGCAGCGCGCGCCGGCCGGCTTCGCCCGGTTCCACGCGCTGCTGCTGCAGGGCAAGGCGGTCGCCCACCCATGCCGGCAAGCGCGTGCGATCGACCGCATCGACCTTGATCGACACGCCGGCTGATTCCAGCGCCTGAAACCACGCGGATTTCGATGCCGCAAAATCGAGCCGCGGCAGCGTGACCAGCATCACGACATCCTGCGACGGCTGGGCCGCGACGGCCCGCAGCGCCTCGCCGCCGTCCTTGCCGGGCTTGCCCGTCGGCACGCGCAACTCGACGATCTTGCGGTCGCCGAACAGCGACATCGATTGCTGCGCCTCGGTGAGCTGGCTCCAGTGAAAACCGCGTTCGGCCACCAGCACCTCGCGCTCGGTAAAGCCGGATTCGCGCGCGGCCCGCCGCAGGCGGTCCACCGCCTCGAGCACCAGCAGGTGTTCGTCGCCATGCACCACGTACAACGGCGCCAGGCCCTTGGTCTGGGCCTGCCGGAGATGGGCGTCGAGTCCGTCGAGCTTCAGCTGCATCGTGTCCTGGCGGATCTCCGCCTAGATCGTCTTGACTGCCGCAAGCCGGCGCATCAGTTGCTGCACCACGTCGCGCTGCATGTCGCGATAGAGCTGTTGTTCTTCGTAGTCCTTGGCCAGCGTGTTGGCTTCGTTGTACGTCAGGTCGCGCGTGAGCACCAGCGTGGACGGCCCGATCAGCTCCTTGCCCGTGGCATCGCGCAGGCGGAAGCTGAATCGCTGGGTCAGCCGATACTCGCGCACCACGCCCTCGGCGGTGATCGACAGGATCGTCTTGGCGCGCGTGTCGGCCAGCACGTCGAGCATCGCGTCGGCTTCCTTCGGGTCTTCGACGATCTGGGTGTCCGACCCGTTGCGGATATTGCGCCGCAAGTCCGCGCCCATCAGGGTATTCGACGGCAAGCCGATGTAAAGCCGCTTGAACGCGAAATCGGCATTACCGCGCATGTGAAAGCCGCAGCCGGCCAGCAGGCCAGCCGCCGCCATTGCGACGCCGATGGCGAGAAATCCGCGGCGTCCCATGTCCGGTCGATCCATGTCTGTTCCTGACTATGTGCCTTACAGCACGACGTTGACGAGGCGGCCCGGGACCACGACGATCTTCTTGGGCGCCGCGCCGTTGGCAAACTTGGCGACGATCTCGTTGGCGGCTGCCGCGGCCTCGATCGCGGCGCGGTCTGCATCGGCCGGCACCGTGAGGCTCCCGCGCACCTTGCCGTTGACCTGCAGCACCAGTTCGATCTCGCTGCGCACCAGCGCGGCTTCGTCGACCTGCGGCCATGCGGCGTCGAGGATGTCGCCGAACTCGTCGGCGTAGCCCAGTTCCGCCCACAGTCCATGCGCGATATGGGGCACCACCGGGTACAGCACGCGCAGCAGGATGCTGAAGCCCTCGCGGCGGGCAGCCGGCGACGCGGACTTGGCATCTTCCAGCGCATTGAGCATTTTCATCGTGGCCGATACCACGGTGTTGTACTGGATGCGCTCGTAGTCGTAGTTGGCCTGCTTGAGCACGCTGTGGACCTCGCGGCGCAGTGCGGCGTCATCGGCGGTCGGCGCAGTGCCCGCACCGTCGCGGATCGCTTGCGCGTTGGCATAGCCGTAGTTCCACACGCGGCGCAGGAAACGCGACGCGCCCTCCACGCCCGACCCACTCCACTCGAGTTGCTGCTCGGGCGGGGCCGCGAACATCACGAACAGGCGCGCCGTATCGGCGCCGTGCTGATCGATCAGCGCCTGCGGGTCGATGCCGTTGTTCTTGGACTTCGACATCTTTTCCACGCCGCCGATCACCACCGGCTGGCCGTCGGCCTTCAGCGTGGCGCCCACGGGACGGCCACGCTCGTCGGTCTTCAGGTCGACGTCGGCCGGGTTGTACCAGGTCTTCTTGCCCGCCGCGTCCTCGCGGTAGAACGTCTCGTTCAGCACCATGCCCTGCGTGAGCAGGTTCGTGAACGGCTCGTCGAACTTGAGCAGGCCCATGTCGCGCATGACCTTGGTCCAGAAACGCGCATACAGCAAATGGAGAA
The DNA here is from genome assembly GCF_008801835.1 of Cupriavidus pauculus. Classification (GTDB taxonomy): domain Bacteria; phylum Pseudomonadota; class Gammaproteobacteria; order Burkholderiales; family Burkholderiaceae; genus Cupriavidus; species Cupriavidus pauculus. The sequence goes on along the minus strand of NZ_VZOW01000003.1, from coordinate 140,138 downwards.
TCGCGTGCTCGATACCGCCGATGTACTGGTCCATCGGCATCCAGTAGTCGTTACGCGCATCGACCATCGTGTCGGCGTCCGGGCAGGTGTAGCGCATGTAGTACCAGCACGAATCGATGAACGTATCCATCGTGTCGGTCTCGCGGCGCGCGGGCTTGCCGCACGACGGGCACGTGCAATGCAGGAAACGCGGATCCTTGGCGAGCGGATTGCCCGTGCCGTCCGGCACGAGGTCCTCGGGCAGCACCACGGGCAGGTCCTTCTCCGGCACCGGCACCACGCCGCAGCTGTCGCAATGGATCAGCGGGATCGGCGTGCCCCAGTAGCGCTGACGCGAAATGCCCCAGTCGCGCAGGCGCCACGTCACCTTTTTTTCGCCGAGGCCCTTGGCGGCCAGGTCGGCGGCGATGGCGTCGACCGCGGCCTTGTAGCCGAGGCCGTCATATTTGCCGCTGTGGATGCACCGGCCCGCTTCCTTGTCGCCATACCATTCCTGCCACGCGTCGGTGGAATAGGCCTGGCCCTTGACGTCGATGACCTGCTTGATCGGCAGCTTGTACTTGTTTGCGAAGGCGAAGTCGCGCTCGTCATGCGCGGGCACGCCCATCACGGCGCCGTCGCCATAGGTCATCAACACATAGTTGCCGACCCACACGTCCACCTGTTCGCCGGTCAGCGGATGCGTAACCTGCAGCCCGGTGGGCATGCCCTTCTTTTCCATGGTCGCCATATCGGCTTCCATGACCGAGCCGTGCTTGCATTCCTCGATGAATGCGGCCAGTTCGGGATTGTTGGCGGCAGCGTGCGTGGCCAGCGGATGCTCGGCAGCAACCGCGCAGAACGTCACGCCCATGATCGTGTCGGCGCGCGTGGTGAAGACATAGAGCTTGCCGTCGTTGATCGGCGCGCCGTCGGCGCCGCGGATGTCGTGCGGGAAGGCGAAGCGCACGCCTTCGCTGCGCCCGATCCAGTTCTGCTGCATGATCTTGACGCGCTCCGGCCAGCCCAGGTCGTCCAGATCGCCCAGCAGTTCCTGCGCGTAATCGGTGATGCGCAGGTAGTACATCGGGATTTCGCGCTTTTCCACGACTGCGCCCGAGCGCCAGCCGCGGCCGTCGATCACCTGCTCGTTGGCCAGCACGGTCTGGTCCACCGGATCCCAGTTCACGGTGCCGGTCTTGCGATAGGCGATGCCGCGTTCGAGCATCTTCAGGAACAGCCACTGGTTCCAGCGATAGTAGTCGGGGCTGCAGGTGGCCACTTCGCGCGACCAGTCGATCGCCAGACCCATCGACTGCATCTGCTTCTTCATGTAAGCGATGTTGTCGTAGGTCCACGCGGCAGGCGCCACGCCGTTGTTGAGCGCGGCGTTCTCGGCGGGCATGCCGAACGCGTCCCAGCCCATCGGCATCAGCACATTGCGGCCGTTCATGCGCAGGTAGCGCGCCATCACATCGTTGATGGTGTAGTTGCGCACATGCCCCATGTGGAGCTTGCCCGACGGATACGGCAGCATCGAGCAGGCGTAGAACTTCTGCTTTTCCTTGCCGTCGGGTCCGACCGCGTGCTCCGATACCTTGTAGGCGTCGATGGCTTGCCAGTGCTGCTGGGCGGCTTGTTCTACGGCGGACGGAAGATATTTGTCTTGCATGGTCAGGACGACGGTCTGGACAACGGTCCGCGCGCGGCGACTGGCGCGTCGGGCGGCCGGGGGGGATTGGATTGCGAAAGAGGCGATTATAACCGTGGCCGACCACCAAACCCGGCCGCCACGGCGCCCTGCAAAGGTAAAAACGGCCCGCCTGGGCGAGCCGTTGGACTTACTTCAGGCCCAGCACATCCTGCATGTCGAACATGCCGCTGGGCTTGTCGGCCAGGAACCGGGCAGCGCGCACGGCGCCATCGGCATAGGACTGGCGGCTTGACGACTTGTGGCTGATCTCGATACGTTCGCCGATGCCGGCGAACATCACCGTGTGATCGCCGACGATATCGCCGCCGCGGATGGTGGCAAAGCCGATCGAATTCGGATCGCGCGGACCGGTGTGGCCCTCACGCGCGTACACGGCGCAGCTGTCGAGATCGCGGCCGATCGACTTGGCAATCACTTCGCCCATCGTCAGCGCGGTGCCGGACGGAGCGTCGACCTTATGACGATGATGGGCCTCGATGATCTCGATGTCGTAGCCCGTGGAAAGCAGCCTTGCCGCCACTTCGAGCAGCTTGAACGTAGCATTCACGCCAACGCTGAAGTTGGAGGCGAACACCACGCCGATCGATTCGGCCGCGTCGGCCAGCGACTGTTTGCCGGCCGCATCGAAGCCGGTCGTGCCAACCACGATCTTCTTGCCCAGGCGCTTCGCGACGGCCAGATGTGCAAGCGTGCCCTCGGGGCGCGTGAAATCGATCAGGCAGTCGCTGTTACCCAGCACTGCGTCGATGTCGGCGGAAATTCTCACGCCCGTATCGCGACCGAGGAACATGCCGGCGTCCTGACCCAGCGCGGGCGAGCCCGGCACTTCCAGTGCTCCAGCCAGCGTGACGCCGTCGGTTTCCAGCACGGTCTCGATGAGCATGCGGCCCATGCGGCCGGATGCGCCTGCAATGGCGATTTTCATGATGCGACGATTCTGATGCCCGCGCCCCGCAAACGGCGCGGGCAGCGGGAGGGGTTGAAAGGGCTGAAGTGGCGGTCCGGGACCAGCCGCGCGCCGGCTCAGCTGGCCGGTTTGTCCTGCACGGCGCTGGCGGCCGGAGCGGGCGAAGCGGCCGGTGCCGGCGCAGCATCCGGCGATGCGGGCGTCGCCGGCGCGGCTTCAGGCGCGGACGCGCCAGCCGGCGTGGGCATCGGAGCCGGGGCCGAATCGGCAGGCGCGGCGCTGGGCGATGTGATCTTGCCCGGCGTCTGATTCTTCAGCGCAGCCTTCATGCCGTCGATTTCGGCAATCAGCTCATATTCGGACGGCAGCTCGCTGCCCTCCCACTTGACCAGCTTGTCGGCGTCGAAGAACACCGTGAAGTGGCGCGATTGCACGACTGGCGTGCTGCCGCGGCGGAACGAAAAGTAATAGTCCCAGCGATTGCCGTGGAACACGTCCTGCAGCAGCGGCGTGCCCAGCAGGAAGCGAACCTGGTCGCGCGTCATGCCTTCGCGCAGCTGGGAAACCGCTTCCCGCGACACGAAGTTGCCCTGAACGATATTGATGCGGTACGGCGTGATGGCGGAAGCCACCTTGCGCGACGTGCTGTCGTAAGCCGAGCAGGCGCCAGCGAGCAGCGCGGCTGCCAGCAGGGAAGACACCAGCGCCGGGCGCATGGCGGACGAACGGAATGAACGCATGTATCTCGCTTCCAGACGGGAATGATCTGTGCCGGAACCGGCGCACCGCATGATAGCGGTGGCTCCGGCACGGCCACGGCGCAACGGGTACGCCACCGCGCAGGCGGCGTCCGGGCGCCATGGCACCGGGGCGACTTTTGTCGCCAAAACCCTTATGATTCAACTATCCAGACATTGTACTCTAGGGAGTCACGCCCATGCCGAGTCCGGCGGACCTCAAAAATATCGGCCTGAAGGCGACTGTCCCCCGCCTGAAGATCCTTGAGATTTTCCAAACCAGCGAACAACGCCATCTGAGCGCGGAAGACGTTTACCGCATTCTGCTCAACGAGCATATGGATATCGGGCTGGCCACGGTTTATCGTGTGCTGACTCAGTTTGAACAAGCCGGCCTCCTGTCACGCAACAACTTTGAATCGGGCAAGGCGATTTTCGAGTTGAATGAAGGCAAGCACCATGACCATCTGGTGTGCCTGGATTGCGGCCGAGTCGAGGAATTTTTCGACGCGGACATCGAGCAGCGCCAGCAGAGCATTGCGCGCGAACGCGGCTTTGCGCTGCAGGAACACGCCTTGTCGCTGTATGGCAATTGCACGAAGGACAACTGCCCCCACCGGCCCAAGCGCTAAGCGGCGCGGCGCATGCGAACGCGGACATGAAAAAACCGGCTCGCGCCGGTTTTTTTTCATTCCATTTTGTCGCTTATTTTTGTCGCTCACTCGTGCACATCCTGCTCGGCCACCACACGCAGATTTCGCGTCGTCGTGGTTTGCGGCGGTCCTACGAATTCTCCGACTACCTGACGAAACAACGCGCGCGCCCAAACCAGCATCGGATGGGTGTTGCGGCTGCGGTGCCAGAACATATTGAGGCCCAGCGTGGTATTGAGCTCGGCGGGTAGCGGAAACGCCTTCAGCCCATAAGTCTCGCAAGCCATGTCCTTGGTAAGCGCGTTGACTGTGAAAATCATGTCGGTCTGCGCGGCCAGCTCTGCCTGCGCGCGCCATGAATGGACCGTCAGCGTGGCGTTGCGCTTGAGACCGCGCTGTTGCAAGGCATAGTCCAGCGGAATCAGCGCCGCGGCCGGACGGCCAGCACCACCCGAATGCGCCATGAAGATATGGCTGCATTCAAGATATTGCTCCAGCGTCCATTCATTCCTCAATACCGGAGATTCTTGCGCGCGCAAACCCACAGGTTCAGCGACGTCACCATTTCCTCGACAATCTCGGGATGGCGCGTGGGGAATGGCGAAAAGGCGAGATCGAGTTCATTGGCGCGCATCGACGCGACGTCGCTTTCCCACGAGTGCGATTCGATCAGGCGAATATGCAGATCGGGCGCCAACTGCTTGATACGCAGGACAAAACGGTTGAAAACCGTATCGCCAAGCTCCGCGGCAAAGCCGATGCTCAACGTGCCGGTCGCGATGGCGGGATCGAAGTTGTCGGCATCGCCTTCATTGATCGACGACCAGAGATCGAGCATGTCGCGGATCTTCGGACCGAGCTCCAGCGCGCGCGGCGTGGGCGTCAGGCCGTGCGGCACGCGGATGAAGAGCGGATCGTCGAAGATCTCACGCAGCCGGCCCAGCGAATGGGACACCGCGGGGGCCGTCATGTGCATTTTTTCCGCCACATAAGTGGCGTTTCGCTTGCTCAGCAGCTCGGTAAAAATCACCAGCAGCTTGGTATCCACATTTACCATGATCAGGCCCGGTTGTTATATCTCACGCTTCTGGATGGCCCCACCACTTTCACTGGCTGCACATCAGATATCAACATATCTTCCGAGTGTAAGAGAAAAAAACGGCAGGGAAAAGCAAATTCGGCACTTCTCGCACTACGCTTGTCAATATCCGCCGTATTTTTGACAGCATTGAGACAGATAATGTCAAAAATCGAGCTGATGGCGTTCGAGAGTGCCGTTATATTGGCCCACATGTGCTAGTTCGTGCCTTGAGCCTGCGCAGATTGCATCAGATTTTTCGGATTCCGAATATGAATTCCCACCGTCTCCCCGTCGATCTCGCCAAGGCCTATCGCCTGCTCAATCACGGCCCGACCGTTCTGGTCAGCGCGGCACACGGCGGCCAACGCAACATCATGGCCGCCGCCTGGGCCATGCCGTTGGACTTTGCCCCGCCAAAGGTCGCCGTGGTGCTGGACAAGGCCACCTGGACGCGGCAGTTACTCGAAGCGAGCGGCGAATTTGCGCTGCAGGTGCCCACCGTCAGCCAGGTCGACATCACGCAGGCGCTTGGCTCGAGTTCGGGCCGCGAGATCGCCGAGCAACAAGGCATCGACAAGTTCGCCGCGTACGGCCTCCAGACGTTTGCCGGCAGTGTGATCGGCGCGCCGTTGCTGGAAGGCTGCGCGGCGTGGCTGGAGTGCCGGATATTGCCGGAACCGGCGATTCAGCAAGGCTACGACCTGTTCCTTGGCGAGGTGGTGGCGGCCCACGCCGATGCGCGGGTATTCAGCGCAGGACGCTGGCACTTCGAAGGCCACGATGCGCTGCGGACCATCCACCACGTGGCGGGCGGGCATTTCCTAGTCGATGGCGCCAGCATCGACGCAAAGCCGATCGGCCCCTGATGCGCAGCGACCGGGCAATAAAAAACGCGCCCGAAGGCGCGTTTCCATGAGGCTGCAAATGCCAATTACTTGGCAACGACACGTGCCATTTCCAGGCACTTGTTCGAGTAACCCCATTCGTTGTCGTACCAGCTCACCACCTTGATGAACGTGCCGTCCAGTGCGATACCGGCTTCGGCGTCGAAAATCGAGGTGCGTGCGTCGCCGCGGAAATCGGTGGCCACGACCTTGTCTTCCGTGTAGCCCAGCACGCCCTTCAACGCGCCTTCGCTTTGCGCCTTCATCTCGGCGCAGATTTCCTCGTACTTGGCCGGATTTTCCAGCTCGACAGTCAGATCGACCACCGACACATCGGAGGTCGGCACGCGGAACGACATGCCGGTCAGCTTCTTGTTCAGTTGCGGAATCACCACGCCCACGGCCTTTGCTGCGCCGGTCGACGACGGGATGATGTTTTCCAGGATGCCGCGGCCACCGCGCCAGTCCTTGTTCGACGGGCCGTCAACGGTCTTCTGCGTGGCCGTGGCGGCGTGCACGGTGGTCATCAGGCCGCGCTTGATGCCCCACTTGTCGTTCAGCACCTTCGCAACCGGCGCCAGGCAGTTGGTCGTGCAGCTGGCGTTCGAGATGATCGCCTCGCCCTTGTACGTGTCGTGGTTCACGCCAAAGACGAACATTGGGGTATCGTCCTTGGACGGCGCCGACATGATCACCTTCTTGGCGCCCGCGTCGATGTGCTTCTGTGCGCCTTCCTTGGTCAGGAAAATACCGGTCGATTCGATGACCACGTCCGCGCCAACTTCGCCCCACTTCAGTTCGGCCGGGTCCTTGACGGCGGTCAGGCGGATCTTCTTGCCGTTGACGACCAGCGTGTTGCCATCGACCGACACTTCGCCGTCGAAGCGACCGTGCACCGAGTCGTACTTCAGCATGTACGCCAGATAGTCCGGCTCCAGCAGGTCATTGATGGCGACGACTTCAATGTCCTTGAAGTTTGCGGCGGCCGCGCGGAACACCATGCGCCCGATACGGCCGAAACCGTTGATGCCGATCTTGATGGTCATGTCTATCTCCTAGAGTGCAATCGATAAAGCCAGTGGCCTGCGCCAGCAGCCGGCGCGTCGCACCGGCCTGCCGCGCGGGCGAATTTATTGGGCGAGCGTTGCGCGCACGGTGTCGGCCACGTTCTCGACCGTGAAGCCGAAGTGCTTGAACAGCACGCCGGCCGGCGCCGATTCGCCAAACGTATCGATGCCGACCACGGCCTGCACCTGATACTTCCACCAGAAATCCGTCACGCCAGCTTCCACTGCAATGCGCGGCACGCCGGCCGGCAGCACGCTGGCCTTGTAGGCGGCATCCTGCTTGTCGAACACGGTCGTCGCCGGCACGGAAACCACGCGCACGTGCACGCCTTCGGCAGCCAGCGCATCGGCGGCACCCACCGCCAAGCCCACTTCCGAACCGGTGGCGACGATCACGGCGTCCGGACGCTTGGTGCGCGGATTCTTCGCGTCGCGCAGCACATAGCCGCCGCGCGCGATGTTGGCGCGCGTGGCGTCGTCGCGTTTCTGGAACGGCAGGTTCTGGCGGCTGAAAATCAGGCAGCTCGGACCGTTCTCGCGGCGGATCGCCTCGGCCCAGGCCACGGCGGTCTCGGTGGTGTCGGCGGTACGCCAGACATCCATGTTCGGGATCAGGCGCAGGCTGGCAACATGCTCGATCGACTGGTGCGTCGGACCGTCTTCGCCAAGGCCGATCGAATCGTGCGTGAACACGAACAGCGAGCGGATCTTCATCAGCGCCGCCATGCGCAGCGCATTGCGGCTGTAGTCCGAGAACGTCAGGAACGTGCCGCCGTAAGGAATGTAGCCGCCATGCAGCGTGATGCCGTTCAAGATGGCGCTCATGCCGAATTCGCGCACACCGTAGTTGATGTGGTTGCCCCAGGCGTCGGCGCGCACGGCCTTGCTGCCGGACCAGTTGGTCAGGTTGGAGCCGGTCAGGTCGGCCGAACCGCCGAGGAATTCCGGCAGCACCGGGCCGAACGCTTCGATCGTGTTCTGGCTGGCCTTGCGAGTGGCGATGGTCTCGGCTTTTTCTTCGCACTTGGCGATGAAAGCGTCCACGGTCTCGTCGAACGCGGCCGGCAGTTCGCCGCGCATGCGGCGCTGGAATTCGCCGGCTTCGTACGGATGCACCTGTGCGTAGGCGTCGAACAGCGCGTTCCAGGCCGATTCCAGCGCCTGGCCGGTTGCCTTCGCGTTCCAGGCTTCATACACGGCCTCGGGCAGTTCGAACGGCGCGTGCACCCAGCCCAGCGCCTCGCGCGTGGCCAGCACTTCGGCGCCGCCCAGCGGTGCGCCGTGCACGTCGTGACCGCCTTCCTTGTTCGGCGCGCCCTTGCCGATCAGGGTGCGGCAGCAGATCAGCGTCGGCTTGTCGCTGGCCTTGGCCTGCGCGATGGCGTTATCCACGGCCACCACGTCATGACCGTCCACGCCGCGGATCACGTTCCAGCCGTAGGCTTCGAAACGCTTCGGGGTATCGTCGGCAAACCAGTGCACCACGTCGCCGTCGATCGAGATGCCGTTGTCGTCCCACAATGCAATCAGCTTGTTGAGCTTGAGCGTGCCAGCCAGCGAGCACGCCTCGTGGCTGATGCCTTCCATCAGGCAGCCGTCGCCCAGGAAGACGTACGTGTGGTGATTGACGATGTCGAAGCCGGGGCGATTGAACTCTTCGCCCAGCAAGCGCTCGGCCAGCGCCATGCCCACGGCGTTGGTGATGCCCTGGCCCAGCGGACCGGTGGTGGTTTCCACGCCCGGCGTGATGCCATATTCGGGGTGGCCGGCGGTCTTGCTGTGCAACTGTCGGAAATTCTTCAGTTCCGCGATCGGCAGGTCGTAGCCGGTCAGGTGCAGCAAGGCGTAAATAAGCATCGATCCGTGGCCGTTGGACAGCACGAAGCGATCGCGGTCGGCCCACTGGGGATTGACCGGGTTATGCTTCAGATGCCGGCCCCACAGCGCCACGGCGATGTCCGCCATGCCCATCGGCGCACCGGGGTGGCCGGAATTGGCCTGCTGGACAGCGTCCATGGCAAGCACGCGGATGGCATCGGCCATCAGCTTGACGGGTTGGTTGGCGTAAGGGCTTGTGGCGGGATGGGCGAGGGCAGACATGCGAGAACCTGACGGCGGGAAAACCGCAATTTTAGCAGAAGCAGGCGGCAATTCCGGGCGCGCGGGCACTTCCCGAAGGGGTGGTCAATCGTGGACGGAATGGCTGGCGCCGGGGGCAGGCACCACGCTTGGGGAAGTGAGCGTGCTGGCGGCGTCCCGGACGCGCCACCAGCAGGTGGAAATCGGCGAGAACGCGCATTTTGGGCGAATTTTCCGGCTCGATGGCCGCATCATGAGCACCGAGGCCGATGCCTACATCCAACATGAACTGATGACCGCGCCGATGGCGGCAGTGCACGGAACGCCACGTTCGGCGTTGGTGGTGGGCGGTGGCGACGGCGGGTCGGCGTTCGAGCTGCTGCGTATTCCCACCATGCGGGAAGTCGTGGTGGCCGAGCTCGACGGCGAAGTCGTCCGGCTGGCGCGCGAGTGGCTCGGCGGCATTCACCAGGGCGCGCTGGACGAGCCGCTGGATCCGCGCCTGCATCTGGTGATCGGCGACGGGCTTGGTCTGATGGAGGCATCCGCCCGGGCTGGTAGGCAATTCGACCTGATCGTCTACGACCTGACCGACGCCGACGACGGCAGCCCTGCCGCCGGCCTGTTTTCGCCGCACGGGCTGCAAACGGCGCGTCGGTGCCTGGCGCCGGGCGGCGCCATCTCGCTGCATCTGGGCCCGCCGCTGCATCGGCCCGATGCCGTGCGACGATTGCTCGCGCGCGTGCGCCAGACGTTTCAGCATGTGGCGCCGCTGACCACCTACGTGCCGGCGTATGGCGCGCTATGGGCCATCGCGCTGGCCAGCGACGCGCTCGACATCGCCGCCTTCCCAGCGCCACGCATCGCGGCGCGCCTGCATCAGTGGAAGCTCGACACGGCGCTGCGCGCCTATCGTCCCGAATGTCACGCCGCGCTGTTCACGCATCCGCTTCATCTTCAGGCGATCTTCGACAGCGCTGGCCGTCCCGCGTAACATGCACGGACGCCCCGCGCCCGGTCACGGACGCCGGGCTCATCCGTCCATCCGGGAGACCATCATGTCCAGACCGCCCAACACGCCCTGGCTGACGCCTTACCTGACGGTCGCCAGCGGTCGCTCAGCCATTGATTTTTATACCCGCGCGTTCGGCTTCACGATCGGGCACGTTGTCGACGAAAACGGCGTGCCCACCCACGCGGAAATGCATTACCAGGGCCAGCTCGTTGTCATGTTCGCGCCCGAAGGCGCCTGGGGCAGCACGGCCCGCACGCCGCGTTCGCTCGGCGTGGAAGCTCCGCAAACGTTTTACGTGTACTGCAATGATGTCGACGCCATCTACGCGCAGGCGATTGGCGCGGGTGCACTCAGCGTGATGCCGCCCGCGGATCAGTTCTGGGGCGACCGGTATTGCATGGTCGAAGATCCCGACGGTTACCGCTGGGGCTTTGGCTCGCCGCTTGCCCAGTCACCGGAAACCGGAAACAACCCCTGATGCCAAGATTTTTTGTCGATGCGGCGTTGGCCGCCGATGCGGTACTCGATTTACCGGAAGCCGTTGTTCGCCACATCCACGTGCTGCGTCTGTCGCCAGGGGATGCGATCACGTTGTTCAACGGGGCTGGCGGCAGTTTCGAAGCAACGCTTGCCGATATCGGCAAACGCCACGCCAGCGCACGCATCGTCGCACATGACACGCGCGAGGCGGAATCGCCGATAGGCGTTACGTTGGCGCAGGGGCTTGCCGGCGGCGACAAGATGGATTGGCTGATCGAGAAAGCCGTCGAGCTGGGCGTGTTGGCAATCCAGCCGTTGCAGGCGAGCCGATCTGTGGTACGGCTCTCAGGCGAACGCGCGGAGAAGCGCCAGGCGCACTGGCAGGCGCTTATTCAGGCGGCGTGCGAGCAATGCGGTCGCAATCGCTTGCCGACGCTCACGCCGGTGGCTACGGTTGAGGCGTGGCTGGCTGGTGCCGCTTCCTCGCCCGGCGCGAAGCTGCTGCTGTCGCCGCGCGCGACGGGGTCGCTGCCAGATCTGGCGCGCACGCACGGTGACGCGTGGCGCGACGCGGGCGTGACACTGTTGATCGGGCCCGAGGGCGGGCTTTCGCCCGACGAAGAACAGGCCGCGCGTTCGGCCGGCTTTATCGGCGTGTCACTTGGGCCGCGCATCCTGCGTACCGAAACCGCCGGGCTGGCTTGCCTGGCGACGCTGAACGCCATTCTTGGCGGATTTTAAAGGAGCCTGTGATGGGACTACTCGATAGCGTACTGGGCGGTGTGCTGGGCCAGATGGGCGGCCAGCCATCCGAAGGCCAATCCACCGGCATGAATCCGAAGCTGATGATGGCGCTTGGGCTGCTTGCGATGCTGGCCATGCGACACAAGAGCCAGGGCGCCGATGGCAGCGTGGCCCCGACCGAAGCCGGCGAAAGCGGGCTCGGCGGTCTGGGAGGACTCGGCGGACTGGGCGGCATGCTCGGTGGCATGCTGGGCGGCGGCAGCGCCCCCGCGCCGGGCGGTCTCGACCTTGGCTCGCTGCTGGGCGGCCTGCTGGGTGGCCACGGCGAAGCCGCTGGCTCGGCCCAGGCAGTCGGCGCGGCGGCCGGCGGCATCGGCGCGCTGCGCGACGTGCTGGCGCAAGCTGGCCTGGGGCAGCAGGTCGATTCCTGGATCGGCACCGGCGCTAATCAAGCGATCAGCGCAACCGATCTGTCCAGCGCGCTCGGCAACACCGGCGCGCTGCAATCGCTGGCGGAAACCACTGGCATGTCATCGGACGACGTCGCCGCCAGTTTGAGCGAGGGGCTGCCCGAGCTGATCGACCGACTCACGCCTGACGGGCATCTTCCCCCCGCGGCATAACGCCAATGGCCCGGAAAGCAAAAAGCCCGCTGCAAAACCAGCGGGCTTTTGTTTGCGGTTGGACTCGAACCGTCAGGCGAACGAGTAGAACACGCGGAACTGCACCTTGCGCTCGGCCCAGAATTCCGCGGCATCGCGGAACACGTCCAGCAGCACCTCGCGCGCTTCCTTGTCGAACTTCTGCGCGATCGGCAAGCCTTCCAGCACGATCACGAAACCGGGCTGCGGGCCGGCCTTGTGAATCATGTCGGTCAGGCAGTCGGACAGCGCATCGAAATTCTTTCCGAAATGCTTCGGGAACGTGAATTCCGTGGCGATGCGCTCCAGGATTTCCGCCTTGCTGGCGCAATCGGCGCAGTTGGCATACAGGAAATGCTGGTTCAGCACGGCGGCAGCCTGCGCCAGTTCGGGCACGCGGAACGCGCGGATCGACTGGACAATATTAGGGCGCACCGACTTGAACAGATTCATGGCTCCCTCGTTGGTGCCGTCATCAGCCCACGTGGCCATGGCAGGCGCGCAAGCAGGCGGAAGTCGTTGCGTCAGATCCTGGCGTGGCATCATCAGCACGTTGTCGTAAAGGTTCTGGGCCTGATGGTGGGCCCTTTGCCAGCCATCTCCGGCGCCGCGCTCCTCGCGGGCGGCAAGGGCGTCGCCCAATCCGAAAATGTCAGTCATCATTTGGTTATCCGTTTGAAACTGTTGTAGTGGTCTTCCGTGTAATAGCAGTCGTTGGCGGCGCGTTGATCACCACCGCAAACAATACGCTTGGCGCCCCGATTCCGGCTTTTGCTGTTCTTGACGGTGTATTCGCGGTAAAACCCGCGGGGCTGCTGCGGCAGGCTTCGCTCGTAATTGCCAAACCGCGAACCATCCTTGTCATACGGGAACGGCCCACCGGACTGGATCAGATCCAGTGTTTGCCGCGCCTCGTTTGGCAACTGCTGGGCGGCGATGGTTCCCACCACCCCCTGTACATCCGATTGCGCAGCGGACTGCCGCGCGATCGCGCCCTGCGGCGTCATCGCCAGCGCCAGCGACAATGCGGCGCCCGCGAACACATGGCCCAGGCTTCGCGCCAGGCTCAGGGACTGCCAAATTGACTGCCGCTGCGGCTGGCTCGGGAAATACCGGGGACCCACGTTATCGAAAAAGACTGGCTAAGAAGTAATTGGCAAGCCATTCCGGCCCGTTGGCGACTGTGCTCGCAACCCTCTGCGGGCTCAGACTCCCGCGGATGCGAGCGTCTGCATTCAAGGGCGTAAGGTTACGCGCATGTCCACCATTAATCAATCCCCGCACTTTTGCCAGCGCGATTTTCTCAATTGTTTCAATATGTTATTGATATGTGTGCGCATACTAACCTCGCATGCGCCACGCTGACGCGGGTATGAAAAAAGCCGGGCGAACCCGGCTTTTACGGCACTTGTCCCGGAAAACCTAAAGAGGCGTCCGAATCCCTGCACTCAACACTTGGCCGCGGCGTCCACCACGACCAAAGCGGTCATGTTGACGATACGGCGCACCGTCGCGGACGGCGTCAGAATGTGCACCGGCGCCTTCACGCCGAGCAGGATCGGGCCGATCGCGACGTTGTTGCCCGCCGCCACCTTGAGCAGGTTGTACGAGATATTGGCCGCGTCGATGTTCGGGCACACCAGCAGGTTGGCTTCGCCCTTGAGCGCGCCATCGGGCACCAGCGAATCGCGCAGCTTTTCATCGAGCGCGCTGTCGCCATGCATTTCGCCGTCGACTTCGAGGTCAGGCGCGCGCTCGCGCAGGATCTTCAGCGTGTCGCGCATCTTGCGCGCCGACGGCGCCTCGGACGTGCCGAAGTTCGAATGCGACAGCAGGCCAACCTTGGGCTCGATGCCGAAACGCTTCAGTTCCTCGGCGGCCATGATCGTGATCTCGGCCAGTTCATCGGCAGTCGGATCGACATTGACGTGCGTATCGACCAGGAAGATCTGGCGACCTGGCAACACCAGGCCGTTCATCGCCGCATAGACCTTGTTGGTGCCGCCCAGCACCTGGTCGATGTAGCGCAGATGCGCCGCGGTGGTGCTGACCGTACCGCAGATCATGCCGTCCGCCTCGCCCTTCTTGAGCAGCATCGCGCCGATCAGCGTGGTGCGGCGGCGCATTTCCAGCTTGGCGTACTGCTGCGTGATGCCTTCGCGAGCCATCATGCGGTAGTAGGCATCCGAATAGTCGCGGAAACGCTCGTCGTGCTCGGGATTGACCACCGTGAAATCGACGCCCATGCGCAGGCGCAGGCCGAAGCGCTCGATGCGGTGCGAGAGCACAGCCGGACGGCCGATCAGGATCGGGTTGGCCAGCTTTTCGTCGACGATCACCTGTACCGCGCGCAACACGCGCTCTTCCTCGCCTTCGGCGAAGACGATGCGCTTCTTTTCCATCTCCACCTTGCGCGCAGCCGCGTAGATCGGCTTCATCAGCGTGCCCGAGTGGTAGACGAACTGCTGCAGTTGCAGGCGATAGGCGTCCATGTCCTCGATCGGACGCGAAGCCACGCCCGACTTCGCGGCGGCCTCTGCCACGGCCGGCGCGATCTTGACGATCAGGCGCGGATCGAACGGCTTCGGGATCAGGTATTCCGGTCCGAAAGACAGGTCCTGGATGCCGTAGGCCGACGCCACGATATCGCTCTGTTCCTGGCGCGCCAGTTCCGCTACCGCATTGGCGGCGGCGATTTCCATTTCACGCGTGATCGTGGTGGCGCCGCAATCGAGTGCGCCACGGAAAATGAACGGGAAGCAGAGGACGTTGTTGACCTGGTTCGGGTAGTCGGTACGACCGGTCGCCATCACGGCATCCGGGCGGATTTCCTTGACCAGTTCCGGCATGATTTCCGGGTTGGGATTGGCCAGCGCCAGCACCAGCGGCTTGTCGGCCATCTTCTGCACCATCTCAGGCTTGAGCACGCCGGCGGCGGACAGGCCCAGGAAGATGTCGGCGTTGTCGATGACTTCGGCCAGCTTGCGCTTGTCGGTCTTTTGCGAGAAGCGCGCCTTTTCCGGGTCCATCAGCTCGGTACGGCCCTCGTAGACCACGCCGGCCAGGTCGGTCACCCAGATGTTTTCGATCGGCAGGCCCATGTCGACCAGCAGGTCCAGGCAGGCCAGCGCGGCGGCGCCAGCGCCCGAGGCCACCAGCTTGACCTTGGAGATGTCCTTGCCAACCACTTTCAGGCCATTGATCACGGCGGCGCCGACAACGATCGCGGTGCCGTGCTGGTCATCGTGGAAGACGGGGATCTTCATGCGCTCGCGCAGCTTGCGCTCCACGTAGAAGCATTCCGGCGCCTTGATGTCTTCCAGGTTGATGCCGCCGAAGGTGGGTTCCAGCGACGCGATGATTTCGACCAGCTTTTCCGGGTCTTTCTCGTCGATTTCGATGTCGAAGACGTCGATACCGGCAAATTTCTTGAACAGGCCGGCCTTGCCTTCCATCACCGGCTTGGACGCCGCGGCGCCGATGTCGCCCAGGCCCAGCACGGCCGTGCCGTTGGTGATCACGCCAACCAGGTTGCCGCGCGCGGTGTAGCGGAACGAATTGGCCTGGTCGGCAACGATTTCCTCGCACGCGGCGGCCACGCCCGGCGAATAGGCCAGCGCCAGATCGCGCTGGTTGGACAGCGGCTTGGTGGGAGTGACGGAAATCTTGCCGGGGGTCGGAAACTCGTGATATTCGAGTGCGGCCTTGCGCAGCGCCTCACGCTGCTGTTGTTTCAGATCGTCTTGGGACGGGGACTGCTGAGGGCTTGTCATCTGCGCATCTTCCGATCGGTGGAGCCGCACTGAATAACGCTTTGCGACGAGTACGGGCCGGCTCCACGAACCCGCTGTCTCCGCTTGTAGGCGCTTTGGAATTGCGCATTTTATATTGTGAAATACTATTTCACAATAAGCGTTTTGCGCGGGGCACCTTTGCGTTTCGGTACAATATGCCGCATGCCGATGGGCTTGACCAGCCGGTATGTCCACTGAATCCGCGCTGGCCTTCATCAGCGCTTGCCTCCCGGGTTACTCAACGCCCAATGCCAGATCCCTCGCCCGCATCGCTTTCCGAATTCGACCTGATTCGCCGATTTTTCACGCGCCCGGTCCGCAAGGCCGCCCTCGGCGTGGGCGACGACTGCGCGCTGATCGACGCGCGTCCCGGTCACCAGTTGGCCATCAGCACCGACATGCTGGTGAGCGGTCGACATTTCTTCCCGGACGTTGCGCCACGGGCGCTGGGGCACAAGGCGTTGGCGGTCAACCTGTCGGACCTGGCTGCGATGGGCGCCGAACCGCGCGCCTTCACGCTGGCGCTGGCGCTGCCGGAAGCCGACCCGGCGTGGCTCGAACCGTTTGCCGCCGGTCTGCTGGCGCTGGCCGACGACCACGGATGCGAGCTGATCGGCGGAGATACCACCAAAGGCCCGTTGACGCTGTCGATCACCGTGTTCGGCGACGTACCGCCGCGTCAGGCCTTGCGTCGCGACGCGGCCCGGCCCGGCGACGACCTGTGGGTGTCGGGCACGCTCGGCGACGCGCGCCTGGCGCTTGGCGACTGCCGCGGCGAATGGCTGCTGCCCGAGCCCGATTTCACGCTGATCCGGCCGCGCATGGATTCCCCGACGCCGCGCGTGGCATTGGGACTGGCCTTGCGCGGCGTGGCCCATGCGGCGCTCGATGTGTCCGACGGACTGGTGGGGGATCTGGGACACATCCTCGCACGCTCGTCGGTCGGCGCCATCGTCGATGTGGACTCCCTGCCCCGTTCCGCGGTGCTGTCAGCGCAGCCGCTCGATCTTCAGCGCCAGTGCGTGCTGGCCGGCGGCGACGATTACGAGCTGTGTTTTACCGCGCCGGCTGGCGCGCGCGAAGCGATCGCCGCCATCAGCCGGCAGCTGGACCTGCCGCTGACTCGTGTCGGCGCGATCACGGCGGAAGCCGGACTGCGGCTGGTCGATGCCAGCGGCAGCCCGGTCACCTTCACCGGCACGTCGTTCGACCATTTCGCGGCAACGTGACACGCGGCGCCCTACCCGTGTCATGATGCCGCCATGCGCGCAACAGGGAGAGCCGCACTTTGCGCGCCAGACATAACTACATAGACAGAGCCAAGTCCTTGATGTCCGCCTACCCTCCCGGGGCCGCACCGCGCGACCCCGTCAATCCCGTCACGCTGGAAGCCGGCCAGACCGTCAAGGTCACACGGCCAACCGCCCGTTTCATGTTCGGGCATCCCGCACGCCTCGTCGCACTGGGCTTCGGCTCCGGGCTTTCGCCCGTCAGTCCCGGCACCGTCGGCACGCTGTATGGATGGCTGTCGTTCATCGTGATCTCGATGTGGATCGAGCCAACCACCTGGCTGTGGATCATTGCCGCGGCGTTCGTGGCCGGCATCTGGGCCTGTCGCCGTACCGCGCGCGACATGGGTGTGGACGACCACGGCGGCATGGTGTGGGATGAGATCGTCGCCTTCTGGCTGGTGCTGGTGTTTGTCATGCCGACCGGCTTCTGGGGCCAGCTCGCCGCCTTCCTGTGGTTCCGCTTCTTCGATATCGTCAAACCCGCGCCGATCCGCTATTACGACCGCACGCTCAAGGGGCCCGGCGTCACGGGTGCCTTCGGCGTGATGTTCGACGATATCTTTGCGGCGTTCTACACGCTGCTCGTCTTCGCGCTGTGGCGCTCGATCTGAGCGCACAGCGGACCGAACGCCCAACACGCACCCAAGACTCAGGAAAACGCCGCCATGTCCGTCAGCCGCCTGCTTGACCAGCTTGCCATCCAGGCCGGAACCGTGCTCGCGGAGCGCTCGCTCATGCTCGCCACCGCGGAATCGTGTACCGGCGGACTGGTTGCCGCGGCGATCACCGATGTGTCCGGATCGTCGGGATGGTTCGAGCGCGGCTTCGTCACCTATTCGAACGAAGCCAAGACGACCATGATCGGCGTACCGGCCAAGCTGATACGCGATCACGGCGCGGTCAGCGAGGAAGTGGCACATGCCATGGCGGAAGGCGCGCTGCTGAACAGCCGCGCGCAGGTGGCGCTGTCGATTACCGGCATTGCCGGACCGAATGGCGGCACACCGGAAAAACCGGTCGGCACGGTCTGCTTTGGCTGGAGCAACCGCATCACCACCCGCACCGAGACCCAGCGCTTCAAGGGCGACCGCGCGCAAATCCGCCGCCAGGCGGCCGAACACGCGATGCGCGGACTGATCGAGCTGATCCGCAACGAGGAGTAAGCCTAGCCCGCTTCAGCGGACCACAGGCTCGCCCGGCCATTCGGCCAGGCCGTCCTCGCGGACCGTTGCCCGCAGCGCCTGAAGGCCGCTCAGCCGTGGCGATAGCGGTTGATCGTCTCGCGCGTCTGCAGCGCCACATTGCGCGCCGCAGTGGCGAAATCCTTCTCGCGGCTCGCGTACAGGATCGCGCGCGACGAATTGATCATCATGCCGGTGCCGTCGGCGGTGCGCCCGGCCCGCACGGTGGCCTCGATGTCGCCGCCCTGCGCACCGATGCCAGGAATCAGCAGCGGCATATCGCCGACGATCTGGCGCACCTTGGCGATCTCGTTGGGGAAAGTCGCGCCGACCACCAGGCCCATCTGGCCATTGGTATTCCAGCGCTCACGCGCCGCTTCGGCCACCACCTGGTACAACGGCTTGCCGTCGACCTGCAGGAACTGGACGTCCGAGCCGCCCGGATTCGAGGTGCGGCACAACACGATCACGCCCTTGCCCGGATGCGCCAGATACGGCGACATCGAATCGAAACCCATGTACGGACTGACGGTGACGGCGTCGGCCTTGTACCGGTCGAACGCCTCGATGGCGTAGTGTTCGGCGGTGGAACCGATATCGCCGCGCTTGGCGTCCAGGATCACGGGAATCCCGGGATGGGCGTCGTGGATATATTCGATCAGCTGCTCTAGCTGATCCTCGGCGCGCTGCGAATGGAAATAGGCGATCTGCGGCTTGAACGCGCAGACCAGATCGGCCGTGGCGTCGACGATTTCGCGGCAGAACGAGAAAATCGCGCCGCCCGTGCCGGTCATGGACAACGGCAGCTTGGCCGGGTCCGGATCGAGCCCGACGCATAGCAGGGAATCGTTACGCTGCCACGCGGCGGACAGCTGCTCGGTGAAGGTCATGGGATGCTCGGTATCGGATGGGAGCCGGAGGCCCGGCTGTCGACGAGTGTATGGACAGCATAACGCGGGCGCACGCCGGCTGGTTGGCTGACTGCGAAGGCACATTCCTGCAGTACAGCATATGGCGTTGGCGGCAATTCTACCTGTTGGCGTGATATTGTTTGCAGCTTCCGCTTAAAAGAGCGACATCCACGTCGCCCGTCCCATGACACTCGACCGCCGCGGTCTCATCCTGCTTGTCATCCTGACCGTCGCCTGGGGCCTGAACTGGCCGATCATGAAAATCGGCGTCGCGCATTTTCCCGCGATGGGCTTCCGGCTGCTCTGCATGGCCGGCGGGCTGGTGGCGCTGGGCCTGGCGCTGAAGCTGCGCGGCGACTCCCTGCACGTGCCGCGCGAGGCTTGGCCGACGGTGGTGAAGCTGGCGATTCCGAACATGGTGATCTGGCATCTGTTCGCCATCTGCGCGGTCAAGATGCTGTCATCGGGCCGCGCCGCCATCCTTGGCTACACGATGCCGATCTGGGCCGTGGTCTGGGGCCTTGTCATCTTTCGCGAGCGCATCGCGCTGTCGGCATGGATCGGCATCGCCTGCGCGCTGACCGGCACCGTACTGCTGCTGTCGGGCGAGATCGCCGCGCTGACGGGCAGCCCGGCGGGCACCCTGCTGATGCTGGTGGCGGCGGCGGGCTGGGGCTTCGGCACACAACTGATGAAGCGTACGCAGGTCGACGTTTCGATTGGCGCGCTGACGTTCTGGATGCTGGCCATCACGCTGCCGTTTCTGGCGCTCGGCACGCTGCTGTTCGAAACCGGCTGGCGCATGCCCACCGCTGTCGAATGGGGCGCGATCGCCTATAACGCCGTGGTGGTGTTCGCGTACTGCCATCTCGTGTGGTTCGCGCTGGCGCGCAGCCTGCCGCCGGTGGTGTCGAGCCTGTCGATCATGTTCATCCCCGTTGTGGGCGTGTTTTCGGGCATGTGGCTGCTTGGCGAAACGCCGCATTGGCAGGATTACGCAGCCATCGTGCTGATGTTCGCGGCGCTGTCGTCGGTCATGCTGGCGCCGCTGCTGCGCCGGCGCCTGTGAGCAACAGCGGCGCAGAGATTTCGCTTAACAAGCCCCCCCGCGTTGGATTACACTCGCGGCCATCAGAATCCCGGAGAAATTACGTGGGCAGTAGCATCGGGTGTTCGAGTTGCCGCGAAAGATTCGCGACATCGTCGGATGCCATGTCACTGCGGGCTGCGTAACGTCGATCCGCGTGGGGCCATCGCCCCGCACGTCGCCGTGCTTGCCCGCAGACAACTGCGGGTGAGTGTCTTTCCGTTTCCCCTTGCGGCGGCCGTCCGGCCTCCGTGTCGCGCTTCGGATCTTCCCTCTCCCGGCTTGCCAGCCAGATATCGGCAACAGGCAAACGTCATCGTCTTGCAACGGATGCGCACTTGCGCCGTCCGTACGCAGCGCGATCACGCTTGCCGGCCGCCTCATGGTCGCATCGCTGGCGAGCCTTGCCTGCGCCTGTCTCCGATGCATCGACAACGCGCAATCAGTAACAAGGAATCCAAGGGATGATCAATCTGTTCGTCCTGCAGAAAGGTCGGCTTGCCCAGGAGCAGGTCGACGAGCGCAACGAGCTGCTGCAGCACAAGCCCATCTGGATCGACGTGGTAAGCCCCGATGACGAGGAGCTCGCGTGGATCAAGGAAGCGTACAACGTGGTACTGCCCGAGCTGGAGGACCTTGGCGACCTCGAAGCGTCGGCGCGTTATTTTGAAGGCGAAGACGAGAACATCCACATCCGCACGGATTTTCTGCTGGCCGAAGACGAGGCCTCGCGCAACGTGCGCGTGGCGTTCGTGCTCACGCGCGACGTCCTGTTTTCGATTCACGACGAAGACCTGCCGGTGTTCCGCCTGGTGCGGCTGCGCGCGCGGATGCGTCCGGGATCGGTGCGCAACGCCAAGGACGTGCTGATGGATCTGTACGCGACCGACGCCGAATACTCGGCCGATTCGATCGAGGAAATCTACGAGCGTCTGGAAGAAGCGAGCCGCCGGGTGCTGGCCGAAAACGTGACCGATGCCGCCGCGGCCGACGTGCTGGAAACCATCGCGCGCGAGGAAGACTTGAACGGGCGCATCCGTCGCAACGTCATGGACACGCGCCGCGCGGTGTCATTCCTGATGCGCAGCCAGTTACTGTCCGCCGAGCAGCAGGACGAAGCCCGGCAGATCTTGCGCGATATCGATTCGATCGAGAACCACACTGCGTTCCTGTTCGACAAGATCAACTTCCTGATGGACGCCACGGTCGGCTTTATCAACATCAACCAGAACAAGATCATCAAGCTGTTCTCGGTGGTGTCGGTGGCGCTGATGCCGCCTACGCTGATCGCCAGCATCTACGGCATGAACTTCAAGCTGATGCCGGAACTGGACTGGGCCATCGGCTACCCGTGGGCCATCGCGCTGATGGCCGTCTCGGCGGCGATCCCGCTGGTGTATTTCAAGAGGAAGGGCTGGCTCAGCTAGTGGCGCGCGTCGGCAAACCCGTCGCGACGGTTGCGCATGCCGCGGGACACGGGATTGCCCAGGCAGGGCGAGCGCAATCAGTCGGGCAACGTCGCCGCGCCCATCCGCCGCGCGATGATCGACGCCTTGGCCCGGAAGTTGACGTGGACGTTGGCGCAGTACTGTTTCTTGTCGAAGCACTTCGGCGCCGGCAGCGCCGCCGCCAGCCGCGCGGCCTGCCCAACGGTGAGCTTTGAGGCCGACGTGTGGAAATAGTGCTGCGCGGCGGCTTCGACGCCAAACACGCCTTCTCCCCATTCCACCGAATTCAGGTAGATCTCGAAGATCCGCTGCTTGTCGAGCCAGAATTCCAGCATCCATGTGATGGCCAGTTCCTGGCCCTTGCGCACGTAGTATTGCTCCGAGGCAAGAAACAGGTTCTTGGCCAGTTGCTGAGTGATGGTCGACCCGCCGCGCACGATGCGCCCGCGCTGCTTGTTGCGCTCCCAGGCATCGAGCATCGCGTCGAGTTCGTAGCCGGGGTGATTGACGAAATCGGCATCCTCGCTGGCAATGACCGCGCGCTTGATATTGCGCGACATCTCGTCGTAGCTCACCCACTTGTGGTCGACCGTACAGCTCCAGAAATTGAAGCCGCACAGCCGCCAGCGCTCGGCGCGCAGGAACGAGGTGGAAGACGGATTCAGATACTGCCAGGCTGCAATCTGCAGGAAGAAATAGACCTGCATCGCCAGCACGCCAACGATCAGGCATTCGCCGAAATAGCCGATCCAGCGCAGCGGATTGGCTGCACCCGAGGATCTGGCCGGCACCCGGGCGGCCGCTGAGCGCTGACGGGCCAAGGCGGTCTGCCGCTCAGCGCGCCGCTTCGGCCTGCAGCGCCGCGCGCAGCTCGGCCAGCACCGGCGTCGTGTTCGGTCGCACGCCCCGCCAGTTGTAGAACGCCTCGGCGGCCTGTTCGACCAGCATGCCCAGGCCGTCGGACGTCGTTGCGCCGCACTTCGCCGCGTAGGCCAGGAACACGGTGGGTTTCGCGCCGTACATCATGTCGTACGCCAGCACGCCCTCGCCCAGCAGATGGTCCGGCACAGGGGGAAGTTCGCCCTGCAGGCTGCTGGCCGATGCATTGATGATGACGTCGCAGCCTTCGTCGTCGGATAGCGCACCGAGCGCGTCCAGTCCGCCCGCCCACAGCTCGACGTTGTACTGGTCCGCCGCCTCGACAAACTGCTCGACCATGTCGCTGGCCTTTTGCGCGGTGCGGTTGGCTACAACGATGCGCGCCGGGCGACATTCGATCAACGGCAGCATCGCGCCCATCGCCGCGCCGCCCGCGCCAAGCAACAGGATGCGCCTACCTTCGAGCAGCACGTCGAGGTTGTCCTGGATATCGCGCACCAGGCCGATGCCGTCGGTGTTGTCGCCGTGGATCAGGCCATCCTCGATCCACATCGTATTGACCGCGCCCGCCGCTTCGGCGCGCGGCGTCAGCCGATCGGCCAGATCGTAGGCTTCCAGCTTGAACGGCGTGGTCACATTGAAGCCATGGCCGCCCTCGGCCAGAAAACGGCGCACGGTATCGGCGAACGCGTCGAGCGGCGCTTCCAGGCGCTCGTACTGGACAGCCTCGCCGGTCTGGCGCGAAAACGCCGCGTGGATGGCCGGCGAGCGGCTGTGCGACACGGGATTGCCCACCACCACGTAGCGATCGATGGTGGTGTCGGGCGTGGAATTCTGTTCTGCGGTCATCAGCGGCCTTGCAGGCGGACGTCGAGCCCGCTGCGGGTGAACTTGAAAGTGGAAATGACTTCGAGGATGTCCTGCCGGGACTGCATCTCCGGCGTGAACACGCCGAATGGTGCGGCGGCGCGGACGATGGCAACGGCCTGGCGATCCAGCGCCGGGTCACCCGAACTCTTTGCCACGTCGATGCTCTCGATGTTGTAGCCGTCGCGGTTGTAACCGAGCTTGCCCAGGCGATTCACGTTGATCACCAGGATCAACTGGCCGTAGATCGGCTTGCCATTCTTCTGCGGGAAATCGCTGGTGCCGCGCGCTTCGATCTTGCGGCGCAGGCGATCGTAGTACTGCGCGTAATCGACGCCCTGTGCGCTGGTCGCCGTCAGTTGCATTCGCTTGGGACGCTTGGCGTAGTGTTCGAGGTTCCGGCCGATCTCGGCTTCGAGCCGCGCCATCTCGTCGGTGGAAGTGCGCTCGTCCTGGCCGCGCGTGGGCGCGTCGGCGCGCTGCTCGCCCGGCTTGAGCGGCTGGCTGCGCACCGACTGCGCGGCCTCGCGCGACTGCGTCATCAGGCGGCGCTGCTCTTCTTCGAGCTGTTCGAGGCGACGCTGTGTCAGCTTAATCAGGTCGCCATCCTTGGACTCGGTCTGCGCGGGCAGCGGCGTGGTGGCGCGCTGGGCGTCGTGGTCGCCGCCGCCGTCGAGATTGGCTTGCGCCAGCACCGTGGGATTGCGCGGCTTTTCAGCCGACTTCGAGTTCACCAGCACCACATCGAGTTGCGGATCGGACCGCTTGATCTCGAACACTTCAGGCGCGGCGATCCGCACCATCAGCAGCACCGCGTGAACGACCACGGACAGGACCAAAGCCTTGGCCAGCGTACTGCTGGATTGCCACCAGTCACGGGGGTGGCGCGGAGCAGAAAGTACGGCGTTCACGATGGAATGGACGGGCCAGGGAAGTCGGCGGGGAAACTCGATCGAAAACCGGCCCCCTCGGGCGAGGGATGGCCGGAACAGGGTTCGATTGTAAGTGAGCCGCCCCGTTTACCGAAGCCTGGGCGAAGCTTCAGGGCGCGGTGCCCGGCCCGGTGTCGCGCGCTGCCGACGCATCGGCCGGCGCGTCGTCGCCGGACGGCGCCACGGCGTCCGCGGATGGCGCTTGCGGCGCTCCTTCGGCCCCGTCTTCGGCGGCTTGCTCTGCCACGTCCTCGGCCGCGGCTTCGGCGGCCGCCTCGGCGGAAACTTCGGCCATTTCCTCGTCGCCGGCGTCGCCTTCGAGTTCTTCTTCCGGCAATTCGCCTTCACCGGCAAAGATTTCGAGCACCCGGCACGACACTTCGAGCGAAATCTCGTCGGTGGCGCCCAGCTCCAGCAACACCTGCGTCCCGCGCGAAGCTTGCGCCAGTTCCGGCACACGCGTCACCAGCGGAATCTCCGCAAAACGCACCGCGCCGTCCTTGAGCACCGTGGCCATGAGCTTGTTGCGGTTTTCCTGCTTGATCCAGCGCAGGCACCAGTAGCGTTCCATGGTGGACTGGTGGTCCGCATAGGCCGCATAGGTGCCTTCGAAGTCGGCCACGGCGGCCAGCAGGTCGGCGTCCTTGGGCTTGAACGGCGCAACCAGCTTGGCCGTGACGCCGTGCTGGGCCACCGCCAGGATCTGCCATTGATTGACCAGATCGACGTAGCGGCGCAGCGGCGAGGTGCTCCACGCATACTGCGCCACGCCCAGGCCCTCGTGCGGCGCCGGATAGGTCTGCATGCGCGTGCGATGCATGCCCCACGCTTTCTGTGTGCGATAGATGCCCGGCACGCCGTGGTCCGCCAGCAGCTTGCCCCAGGTGCTGTTGGCCAGGATCATCAGCTCGGCCACGATCTTGTCCAGCGGCGATCCGCGGCGGCGTTGCTCGATGCGCACGCGTTCGCCGCCGCCATCCAGCACGTCAATATAGAAATTGAAGTCCGCGCGGTTATGGCTTTCCGGGCGCAATCCGCTTGCCAGGCGCGCCTTCTGGCGCTCGTCGTGCAGATGATTGGCCAGCCGATACAGCTCGGTCAGTTCGTCGCGGAACGGGTAGTCGCCCGTGCCAGCGGCCAGCGCGGCTTCGGTCACCACATCCTCGAGCAGGTTGTGGCGCAGGTTGGCGGCGATCGGCACCAGTTCGGCCCGGGTTTCGCTGCCAAGTACGGCCACGCCATCCGGCCCATTCAGGTCGATCGTCACGTACAGCGACAGCGCCGGGCAGGTGCGCCCTTCCTGCAGCGTGTAGCGATCCACCACGCTGTCGGGCAGCATCGTGATCTTGTCGCCGGGGAAGTACACCGTGGACAGCCGCTGGCGCGCGATGGCGTCGAGCGCGTCGCCGCGGCGGATGCCAAGCCCCGGCGCGGCAATATGGATGCCAACGCGCAGCTTGCCGTCGGCGGTGCGCGTCACGGACAGCGCATCGTCGATTTCGGTCGTCGTGACATCGTCGATCGAAAACGCCTGCACGTCGGCCACCGGCAGGTCGGCGGACGGCTCGGGCACGTCGACATCGGCAAAGCCGGTGCCCTTGGGAAAGCAGTCAGCCAGGAACTTGGCCTCGTGCAGCGCGCGCGGGCTTTCCACGCCGCCCACGGCCACCATCAGCCGCATCGGCGTCATGCCCAGCGCCGTGCAGGCGGCATCCATCGCCTTGTATTCGAGACTGTTCTTGTCTGGCTTGAACAGCAATTGCAGGACCTTGCCGCGGAATGCCTCGGGCAGCTTGTGCGCCTTCAGTTGCGCTTCGTACTCGCCCTGCAGTTGCAACTGCCGCTTCTTGCGCTCCACCGCGGCCAGCGCGGCCTTGAGCTGGTCCTCGGGCGCGCGCAGATAGCGCCCACGGCCCTTGCGGCGGAAGTAGACCGGATTGCCATGCAGCGCCATGGCGAGCGCCGCCTGCTGCACCGCGCCGGCATCCGCGCCATAGTATTCGGCCGCCAGTTCGGCAAAACCGAATTCATCGGGCGGCGCGCACTCCCAAAGGAAGTCGAGATCGATCTCGGCGGTCAGGTCGCCGGTTTGCCGCACCATTTCGATTGCCGACGGCTGGGCAAACTGCAGCAGCACGTCCTTGGACTTGACCTTGGTGCGCTTGCCCGCGGGCAACTCCACCTGGTAAGCCTCGCCCTGTTGGGAAAGGACGGTGCCGGCGCGAATTTCGCCGCCTTCTTCGAACAGCAACTGCATGGATCGGTACTTTCAGAAGTGCCGGGGCAGCGCCTGGGCGGTGCGCAGTAGCGCACGCACAGGCGGCATGCCCCGGACGGATATTCGACCGTGGATGATACCGCACCACGCCGGGCGTCCGCCGACGCCCGGACGGATCAGAGCGACATGCCGCCGCTGGCCTCGATCGCGATGCCGTTGACGTAGCTGGCGTCGTCGCTGGCCAGGAAGGCGTAGATCGCGGCGATTTCGGACGGTTCGGCCAGGCGCCGCATCCAGCAGTGTTCCTTCATGCCGTCGAGCACTTTCTCCGGCACGGTCTGCAGGATTTCCGTGTTGACGAATCCCGGGCACACCGCGTTCACGCGCACGCCCTTCGGACCCAGCTCGCGCGCCCAGGTCTTGGTGAAGCCGATCACGCCGAACTTGGTGGCCGCGTAGTTGGTCTGGCCGAAATTGCCATACAGCCCCACCACGCTCGACGCGTTCAGGATCACGCCGCCGCCCTGCTCGGCCATGATCGTGGCCACAGCCTGCGCGCAGTTGAAAACGCCCTTGAGGTTCACGTCGACCACGGCGTCGAACTGCGCCTCGGTCATCTTGACCAGGCGGGCATCCTTGGTGATGCCGGCGTTGTTGACCAGGATGTCGATCCGGGCATGGCGCGCCAGCGTGGCGGCCACCATCGCGTCGACTTCCTCGCGGCGCGTCACGTCGACCTTGTGTGCATCCACGCTCGCCCCACTGGCGGCCAGGCGGTCAGCGGCTTCGCGCACGCGCGCCTCGTTCACATCGCACAGGACCAGTTTTGCGCCTTCCGCGGCAAAACGTTGCGCTGTGGCAAATCCAATACCGGCTGCAGCGCCGGTGATGATGGCAACCCGTCCTTCCAATTTCATGATGCTTGTCTCAGTTCCTGCCTTGGCAGTGTGTTGTGGGTGTCGATACGGCGGGGCAGTCTGGTGCCGCCCGCGCCGGTGTTGGCTGGCGCAACCCGTTCCAGCAGGTCGGGAAGAAAGACCTCTGTCACGAGCATGGCGCCGCCGCCGCGCCGGAATACCGAACGCCGCGCGGGCAGCATCGGCACCGACGCCAGCGTCGGCAGCACCCGTTGCAGCGCCTGACGCAACGGGTGGTGCGGCGAGAGCCGCGCAAACTGGAACGGATCGCGTCGCACGCGCGGATCCACGAACAACGCGCCCCCGAGCGGCCGGTTGCCGAGGCCGCGCAGGAACGGCCAGTCGCGCCGCGCGCGAAACGCATCGACGATGGTGTGCGCAAAAACTGCCGGCACATCGTCGCAAATCAGCAGCACTTCACGTGTGATGGCCGGCAGCGGCCGATCCAGGCCCAACGCCTGCCACTCGTCGGCAAACGGTACTTGCGGCGCCTGGGCCAGCCGTTCGACGCGGAAGCGCGACGAAGCCGACATCAGTCGCGCCGTAAGCGATCCCTCACCGGTCGCCCAACGTCGCTGGTTCAGTGGAATCGCCGCGTCGAACGGCAGATGCGCATGCCACGCCGCCCGCAGGCGCTGCAGTCCCGGCAATCCGGCCATCCGCTCGCTCATGACGGAAGCCGCCCGCCCGGTGTGTAGCCGCAAAAAGCCAGTACGTCGTCGACGTAGTCGTCGAATTCCGAGATGCCGTGATCGCTGCCTTCGATGATGCGGATGCGTGCGCCGGGGTAGGCGTCGACCATCTCGCGATAGTCGAGCACTTCGTCGCCGGTTGCCGCCAGCAGGTAATAGCGTTCCGGGCGCGTGATGGTATCCACGCGCAGGTCGAGCAGTTCCTGCAGATGTTCGGGCTTGACCACCACCGATCCGCCACCGTGATACAGCGGCTGCTCGCCGAGATATTTCTCAAGGTCGGTCCAGGGGTGGATCGCTGGATTGAGCAGTACCGCGCGGCAGCCATGGCGTTCGGCCAGCCAACGCGCATAGAAGCCGCCCAGCGACGAGCCGACGATGGCGATATCGGTCTCGCCGCCGGCCTTTGCGCCGCGAATGGCCGCTTCGGCCTGGGCAATCGCCGCCGAAGGCGACACATTGAGCATGGGGCAGGCGAAGTACTTTTCGAGGCCCCAGCGACGCATGCGCTCCTGCACGAGCCGGGATTTCATCGACTGCGGCGAGGAGCGGAAACCGTGCAGGTACAGCAGCATGTCTGTTCCCGCCCGTTATGGCTTGGCGCCGATCGAGTCCAGCAATTTCTGATGCACGCCGCCGAAGCCGCCGTTGCTCATCACCAGGACGTGATCGCCCGGTCTGGCGGCGGCGGTCACGGCGTGCACCAGCGCATCGAGATCCTGGAATGCCGTGGCCTTGTCGCCCAGCGGCGCCAGCGCTTCGCCAAGGTTCCAGCCCAGCGCGTCCTTGCCCGCCGGCGCGCCGTAGCCGAACACCAGATCGGCGCCCTCCAGGCTGGCCGGCAACTGGGCGGCCATCACGCCAAGCTTCATGGTGTTCGAGCGCGGTTCGAGCACCGCCAGAATGCGCGCATTGCCGACGCGGCGGCGCAGGCCGTCGAGCGTGGTCTGGATGGCGGTCGGATGGTGCGCGAAATCGTCATACACGGTCACGCCGTTGGCCACGCCGCGCACTTCCATGCGTCGCTTGACGTTGGCGAAACGCGCCAGCGATTCGATCGCCTGGGCCGGCGGCACGCCGACATGGCGCGCGGCGGAAATCGCGGCCAGCGCGTTCATGCGGTTGTGGGTGCCCTGCAGGTCCCACACCACGGTGCCCTGGACGGCCTCCTGGAAGTACACGTCGAACACGTCCTTGCCTTCCGGCGCTGGCGTGCGGGCATCGCCTTCGCGCCAGTCGCCCACGCCGAACTGCTCGGCTTCGCTCCAGCAGTCGCGCTCCAGCACGCGGGCCAAGGCCGGCTCCATGCCGTTGACGACAAGACGCCCCTGCCCCGGCACGGTTCGCACCAGATGATGGAATTGGGTCTCGATCGCGGCCAAATCCGGGAAGATGTCGGCGTGATCGAATTCGAGGTTGTTCAGGATCGCGGTACGCGGACGATAGTGGACAAACTTGCTGCGCTTGTCGAAAAACGCCGTATCGTACTCATCGGCCTCGATGACAAAGAAGTCCGATTCGGTCAGCCGCGCGGAAATACCAAAATTCTGCGGCACCCCGCCCACCAGGAAGCCAGGGTTGTAGCCGGCGTCCTCGAGAATCCACGTCAGCATCGACGTAGTGGTGGTCTTGCCATGGGTGCCCGCAACGGCGAGTGTCCACTTGCCGTTCAGCACATGCTCGCCCAGCCATTGCGGGCCGGACACGTACGGCAGGTTGCGGTTCAGGATCGCTTCCATCAGCGGATTGCCGCGCGACACGACATTGCCGATTACGAACAGATCCGGTTCGAGCGCCAACTGAGCGGGGTCGAAGCCTTCGATCAGGTCGATACCTTGCGCTTCGAGCTGCGTGCTCATCGGCGGATAGACATTGGCATCGCAGCCGGTCACGCGGTGGCCGGCCTGACGGGCCAGAACCGCAAGGCCGCCCATGAACGTACCGCAGATACCGAGGATATGAATATGCATGGGAGCTTCGGGGGGAGACTTGAGGCCGCGGCGGGCGCGGCGCGAAATAAGGCTCCGATTGTACCCGCATGTCCCGTGCACGCCGCGCCCATGGCCCCTCCGCGGGCTGCGTCGCCGCGCCGCACGGCGCGCAAACCAGGCATGCGGGTATCATCGGGCCATGTCCCGACGTATGCCTTCCGACCCCACCCGCCTGCGCGAAGAGATTGCCCAGGCCGCCGCCCGCATGATCGCCGAAGATGGCGCCGACTACGCCACGGCCAAGCGCAAGGCCGCCCGCCAGGTGCTGGGCGACATCCGCGTGGCCGGCGAGTGGCTGCCCGACAACGACATGATCGAAGACGAGGTGCGCGCCTACCAGGCGCTGTTCCAGAGCGAGCACCAGCCGCGCATCCTGGCGTTGCTGCGCCAGTTGGCCTTGCTGGCCATGGACGATCTGGCGGCCTACCGTCCGTATCTGGTCGGTGCCGTATTGAACGGCACCGCGTCCGAGCATTCCGACGTCTATCTTCAGTGTTTCTGCGATAGTCCCAAGGACGTTGCGCTGCATTTCCTGAATGCCGGCGTCGATTTCGACACGAGCGAAAGCCGCCACTTTGCCGGGCGCGCCGACGTCGAGACACTGAGCTTTCTGTGGCGCGGCCAATGGCCCGCATCGCGCGAGGCGCGCCAGCTTGCCGGCGAGGTGCGCAGCACGTTGGGGGCGCCGGTGGGCATCCACGTCGCGCTGTATGATGCCGACGACGAACGCGGCGCCGCCAGGGCAGACGCCACCGGCCGCCCGGCGCGCGCGGACCTCAAGGCGGTCCGCGCCCTGGTCGACGAGACCAACGCGGCGCAGTGAGCCGGCCTATCTATATAGAACTGTCACCATCGACTTCGAATATGACTGCATCCGCACCCCGCTCCATCCCGACGCGCCGTTCTTCCGTCATGCTGTGGATCCTCATCGCCATCGTCGCTGCGGCGGCGGGCGTGGTGGTCGCCAATTTCGTCCTCAAGCCCAAACAGGCGTCCGAGCACGCCGTCGAAGCGCTTTTTCAGGCAAAAATGCCCGATCCGGCGGGATCGGAGCTCGATCTGTCGAAATTTCGCGGCAAGACTCTGGTCGTCAATTTCTGGGCGCCGTGGTGCGGCCCCTGCGTGGAAGAGATGCCGGAACTGACGGCGCTGCACGCCGAGTACGCGCCACGCAATGTTGAGTTTGTCGGCATCGGCATCGATTCCGCCAGCAATATCCAGGAATTTCTCAAGAAAACCCCGGTGCAGTATCCGCTGGCGGTCGCCGGTTTTGCCGGCACCGAACTGTCCAAGAGCTTTGGCAACGCGCAGGGTGGCCTGCCATACACGGTGGTCATTTCTCCTGATGGTGCGGTGAAATTCCGCAAGATGGGTCGGGTGCATGCCGACGAATTGCGCAAGGAATTGCCGGGCGCATAGGCCACCCCTTTTCGGCGGTCACAAACGACGCATATCTGCACCCAACTCGCGTACAAAAGCTACGATTTCGTTGCGAACTTGCAGACATGCTGCGGTGTTTTGGGGTTTTGCGCCTGACTCATCACAGATCTAGCCGAATATGCCGATTTCCCGACATAAGACCTTGTATCGCGTGCTAGACAAATCCCTCTAAGCTACGGTAATCTCCGCGCAATTTCGTTGAAATGGTCGAGCCGCCGTGTCATCCACCCCTACCGTCAGCCGCTCCGCCCGCTACCGCAAAGTGCTGGTTCTGCATGGTCCGAACCTGAACCTGCTGGGTACGCGAGAGCCCCAGACCTACGGGCACACGACGCTTGCCGATATCGACGAAGCGCTGGCGAAACGCGCCGCCCTTGCGGGCATCGGGCTGGACACGTTCCAGTCCAATCACGAGGGCGCGCTGGTGGATCGCATTCACGCGGCGCGCACGGAAGGCGTGGACTTCATCGTCATCAATCCCGCCGCGTACACGCATACCAGCGTGGCGCTGCGCGATGCGCTGGCGGGTGTGGCCATTCCTTTTGTCGAAGTGCATTTGTCCAACGTGCATCGCCGCGAGCCGTTCCGTCATCACTCCTATTTCTCCGACCAGGCGATTGGCGTGATCTGCGGACTGGGATGGCAGGGATACCTGCTGGCGCTGGAATACGTGCTGGCACAGGAGCAGGACGCCCCGGCAGCTGGCGCCTGAGCCATTCATATAGAGATCGAGACAATGGGGCTTTGCCGCACAACGTGTGGCAGAACCAATCAATGACTGACCACCGCCGTCCCTTCCCAACAAGGAAGTGACCGGACAACCCGATTCTGGAGGATAAGAAGATGGACCTGCGCAAGCTGAAGACGCTGATCGACCTGGTGGCCGAATCCGGCATTTCGGAACTCGAAGTGACCGAGGGCGACGGCAAGGTGAGGATCGTCAAGCAACCCCCGCAGGTCGTGGCCGCGCCGATGGCCATGCCGCAGATGCAAGCCATGCCCGTCGCGGGCGCGCCGGCCGCCGCCGCACCGGCTCCTGCCGCCGCCGAAGCCGCGCCGCAGTTGCCGGCCGGCCATATCGTGACCTCGCCGATGGTTGGCACGTTCTATCGCGCCCCGTCGCCGGGCGCCGCGCCGTTCGTCAACGTCGGCGACACCGTCAAGGAAGGCCAGACCGTCTGCATCATCGAAGCCATGAAGCTGCTCAACGAGATCGAGTGCGACAAGGCCGGTGTGATCAAGGAAATCCTCGTCGAAAACGGTCAGGCCGTGGAATACGGCCAACCGCTGTTCGTGATCGGCTAAGCCGGCGTGACCGGCTGACGCGGCGCATCGGCCCGATGGGCCACGCCGCATGCGTTGGTCCGGCCGCGCCAGCTGGCGCGCGGGCCCGCCCCTGTTCTCGCAGAGAGAGACCATGTTTGAAAAAATTCTGATCGCGAACCGCGGCGAAATCGCCCTTCGCATCCAGCGCGCCTGCCGCGAGCTGGGCATCAAGACCGTAGTGGTGTACTCGGAAGCCGACAAGGAAGCCAAGTACGTAAAGCTGGCCGATGAAGCCGTCTGCATCGGACCGGCTCCGTCGCCACTGTCATACCTGAACATGCCGGCCATCATCTCGGCGGCGGAAGTCACCGACGCGCAGGCAATCCACCCCGGTTACGGCTTCCTGTCGGAAAACGCCGATTTCGCCGAACGTGTCGAAAAATCCGGCTTCGTCTTCATCGGCCCGACCTCGGACAGCATCCGCCTGATGGGTGACAAGGTGTCCGCCAAGCAGGCCATGATCAAGTCCGGTGTGCCGTGCGTGCCGGGCTCGGAAGGCGCCCTGCCGGACGATCCGAAGGAAATCCTGGCCACCGCGCGCCGTGTGGGCTATCCGGTGATCATCAAGGCGGCCGGCGGCGGCGGCGGACGCGGCATGCGCGTGGTGCACACCGAGGCCGCGCTGATCAACGCCGTCAACATGACGCGCGAGGAAGCGGGCCGCGCCTTCGGCAATCCCGAGGTCTACATGGAGAAGTTCCTCGAGAACCCGCGCCATGTGGAAATCCAGATCCTGGCCGACCAGCACAGGCAGGCCATCTGGCTGGGCGAGCGCGATTGCTCGATGCAACGTCGTCACCAGAAGGTGATCGAGGAAGCGCCCGCGCCGCACATTCCGCGCCGCCTGATCGAGCGCATCGGCGACCGCTGCGCAGAGGCGTGCAAGAAGATCGGCTACCGTGGCGCAGGCACGTTCGAATTCCTGTACGAAAACAACGAGTTCTACTTCATCGAGATGAACACGCGCGTGCAGGTGGAGCACCCGGTCACCGAGATGATCACGGGCATCGATATCGTGCAGGAACAGATCCGCATCGCCTACGGCGAGAAGCTGCGCTTCCGCCAGAAGGACGTGGAACTGCGCGGCCACGCCATCGAATGCCGCATCAATGCCGAAGATCCGTTCAAGTTCACGCCTTCGCCGGGCCGCATCACTGCCTGGCACATGCCCGGCGGCCCCGGGGTGCGCGTCGACTCGCACGCGTATGATGGCTACTTCGTGCCGCCCAACTACGATTCGATGATCGGCAAGATCATCACGTACGGCGCCACGCGCGACCAGGCGATTGCCCGGATGCGCATTGCGCTGTCGGAAATGGTGGTCGACGGCATCCTGACCAACGTGCCGCTGCACCGCGATCTGATGCTCGACGCCAACTTCGTGGAAGGCGGCACCAGCATTCACTATCTTGAACACCGCTTGGCCCAGAAGGCCAACGCCCACGGCGAAAAGGCCTGAGGCGCGGCCATCCTGGCCGGCATGCAGTCATAAAGGATCCTCGTGGCTTTCCAGGAATGTGTGATCGAAATTGCGCAGGATCAGGCCGAAGCCTGGTCCGATGCATTGTTCGACCTCGGCGCGCTGTCGGTATCGGTGGAAGACGCCGACGCCGATACGCCTGACGAGCAACCGCTCTTTGGAGAGCCAGGACTGGAGCCCACCAAGCTCGCGTGGAACCGCTCGCGCGTGGTGGCCCTGTTCGACGAGGAAACCGACCCCGCGCTGGTGGTGCTGGCTGCGGCGAATGCGCTCGGCGTCGAGGCACCGTCGTACACGTTGCGCGACGTGGCAGATCAGGATTGGGTGCGGCTGACGCAGTCCCAGTTCGAGCCGATCCGCATCGGCGAGAAGATCTGGGTCGTGCCTTCGTGGCACGACGCGCCCGACCCGGCCGCCGTGATTCTGGAACTCGATCCGGGCCTGGCCTTCGGCACCGGCAGCCACCCGACCACGCGCCTGTGCATGCAGTGGCTCGAACAGAACCTGCGCGCGGGCGAAACCGTGCTTGATTACGGCTGCGGGTCGGGCATCCTGGCTATCGTGGCGAAGAAGCTCGGCGCCGGCGATACCGTTGGCATCGACATCGACCCGAACGCGGTCGAAGCCTCGCGCTACAACGCCGAGCGCAATCGCGTGCAGGCCACCTTCGCGTTGCCTGAAGCAGTGTCCGACGCCAGTTATGACCTGGTTGTGGCCAACATCCTTTCCAATCCGCTCAAGCTCATGGCGGCGATGCTGTCGGCGCGCGTGCGTCCGGGTGGCCGCCTGACCCTTTCCGGGGTGCTTGAACGGCAGGCCGACGAAGTGGCGGCGGCATATGCGCCGTGGCTCGAAATGTCCGTCTGGCGCAGCGAGGAAGGCTGGGTCTGCCTGCACGGCACGCGCGCCGCATCCGACGATTTACCCGGCAACTCCGCCGCTCGCTCCTGATTGCTCACCATGGCCGCTGCCAAGCTCGTCACGCGCTGCCCGGCCTGCCGCACCGCGTTCCGGCTTGTCGCGGATCAGTTGCGGCTGCGCCAGGGATTGGTCCGTTGCGGACAATGCGACACCGTCTTTGACGCGCGCGAACATCTGATCGAAGTCCCCACACGGCCCGCACCCGCTGCATCGCCTACACCGGCTGCATCGCCTACACCGGCTGCATCGCCCGTACCGGCCGCGCCGGCCGCGCAATCCGCTGCCAGTTCTGCGTCCGGTGCGCCTGTCGCGCCGCCGGCCCACCCTGCATCCGCCTCTGTCAGCATCGCCGCCGCGCTGGCGCATGCCGAGCAGGCACAGGCGATGGCGCGCGCAAGGGAAGGCGAAGCGCCGTTCGATCCGGGGTTCGATCCAGGGTACGAAGTGCCCGCGCTCGACTCTCCGACCACACTGATGTCGGATGCGGACGAGATCGCAGCCGCGGCACGGGCCCCGGCGGCTGACGACGCGGCGCCATCGCACACCGAAACCACGAGTACGGAACACGCGCGCGACCACGGCCGCGCCGACGAAACCGCGCCGATTGAAGCGCCGCGCCCGCCCACCGCCACGCCTCCGAGCGGGTTCAACGGCATGGCCGTCGACGTCGGTGCCGCGCATGCGATTCCTGCGCGCGACATCGACGCCCCGCAGCCGTCGGCCTCCGACACGACATCGACGGAATATTCCACGCCGGCTGTCGAGCCACGCGATACCGCAGCACCAGCCGCCGCCGAGGCGGACGACCAGGATTCGGTCTCGTCCGACGCGCATGCGGCCAATATCGGCGACGCAGCCGACGCAGGCGAGGCGCCCCAGACTGTTCCGCCGCCCGCGGCAGCCGATGCCGCGCCATCCGCATCGACGTCCTCCGCGCCGTGGCCGACACTCGACCACTCCGCGTTCGATGACGAGCCGGCGCGCCCAACCGGTCACTCGTCGCTGGATCCCGCCGCCGCATTTGCGCCCGCCACGCCCTCCGGTTTGCCGCCCGCCGGCGCTTACAGCGCAAAGCCGATCTGGCCGCCGTTGCAGACCGCGCAGCCCTCCGGCCAAGGCGCCGGCTTCCCGGCACTGGATGCAGAGCCGGCGAGCGAATCCGACATGGCGCGCGACACGGATGCACCTGTGCCGCCGCAGGGCCACACGCCAACGGCAAGCGACGCGGCCGGCGCCGTCGGCGATGGCAACCCGGTCGACGATGTCGGCAATGTCGACCATCACGGCGCTGGCAACGGCATCGGCGATATCGAGCCAGCTGCACGCGCCGCCGATCCCGCCGATGCGGCGCCTTCAGCCCATCCATTTCCTGCCCCGGAGCCCGTGCGCAGTGCGAGCGGATTTCTGCGGGCCGCGGATCCCGCCGATCCCGAAGCCGAAGCGTGGGCTGCGCAGGCCAAGATGGGGCTCGAACAGGTGTCTGACGATGCGGATGAATTGCCGCGCGACGACGCGCGCGATCCCGGGGCGCGCGAATCCGCGATGCGACACTGGCTGCGCCGCGACACGTCGGCCACGGCCGCTACGGGCCCCGTGTTCGCCCCGGACTTCCTGCGCCATTCCCGCGGGCGCGCCGCACCGCGCACGGAGCGGAAATCCACGCCCTCGCCGGTCAGCAAGCGCACATGGATGCGTATCGCAGCCGTCGTGCTTGGCCTTGGCGTCATCGTGCAAGGCGTGTTTCTGGCGCGCAGCCAGGTCGCTGGCAGCCTGCCGGTGCTGCGTCCGGTACTTGAAGCCGCGTGCGCGCCGTTCGGCTGCGAAGTGCCGCCATGGCGCGACCTGGAATCGCTGCGTATCGACACCTCGCAGTTGCAGAAGCAGGACGAAGCCAGCGACGTGTATCAGCTCGCCGTCACGCTGCGCAACCAGGGACGCGCCACCACGGCGCTGCCCGCGATCGAACTGGTGATGACCGACCTGCAGGACCAGTTGCTGCTGCGCCGCGTGCTGCAGCCTTCCGAATATCTGGAGCCGGTGCAGCGTGGATTCGCCGCCACCGGGCTGCGCGCGGGCAGCGAGCTACCGGTTCGGGTACGATTCCGGACGCAGCAGACGGTAGCCAACTACCGCGTGCTGATCTTCTACCCCTGAATTCCAACGCCCCCGCCACGCCGGCCGGCAATGCACCGGGCCGGCGTGCCGTATTTACTTTTCCTGACAGGAGAGACCATGAGCAATGTGACCCTCGGCGGCAACGCCATCGAAGTTGGCGGCAAGTTTCCCCAGGCTGGCGACAAGGCCCCGGCCTTCACGCTGGTCGGCAAGGACCTGAAGGACGTGTCGCTGGCCGATTTCGCGGGCAAGCGCAAGGTCCTGAACATCGTGCCGAGCCTGGACACGCCGGTGTGCCAGGCATCCGCGCGCAAGTTCAACGAAGCCGCCAGCAGCCTGGCCAACACCGTCGTGCTGACGATCTCGGCCGACCTGCCGTTCGCCATGGGCCGCTTCTGCACGGCTGAAGGGCTGACCAACGTGGTCACGCTGTCAACGATGCGCGGTGCCGAATTCAAGAACGCCTACGGCGTCGATATCAAGAGCGGCCCGCTGGCGGGCGTTTGCGCACGCGCCGTGGTGGTGGTCGACGAGAACGACACCGTGAAGTACAGCGAACTGGTTCCGGAAATCAAGCAGGAACCGAACTACGACGCTGCCCTGGCCGCGCTCAAGTAATCTGTGCGGTAGCACACAGTCGTTGATGCGAATCCGCCCGTCACGCACGGGCGGAATTCTTTACCGTTTATGCAAATGGCCCAACGCCGGGCCACATGGAGAATCAATGTCCAGCCTGATCTGCGGCTCCGTCGCTTACGACACCATCATGACCTTCGACGGGCGCTTCCGTGAACACATCCTGCCGGACCAGATCCACATGCTGAACGTGTCGTTCCTGGTTCCCGGCATGCGGCGCGAATACGGCGGCTGCGCCGGCAATATTGCCTACACCCTCAAGATGCTGGGCGGCGATCCGGTTGTAATGGCCACCGTCGGTCAGGACGCGGGACCGTATCTGCAATATCTGCGCGACCTCGGCATCGGCACCGACCACATCCGCACGCTGCCGGACACGTTCACCGCGCAGGCCATGATCACCACTGATCTGGACAACAACCAGATCACCGCATTCCACCCGGGCGCGATGGGCCAATCGCAACTGAACAGCGTGCAGGATGCGCTCGGCGCGGGCAAGCGTCCGGCGCTTGGCATCGTCGCGCCGGACAGCCGCGAAGGCATGCTGCACCATGCACAGCAGTTTGCCGAAGCCGGCATTCCGTTCATCTTCGATCTTGGCCAGGCGATGCCGCTGTTCAACGGCGAGGACCTGCGCCAGTTCGTTGAACTCGCCAGTTACGTGACGGTCAATGACTACGAAGCGCAGGTCATGCTGTCGCGCACCGCGTGGACCAGCGCCGAGGTTGCCGCCAAGGTCCGCGCCTTCGTCGTCACGCACGGCGAGCGCGGCGCCAGCATCTTCGCGGATGGCCAGCAGTTTGCGATTCCGGCGGTGCAGGCCGAACGCGTGGTCGATCCCACCGGTTGCGGCGACGCCTTCCGCGGCGGCCTGCTCTACGGCATCGAAAACGGACTGGACTGGGAAACCACTGGCCGACTCGCTTCGTTGATGGGCGCGCTCAAGATCGCCCAGCAAGGCCCGCAGAATCACTGGGTCTCGCGCGACGAAATCGGCAATCGTTTCGAGTCCGCTTTCGGATACCGATACGCCTAAGATAAAACGGTGCACCGCGCGCACCGAAATTCGATGAACCGCGCGGCATTCAGACGGGAGTTGCCATGAATCAGATCCTTCGACTTAGCGGCGCAGCGGTGCTGGCTACCGCGGCCCTGGTGACCGGCTGCGCCAACTACTCCAATTCAAACAGCGTCTATTCGCCGGGACAGGCACAGCGCGAGCAGGTGGTGCGCTTTGGCGTGGTGGAGGGTGTACGTGAAGTGATGATCCAGGGCGGCTCGACCGGCGCCGGGACCATCGCAGGTGGTGCCATCGGCGGCGTGGCGGCCGGCAGCACCATCGGCAGCGGCGGTGGATCGGTCGCAGCCGGGCTGCTGGGCGCCGTGCTCGGCGGCATCGCCGGCAGCGCGGCTGAAAACCGTCTGACGCAGCGACGCGGCCTGGAAATCACCGTGCGCCTGGAAGACGGCGACATGCGGGCTATCACGCAGGAAGCCGACGAGGTGTTCCGCCCTGGCGACCGGGTGCGTCTGCTGTCCTCGGGCGGGACGACGCGCGTCACACACTGATCGCGACATGACAAAGCTGTCATGAAGAACGCCGCGAGCCCCTGGGCCGCGGCGTTCTGCTTTGTGCCCTTGCCAATCGGCCTGCGCCCTCCTGCCGTTGCCCTTGCGCCGATACCTTGCTGCACGCTCCCTTCTTCTGCCTGCTTTCTTTCGCCTACCCTCGGCCGCCTGAACCTTCCGCCATCGCCCAGCCGCTTCGCCAGAGCACGCGCCCACGCGCTGCCGATGCCGATGCCGATGCCGATGCCGATGCCGATGCCGATGCCGATGCCGATGCCGATGCCGAAAGCATCCAATGCTGACTGACCAATAAAAAACCCGCCGGGCACGGTGGCCATCGGCGGGTTGGCAAGACTCGCTGTCTTGCGGACCGGATACGAGGTATCCGGTCAGTGCGGCACGCGATGCGTGCCCAGGCATTTCCCAGTTGTCATCGCTCGCACGAGGCGAGTCAATTACGGACGGTTGCCCGTCGGGAACGGCCAGGCCGCAGCCGGGTTCAGCGCGGTCTTTGCAGCAGCGGCAGGCGCAACGGCAGGCGCAGCAGCAGGCTTGGCAGCCTTCTTCGCAGCCGGCTTCTTCGCAGCGGCAGGCTTGGCGGCCTTCTTCGCGGCAGGCTTCTTGGCAGCGGCCTTCTTGGCAGCCGGCTTCTTGGCGGCTACTTTCTTGGCTGCGGCCTTCTTGGCCGGTGCTGCCTTCTTGGCGGCGACCTTCTTGGTTGCGACCTTCTTGGCAGCAACCTTCTTCACTGCAGCCTTCTTGGCCGGTGCCGCCTTCTTGGCGACGGCCTTCTTGGCGGCGACCTTCTTGGTTGCAACCTTCTTCGCGGCTACCTTCTTGGCGGCCGGCTTCTTGGCGGCGACCTTCTTGGCAGCTACCTTCTTCGTTGCGACCTTCTTGGCAGCAGCCTTCTTGGCGGCCGGGGCAGCCTTCTTGGCGGCGACCTTCTTCACAGCAGCCTTCTTGGCGGCCGGCTTGGCGGCCTTCTTAGCCGCCGGCTTTTTCTTTGCAGCAGTTGCCATGGATAACTCCTTCACTAGCGTGAAATATCGAATGACCTAAATGGACGACCCGACCGACCCGAGGCGCGTTTGCCGCGAACCCCAATCGAGCGAGCGATTCATCGGCGCACGACTCAACTCAGACCGCACGCTAATGAATTCGGTGACAGGGAAACCGCCGTGGATGACGTCGCACAGCGCGGTACTTTCACCGCGGCCCGAAATCCGCGCGCCAGCTTCGAAGCCAGCGTGCAGGCGGATTTCCGGGGCAGGCGGTGCCCTGAAATATTCGATTGGCCCGCGCCGGCCGTTGTGTCGGCGCGCGGCCAGGAAAGAGGAGATATCGGTCAGCAGGCCTGCAGCGCGGGCATGGCCTCGCGCGCTGCAGACAGCAATCATCAAGGGGTAGTTCGCCCATCCCGAGACAGGGCTACAGGAGACTGCACGCGTTGTAAGAAGCCGGATCGGCTCGGTCTGCGTCAAAGTTCTAGTGCTCCTCGGCTACCCGCATTCACTTGCATCAACGCATCGCAATCATCGCGACGTCTTGCTTGCTGGCGACGCCACGCATCGTTGGTGTCGATGCAATGAAGTGAGACTCTTGTCAAGGCGAATCATAATTCGTTTGTTCGATGATGTTAAGAAAAAAGTGCAAAAAAACTTGCGCGCAAGAACGAATCGATCTACTCCGCGCAGACACCTCGATGCCAACACCATCGACACACATGTTGATCTCGACTTTCGTCTCGCCAACGAAGTTCCATCGCGATCGAATTTGGCGGGTCGCGATGGACCGTATCGCGTCGCGCATCGACTGATTTTCGGTCACGCTCGCGCAGCGCGTTCGACCTCTCCATCGCTATTGCGCAACGGCTTTCGAAGCGTCCGCGCAAACCTGACGATCGTCTCGAAACCCGCATGAACATTGGCTTTGCGCGAGCGCACCGAGGCTTCGTCGCAGCGCGTCGCACCGCTGCAAACATTCGTCGCACGCGATTGCAGACACTGCAGCTGCACCACGTGCGAGGAGCGCGTCGTCGTCGCATCGCAACGCGTGCGCGACCATCGCGCGATGCGTGTGTCGGACCTCGCGCGCATCGATCGGACAGTTGCGCGAGTACGACGAAAGAGTGATGCGTCGATGCAACGGTTTGCCAAGTCGATCGTGCTTCGCGATGGTCTTCCGACGCGTTCACCAACTCGAAACGATGTGAATCGCATCGATGACGATGGTCGTTGCGCGTTCGAATCGGACCCAATCGTGCGTGCCAGGATGCGCGTGGTTCGTGCCGCGTTGTGCGTCACGCCCGGAGCATGACGCGCGCGGTGGCGAGATCGAATCGCATGCCGTGCCCGCCCCGTGCGACGCAAGAATGTCGGCTGCGAGGTCAGACATCGCCCCACATCGGCGCGATGCTTTCGCATCCGGGTTCGCCGACGTGCCATAGCCGTCGATGTTCGTCGGCACGCGTCGTGCGCGTGCGCATTCTGGCGCGCATCTCGGACGCGACATTGCTCGCGTATCGGCAACGAGTCGGCGCGTATCCGGGTTCCTACCGACGTCGGCGCGCGCTGTGCACGCGCTCCTGATTGGCGGCTCCGACGCGGCCGCTGTTGCGCCAGTGCGCCAATGCGCGGCTCGCTAGAGGAATGTCTCGGGTATGACATCCGCCCGCGTTTTGTTGCGCAACAGAATCCCGCCGCACCGCAGCCAGCGGTCGATTCCGGCCAGCGGCCCGGCGTGCTTTGGTGCGTACGCAAACGGATGTTGGAGATTGCGGCGCGGGATGGCCCACAGTAGATTGGCGGCGCGGTGCTGCTGCCGGCCGGGCGGCGATGCGCGTGGCGATCGTCGCCCACCATCGTCGGTCGTGTGCGGATATCCTGCACGACTTACGTGTACGACTTGCAAGACGGCCATCGCCGTACCATCCGGCAAGAGCACTCCGCGATCGGCATTGTGCCGTCGCGAAACCGAACTGGAGATTTCCATGCGCATGACCGCCCCCCGCGCCTTCGTCCGGGCGACCGCCCTCGCCGCCACCTTCGTAACGATGATGACCGCCAGTGCCGTGGCGTTGGCGCAATCGACCCCCGCCGGCACCTGGCACACCATCGACGACGCCACCGGCAAGCCGCGCGGCGTGATCGAGATTGCGGAGAAGGACGGCGTGTACAGCGGCAAGCTCGTGAAGAGCCTCGTGCCGTCCGAGGGACCGCCGAAGGTGTGCGACAA
Organism: Cupriavidus pauculus; assembly: GCF_008801835.1. Taxonomy (GTDB): domain Bacteria; phylum Pseudomonadota; class Gammaproteobacteria; order Burkholderiales; family Burkholderiaceae; genus Cupriavidus; species Cupriavidus pauculus. The sequence goes on along the minus strand of NZ_VZOW01000003.1, from coordinate 97,224 downwards.
GTGCACCGACTCGCGCAAGGACCAGCCCATCATTGGCATGACGCTGCTGACCGGCTTGCGCAAGACCGGAGACAACGAGTGGAGCGGCGGCGAGATCCTCGATCCCGAAAGCGGCAAGCTTTACAAATGCAAGATGTCGCTTGCCGACGACGGCAAGAAGCTCAACGTGCGCGGCTTCATCGGCATCAGCCTGATCGGTCGGACGCAGACCTGGGTGCGTCAGCAGTGACCCACGAAGATGTTGCCGAGCGCTTGCCACCACGCGTCTTGCAAGCGAAGCGGCGACAGCCATCGGCGGCGTGCCACCAGCTCGGCGGCGCTTAAGGCAACTGACAGGTTCCTTCGGTAAGATCGGCATCCCGAGCCTCACAACAACTACCGGAGACTGACTCATGCGCACATCCGTTCGCCGCCGCAAGCTGGCCCTCGCACTGGCCGCCGCCCCGCTGTTTGTCACCACGGCCCACGCGGCCGATGCGTGGCCAAACCATGTCATCAAGTTCGTCGTGCCGTTCACCGCGGGCGGCGCCAACGATCTAGTGGCGCGTGCTGGCGCCGACGCCGTCAGCAAGCGCATCGGCCAGCCTGTGGTCATCGAAAATCGTCCGGGCGCGGGCGGCATCGTCGGTGCGGATTACGTGGCCAAGAGCAAGCCCGATGGGTACACGTTTCTGGTGGGCGCCGTGGGCACCGTGACCAACGGCCTGATTCGCATCAAGATGCCGTACCAGCCCGACGACCTGGTGCCGGTGGGGCTGATCGCGGTCAGCCCTTCGGTGATCGTGGCATCGCCTTCGCTGCCGGTGAACAACGTCAAGGAACTGATCGAATATTCGAAGAAGCAAGGCGGCGTGCCGTTTGCCACCGCAGGCAGCGGCAGCACGCCCCACTTCGTTGAAGAGATGCTCAAGGAGAAAGGTGCGGACCTGACCGTGGTGCCGTACAAGAGCGGTTCGGAGAGCATCACCGCGGTGATCGGCGGCCAGGTGGCTGCCACGTCGGAAGCGTCGATCGTCGTGCTGCCGCAAATCAAGGCAGGCAAGCTCAAGGCGCTGGGCGCGACGTGGGACAAGCACATGCCCGCGGCGCCGAATATCCCAACCACCGCCGAGCAAGGTTTGCCGGAAGTGCGCATCGGCCATTGGGCCGGCATTTTCGCGCCGAAGGGCACCGACCCCGCGATCATCAAGCGCATGAATGCCGAGCTGACTGCGGGCATGCAGAATGCGGAAATTCGTGAGCGCCTGATCCAGAACGGCATCGAGCCGGCGGGTGGTTCCGTCGACAGCTTCGTTGCGTTCATCAAGAGCGAACGCGAACGGCTCGGACGTATTGCCAAGAATGCCCACATGACCGCCGAGTAACCGATCGGTGAGCAAATAAAAATAAAGTCTGTTATCCGAATGTATTGCCCGACGGCCCGCGACATGCGGGCCGTTTCTTTTGCGCAAACCGCTTAATGCGTCGAATAAGCCATAAGAAATATCAGATCGCGCAGAATTCGGCCCTCGTATGTATTTTGAATAAGTCATTCGATATCCAGATCTGTTGTCTGTGAACGCCAAACAACGCAATTGCAACGAGAATCGTTCGTATTTATATTCCCGAATCGCCCGCACATATGCCCCGGATATCGAGCCGGTAAGGGCCCGGCCACACGGGGCGAACTGGACTCGAGAATGAATCGTCGCACCCCCGGACTGACCCCTGTTGCCGCTGCGCTCGTCGCGTTGTTTGCAGCGCCCTCGGCATTCGCCCAAGCGGCGCCCGCGCCCGCATCACAGACGCCCGTAGCGGCGGCCCAGGCAGCCACGCCGAAAGGCGAAACCGCGCCGGTGACGCTGCGCGAGATCACCGTCCAGGGCGCGGCGTCGCGCGACGATTTCAACCCGTCGGGCAGCCAGTTGTCGAAATTGCCTGCCGACCTGCGCGACGTGCCGCAATCGGTCACGATCGTCAATCGCGCGCTGATGGAATCGCAAGGTGTCAGTTCGCTGGCCGATGCGCTGCGCAACGTGCCGGGCATCACCATCGGCGGCGCGGAAGGCGGCCAGATCGGTAACAACATCAACCTGAACGGCTTTTCGGCGCGCACCGACATCTATCTCGATGGCTTTCGCGATCGCGGCCAGTACTATCGCGACACCTTTGCGCTCGATCAGGTGGAAGTGCTGATGGGCCCCTCGTCGATGCTGTTCGGCCGGGGCTCCACGGGCGGCGTGATCAATCAGGTCAGCAAGAAGCCGCAGTTGAAGGCCGCCACGGAGGTGACAGGTTCGGTTACGACCAACGGTCTGGTGCGCGCCACCGCGGATGTCAACACGCCGACTGGCGATACCTCTGCATTCCGCGTCTCGGCCATGGCGCAGGACGGCAAGCCGAGCACGCGCGACGAAATGACGGTGCAGGATTTCGGCATCGCGCCGTCGTGGCGCTATGGCATCGGCACCTCCACCGAAATCACGTTGTCGGCGTTGCTCCAGCACAACGAAGACATGCCCGACTATGGCCTGCCAGCGATCAACGGGCACCCGGTCAATGTCGATCGCAACACCTACTATGGGTTCAACAATGACCGTACACGCCAGAACATTGCGTCGCTGTCGGCCGGGGTCGATCACAAGTTCTCGCCCAACCTGCGCCTGCGAAACGTCACCGCGTTCAACTATGTGGAAACCGATGCGCGCGAGACGGCTCCGAACGCCGTGGGCACGATCAATGCGGCGGGCGCATTCACAGCATTGACCACCACCAATCTGCCGCTGTCGCAGCTCTATGTGCGCCAGCAGAGTCACGATCGCAACATTCGCGACTATTCGATCTTCAACCAGACCGAGTTGACCGCGAAATTCGACACCGGTCCGATCAAGCACACGCTGTTGACGGGCCTGGAGTTTGGCCATGACGGCTACAACAACCAGAACTACTACCGCAACGGCAGTTGCGGCACCACGCCGCTGAATCCGACGGGCACCACAGCCGGCTACGTCGCCTGCACGCCAGTGGTGGATCCGGTCTATCGCGACTCGCCGGGCAGCGTGGCTACCAGCACTGGAAATCTCCAGGGCGGATCGGCCAATACGGTGGCGGTGTACGCCAACGACTCGATCGAATTTACGAAACAGTGGAAAGCAGTGGCGGGGCTGCGTTACGACAAGTACATCGCCAGCATCAGCAACTCGATCAACGCGGGCAATACCGCCGGCAACACCGCGCTGGCCAACGCCAATCAGTCGGTCAACTTCACGAGCGTGCGGCTGGGTGGCATCTGGCAGCCGTCCGAGCAGCAGTCTTACTACATCTCGTACGGCACATCTTTCAATCCGTCGCTCGAACAGCTGGTGGGCACGGTGGGACAGCAATCGCTGGATCCCGAAAAGAACAAGTCGTACGAGGCTGGCGGCAAGTGGGATGTGATGGATGGCAACCTGTCGCTGACATCGGCGGTCTTCCGCATCACCAAGGACAATGCGCGCAGCCAGATCGACGCCACCACCTACGCGCTGACCGGCAAGATCCAGGTCGATGGCTTCCGCGCCGGCGTGACCGGCCGCATCACGCCAAAGTGGCAGGTATTTGCCGGCTACACGTATCTCGACGCCGTGATCAAGAACGGCATCGCGGCCAACACGCAAGACAAGGTGCCGACCAATACGCCGAAGCACACCGCCACGGCCTGGACCAGCTACCGCGTCATGCCGGACTGGGAAATTGGCGGCGGCGCGTTCTATATGTCGCAACGCTATGCCAACAATACCAATACGGTGCAGGTGGGAGGATTTGTGCGCTGGGACGGCATGATTGCCTACCATCAGCCAAAGTACGATGTGCGCCTGAATCTGTTCAACATCTTCGACAAGAAGTATTACGATGCGCTGATTCAGTCGGACGGCGGCCGTTCGGTGCCCGGTACGGGCCGCACCGCCATGCTGTCGTTCGCTTATCGCATGTAAGGCCCCGGCGCCGCGCTGCTCGCGCAGGTCGCGTTCGCCGGCGGTCCCAACCGGATTCCCGCATGCTGGTTCGTATTCCGAAAGTTCTCGACGCCGCGCAACTGGCGACCGTGGTGCAACAGCTCGAGCACGCTGGCGATGCCTGGGTGGACGGCCGCGTTTCGGCTGGCTACTCCGGCGCGCCGGTCAAGTTCAATCAGCAGATCGACGAGCGGTCCGAGGTTGCGGCGCAATGCCAGCACCTGATCCTTGCCGCGCTGGAACGGCATCCACTATTTATTAGTGCAACGCTGCCGAACATCGTCTATCCGCCGATGTTCAACCGCTATGGCGCCGGCATGACGTTCGGCGCGCATGTCGATGGAGGCGTACGCATTCATCCGCACAATGGCCGCAAGCTGCGCACCGATGTCTCGGCAACGTTGTTCCTGTCAGACCCGGCCAGTTACGACGGCGGCGAATTGCAGGTGGAAGACACCTACGGCGTGCACGCGGTGAAGCTGGCCGCCGGCGACATGATCGTTTATCCCGCCACCAGTCTGCATCAGGTGACGCCGATCACGCGCGGCACGCGCCTGGCCAGTTTTTTCTGGATCCAGAGCCTGATTCGCGATGACGGCCAGCGCGCGCTGCTGTTCGACATGGACAACGCCATCCAGACGCTGAACCAGACCAACGCCGACGAGCGCGCCCGCCGCAGTCTGATTGGCTGCTATCACAACCTGCTGCGCCAGTGGAGCGAGACCTGAGCCGAGCTCCGCAGGCGCCATCGCCGGTCGACGGCAGGTTGGCCGGCGCAGCCTCAGCCAAATTGCTCCGCCAGCGCCTGGCGGGCCTGGCCGATGAAATCGCTCTCGCCAGCTCGCGCGCCTAATAGATAGAACTCGGCCGACGGCAACGCAGGCAACTTCCAGCGCGCGACGGCTGCAGCATCGAGCGGTGTCACGCCCGGGCCGATTGCCGACGCATTCAGGCACGACACGCCAAGCCCGGCGGCCAGCGCCAGATGCAAACCCGCCACGCCCGACGCCGAATGCGCGATCTCGAATTCGCGTTTGCGGCGCATCAGCAGTTGCACCACAAACTGATGCATCGAACAGGTGTCCGGCAACAGCACCAGCGGCATGACATCTTGCGGCGCATCGGCCAGCTCCGGCGCGGCCACCCACGCCAGCGCTTCCCGCCGCAGCACGACACCGCGGCGCGCGGTCGTCGCCTTGTCGCCACCGCGCATACCGATCAGCCGCATGCTCAACCCGATGTCGAATGCATCCATGTCCGCAGCCGCTTCGATGGCGGCGCTCTTCATGACCGTCACATGGAGTTTCAAATATGGATATCTGTCGCGCAGGCGTCGCAGCATGCCAGCAATTTCGCCGGGACGGAAATAGTCGGTCACCGCGAGACGCAGTTCGCCATCGAGCGATTGCCCGCGCAGTTCGGCCATGGCCAGCGCGTTCAACGACAGGATGCGCCGCGCATAGTCGAGCAACCGCGCCCCGGCAGGCGTCAGCGCTGCGCCCTTCTTCCCACGCGTGAGCAACGGCACGCCGGCACGCTCTTCCAGCTTGCGGAGTTGTTCGCTGACTGACGACTGGGACAGGAACAAGCGCGGCGCCGCGGCCGACAGGCTTCCGCTGTCCGCCACCGCCACGAACGTTTTGAGCTGGTCGGTTTCGAATGTGCGCATCGTTTCTTCCATCGGATTCACCGATGGATCATATCGTATATTCCCGCTTTTCCGATATCAAGACGCGGCCTACCATGACATCACTGCAGCACCAAGACGCTGCAAATCGAAACAGATCAAGGAGCCTGTCATGCCCCACGTCACCCTGCAAATTTCCGGCCATCCCGATACCGAACTGATGCATCGCGCCGTCGCCGCGGTGGGCGATCTGACCCAGCGTGTGCTGGGCAAGGACGCGCCGGTGATCGCCACCACGATTACGTTCATTCCGCGCGAGCAATGGTTTATCGGCGGGAAGCCGCTGTCCGAGCACCGCACGGGGCGCAACGCGTTTCAACTGGATATCAGCGTCACCGACGAGACGAACACCAAGGCAGAAAAAGCCGCGTTTCTTCAGCAGGCGTTTGAGGCATTGTCGGAAGTGATCGGCGATGTCAACGAAGTGTCTTACATCCACGTGATCGATGCGCGTGCGGCGGCCTATGGTTATGGCGGCAAATCGCAGGAATTCCGCCACCAGCATCGCTAATCCGCGTCCCATTGTTCAGCGCGGTTAAAAGGGTCGTGCGGGTAGCGGGCTTGTACTGCTTCGCGATGTTCACTAGTGTGAAGGGCTGCAATTCCTTCCGGAGACATCGCATGAAGTACGTCACGCTGCCCGGCGGCGAGCAAGTTCCCGCGCTGGGCATGGGCACCTGGAACATCGGGGACCGCGCTGGCACGCGCGCCGAAGAATTGGCCACGCTGCAATTGGGTCTGGAGATGGGCTTGCGGTTGATCGATACCGCCGAAATGTACGGCGAAGGGTTGTCCGAATCGCTTATCGGTGAGGCCATCGCCGGACGCCGCGACGACGCATTTCTGGTCAGCAAGGTGTATCCGCACAACGCCAGCCGCAAGGGCGCCGTTGCCGCATGCGAGCGCAGTCTGCGCAGGCTCGGCACCGATCATCTGGACATGTACCTGCTGCACTGGCGCGGCGACGTGCCGTTCGAGGAGACCATCGAGGCGTTTCTCGCGCTGCAACAGGCGGGCAAGATCCGTCATTTCGGCGTCAGCAATCTCGATCGGGCCGACATGGAGGAATTCTGGGACGCGCCCGGCGGCGACGGCGTGGCCGTGAACCAGTTGCTATACAACCTCGGCCGCCGCGGCATCGAGTTCGATCTGCTGCCATGGTTGCGTGAACGCAACGTCCCGATCATGGCCTATTCGCCGATCGAACAGGCGCGGCTCCTGCGCAACAACGGCCTGCAGCGCTTTGCCACCGCGCACGACATGACGACGGCTCAGGCCGCACTGGCCTGGCTCCTCTCTTTCGATGACGTCATCGCGATCCCGAAGACCAGCCACCGCGAGCGCCTGCGCGAGAATTTTGACGCGCTGACGATCGACCTGACGCCCGAACAAATGGCCGAACTGGACAAGATCTTTCCGCCGCCCCGGCACGCCCAACCGCTGGCAATGCTCTGAGCAGCGGCACTCTGAACGCAGCGGCATCTCCTGGCTTGCGACCCAGGCGCGCGACGCGGCGGGCTTGGCGCCGGCGCGCGGCGACACTCAACGCTGGCCGGCCTTGTATCGTTCGACTTCGACGTAGCGCGTGAGGTAAGTGCGCGCTTTTTCCCTGGTATCGGTGGTAACGCGGTCGGCCGCCTGCCGCGCACTGGTCTGGCCATGGGCCGTGCTCATCTGCGCTGACAGATAGGAATGGAAGGCGTCGTGCATGACCTTGAGCTGGTCCTTGCACGCATCGATGGCGCCGGCTGCCACTTCCTTGGGCGTACCCTTGCCCCGGGCGCCGTCGTCTGCCTTTTGTTGCACGCAGTCCATGTACTTCGCGCGCTCGGCTTGCCAGCCGGCGTTCATTTGCGCCACTTCCTGCTTGGCTTCGGGAGTCTCCACGCTCGGCGCGCTTGAGCAGGCGGCCAGCATCAGCGTGGCCAGCGATAGCGCGGCGACACCCAGGCCGGTGCGGCGTTGGGATTGGCGCTGCGGCGCAGCAATATTGCTCAGGGCGTTTCGGAAATCGGCGTGGCCGGCGGAAATGGTGGGGGGCGCGGATATTTTTTGCATGCTGCACAGACACAGACGTTTTAAGCGGGTTCCGGCAATGGTAAGGCGGATTTGCAAGAAAGTATGACGATGCCATGTCAGAGACTCGCCCGGTCCGTGTCAGACAACTTCGCATTGGCGGATGTGCTCTGCGCGCCTATGCTGTAGAGGCGGTTGCAACACATGACACCCTCCTGGAGGAAACAATGAAACGACGAACCTTCCTGTCCGCTGGTAGTGCTGGTCTTGTCGGCCTGACGGGCCTTTCCCTGGGCGCCATGTCGCTCGCCGGCTGTAGCGTGACCGGGCCGAAAGACTCCGGCGATGCCGCATCCAAGCGCCGCGAAATCGACACCGGCGCCACCGACACGCTGAACCGACTGTATGCCACTGCCAAGGGCGCGCGAGACCTGGGTGCCAAGGCCAAGGGCATCCTGATCTTCCCGAAACTGCTCTCCGCCGGCTTTATCGTCGGTGGCGAATACGGCGACGGCGTATTGCGCTCCGGCGGCGCGGATCGCGGCTATTACCGCGCGATCTCCGGGTCGGTGGGCTGGCAGATCGGCGCTCAGTCCAAGGCCTTCATCCTGATGTTCATGACGCAGGAAGCCTACGACAAGTTCGTGCGCAGCAGCGGCTGGCAAGTGGGTGCCGACGCGACGGTAGCACTGGCGACCATCGGCGCAAACGGGCAGATCGACACCAACACGGCGCAGCAACCGATCATCGGCTTTGCGATGACCAACGCCGGGCTGATGGCGGGCCTGAGCCTGGAAGGCACCAAGATCTCGAAGCTCGATATCTGACGACCCTGCGCCGCGGCGGCATCCGCGGCGCATATCATGCAGTGCCCATGGCGCGGAATTTCCTGTTCCCGCACCATGGGCATTTTTTTTCGTCGCGGTAGCCGCGCACGTTGACCCGTTAGAATTCGTCCCTCTCACAATTTTCCAATCCGTACGCGAGGCCGAATTCTCATGTGGTTCAAGAATCTCCAGATTCATCGTTTCTCCGCCCCGTGGACGTTAAGCGCCGACGACGTCGAGGCCTGCCTGGCCAAGCACGCGTTCTATCCCGGCACCAGCCTCGAAATGCAAACGCAGGGCTGGGCATCGCCGCGTGACAACGATCGTCTGGTGCATTGCGTCAATCGCCAGATTCTGCTGGTGCTGCGCACCGAGAAGAAGCTGCTGCCCGCCACAGTGGTCAACCAGGTCACCAAGGCCCGCGCCGCCGAGCTGGAAGAGCAGCAGGGATTCAAGCCGGGCCGCAAGCAGTTGAAGGAACTCAAGGAGCAGATCACCGAGGAACTGCTGCCGCGCGCCTTCAGCATTCGCCGCGACACGCGGGTCTGGATCGACCCGACCAATGGCTGGCTTGCCATCGACGCGGCAGGCACGGCAAAGGCCGACGAAGTGCGCGGCATGCTGTTCAAGGCCATCGATCCGCTGCCGGTCGTAGGCCTGCAAGTCAACCTGTCGCCCGTGGCGGCGATGACCGAGTGGCTTGCCACCGATACCGCGCCGGCCGGCTTTACGGTCGACCAGGAAATCGAACTGCAGTCCAGCAGCGAAAGCAAGGCGACGGTGCGCTATGTGCGCCACCCGCTCGATCCCGAAGACCTGCGCCGCCACATTGCCGCCGGCAAGCGCTGCACGCGCCTGGCGATGACTTGGAACGACCGCGTTTCGTTCGTGCTCACCGACGCCCTGGCGGTCAAGCGCGTGAACCCGCTCGACGTGATCAAGGAGCAGGCGGACGCCACGCTTCACGACGAGGACGAGCGCTTCGACGCCTACTTTGCGCTGATGGCCGGCGAACTGGCTGGCCTGCTGAGCGACCTGACGGAAGCCCTGGGCGGCGAGCGCAAGGCCGAATCGGCATCGGCGCCAGCCGACGTACGCAAGGCCGCCTGATCCGGCCAGCCGCCCCGCCCCGGACGCCCCGCCACCGGAGGCACGCGGGCGTGGGCGGTCCGCGATCACGGCGCCCCCAGCGTCAGGACCACCCGCCGCTCTGGCGCCTGCGCCAGTCCCCACGCACTCTCCACGTCGGCCATCGCCATTTGCTCGGTGTCGACGGCAAGCTCGCCGTCGCGCATGCAGCCGAGAATTTCTTCGACCAACAGCATAAGGTCGTCGGCCGGGGGATGATTGGCCGGTCCGCAGCCGATCAGTGTCACGCGCGAATCGCGCAATGCCGTGGGCGCCATGATCAGGCTGCCAGCCGAGCGGTCCACCACCGACACGATCCGGACGCCGCGATCGTTGCCGTACATCGGAATGCCATCGGTCTGGATCAGCGCCGATAGCAATAGCTCTAGCGTCTTGCCCCAGACCAGATCGACCACCACGTCGATTCCGTCGTCGGCGTAGGTGGCAAAGGTGTGCTGCAACACGCTGGGCGGCTGGGCGAGGTCGATCAGCGCATCGGCGCCGAGTGCGGTCAGCATGTCGATGCGATGCCCGGCTGCAATCACCCGTCCCGCGCCTTGCAGCCGCGCCGCCTGAACGGCCAGCCGCCCGACCAGCCCCGAGGCACCCAGCACCAGCACGGTTTCTCCGGGATACAGGTCGGCGCGCATGGCCAGCGGCAGCCAGGCCGTCATCGCCGGGCCGACCAGCGCCGCCGCCATGGCCGAATCGACGCCGTCCGGCACGGGCACTACCCATTCCGCGGGCACGTACTCGGCCATCGATCCGAACGGACTGCGCGCGGCCCGGAAGTAAACGCGCTGGCCGCCCTGCCGGACATGCTGCCGGCCGGTGTGCGGGACGTCCGCCAGCCACCCCACGCCGTCACGGCCGCAGATGTATGGAAGTTCGCGCGGCATGTGCGCGTGGCAGCCGCGCGCGATGGCAAGGTCGGACGGACGGACCACGGCGGCGCTGGCGCATACGAGGATCTCGCCGGCGCGCAGATCGGGGTCGCGAAATGCGCCAAAGCGCGGAGCCTGGCCAAGCTGGTGCAATACAACGGCTTGCATCGTGACGCTCTCCTTGGTGATGTCTGCCGTCGATCGTAGGCAGTCGCCGGGCGCGCGTCTTTGAGCCGATTCTGAAAATGCATGAGGCGTAGAATCTGGCCGAAAGACGCCATGGACAAGGCGTCAGCTGTATTCCACAACCCGTTGAAGGAGACCTCCTTGAAGTCGTTGCGCCCCCACCTTGGCCTGCCGCTGGCCGCATTGCTGCTGGCCGCCGCCGGCACCGCCCATGCCGCCTGGCCGGAACGGCCGATCAAACTGATCGTGCCCTTTCCGCCGGGGCAAGCCACCGACATCTTTGCGCGTGCGCTAGCCGAGAAGCTCGGCAAGCAACTGGGCCAGTCGGTGATCGTGGAGAATCGGGCCGGCGCGGGCGGCAATATCGGCATGGAAGTCGCGGCAAAGGCCGCGCCCGACGGCTACACGATCGTGATGGCAGGCAGCGCGATGGCCATCAACCAGACGCTCTACAAGAAGCTCAATTACGATCCGCGGCAGGATTTCGCGCCGGTTTCCGGCGTGTTCTCGGTGCCGCTGGTGTTCCTGGCGACGCCGCAATCGGGCTTCAGGTCGCTGCGGGACCTGATCGCCAAGGCCAAGGCCGCGCCGGGCAAGTACAGCTACGCCAGCGCCGGGATTGGCGGCACGCAGCACTTGTCGGCGGAAATGCTCAAGGCGCAGACCGGCACCTTTATCGTCCATATCCCGTACAAGGGCAGCGGTCCGGCCCAGGCGGATTTTCTCGGCAACCAGATTCCGCTGATGGTGGATTCGGTCACGGCCGCGATGCCGCTGATCCAGACCAACAAGGCCGTGCCGCTGGCGGTGACCACGGCCAGGCGCGTGCCGCAGTTGCAGGCGGTGCCGACCGTGCGCGAGGAAGGCGTGCCCGGCTTCGAGGCGCTCGGCTGGGCGGTGATGATGGCGCCGGCGGGCACGCCGCCCGCCATCGTCAGCCAGCTCAACGCAGAAACCGTGAAGGCGCTGCAATCGCCGGAGCTGCACAAGTTCATCACCGACCGCGGATCCGAGCCCATGCCGATGACGCCGGCCGAAACCGGCAAATTCGTCGACAGCGAAATCCGCAAATGGTCGACAGTGGTCAAGCGCTCGGGCGCGACGGCCGATTGATCGCAGCCGACTGATGGGAGCCGACTGATACGGCGCATCGGCATCCCCCCAAAGAAAAACGGACACCGGGCCCTCGCCCGATGTCCGCCTTTCACCCGTTCTGGCTGCTCGACAGCAGCCGACCCTTCAAGCCGTCGAGGCGCAACGAAGTGCGCCGCACACGGCAGACGCCATCAATCCCACGACAGCGCGCCGCCGGTCTGATATTCGATCACGCGGGTTTCGAAGAAATTGCGTTCCTTCTTCAGGTCGATCATTTCGCTCATCCAGGGGAACGGGTTTTCCTCGTTCGGGAAGAGCTGGTCCAGACCGATCTGCTGGCAGCGGCGGTTGCAGATGAAACGCAGATAGCCCTTGAACATCGGCGCGTTCAGGCCCAGCACGCCGCGCGGCATGGTGTCCTCGGCGTAGCGATATTCCAGATCCACGGCCTTCTTGAACAGCTCGGTGATCTCCGCCTTGAATTCCGGCGTCCACAGGTGCGGGTTTTCGAGCTTGATCTGGTTGATCAGGTCGATGCCGAAATTGCAGTGCAGCGATTCGTCGCGCAGGATGTACTGGTACTGCTCGGCGGCGCCGGTCATCTTGTTCTGGCGGCCCATGGCCAGGATCTGCGTGAAGCCCACGTAGAAGAACAGACCTTCCATGATGCAGGCGAACACGATCAGGCTCTTGAGCAGCTTCTGGTCGTTTTCGGGCGTGCCGGTCTTGAACGACGGATCGGTCAGCGTGTCGATGAACGGGATCAGGAATTCATCCTTGTCGCGGATCGACTGCACCTCGTGGTACGCGTTGAAGATCTCGGCCTCGTTCAGGCCCAGCGACTCGACGATGTACTGGTAGGCGTGCGTGTGGATGGCCTCTTCGAAAGCCTGGCGCAGCAGGTACTGGCGGCATTCCGGCGCGGTGATCTGGCGGTACGTGCCCAGCACGATATTGTTGGCGGCCAGCGAATCGGCCGTCACGAAGAAACCCAGGTTGCGCTTGATGATGCGGCGCTCGTCCTCGGTCAGACCATTGGGGTCCTTCCACAGGGCGATGTCGCGCGACATGTTGATTTCCTGCGGCATCCAGTGGTTGGCGCAGCCGGCCAGATACTTTTCCCACGCCCACTTGTACTTGAACGGCACCAGCTGGTTCACGTCGGTGGCACCGTTGATCACGCGCTTGTCGGCGGCGTTCACGCGGCGCGTGCTTTGCGCGGCAGCGGCGTTCGGGTTGTTGCCCAGGATGCCCGGCGCCGTGGCGGCCGGCGGCAGTACGCCTTGCTGGTCGACCGTGGCGGCCGGTACGGCGGGTTGCAGGGCAGGCTGCGGCGCAGCTTGCGGCGTGGCTTGAACGTCGTCGTCCCAGCTCAGCATGTTGTGTTCTCCGATGATTCGTTCAGGGGCGGCTGTGGCCGGCGTCGCGCAACACAGTCAGCGACGCGCCGGCCCTCTCCCCCGCCCGGCTTGCGCGCTGGGCGCAAGCCGGTGCAGACCGAGGGTTGTTTCAGATGTTTCGTGGAGGCCGCTTACTGGCAGGCTTCGCACTCTTCGAAGCCGGGATCGCCCGGACGCATCGTGCACACCGCGCCTTCGGCTTCCGGCATGGCCGGGGCCGCTGCGGCGGCGGCGTCGATGGACGACTGGCCGTCGGAACCCGAAGACACCGCATTTAGCGATCCACGCGACACGGTGGATTTTTCCACGTGCGTCGCGGCCATCGTGCGCAGGTAGTAGGTGGTCTTCAGACCGCGCAGCCAGGCCAGCTTGTAGGTGTCGTCCAGCTTCTTGCCCGATGCACCGGCCATGTAGATATTGAGCGACTGGGCCTGGTCGATCCACTTCTGGCGGCGGCTTGCCGCTTCTACCAGCCAGGTCGGTTCCACTTCGAACGCAGTGGCGTAGACCTCGCGCAGGTCTTGCGGGATGCGGTCGATGCGGGCCAGCGAACCGTCGAAATACTTCAGGTCGGCCACCATCACTTCGTCCCACAGGCCGCGCGCCTTCAGATCGCGCACCAGGTAGTCGTTCACCACCGTGAATTCGCCCGACAGGTTCGACTTCACGTACAGGTTCTGGAACGTCGGCTCGATGCACGCGGACACGCCGATGATGTTCGAAATGGTCGCGGTCGGAGCGATCGCGATGCAGTTCGAGTTGCGCATGCCGTGTTGCTTGATGCGGGCGCGCAGGCTGTCCCAGTCCATCGTCGAAGACATATCGACGTCGAGGTAGCCGCCGCGTTCCTCGGCCAGCAGCTTGAGCGAATCCTGCGGCAGGATGCCGCGATCCCACAGCGAGCCTTCGTACGTGCTGTAGCGGCCGCGCTCTTCGGCCAGTTCGGTCGACGCCTGGTAGGCGTAGTAGCAGACCGCTTCCATCGACGTATCGGCAAACTTGACGGCCGCATCGCTGGCGTACGGCGTGCGCAGTACGTGCAGGCAGTCCTGGAAGCCCATGATGCCCATGCCGACCGGGCGGTGACGCAGATTGGAATTGCGCGCCTTGTCCACCGCGTAGTAGTTGATGTCGATGACGTTATCGAGCATGCGCATCGCGGTGCGGATGGTCTTCTGCAGCTTGGCGTGATCGAGCACGTGCGTGCCGTCGGCCTGCTGCTTCAGGTGCGCCACCAGGTTCACCGAACCGAGGTTGCACACGGCGATTTCGCTGTCGTTGGTGTTCAGCGTGATTTCCGTGCACAGGTTCGAGCTATGCACCACGCCGATGTGCTGCTGCGGGCTGCGGATGTTGCACGGATCCTTGAACGTGATCCACGGATGGCCGGTTTCGAACAGCATGCCCAGCATCTTGCGCCACAGCTGCATCGCCGGCACTTTCTTGAACAGCTTCAGCTCGCCATTGGCGGCCTTGGTCTCGTAGGCCACGTAGGCCTTCTCGAATTCCTTGCCGACCTTGTCGTGCAGGTCCGGGCAGGTGGACGGCGAGAACAGCGTCCATTCGCCGTTTTCCATCACGCGCTTCATGAACAGGTCCGGAATCCAGTTGGCCGTGTTCATGTCGTGCGTGCGGCGGCGGTCGTCGCCCGTGTTCTTGCGCAGTTCCAGGAATTCTTCGATATCCAGGTGCCACGTTTCCAGGTAGGCGCAGACGGCGCCCTTGCGCTTGCCGCCCTGGTTCACAGCCACGGCCGTGTCGTTGACCACCTTCAGGAACGGCACCACGCCTTGCGACTTGCCATTGGTGCCCTTGATGTGCGAACCGAGCGCGCGCACGTTGGTCCAGTCGTTGCCCAGGCCGCCGGCGAACTTGGACAGCAGCGCGTTTTCCTTGAGCGCCTCGTAGATGCCTTCGAGGTCGTCCGACACGGTGGTCAGGTAGCACGACGACAGTTGCGAACGGCGCGTGCCCGAGTTGAACAGCGTCGGCGTGGACGACATGAAGTCGAACGACGACAGCAGTTGGTAGAACTCGATGGCGCGGGCTTCGCGGTCCTTCTCTTCCAGCGCCAGGCCCATGGCCACGCGCATGAAGAACGCCTGCGGCATTTCGATGCGCACTTCATCGACGTGCAGGAAGTAACGGTCGTACAGCGTCTGCAGGCCCAGGTAGTTGAACTGGAAATCGCGCGACGCATCGAGCGCGGCGCCCAGGCGGGCCAGGTCGAAGGTGGCGAGCTTTTCGTCCAGCAGTTCGGCCTCGATGCCGCGCGCGATGAACTTCGGGAAGTACTCGGCGTACTTCGACGCCATTTCGGCTTGCGTGACTTCCGTGCCCAGGATTTCCTTGCGGATCGTGTGCAGCAGGATGCGGGCCGTGACCTGGCTGTAGGCCGGGTCCTTTTCGATCAGCGTACGCGCGGCCAGGATGGCCGAATCGTAGACCTGCGTCATCGGCACGCCGTCGTACAGGTTCTTCAGCGTTTCCTTCAGGATCGGCTCGGCGCTCACGGCGTCGCCCAGGCCGCTGCAGGCGTTGTCGATCAGCGCGTGCAGCGCGGTCAGGTCCAGCGGACGGGTCACGCCGTCGTCGGTCACGTTGACCGACACGCCGCTTTCCTGCACACGCGCCACGGCCTGTGCGTTGGCCTGCGCGCGTTCCTGCGTGCGCTTTTCGCGATACAGCACATAGGCGCGGGCCACCTCATGCTCGCCCGAGCGCATCAGCGCCAGTTCCACATGGTCCTGGACGTCCTCGATATGGAACGTGCCGCCATTCGGGCGGCTGCGCACCAGCGCGCGCACCACGTTCTGGGTCAGTTGCTCGACGATTTCGCGCACACGCGCGGATGCGGCGCCCTGGCCGCCATTGATCGCCAGGAACGCCTTGGTCATCGCCACGCTGATCTTGTTCGGCTCGAATGCCACCACTGCGCCATTGCGGCGGATCAGCTTGTAATCCTGGTACGAAACGCCTGCAGCGGCGGGGGTCTGCTGCGAAGTGCCGGCTGCTGCGCCGACAACGCCAGTCACACCGGTGGATTGTTGTTCGTTCTGGGCCGTTTGCATGAGGTAACTCCTGTTTTAACCCTTGTATGAAGTCTTGTAGTGAAGATGACAAAGTCCCTAGCAAAATGCGCTTCAGAAGACACTCGACGCTGGCCGTGCCAACGGAGAACCTAAACTGCACGTGCGATCACTTTGCTAGGGACTTTTGGTGCTGCGTCGGCCCCATGACCCTGTGTGCCGACTCCACCGCTTGGCTGCTGCGGCGCCTGCACCACATCGGGGGCCGATCCCCCGGTTAAACCACTAGATATAGTGGTCTCAATCAAAAACAGGCCTAAGTATAGTGAAAAGAGTCTGGAAGACCAGTCTTGACAAGCGCAGCAGCCACATCCGGAAGCGCCGTGCGGCAGCGCCACATTCCCGCAAAGCGCGCTGCCTCAAGGGCTGGCGGCAAGACGTTCGGTGCCGCACAAATTCACGAAAATTTATTAATGAGAATTTGTCGCTGATAGGTGACCCGAAATGGGGCCAAGCGGACATCGGCGGGGGCGCGATTGTACCCGGCATTGCGCCGGAATGAGGCAGGTGAACGTCGATGCACAACCTTGTGGCAGGCCGATGACCGATCGGCCAGCGCACGTTTAACCCTGTCGTCGATAGGGCAAAAGGTTGGCCGGCAACTGGGCCAGTGTTGCAAATCGGCCCCAGTCGAAATGCGGACCAGGATCGGTCTTGCGCCCCGGGGCGATGTCGCTGTGTCCAGCGATCCCGGCAATCGGATAGGTCAGGCGCAACGCGGCCACCAGGCTCGCGGCGGTGTCGTACTGGGCGAGCGTGAATGGCTGGTCGTCGGCGCCCTCGATCTCGATGCCGATCGAAAAGTCGTTGCAACGCGGGCGGCCACAGTATTCGGACTGCCCGGCATGCCAGGCGCGCTGCGTACACGCGACGAATTGCACCAGTTCGCCTTCGCGCGTGATCAGGAAATGAGCGGACACACGCACGTCGCGGATCGTCTCAAAGAACGGATGGCGCGACACATCGAGCCGGTTCTGGAAGAACGCCTCGATGTCGCCGGTGCCGAACTGGCCCGGCGGCAGGCTGATGTTGTGGATCACCACCACATCGGTCGGCGCGCCGTCCGGACGCGCGTCGAAATTGGGCGACGGGACGCGCCGGGCGGCTGGCACCCAGCCCTGCGCATCGGGGGTGAAGCGGTGGACGGCGGCGCGATCAGGCATCGCGGCCCTCGCCTTCGGCCATCGACTCGCTGTCGTCGCGCCCGTCCCGGCCTTCGCGTTCGTCGCGGATTTCCAGTTGCTGGATGCGATAGCGCAACTGGCGGAAATTCAGGCCCAAGAGCGGCGCGGCCGCCGTGCGGTTAAAGCCGGTCTGGCGCAGCGCGCGCAGGATCAGTTCGCGCTCGACGGACTCCAGGCGCGCGGGCAGATCGATCGGAAAAGTGAGGTCGGCCAAAGCCGTTGCAAGCGCATCGCTGGCGGGCGGCGCGGCCTCCTCGGCGACAGGCATGGGCTCCGGCTCCGCTTGCGCGGCCGCGGGCGAGGCCGCCGGCCATACGCCACCGACGCCCCATGGCTGGTAGGCGGCGGCCGACGGCAGGCCCGCGCCGCCGGGCGCCACATACGATGCGGACGATGCTGACGATGCGGATGACATCGGCGGTGCGGCCACATGACCCGCCTGCAGCAAGCTGGCGCGTTCCATGCCGGCTTCGAGCGGGCCCAGGTCGGCTTCGAGCGGGCCCAGGTCGGCCACTTCGATTTCCTCGGTCTCGGCAAATGCGTACGCGCGCTCGAGCAAGTTTTCCAGCTCGCGCACGTTGCCCGGGAACGGATAGGCCGCCAGGCGCGCCAGCGCGGCGCGCGACAGGCGCTTGGGATGCGCATCGCCATAGCGCACGGCCAGATGTTCGAGGATGGCGCGCGCCAGCACCGGCACGTCCTCGGCGCGTTCGCGCAGCGTCGGCATGCGCAGTTCCAGCACGTTGAGACGGTAGTACAAGTCCTGCCGGAACGATCCGGCCGCCACCATCGCGGCCAGGTCCTTGTGGCTCGCGCACATCACGCGCACATCGACGCTGTCTTCGCGGCTCGCGCCGATCTTGCGCACGCGACGCTCCTGCAGCGCGCGCAGCAGCTTGACCTGCATGGCCAGCGGCAGGTCGGCCACTTCATCGAGCAGCAGCGTGCCGCCATGAGCGGCCTGGAAAAAACCGCCGCGCTCGGCATCGGCGCCGGTAAAGGCGCCCTTCACGTGGCCGAAGAACTCGGCCTCCATCAGCGTCTCGGGGATGGCGCCGCAGTTCACGGCGATGAACGGATGCGCCGAGCGCGCGCTGATGGCGTGGATCGCACGCGCAGCGCGCTCCTTGCCGCTGCCCGATTCGCCGCTGATCACCACGGGCGCCATGCTGCGCGCCAGCCGCGACAGCGAGCGGCGCACGTCCTGGATCGCCGCCGACAGCCCCGGCAGCAGCCCGGCGGCGCGATCGCCGGCGTCAGCCACTTCGCCAGCCGGCGCGTCGTCGGCCGCGGCGCGCGGATGGCGGCCGAGCGCATTGAGAATCAGCGTGCGCAGTTGGTCGAGCGACACCGGCTTGGCGATGTAGTCGAACGCGCCGGCCTTGAGCGCATCGACGGCGTTGTCGGCGCTACCGTAGGCCGTGATGACCGCGACCGGCGTGCGTTCGGGCGAGGCCGACAACTGTCGCACGATCTCGATGCCAAGCCCGTCGCCGAGCCGCATATCGGTCAGCACCAGGCTGTAGCGGCGCTCGGCCAGACGCACGCGCGCCTCGGCCAGCGAGCCCGCCATCACCACGTCATGCCCCATGCGGCGCAGCGAAATGTCCAGCAGTTCGCGCAGGTCGGCCTCGTCGTCAATGACGAGAATCGGATCGGGGGCGGGCGGTCTGGCTGGCATGGGGACGGGGGTTCGGTGGGAATGCGGCGTGGATCAGGCGGCGACGACGTCGGACGTCTCGATGCGCATGGTCAGAACGAAGGCCTTGGTCGGCAGTGTATCGCGAGCCCCGCCGACCAGCATGCCGGTGCGATCGAGCAACGCTTCGAGCGCGATCGTGCCGTAGCGCACCTGCGCATCGTTGGCGCCGCACAGCTCGCGCGCCATGAACAGGCCCAGACCCGTGCCTTGCGGATTGCTGGTGAAAAACGGCTCGAACAGGCTGCGCTGCTGCTCGCGCGTGACTTCCGCGCCGTCGTTCCAGACGATCAGTTCGGCGTGGTGCTGGTCCAGCGCGTGCGCGAGCATGCGGATCGATCCGGGCAGGCGGCTGCAATAGCGCCACGCGTTGTCGAGCAGATTGCCCAGCACCTGCTGCAGTTGCGGCGTATCGAAGATCACGGGGCGCTGCAGGTCCACCACCACGCGGATCGCATTGGCGTTGACTTCGGCACGGGCGCCGGCGCGCGCGCGCATTTCCAGTCGCCAGCGGTCGACGATCTCAGGCAGCGCCTGGCCGAGGTCGATTGCGCTGTGACCCACCTTGGGACGGCGCGACAACTGCAGGACATCGGAAATTACCTGGTCGAGCCTGCGTACGTTGTCGCTGATGATGCGCAGCAGGCGCGCGTCGATATTGCCTTCGCCGCCGCCGGAATCGGCCAGCAGCTCGTTGGCCTGGCTGATCGCGGCCAGCGGATTGCGGATCTGGTGGGCCACGCTGGCCACCAACCGGCCCATCGCGGCGAGCTTTTCCTGCTGAACCTGCTCGGCGATGCGCTCCCAGCTTTCGATATGGACCAGCACCGTGTCGCGCATCTCGCTGCGCAGCAGCGTCTCGTCTTCGGGGCTCCAGGCCATCGCCTCGCTCTGCGCGATGGCCAGGCGCAGCCGCGCCGCGCCCTCGGGCGACATGTCGTTCCAGCCGACAGTGTCCGGGCCGGTCGGCGACGAACCCGCGCCGGCCAGCGTGGAGCGCAGCCCCGCCAGCCCCGGCAGGACGAAACGCAGGCGCAGCCGCGTGTGTAACAGCGGATTGCGCGACGGCGTGGGGCGCGACGAAATCGGCAGCAGTTGCAGGATGCGCGGCACATCGTCCTTGCGCTGGATCCAGTCGCGCAGCATTTCCATCAGCGGCTGCAGACGCGGCATGCGCCGCAGGTCGAACAGCACGTTGTCGCGCTCGCCCATGCGCACCTGTCCCTGCTGGATCCGCTCATGCGGCTGCACGCCCAGCAGCACAAAGGCCGCGGGATTGGCGGCCACCACCACGCCGTTGGCGCGCACCAGCATCACGCCGTCCTGCATGTCGTTGACCATCAGCCGGTTGACCAGTTGCTGCAGGCGCAGCTCCTGCTCGCGCGCCAGCGCCAGTTGTTCCTGGGCGATCTGCCGGTTGGCCAGCATGTACATCACCAGCGCGGCAATCATGAAGACCAGCCCGAACAGTCCCGAGCCAAGCAGATTGGCATCGGCCTGGCGCGCGAGCATGGTCTGCAAGAAGGGATGGACCATCACCAGCATCGCCGACACGGCCGCGGCGAACAGCGCGAACAGCAGGCTGGTCAGTGCGCCGGCTTCGAGTGCCGGCAGCAGGAAGATCATCGCCAGCCCTTCGGCATGGCTGGCATTGCGGCCGAGCACGATATAGATGGCAGCCAGCAGCGCCAGATCGACGAGAACCTGCGCACGCACGCGGAGGTGGAAACGGCGACGCCACATCGTGCCGAGCAACGTCGCCACGCCGATGCAGAGATAGGGCAGCACGACGGGAATGGCGGCTGCCGTGCGCGCATTGGCGCCCACGCCGATGGCCGCGCCCGCGGCGGCGCGTTCCAGCGGCAGCCACGCATAGCCCAGCAGCAGCAGCGCCACGGCCACGCGGGTCCAGCAGAAATAGCGCAGCAGGCGCCAGTGAAAGTCGGGCGGCTCGGGCTGGCGCCACAGATCGCCCAGCGCGCGCCAGCCGCTCAGGGTCGACCAGGCCGAGGCCCGGCGCGTCATGCGCTGCCCTCGCCCGGGGAATCAGGCAGGTGACTGCGTCGGCAATAGTGCGCGCCGTGCCAGGCAATGGCGTCGGTTCGCGGTAGATGTACGCCGCATTGCGCGCATTGCACCATCGGCTCGATATCCGTATCGGCGGGGCTGGCACCGCGCGGCTGGCCGGCTGCGCGCGATGGCGGGTTGGCGGCGTCGCGCGCGCTGGCGCGATCACGCAGCCACCAGATGATGCCCAGCACGATGGCCAGCAGGAGGAAGATTCTTGCCATGGGATCGAAAGTACCGAAAAGGCGTTGGCCGGGGCGCGCCGGCCGGAAGTCAGGTAATCCGGTGCAGCACCACTTCGATCACAAAGCGGCTGCCGACGTAGGCCAGCAACAATATGCCGAACGATGCGATCACCCAGCGCAGCGCCGTGCGCCCGCGCCAGCCGCGGAAATGCCGGCCGATCAGGATGCCGCCGAACATCAGCCACGAGATGACGGCGAACACGGTCTTGTGATCAACGCGGAAAGCGCGCGCGAATAATTGTTCCGAAAACAGGAAGCCCGAGGCGATCGTCAGCGTCAGCAGCACAAAGCCGGCGCTGATCAGCCGGAACAGCAATTTTTCCAGCGTCAGCAACGGCGGCAGCAGATCGAGCCAGCGGCCCAGCCATTGCCCGGGCGCGCGTTCGCCGCCCGACACGGGGCGGGTGAAGCCGTGCAGGCGGCGCTCCGCCAGCAGCATCAGGAACGCGTGGAACGCCGCCAGCGTGAACAGCCCGTAGGCCACGTTGGCAATCACGAAGTGCAGCTTGAACAGCGGCCGCGCAGCGTATCCGAGAATCTGCGAGCCCGGAAAGGCCAGCGGAATCAGGCTGGTCAGCATCGCTACCGGAAATACGATCAGTCCCAGACCGGCCAGCGAAAAGAAAAAGCTCTCGATCCAGTAGATGCCGACGCCCAGCCAGAGCATCGCCGACAGCGCGAAGGCGAAGCCGAATATCATCCGGTCCGCCGGGAAGATGGTTTCGTGCAGCAGCATGCCGTGGCTGACCAGTGCGGCCATCACCAGTGCATGCCACCACGCCGGTTGGCCGTCGGCGCGGCCGCCGGCCGGCGCGGCAGGCGGCATCAGCACGGCCGTGGCGCTGGCGCCAGGACGCCCCGGATGGCCAGCCGGAGCCCCGCCGGCAGCCGCCAGCCGCGGGTTGCGCGTCGCCCAGCCGTGAAAGGCCAGGCCGCAGTAGAGAAGTGCCGTCAAGGCATACAGTACAATGGCCATTTGCGCAGTTTACCTTAGTGCCATCACGGGCGGTTTCGGCGATGGATTCCCGCCACAACGCTCCTGCACGGCCCGCTGCGTCCCGCACACAAGCCGATTTTCCTCCCCCTTCCTGCCATGCTGGATAACCTCACTCAACGCCTGGCGCGGGTCGTCAAGACCATGCGCGGCGAGGCCCGACTGACCGAGGCCAACACTGCCGAGATGCTGCGCGAAGTGCGCCTTGCCATGCTCGAAGCCGACGTGGCGCTGCCGGTCGTGCGCGACTTCGTTTCCCGCGTCAAGGAAAAGGCCCTTGGCGAGGAAGTGGTATCGAGCCTGACGCCGGGCCAGGCGCTGGTCGGCGTGGTGCAGCGCGAGCTGACCGCCGTGATCGGCGGCGACGAGGCGCTGACCGATCCCAAGCTCAACGAGCTGAACCTGAACGTGCAGCCGCCCGCCATCATCCTGATGGCCGGCCTGCAGGGCGCCGGCAAGACCACCACGTCGGGCAAGCTTGCCAAGTGGCTCAAGGAGAACAAGAAGAAGAAAGTGCTGACGGTGTCTTGCGACGTGTACCGTCCCGCCGCAATCGCCCAGCTCAAGACCGTGTCCGAACAGGTCGGCGCGGACTTCTTCCCGTCGCAGCCCGACCAGAAGCCGGTCGAGATCGCCCGCGCGGCGCTGGACTGGGCGCGCAAGCATTACCACGACGTGCTGATCGTCGATACCGCCGGCCGCCTTGGTATCGACGAGGCGATGATGCAGGAGATCGCCGCGCTGCACGCCGAACTGAAACCGGCCGAAACGCTGTTCGTGGTCGACGCGATGCTGGGCCAGGATGCCGTCAATACCGCCAAGGCGTTCAACGACGCCCTGCCGCTGACCGGCGTGGTGCTGACCAAGCTCGATGGCGATGCACGCGGCGGCGCCGCGCTGTCGGTGCGCCACATCACCGGCCGCCCGATCAAGTTTGTCGGCGTCGGCGAAAAACTCGACGGTCTCGAGCCGTTCTACGCCGATCGCATGGCCCAGCGGATCCTGGGCATGGGCGACATCCTCGCGCTGGTGGAGGAAGCCCAGCGCGGCGTCGATATGGAAGCGGCCGAGAAGCTGGCCAAGAAGATCAAGAAGACCGGCGGCTTCGACCTCGAAGACTTCAAGGCGCAGATCGGCCAGATGAAGAAGATGGGCGGGCTGGGCAGCCTCGTGGACAAGCTGCCGGCGCAGTTCGCCCAGCAGGCGCAAGGCGCCAACATGGATCAGGCGGAAAAGCAGGTGCGCCGCATGGAAGGCATCATCAACAGCATGACGGCCGCCGAGCGGGCCAAGCCCGAACTGATCAAGGCCAGCCGCAAACGCCGCATCGCGGCCGGCGCCGGCGTGCCCGTTCAGGAGGTCAACCGCCTGCTGAACCAGTTCGACCAGATGCAAGGCATGATGAAGAAGCTCAAGGGCGGCGGCATGATGAAGATGATGCGCCAGATGGGCGCGATGAAAGGCGGCATGAAAGGCCTTTTCAACCGCTGAACGCTGAACGCCAGGGCCGCCCGCGCCCTGCTCTCTCCCGCAAAAGACAAACAGGACACCGATCATGATGACTGCCGAACAGGCCCGCGAGCTCTGGACCAGCTCCGAGGAAATCGTCAGCGCCCAGGAAGTGCAAGACTCGCTGGACCGCATGGCGCGCGACATCACCGAGAAGATGGGCGACGCCTTCCCGCTGGTGCTGTCCGTGATGGGCGGCGCCGTGGTGTTCACCGGCATGCTGCTGCCCAAGCTGCAATTTCCGCTGGAGTTCGACTACATCCACCTGTCGCGCTACAACAACAAGACCGTGGGCGGCGAGATGCAATGGCGCGTGGCGCCGCGCGAATCGGTGAAGGATCGCGTGGTGCTGGTGCTCGACGACATCCTCGATGAAGGCGAGACCATGGCGGCGATTCGCCAGCGCATCATGGACATGGGCGCCAAGGAATTCCACGCTGCCGTGCTGTGCGAAAAGACCCTGACAAAGCTCAAGCCGATGCATCCCGATTTCTGCGGCTTCAAGGTGCCGGACCGCTATGTCTTTGGCTGCGGCATGGACGTCAAGGGCTACTGGCGCAATCTCGGCGCGATCCGCGCGCTGGTCTGAACCACGCCGCATGCGCGGCGCGCCTACGCCCCGTGTGGCTGGGCGCCGAGGATCGGCCACAACGATGCGAGCAGCAGCAGCGCCATCACCAGGTTGAACACCCGCAACACGCGCGGCTGCGCCAGCCAACGGCGCAGCCCGGCGCCAAAGACCGCCCACGTGGTGATGCTAGGCAGGTTGATCGCAGCGAACACTCCCCCCATCACCGCGGCGTTGATCCAGATGTTCGGATGCAGCACGTAAGCCGTGCATGCGCCCACCGCCATCACCCACGCCTTGGGATTGACCCATTGGAACGCCGCCGCGCGCAGGAAGCTCATCGGGCGCGCCACGTCGCTGTCCTGTAACTGCCCGGCGGTGGCCAGCTTCCATGCCAGCCACACGAGGTAAATCGTGGCGGCCACGCGCAGCACGTGCCAGGTCCACGGAAATTCCGTGAAGGCCGATCCGAGACCCAAACCCACCACGGTCAGCATGAAAATCATGCCGACGCAGATGCCGAACAGATGCGGCACGGTGCGTCGGAATCCGAAATTCACACCCGAGGCCAGCAGCATGGTGTTGTTCGGGCCCGGCGTGATCGACGACACCAGCACGAAGGCGCAAAACGCGATCAACACGCTGGAACCGGGCAAGCTATTCGAGAGGGAAACAGGAAGGTGCATGGCAACACGACTCGGCAGGAAATCCAGGGAGTCAGGCTACGCACACTTTATAAAACAGTACCGGTACAGTTGGCCGGAAAACTGCCAATACTGATCGTCCGGCCCACGCCAGCCAGCCTGGACGCCACCGCTTCGACACGCCGTTGCGCCTAGCGGCCGCCCAATCCCTTCGCCACGCTCGCGGCCACCCCCACCGCCATACATAGCAGCACCGCTCCGGTCACGCGCTCGACCATACGCACCGATCGCGCAAAGCGCCGCATCACGGCCGGATGGCGCACGGCCGCCGCCACAGCGATGTCCCACGCCAGCACGAGGCCGAACATCCAGACGCCATATCCGGCTTGCACCGCGAGCGGCGTATGTGCGCCGGTCAGCACGGCAAACAGGCTCGCGTAAAACAGGCCATTCTTGGGATTCAGGATCGCGCTGAGAAATCCCGTGCCGACCTGGGACATATAGGCGCGCGGCGGCGGTGGCTCCGCTGGCTGCGGCGACAGCGCCACATCACCGCGCGAGCGCAGGAACTTCCAGCCCAGCCACGCCAGATAGATACAGCCCATCCATTGCAGTGCGGAAAACAGGTCGTGAACCCCGGCCGAGGCGGCCAGGCCGGCGACCGCCATCGCGATATACGCGCCGTTGCCGAGCGCAATGCCGAGGCATACACCGCTGGCGTGGCGCACGCCGAACACCATCGCGGCGCGCACCACGAGAAAGAAGTCCGGCCCCGGACTGAGCAGCGCCAGCGCGTGCGCGCCGGCCACCATCGCAAACTGCTGCCAGGACACCTGATCGAAAACCATCGCTGCCTCCGCGCGGCAAATCCCGCAAAGGCAAGCAGTCTGGCCAAATTGGCGCGGCGCGGATTGTAGAAAATTGCGGCGTCAGCGCGCGCGCTGATAGGCGCCCGGCGTCATGGCGACGCGCTGCTGGAAAGCGCGATGAAAGTGGCTTTGGTCGACAAACCCGAGCCGTTGCGCCACATCGGCCGGCGCGTCGCCACGACGCAGCAGCCGCCGCGCCTGGTTGATGCGGAGGTCGAGCTGGAATGCATGCGGCGTCATGCCGAACTGCGCACGAAACTGCCGGATCAGCTGATAGCGGCTCACGCCGGCCGCGGCGGCGAGATCTGCCAGCGGTAGGCGGTCGTCGTGGCGCGCGCGCAAAATCGCCGTCACGGAGGTGAGATTTGCGGACGCACTGTGCGCCGCCTCCGCGCCTTCGCCGAGCAATTGCTGCATGTCGCCGACAAACGCGATAAGCGCGGCTTCCTTTTCGGCCGGATCGGCTTCGGAAAACAACATCGCATTGAGCGCGCACACGATCCGGTAGGCTGTCGGATCGTGCTTGACGTGAATGCGGCGCACGCGCCCACGCCCCGCTTCATCGAGCACCGCGTCGGCCCATTGCGCATCGATGTGGATCATCTGGTAGCTCCAGCGGCTATCCGGCGCGGGATTGCACGCGTGCACGCAGTTTGCCGGCACCCACACGACCGCGCCTGGACGCAGCGCCGACGTCAGCGAATCGTGACTGAACACGCTGTTGCCGGCGTCGACTGCGCCCACGGACAGCGTGGGATGCGTGTGACTTTGATAAGCGGCGCGGCTGTCGCAGGCGCGCCGGCTTTCCACCATGGGCAGCGCCGTATCGAACCAGCAGCGGCTCAACCGCGGCTGCGGTACGGATGCTCGCGCAGCCATTTGGTGGCAATCCATTTTTCGCCGGATTCGACGGGCAGCCCGGCATGCAGCGTGCGCTCGTCGAGCGAGCCGTCGGGCAGCTTGTAGCCGAACAGCACCGCATTGCCCTTGACCGGCGCCACTTCCAGGCCGAGCCGCGGAAACGCGGTGGCGCCACCCGCGGGCGGACTGTTCAGGTAGATCACCAGTGTGGCCACGCGCTGGCCGCCGACGCGCAGCTGGCGCGCTTCGCCAGGGCGTTGCGGATTGAAGAAATCGAAATGCGGCTGATATTCGCCGCCGGGCTTGTAGTTGAGGATCTGCAGCCCTTCGCCATGATCGACGGGCAAGCCAGTCACGGCGGCAATGCGCGCCTCGATGCAGGCGATCAGCGGGTGTTCGCCCACCTGGAACATCGCGCCCATGCTCGTGCGTGCATCGATCAGGTTTTCGTCCCCGGTATCGGGATTGACCACCGGCGAGCGCTGCAGGCGGTCGCGCGCCAGCGTAACAAGTGCATCGCATTCGGGACCGTCGAGCAGATTCTGTAGCAGCAGGATGCGCGGCGCTTCCATCGCGAACAGGATGGGAATGTCGCGGCCTTCGTGGCGGAAAACATTGCCGCCGGCAGCCATGGCTTGCGGTGTGGCCGCGCCCGGACGCATCGCGGGCTGGCGCGCCGGGGGCGGCAGGGGCGATGGCCGCTCGCGCGGCGATGCGGGAGAGGCGAGCGCCGCGTTGACCATATCGCGCGCAAAGGTGGCATCGTAGCCGGAGCGCAGCATCGACAGCACCAGCGACTCCGCGTCGAAGCCCTGTTCGATATGCCGCGCGAGCCAACGCTCGAGCTCCGGCGACGATGCGCTGTATCCCGCGCGGGGTTCGCGGGTCATGATGGATTGGTCAATCGTTGCGGCGAAAAAGGATTGCGCGCCGGCGCCTCTGGCGGCAATGCGCGACGCGCGGGCGCAGCGGCCGCGGCAGCCGCGGCGCCGTCCGGATCGCCCGCGATCGTCACGGTGGCCTCGGAATACTGCCAGCGCTTCCACGCGGCCAGCACCGCGTTGGGATACTCGGGACGCCCACGGCTACCGTTGTAGCGGCCCAGCGCCAGGAATAGATCGCCGTTTTCCCGATCCAGATAGTGGCGCAGAATCGTGCAGCCGTAGCGCAGGTTGCTCTGCAAATGAAACAGCTTGCGCGTATCGCCATCGCCAATGGTGCGCACCCAGAACGGCATCACCTGCATCAGGCCGCGCGCATCGGCAGAGCTGATCGCATATTTGCGAAAGCCGCTCTCCACTTGCACCAGCCCAAGCACCAGCGACGGCTCCAGGCCGGCACGCTTGGCCTCGTAGTAGACCGATTCGATCAACTCGACACGCGTTTGCGGGTCCGGCATGCGGGCTT
The DNA here is from genome assembly GCF_008801835.1 of Cupriavidus pauculus. Lineage (GTDB taxonomy): Bacteria > Pseudomonadota > Gammaproteobacteria > Burkholderiales > Burkholderiaceae > Cupriavidus > Cupriavidus pauculus. The sequence continues at coordinate 68,891 of NZ_VZOW01000003.1, read as the reverse complement.
CGAGCCGGCGCGACATTTCGCCCAACCACTTCAGGTAGCCAAGCTTTTCGGCGCCGGAGACAAAAGTCGGACGCACCGGCCGGTTGTCGGCAATGGCCGATGCCAGCGCGCTGCGCACGGAATCGGCCAGCGCCTCTTCCTTCTGCGCGCCGGCGTGAGCGGCCGAGGCCAGCAAGGCGCAAAGCAGTCCTCCCGCGATTGCGGCGGTCCATCGGCGGGAGGTCTGCAGGCCGGCAGCACGCATGGCGAAGGCGATCAAAGGTCGGTCATCCGTCGATCAATTGGCCAGCAGGTTACGCACGTGCGCAACCACGTCGGCCACCGGGACCTGCGTGGCCTGCGCATCGCGACGGCCTTGGTATTCGACCTTGCCTTCCTTGAGGCCGCGGTCGCCCACCACCACGCGATGCGGCACGCCGATCAGTTCCCAGTCGGCAAACATCACGCCCGGCCGTTCGCCGCGGTCGTCCAGCATCACGTCGATGCCGGCTGCCAGCAGCTCGGCGTGGATGCGGTCCGCCTCGGCTTTCACAGCCTCGTTGCGGTCGTAACCGACCGGGCACACCACCACTGCAAACGGCGCAATCGCGGCCGGCCAGATAATCCCGCGCTCGTCGTAGTTCTGTTCGATCGCGGCACCCAGAATGCGCGTGACGCCGATCCCGTAGCAGCCCATTTGCATCGGCTGCGTCTTGCCGGTTTCGTCGAGGAACACGGCATTCATCGATTCCGAATAACGGGTGCCAAGCATGAATACGTGGCCGACTTCGATACCGCGGCAGATCTCGAGCGTGCCCTTGCCGTCAGGCGATGCATCGCCGACCACCACGTTGCGCAGGTCCGCCACGACGGGTTCGGGCAGGTCGCGGCCCCAGTTCACGCCGGTGTAGTGATAATCGCGCTCGTTAGCGCCACAGCAGAAATCGCTCATGTTGGCGACGGTGCGGTCGACCACGACCTTTACCGGCTTTTTGGTGCCGATCGGGCCGAGGTAGCCGGGCGGCGTGCCGAAGGTCTCGACGATCTCGCTTTCGGTGGCGAAGCGGAATTCAGCCAGGCCCGCGACCTTCGACGCCTTTACCTCGTTCAGTTCGTGGTCGCCGCGGATCAGCAGCAGCCAGATCTGCGTGCCGGCGTCGCCCTCGGTGGCCAGCACGATCGACTTGACCGTGCGCGCCAGCGGGATGTTCAGGAATTCGGCCACGTGCTCGCACTTGGCTTTGCCGGGCGTCGACGCCTTCACCAGGTCCTCGGCGGGTGCGGGGCGCTCGGCCTGCAGCGGCAGGGCCTCGGCGGCTTCCATGTTGGCCGCGTAATCGGACGTGGGGCAGTAGACGATGGCATCCTCGCCGGTATCGGCGATGACGTGGAATTCGTGCGAGCCCGAGCCGCCGATGGCGCCGTTATCGGCGGCCACCGCGCGGAATTCCAGGCCGAACCGCTTGAAGATGCGCACGTAGGCGTCGTACATGTTCTGGTACGAAACCTTCAGGCCGTCGATGTCGCGATCGAACGAATACGCGTCCTTCATCGTGAATTCGCGGCCGCGCATGATGCCGAAACGGGGGCGGCGCTCGTCGCGGAACTTGGTCTGGATCTGGTAGAAATTGACCGGCAACTGCTTGTAGCTGCGGATGTCGCTGCGGGCGATATCGGTCACCACTTCCTCGGAAGTCGGCTGCACGGCGAAGTCGCGCTCGTGGCGATCCTTCAGGCGCAGCAGTTCGGGGCCCATCTTGTCCCAGCGGCCGGTTTCCTGCCACAGCTCGGCCGGCTGGACCACCGGCATCAGCAGCTCGACCGCGCCGGCGCGGTTCATTTCCTCGCGAACGATGTTTTCCACCTTGCGGATCACGCGCAATCCCACCGGCATGTAGCTGTAGATGCCGGCGCCCAGCTTCTTGATCATGCCGGCGCGCATCATCAGTTTGTGCGACACGATTTCCGCGTCGGCGGGTGCTTCCTTGAGGGTGGAAATAAAGAATTGCGAGGCTTTCATGCGTGCTTTCTCGTAAGGCCGGGCGCCGGCTGGGCTTCCCGACTTGCCGCTCGCGCGGCATCCATTGGGTCGGACGCGCCTGAAACTGCCCATTTCGTCGGGGAAAACCAGCATCCCCGGTGTCAGGCCGTCGCGCGCGCATCCTTTATAATCGACGTAATTCTAAAGGATTCGAGGTGCAGTCATGCTCGATCGTGAAGGCTTTCGCCCGAACGTCGGCATCATCCTCATCAACGCACGTAACGAGGTTTTCTGGGGCAAGCGAATCGGCGAACACTCCTGGCAGTTCCCGCAAGGTGGCATCAAGTACGGCGAAACGCCGGAACAGGCCATGTACCGCGAGCTGCATGAAGAGGTCGGCCTGCTTCCGGAGCACGTCAGGATCGTCGGTCGCACGCGCGACTGGTTGCGTTATGAGGTGCCGGACAAGTTCATCCGCCGCGAGATCCGCGGCCACTATAGGGGCCAGAAACAGATCTGGTTTTTGCTGCGCATGGTCTGCCGCGATTGCGACATCCACCTGCGTGCGACCGATCATCCTGAATTCGACGCGTGGCGCTGGAGCGATTACTGGGTGCCGCTGGACGCGGTGATCGAATTCAAGCGCGAGGTGTACCAGTTGGCGCTGACGGAGTTGTCGCGCTTCCTGCATCGCGGGCGCGCGCCACTGAGCCCGTACGGGCATCACGGCGGCCATGGACGACACGGCGACGGCGGCCGACAGGCCCGCGCGCCGGCGGTGGCGGCGGTGGCGTCGACCACGGTGAGCGTGACGGTCACGGCATCGGCTACCATTCAGGGGGCCGCGCAGGATGTAGCGGCCGCAGCACCCGTATCGCCGGCCACGCCGGCAACCACCTCACGGAGTTCCGATGACTAGTTTCAGCGGCCGGGGCATTCGCGCCGGCCTGTTGTTGGCCATGGCCTGCCTGGCCCTGGCCGGCTGCAAGACCACCGGCAAGGGCATGCCCGAGGAAGAACAGCAGGCCGATAGCGCCTGGATCAATCCCTTCGAGGACAAGCCGTTCAAGGAAAACGAGTTCACCTTGCCCGCGCTGCCGCGCGACGAGGACCTGATCCCATTCACGGTCAATGGATCCGACAGTTTCCGTTTCGCAGTGGATCCCAAGTCGATTTCGGTCGGCGCAGACAGAGTCGTGCGCTACACAGTCGTGATCACCAGTGCTGGCGGTGGACGCAACGTGACCTACGAAGGCATGCGCTGCGACGCATTCGAGCGGCGCATCTACGCCACGCTGCCGAAGGGCGCGACGGCCTGGGTGCCGAATCTCGGCGAGGACCGCGACCTGTGGCGCCGCATGGAGACGCGGTCCCGCAATGCCTATGCGGCCACCCTGGCGACGGACTATTTCTGCGAAGGCCGCACCGTTGCGGGCAAGCCGGAAAAGCTGATCCGCGATCTGAAGGCCTACGCGCCGAGCCACTGATCCGGCGGCGTCCGCAGACGAAAAAAGGCGAGTCCTGTTACGGGACTCGCCTTTTTGTTTGGTCGCCTAGGCGCGCTCAGACCAGCACGAGATTGTCGCGATGAATCAGTTCCGGCTCGTTCAGGTGGCCAAGCACCGATTCAATTTCCGACGATGGCTTACGAGCGATCAGGCGCGCTTCCGCGCTGGAATAGTTGGTGATGCCACGCGCGACCTCCCGGCCGGCGCCATCCACGCAGGCGATCACTTCGCCGCGCGCGAACTCGCCCTGCACCTCTGTCACGCCGATCGGCAGGAGCGACTTGCCGCCGCTGGTCAGCTTCTCGACCGCGCCGGCATCGATCACCACGCGGCCGCGCAGCTGCAGGTGGTCCGCCATCCATTGCTTGCGCGCGGTGAGCCGCCCGGTCGGCGCCAGCAGTTGCGTGCCGATGCCCTCGCCGTTGGCCAGCCGGCCCAGCACATCGGGCTCCCGCCCCGATGCGATGGTCGTATGCGCGCCGGACTTCGCCGCGCGCTTGGCCGCCAGGATTTTGGTCAGCATGCCGCCGCGCCCGATCGACGTACCGGCGCCGCCGGCCATGGCCTCGAGCTCCGGTGTACCGGCCAGCGCCTCGTGGACAAACGTGGCGTTCGGGTCCTTGCGGGGATCGGCGGTGTAGAGGCCCTGCTGATCGGTCAGGATCACCAGGACATCGCCCTCGATCAGATTGGTGACCAGCGCGCCGAGCGTGTCGTTATCGCCGAATTTGATTTCGTCGGTCACGACCGTGTCGTTTTCATTGATGATCGGCACGACGCCCAGCGACAACAGCGTCAGCAACGTGGAGCGCGCGTTCAGGTAGCGCTCGCGGTCGGCCAGGTCGGCGTGGGTCAGCAGCACCTGCGCGGTACGAATGCCGTAGCGGCCGAACTGGCTCTCATAGACCTGCGCCAGTCCCATCTGCCCCACCGCCGCCGCCGCCTGCAACTCGTGGATTTCTTTCGGACGACGCGCCCATCCCAGACGCTGCATGCCTTCGGCAATCGCTCCCGAGCTGACCAGCACCACTTCCTTGCCGGCGCCGCGCAGCTTGGCGATCTGCGCCGCCCAGCGCGCGATGGCGTCGTGGTCCAAGCCCTTGCCGTCGTTGGTAACCAGGCTCGAACCCACCTTGACGACGATACGTTTTGCCTGGGCGATGACCGATTGCATGACGAATTTCCTGTCTCGGGGAACGGATTGTTATGGTTGTGGCGATGCGTGCGGGCTTTAGGCTTCGCTGCCGTCGCCGCGTTCGACGTTATGCAGGCGGTCGTCCAGGCGGATGTCGGGCTCGGCCAAGGCCGCGGCCTCTTCGGCCTTGAGCGCCGCCAGATGGTCCTTGATCGCATAGATCAGCTCGCGGCAGCCTTCGCCGGTCAGTGCCGAAATATGGAACACCGGGCCCTTCCACTTGTAACGCTTGATGAAGTCCTTGACCCGCGTGGCACGCTCTTCGTCCGGCACCATGTCCAGCTTGTTCAGAACCAGCCAGCGCGGCTTGTGATAGAGCGTTTCGTCGTACTTCTTCAGTTCGTTGACGATCGCCTTGGCTTCGGCCACGGGATCGACGGTTTCATCGAACGGCGCGATGTCGACGATATGCAGCAGCAGGCCGGTGCGCTGCAGATGGCGCAGGAACTGATGTCCCAGCCCGGCGCCTTCGGCCGCGCCTTCGATCAGGCCGGGAATGTCGGCCACCACGAACGATTGTTCGTGATCGACGCGCACCACGCCCAGGTTCGGGTGCAGCGTGGTGAACGGGTAATCGGCAACTTTCGGCCGGGCGTTAGAAATATGCGAGATGAACGTCGACTTGCCGGCATTCGGCATGCCCAGCAGACCGACGTCGGCCAGCACCTTCAGTTCGAGCTTGAGCATGCGGCGCTCGCCGGGCTTGCCGTCGACCTGCTGGCGCGGCGCGCGGTTGGTGCTCGACTTGAAATGCAGGTTGCCCCAGCCGCCCATGCCGCCCTCGGCCAGGCACACGATCTGGCCATGCTCGGTCAGATCGGCAATGACCTCGCCGGAATCCATGTCGGTGATCAGCGTGCCCACTGGCATGCGCAGCGTGATGTCTTCGCCGGCCGCGCCATAGCAGTCGGAGCCGCGGCCGTTTTCGCCGTTCTTGGCCACGTGCTTCTTGGCGTAGCGGAAGTCGATCAGCGTATTGATATTCCGGTCGGCCTGCGCGAACACGCTGCCGCCGCGGCCGCCGTCGCCGCCATCGGGGCCACCGAAGGGCACAAATTTCTCGCGCCGAAACGAAGCGCTTCCGTTACCGCCATTGCCGGCGATCGCTTCGATACGGGCTTCGTCAATGAACTTCATGTTGGTTTTCCGTGGTGGGTCAGACTCCCGCTCCGGAAACGTCGACATAACGAAGCGAAGCGGTGCCGGCAAGCGCGCGGCAAGGTTTCGGCCCGCGCACGGGCCGTCTGCATGGCGGCAGACAGAGCAAATGGTACGGCAAGGCCGCACCACGACGCCAGAAGCGTTTGACTGGCGCTTCTGGGCGCCGGAAAACAAAAAGCCCCGCATGCGATGCGGGGCCTTCGTGCTGCAAAGGCTGTTATCAGGCCGCCGGGACGACGCTGACTTGCTGCTTCTTGGCAGCGCCCTTGACGGCGAACTGCACGTGGCCGTCCACCAGCGCGAACAGGGTGTGGTCCTTGCCGATACCCACGTTGTCACCGGCGTGCACGCGCGTGCCGCGTTGACGAACGATGATGCCGCCGGCGTTGATGGCCTGGCCACCGTACACCTTCACACCCAGACGCTTCGATTCCGAATCACGGCCGTTCCGCGTAGAACCGCCGCCTTTTTTCTGTGCCATGTCTTAACTCCAGTTGACCTATTGCGATGTTGCCTGTGGTTGAGCGCCAGCTCAGGCCACGATGGCTTCGATGCGCAGTTCGGTGTAATTCTGACGATGGCCCTGACGCTTCTGGTAGTGCTTGCGACGGCGCATCTTGAAGATCTTCACCTTGTCGTGACGACCTTGGGCGATAACGGTAGCCTTGACGGAAGCCCCGCTCACCAGCGGCGTACCAAATTTGATTTGGTCGCCAGCGCCCACTGCGAGCACCTGGTCCAGCGTGATTTCTGCGCCAATGTCAGCCGGTATCTGTTCTACTTTCAGTTTTTCGCCAGCAGCAACCTTGTATTGCTTGCCGCCGGTTTTTACGACCGCGTACATTGTCGAACCTCTCGATGTTGAGTGAAACGTTGAATGCTGCTCCGAGACCTTCCGGAGTCGGCGCCGTTTCGTGCGCCGCAGACGGTGCGCGCGTGAGCGCGACCGAAGGAACCGGCGATTATAGACCGGTTCAAAGAAAAGCGCAAAGAAAACAATAAGATACGTCGCCGCGGCGCATGCTGCGGCGGACTGCGCACTTCGTGGCGCGATGCGTCAGGTCAAGTCGGCCAGCAGGAACCCGGCAAGCGCAGCAAACGCCACCCACCAGGCGGAGCGGCGGACAGGCCGTCGAGTCACCCTTTGTTTGTTCATGACGGGATTATAGAGGCGGCTGCTACCGCGTGAGACGGCCGATAAACCCTTCCAATGCGGCGCATGGACCGTCATGGCCTCACGCGCATCGCATATAATCCTCCGGTTTTGGTGCGACACGCACACTCGTGTCCGGGTAGCTCCAACGTAAGGAGCATCGACCTTCCGTTGAGACAAGGGGAAAGCCTCGGCCTGAACCGTCCAATCTCAACCATTTCTTGCTTTGACAAGCCCAGCCGCAAGGTTGGAGCGAGTCCATGTGTTGCGGGAAGGCCAGCGTATCGGCTAACTCGCAGCTTGCTATTTGCTGGATGGATTTCCAGCCATTGCCCAAAGGCGGGGACGCTTGCCTTTGGGCAGGTGTCTTTGCAGTACGCGCTCTCCCCGGAGGGTGCGGGTGGACATGCAGCGGCAGTTTCGCTGCGTGTTCGCTACATAGCATTTAAACCGACCCAATAGGGTCGGCGCTACGTTCTTTGGGACACAGGCCATGCGCTCGTAAGAGCCCGTCTGTTGTCAAGCGCCTGCCAGCACGGAGGCACTGAAGTAATGAAGTGAGGTTTCCCGGAGCGTATAGCTCTGCGCGTTATGGTTCGGTCGAATACACCCGCGAGGGTGCCTCGATAGAGAACCTGCTATGCGACTAGCAGTAGCCTAGGGAGACATGCGTCACTGGTAACGGTGGGGTGTGAAGCTCTTCTGACAACGCTGCCCCCGTAAGGGTGCGTCCATGCCGTGAGGCGGGGATGTAAAGGCTCCAAGCAGCAAAGGGGTCGAGGTGCGGGCTGGCTGGTATGGGTAACGCAGTGAACTGCTGATAAACGTCGTAAGGATTGCGGTGCCAAAGCTGCTGATAGGCACTAACCAAAAGGTACGTGGTCGGATGCCCCGCTCAAAACTCGGGACACGTCGCTAGTATGACCACCGGCGGAGAGGCAGGCCCTAACCCAGTCGTGTAATGCGCAGGGAACGTGGTAAGCCCGTATGGCTGCCGGAGTGCAGTTTGACTCAGGCAGGCGAACCGTAAGGAACGCTGTTGGCTGTGCGGGTATGGGAGGTTGGAGAAAGCGAACGCCAGGCTGTAATGGTCCGGATAGGGGTTGAAACATCATCCCACGCGAAAGCGAGCAGACTTCCAACTGGTCTTTCGTCGCAAGGCGGCTGACTGAACTCGCTTGTTTAATTTTCTTCCCTTGGGGGGTGACATGCCCCCAAGGGGGCATGTTGTCTCTGCTGTTTGGGGAAGTCCTCAAGATAGGAGAGCAGCATGGAAGCATTGATCCGAGAGGATGAATCTGCGCCCTCCGGCATCCCGCAACGATGGGGCGACATCAATTGGCGCCGCGTCGATCGGAATGTTCGGGCAATGCAGATTCGAATTGCGAAGGCAACACAGGAAAGGGACTGGCGCAGGGTGAAAGCCTTGCAACGATCCCTGACCCGCTCGTTTTCCGCCAAAGCATCGGCGGTAAGGCGAGTGGCGATGAACCAAGGTGCGCGGACGGCAGGAGTCGACCGCGAAAAGTGGAAATCGCCTGAGGCCCGATGGGAAGCCATTGGGCGGTTGAAGCGCCGGGGGTATCGGCCCATGCCATTACGGCGGGTCTTTATCCCCAAAGCCAACGGGAAGGAACGCCCTCTGGGTATTCCGACCATGTTGGACAGAGCCATGCAGGCGTTGTATCTGCTGGCGCTGGAACCAGTGTCCGAAGGGACGAGCGATCCGAACTCCTATGGGTTCCGGATCAATCGATCCACGGCGGATGCCATGTCCCAGCTATTCGTCAACTTATCCAGAAAGGCTTCGGCCCAATGGATCCTAGAAGCGGATATCAAAGGGTGTTTCGACCATATCAGCCACGACTGGCTGGAACGCAATGTCCCTATGGACAAAGCAATCCTGCGGAAGTGGCTGAAAGCTGGCGTGGTATTTCAAGGCCAGTTTCAGGCGACCGACGCTGGAACACCACAGGGGGGCATCATTTCCCCGACCTTGGCTAACGTGGCACTGAATGGGTTGGAACAACAACTGGTCGAGTCCCTACGGGCAAAGCTGGGAGTAACCAACACTAAGAAGTTGAAAGTGAATGTCGTACGGTATGCGGATGACTTCGTGATCACCGGCTACACGCCGGAAGTCCTAGAAAACGAAGTGAAGCCGTGGGTGGAACAGTTCCTAGCAACAAGGGGGCTTTCGCTGTCCACGGAGAAAACGCGAATCGTCAACATCGCTGAAGGCTTTGACTTCCTTGGGTGGAATTTCCGGAAGTACTCGGGAACCCTGCTCATCAAACCGAGCAAGAAGAACGCACAAACGTTTTATTGCAAGGTGAAGGAGGTCATCAGTACTCACAGCGGGCGAAAGCAGGCGGACCTGGTCCAAACGCTGAACCCGATGCTTAGGGGCTGGGCGCAGTATCACAGCCCAGTGGTTGCGAAGGCGACGTTCACCAGAATGGAGCACCTGATTTTTAGGGCTCTGTGGCGGTGGGCAAAACGGCGACATCGAAGAAAGAAAGTTGACTGGGTGCGAAAGAAATATTTCGCATCAATCGATGATCGGAATTGGGTGTTCGGTTCCACGGAAGTGAACAAGGCTGGCGAACGCTACTGGAAAGGACTGTATTCGATCCCGAGTACGCCAATCCGGAGGCACAAGAAGGTGCGGGGGGACTACAACCCTTTCGACCCAGCGCAGGAAATGTATGGCGAAACGCTGCGACAGGAACGCATGGCAGAAAGCATGGCGTACCGGAAGCAGTGGGCAAAGCTGTTCATGTCCCAGCGAGGCTTGTGCGCGGTGTGTCACAGCGCGATAAGCAAAGAGACCGGGTGGCATGACCATCACATCGAACCCCGAGTAGTAGGTGGGTCCGACGCTCTAAGCAATCGTGTACTGGTACATCCCGACTGCCATGTCCAGGTTCATCACTACGGAAGAGTCGCAGTGAAGCCGGTGTTTGAATAACTCATACATTTTGTAGAGGCTTGAGCCGTATGCGGGGAAACTCGCACGTACGGTTCTTAGGGGGGAGGGGTCTAGCAATGGGCTCCTCCTACCCTCCCGAAACGGTGATCTCATCTTGTCCCAGTCTTCCGCCACTGCCTTGCTTGCCCCGTTCGCTGCCGACATGCGCGCCGTTGACGCCGTTATCCGCCGACGCCTGTCGTCGGAGGTTCCGCTGATCGAACAGATCGGCGAATACATCATCGGCGCGGGCGGCAAGCGCCTGCGCCCGGTCATCCTGCTGCTGTCCGCGCGCGCGTTCGGCTATGAGGGCCACCGCCACCACGAACTGGCCGCCGTCGTGGAATTCATCCACACCGCCACGCTGCTGCATGACGATGTAGTGGACGAATCCGAGCTGCGTCGCGGCCGCGAGACCGCCAACGCGGTATTCGGCAATGCGGCCAGCGTGCTGGTGGGCGATTTCCTCTATTCGCGCGCCTTCCAGATGATGGTGGAAGCCGGCAGCATGCGGATCATGGAGATTCTCTCCAACGCCACCAATGTGATCGCCGAAGGCGAAGTGCTGCAGTTGCTGAACATGCACGACCCCGATGTGACGGTCGAACGATACCTCCAGGTCATCCGCTACAAGACCGCCAAGTTGTTCGAGGCATCGTCACAACTCGGCGCCGTGCTGGCCGGCGCGGACGCGGAAATGGAAGAAGCCGCCGCCGAATACGGGCGCCGCATCGGCACCGCGTTCCAGTTGATTGACGACATGCTCGATTACACGGCCAGTGCGGAACAGATGGGCAAGAACGCTGGCGACGACCTGCGCGAGGGCAAGCCCACGCTGCCGCTGCTGCACTTGCTGGAACACGGCACCCGCGAGCAGCGTGAATTGGCGCGCGACGCGATCGTGCAAGGCGGCACCGAACATTTCGACGCCGTTTTCTCCGCGATCCACGCCAGCGGCGCGCTCGAGGTAACGTTCGCGGCCGCCCAGCGCGAAGCCGAAGCCGCGGAAAAAGCCGCACGGCAATTTCCCGATTCGGACCTCAAGACGACCCTGGTGGAACTCTGCGCCTATTCGCTGCAACGCCAGAGCTAAAGATCGGTGACGCCTTTTCTTTGGCTTTTCACTTCCCATCCGCAAAAAACGCTGCTAGAATTTTGTTCTTTGCTGCTCGCGACGCAAGTTGCACGGCAAACGAAATCGGGGTGTAGCTTAGCCTGGTAGAGCGCTACGTTCGGGACGTAGAGGCCGGAGGTTCGAATCCTCTCACCCCGACCAGATTTCGATGATCGGCACGCCGGTCATCCCAAGCATCAACAGAAAAGCCGCGCAGCAATGTGCGGCTTTTTTGCATTTGCTGCCCGATCCCGCCTTTGCCTGCCTTCGCGCGCAGCGCTGTCCGCCGCGGCCGGGCGCTCCGCCCCGCCTTGCTCCCGCCTCCGTTTTTTTGCCCCGCGCAAGTAGGGTTGCAGCCGTGTCGCGCAAACGCCAACGCGCGCGCGGGCCGGCTTTACAAAAAGTGACCCCGGCTGCAAACTGCCCCGATCCGGGACCCTCGCCCCGCTCGATCCCGCCGCAGTCAACCGCGCCGCCCGCCTTGCTGGTTTCAGGGCCGAGCGAGCGCAACTTGCACAGTTTTTCGCCATGACACTAGGCCTTGCGCTTGCCCAGAGCCGGCGGATCGCGCCAGCGCTGCTAGCTCAGCTGGAGCAGTCGGCACGGGAAAAGAAAACGCAGTTGATCGATGAAATCATCGGCACCGGCACGATGTCGGCTCATGACGTCGCGATCTTTGCCGCGGACAAGTATCAGTTGCCGCTGCTGGACCTGTCGCAATACAACCTTAATCGCGTGCCGCCGGCGCTGGCCGGTAATCGGGAGTTCCACGCCCATCGCCTGCTGCCGCTGGGCCGGCGCGAAAACCGGCTGATCGTAGCGATGTCTGACCCGGCGAATCAAACCGGCATCGACGCGATCCGCCAGAAGTTCAACCTGCCGGTGGAAACCGTCGTCGTCGAGCACGACAAGCTGATGAAGCACGTGCGCGCGGCTGGCGAATCCGTCGGCACGCTAAAGAACATCTCGCCCGTTACGCCCACGGTGCAGAAGATGATCGAGTACGACCCGACAGCGGCCGCGGCAAGCGCGCGCAAGGGCCCGTCCAACGACATCGACGATGCGCCCGTGGTGCGCTTCCTGCAGAAGCTGCTGACCGAAGCCTTCCATCGCGGCGCATCGGACCTGCACTTCGAACCATTCGAATTCTTCTACCGCGTGCGTTTCCGTGTCGACGGCGTGCTGCAGGAGGTTGCGCGGCCGCCGCTCGATATCCGCGACAAGATCGCCACGCGCATCAAGGTACTGTCGCGGCTCGATATTTCCGAAAAGCGCGTGCCGCAAGACGGCCGGATGAAGCTGCTGATCTCGGTGCCGAAGGAAAAGGACAGCAAGGAAACGGTCGACAAGGCGATCGACTTCCGCGTGTCGACACTGCCTACGCTGTTCGGCGAAAAAATCGTGATGCGGATTCTCGATTCGTCATCCGACAAGCTCGACATCGACCAGCTCGGCTACGAGCCCGAACAGAAGCAGTTGCTGCTCGACGTGATCAAGCGGCCGTACGGGATGGTGCTGGTCACCGGCCCGACCGGCAGCGGCAAGACCGTATCGCTCTATACGTTCCTGAACATGCTGAATCAGGGCGACATCAATATTTCCACGGCCGAGGATCCGGCGGAAATCCAGTTGCCGGGCATCAATCAGGTCAACGTCAACGACAAGGCCGGCCTGACCTTTGCGGCAGCGCTGAAGTCTTTCCTGCGCCAGGATCCGGACATCATCATGGTGGGCGAAATCCGCGATCTGGAAACGGCCGACATCTCGATCAAGGCGGCGCAGACGGGCCACCTCGTGCTGTCCACACTGCACACCAACGATGCGCCGACCACGCTGACGCGGCTGATGAACATGGGCGTGGCGCCGTTCAATATCGCCTCGTCGGTGCTGATGATCACCGCACAGCGGCTGGCGCGCAGGCTGTGCACGTGCAAGCGGCCCGGCGAGCTGGCGCCGCAGGTGCTGATCGACGCCGGCTTCTCGGAGGCCGACATCGACGGCAGCTGGCAGCCTTACCATCCGGTCGGCTGCGAGCGCTGCAACGGCAGCGGATACAAGGGACGTTGCGGCATTTATCAGGTGATGCCGATTTCGGAGCCGATGCAGCAGATCATTCTGTCGCACGGCACGGCGCTCCAGATAGCCGAACAAGCCCGTCGGGAGGGCGTGCTATCGTTGCGGGAAGCTGGACTCAAGAAGGTCAAGCAGGGCGTCACGTCACTCGAAGAAGTGCTGGCGACCACAAACACGTAAAACAATAGTTAGTCGGGGGTCAACATCATGGCGACGCGCGCACCAGCGGCGAGCGCCCGGACGGCAGCGCCGTCGCGGGCCAAATCGGGGCAGAAGGCGCCCACGCAATACATCTTTGAATGGGAAGCCAAGGACCGCAAAGGCAAGTCCTTCAAGGGCGAGCAGCGGGCCGAGAGCCAGGCCGAAGTCACGGCCACCCTGCGCAAGCAGGGGCTGACCGTCGTCAAGATGAAAAAGCGCAAGGCGGCGCGCGGCAAGAAGATCACCGAAAAGGACATCGCGTACTTCACGCGCCAGCTGTCGACAATGCTCAAGGCCGGCATTCCGCTGCTGCAGTCCATCGACATCATCGCGCGCGGCCACGCCAACCCGAATTTCACGCAGCTGCTCAACATCATCCGCTTCGACATCGAAGCCGGTAGCAGCATGGCCACGGCGTTCCGCCGCCATCCGCGCTACTTCGACACGCTCTATTGCAATCTCATCGACGCCGGCGAACAGGGCGGTATTCTCGACGCCCTGCTGGAACGCCTTTCGCTCTACATGGAAAAGAGCATCGCGCTGAAGAGCCAGATCAAGTCCGCGATGATCTATCCGATCGCGGTGCTGACCGTGGCCTTTGCCGTGACCGTGGTGTTGATGATCTTCGTGATCCCGGCCTTCAAGGGGGTGTTCTCAAGCTTCGGCGCCGCGCTGCCCGCGCCCACCCAGATGGTCATCGGCATGTCCGACTTCTTTGTCGACCACTGGTATCTGATCATTGGCGTGCCGATCTTCTCCATCATCGGCTACATCCACGCGCGCAGAAAATCGGAAAAGGTGCAGCGCTGGCATGACAAGGCGCTGCTCAGGATGCCGATCTTTGGCAGCCTGTTCCGCAAGGCCGTGATTGCCCGCTGGACGCGCACGCTGGCCACGATGTTCGCCGCCGGCACGCCGCTGGTGGAATCGATGGAGTCCGTGGCGGGCGCCGCGGGCAACTGGCTGTACTACGACGCCACGCGCGAGATCGAACAGTCGGTGCGCATCGGCACCAGCCTGACCAACGCGATGCAGGCCACGCACGTGTTCGACAACATGGTGCTGCAGATGACACAAATTGGTGAGGAATCTGGCGCGCTCGACAACATGCTGCTCAAGGTGGCCGAGTTTTACGAGCGCGAAGTCGACGACGCCGTGGCCGCCATTTCCAGCCTGATCGAGCCGCTGATCATCGTCATTCTTGGCGTGCTGATCGGCGGCATGGTGGTGGCCATGTATCTGCCGATCTTCAAGCTGGGCCAGGTGGTTTAACGTCGGAAGCTTTCAAGCATGGAACCTGTATTTGGCGCAGGCGGCGCCGTCACGCTGGCGTCGCTGGCCGCGCTGCCGCCGGCGATGCTGATTGGAATGGCCGGGGCGATCGGACTAATCGTGGGCAGTTTTCTCAACGTGGTGATTCATCGTCTGCCCCGGATGATGGACTTCGACGAGGCCAACTACATCGCCGAAGTACGCGGCGAACCGTTGCCGCATCCGGCGCGCTACAACCTCATGGCGCCGCGCTCCGCGTGCCCGCATTGTGGTCACCAGATCGCCGCGTGGGAGAACATTCCGATCGTCAGCTACGTATTCCTGCGCGGCAGGTGTTCGGCTTGCAAGGCGCCGATCAGCATCCGCTATCCGCTGGTAGAAGCGGTCAGCGGCGTGCTCAGCGCGCTGGCGATGTGGCATTTCGGTCCGACCGTCCAGGCGCTGGCGGCCATCGTAATGATCTGGGCGCTCATCGCGGCGTTCATGATCGACGCCGACACGCAGCTGCTGCCGGACCAGATCACGCTGCCGTTGCTGTGGCTTGGCCTGCTGCTCAACCTGCAGGGATGGTTCGTGCCGCTGCAGGACGCCGTGATCGGCGCGGCGGCAGGCTATCTGTCGCTATGGAGCGTCTATTGGCTGTACAAGCTGATCCGCGGCCGCGAAGGCATGGGCTACGGCGATTTCAAGCTAATGGGTGCGCTCGGGGCATGGTTTGGATGGCAGGCGTTACCGGCGCTCATCCTGATGTCGTCGATCGTGGGCGCGGTGCTGGGCGGCGCGATGCTGCTGCTCCAGCGCAAGGGCAGCGAGACGACATTTCCGTTTGGACCTTACATCGCCGGTGCGGGCCTGATCATTCTGTTTTTCGGCCCGGACGTGCTGCCGCTGGGCCTCGTTGCCGGGCGATAGTCTCAAAACTGGTATCGTTGGCGGCATTCGCCACACGAACAATTCTTTCCCATGCTGGAAATAGGCCTGACCGGCGGCATCGGCTCCGGCAAGACCCGCGTTGCCGATATGTTCGCGGCACGCGGCGCTGCCCTGATCGATACGGACCTGCTCGCGCACGAGATTACCGCGCCGGGCGGCGCCGCCATCGCTCCGCTGGTGGATGCATTTGGCCCGCAATGCCTGCGCCCCGACGGCGCCATGGACCGCGACGCCATGCGCGCTCTGGTGTTCTCGGATCCGCTGGCCAAAGCGAAGCTCGAAGCGATCACGCATCCCTTGATCCGCCAGCTCACCGAAGCGCACGCGGCGGCGCTGCGAGAATCCGGCGCATACCCATACTTGATCTACGTCGTGCCGCTGCTGGTGGAATCCGGCACGTGGCGCACGCGCGTCGGCCGCGTACTGGTGGTGGACTGCCGTGAGGAAACCCAAATATCGCGCGTGATGGCGCGCAATGGGTTCACGCGCGAACAGGTTCAGGCAATCATGCGCAAACAGGCGTCTCGCGCGCAGCGGCTGGCGGTGGCCGACGATGTGATCGACAACGACGGGCCGCCGGAGGCATTGGCGCCCCAGGTTGACATGCTCGATGCCGCCTATCGACGGCTGTCCGGCGCCGCCGGCAGCGTTTAGGCGATGGCACGATGCCGCTCACGTCCCGCCAACGCCGCTTGGACAGAATTCGATTTGTCCTCGCGCCCTGACTCGCATAGAATGCGCTGAAACATGCCGGCAAAAGTACGTTGTGTGACGGTTTCCGGCGCGGGCGGCTTGCTGGGAATGTCGCTGATGCTGGCCGATGCATCGAGGAAACCCGCCGCGGACGGCACCCCTTGCCTCCGACTGAAACGAACCGCCAATCGGCGCGTAGCACGGACACCGACTTGATCCTGTACGAATATCCTTTCAACGAACGCATCAGGACGCTCCTGCGCCTGGAGGATCTGTTCGATCGGCTGGATTATTTCCTCGCGCAGGAACATCCACTCCAGCATCACGTTGCCATCACGACGATCTTCGAGATCATCGACGTGGCGGGACGTGCCGACCTGAAGACCGACCTGATCAAGGAACTGGAGCGTCAGCGCCAGGCGTTGGCGCCGCTGCGCGCAAATCCGCAGATCGATCAGGATGCGCTGGCCAGCGTCATTTCGGAAATCGAGCAGGGCATTGCGGCGCTGAACCAGACCGTCGGCAAGGCCGGACAACTGCTGACCGACAATGAATGGCTGACGAGCATCCGCAGTCGCGCCATCATTCCCGGCGGGACGTGCGAGTTCGATCTGCCAGCGTATTTTGCATGGCAACACCGGCCGGCCGAGGATCGGCGTGCCGACATCCTCAAATGGGCGCGCCCGCTGGCGTCGCTGCGCATGGGTGCGACCATCGTGCTACGCCTGCTGCGCGAGTCAGGCCAGAGCGGCAAGGTCATCGCCACCGGCGGCAGCTACCAGCAAATGCTATCGGGCCGCAGCCATCAGCTGATGCAGGTGTACCTGGACGAGTCGCTGTTGGCATTCATCCCCGAGATGAGCGCCAACAAGTACATGCTCTGGGTGCGCTTCACGCAGCAGGACGGCGACATGCGGCCGCGCTCGGTCGATGCGGACATTCCGTTCCTGCTCAAGCTTTGTAATTTCTGAAGTCCATGCCAGCTGTCGTCAAATGTCCCACCTGCGGCAAGGATGTTGCCTGGGTGCAGGAGAACAAGTTCCGCCCTTTCTGCTCCGATCGCTGCAAACAGATCGACCTTGGCGCGTGGGCTTCGGAAAAATATGTCATCGGCGGCAAGCCCGGCGAAACACCCTCGCCGGACCTGCCCGCGGACGAAGAGGACTGACCTCCTGTATTGCCGCCCTACCTTGCCGCTAGAACGCGGTGGCGGAACGCCAGGCAAACCACGATGAATGCGGCGAGGCCCAGCCACTGGGCCATCACGCCAAAATCGGGTCCCACCAGCGCCAGCGGCGCTTCCTTGCCCGACAAGCCGATGGCGGCGGCCAGCGCGACGCCGACCAGGCTTTCCCCCACGATCAGCCCCGACGCCAGCAGCGTGCCCCTTCTCTCGGCGTGATCGAGCGCGGTCTTGACTTCTTCTCCGCGCGCCAGCGCCCGTTGACGCTCCGAGCGTTTCAGCCACCATGACAGGACTGCGCCGACCACCAGCGCGGAACTGATCGTCGGCGGCAGGTAAATCCCGATCCCCACGGCCAGCACTGGCAAGCGTGCCACGCCGCCGCGACGGCGCAACATCTCGTCGATCGCGATCAGCACGACGCCCACGCCGACGCCAATCACGATCATCGTCCAGTTCAGCTTGTGGGTGAAAATGCCGGTGGCGATCGCGGTCATCAGCGTCGCCTGCGGCGCAGCCAGAGCCTGGTTGTGATCCATGTCCGCGCGCGGCAATGCGCCCGCGAATCCATAGGCGTTGTAGAGCAGGTCAAGCACCGGCGGAATGACCGCGGCGCCCACCACGCAGCCGATCAGCAACGCAATCTGCTGACGCCACGGCGTGGCGCCGACAAGCCAGCCGGTCTTCAGGTCCTGCAAGTTGTCGTTGGCGATCGATGCCACGGCCACCACCGCGGACGTGGTGAAGATGGCCAGGGCAATAGCAAACTTGCCGCCCGCAGGCGTATCGAGCAGGCCGTTGAGCGAGCCCAGCGCGAGAATCAGCAACGACACGAGGATCACCGCAATGATGCCGATCCCGGAAATCGGGCTGGCGGACGACCCGACCAGTCCCGCCATATAGCCGCACGCCGCCGCGACGAGAAAGCCGAAGGCAAACGCGAACAATACCGCGCAACCGACCAACTTCCATTGCGCAGCGCCATCGAGCGGCGCGGGTGCGAGGAAATGCCCGAACGTGATGACCATCACCACGAGCAGTGCCAGCGTGATCGCGCCAATCCAGCGCGCCGGCATGTCCCGCTGCGTGCGAGGCACCTCACCACCCGCGCTCGCCGCGCTGCCGCGCAGGGCGCCCATCGACGCGCGCACGCCATCGAGCATGGGCTTGAAGAGCGTGCCGAGCGTCCAGATCGCCGCGATGCCGATGGTGCCCGCACCGATAAAGCGAGCTTGGGAACTCCAGATCGACGTGCCGAAACTCTGCAGGGTCGCATCGGCCGGCATCGGCGTGATCGCCGTCAGCCATGGCACTGCAATGCCCCACGTCAGGACCAGTCCAAGCAGCATTGCCCGGGCTCCGACGATGCCTACCAAATAGCCGGCTCCCACCAGGGCGAGCGAAAATCCCATCGACAAGCGCACCACCGAAGCGCCGACGGCAAACCAGGCGTTTGCGCCTTCGGCGAGCACGCGCAGTCCGCCCGCGGCAAAACTGAACAAACCCGCTGCCAGGCCGCCTGCCATCAAGTCCGCCAGGCCGGTCGCCTGCTTCTTGCCGGAAGCATCGGTGCCGGCGCTGCCGACACGCAGGATTTCCGCGGCCGCTACGCCTTCGGGGTACGGCAGATCGCTTTGCACCACCATCGCGTGGCGTAAGGGAATGCTGAAGATCACGCCGAGCATGCCGCCTGCGGCGCAGATCGCCAGCGTTTGCCAGAACGGGAATCCCTGCCAGTGACCGAGCATCACCAGGCCTGGCAGGATAAAGATGATGGATGACAGGGTCCCCGCGGCAGACGCCTGGGTCTGCACCATGTTGTTCTCGAGGATATTGGCCCCCGGAAACAGGCGAAGCGCGGCCATCGAAATCACAGCAGCCGGGATCGCCGACGAGAACGTCAGCCCGACCTTGAGACCAAGGTAAATGTTCGAGGCGGTGAACACCACCGTGATCAAGGCTCCGAGAATGATGCCGCGCAGCGTCAGTTCGGGCAGCGAAACAGCGTCATCGATACGATCGACACGTTGCATTGATCCTCCTGATTCGTGTTGCGAAGTAAAAAAAAGCCCGGTCGGGACCGGGCACTATTTGTTGCAGTTTCAGACGGGGCGCGACTCTTGCGCCAGCCATTCGACGACCGGAATCGTCGCGGGCAGCAGCGGCCCGACGTCGACCGGCACCGCCTGCCAGGAAAAGGCCTGGCCCTCCCTGCCGACCGGGTCGCCGCGCCACTCGGTGATCTTGCAGAAATACAGCCGCACATACGCGTGCGGATAGTCATGCTCAAGGATGTGCCAGCGTTCGCTGCGCAGGATGTCCAGGCCCAGTTCCTCGTGGAGTTCGCGCGCCAAGGCCGCCTCGACGCTCTCGCCGGGCTCGAGCTTGCCGCCAGGAAATTCCCAGTAGCCCTCATAGGGCTTGCCCGCCGGCCGCTGCGCCAGCAGGAAGCGGCCATCGGGCTGGATCATCACGCCAACCGCCACTTCCGTGACCTTGCGCGTCTGCCCGTCGGCCGTCGTCACGGTTTCCACTGCGACATCCGTCATGCCCATCATTCCTTGCCGGCGAGAAACGGCTTGCCATGCTTGCCGCCCCAGTCACGGGCAAACTGCCAGGCCACCCGCCCCGAACGTGAACCGCGCTCCAGCGCCCAGACCAGCGCGTCGCCGCGTGCCGCCTCGACATCCGCCGGCGTACAACCGAAGTGCGCCAGCCAGTGCCCCACGATTGCCAGATACTCGTCCTGCTTGGGCGGGTAGAACGACAACCACAGGCCGAAGCGCTCGGACAGCGAGATTTTTTCCTCGACCACCTCTCCCGGATGGATCTCGCCATCGGACGTGTGGTGGTAGGTCTCGTTGTCCTTCATGTACTCGGGCAGCAAATGGCGGCGATTCGACGTGGCATAGATCAGGACGTTGTCCGATTGCGCCGCCACCGAGCCATCGAGCGCCGACTTCAGCGACTTGTAGCCCGATTCGCCGTCCTCGAAGGACAGGTCGTCGCAGAAAACCACGAACCGTTCCGGACGCGACGCCAGTCTTTCCACGATATCGCCCAGATCTCCGAGGTCGTCCTTGTCGACCTCGACAAGACGCAGGCCATTCTTGACGAACTCGTTCAGGCACGCCTTGATCAGCGACGACTTGCCCGTGCCGCGCGCGCCGGTCAGCAGCACATTGTTGGCAGGCAGGCCGCCCACGAACTGGCGCGTATTGGCGACGATTGCATCTTTCTGGCGATCAATGTTCTTCAGATCGTTCAGGTATATCGGCGGCAGCTGGCGAATCGCCTGCAGGTAGCCAATATTGCCAAACAGGCTTTGACGCTTGCGCCAGCGGAACGCGACCGCCTCTTTCCAGTCCGCATCGGTCAATTCCGGCGGAAGCCATTGTTCAAGACGGGCAAGAAAGCTGTCGAGACGTGCTGCGAGATCGGACATGGGGCGATTCTTCAGAAAACGGACAGTGAAGCTGCGATGTTACGAACGGTAGTCGGCGTTGATCGACACGTAGTCATGCGACAGGTCGCACGTCCATACCGTGGCGTCGGCGTTGCCCCGGCCCAGGGCGATCCGTACGGTGATCTCGGCCTGCTTCATCACGCGCTGGCCGTCCTCTTCGCGATAGTCGGGGTTGCGGCCGCCATCGCGCGCCACCCAGACATCGTCCAGCCACATGTTCACGCGGTTGACGTCGAGATCGTTCACGCCGGCATAGCCGATCGCCGCAAGAATGCGGCCGAGGTTGGGGTCCGACGCGTAGAAAGCGGTCTTCACCAGCGGTGAATGCGCCACTGCATATGCGATCTGGCGGCACTCGGCGACGTCCTTGCCGCCTTCGACGCGGATCGTCATCAGCTTGGTGGCGCCCTCGCCGTCGCGCACGATCATCTGCGCGAGCTCCTGCGCCAGGTCGGTGACGGCGTTGCGCAGCGCCTCGAAAGCGGGGCCTTCCGCGCTGTCCACGCGCGCGCCCGATTTGCCCGAGGCGATCAGCACGAACGAATCATTGGTGGACGTATCGCCATCGATCGTGATGCTGTTGAACGAATGATCCGCTGCATGCGCCACCAGCTTCTGCAGCACGGCCTGCGGCACGGCCGCGTCCATGGCGATAAAGCCGAGCATCGTGGCCATGTTCGGGCGAATCATTCCCGCGCCTTTGCTGATGCCCGACATCGTCACGGTCTTTCCGTCGATCTGCACCGTGCGCGATGCTGCCTTCGGCTGCGTGTCGGTGGTCATGATCGCTTCAGCCGCGGCCAGCCAATTGTCGGCGCGCGCATTGGCGATGGCCGTGGGCAGCGCCGCGGTCAGGCGGTCCACCGGCAGTTGTTCCAGAATCACGCCGGTGGAAAACGGCAGCACCTGGTTGGCGGCGATGCCGAGCTGCTTGGCCAGGGCATCGCACGTGGCGCGTGCCGCGGCAAGGCCTTGCTCGCCAGTGCCGGCATTGGCGTTACCGGTGTTGACCACAAGCGCGCGGATCCCGGCGCCAGCGGCCAGGTGTTCGCGGCACACCTGTACCGGCGCGGCGCAGAAGCGGTTCTGCGTGAAAACGCCGGCCACGGTGCTGCCTTGGTCGACACGCACCACGAGCACATCCTTCCGATTGGCCTTGCGAATACCGCCCTCGGCCCAGCCAAGTTCGACGCCGGCGACGGCTTTCAGGTTTTCTGCCTGGGGAAGGGGAAGGTTCACGGGCATGTTCGTATCCTCAATTCTTCTGACGCATCTGACGAAGATGCCCGCTGACACAGGGGTCGAGCGGGCATGTCCTTGTAACGGGGTCGATGATCTGCGCTTCAGCGTGGCATGGGCGCGGTCATCGGGCAACAGGCTGGCGTGATCAGCTCAGCTTGCCGTGGCACTGCTTGAACTTCTTGCCCGATCCGCACGGGCAGGGATCGTTGCGGCCGACCTTCGGCATGCCGGCCAGCGCGAGGTCGGCGCCGCCCATCGCGGCCATCGCCGCGGTTGACGTGCTGCGGCGCGCGGTTGCGTCTTCAACAGATTCGCCACCTTCCGCGAATTCGTCATGCTTGTACTGAATGTTCTCCAGATGCGAC
Organism: Cupriavidus pauculus; assembly: GCF_008801835.1. Classification (GTDB taxonomy): domain Bacteria; phylum Pseudomonadota; class Gammaproteobacteria; order Burkholderiales; family Burkholderiaceae; genus Cupriavidus; species Cupriavidus pauculus. The sequence continues at coordinate 46,401 of NZ_VZOW01000003.1, read as the reverse complement.
AGTCCTTCCTCGATCTGCTCGGAAGCCTGCTCCAGTTGCTCTGGCGACTGGATCTGCACGTTGAATACCACCCGCGTGACTTCGCTCTTGATCACATCCAGCAGACGCGCAAACAACTCGAACGATTCGCGCTTGTATTCCTGCTTCGGATCCTTCTGCGCATAACCGCGCAAGTGAATGCCCTGACGCAGGTGATCGAGCGCCGCCAGATGTTCGCGCCAGTGCGTGTCGATGCTCTGCAGCATGACCGAGCGCTCGAAGCCGGCAAACGATTCGCGCCCCACCTGAGCCACCTTGGCGTCGTAGGTTTCGCGCGCTGTCTTGAGGATCAGGTTCAGCAGGTCTTCGTCTTCGATGCTCTGCGCGGCCTCGACGGTCTTGGCCAGCGGAACGTCCAGGCTCCAGTCGTCGCGCAGGCGCTGCTCCAGGCCGGCGATATCCCATTGCTCTTCCATGGTGTCGGCCGGCACGTATTCGCGGAACAGTTCCACAATCACGCTTTCGCGCAGATTGGCAACCATGTCGCCCACATCCTGCGCTTCCAACACGTCGTTACGGAGCTTGTAGATTTCCTTGCGCTGGTCGTTGGCGACGTCGTCGTACTGCAGCAGTTGCTTGCGGATGTCGAAATTGCGACCTTCCACCTTGCGCTGCGCCGATTCGATCGAACGCGTGACGATACCCGCCTCGATCGGCTCGCCCTCGGGCATCTTCAGGCGCTCCATGATGGCGCGCACGCGATCACCCGCGAAAATGCGCAGCAGCTGGTCGTCCAGCGACAGATAGAAGCGCGACGAGCCCGGATCGCCCTGGCGACCGGCGCGGCCGCGCAGCTGGTTGTCGATACGGCGCGATTCGTGGCGTTCGGTCCCGACGATATGCAGGCCGCCCGCAGCCTTGACCTGCTCGTGCAGCGACTGCCATTCGTCCTTGAGTTGCGCGATCTTGGCCGCCTTCTCTGCGTCCGACAGGCTGGCGTCGGCCTCGATAAAGCCGGCCTGCTTCTCGACGTTGCCGCCCAGCACGATGTCGGTGCCACGGCCAGCCATGTTGGTGGCAATGGTGATCATCTTCGGACGGCCGGCCTGCGCCACGATCTCCGCTTCACGCGCGTGCTGTTTGGCGTTCAGCACCTGGTGCGGCAGTTTTTCCTTGTTCAGCAGGTCCGACAGATATTCGGACGTCTCGATCGAGGTGGTGCCGACCAGCACCGGCTGGCCGCGCTCGTAGCAGTCGCGGATGTCGCGCACCACGGCGTCGTAGCGCTCTTTCGAGGTCTTGTAGATCTGATCCTGCAGGTCCTTGCGCTGCGCCGGACGATTGGTCGGGATCACGACCACTTCCAGGCCGTAGATTTCCTGGAATTCGTACGCTTCCGTGTCGGCCGTGCCGGTCATGCCGGCCAGCTTCTCGTACATGCGGAAGTAGTTCTGGAACGTGATGGTCGCCAGCGTCTGGTTTTCCTGCTGGATGGTGACGCCTTCCTTGGCTTCCACGGCCTGGTGCAGCCCGTCGGACCAGCGGCGGCCGGTCATCAGGCGGCCGGTGAATTCATCGACGATGACCACTTCGTCGTTCTGGACCACATAGTGCTGGTCGCGATGGAACAGGCAGTACGCGCGCAATGCCGCATACAGGTGATGCATCAGCGTGATGTTCTGCGGCGCATAGAGCGATTCGCCTTCGGCGATCAAACCCTGGGCCGCCAGCACCTGCTCGGCCTTTTCGTGGCCGGCTTCGGTCAGGTAGACCTGGTGTCCCTTCTCGTCGACGTAATAGTCGCCCGGTTTTTCCACGCCGGTGCCGTCGGCCTTTTCCTCGCCGATCTGGCGTTCCAGCAGTTGCGGAATGCCGTTCATGCGCTGATAGAGATCGGTCTGGTTTTCGGCCTGACCCGAAATGATCAGCGGCGTACGCGCTTCGTCGATCAGGATCGAGTCCACCTCGTCGACGATGGCGTAATGCAATGGGCGCTGCACACGTTGCGACGGGTCGTAGACCATGTTGTCGCGCAGATAGTCGAAGCCGAATTCGTTGTTGGTGCCGTAGGTGATGTCCGCGTTGTACGCCACCTGCTTCTGGTCGTGCGGCATCTGCGACAGGTTCACGCCCACCGACAGACCCAGGAAGTTGTACAGGCGTCCCATCCATTCGGCGTCGCGCTGGGCCAGGTAATCGTTGACCGTCACCACATGCACGCCCTTGCCGGTCAGCGCATTGAGATAGACGGGCAGCGTGGCGGTCAGCGTCTTGCCTTCGCCGGTGCGCATTTCGGCAATCTTGTTGTCGTTCAGCACCATGCCGCCGATCAGCTGCATGTCGAAGTGGCGCATCTTCATGACGCGCTTGCTGGCCTCGCGGCAAACGGCAAATGCTTCGGGCAGCAACGACTCGAGCGATTCGCCGCCGGCGTGGCGCTGGCGGAACGTCTCGGTCATGCCGCGCAGTTCGTCGTCCGAAAGCGTTTCGAACTTCGGCTCCAGCGCGTTGATCTGCGCAACCGTGCGCCGATATTGTTTGATCAGCCGTTCGTTGCGGCTGCCGAAGACTTTCTTGAGAAGGCCCGTGATCATCGAGTGCTTTCACCTGCCTGAACGCCCGGTAGGAAACCGTGCGGCCACGCGTGAGGAATGGGTAGATTGGCGCGAAACGCCGAGTTTATCATGTGCCGATGAGCTGGCCCGACCTGTTGCCAGCACAGAATCTGCACAGGTGCAACAGCCTCGCCGTAGTGCCGAGTTGCAAATCCAGCAGGTTGGGACAATGGCAAGATCTTCAATGTTCCGGGCGCCCGCCGCCGAAGGGACGGCCCAACGGCCCAGCGGCTCAGCGGATGGCGGTGCGGTCCGTGGCGACCGGCGCCAGCGCGAGCGGCGCCGGGGTTGCGGCGCGCAGGAAAGTCGCGGGATTGCGTGGCATGCCGTTCACATGGACCTCGAAATGGAGATGGGCGCCGGTCGAACGGCCAGTGCTGCCGACGCGCCCGATCATTTGCCCGGGACGTAACAGATCGCCCACTTTCACCAACGATTTCGACAGGTGGGCGTAGCGCGTCTTGATGCCGTCGCCGTGCTCGATATCGATCATGTTGCCGTACTCGGGGTGCCATTCCGCGGCCACCACCACGCCGCCGGCCGCGGCAAGAATCGGCGTGCCCGACGGCGCCACAAAATCCACACCCTCATGCTGGGAGCGCCGTCCGGTGAACGGGTCGATGCGCGCACCGAAGCTCGATCCATCGTAGCCCGTCGCCACCGGGACAACGTTCGGCTGGCGCCGCTCGCGCATCTGGCGATCCATCAGAGCCGTCTCGATGACATCGAAATAGTCGGTGCGGTGTCCGGCCTGCTCGCCCAGCCGCGTCAGTTCGGCGCGCAATTCGGGCAGCGTCAATTCGCGGGACAGCGCCGGGCTGGCGGGCCCTCCGCGCGCAGGCAGCCGGCTGAAATCGAAATCCTGCGGCGAAATGCCGGCGAGGCCCGAGACGCGCTCGCCGAGGGCGTCGAGCCGCACCATCTGCGCCTGCAACTCGCCCACGCGCGCGGCCAGCACCGCAAGGTTTTCGCGCAGATATGCGTTGTCATGCGCCTGGCGGGCAATCTGCGGGGCGGCGTTGTGACGGGTCAACAGCCACGTCAGGCCAGACGACGCAGCGGCCACCAGAAGGCACAGCGCGAGACCTAGCAGCGCGACGCGTGTCCGCGTCAATTGCATGCGGAACACCCGCGGTGCGCGCGGATGCAGAACGATGATTTGCATGAGACTTGCCCCAATCCCCCAGGATCGGCGCCAGTTGGCGCCGACGCGCATGCGGCCATCACGTCCCCGCGCCCGGACAGCGAGGATTGCGCGCTAGAATGCGCGCATGCGCTTGTTCACTCACCATGCCCTCCAGACACCCGCCGCCAAGCCGCTCAATGACTGGCTGACGAAGGCCGGGCCGGTTTCGGCGCTGATGCAGACGGCGCGGCAACTGGCATCGCTGGAGGCGGAAGTACTGTCGCTGCTGCCGCCGGGCATGCGGGCCGGCATTGCCGTGGCAGGCGTGAAGACCGACACCCGGGGACCTCAGGCGGAGCAGACTTTGCTGTTGCTGGCCGCACATGGCGCGGCGGCCGCGCGCGTCCGGCAAGTGGTGCCGACCTTGCTTTCAAGGCTGCAGCAACGCGGCTCGCAGGTTACTGCAATCCGTGTGCGGGTACAACCGGAGGTTGGGCGCGCCGATTGGGACGTCGGCCCCGTCGAGCGCAAGCCGCGCACCGCAAATATTCCCTCTAACGGCCTGCAGAGCATGGACGCGCTGGCGCGCAGCCTGCCCGAATCGCCGCTGAAGGACGCGCTGCAGACGCTGCTGTCGCGGCACCGCTAGACCGGCGTCGACATCGCACGCCCTGGCCCACGCAAAGTCGGGCTCTCCCAAGCAAAAACCCCGCATTCTTACGATTGCGGGGTTTTTTTCTTGCAGCAGCCCGAAGGCCGGGCGGCGGTCAGGCGAAGGCTGGCTGCACCTGCGGCAGGAAAGCGGTCGGTGCTTCCTCGACCTTATCGAAGGTCACAAACTCATAGGCTTCCTGGTCCGCCAGCAGCGCGCGCAACAGTTGGTTGTTCAGGCCGTGGCCCGACTTGTGCGCAATATACGAACCGATCAGCGGATGGCCGACCACGTACAGGTCGCCGATAGCATCCAGGATCTTGTGGCGGACGAACTCGTCGCCGTAGCGCAGTTCCTCATTGTTGAGCATGCGGTGCTCGTCGAGCACGATGGCATTGTCCAGGCTGCCGCCGCGCGCCAGGCCCATCTCGCGCAACGCTTCCACCTCATGGGCAAAACCGAAGGTGCGGGCGCGGGCGATCTCGCGCACGTAGCTCGTGTCGGCGAAGTCGATCGAAAACGTCTGCCCAGTCTTGTCGACTGCGGGATGACGGAAGTCAATCGTAAAGGCGAGCTTGAAGCCAAAGAACGGCTCCAGCCGCGCCAGCTTGTCGCCTTCGCGGACTTCCACGGCTTTCTTCACGCGGATGAAGCGCTTGGCGGCCGATTGCTCTTCGATACCGGCCGATTGCAGCAGGAACACGAACGAGGCGGCACTGCCGTCCATGATCGGGATTTCCTCGGCATCGACGTCCACATAAAGATTGTCGATGCCAAGCCCGGCGCAAGCCGACATTAAGTGCTCCACGGTGGAGACACGTGCACCATTCTTCTGCAGCACCGAAGCCAGGCGGGTATCGCCGATTGCCGACGCGGCCACCGGGATTTCCACCGGCTCGGGCAGGTCGACGCGGGTAAAGACGATGCCGGCATCGGCGGGAGCGGGCCTCAGCGACAGCGTCACTTTTCGACCCGAGTGCAAACCAATGCCAACCGTCTTCACCAGGGATTTGATAGTGCGCTGTTTGAGCATGACGGCCTCAACTATTATAAAAAGCTATTGGGCGTAAATTCTAATAATGCGATACTACCATCACTCGGTATATTGCGATGCACCACATTGTTTCCGAGTGTTAGGCAACGCCGTCAAAGATAACTAAACGCCACAATATTTGCGTGTTCGTATCAGGAGCGCAACGCTTCCAATACAGCTTCCACGCTGCTGACCTTGAATTCACCGGGCGCTTCGACGGCCAGATGTTTCACCACGCCGTCCTCGACGATCATCGCGTAGCGCTTTGCGCGAACGCCTAGTCCGCGCTGGCTCAGATCCTGATCGACGCCCAGCGCCCTGGCCCATTGCGCCGCGCCGTCGGCCATCATCCGGACCTTGTCGCCAGTCTGTTGATCGCGTGCCCACGCGCCCATGACGAAGGCGTCGTTGACCGCATGACACCATACTTCATCCACGCCGGCCGCGCGCAGTTGGTCGTGCGCCTGGACGAATCCCGGAACATGCTTGGCCGAGCAGGTCGGCGTGAATGCGCCGGGCAGGCCAAACACCACGATTTTCTTGCCCTTGACCAGCTCAGCCACGGAAAAGGCGTTGGGTCCCAGCGCGCAGCCGCCGGACTCGGTTTCGAAAAATTCGTACAACGTCGCGTCCGGGACGCGTTGGCCAACGGCGATCATGGTATTCGATCCTGTGGGGAAAACCCTGCCTGCATCATAGGGGCGGATGCGATCATCCACCAAGCGTGAAGCGCCATGGCGCGCTCCAGGTGCAGGGGAAACACCTTGCTGAAAAGGCCGCGCGGCGCGTCGGTTGGACGCGCCGCGCGGACGATGGCATCCCGCCGCCGGTGCGCGGGAAAGCAGTCCGGGGAGGCGGCCGATGGCCCGCCTTTCCCGGCAACGGGATGCGATGGACGACATGCGGCGCGGGTGCGGCGCAGCCGGGCGCGCTGACGAGTTGCGTCAGTCCAGGCGATCGTCGAGCGGATAGGGAGCGCTCGGGCGACGCGGGAAGGACCGCCGACAACCTGCCAGGCGCACGGCCACTGCCGCCGCCCTGCCGGAGGCCAACTCAGTCTGCCTGCTTGCGCAGGAAGGCCGGAATGTCGTACGTATCCACGCCCTTTTCCTGCAGTGCTGCCACGTGGGCCGATGCCGACTCACGCGAGCTGCGCCACACGGCGGGCGTATCCAGGTTGCTGTAGTCCGGCGACGCATGCGACGGCGCGGCGGTCAGGCCAGCCATCATCTGCACGGGGATATTGTCCGTACCGGTCTTGAGCAACGTCATCGGCTGCTGCTTCTTGGCCGAACGGCCCAGGCCGGTCGCCACCACCGTCACGCGCAGCGCGTCGCCCATCGAATCGTCGTACACCGTACCGAAAATCACGGTCGCGTCTTCCGCGGCATAGCTGCGGATCGTGTTCATGACTTCCTTGGTTTCCGACAGCTTGAGCGAGCGGCTTGCCGTGATGTTGACCAGCACGCCGCGCGCACCGGACAGATCAACGCCTTCCAGCAGCGGGCTGGCCACTGCCTGTTCCGCGGCCAGACGGGCGCGGTCGACGCCGGACACGGTTGCCGTGCCCATCATCGCCTTGCCCTGCTCGCCCATCACCGTCTTCACGTCTTCGAAGTCGACGTTCACCAGACCGTCGACATTGATGATTTCGGCGATGCCGGCCACCGCGTTATGCAGCACGTCGTCGGCGCACTGGAAGCACTTGTCCATCTCGGCATCGTCGCCCATCACTTCGAACAGCTTCTCGTTGAGCACAACGATCAGCGAATCGACCGACGATTCCAGTTCGCCCGAACCATGTTCGGCAACCTTGGCGCGGCGTGCGCCTTCGAAGTCGAACGGCTTGCTGACCACGCCGACGGTCAGGATGCCCATCTCCTTGGCCACCTGCGCCACGATCGGGGCCGCGCCCGTACCGGTGCCGCCGCCCATGCCGGCAGTGATGAAAACCATGTGCGCGCCGCGCAGCGCATCGGCGATCTGCTCGCGTGCCTGCTCTGCGCAATTGCGACCCACTTCCGGCTTGGCGCCGGCGCCCAGACCCGAATTGCCGAGTTGCAGAACGCGCGAAGCCGTCGACCGCTTCAGCGCCTGGGCATCGGTGTTCATGCAAATGAACTCCACACCCTGCACACCGCGGCTGATCATGTGCTGCACGGCATTGCCGCCAGCACCGCCCACGCCCACCACCTTGATGATGGTGCCGTCCTGAATCTCCGTTTCGATCATGTCAAAGTCCATCACTGCCTCCGAGAAAAATCAGTCCCCAAACGCTGCGGCCTCCCCGCCGCAACCCTTGGTTCCTGAACAAGAAACCTTCAAAGAACCACTAGCCAAAAAAACTGGAACAACCTTGCTCGATGCGCCGCGACCCGTATCGCTCCATGCGGTGGATCGAAACGCGGAAACTTTCCTGACACGCATCGGCATCAGAAGTTGCCGACAAACCATTCCTTCATGCGTGTCCACACCTGCTTGACCTGCCCGCTCTGCACGGCCACCTTGCGGCCCCGCATGCGTTGTACGCAACCTTCCTGCAGCAGTCCCATCACGGTCGAATAGCGCGGGCTCTTCACCACTTCGTGCAGATTGCCGCGGTATTCGGGCACGCCCACGCGCACAGGCTTCAGGAAGATGTCCTCGCCCAGTTCCACCATGCCGGGCATCATCGCCGTGCCGCCGGTGATCACCACGCCCGACGACAACAGTTCTTCGTAGCCGGACTCGCGCACCACCTGGTGCACCAGCGAATAGAGCTCCTCGATACGCGGCTCGATCACGGCCGCCAGCGCCTGGCGGCTCAACGTGCGGGTGCCGCGGTCGCCAACGCCGGGCACCTCGATCATGTCTTCCGGATCGGCGATGGCCTGCTTGGCGATGCCGTACTGCATCTTGATGTCCTCGGCGTCGGGCGTCGGCGTGCGCAGCGCCATGGCGATGTCGTTGGTGATCTGGTCGCCGGCAATGGGGATCACGGCCGTGTGCCGGATCGCGCCCTCGCTGAAGATCGCGATGTCGGTCGTGCCGCCGCCGATATCGACCAGCACCACGCCCAGTTCCTTCTCGTCTTCGGTCAGCACCGCCAGGCTTGACGCCAGCGGCTGCAGGATCAGGTCATGCACTTCCAGGCCGCAACGGCGCACGCACTTGACGATGTTCTGCGCCGCGCTGACCGCGCCGGTCACGATATGCACCTTCACTTCCAGGCGGATGCCGCTCATGCCGATCGGCTCGCGCACATCTTCCTGGCCGTCGATGATGAATTCCTGCGTCAGGATGTGCAGGATCTGCTGGTCCGTCGGGATGTTCACCGCCTTGGCGGTCTCGATCACGCGCGCCACGTCGGTTTGCGTGACCTCCTTGTCCTTGATCGCCACCATGCCGCTGGAATTGAAGCTGCGGATATGGCTGCCGGCGATACCGGTGAAGACCTCGGCGATCTTGCAATCGGCCATCAGTTCGGCCTCTTCCAGCGCGCGCTGGATCGACTGAACGGTGGCTTCGATGTTGACCACGACCCCCTTCTTCAAACCCTTGGACTCGGACTGGCCCATCCCGATCACCTCGTAGCTGCCGTCGGGGCGCAATTCCGCCACCACCGCGGCCACCTTGGAGGTGCCAATGTCGAGACCGACCAACAGGTCCTTGTATTCCTTGCTCATCGAGTTTTCTCCGCGTTCTTACTCTTGAGTCGCGTCGGATTGTTATTGGTGTTACCGGCCGAAGCCGCCTGGGGGGCTGCCGCCTTGGCGGCTGCCTTGGCCGCGGCGGCCGCCTGTGCATCCGTCAAAAAGCGCACGCTGGCCGTGCGGATCGCAAAGCCGTTCGGGTAGCGCAGATCTGCATAGTCGATCTGCTTGCCCCACTGCTCAGTGAGCTGCGGCCACGACGCCACGAAACGCTTGACCCGCGCTTCCATGGCCGCGCGGTCCTCGTCGTTCTGCTCGCGGCCAAATTCGACCACCATGCCGTTGGACAGCTTGGCGCGCCACGCATAGCGGCCCGACAGGGCCACCGCGAGCGGTTCGAGCTTCAGCGGCTTGAACCAGTCGCGCATGGTCTCGAGCTTCTCGACGACGTCCTCCTCGCTCTCGGGCGGGCCATCCAGCGCCAGCAGTTGCGCGTCTTCCTCGGCTTCGGCGGTATTGGCGACAAACACTTCGCCGTAGGTGTTGATCAGCCGGCCGCTGTCCGCATTGCCCCAGGTGCCCAGCGCCTCGTGTTCCTCGACCTGCACCGCCAGACCATTGGGCCACTCGCGCCGCACGCTCGCATGGCGCACCCAGGGCACCGATTCGAACGCCTGCCGCGCGGTATTGAGGTCGAGCGTGAAGAAATTGCCCGACAGCTTGCCCAGCGCATTGGCACGTACGCTCGGCGCGTTCACATGGCGCAGCGGCCCGCCGCCCATCGCTGTCAGTTCCACGTGGGTGATGGCAAACACTGGCCGTTGCGCCAGCCACAACAGGCCAGCGCCAAGCGCCATGAGCGCCACCAGCGCGTAAAGCGCTGAGGCGATCAGGTTAAGCAGGCGCGCGTTTTGCCACATGGTTTTCGGTCAGGCGATAAGCCGGTTGGTAATGCGGTTATTCGGGTTTCCAGTGCTCGTTCGGATGCAGGTCCAGCGTGGCGAGCGCAAGCACCTGCATGACGAAGTCCTCATAGCTGATGCCCTGCGCGCGCGCGGCCATCGGCACCAGCGAATGGCCGGTCATGCCAGGCGACGTATTCATTTCGAGCAAATAGGGCTTGCCGTCGCGCGTCAGCATCACGTCCGCGCGGGCCCAGCCCCGGCAACCCAGCACGCGGAATGCTTCGACGGCCAGCGCGCGCACTTCGTTCTCAAGTGCTTCGGGCAAAGTCGAGGGGCACAGGTATTGGGTATCGTCAGTAAAGTACTTATTTTGATAGTCGTAGTTCGACTCGGGCGCGACAATTTTGATGACCGGTAGCGCTTCGGCGGTTGCGCCCTCGCCCACAACCGGGCAAGTCAGCTCCGCGCCGTCGATAAACGTCTCGGCGATGACGTCCGCATCGAGCGCTGCCGCCTTCTCGAATGCCTCGCGCATCTGGTCTGCGGCGGTGACCTTGGTCAGGCCGATCGAGGACCCTTCGCGCGCCGGCTTAACGATCAGCGGCAGCCCCAGGTCGCGCACCACGCTGTCGAAATCGGTGTCCGCCTGCAACATCGCAAAGCGCGGCGTGGCCAGGCCGTGCGTGGTCCACAAGCGCTTGGTAGCCTGCTTGTCCATGGCCAGCGCGGACGCCAGCACGCCGCTGCCGGTGTACGGCACGCCCAGTTGTTCGAGCAGCCCCTGCATCGTGCCGTCCTCGCCATAGCGGCCGTGCAGCGCGATGAATACGCGGTCGAACTTCGCCGCGGCGAGCTCGGCGACGGACTGCAGCGCCGGATCGAACGGATGTGCGTCGACGCCGCGCGACTTCAACGCGGCCAGCACGCCGTTGCCTGACATCAGAGAGATCTCGCGCTCGGCGGAGCGGCCGCCCAGCAGCACGCCAACCTTGCCCAGCGATTTCGGATCGATATTGGGATGGGCCACGAAGCTCATTGCTGACCTCCCGTCTGATGCGAGACCAGCTGTCCCGGGACGGCGCCGATCGTACCGGCGCCCATTGTCACGACCACATCGCCAGGTCGCACGGCATTCAGAATCGACTGCGGCATATCTTCGATCTGCTCGACAAAAACGGGTTCTACCTTGTTGGCCACGCGCAGCGCCCGGGTCAACGCCCGGCCGTCCGCGGCCACGATGGGCGCCTCGCCCGCGGCATAGACTTCGGCCAGCAGCAGCGCGTCCACCGTGCCCAGTACCTTGACGAAATCCTCGAAGCAGTCGCGCGTGCGCGTAAAGCGGTGCGGCTGGAACGCCAGCACCAGCCGGCGGTCCGGGAAAGCGCCGCGCGCGGCGGCCAGTGTGGCGGCCATTTCGACGGGATGGTGGCCGTAGTCGTCCACCAGCGTGAACGTGCCGGTGCCGTCGGGCGTTGCCACCTCGCCATAGCGCTGGAAGCGGCGGCCCACGCCGTGGAACTCGCGCAGCGCCTTGACGATCGATGCGTCCGGCACTTCGAGTTCGGTGGCGATGGCGATGGCTGCGAGCGCGTTCTGCACGTTGTGCAGGCCGGGCAGGTTCAGCACGATGTCGAGCGGCGGCTCGGCATGGCCGTTCAGCTGACGCAGCACGGTGAAATGCATCTGGCCATCGACGGCGCGCGCATTAATCGCGCGGATCTGCGCGTCTTCGGCAAAGCCGTAGCGCACCACTGGCTTGGAGACGAACGGCAGGATCTCGCGCACGTTCGGATCGTCGACGCACAGCACGGCAATGCCGTAGAACGGCAGACGCTGCGTGAACTCCACGAACGCCTGCTTCAGACGGGCAAAGTCGTGCCCGTAGGTGTCCATGTGGTCGGCGTCGATGTTGGTGATGACTTCCATCACCGGAAACAGGTTCAGGAACGACGCGTCCGATTCATCGGCTTCGGCCACGATAAAGTCGCCAGTGCCCAGGCGCGCATTCGCGCCCGCGGAATTGAGGCGGCCGCCGATCACGAAGGTCGGATCGAGCCCGCCTTCGGCCAGCACGGACGCCACCAGGCTCGTGGTGGTGGTCTTGCCGTGCGTGCCGGCGATGGCGACGCCCTGCTTCAGGCGCATCAGTTCGGCCAGCATCACGGCGCGCGGCACCACGGGAATGCGCTTGGCGCGCGCGGCCAGCACTTCGGGGTTGTCGTTGGTCACCGCGGTGGACACCACCACGGCGTTGGCGCCTTCCACGTTGGCGGCGTCGTGCCCGTGCGCCACCCGGGCGCCGAGCGAGGTCAGGCGCCGCGTGGCAGCGTTGCTGCCCATGTCGGAGCCCGAGACCTTGTAGCCCAGGTTCAGCAGGACTTCGGCGATACCGCTCATGCCGGCGCCGCCAATGCCTACGAAGTGGATGTTCTTGACGATATGCTTCATTGAATTCGTTTCACTTGTCACCCGCCATCTGGCGGCAAATCTCGGCGACGCGCCGGGTTGCCTCCGGTTTGGCCAGGCTGCGCGCAGCGCGCGCCATGTCCTTCAGTTGCTCGCGCGACAGGCCGGCGATGGTTTTCGCCAGGCCTTCCGCACTCAATTCGTTTTGCGGCACCAGCAGGGCCGCGCCCTGCTTCGACAGGAACTTTGCGTTGGTGGTCTGGTGATCGTCCACCGCGTGAGGAAACGGCACGAACAACGCGGCCACACCCGCGGCGGCGACTTCCGACACCGTCATCGCGCCGGCGCGGCAGATCACCAGATCGGCGTCGGCATAGGCCGCCGCCATGTCGTCGATAAACGGCACCGTCTCGCCGGCCACGCCGGCGGCGGCATAGTTGGCGCGCAGTTGGTCGATCTGCTTGGCGCCGGCCTGGTGTTTGACCGACGGCCGCTGCGCTTCGGGCAACTTCGCCAGCGCCTTGGGCACCACGTCGTTCAAGGCTGCGGCGCCGAGACTGCCGCCGACCACCAGAATCCGCAGCGGCCCGGTGCGATGGTCGTAGCGCGACTCGGGCGCCGGCATGTCAGCCAGTTCCGCGCGCACCGGGTTGCCAGTCCACTCGCTGTGCGGCAGGGCATCGGGGAACGCGCAGAGCACGCGATCCGCGACCTTCGCCAGCACCTTGTTGGCCAGTCCGGCAATCGAGTTCTGTTCGTGCAGCACCAGCGGCCGGCCCAGCAGCGACGCCATCATCCCCGCCGGGAACGTGATGTATCCACCCATGCCAAGCACGACGTCCGGTTTGACGCGGCGCAGCGCACCGAGGCTTTGCCAGAACGCGCGCAACAGGTTCAGCGGCAACAACAGCTTGGTCACAAGGCCCTTGCCGCGCAGTCCGCCAAACTGGATGTATTCCATCGGAATATCGTGCTTTGGCACCAGCGTGGCTTCCATGCCCGCGCGATTTCCCAGCCAGACCACACGCCAGCCTTCGTCACGCAACGCGCGCGCCACCGCCAGCCCCGGAAACACGTGGCCGCCAGTACCGCCCGCCATGACAAGCAGCGTGCGCGCGCTCATACCTTGCCTCCGCGCATCGAAAAAGGATTTTGGCTCCGGCCGCTGCGCTTAACTTCCTGCTCGCGCAGGAAGTTAGCCTTCGCCGAAATCGCGTGCTGATGCGCTGCGGTCATACCTTCCCTCCGCGCATCAGCACGCGATTTTCATAATCGATCCGCAGCACAATGGCCAGGCCCACGCAGTTCATCAAGATGCCGGAGCCGCCGTAGCTCACCAGCGGCAGCGTCAGGCCCTTGGTCGGCAGCAGGCCCAGGTTCACGCCCATGTTGATGAAGGTCTGCCAGCCGATCCACACGCCCATGCCCTTGGCCACCAGGCCGGCGAACGTGCGGTCCAGCTGCAGCGCGGTGCGGCCGATGTTGAAGCAGCGTCGCACCAGCCAGTAGAACAGCACGATCATCACGAGCACGCCGACAAACCCGAATTCCTCGCCGATCACCGCGAGGATGAAGTCGGTGTGGGCTTCGGGCAGGTAGTGCAGCTTTTCGATGCTGCCCCCCAGGCCGACGCCCGTCCATTCGCCGCGGCCGAAGGCGATCAGCGAGTGGGTAAGCTGATAGGCCTTGCCCAGGGCGTTGCTCTCTTCCCAGGGATTGAGGTACGCAAAGATCCGCTCCCGACGCCACGGCGATGCGGTGATCAGCAGGCCGAACGCGCCCACCGCCACGCCCACCAGGCCCGCAAACAGCTTGCCGTTGATGCCGCCCAGGAACAGGATGCCCATGGCCACGGCGGCGATCACCAGGAACGCGCCCATGTCCGGCTCCAGCAGCAGCAGCATGCCAACCACCACCACCGCGACGCCCATCGGCAGGAAACCCTTGGACACCGTCTGCATCCATTCCTGCTTGCGCACCGTGTAGTTGGCCGCGTAGAGCACCACGGCCAGCTTCATCAGTTCCGACGGCTGGAAGTTCATGACGCCGAGCGGAATCCAGCGCCGGGCGCCGTTCACGCCCTTGCCGACGAACGGCACCAGCACGATGACGAGCAGGATCAGCGAGATGACGAACAGCTTGGGCGCGTATTTGCCCCACACCTTGACCGGAATCTGGAACGCCACCAAGCCCATCGACAGGCCGATGAACAGCGCGAAGGCGTGGCGCACCAGGAAATGCGCCTCGCGGTAGTTGGCGTAGCGCGGCGAATCGGGCAGCGCGATCGAAGCCGAGTAGACCATCACCAGGCCAAACGTCAGCAGCACGATCGCCACCCACAGCAGCGGCTGGTCGTATTCCATCATGCGCGAACGGGTCGGCTTGACGCCCGACACGGCGTCGCGCAATCCGCCCCAGGCGTTGCCGATGGTGGCGCCGATGAATCCGCTGCGCTTGACCTGCGATTCGCTCATGGCATGATCCCCCGGGACAGGGCCAGTTCTTCCACCGCGCCGCGGAACACCTGCGCGCGATGGACATAGTTGCGGAACATGTCGAGGCTGGCGCAAGCCGGCGACAGCAGTACGACATCGCCGGCTTGCGCCAGACTGGCCGATTTCTCCACCGCTTCATCGAGCGACTGCGCGTCGACGATCGGTGCATCGCAGCCAGCCAGCGCCGCGCGGATCGCACCGGCGTCCTTGCCGATCAGCACCACGGCGCGCGCATATTGCGCGACCGGTGCCGCCAGCGGCGAGAAATCCTGTCCCTTGCCTTCTCCGCCGGCGATCAGCACCACGCGCTTGTCCAGGCCGTTCAGCGCGGCCACGGTCGCGCCGACATTGGTGCCCTTGCTGTCGTCGAAGTACTCGACCTCGTCGATCGTCGCCACCCATTCCACGCGATGCGGTTCGCCGCGGTACTCGCGCAGCCCGTGCAGCAACGCATTCATCGGCAGGTCGATGGCGCGGCACAGCGCCAGCGCGGCCATCGCGTTGGTGGCGTTGTGCATGCCGCGGATATGCAGGGCGTCGGCCGGCATCAGGCGCTTGTGCCGTACCGGCACCGCCTGGTCCACGACCTCGTCCTTCTTGCGGCGGCGCGGTTTCGGTTCGCTGTCGGATTCGGTGTCCGGCTCGGCCAGTACGATCCACGGCATGCCGCCTTCGCGCAGGACGCCGTAGCTGCCCGGCGTTTCAGGCAAATCGGTGCCGAACGTGACCAGCGTCGCTCCCTGGCGCGCCATATCGAGCGTGAGGCGGTCCTGGCGATTCAGTACCTGCACGCAACCTTTGCCGGCCGGGCCGAAGATGCGTGCCTTGGCGGCGGCATAGGCTTCCATGCTGCCGTGCCAGTCGAGGTGATCCTGCGAGATATTGAGCACCGTCGCCGCATGCGGCGCCAGCGAAAACGTGTATTCAAGCTGAAAGCTCGACAGTTCCAGCACCCACACGTCTGGCAGCGTGGCGCTGGCGATGCACGCCGAGAGCTTGTCCAGCGCGGACGGGCTGATATTGCCGGCCACCCCGACGCTCTTGCCGGCGCGCTCGATCAGCCGGCCGGTCAGCGCGGTGGTGGTGGTCTTGCCGTTGGTGCCGGTGATCGCCAGCACGGCGGGCGCGTACCCCGAGGTGGCCTCCAGATAGCCCAGCGCCTGCGCGAACAGTTCGATTTCGCCCCAGACCGGGATGCCGCGCGCGCGCGCTGCTGCCAGCAGCGCGCTGGTGCCGGCTTCGAGCGGCGACAGGCCGGGGCTGATCGCCACCAGTCCGATGTCGTCGAGCAATCCTTCGGCAAACGGGCCGCCGGCAAACTGCGCGGTGGCAAGCTCGGACTGCAGCAGCGCAAGATTGGCGGGCGCCTCGCGTGTGTCGGCCACACGCACGCGGCAGCCGTTCAGGCCGCACCAACGCGCCATGGCCAGCCCCGATTCGCCGAGGCCAAGTACCAGCACATGAGGTTTTTGCAACACGCCAAACACTTCGATTTCCTGCCTTCAGAGTCCGTCAGTTATTCAATGTCGCGCAGCTCAGCGCAGTTTCAGCGACGACAGCCCGATCAACACGAGCAGCATGGTGATGATCCAGAAGCGCACGGTGACCTGCGTTTCCTTCCAGCCGCCGAGTTCAAAATGGTGATGCAGCGGCGCCATGCGGAACAAGCGCCGGCCCTCGCCATAGCGCTTCTTCGTAAATTTGAACCACGTGACCTGCAGCATCACCGACAGCGTTTCGACCACGAAAATGCCGCCCATCACGAACAGCACGATTTCCTGGCGCACGATCACGGCGATGGTGCCAAGCGCGCCGCCCAGTGCCAGTGCGCCGACATCGCCCATGAACACGCGCGCCGGATGGGCGTTGAACCAAAGGAATGCCAGCCCGGCCCCCGCCATCGCGGAACAGAAGATCAGCAGCTCGCCCGCCCCCGGGATATGGGGAAACAGCAGGTACTTGCTGTAGACCGAACTGCCCATCACGTAGGCGAATACGCCGAGGCCGCCGCCCACCAGCACCACGGGCATGATCACCAGGCCGTCGAGGCCATCGGTCAGGTTCACCGCGTTGCTCGATCCCACGATGACCAGGTACGTGAGGACGATGAAACCGGTCACGCCCAGCGGGTAGCTGATTTCCTTGAAGAACGGAACGATCAGGTTGGTCTTGTAAGGCACGTCGGCAAACATGCCGCCCTCGATCCAGCCGAGGAACAGGCTCCACACCCGCACGTTGCTGGCCTCGGACACCGAGAACGCCAGATAAACCGCCGCGATCAAGCCGATCAGCGTCTGCCAGAAAAATTTCTCGCGGCTCGACATGCCGCGCGGATCGCGATACACGACCTTGCGATAGTCATCGACCCAGCCGATCGCGCCATAGCCGAGGGTGACCAGCAGCACCACCCAGATGAAACGGTTGCCCCAGTCACACCACAGCAACGTGGAGATGGCGATCGAGATCAGCACAAGCACACCGCCCATAGTGGGCGTGCCCGATTTGACCAGATGGGTCTGCGGACCGATCGTACGCACGGCCTGCCCGATCTTGAGCTCCGTCAGGCGACGGATCACCCACGGCCCGAAACCCAGGCCGATCACCAGCGCGGTGAGGTTGGCCATCACCGCGCGGAAAGTCAGATAGTTGACGACCCGCAGGAAGCTGTAATCGTTTTGCAGCCACTGGGCCAGTGCCAATAACATCGTTTGTCTTATTCGTTAGTGAGCGGAAGGTGTTGCGACCAGCGCAGCGACCATCCGTTCCATGCGCATGAAGCGCGACCCCTTCACGAGCACGGCGGCCGCACCGGCCACCACGCTCTCCCTGTCTTCCTGCAGCGCCTGCATCAGGCCTTCGGCCGTAGCGAAATGACGCGCGCCCGCGCCAAAGGCCTGCACCGCATGCGGCGCCAGCTCACCGGTGGCCCAGAGCGTCTCGATACCGTGCTGGCGCGCGTACTCGCCGATCTCGGCATGGAACGCCGGCCCCTGGTTGCCAACCTCACCCATGTCGCCAAGCACCAGCACGCGCGGCGCGGCAAACCCCGCCAGCACGTCGATGGCGGCGCGCATGGAATCGGGATTGGCGTTGTACGTATCGTCGATCACCACCGTGCCGGCCGGCGAGTGCTTGACCTGCAGGCGGCCCTTGACCGCCGCGAAGCCTGCGATGCCGCGCTGGATCGCGTCGACGCCCACGCCAGCCGCCAGCGCGCACGCCGTGGCGGCGAGCGCATTGCGCACGTTGTGCATGCCCAGCAATTGCAAGCGCAAATCGAATGTCTGCCCGGGCGCCGTGACGTGCAGCACCTGCACGCCGTCGTCGAGCGAGACCGTGGCGCGCACATCGGCCGAGGCATCGGTGCCGAATGCCAGCACGCGCCGCGCGCCAGCCGCCTCGCGCCAGATCCGGGCGTGCGCGCCGCCGCTCTCGGCATCGACCGGGAACACCGCCACGCCGTCGGCGGGCAATGCGGCCAGCGCGCTGGCGTGCTCCTGCGCCACGGCTTCCACGCTGACCATGAATTCCTGATGCTCGCGCTGCGCATTGGTGATCACGGCCACGGTGGGCTGGGCGATTGCGGCCAGATAAACCGTTTCGCCCGGATGGTTCATGCCCAGCTCGAGCACGGCCAGCCGATGGTGCGCGCGCATGCGCAGCACGGTCAGCGGCAGGCCGATGTCATTGTTCAGGTTGCCGCCAGTGGCCAGCCGGTCGTCGTCGCCAACCGCGGCGGCGAAGATCGCCGCGATCATTTCCTTGACCGTGGTCTTGCCGTTGCTGCCAGTCACCGCCACGGTGGGCGGCGCAAACTGGCGGCGCCAGCCCGCGGCCAGCTCGCCCAGGCCGAGCCGCGTGTCGGGCACGATCAGGGCGGGAATGCCGGCGTCGATATCGCGGCTCACCAGCACGGCGGCCGCGCCGCGCGCGACCACATCGGCCAGAAAATCGTGGGCGTCGAAACGTTCGCCCTTCAGGGCGACGAACAGGTCGCCCGGTTCGACGGTTCGGCTGTCCGTATGCACGCGTGAAAACGTGCACGACGGATCGCCGGAAATACGCGCGCCGGCCATCCAGCCGGCGGCTTGCTGCAAATTGGTCATGTGGTGTCCGTTCATGCCGACACCCCCCGCGTGCCCAGGGTCAGGCGTACGTGCTCGCGGTCCGAAAATGGACGCTTGCGGCCCTGGATCTCCTGCGTGGATTCGTGGCCCTTGCCGGCCACCAGCACCACATCGGCCGGGGCGGCGTGCTTGATGGCGTGGAGAATGGCGGCCGCGCGATCCTCGATCATGCGAACCCGGCCGCGATCCTGCATGCCGTCGGCGATCTGTTCGAGGATGTCGCGCGGGTCTTCGCTGCGCGGGTTGTCGCTGGTCAGCACGACTTCGTCGGCCAGCCGCTCGGCCACGCCGCCCATCAGCGGACGCTTGGTGGCATCGCGATCTCCACCGCAGCCGAACACGCACCACAGCTTGCCCTGGCGCGCATCGGTGACGGGACGCAGCGCGGCCAGCGTCTGCGCCAGCGCATCCGGAGTATGGGCGTAATCGACCACGGCCAGCGGCGCATCGTGGCCGCCGAAGAGTTCCATGCGGCCATCGACGGGCGTGAGCGTGCGCAGCGCAGCAAGGGCCGCGTCCCACGCCACGCCCTGCGCCAGCGCGGCGCCGAGCACGGCCAGCAGGTTGCTCACGTTGAAAGCGCCGATCATCGGCGTGGTCACGTCCGCGCTGCCAAAGCTGCCGTCGACGTGGAAGGCCGTGCCGGTAGCGGTGGCGCGTACGCCCGTGGCGCGCAGCCACTGTCCGCGCGTGGCGGAGGCGCCGGCGCGGCCGTCGATGCCATATTCGATGACCTGCGCGGCGGTGACCGCCATCGCGTTGCCATCGAGCAGACGGCGACCCATGTCGTCATCGCGATTGATCACGGCGGCGCGCAGCCCGTCCCATTTGAAGAGGCGCGCCTTGGCGGCCTCGTATTCGGCCATCGTGCCGTGATAGTCGAGGTGGTCCTGTGTCAGGTTGGTCAGCACCGCGACCGCAAACCCGGTGCCCGCCACGCGGCCCTGCTCCAGTCCGTGCGACGAAACTTCCATGGCGATGGCGCGCGCGCCGGCGTCGTTCAGATCGGCAAGGCTGGCCTGCAACTGCACGGCGTCCGGCGTGGTGAAGCCGGTTGCCCGCAACGCATCGGGAAACCCGGTGCCGAGCGTGCCGATGGTGGCGCACGGCGTGCCCGTGGCCTGCAGCAGACGCGCCAGCCACTGGGCACACGACGTCTTGCCGTTGGTCCCGGTGATGCCGGTGACCGTGAGCCCGCGCGCGGCGATGCCATACCAGCCCGCCGCGATCGGCCCGGCCAGCTCATGCAGGCGCGGGATGCCGAGATGGGGTACGCCGTCACCGTGCGTCCACGTGAAGCCCTCGGCTTCGTAGATCACCGCGCTGGCGCCGACCGCGATCGCCTTGTCGATGTGCGGACGGCCGTCGGTCGCCAGGCGTTCGTTGCCCAGCACATACGCGAAGAAGACGTCGCCCGGCTGCAGCCGGCGCGTGTCGCCGGTCAACTTTGCGCCGGCCGGCGCATGCGCATGCAGCCAGGCCAGCGCGTTGCTGGCCTGGACGGAGACTTCGAGAGGCAGAAGCGGCTGGGCCGTCATGGCGTCGCGCTCCATGGCTCGCTCTCGGGCACCTTGTCGGTCACCATCAATTGGCGGATCGGCGAATCGGGCTGGACGTTCAGCGATCGCAGCGCGCCGCCGGTGATCGCCGAAAACACCGGTCCGGCCACCGCGCCGCCGTAGTGGCTGCCGGCCGTCGGTTCGTCGACGCTGACCGCGACGATCACGCGCGGATTCGACATCGGCGCCAGGCCAATGAACGATGCGCGATACTTGCTGCGGTCGTAGCCGCGGCCGACGTGCTTGTACGCCGTCCCGGTCTTGCCGCCCACGCGATATCCCATCACCTGCGCTTCCGGCGCGGTGCCGCCGGGCGCCGTCACGGTTTCCAGCATGCCGCGCACCTCGCGCGCCACCGTCGGCGACAGGATGCGCTCGCCCGTGACCGGACCGTTGGTCTTGTAGATCGACACCGGGATCAGTTCGCCATCGTGCGCGAAGATCGTATAGGCATGGGCGATCTGGAACAGCGACACGGACAAGCCGTAGCCATAGGACATCGTGGCCTGCTCGATCGGACGCCAGCTCTTCCACGGCCGCACGCGACCGGCCACGGCGCCCGGGAAGCCGATCTTCGGCGCCTGGCCAAGCCCGACGCTGGTGAACATGTCCCACATTTCCTGCGGCTTCATCATCATCGCGATCTTTGTCGTGCCGATGTTGCTCGACTTCTGGATCACGCCGCCCACCGTGAGCGTGCCGTAGTTATGGGTATCGGAAATCGTCGCGCCCTCGAAGTTGTACTTGCCGGTCGTGACGACGGTCGTGGACGGCGTCACGCGCCCCAACTGCAGCGCCAGGCCGATCGAGATCGGCTTCATCATCGATCCGGGCTCGAAGGTATCGGTCAGCACGCGGTTGCGCAGTTGCTCGCCGGACAGGCGGGTGCGGTCGTTCGGGTTGTAGGTGGGCCAGTTGGCCAGCGCCAGCACCTCGCCGGTCTGCGCATCGAGCACCACGGCGCTGGCCGCCTTGGCCTTGTTGCGCTCCACCACGGCCTTGACCTCGTTGTAGGCGAGGTACTGGATCTTGGCGTCGATCGACAACTGCATGTCCTCGCCGTCGCGCGGGGTCTTGAGCACGCCAACGTCCTCAACCACGCGGCCCAGCCGGTCCTTGATCACCTGGCGCGCGCCGGGACGGCCGGCCAGCCCGGCTTCCCGGGCCAGTTCCACCCCTTCCTGGCCCTTGTCCTCGACATTGGTAAAGCCGACGATGTGCGCCATCGCCTCGCCTTCCGGATAGAAGCGCTTGTATTCGCGCGTCTGGTGAATACCTTCGACCTTGAGCGCGGCGATCTTGTCGGCTGCGTCCGGCAGCACCTGGCGCTTCAGGTAAACGAAACTCTTGTCCTCGTTAAGCTTGGCGCGCAGGTCTTTTTCGGACAAATCGAGCAGCTTGGCCAGTTGGCGCATGCGTTGCGGCTCGATGTCGTTGGGCACATCCTCGGGCACGGCCCAGATCGCCTTGACGGGCAGGCTCGTGGCCAGCACGAGTCCGTTGCGGTCGAGGATCTTGCCGCGCGTGGCAGGCAATTCCAGCGTGCGCTGGAACCGCTTCTTGCCCTCCATCTCGTAGAACTGGTTGCCCGGGCCCTGGATCCACATGGCGCGCGCCGCCAGCGCCAGGAACGCGGCGAACATCAGGAACACCACGAACTTCGAGCGCCACATCGGCAGGCGCAGGCCCAGCACCGGGCTGGCCGAAAACTGGCCGGTGCGCGGACGCGCCGCTTCGCCACGCGGCTTGCCGGCTGCGCGGGCGCGGTTCAGGGTGGGGCGGGCCATGCTCATTTGCTTGCGCCCCCTGCGGGTTGCTGTGCATCGGGAGGCGTGTCGGGCAATACCACGCCCTGGAGGTACTGGGTGCGGCCCGCGACGGCCGGCGACATCTTGAGCTGCGCGCGCGCCGCGTCGGCAATCCGCGCGCTCTTGCTGAGCGAACTCTGCTGGTATTGCAGGCGCGACCAATCGACATCGAGCTGCTTTTCTTCCGACTGCGCGCGCTCCAGCGCGACGAACAGCGTGCGCGCCTGATGCTGCGCGCTGACCAGCGACAGTGCACAGAGCATCAGGGCGGCAAGGAGGAAGAAGGTCAGGCGGTTCATGCCGTCCGGGCTCCAAGCTTTTCGGCCACGCGCATCACCGCGGAACGGGCGCGCGGGTTTTCAGCCACTTCTTCGGCGCCGGGCTTGAAACGGCCCAGCAGTTTCATCGTCGGCTGCGGCAGATCGGCCGCGCGCAGCGGTGCGCGACGCAGCGCCGGGTCGGCGTCCAGGTCCGGCTTCGCGTACGCCTGCATGAAACGCTTGACGATG
The DNA here is from genome assembly GCF_008801835.1 of Cupriavidus pauculus. GTDB lineage: Bacteria > Pseudomonadota > Gammaproteobacteria > Burkholderiales > Burkholderiaceae > Cupriavidus > Cupriavidus pauculus. Next base: position 23,555 of record NZ_VZOW01000003.1, on the reverse strand, counting down.
CGGTCCTCGAGCGAGTGAAAGCTGATCACCACCAGGCGCCCGCCCGGCTGGAGCAGGTCGTACGCCGCCTTCAGGCCGTTTTCGAGGTCCGCAAGCTCTTGATTGATGTGAATCCGTAGAGCTTGAAAGGTGCGGGTCGCAGGGTCCTGACCCTTCTCGCGTGTCTTGACGGTTTTCGCCACGAGCGCGGCAAGGTCTGAAGTAGTGGCGATTGGGCCGCCATCGTCGGATTCGCGCCGGCGAGCAACAATCGCCTTTGCAATCTGTACAGCAAACCGTTCTTCCCCATAGTCTCGTATCACCCTGGCAATGTCGTGCTCGTCCGCTTGTGCAAGCCACTCGGCGGCGGTGACGCCGCGCGTGGTGTCCATGCGCATGTCCAGCGGGCCTTCGAAACGAAAGGAAAATCCCCTCGCCGCCTCGTCGATCTGGGGCGAGCTAATCCCCAGGTCGAGCAGCACACCAGCCACCGGGGCCCGATCGCGCAGACGGTCGCCCATTTCCGCAAAGCTCGCGTGCTCAATGGAGAAGCGGGCATCCTTGATGGTGCCCGCTTCTGCGATTGCTGCCGGATCCTTGTCGAAGGCGACGAGGCTGCCGGCCGGCCCCAGCCGCGCCAGGACGGCCCGGCTGTGACCGCCTCTTCCGAAGGTGCCGTCCACGTAGGCGCCGTCGGGCCGCCAGACGAGCGCCTCGACGGCCTCGTCCAGCAACACGGTGCGATGGCGCAGGGCGGTGGTCCCCGGCGTTTCGGTAGGGGTCATGACCTCTTCAGAAAGAGAAATTCTTCAATGCATCCGGCATGCCTTGCGCCATCGCAGCCTGCTCCTTGGCGGCATACGTGGCGGCATCCCAGACTTCGAAATGGCTGCCCATGCCGAGCAGCATCACTTCCTTGTCCAGCAGGGCGGCGCTGCGCAATTCCGGTGCAATCAGCACGCGGCCGGCGCCATCCATATCCACGTCGGCGGCATTACCGAGAAAAATCCGCTTCCACCAGTGGGCGTCCATCGGCAGTGCGGCAATGCGACCGCGAAAGACTTCCCACTCTGGCCGGGGAAAGAGCAGCAGGCAGCCGTCCGGGTGCTTGGTCAGCGTCACCCGGCCCTCGGCCTGCGTTTGCAGCGCTTCGCGATACCGGGCCGGAATGGACATCCGCCCCTTGGCATCCAGCGACAGCGCCGATGCTCCCTGAAACAAGCTCGTTCCCCCGGTAACCGCCGACGTCTGGCGTCGTTGGCATGTCGATTCGTCTCGTGTGAAACCGTCTCGTCACGCGCAAATGATCGCAGACACAGTCGTGTTAATCACACAAAAATACACTTCCTCACACTATTTCCCACTTTAGAGGAAGCGTTTTGGCCGGTCAAGGCTCGCCATGGGGCAAGAAAAGGGATTTTTTTAATCAGAACAAAGACTTAGCGCGCCAACTTCACGCACCGTAAACGTGAATCCCTAATGAAATGAAGAACTTGGGGAAGAAAGCAGAGAAACCACCTGAGAACCAGCGAGGGAATACTGCCGACAGCGCGGTCTGCAATCAGTTCCGCGCCGTGGTGAAGGATACAACGTTTTGCTTTGAGCCTCGGCGGGACGGGGGCTGGCGGCGATTTCGGCGGACCGCCGCGATAAAGCGGCGCGGTCTTCCGATAATCGCGTGGGACATGAAATGGCAACGCCCGCTTTTACCTGCGAGGCGCGATGCCGAAAATGGCAGCGCGCAATATCAGATGCGGTAGGCGGTGGAGGTCATGACTTTGGACGCTACGCGCATCAGCGCCCGCACCGGTCCGGGCAGCGGCACCCCGCCGGCCGCGCGAGCGGCATCGCCGTGGCGGACTTCGTCATCGCGCATCTGCTCCAGAATGGCGCGCGACCGTCCATCGGCTTCGGGCAGGCGATCGAGGTGTCCGTTCAGATGATGTTCGACCTGGCGCTCGGTCTCGGCCACAAAGCCAAGGCTCACGCGGTCGCCCGCACGGCCGGCCAGCACGCCGATGGCAAAGGCGCCGGCGTACCACACCGGATTCAGCAGACTCGGCCGCGAGCCCAGTTCGCGCAGGCGCTCCGCGCACCAGGCCAGATGGTCTTCTTCTTCCTGCGCGGCGGTATCCATTTGCGCGCGCACCTGCGCGCTGCGCGCGGTCAGCTTCTGCGCCTGGTACAGGGCCTGCGCGCAGACCTCGCCGACATGGTTGACGCGCATCAGTCCGGCCACGTGGCGACGCTCATCGGCGCTCATCCCTTCTGTGTCCGGGGCAAGCCGATCGGCGGGATTGGCTCGGCCGGCGCGCGTGGCACCGGCGATCGCGCGCAATGCGACATCGAATTCTCGAATCAACGTATCCATGCGTGTCAGTCAATAAGCGGCAAACGCCCGGCGCGCATGCCCCACTCTGGAGTAGGGGTCCGCCTCTAGCGTGCCTCGGGATTTCCCGCATTGTACCTGCGCCGCTTTGTGCAGGTCGGCCACGCCCGCGGCGAAAGCGCGCTGGCGCTACGGCCGGGTACTCAAAAACCCTGAGTTGTGAAAACAAGACAAGACGTTTACCTGAGGGTCAAAAGAAGTTCGCTTTTGCTAGAGTGATCGGCAGCTTCCAAGGAAGTCAAGCACGGAAGGATGTAGAGGGCTGACAGGAGGTCCTTCCGCATAGCTTCAACTACTAATAATTCTTAAGTGGAGATCACCCAGCATGAAAAAATCGCTACTCGCGCTTGCCGCGATGAGCGCATTTGCCACTGCTGCAAATGCGCAGACGAGCGTGACGCTGTACGGCGTCGTCGACCTGCCGATCGAATACAACAACAATCTGGCACCCGGCTTCAACACCAATCCCGCCACATGGGGCCCGAACGGCCGCCCGCCCTCGCTGGCTGGCGGCGGCAGCCGCGTCGGACTGCAGACCGGCGGCGGCTTGTCCGGTTCGCGCTGGGGTCTGCGTGGCACCGAAGACCTGGGCGGCGGCCTGAAGGCGCTGTTCGTGCTGGAAAGCGGTTTCGGCCTTGACGATGGCAGGTCGCAGCAAGGCGGCCGTCTGTTCGGTCGTCAGGCATTCGTCGGCTTGCAGAGCGATACGTACGGCCGCGTGACGTTCGGCCGCCAGTACACGACCATGTTCGACATGTTCGCGAACTTCTCGCCGACCGGCTACGCGACGATTTATGAGCCGGTGGTGGCGCAGCTGGGCACCAACTTCCGCTCCGACAACACCGTCAAGTACACGGCCGTGGTTGGTCCGGTCACGGCCGAGGCGCACTGGAGCTTCGGCACGGGCGTGGCAGCCATCGGTCCGGTGCCGCTCGCCAATTCGGGCGCCGGTGAAACGCCGGGCAACTTCAACAACAACGCCGGCGGCGGCGCGGGCCTGCTTTACCTGAGCGGTCCGCTGGGCCTGACGGTGGCCTACGACGAATGGCGTCCGGCAATCACGATCGGCCAACCGGGCCGTTCGCGCAAAATCGGCGCAGCCGGCAGCTACACGTATGGCCCGGCCAAGCTGATGGCTGGCTACCGCTACGGCCGCACCACGGACAACGCGGGCGCCGAACTGCTGCGCGACAACTACTTCTGGTTGGGCCTGAACTATCAGGTGACGGCGCCGCTGGGCCTGACGCTGGCGTACTTCTACGACGACGTGAAGACGATGCGTGCGTCGTCGGCGTTTGCCGCCGACAATCCCAAGAACCCGTGGCAGATCAGCTTCGTGGCCGACTACAACTTCTCGAAGCGCACGGACGTCTACCTGACGGCTGGCTACGTGAAGAACTCGGGCCTGAACTTCGACACGTCGGCAGTGAGCTTTGCAAACGGCTACCCGCTGCAGCAAGGCAAGGACAGCCAGATCGGCGTGGCCGTCGGTATCCGCCACAAGTTCTGATCCGCGGCACGACTTGTCCTGATTTTGAAGGCGCCTTCGGGCGCCTTTTTTCATGCGCGTGAGCCATGTCTTAAGGGCTTCACCCCATCCAAGAAGTATGTCGCGCCCGACTAGAATGCCCTCAGACCGAAATACCGGCCGCCATCCCTCGGAGACCCTGTCATGCATCACCCCCGCCGACGCACCGTCGCACTGCTCCTGTCGCTCGCGCTGAGCCCGCTGGCCATCCAGGCGGCCCACGCCAGCGACGCGTATCCCGCCAGGCCGATCCGGCTGGTCGTGCCGTTTCCCGCGGGCGGCACCACCGACATCATGGCGCGCGCGGTGTCGGCCGAGCTATCGAAGCTGCCGGGATGGAACGTGGTGGTCGACAACAAGCCGGGCGCGGGCGGCAATATCGGCTCCGACATCGTGGCCAAGGCCGCGCCGGACGGCTACACGCTGTTGATGGGCACGGTTGGTACGCATGGCATCAACCAGTCGCTGTACGGCAAGCTGCCGTTCGACCCGATCAAGGATTTCGCGCCGATCACCGCCGTGGCGTCGGTGCCGAACGTGCTGGTGGTCAATCCCGCCTTCGCGGCGCAGAACAAGATCAATAGCGTCAACGACCTGATCGCCTACGCCCGTGCCAATCCGGGCAAGCTGAACATGGCGTCGAGCGGCAACGGCACGTCGATCCACCTGGCGGGCGAACTGTTCAAGACGCAGACCAAAACCTTCATGGTCCACTTCCCGTATCGCGGCAGCGGTCCGGCGCTGACCGATCTGACCGGCGGCACGATGCAGGTGATGTTCGACAATCTGCCGTCGTCGATGCAACTGATCAAGTCCGGCAAGCTCAAGGCGCTGGCCGTGACGAGCGCCAAGCCGTCGCCGGCGCTGCCGGGCATTCCGACCGTCGCCGCCGCGGCAAACCTGCCCACCTTCGAAGCCAGCTCGTGGTTTGGCCTGCTGGCGCCAGCGGGAACGCCGCCAGAGATCATCAACCGGCTCCAGCAGGAAGTTTCCAAGAGCCTGAACTCGCCCGCCGTGCGCGAGCGCTTGATGGCCCAGGGTGCGGACCCGGTCGGCAACACGCCCGAGCAGTTCGCCGCGTTCATTCGCGCGGAGCACATCAAATGGGCCAAGGTCGTGAAGGACTCGGGCGCCAAGGTGGACTAGCGTCAAACCACAAGGTGGTGCCGCCGCCAGCGCATATACTTGAGGCATCAAATGTTCGAACCTGCTCCATTACGATGCCCAATCCTTCCGCCGCCGGCAGTGCTGCCGATGTCCCGCCGGTCGATCTCGAAACGAGCGCCGGCGAGTCGGACCACGAGGCGTTGCGACTCTGGCTGCGCCTGCTGACCTGCACCACGCTGATCGAAGGCGACATCCGCTCGCGCCTGCGGCAGGAGTTCGCCGTCACGTTGCCGCGCTTCGACCTGATGTCGCAACTCGACCGTCACCCGGAAGGCCTCAAGATGGGCGAGCTGTCGCGCCGCATGATGGTAACGGGCGGCAATGTCACGGGCATCACCGACCAGTTGCAGCAGGAAGGCCTGGTCACGCGCGAAGCCCTGCCCACCGACCGTCGCGCCTTTCTGATCCGGTTGACGCCGGCCGGGCGGGAGGCGTTTTCGCGCATGGCGCGCGCGCATGAAAGCTGGGTGGAACAATTGTTCGCAGGGCTTGCCGAAACGGATCGACGCACGCTGTTTCGCGTGCTTGGCCGCCTGAAGACCAGCCTGACCACGCCATGATCTATCGTCCATTTCGTCTATTTAGCCCGCGGCCCATGCCAGCCGGCGCAGTCCGCGCGGCCGCCCTGGCCACCGTGACCGCAGTTGCCTTGACCGCCCTGGCGGCATGCAGCAGCGCACCGGCCGGCCCGCAGGTCACGCCGGTCAACGCCACCATCAAGCTTGGCCGCGTCACCGGGAAAACGTTTCTGTCGCGCGTGGATGTGCCGCAGGCCAGCAGCTATGGCGGCTATGGGGTTGGCGTTGGCGGAGTGGCCGGCGGCGGAGGCGGAGGCGGCGGTGTGGGAATGGGATTTTCGGTGGACCTGACGCGGCTGCTGAACCGTCAGCAACCGGCGCCGCAGATAGACCTGTACCAATACACGGTCAAGACACTCGATGGCACGGTGGCACAGGTCAATGGCCCGGCGGCGCCAGGCCTGGAAGCGGGCACGTGCGTGCGGCTGATTTATGCCGATGGCTCGACGCAGCCGCAAATGGCGCCGTCCAACGAATGCTGAATCGATCGGCGACGCGGTTAGCGTACGCCCTCCTGCGCGACGGGCCGGAGGGCGCGCGCGACGCCAGACGCTGAAGTCCCGTCAGGCCGCCTTGCGGCTGTCGCGCAATTCGCGGCGCAGGATCTTGCCGACATTGGTCTTCGGCAATTCGGTACGGAACTCGACGTACTTCGGCCGCTTGTAGCCGGTCAGGCGGTCCTTGCAGAACGCGATCACATCGGCTTCCGACAGCGCTGGATCCTTCTTGACCACGAACAGCTTCACCACCTCGCCCGAGTGCTGGTCGGGCACGCCCACCGCGGCCACTTCCAGCACGCCCGGGCATTCGGCCACCACGCCTTCCACCTCGTTCGGATACACGTTGAAGCCCGACACCAGAATCATGTCCTTCTTGCGGTCGACGATCTTGGTGTAGCCGCGCTCGTCCATCACGCCGATATCGCCGGTCTTGAAGAAGCCGTCGGGCGTCATGACCTTGGCCGTCTCGTCGGGGCGATTCCAGTAGCCGGCCATGACCTGCGGACCCCGCAGGCAGATTTCGCCAGGCTGGCCGAGCGGCAGTTCCTTGCCGTCGTCATCGCGGATCGACACTTCGGTCGAAGGCAGCGGCAGGCCGATGGTGCCCGAGAACGCGTCGGTATCGGTCGGGTTGCAGGTGGCCGACGGCGAGGTTTCGGAAAGGCCATAGCCCTCGATGATCGGGCAGCCGGTCTTGGCCAGCCAGTTCTTGGCCACGGCTTCCTGCACGGCCATGCCGCCGCCATTGGCCACGCGCAAACCCGAGCAATCGACCTTGCTGAAATCGGGATGGTTGAGCAGCGCGTTGTACAGCGTGTTGACCGCCGGGAACATGTTGAACTTGTACTTCTGCAGTTCCTTGATGAAGCCCGGAATATCGCGCGGATTGGGAATCAGGATGCTCAGGCCGCCGCTGCGCATGCCCAGCAGGCAGCAGACCGTGAGCGCGAAGATGTGATACAGCGGCAGCGCCGTGATCGTGATCACCTGATCGATATGCGCGCCCTTGGCCAGCGCCGGCTGCATCCATGCTTCGGACTGCAGAACGTTGGAGACGATGTTCCGGTGCAGCAGCGTCGCGCCCTTGGACACGCCCGTGGTACCGCCCGTGTATTGCAGGAACGCGATGTCGTCGGGGCCGGTGGTGACCGGCTTCAGTTCCATGCGCCGGCCTTCAGCCAGCACGTCGTTGAAGCGCACGCAGTTGGGCAGTTCCCACGCCGGCACCATCTTCTTGACGTTGCGCACGACGAAATTGACGATGGCGCCCTTCAGGCCGCCCAGCATGTCGCCCATGCTGGCCACCACGATATGCTTGACCGGCGTGGCGGGCAGCACCGCCTGTAACGTCGCGGCAAAATTCTCAAGAATGACGATGGCCTCGGCGCCGCTGTCCTTGAGCTGGTGTTCCAGTTCGCGCGGCGTGTACAGCGGATTGACGTTGACCACCACATAGCCGGCGCGCAGCACGGCAGCCAGGGCCACGGGGTACTGCAGCACATTGGGCATCATCAGCGCGACGCGCGCGCCGGGCCGCAGCCCGCGCGACTGCAGCCACGCGGCAAACTGGCGCGAAAGCTGGTCCAGTTCGCCATAGGTGATGGCCTTGTCCATGCAGATGAACGCGCGGCGATCGGCGTAGGTATGGAACGATTCCTCAAGCAACTGGGCCAGCGACCGGAACTGGCTGGCGTCGATTTCCGCGGGAACGCCTGCCGGATAGTGTTTCAGCCACAGCTTTTCCATACCGTCTCCTGAATTTCTGAATGATCGTTCGATTTTTTGGGAATGCTAAACGCGCGTGCCGCCCGAGCACAACCTGTTAGACGAAGTCCTCCACGAATTTCTCGGCGGAAACAGTGGATTATGCGCCACGCGCGGCGCGCTTCAAGGGAATACCCTGACCGTTCCGCGCCAGGTCGGGTCGGCCGCGAGCGGCGCGCAGCCGCATGGGCAACGTCTGCGCCCGCCGTTCCGTGCGGCTCAGATCGGCAGCACCAGCTTCATCATGTTGTGCGCGAGCTCCTGGGCCAGCGCCTCCGGATCCATACGTCCCGGCTCGTGCCACGTGTACATGAAGCCGACCACCCCGCCGATCGTATGCGCCGTCACGCGCGCATCGCCAAATGCAAACACGCCGGCGGCGCGGCCTTCTTCGAGCATCCCGTACAGATCGCGATAGAACTCGCGCGCCATGCTATTGAGCCAGGTCACGGTCTCGGGCTGCAGGTACTGGTTGTCGCGGAAGCTCAACGCGGCGGCCACATGGCAGCGCACGCAGCGGCGCGCCATTTCGAGCAGGCATGTGTGCAGGCGCTCGCGAATCGGCAGCGAAGGATCGGCGGTCTCGCGGATCACCGGCAGGCAGGTCTGCGCCGACTCCCGGCACAGGATGTCGAAAATCTCGTACTTGTCGGCAAAGTAGTAATAGACCGCCGGCTTGGTGACGCCCAGCGCGCGGCACAGGTCGTTCATCGTCATGCCCGGATAGCCCTTGGTGTAGAAAAGCTGGGCGGCGGTGTCGAGGATCTGGCGCCGACGCGCTTCCTGGCGCTCGGCAACGTGCGAGCGAGCCGGGCCGTCTTCGCTCAGCGTGGCGGCTTCGGTGGCGCGTGGCGGGTGACCTGTTTTTCGGGGAGCGTGCGACATGGGCGCCATTCTCGCACGCAGCGCGCGCGCCACCATCGGGGAAAGTCCCGCGTCCGGGCGTTCAGGGATGGGGTGCGGCGGACGCGGCGTCGGCGCCGCGCGCAGTCAGCGGCGTCACTTCGGTGGCGGGCGGCGCCAGCCTGCGCAGCGCGGCGTCGCGCTCGGCCGGCGGCAGGTCGCCAATGCGGCGTACGGCCGTATAAAACTTTTCCCAGTCGCCGCCCGACTGCGCCAGCAGCGCCGTGAACGCGGGCACCCATTGCTGATACGTGGCCACGGCAGCCAGATGGGCGTTGGTCAGCGGCTGGTCGAACCAGCGATCGTATCCGGTGTAGCCGCCCCACTCCGTCTTCAGCGCCGCATAGTCGTGACGCAGGCCGTCGAAGATGCGCGCCTTGCCCTCGCGCTTGGCCGCGTCGTCGAGCGGCGACTTGTACAGCGTCACCAGCTTGTCGCGCGTGCTCAGCAGCATCGCGCGGAACTGGCGACGCCGGGCATCGTAGATCGCGTAGCTGGCCCGTGCATCGGGCGAACCGTCCTGTGCCAGCCAGCGCTGCACGCCGGCCGTTTCCACGGCGGTGGCAAACGACTCGTTGAACGCGGTGTCGTTGCGCACGTAGACCACCTGATGCGCTAGCTCGTGGAAGATCAGACGCGCCAGCTCGCCCTCGGGCTGGTAGACGAACGTGTTCAGCAGCGGATCGTCAAAGTAGCCGAGCGTCGAATAGGCGGGAATGCCTGCGACATAAGCTTCCAAACCGTCATGCCGCAGGTTTTGGGCGTAATGCTGCGCGTCGTTCTGGTCGTAGTAGCCGCGGTATGTGATGCAGCCGACGATCGGAAAGCACCATTTGCGCAGTTCCATCGACAGCTCCGGCGTGGCAAACACGCTCCACACCACATAGGGCCGATGCAGATTGGCATAGCGCCGATAGCTGCCATTGTCGGGCAGCTTCAGTTCGCGTGAGGCGTAGTCGCGGATGCGGCGCGCCAGTTCCAGCCGGCTGGCCAGCTTGACGTCGTGCGCGCCGTTGGCCGTCGCGATGGCGTCGTCAAGCGACTGCGCGCGCGACATCACGCCAAGGTGTCCGCCGATCGACTGGTAGTAGTAGCCGACCGTATCGCAGCCGGCCGCCAGCAAAACCGCGGCAAGCATCGCCACGATGCCTGCCATGCGTCGGCGGCGCGGCCTGCGGATCATGACGCCAGCGTCTCGGACCGGACCGCCTCCACTTCCACGAGGCAGTCATAGAACACCGGCGCGCGGCCGAGGTCGGTCAGGCGCTGGCTGGTCAGCTCGTTGGCGTTCTTGCCGTCGGGCGCGAGCTTCTTCCACCAGATCGACAGACCGACAACCAGCCCCTGGCGGGCGCGATCGGTCACGCGGGCGCGCGCCTGCATGCTGCCGCGATCATTGAACGCGCGCACCATATCGCCGTGCACGATGCCGCGCGCGGCGGCGTCGGCCGGATGGATGTCCAGATGCGGTTCGCCTTCGGTGGCGCGCAGGCTGTCGACATTGACGAACGAGCTGTTCAGGAAGTTGCGCGCGGGCGGGGAAATCATCGCCAGCGGGTAGCGTGCCGCCAGTTCCGGCGCGGATGCCGGCGCTTCGTAGGGCGGCAAATAGGCGGGCACGGGATCAAGGCCATCGCGCGCCATCGCTGCCGAATAAAACTCGCACTTGCCCGACGGCGTCGGGAAGCCGCCCTGGGCAAACGGCGCCGCGCCGATATTCAGTTTCTGCCAGCCGCGCGCCTTCAGCGAATCCCAACTGATGCCCTCGGCACGGCTGTCATTGCGAAGAATGGCCTGGTCGGCGATGGTTTCGTCGCTATCGGCAAAGCACGGATCGGTGAAGCCCATGCGCGCAGCCAGGCGGCGAAAGATCTCGGTGTTCGGCAACGCCTGGCCAAGTGGCGCCACCGACTGGTTGTTGGCCAGGAAATAGGTGTGGCCGTAGGCCTTGTGCACGTCGATGTGTTCGAGCTGGGTAGTGGCGGGCAGCACGATATCGGCATAGTCCGCGGTATCGGTGCGGAAGTGTTCGAGCACCACCGTAAACAGGTCCTCGCGCGCAAACCCTTGCGCCACCTTGACCGATTCCGGCGCCACGGCCACCGGGTTGCTGTTGTAGACCACCACGGCCTCGATCTTGGGACCGTTGCCACCAGTGCCGTCGTCGAGCAGCGCGTCGCCGATGGTGCTCATGTTGACGGTGCGCGGCAGCTTCGGCCAGCTCGGCAGCAGGTCTGGGCGTTGCAGCGCGGCGGTATCGACCGGAAAGAAACCCGACGTCGACAATTGCAGACCGCCGGCAGCATGGCGCCACGCGCCCACCAGCGACGGCAGCGACGCCACCGCGCGTACCGCCTGACCGCCGCCGCGCACGCGCTGCACGCCGTAGTTGAGACGAATGGCGACGGGCTCGCGTTCCTTGATCGCCAACTGTCCGTAGAGACCGGCGAGCCATTCGATATCCTCGACGGCCACGCCGCAGATCTGCGCCGCGCGCGCCGGCGGGAATTCCATCGCGCGCTCGCGCAGCGCGTCGAATCCGATCGTGTGCTGCGCGATGTAGTCGTGGTCGAGCAGATCGTCGCGGATCAGGATATGGATCATCGCCAACGCCAGCGCGCCATCGGTGCCGGGCATCGGCGCGATATGCCGGTGGCACTTTTCGGCCGTCAGGGAACGGTACGGATCGATCGCCACCAGCGTAGCGCCGCGGCGCTTGGCTTCCTGCGCGCGCGTCCAGAAGTGCAGGTTCGACGCAATCGGGTTGCCGCCCCAGATGAGGATCAGCTTCGCATCGGCCACATGCTCGATGTCCATGCCGACGCTTGCGCCGTAGGTGTAGCGCAGCGCCGTGGCGCCGGCGCTGGCGCAGATCGTGCGATCGAGCAACGACGCGCCGAGCTTGTGGAAAAAGCGCGCCGCCATGCTTTCGCCCTGCACCAGTCCCATCGTGCCGGCGTAGCTGTACGGCACGATCGCCTCGGGGCTGCGCGCGGCGATGGCCGACAGGCGCTGCGCGATCTCGTCGAGCGCTTGGTCCCAGGAGATCGGCTCGAACTTGCCTTCGCCCTTCTTGCCGACGCGGCGCAACGGCGTGAGCAGGCGATCCGGGTGATACGTGCGTTCGGTATAGCGCGACACCTTGGTGCACAGCACGCCCTGGGTGCCGGGATGCTCCGGGTCGCCCGCCACCTTGACGGCGCGGCCATCCTCGACGGTGACGAGCAGCGCACAGGTATCGGGACAATCGTGGGGACAGGCGGCACGGACAATGCGGGTGGCCATGGTGGTATCGGCAGGCAATGGGGCTGTGGGGGGCGCCCGGTACGGGCATGGAGGCGGGCGGATGGCCCCGCGCGCTGGTCATTGAACCGACTGTGGCGCAGCGGCCTCGGCCGAACATGCCGGACCGGGAGAAAGTGTTTGAGTCCGATTGTATTCGATTATGATGTGCCGGCGCAGTCCGGCCCCGGCCGCACTGCCCGGCTTGCGGGCCGGGGTCCCCGCACCGGCGCCAGACCGGATCGGGACGCACGGTCCGAAAGCAGCACAGAAGCAACAAGAAACGTTTTACGGATTTTTGACGGGGATTCACATGGGTTTCACAACTGGGGTCAAGCGCCGGCAAGTGGTCGGCGCGATGATGGCGGCCGCGCTGGCCGCGACGGGCGTGCCGGGCGTCGCGCTGGCCGCCAACACGACGGCAGGCGAAGCGGGCGTTACCGCCGACACCATCGTACTGGGCCAATCGGCTGCGCTGACCGGCCCCACGGCCGTGCTGGGCGAGCAGATGAACGCAGGCGCGCGCCTCTACTTCGATTTCATCAACGGCCAGGGCGGCGTGTTTGGCCGCAAGATCGAACTCAAGGCGCTCGACGACATGTACGAGCCCGACGAGGCGATCAAGAACACCAAAAAGCTGATCGAGGAAGAACGCGTTTTTGCGCTGTTCGGTTATGTCGGCACGCCCACCAGCCAGGCGGTGTTGCCGATGATCAACCAGGCGCGCGTGCCGTTCTTCGCCCCGTTCACCGGCGCCCAATCGCTCCGCCAGCCGCAGAGCCGCTACGTGTTCCATGTGCGCGCCGGCTACGACGAGGAAACGGCCGCTATCGTGCGCCAGATCCGCACGACCGGCCTGAAGCGCGTCGCCGTGGTCTACAACGACGACGCCTATGGCCGCGCCGGCATCGCGGGGATCGAGCATGCGATCAAGTCGCTGCCTGCGGACAGCGGCGTGCAGCTCGTGGCACAGGAAAACGTGATCCGCAACACGGTTGAAATCGGCGACGCGATGCAGGGTGCCATGAAGGCCAAACCCGATGCGATCGTCATGATCAGCGCCTACCGCACCGTTGGCGCCTTCGTGAAGGAAGCGCTGCGCCGCGGCTACAGCGGACAGTTCTACAACGTGTCGTTTGTCGGCACGCAGGCGCTGGCCAAGGAAGTGGGCCCGCAAGGCAGCGGCGTGATCATTTCGCAGGTGATGCCGCATCCGGGCAATGCCACGCTGCCGGTGGTGCGCGAATATCTGCGGCTGCTGCAGGCTGCCGGCAAGCAGAACGACTTCGACTACGCCAGCATCGAGGGCTTCATCGCCGCCAAGGCGTTTGTCGAAGGACTGCGCCGCACCGGCAAGGACCTCACGCGCGAACGCTTTGTCAGCGCGATGGAAAGCATGCGCAACGTCGATCTCGGCGGCTTTATCGTCCAGTTCGGTCCGGACAACCACGTCGGCTCGAAGTTTGTCGAGATGACCATCATCAACTCGCGCGGCGTCGTGATCCGCTGAGTGATATGCAGCCAGCCCGCCCGTTCGTTCCCGGCAAAGGGAATGAGCGGGCGCGCCGGGTTCAGCTCATGTCGTTCAGGTGACACGCGGAAAACCGCAGCGGCGCGATTTCCCGCAACTGCGGCTGTTCGATCTTGCAGCGCGGCATCGCATGCGGACAGCGCGGGTGGAAATGGCAGCCCGGCGGCGGATTGAGCGGCGACGGGATTTCGCCCTTGATCGCGACGTACGTCTTCTTGCCCACCTCCAGCTTGGGCGCTTCGGCCAGCAGCGCCTGCGTATAAGGATGGTTCGGCGCGGAGAATACCTGCTCGGTCGGCGCCGATTCCACCACGCGTCCAAGGTACATGATCACCACGCGGTCGCTGATGTGCTTGACCACGCCGAGATCGTGGCTGATGAACAGGTAGGTCAGGTCCAGCTCTTCGCGCAGCCGCATGAACAGGTTCAGCACCTGCGCCTGGATCGATACATCGAGCGCCGCGACCGATTCGTCGCAGACCAGAAATTCCGGCTTGACGGCCAGCGCCCGCGCGATGCCGATGCGCGCGCGCTGCCCGCCCGAAAACTGGTGAGGAAAACGGCGCAGGACGGTCGGGTCCATCCCGACGCGCACGAGCATGTCCTCGACATACGCCTGTTGCGCACGCTTCTCGACCATGCCGTGGACCACCGGCGCCTCGCCGACGATATCGAGCACGCGTAGCCGAGGATTCAGCGACGCATAGGGGTCCTGGAAAATCATCTGGATCGCCAGTTGCCGTTCGCGTCTTTTCTCCGGCGGCAGCCGGTCCAGATCGGTGCCGCGCCAGAAGCGCTCGCCCTCGGTCAGCGTGTGCAGGCCGACCACCATGCGTCCCAGCGTGGATTTGCCGCAGCCCGATTCCCCGACCAGTCCGACCACTTCGCCCGCACGGATCGCCAGGTCGACCTTGTCGACCGCGTGGACCACCTCGGTGCGCTGCTTCGCGCCAAACACGTTGGCGATCTTCGCGGCAACGTCGAGCGACTTGACGAAGCGCTTCGAGACGCCGCGCATTTCGAGCAAGGGCGCGGGCGGCATGGCCGTCTGCCCGGCCGGCGCGGTCGCGGCGCGTTCGGCGGCGGTATCAATCACCGTGGCGTTCATGCTGCCTCCTGCTGGACATGCACTGGATGGAAACAGCGCAACTGGCGACCGTCCGCGGAGATTTCCAGGGGCGGGTCGGTCTTGCAGACGTCCGTCGCATAGGGACACCGATTACGGAACGAACAGCCGCCGGGCAGGTTCAGCAGCGACGGCGTCATGCCCGGAATCTGCCGCAGCGGCGTGCCGCGCGGATTGCGCGACGGCGCCGAACCAATCAGTCCGTGCGTGTAGGGATGCTGCGGATGTTCGAGCACCTGGCGCACATCGCCCGACTCCACGATCTTGCCGGCATACATCACACAAACCTTGTCGGCCAGGCCCGCCACCACCGACAGGTCGTGCGTGATCCAGATCAGCGACGTCCCCGATTCACGGCATAGCGTTTGCATCTCGTAAAGAATCTGGCCCTGGATGGTCACGTCGAGCGCGGTGGTCGGTTCGTCGGCGATGATCAGGTCGGGCTTGTTGAGCAAGGCGATGGCGATCGCCACGCGCTGCCGCATGCCGCCGGAAAACTGATGCGGATACGCCAGCAGCCGCTCGTCCGGCGATGGAATCCCGACGCGCGCCAGCGCATTGCGCGAGCGCTCGCGCGCGACGGCCTTGCTGACGTTATCGTGCGCGCGCACTGCTTCCATCATTTGCGTATCGATGCGCAGGACCGGATTCAACGTCATCATCGGATCCTGGAAGATCATCGCCACGCGATTGCCCCGCACGTCGCGCTGTTGCGCAGGCGTCAGCGCACGCAGGTCGCGCGTCACGCCGTCGCGGCTGGTCAGCGCGATACGGCCATCCACGACCTTGCCCGGTGCGTCGATCAATCCCATGATCGAATAGCCGGTCATCGACTTGCCCGATCCCGATTCGCCGACCAAACCGAGGATCTCGCCGCGACCCACCGTGAACGACACGTCGTCCACGGCCTTGGCCACGCCAGCGCGTGTAAAGAACTGCGTCTTCAGATGTTCGACGACCAGGGTTGGCTGCGTCATATTGGCTCCGTTCCGTGCCCGCGATTACTGGGTCTGCAAGCGCGGGTTCAGCACATCGCGCAACTGATCGGCCACGAGATTCATCGCGACGATGGTGACCACCAGCGCGATCCCGGGAAAGAAGCTGATCCAGTACCGGCCGGACAGCATGTACTGCTGGCCGTTGGCGATCAGCATGCCCAGCGACGGCTCCGTCACCGGCACGCCCAGGCCGAGGAACGACAGCGTCGCCTCGAGCGTGATCGCCGAGGCCACCTGCAGCGCGGCGATCACGATCAGCGGCGGCAGGCAATTGGGCAGCAGATGGCGAAACATGATGCGCTGCGGCGGCAGACCAAGACAGGTGGCCGCCTCGATGTATTCCTTGCGGCGTTCCACCAGCGCGGCGCTGCGCGTGGTGCGCGCGTAGTAGGCCCACTGCACGGCGACGAGGGCAATGACGATATTGCCGATGCCGGGGCGCAGGAATGCCAGCAGAATCAACGCCAGCAGGATGGGCGGAAACGACAGCTGCAGATCGGCCACGCGCATGATGAACGCTTCGACGCGACCGCCGACGAAGCCGGCCAGCAGGCCGAGCGTGGCGCCCAGAATCAGCGCCACCACGGTACTGAACACGCCCACGCCGATGCTGATGCGCAGGCCATACATGACGGCCGACAGCATGTCGCGGCCCTGCTCGTCGGTGCCGAGCAGATAGCGCACGCCATCGTCGCCCACCTCGCCCGGTGTGCGGAAGTTCTCCAGCGTGCTGATGGTCGACAGATCGTACGGATTCTGCGGCGAAATCAGCGGCGCAAAGATGGCAATCAGCAGGATCGCCACCAGCACGACCAGCCCAAGCACGGCGAGCCTGCTTTCGAAGAACTGCCGGACGAAGCGCCGGAATGGCGTCTGTTCCTTGACTGTCTTGGCCGGCGCGGCGGCTTCCTGCGATGCGGTGGAAGTGCTCATGGCTCAGCCCTTGTTGTCGGCGATGCGCACGCGCGGATCGAGCATGCTGTAAATGATGTCCACCACGAGGTTGATCAGGATGAACAGCGTCACGATCACCATCAGGTAGGCGACGATCACGGGCCGGTCCAGCAACTGGATCGAGTCGATGATCAGTTTGCCCATGCCAGGCCACGCGAAGATCGACTCCGTGACGATGGCAAACGCGATGATCGAACCGAACTGCAGCGCGATAACGGTGACGATCGGAATCAGGATGTTCTTGAGTACGTGCACGCCCACGATGCGCGCGTTGGACAGGCCCTTGGCGCGGGCAAACTTCACGTAGTCCTGCAGCATGGCCTCCTGCGCGCCCGCGCGCGTCAGGCGAATCACCATCGCGATATTCAGCAGCGACAACGTGACGGCCGGCAGGATCAGGTGGCGAATGCCGTCGACCGTAAGAAAACTCAGCGGCACGCCCAGCACGCTGACGGTCTCGCCTCGTCCGTTTGACGGCAGCCAGCCAAGCTGCACGGCAAACACCATGATCAGCATCAGTCCCACCCAGAACGTGGGCAGCGAGAACCCCAGGATCGACACGGTCATGATGGTCTTGCCCGCCACGCCATTCGGCCGCAGGCCGGCCCAAAGCCCGAGCGGAATGCCCAGCACGATGGCCAGCAAGATGGCGCAGACGGCCAGTTCCATCGTCGCCGGCATGCGCTCGAAGATCAGCTTGAGCGCCGGCGTGCCATGCGCGAACGACGTGCCGAGGTTACCGTGCAGGGCGTTTTGCAGGAATATCCAGTACTGCTCCCAGAGCGGCTTGTCCAGGCCGAGCGCCGCGATGGTGCGCTTGATGTCTTCCTGATCCGCCTGCGGGCTGATCAGGATGTCGACCGGGTTGCCGATGGCAAAGACGCCGAGGAACACGAGCAGCGACATGACCAACAGCACAACCACGCTCTGCATCAGACGCCGAATGATGAAGACCAGCATTTTTCAGACGCTATCCTTTCGCTGACCGCCGCGAAGGCGGTCGGCGTGTTCGCGATCCCACGCGCACGTCGCGGAAGATTCGCCCCGACCCGCCGTCCGGGCCGGGGCCGCGATCATACCGGAGCCGGCGCATGACGCGCCCGGCGCCGCATTGCCTGAAGGCCAGCCCGTCCCGGGGCCGGCTGACTGCCGCTGGCTTACTGCGGCTTGAAGTTGTGCGCGTAGGTACGCTCGTCCGTGCGCGGCACATAGGTGATGCCCTTCTGCGTGGCCCACGTAGTGACCTGATGATGGACCGGGATGATGCCGCCGTCCAGGATGGCGATGGCGGTGGCCTCCTGCAGCAGTTTGGAGCGCTCGTTGTCATCGACCGTGGCCAGCGCCTTTTCCAGCACCGCGTCCATCTTCGGATTGCAGTACTCGCCCCAGTTGGTGGTGCCAAAGCCCTTCTTCGAGTCCTCGCACGCCAGCAACGCACGCAGCGGCGAACTGACTTCACCGGTCTGCGCGCCCCATCCGACCAGCCCGAACGACCATTCGTGGCGGATTGCCTTCGACGAATACGTGGCCATCGGCATACCCTCCACCTTCGTATTGATACCGATACGGGTGAGGTTCTGCGCGATCGCCTGGGCAATCTTCTCGTCGTTGACGTAGCGGTTGTTCGGCGTATGCAGCGTCAGGCCGAAACCGTTCGGATAGCCCGCATCGGCCAGCATTTTCTTGGCCGCTTCCGGGTCGTACTTGAGCGTCTTGAGCGCGGGATTGTGGCCAAACATCGTCGGCGGGACGAGGTTGTTGGTCGGCTCGGACAAGCCTTCCATCAGGCGATCCTTGATGCCCTGACGATTGATGGCGGTGCTGATGGCGATGCGCACGCGTGCATCCTTCAGCGGATTCTTGTCCATCGGCTGGCCGTCCTTCGTCGTGACAAACGGCGACTTGTCGCGCTTGGTGTCGAAGTACAGATAGATCACGCGATGGGAAATCTTCGAGAAGAACGACAGCTTGGGATCGTTGCGCACTTTCGGCAGATCCGGCGTCGGGACGTTCTCGATGGCCTGCACATCGCCGGACAGCAACGCGGCCAGGCGCGTGGCCGGATTCGGGATGAAGCGCAGCGTCACCTTCTCCCACGCAGGCTTGGGCCCCCAGTAGTCGGGATTCCTGACCAGCTCGACCCGGTCGTCACGCGCATAGCTGACGAACTTGAAGGGACCCGTGCCGATCATGCCCTTGCCCTGCGCGAAATCGTCCGAAGACAGTCCTTGCGTGGCTTTCTTCTGCACCATGAAGACCGATGTCAGGTCGTTCAGCATCAGCGGATACGGCTGATTGGTGGTCAGCTGGATCGTGTACTTGTCGATGATCTTCTTGTTGATGATCGCCTTCGTATACACATCGAACTTGCCGGGACTATTGACGATCGTGGCGGGACGATCGAGCGACCACGCGATGTCCTCGGTGGTCAGTTCGGTGCCGTCATGCCACTTCACGCCCTTGCGGATCTTGAATTCCCAGGTGAGGTTGTTCACCAGCTTCCACGATTCGGCCAGACCAGGAATCACACGGCTGTCCGGATCGAGCTTGATCAGCGTATCGAACACGTGCTCGGACACATTGATGTTCGAGAACAGGTTGTAGAAGTGCGGATCCATCGAGGTCGGCGGCGAACTCATGGCGATCTTCAGATCCGCCGCATGCGCCGGCACAGCCAGACCTAGGCCGAGGACACCGGTCAGCAGGACGGCGCCCACCGTCTTGCCGACAACCTTCTTGAAGTGACGAAGGGACATCGCGCGATTCTCCCTGTGGGAATGCTTGAAATGACGTTTAGGATCAACCGCGTTTATCGCCGGTGCCATAACGGATTCGGCCGCATTTTGGTGCGGCGTTCCGCAAGGCAGCGTAGCGCGCGGCAGGCCGGGCACTTCAAGCATGAACTGTTCCAGCACTGCCAGTCGGCCGCCATGCGGGGAAACCCACCCGCGCAGAATAGGGCGCGCAATGCTGCGCCGCGACACACATTGCCCCCCGAGGGCAAGCTGCGGAAGGGCGTCGCGCGTGGCGGCTGGGTAGCGGAGGGTGACTGCGCTGGAGCGGCTTGCGGCGAATTGTGGCGACATCGAACGGCCTGGGGCGGCGCGCGGCCGTGCACGTCCGACCTGGCCGCGCGCCATCGACAACGCCTGGGTTTTGGCGCGCGATGGATAGCCGTCGTATGATCCCGATATTCCAATGCCCCAATTGCCCGGACTGGCATCATGAAGCTCATCCCCGAAATCCTGCAGGCGCAAGCCGAAATCCGAACCCTTCGCCGCGATATCCACGCCCATCCCGAACTCTGCTTCCAGGAACAGCGCACCGCCGATCTTGTGGCGAAAAGCCTCGAATCGTGGGGCATCGAAGTCCATCGCGGGCTTGGCACAACGGGACTCGTCGGCGTGATCCGCAACGGCAAGGGATCGCGCAGCATCGGCCTGCGCGCCGATATGGACGCGCTGCCGCTGCAGGAAGCCAACACCTTCGGCCATCGTTCGCAGCACGACGGCAAGATGCATGCTTGCGGTCATGACGGACATACCGCCATGCTGCTCGGCGCCGCGCGCTATCTGGCCGAGCACCGCAACTTCGACGGCACCGTGAACCTGATTTTCCAGCCCGCCGAGGAAGGCGGCGGCGGTGCGCGCGAGATGATCAAGGACGGATTGTTCGAGCGCTTTCCGTGCGACGCCGTCTTCGGCATGCACAACTGGCCCGGCATGCCGGTGGGAGCCTTCGGCACAACGGCCGGCCCGCTGATGGCGTCGAGCAACGAATTCAAGATCGTGGTGCGGGGCAAGGGCGCGCACGCGGCCATGCCGCACAACGGTTGCGATCCTGTCTTTACCGGCGCGCAGATCGTGTCGGCATTGCAAGGCATCATCACGCGCAACAAGCGCCCGATCGACACTGCTGTCATTTCCGTCACGCAGTTCCACGCGGGCGATGCGACAAATATCGTGCCGAATGAAGCGTGGCTCGGCGGCACGGTGCGCACCTTCACCGTGCCTGTGCTGGATCTGATCGAGCGTCGCATGGAAGAAGTGGCGCGCGCCGTGGCCCAGGCATTCGATTGCACCATCGATTTCGAATTTCATCGCAACTATCCGCCGACGATCAACAACAGCGCCGAGGCGCAGTTTGCAATCGATGTGGCCGCGGAGGTGGTTGGCGCATCGAATGTCGACGGGAATGTCGAGCCGACGATGGGCGCGGAAGATTTCTCCTTCATGCTGCAGGAAAAGCCCGGCTGCTATCTGTTTATCGGTAACGGCGAGGGGTCGCACCGCGAGGCCGGTCACGGCATGGGACCGTGCATGCTTCACAATCCCAGCTACGATTTCAACGACGAACTGCTGCCGGTGGGCTCGACGTTCTTCGTAAAGCTGGTGGAGAAATGGCTGGCGCCTGCGTGATGCGGCGACGCGATCTGTTCCGCTGAAATCCACGCCGCACGATGACTCACACGCAACTGGACGATGCTACCGCGACCCGATTCGCGGAAGTCGCGCTCGAGAATATCGTGCGGCCGTATCCGTACAAGGTCGACCATCTGATGGTGAGCGAGGAGGACCTGTCCACGCCCACCGTTGCGCATCCGGTCTTTTACGGCAGCTACGATTGGCACTCGTCGGTCCATATGCATTGGCTGCTGGTCAGACTGCTGGCGCTACGCCCGCATCTGTCTATCGCCAAGCGGATTCGGGAAACGCTGACCGCGCGGCTGCGGGCCGACGCCATTGCAGTGGAGCTTGCCTACTTCGAGCGCGCGTCGTCGCGCACCTTCGAGCGGCCTTATGGCTGGGCCTGGATGCTTCGCCTTCAGGCCGAAATGTCTTCGCTGGCCGAACGCGATGGCGAGGCCGCGGCTTGGGCCGACGCCTGCGCGCCGCTGGCCCATCATCTCGCGCAGCGGCTGCACGACTACATCGAAACGGCAACCTTTCCTATTCGCACCGGGACGCACTTCAACAGCGCTTTTGCATTGGTGATGGCGTTGTCTTACGCGAAGATCGGGCATCATCCCGCCTTCCGCAAGGCAATCGTACGCCGCGCGCATCGCTGGTTTGGACACGATCAACGCTACCCGGCGCGGTACGAACCAGGCGGCGATGAATTCCTGTCGGGCGGCCTGATGGAGGCGGTGCTGATGCGTCTGATCTCCAGCGAGGAGGCGTTTGCCGAGTGGTGGGAGCTGTTTGCGCCTGCCCAGGCCGAGATGGGAACCTGGCTCACGCCAGTGGAAGTTGCCGATCGGACCGATCCGAAAATGTCACATCTCGACGGCCTGAACCTGTCGCGCGCCTGGTGCTGGAGGCTGCTTGCGCCATCGTTACCGCCCAAGCTGCAGGCGCTTGCGGTACGGGCATGGTCCGATCATCTGGAAGCATCGTTGCCGCAGGCCGTCGATGGTCATTACGTCGCCACGCATTGGCTGGCGACGTTTGCGCTGCTGGCGCTCGAGGATGAGCGAGCGGGTTGTGGATGACGCGGGCCGCTCCAATTCCCGTCAAATCCCGCTAAATTCTCTCAATCTAGGAAGATGTCGCCGTACCAAGCCTCGGCGCGGCTTTTAGTATTGTCGGTATCCGTCATCAATCCCACCGCAAGGATCTTGCCCGGTTCCGCGCCAAATGCCTTGCGGTAGTCGGCGCGCAGGTCACGCTCATGGCATCGCCATTCATTGGTATGGCGTGTGCCCGAGTCGACCACGATCATGCGGACACGATCGGTATGAGGATTGTTAAGGATGGTGCCAACCGGGCGCTTGCCGCCCCAGATGTACATCAGCGTTGCGTAGGGCATCTCGCGCCCGGTGGTGATTCGCGCCATTTCGTACATCAGTTGATCGCGTAGCGATAAAGAACTGCGATCCCCGTCGAATGCGACAAAGATACGTAACGGCGAATCCTCGCGATGGCTCACCGCATTGTCGGCTACGCGGATGACGTCGCGCGTCTTCCACATCCAGCTCAGCGAGCCTGGATCCCGCTGAATCAATGGAACATAGAGCCCGGAAGCAGAACCGTCCGCCTGCGCGTGCAACACCTTGCGTTGATCGACTTCCGTCAGCGAATAGCGTGTCGGCGTCTTGTTGCGATTGATGGTCCACGGTTGCCAGCCGATCGGGATCGGGGCGACTTCGGGCGATGTGGAAAATTGCGGCAGCTGGGTGAGCAGCGGCAGCAGTGGGACTTTCGGCTCGGTGTCGGCGCCATCGGCGCTGTCTGAGCCGACATCGTTATCCGAATCCGATGGCTGCAGGCGATTGGCCAATTCCAGCGGGTCCGGCGTGAAGTTGGACGTCTGAAGCGTTTTAGCGGCTTTTGCCGCGAACGTCGCGCAATTCCCATCGGAGACCGCAACCATCTGCGATGGATCCGTCGCTGTCATCGGCGAACTCGCGCAACCGGCGAGCGCGAGCGCGCTCAATGCATATGCCACTACTGGCCGAAACTTCGTGGCCATTTAACCCCCTGAACCCTGTTTCTCAACCCGTTCGTCGAATCCCAACATCCTGCGCGTCAGGCCTTTCGGCGCCGTAGCTTTGCTGTTGCAGAATGCATCGCGCTCACCTCAGTGACACGCTTGAGTGCGGACATTATCAGATGCGTATTTGGCCGGGAATGCTCGGCTACCCTGAATACAACAGAGAACAACCGAGATTTCAGGAGAGGGCCGGGTAGAGGCAGCAACCCGCCGATGTATGGCGGCGCTGTAAACCGCTCGCTCAAAAGCAAAACCCCCAAGCTTTTAGGGCTTGGGGGTTTTGGGGATAAGAGCCTGGCGATGACCTACTTTCACACGGGTAGTCCGCACTATCATCGGCGCAAAGTCGTTTCACGGTCCTGTT
>NZ_VZOW01000002.1 GCF_008801835.1 Cupriavidus pauculus | reverse complement strand
AAGCACTGCAAAGAATCCAGCAGTACCACGGACGCCTGAAGGTCGAGGCCGATACGATGAACTGGCGTTCCTATCTGACCCGGCTCTGGAACACCGACCGCAGCGAATACCTGCGCACGATCGAGACGGCGGGCGGGCGACGCGTGACAAACGAACCGCTCTCCGCAGATGAACTGGCGTACTGGAAGGCGTGGTTGAATCCGCCCGAACTGTCCGCGAATCTGATCCGATTCTTCGATCGGTATGTGCATGATTCACGCGCCGGTTTTATCCGCATCGATGGTGGCGGATATTTGCTGCCACGCCAGATCGTTGCGATCTCGGCGCCCGAAAGCATGACGGCGCACGCGACGGTGCGCCCATTGCCAGCGGAACCACTCACCCTGTCCGAAGCTCGATGAGATCGGCCGTTTGCGTTTCGGATTGCATGGCGAACGTGGCGATATCAGTGACTAAATCGGTCAAACAGCGATCGTCGGGAATCCATCGCGTGGATCGATAAACGCCACGACCGTGCGTGCGCCGTTTCAGGCATTCGGCTTCCCGAAATGGCCCTACGCCGCTGGCGCATCCACTCCAAGATCTTTCGCCAGCGCCTCGAGGTTGCGCCAGATATTCGCGTTGATCTCCAGATGCGTCGATGCCGCCGCGCGGTTGGCGGCTTCGTATTCGCCGGGATATTGCACCTGATCGAAGCCCGGGGCGGTCGGCGTGTCGTGCAGGTATTTGATGAAAGCCTCGACCTCGCCGCGCTCCCAGTTCAGGCCAAGATCGAACTCGGGGTTCAGCAGCACGCCGAACAGATTGTTGGTGGCCACGCCACCGCGCGGGTTTTCGGGCTGGATCGTACCCCCGCCGGACAGCACGCCAGCCAGCAGTTCGGCCACTACGCCGAGCGCATAGCCCTTGTGCAGGCCGAACGGCAGCAGCGACCCCGGATGATCGCCGAACATGACCGATGCGTCGGTAGTCGGGTGTCCATCGGCGTCGATGATGCTGTGCTCGGGCGCGGGCTCGCCTTTCTCGGCAAGCACGCGCGCCTTGTTGATGGCGATGGCGCTCGTCGCGATGTCGACTACCAGCGGCGGCCGGCCATTCGGCATCGGTCCGGCAAAGCAGAGCGGGTTGGTGGTGAGGCGTGGCACGCGCCCGCCGTAGGGCGCCACCACGGGCGGCCGGTTGATCACGTTGGTAAAGCTCAGCAGGACAAAACCGGCGTTGGCCACCATTTCGCCATAGTGGCCCATGCGGCCCAGATGGTGCGACTTGCGCAGCGTGACGATGCAATGGCCATGCTGGCGCACGCGCTCGATGGCCTGCTGCATCACGGTCTTGCCGACATGTTGGCCAAAACCGCCGTGGCCATCGAACACCATCATCATGTCGCGGTCGAGCACGCATTCGGCGCGGCCTTCCGGGTTGACGTTGTTGCCGACGATGGCGCGGCGATAGTTGGGCAGGATCGACAGGCCGTGGCTGATATAGCCGCAGCGGTCGGATTCAACCAGATGCTCGGCCACATCGTCGGCGATGTCGGCCGGCACCTGCTGGGCGACCAGGATGTCGCGCGCGAAGCTGCGCGCGCTATTGAGCGATAACTTCATGGCAGGGGCGTCTTTCCGGGCGTTGTCGATCCGGGTCGGGTTGATAGAGGGTCGAGCGGCGGCAGCGGTGCGGTCGTTGATCAGATCCAGCCGAGCCAACGCCAGTACGTGCTGGCAAACACCAGCATAAGCAGGTAGCCGATGATCGTGACCGGGATACCGATTCGCGCGAATTGCTTGCCGTTGAAGGTATCGGTGCCCAGGCAGACCATGTTCTGCGGCGCATTAATTGGCAGGATGAAGCCAAAGCTGACCGTGTAGCCCAGCAGCATCGTCATGCCGATCTTGTTGATGTCGCCTGGCAGCGTTTGCAGCACCGAGATCAGGATCGGCAGCAGCGCGGCCGTCAGCGCCGTGGCGCTGGCAAAGCCCAGATGAATCAGGATCAGGAAGGCCGCCAGAATGGCGAAGATCAGGATCGTGCCGTGGTTGGCCAGACCGGAATGCGTGACGACGAACTTTCCGAGCCACTGTCCAGCCTGCGTGGTCAGCAGCGCGGAGCCGAGGCTGATGCCGACGCCGAACACGATCAGCGTGCCCCATGGCGTGCGTTGCTGCATGGTCTTCCAGTCCATCACGCCGATGCGCGGCATCATCAGGATCACCAGGCCCACGAAGGTGATGGTGGCGGTGTCGAATGCATGGAGCTTGCCTTCGGTGGCCCAGAACAGCAGCAGGCCGATGGCCACTGCGGCCAGGCGCTTTTGCGGGCCGGTCATCGGACCCAGCGCGGCGAGTTCGCGCTCCACGGCTTCCTTGCCGCCGGCGATGGCGTCGGTCTCGGGCGGCAGCAGCCACCGCACCAGGAAGTACAGCACCACCGACATCACGATGGCCCACGGCGCGCCGGCGATCAGCCATTGCAGCCACGTGACACGTTCGCCAAGCAGCTTGTCCATGAAGCCTGCGGTCAGCAGATTCTGTGCGGCGGCGGTCTGGATGCCGACGTTCCAGACGCTGGTGGCCTGCGCCACCATGATCATGATGCCCGCCGCGATATTGGATTTCTTGTCGACGCCGAACGCGGCGATCACGCCCATCATGATCGGCACGGTACAGGCGCTGCGCGCCGTCGCGCTGGGCACCACGAGGCTCAGGATGATCGTCACCGCGATGGTGCCGATCAGGATGCGCCGTGTGCTGGTGCCGATTGCCGACAGCGTGACCAGTGCGATGCGCCGGTCCAGCCCGGTCACGGTCATTGCCGCCGAAATGAACAGCGCGGCGGCCGCCAGCGCGAGCGCGGTGTTGGAGAATCCGGCCAGCGCCATGCCAAGCGCACGCGACGTGCCGTACATCGTGTCGGGGTCGTTGACCATCGGCGCGAAGCCGATCAGCGCCGCCATCAACGACGTGATCATGATGGCGCTGGTTTCGTAGGTCACCGCTTCGGTGATCCACACGACCACGGCGAAGGCGAGGATCGCCAGCATGCGGTGACCGGCAACGGGCAGATCGGCCGGCAGTGGGATCATCAGCGCGCCGATCAGGACGGCCACTGCAAGATACAGGCCCCAGTGAATGCGCAGCTTGGGGGTGGCGGGCGCGGCAATTGCCGCTGTGGCGCTGCCGGGTGGGGCAGGCGAGGTGTTATCGGACATGCTTGACATCCCTTGTGTGGAACACTCTGTCGGACTTGTCGCGACGCAGGGTCGCCGCGTTCGACATACGGGCATTATGTGAAGCCGACGGGGGTGCTGCCAAGGTGATGAGCGGTTTGGAATTGTCCTGGATCAATTCGCGTTGGCATCGATATTTGTCAAGCTAAATGGCTTGTTTCAGTCGTAGCAACGGTTCGCGGGACATCCGCCGACGCAGGGTGCCCACCGACGGAACGATCTGAAATAATTGACGCCAATGCTGAACGTTTTCGTACGCGTGCACGACTGTACGCCTGAGAGATATGCAAACAGATAATGACAAGTCAATGAAGCCGGACATGCGGACGTGCCTGGCACTGGAGACCATCGTCAACGCGCGGGACCTGGGCGGGTTGATCGGATTTGACGGACTTCAGGTCAAACGCCGCAAGTTGTATCGCAGCGCCAATCCGGCGCTGGGCTGTGCTGCCGATCTGGACAAACTCCACGCGCTCGGCCTTGACATCGTGGTGGACTTTCGATCACCGGGAGAGAAGTCGCCGGACGAGGCCGGCTTCGGCGAGCGCTTCCGCTGGCTGGCGGTGCCCGTGCTGGACGGCTCCATGGCGATGGATGTGCTGATGCCGCGCCTGCGCGAAAGCAACGCCGCGCAAATGCACGGTTTCATGCTCGACGTGTACCGCGATTTCCCGATGCGCTACCGCGATGCGTTCGGCACGTTCATGCGTCATGCCGAGGCCGGCCAGACGCTGTACTACCACTGCACGGCGGGCAAGGACCGCACCGGCTTTGCCACGCTGCTGCTGCTCGCCGCGCTGGGCGTGAGGCAGGACGACATCGTGGCGAACTATCTGGAATCGAATCACTGGAACCAGCGCTTCAACGACAGGATCCTCGCGGGTATGTCGCAGGCCGGTGTGTCGGCCGATGCGATGCGGCCGTTGCTCGAGGTGCGGCCGGAGTATCTGGAAGCGTCGATGGATGCGATGGAGCGTGCCTACGGCGGCGTCGAACGTTTTGTCACCGGGCAACTCGGCGTCGATATCGGGCGTCTGCGCGCGCACTACCTGGAAGCGTAAACGCGCGGCTGCGCAAGCACCTTGCCCCTTTTGCAGCCGCCACGCGGTGAAACGATGCGCCAGATGTCGCTATAGTCCGCCGTTGTCGCGCAGGATCCGCGCGGTCGACAGCGCGATCATCCCTTCCTCGTCGGTCTGCAGTGCCCAGACCGGCACGCGCGAATTGGCGTGGCTGACAAGTTGCCGGTTGGCGTTGTTGGCCGCCTCATCGATCACGATGCCGAACAGGCCGGTCAACTGCGCGCAGATGCGCGCGCGCACCTGGGGCGAATTGGCGCCGATGCCGGCCGTGAAGACCAGCGCGTCGAGCCCGCCCAGCGTCACCGCCAGCTTGCCGATTTCCTGTGCGGCGCGGTATGCGTAGAAATCGACGGCCAGCCGCGCACGCAACGCGTCGCTGGCCAGCAGCGCGCGCATGTCGCTGCTGATTCCGGAAATGCCCTTGAGCCCCGATTGGCCGTACAGCATCGACTGGATCTCGTCGGCGCTCATGCCCTGCGCGGCCAGCCACAACACCGCGCCGGGATCGATCGAGCCGCAGCGCGTGCCCATCGGCATGCCGTCCAGCGCGGTCAGCCCCATGGTCGATTCCACACTCTTGCCGCCGCGCATCGCGCACAGGCTCGCGCCGTTGCCCAGATGCGCGACGATCACGCGGCCATCGGCCACGTCGGGCGCCACCTGTCCAAGCTGCCGCGCGATATAGGCGTACGACAGGCCGTGGAATCCGTAGCGCCGGATGCCACGCTCGTAAAATTCGTACGGCAGCGCCATCAGCTGCGCCAGCGGATCGTGGCCCGCGTGAAACGCGGTATCGAAGCACGCCACCTGCAGCAGGTCGGGCACCGCCCCGCGGATTGCGCGGATCGCCGTGAGGTTGTGCGGCTGATGCAGCGGCGCCAGCGGTACCAGCGCTTCGAGCTTCTCGATGACCGCGTCGTCGATGCGCACCGCGTCGGCAAAATCGGCGCCGCCGTGTACCACGCGATGCCCGATCGCCACCGGCGGCGTGTCGCGCAGGCCGATGCTCAGCGTGAGGCGGATCAGCCGGAATGCCGCATCGTGATCGGCGACCTGTTCGACCGGAAACGACTCGTCGGCGACGGTGCGGCCATCGGCCATGCGCGCCACCAGGCGCGGCGCCACGCCAATGCCTTCGATCTGGCCGTGGGCGGCCAGCGCGGGCTGGATGTCGGCGTTGTCGTGCGCGGAATCCGGCACCATGTAGACAGACACCTTGACGCTGGACGAACCGGCGTTAACGACAAGAATGACGGGATGCAAAGTGGCCACGCGCAACTCTCCTTGTTCGCTCTTCAGACGGTAGCGGTGGCGTCGCCGATGCGGCGCGCGTGCGCCAGCAATACGGCGATGGCACAACTGCCGATGCGCGCGCGCACGCTGTCGGCGCGGCTGGTCAGGATGATCGGCACGCGCGCGCCCAGCACGATGCCCGCGGCCTCCGCGCCGGCCAGAAACGTCAGCTGCTTGGCCAGCATGTTGCCGGCTTCCAGATCGGGCACCAGCAGAATGTCGGGGTCGCCCGCCACTTCGGACTTGATGCCCTTGGTATCGGCCGCCGCCCTGCTGATGGCGTTGTCGAACGCCAGCGGGCCATCGAGAAGGCCGCCTTCGATCTGTCCGCGCAGGCTCATCATGCACAGCGCGGCAGCGTCGATGGTCGAAGGGATTTTGTCGGTCACGGTTTCCACCGCGGACAGGATTGCCACCTTGGGGCGCTCGATGCCAAGCACGTGCAGCAGGTCGATGGCGTTGCGCACGATGTCCGCTTTTTCGTTGAGCGTGGGAAAGATGTTGACCGCCGCGTCGGTGATGAACAACGGCTTGTGGTAGCTCGGCACATCCATGGCAAACACATGCGACAGGCGCCGCGCGGTGCGCAGGCCGCTGGTGCTGCGCGTGACCGCGTGGAGCAGCTCGTCGCTATGCAGGCTGCCCTTCATCAGCAGTTCCGCCTGGCCCGTGCGCACCGCTTCGACCGCGGCTTCAGCCGAGGCATGGCTGTGGGGCGCGTCGATGATCACGGTGTCGCCAAGTGCCAGGCCGTGCTCTTGCGCCACGGCGCGGATACGTGCCGCGGGCCCAACCAGGATCGGCACGATCAGCCCCAGCCGCGCGGCCTCCAGTGCGCCGTCCAGCGATGAATAGTCACACGGGTGCGCCACTGCTGTGGGGATCGGCGGCAAGCCTTCGCAGCGTCCCAGCAGAATGGCGTATTTGTCGGCGGTCGGGGGTGTCGGCGTGGGTTGCATGCGTGGAATCCAGGTTATCCGCATCCGCCGCAGGGCAGGCGGATGCTGCGTTGCGCAATCGTGCCGGGAAAGTATAGGCGAACGCCCGCGGCGCGGTGTCGGCTTGGGAAGTGTCATACTCGGCGCCGTCAGCCGCCGTTCGGTAACTTCGGTTGTCATGCTGCCCGGACACTGGTATATTTTTGTCTGTTGCGTCGCAGCAAGCCATTTTCTCTTGGTGACACTGCATCCCCTGCTCGCTCCGCCAATCCATCGGGAGAAACGGAAATGAATGCACGTCAACCTGTGACAGGGTCCGGCCCTGACCAGGGCGCCCCACACGCCTCCAATCCCACCGGCAGTACAAACACCAGCAACACCAGCGATACCAGCAGCGCCCCGGGCTCATCGCCGTCATGGCCGGCGTTCGCGTTCCCGTTTGCCGCGTTTTCGCCCGTGCCCGCGACACCGCTGGCGCAGGCCGCGTGGGAATACGGCGTCGATGCGTGGCAACGGTCGATCCTGTTTCTCGACATCCTGCGCCAGCGCGGCAACGAAACCGCCGAGCATGAACGCAGCGGCATGCCGCCGGTGCTCGCGTTCGAATACGAAATGCTGATCGATGGCCGCGACCTGCCGAAGCCCGTCAACTACGCGCTGCTGCGGATCGTGCCGTCGCCGGAATTTCCCACCGATATCGCCAAGCGGCCGTTCGTGGTGATGGATCCGCGCGCGGGCCACGGCCCCGGCATTGGCGGCTTCAAGGCCGACAGCGAAATCGGCAACGCCATCCGCACCGGACATCCGTGCTACTTCATCACGTTCTTCCGCGACCCGTGTCCGGGCCAGACGATCGAGGACGTGGCGCGCACCGAAGGCAAATTTCTGCGCACCGTGGCAGAACGCCATCCCGATGCGCCGGGCAAGCCGTTCGTCGTCGGCAATTGTCAGGCCGGCTGGGCGCTGCTGATGCTCGCGGCCGCCGCGCCCGATGTCACTGGTCCGATCCTGCTGGCCGGCGCGCCGGTAGCGTATTGGTCGGGCGTGCGCGGCAAGAATCCGATGCGCTATTCCGGCGGGCTGCTCGGCGGCACGTGGCTTTCGTCGCTGGCCGCGGATATGGGCAACGGCCGCTTCGACGGCGCGTGGCTGGTGCAGAATTTCGAAAAGCTTAATCCCTCCAACACGCTGTGGGAAAAGCTCTACAACGTCTATGCGAAGGCCGATACCGAAGGGCCGCGCTTCCTGGAATTCGAACGCTGGTGGGGCGGCCACTTCCTGATGAACCGCGCCGAGATCGACTGGATCGTGCAGAACCTGTTCGTCGGCAATCATCTGACCGCCGGCGAGGTACGCAGCGACGATGGCCGGACCGTGATCGATCTGCGTAATGTGCGCTCGCCGGTGATCGTGTTTGCGTCCTGGGGTGACAACATCACGCCGCCGCAGCAGGCGCTGAACTGGATTCCAGATCTGTACGCCAGCGTCGACGAACTCGTCGCCAATGACCAGACCATCGTCTACTGCTTGCATCCGTCGATCGGCCACCTGGGCATCTTCGTTTCCGGCAGCGTGGCCAACAAGGAACACTCCGAACTGTTCAGCGCGCTGGACTTGATCGATGTGCTGCCGCCGGGTCTCTACGAGGCAAAGATCGAGGACGTCGCGCCCGACGCGCCGCACCGCGATCTGCTGGAAGGGCGCTATCTGGTGCGCTTCGAACGGCGCACCATCGACGATATCCTGGCGCTCGACGACGGCCGCGCCGACGAGCAGCCGTTCGAAGTCGTGCGCCGCGTGGCCGAGATCAACCAGCATCTGTACGACACATTCGCCTCGCCGGTGGTCCGCGCGCTGGCGAACGAGACCACCGCGGAAGCGGTGCGGGCTATCCACCCGTCGCGGCTCGAGCGGTCGCTCGCCAGCGACACCAATCCGTGGATGCAGTGGGTTGCCGCGATGGCGCCGGCGGTGCGCGAGGCCCGCCAGCCGGTCTCGCCGGACAATCCGTTCCTGGCGATGCAACAGGCCGTGTCGGACCAGATCGTGCGCTCGCTCGACCAGTATCGCGACGCGCGCGACGCATGGCAGGAGCGCACGTTCGAAGCGCTCTACGCCAATCCGTGGCTGCCGGCGATGCTGGGCATGACGGACCGGCCCAAGCGCGCCGAATCCCCGGCCATCAGCGCGCTGCGCAAGGAAGTGGCCGAACTGCGCCAGCGCGAGGCGCTGCGGCATATCGGTTCCGGCACGTCGCTCGACGCGTTCCTGCGGATCCTGTCTTACGTCACGCAGGGGAGATCGGCCATCGAGGAACGTCCCTTCAATCTGCTGCGCAAACTCGCGCGTGAGAACCCGCCCGAAAAGCGCATCACGCTGGCGCAGTTCAAGGATGCCGTGCGCAGGCAGAGCTATGTCGTCAGCCTCGATCCCGACGCCGCGCTCAAGGCGCTGCCCGATATCGTGCCCGACATGAAGGAGCGGCGCCGCATCATGGTGCTGGCGCATCGTGTGCTGACGGTGGGCGGGCCGCTCGATGACGAGTGGCTGGCGCGCTATCGCGAAGTCGCGGAGGTCCTGGGCACCGATCACGGCAACGGACGGGCTAGCCCGCAGGCCGAAGCCTGACCCATCGTCCCCGCACATCCAGCAAGGACATGCAGCAGTTGTTCCACCGGCAGGCGTGCTGCAGCGCGGCGCGCCTGCCGACACGGCGTCGCCGGCTTATACGCGGGTGCGCCGTCATCGCAATCGGAGGCTTCCCATGGTGCAAGTACCCAACCCGCCGCTGCGCGGCGCCCGCGTGCTGGTGGTGGGCGTTGCCAACGAGGATTCGATCGCGTGGGGCTGCGCGCGCGCTTTTCATGAACTCGGCGCCGAAGTGGCGCTGACCTACCTGAACGACAAGGCGTACCCGCACGTGGCGCCGCTGGCCGCGCAGATCGGCGCGCCGATCCTGATGCCGCTCAATGTCGAGGACGACGCGCAGATGGACGCGCTGTTCGCGCATATCGCGCAAACGTGGGGGCGGCTCGATTCGGTCGTGCATTCGGTGGCGTTTGCGCCCAAGGCCGACCTGCAGGGCGGTCTGCTGAATTCCTCGGCGCAGGGCTTTGCACGCGCGATGGACGTCTCGTGTCATTCCTTCATCCGCATGGCGCGCCGCGCGGCGCCGCTGATGACGCAAGGCGGCACGCTGTTCGCGATGAGCTATGACGGCGCCAACCGCGTAGTGCCGAACTACGACCTGATGGGCCCGGTCAAGGCGGCGCTCGAGGCAAGTTGCCGGTATCTGGCCCATGAACTCGGGCCCCAAGGCATCCGCGTGCATGCCATCTCGCCGGGGCCGCTGAAGACGCGCGCCGCGTCGGGCCTCAAGGATTTCGATCTGCTGCTGGCCGAAGCGGCGGGGCGGTCGCCGCTGGGCGAACTGGTCGACATCATGGACGTCGGGTTCGCTACCGCCTATCTGGCAACGCCGTACGCGCGCCGCGTGTCGGGCAATACGGTGTACGTGGATGGTGGCGTGCACATCATGGCCTGAAACGTGCGATAGCCGCATCGCCCGGCCGCCGCGATGCGCGGCGCGGCCTACAATACAGCCATCCGCACTTCCCTACAGGAGATGCAATGCAGGTACTGATTCGCGGGCTGCATCGAGATGTGACCGAGGAAATGCTGCGCGAAAAATTCAAACAGTATGCGCCGGTCAATTCGGTCGAGATCGTGCGCGATGGCGATCCAAACCACCCGTGGGCATGGATGGATCTGGCGGTGGACCCGTTCACCGCGTGGCGCCTGCTGCGGCAGTTCGACAAGCAATACTTCGCCGGCAGCATCATGCGCTGGTATATCCCCGCACACCAGAGCTAGCGCGGTACCATACCGCATCTTCATTCTCGGACACGTCAGCTCATGCTGGAACTCCAGGGCGCCATCTGGTTTCGCGCCGGCAAGCAGGACTGGGGCGGCCGCGATCGCATCGCGCTGCTGTCCGCCATCGGCGAGCACGGCTCGATCACAGCTGCCGCGCGCGCGGTGGGCATCAGCTACAAGCATGCGTGGGATGCCATCGATGCGATGAACAACAGCGCGGGCGAGGCCCTGGTGGTGCGCGTGGCAGGCGGCAAGGGCGGCGGCGGTACAAAGCTGACCGCACGCGCCGCGCGGCTGATCCGCACGTATCACGCGATGGAAGCCGAGCACGCACGATTTCTCGCCCAGCTCGAAAAGGCCGGCAGCGCGATGTCCGATGCCGACGTCGACGATATCCACCTGATCCACCGTCTCATGATCAAGACCAGTGCCCGCAACAAGCTGTTCGGCCGTGTGCAGACCGTGCGCCCCGGCGCAGTCAATGACGAGGTCACGCTGGTGCTAGCCGGCGGGCAGCATATCGTTTCCACGCTGACGCATGAAAGCGTCGAGGCCCTGGAACTGGCGCCGGGCGCCGAGGCGTTCGCGCTGGTCAAGGCGTCGTCGGTGATGATTGGCCTGCCCGATCCGGGCACGCGGCTATCGGCGCGTAACCAGCTGGCCGGCACCGTCGCGCGCATCGCGCCGGGCGCCGTCAATGCCGAGGTCGTACTCGATCTCGATGGCGGCGGCACTGTGGCAGCCATCATCACCAACACGGCGATGCACGATCTGGAGCTCAAGCCGGGCGTGCACGCACTGGCGATATTCAAGGCGTCGAGCGTGATCCTGGGCACGATGATCTGACATGGCGCGCAATATCGAAATCAAGGCGCGCATCGACAGCGTCGAGTCACTGACGCCGCGCGCCGCGGCCATCGCCACGCACGGGCCCGAACGCATCGAGCAGGACGATACGTTTTTCCCGTGCCCGAACGGCCGCCTGAAGTTGCGCGCCTTCAGCGCCGCGCGCGGAGAGCTGATCTTCTATGCGCGTCCCGACCAGGCAGGGCCGAAGGAAAGTTTCTACATCCTGTCGCCCACCGCGTCGCCCGATACGCTGCGCGCCGCGTTGACCGCCGCACATGGCGCGGGCGGACGCGTTCGCAAGGTGCGCACGCTCTTCCTGGTAGGGCGCACGCGCGTGCACCTGGATCGCGTGGAAGGGCTGGGCGATTTTCTGGAACTCGAAGTGGTGCTGCGCGACGGAGAGCCGCTCGATGCCGGCGTGACCGAGGCCCATGCGCTGATGGCGCAACTCGGGGTGGCGCCGGACGCGCTGATCGAAGGCGCCTACGTCGATCTGCTGCAAGCCCGCGCTTGAGGATACGGCGCGAGACTGGTCAGGCGATCCGTGCCGGCTGCTGGGCGTAGACCGGCGGGTGCCGGTGCTCGCGTCCGCCGGCAAAGATGCGGCCGTCGCGGATTTCCAGTACGTGATCGCCCAGCACTTCCACGTCCTGCGGATCGTGCGAAATCATCAACATCGGCACGTCCAGGCTTTCCTGCAACGCGCGCAGTTCGTTACGCATGCGCACGCGCAGCGCGGGATCGAGTGCCGAGAACGGTTCGTCGAGCAGCACGATATCGGGCCGCGCCGCCAGTGCGCGCGCCAGCGCCACGCGCTGCTTCTGTCCACCCGATATCTGCGCCGGATACTGGCCGACGATCTCGCCGAGCCCAAACGCATCGACCCAGCGCGCGGCCTCGGGCGGCAAGCCACGTCGCGAAGGATTGCGCCAGCCGCGCCTGAGCCCAAACGCAATGTTTTGCGCCACGGTCAGATGCGGAAACAGCGCGTAATCCTGGAACAGGTACGCGACGCGGCGTTCCTGCGGGCGCACGTCGATGCCGGTTTCGCTGTCGAACAGCGTGCGGCCATTCAGCACGATGCGTCCGCTGTCCGGTGCCATCAATCCCGCAATCGCGCGCAGCGTCAGGCTCTTGCCCGCGCCCGATGGACCGAACAGTGCGATGCGGCGGCTGTCCGAAGCGAAGCCGATATCGAGCACGAAATGACGATCCTGCGATGCCATGCGCTTGCGAATGGAAATCTCCATGGTCATGGCGATCTCACCTCGCTGCGGCTTCGCGCCGGAACCTGCGGCGCTCGTAGCCATCGCCGCGCCGCGTGGGCGGCACCAGCCGCGCGGCAATCACCAGCAGCACGATGCAGGTGACCGACGTCACCAGCACCAGCAGATTGGCGGTGTCGTCGTTGCCGGCCTGCACGGCTTCGTAGATGGCAACCGACAGCGTCTGCGTGCGGCCCGGCAGATTACCAGCGATCATCAGCGTCGCGCCAAATTCGCCCAGCGCGCGCGCAAAGGCCAGCAGTACGCCGGCGACGATACCCGGCATTGCCATCGGCAACGTCACCCGAAAGAAAATGCCGGCCTCGGAAATGCCCAGCACGCGCGCTGCGTTTTCCAGTTGATGGTCGACGCCTTCGAATGCGGCGCGCGCCGACTTGAGCACCAGCGGAAACGCCACAACTGTGGACGCCAGCACCGCGCCTTGCCACGTGAAGACCAGTTCGATGCCGATGCTTTCCATCCACGCGCCGAATACACCGCGCCGGCCCACCAGCACCAGCAGGTAGTAGCCCAGCACGGTCGGCGGCAGCACCAGCGGCAGCGTCAGCAGCGCATCGACGACATCGCGCGCCGACGAGCGCCAGCGCGCGATCGCGAAGGCCGCCGCCACGCCAAGGATCGCGTTGAGCAGCGTGGCGCATCCGGCAACCTTCAGCGACAGCAGTAACGGTACCCAGACGGCGTCCATTTGCGGCATCCCGAACGGTGTGGCAATCAGACTCAGGGTTTCTGGAAGCCGAAGCGGGCCAGCGTGGCCTGGCCTTCGGCCGACAGCACATATTGCACGAAGGCGTTGGCCTGCTGCGCCTGCTTCGATTGCGCAGTGACGGCGATCGGGTAGGTCACCGGCGTGGTCGTCGGCACGCGGGCGGCTACCTTGACCTTGTCGGCCATCACGGCGGCGTCGGTGGCAAACACGAAGCCGGCGTCGACTTCACCGCGTGCGACGTAATCGAGCGCCTGGCGCACGTTCTGCGCGGGCACGCCCTTGGCGGCCACAGCGTCCCACAGGCCCTGCGCTTCCAGCGCGCCGCGGGTGTAACGGCCCACGGGCACCGAGGCCGGATTGCCGTAGGCGATACGCTTGACGTCGGCGCGCGCCAGGTCCTTTGGCGTCGCAATGTTGAGGCGGCTGTCGTGCGGCACGATCAGCACGATCGCATTGGCCGCGAAATCCTTGCGCGTCGCCGCTTGCACCACCTTCTCGGCCTCGGCCTT
The DNA here is from genome assembly GCF_008801835.1 of Cupriavidus pauculus. Taxonomy (GTDB): domain Bacteria; phylum Pseudomonadota; class Gammaproteobacteria; order Burkholderiales; family Burkholderiaceae; genus Cupriavidus; species Cupriavidus pauculus. The sequence continues at coordinate 376,501 of NZ_VZOW01000002.1, read as the reverse complement.
GTCCATCGCGTTCTGATCGGCGGACGCAAACACGTCGGCCGGCGCGCCCTTGATGATCTGCTGCATCAGCACGTCGGACGCGCCGAAGTTGAGCACGACTTTGGTATCCGGGTGCGCATGCTCGAATTGCTCGCCCAATTGCCTGAAGGCGTTGGTCAGGCTGGCGGCGGCCGACACCACCAGATCGGCGGCAAACGCCGAGGACGTGCCCAGCGTCAGGGCGACCAGTGTGGCGGCGGAGGCGGCACGACGCAGCAGGGGCAGGGAACGGAGGCTCATGACGGATGCAGGCAGGTTCGGAGGGATGGGCGCCACGCGGGGCGGCGTGCACAAGGGCGCACCTTCGCAATATAAGCGCGTATATAGCGCAGCGTCAATTCGCCGAATGGATACCGTTCTTCACCGGTGCGTGATGTTGCCGGCGCGTCAGCATCGTTGATTCCGCAAGTTCGATGCGGCCGATAAATATGTGGTTTTTGCCATATTGTGACGATTGTCACGAGAATGACGCCGTTTCGCCACTTTCCTGCCATCGCGGATTCCCACAATTGCAGGCGCGGCAGACAAACAAAAAACACATCACAGGGAATCCGAACCATGCAATTTCATCGCATCCGGACCGCGGCGGGCATCGCCGCGCTGGCCGGCGTAACGGCGTTGGCGTTGGCTGCCTGCGGCTCCGACGACAACAATGCCAACAACGGCAACGGCGGCAATAACAGCGGCAACGGCACGCCCGCCCAAATCGCCGCCGGCACCAAGACCACCCTGGCGCTGCTGGAGACCACCGACCTGCACACCAACGTCCTCAGCTATGACTACTTCAAGCTGGCCGAAGACAAGTCGCTGGGCTTCGAGCGCGTGTCCACGCTGATCAAGGCGGCGCGCCAGGAATTCCCGAACAGCCTGCTGCTCGACAACGGCGACACGATCCAGGGCACGGCGCTGTCCGACTACCAGGCGCTGGTCAAGCCGTTGTCGTGCAATGAAACGCTGGCGATGTACAAGGTGATGAACGCGGCCAGCTATGACGGCGGCGGCATCGGCAATCACGAATTCAACTATGGCCTGCAGTATCTGAGCCAGGTCACCGGCAACCGCTTCAACGTCGACGGCCTGCCCGAGCCGGCCGCGCAAACCACCTGCGCCGGACCGAAGTTTCCTCAGGTGCTGGCCAACGTCTACAGCGTCAAGACGCGCCAGCCGCTGTTCCAGCCGTATGCGATCCTGACCCGCACGCTCAGCGCCACGGGCCCCGACGGCGAACCTGTGTCCGCGCAGGTCAAGGTCGGCATCATCGGCTTTGCGCCGCCCGCGATCCTGAGCTGGGACAAACGCTGGCTCGACGGCAAGGTCTACACCGAAGGCGTGGTGGAAACCGCGCAGAAATATATCCCCGAGATGCGCGCAAAGGGCGCCGACCTGATCGTGGTGATCTCGCACGGCGGACTCGATAATTCGACCTATTCGCCAACGATGGAAAACGGCAGCTATCACCTGTCGAAGGTCGATGGCGTCGACGCCATGCTGATCGGCCACTCGCACCAGATCTTCCCCGATGCCGCCAGCACGGTAGGCCAATTCAACCTGCCGGGCGTCGACAAGGTCAAGGGCACGGTCAATGGCGTGCCGACGGTCATGGCCAACTACTGGGGCAAGCATCTTGGCGTCGTCAACCTGGCGCTGAACCATGACGGCAAGAAATGGAATGTCGACCGCGCCAATACAAAGGTCGAAGCGCGCTCGATCCAGAACGCCGACAAATCCTATGTGGCGGCCGACGCCAGCGTCGCGCCCGCGATCGACACGGAGCACCAGGCCACCATCCAGTACGTGAAGACGCCGATCGGCTCGACCAACTACCGCATGACGAGCTATTTCGCCGATGTGGGCGACCCCGGCGCGATCCAGATCGTCAACATGGCGCAGGCCGCGTATGTGAAGGACTACATCGCCGCAAACCTGCCGGCGCTGGCGTCGCTGCCGGTGCTGTCAGTGTCGGCGCCGTTCAAGAGCGGCTTTGGCGGCGGTAACGACTACACCGACGTTGCCGCGGGCAATCTGGCCATCAACAACGCGGCCGACCTGTACCTGTATCCGAACACCGTGTATGCGGTGAAGGTCAATGGCGACGAGGTCAAGGCGTGGCTGGAAACGGCTGCCAAGCGGTTCAACCAGATCGATCCGGCAAAAACCACCGAGCAGCCGCTGATCAGCACCTTCCCGGGCTACAACTTCGATATGTTTACCGACCCGGACATGCAGTATGAGATCGATGTGACCCAGCCCGTGGGTAGCCGCATCAAGAACCTGACGTACCAGGGCGCGCCGGTCACGTCCGCGATGAACTTCATCGTGGCGACCAACAACTATCGCGCCAGCGGCGGCGGCAACTTCCCGGGGCTCGACGGCACCAAGACGGTCTACGCGTCGCCCGATGCCAACCGCGACGTGCTGATTTCGTACATCAAGAATGTCGGGGCGTTGACGCGCGCCACCAACGGCAGCGCGCGCAGCTGGCACTTCACCAAAGTGGCCACCGCTGGCGACGTGGTGTTCAGTTCCGCGGTGGGCGTGCAGGCGCTGGCCGTGGCAGGCGGCGTGGCAGGCGTCACGCTGCTGGCCGCCGACGACGGGTCCGGCAAGAATCTGTCGAAGTACAAAATCGACCTCAACCAGTAAGCCGGCGCGGCCGCCCATTCCGTCCCCGATCGCAACGATGCAAGCCACTGTTTCCGGCGCCAGCGCCACCATCACCACCCACGCGGCCGGCGCCGCCGTGCCGGCCGTGCGCGGCACGGCACGGCGCCTGCCACGCATGCATCCGCTGTTTGCCGCGGCGTCGCTGGCTGTGGCGATCGCTGCGGCGGGCGTCGCCGGCGCGGCGCTCTGGCGGCACAAATCCGACGCGCGCCAGATCGAAATCGCCGAATGGCAGCGGCTGGCCGCCTCCACGGGCGATGCGCCGTCGCTGCGCCAGCTTGCCATGGCTGCCGCCGCGGGCGAGACGGCGGCGCGCGCTGCACTGGGAGAAACGCTGATGTCGCAGTCCGACGCCGCCGCGCGAGCGCAAGGCGAGCGCGGGCTGCGCATGGCAGCCGAAGCCGGCCACGTTCGCGCCCAATTCGTGCTTGGCAAGGCCGCGATGCTCGGCGGACTGGCGTCGGGCCAAGCCGATTTTGCGCTGGCATGGCAGCAGTTGCAGCCGGCTGCGCAGGCGGGCGATGTCGGCGCCGCCTACTATCTGGGCCTGCTGTATCGCGGCGGCCATGGTCGTGACGCCAATCCGGCGGAAGCGGCGCGCTGGCTGCAGGCAGCTGCCGAAGGCGGGGTGGCGCAGGCGATGTTCCTGCTGGCCAATGCCTACCGCGCAGGCGACGGCGTGCCGCGCGACGACGCGCGTGCGCTGGCGTGGTATCAGGCCGCCGCCGAACGCGAGCATCCGGCGGCCACGCAGGCGCTGGCGATGGCGTATCGCGACGGCGAACTGGGCCTCGCACCCGACGCCGAGAACTATCGCCAGCACATGGCCGAGGCCGCGCACGCGCTCAAGCATCCAGCGCTCAATCCCTAGCGTTCGGCCAGGCGGATTCGGCGCGAGCGGGCAAGGCCTGCGGTATGCTTCATGCCGTCCCCACGGAGGCGCCCATGAAGACCATTTACCTCGCCGGTTTCGACGTATTTCGCAAGGATGCGCTCGCCTGGGGCGAGCATCTGAAGGCGCTCTGCGCGCGGCATGGCTTCGAAGGGCTGTATCCGCTCGACAAGGCCGCGCCGCAAGGACTGTCCGGCCCCGACACCGCGCAATGGATCTACGAGGCTAATGTCGCGCTGATCCGGCGCGCCGATATCGTGATGGCCAACCTCGACGACTTTCGCGGCCCCGGCGAGCCCGACAGCGGCACGGCGTTCGAAGTCGGCTTTGCCGTGGCGTTGCAGAAGCCCGTGTGGGGCTATGCCGCCGACGCGCGCGCGCTGATCGAGCGCGTGCGCGACTCTACCGACGACGATGGTGAGGCGCGCGATGCGCGCGGCTATGTGGTCGAGAATTTCGGTCTGCCGATCAACCTGATGCTCGCGTGCAGCGTGCGGCTGGTGCATGGCGATGCCGAGGCGTGTCTTGCCGCGATGGCCGAAGCGGACCGCCGGCGCATCGCGCGGCGCGCGCAGGCGTCAATGCAGGGCGGTCCGGAGGACTAGGCGCGAACGCTCAGCGCAGCGGCGGGTTGCCGCTCTGCACGCGCAGCGACTGCACGCCGCCGGCAATCTCCGCAGCGGTCGCCGCCACGATCTGGCGATACGCGTTCACCAAGCCGTCGGCCTCGCCCGGCGCCGGCAGATCGGATTCCGTGCGGCCGCTCAGCACCTTGCCATCGGGCAGGCGGCGCACTGCCCAGACGATGGTCGCGGAGGCGCGCTGGCCCATGCTGGCGTCAAGCCTGACCACTTCGGTCGTGACGCGGAACACGGGCTCCACATCGGACAAACCTTGCTGGTAGGTATCCACCGCGCCCAACTGCGTCTGTAATTGCTGCGACAGCGCATCGCGCAGTTCGTCGGGCAGCGGCGCGGACCAGCGCGACAGGTCCAGCAGCCTGATCTGGCCGGCATCGCCGTCGGACACCACAAACTGCGCGCGATTGAGCCGTTCTGGCACCCTTACCGGCGCGACCTCGATCCAGACCGGCTGGGCCGTGGCCGGCGCGGCGCGCGATGGGCCACTCGAAGCGCCTGCCGTGGCGGCCTGCGCTGCGCCGCCGCTGGCCAGCGTGTAGTAGCGCGGTTCGGGCGATGCACAGCCGCCCAGCCATGCAGCGGCCAATGCCATCGAAGCAACCATCAGCGTGCGTTTCATTTGTCCTTCTCCGTCTTGCCGCGCAGCAGTGCTTCGGGGTGCCGCTCCAGATAATCGGTCAGCGCACGCAGCGACACCGCGGTGCGCGTCAGTTCCTGCAGCATGCGCCGCGTGTCCTGCTGCAGCGGCGCGTCGGACGCCAGCGTGCCGTTGGCCGCCGTCAGCGTGCGCCGCGCGTCCTGCAGCGCGGCCAGCACCTGCGGCGCCACGTCGCCGTTGAGCTGCGCCACGAGCTTGTCGGCGGTGTCGATCATCTTGTTCATCGACACCATGGCGGTGCGGGCTTCCTGACCGATCTGGTCGAACGGCACCTTGTCGATCTTGTTGACGATATCGCCAAGCTTGGCCTGCAGTTCGTCGAATGTGCCGGGCGTGGTCGGGAATTCAGGCATCGGCGCGTTGACGTCGATGTCCTTGGCCGGCGGCGCCTTCGGGAAGAAGTCGAGCGCCACGTAAAGCTGGCCGGTCAGCAGGTTGCCGGTGCGCAACTGCGCGCGCATGCCGCGCTTGACCAGCGCCTGCACGATGACGTGCTTGCGCGCTTGATCCACCACGTCGCGTTCGCGGAAGCCCATGCGCGATGGATATAACTCCACCACCACCGGCATGCGGAAGGCTTTCTTGTCGCGCTGGTATTCGATGCCGATCGAGCGCACCTGGCCGACGATCACGCCGCGGAAGTCGACCGGAGCACCCGGCGTCAGGCCGCGTACCGACTGGTCGAAGTTGAGCACGGCCAGCGCGGGCGCAATTTCATCGCGTTCCTTCATTGCTTCGCCCTGGTCCGCGGCCAGCAGGAATTGCGTGTTTTCGGCTGCGGCTTCCTGTGCGTCGCTGTTGTCCGGCGCCTGGAACGCCACGCCGCCGAGCAGCACCGTCACCAGCGACTGCGTGGACAACTTCAGCCCGCTGGCATCGAGCTTCAGGTCGACGCCGCTGGCGTGCCAGAAGCGCGTGTCGGCAGTGACCAGCTTGTCATAGGGCTTGTTGACGAACACGCGCAGCGTGATGTCGCGCCCGTTCGGCTCCAGCTGGTAGGCGACAACCTGCCCAACCTGCACGCGACGATAGTAGACCGGCGAGCCGATATCGAGCGACCCGAGGTCCTGCGCGCGCAGCACGAACTGCCGTCCGGAGGCGTCGGTGGTGACCACCGGCGGCACTTCCAGTCCGGTGAAGCTGCGCCGGCTCTCGGCGGACTTGCCGGCATCGACGCCGATGTAGGCGCCCGACAGCAGCGTCTCCAGGCCGGATACGCCGCTGATGGCAAAGCGCGGCCGCACCACCCAGAAGCGCGTGTCCTTGACCGCGAAGCTTTCGGCGTCCTTGGTCAGTTCGATAATGGCCGCGACATGGGACCGGTCCGAGGCGAGCCGTACCGATTTGACCAGTCCGATATCGACGTCCTTGTAGCGCACGGCGGTCTTGCCCGGCGTCAGGCCCTCGGCCGTGCTGAACGTGACGGTGATCTCCGGGCCGCGCGACGCCAGCGTGTTGATCAGCAGCGAAATGCCGACCACGGCCGCGACGATCGGAATCAGCCAGACCAGCGACGGCAGCCAGCGCGCGCGCCGCTTGCGCGTGGGTTGCGGCACGCCGGAGGGTGGGGAAGGGAGATCAGGATCGGGCATTGTCGGATTCCGGCAGATTCGGCAGATTCGGCGGACGGTGGATGTTCACGTCCGCGCGGGTGTCGGCATGGGCGGCGGTATGTGCCGCAACGTTTGCTGTAGTCCTGGTCGCGCCATTCGGCGCGGGATTCGGCGCGGGATTTGGTGCGGCGTCGCCTGGATTGGCGTCGCCTGGCCGCGCGCGTTCGAGCGAATCCCACAGCAGGCGCGGGTCGAAGCTCAGTGACGCCAGCATGGTCAGCACCACCACCGAGGCAAAGGCCAGCGCCCCGCCGCCGGGGATGATCGTGGCCAGCGCACCGGCCCGCACCAGCGAGGCCAGCAGCGCCACGACAAAGATATCGAGCATCGACCAGCGCCCGATGATCTCGACCAGCCCATACAGGCGGGTCTGCTGGCGCAGCCGCCAGCCGGAGCCGAAGTGCACCGAGACCAGCAGCAGCGTCAGGATCATCATCTTCAGCAGCGGCACCACGATGCTGGCGATCAGCACCACCCCGGACAGCAGATGCGATCCGGACAGCCACAGATAGATCACGCCGGACATGATGGTGTCGCGCTGCGTGCCGAGGATCGACTCGGTCACCATCACCGGCAGCAGATTGGCGGGGATGTACAGGATATATGCAGCCAGAAGGAAGGCCCAGGTGCGCGCCACGCTGGCGGGCTTGCGATGATGGAGCGTTGCGCCGCAGCGCGGACACGGCTCGCCTTCGAGCGCGATCGGGCTGACGAGGTCGCAGGCGTGGCACGACAGCAGCCCGCGCGACGCCGCCGTGGGTACCTGCGGCAGCGGCTGGTCCTCGTCGTCGTCGGTCAGGTCGGCCACCACGCCGGCGGCCAGGCGGCGCGACCGCGCCAACTGCTCGCGCGCCAGCGCCGCGCGCGACTTGCGCGACGCGCCGGCTGGCCGAGGCGGTTCCGGTGGCGGCAGGCTCATGGCGATGGGTTCACCGGCGGTTGCGGCGGCACTTCGTCGGCACCGGCCGGTTCGAGGTAATGCCAAAGGTCGCGCGGATCGAACGACAGCATGGCGGCCAGCACCACCACCAGTGCGCCGAATGACCACAGCGCGACGCCGGGCAGCACCTGCGCCATGGTCGACAGCTTCACCACCGTCACCAGCACGCCGATCATGAAGACCTCGATCATGCCCCACGGCCGGGTCTGGCGGATGCCGCGCACGATGCGCTCGAACCCGGGCGGCATGTGCCGGCGCGCCATCGGCACCAGCAGATAACACATCATCAGCATCTCGGAGAGCGGAAACAGGATCGTGGTGCCGAACACGAGCATCGCCACCAGCGTCATGTGGTCGGCATGCAGCGCCTGCACGGCGCCCCACAGCGTGGTCGCGGTCCGCACGCCCTTGAGGTCCATCTCGACGATCGGATAGGTATTCGAGATCAGGAACAGGATCAGCGCCGTCACCACCAGCGGCAGCAGGCGACGGTAGGCGCGCGAGCTTTCGCGATACAGCGCACCGCCGCAGCGCACGCACACGGCGCGCTCGCCCGGTTCCAGCGCAGTGCGCTCATGGAGCGCATCGCAGTACTCGCACGCCACCAGCCGGTGCAGGTCCTGCGTCGGGTCGCCGGGCGTTGCGATCGGTTGCGTCATGCGTTGGATGTCGGCAGTTGCGCGGGGCGGATCATGCGTCAGGGGTCAGCTGCGTGGGCGGTGCCGGTGTGACCGCAGTGACGGCCGGGCGTTCCTGCGACCCGACGGTCCAGTCGCGCAGCAGCGCATAGGCCACCGCCAGCATGGTCGGGCCCAGGAAGACGCCGAGAAAGCCGAATGCCAGTGCGCCGCCAAGCACGCCCATCATGATCCAGATCAGCGGCAGGCTGGTGCCCTTGCTGATCAGAAGCGGCTTGATCACGTTGTCGGCCATGCCTACCACCACGCCGCCCCACACCACCATGAAGATGGCCCAGGCGGTTTCGCCGCCGTGATAGAGCCACAGCGCGGCGGGAATCCACACCAGCGGCGGCCCCATCGGCACCACCGACAGGAAGAACGTGATGAAGCCGAGGATGGCCGCGCCGGGCACGCCCGCGATCCAGAAGCCAACGCCCGCCAGCACGGCCTGTACGAACGCCGTGCCGAGCACGCCGTAGACCACGCCCTTGACCGTGCCCCCGGCCAGCGCCAGCAGGTGGTCTGCGCGCTCGCCCGCGACCCGGCGCATGCCGCCGCGCACCCAGTCGACGGCCAGCTCGCCGCCGGTATAGAAGAAAAACGCCAGCACGATCGACAGCGCCAACTGGCCCAGCCCGGCGCCGATCGACAGGCCCGCGCCCAGCAGCGCATGCCCAACGGGTGCGATCAGCTTGCGCAGGTTGGCCACCATGTCGGAATCGGCGTGGATCACCTGATCGTAGGCCGATTGCAGTTGCGGCCCCACATACGGCAGGCTGCTGAGCCACTCGGGCAACTGCGGCAGCCCGCGTTCGGCGTAGCGGTTGACCAGTGCAGTCAGCTCGTCGATATGTGCGGAGAAGCTTGCGCCGGCATAGACGAACGGGCCCAGCACGATGACCGTGGCGATCAGCACGCAGAGCAGCGCCGCCAGGCCGCGCCGATTGCCCAGCCAGCGCGTCAGCACCGTATACGGGTACCACGAGCTGTAGGCCAGGATCGCGCCCCACAGCAGCGCGGTGGCGAATGGCGCCAGCACCAGCAGCGATCCGCCGATCAGCACGATCAATGCAAAAACCGCGGCAAGCTTTTCAATCAGTTGTCCGGAACTCATCGTCGTGCGCCGGCCCACGGCGTCCATGTTGCGAGAACGCCGTAAGCATAGCGGAATTCGATGAGCGGGCTTTGGGGTTTTCCCTTGCGTCAGTCGGCCGTGGCCACGCCGGTGTTGTGCAGCAGGGCGGCTACGAGGTCCGATTGGGTGACCATGCCGACCACGCGCCTGTCGGCGTCGAGCACCGGCACGTGGTGCAGGCCGCCATCGGAAAAGGCCTGCGCCAGATCGACAATCGGCTGGTCGGCGCGCGCCGTGACGACCGCTCGCGTCATCAGGTCGCGCACCGCGCCATTGACGCGCCGCGAGTTGACGCGATGCGCGCGGAAGAAGTCGCTCTGCGTGACGATGCCCAGCAGACGGCGCTGACGATCCACCACCGGCAGCGCCTTGATGTGATGGCGCGTCAGCAGCGCGGCCGCATCGGCGGCGAGCTGGCCGGGACGCACCGCCACCACGTCGCGCGACATGATGTCGCCGCAGCGCACATCGCCAAAGCGGCGCGAATAGGCGCGCAGCTCCGCCGCCACCAGGATCGCTTCGAGATCATCTTCTTCGATATCGAGGAATTCGCCGCGCGCCTGCAACACCGCGTCGAGGTCGGCCCGCGTGACGCCAAGCCGCTTGCTGGGCGGCGCGTCGCTGGTGTGATGTTGCGTGGCGGTTTCCGGCGGGCGGTGCGGATAGCGGCGGCGGGTGACGTTGTTGAACGCCAGCGCGGTCAGCAGCAGCAACATCGAATTGATCGCCACCGGCATCACCACGAAGCCGAATCCCAGCGCGTGCACGGCCGGGCCGCCAAACACCGCGGTCACTGCCACTGCGCCGCTGGGCGGGTGCACGCAACGCAACTGGAACATCAGCGCGATGGCGCCGGCCACCGCCACGCCGGCCGCCAGTCCGGGGTCGGGAATCCACTGCGCGCAGGCCACGCCCACCGTCGCGGCCACCAGATTGCCGCCGACGATCGCCCATGGCTGCGCCAGCGGACTGGCCGGCACGCCGAACAGCAATACCGCCGATGCGCCCATCGGGGCGATGAACCACGGGTTGAAGCCTTGCAGAAACTGGCGACTGATCCACTCGGTCAGAAACAGTCCGATCAACGCGCCCACGCAACTCTTGATGCGCTCGCGGCGGCTGGCCGTAATCGGCATCGGGACGAAAGTGCGTAACCACGCACGCGCGTCGGCAAAGGAACGGGATGGATCAAATGCGGTGGGCATCGAAGTCGGTGGGCGGGGGCAGGGGCGTTGGGGCGCCACGTCGCGTGGCGCGGGCAGGCGAATATATCATGACGTGATATATATCGCTGGCCGCAGGCCGGTCGGGCAACGTGGCCCTGCATCGGTCAGAGTTTGTAGCTCGACAGCAAAATGCTGGTCTCGGTGGCCGCGATGCCGTCGATCAGGCGGATCCGGTCGAGCGTGCGGTCGAACTGCTCCAGTGTGTCGGCACGCAGTTCAGCGATGATGTCCCAACGGCCGTTGGTGGTGTGCAGCGTCTGCACGCTGGGATCGCCGCGCAGCGCCTGCAGCACCTGGCGCCCTTTGTTGCCTTCCACGGCCACCGTCATCCATGCGCGGATCCGGTGTGGTTCTGCCTCGGGCTTGAGCCGCACGGTGTAGCCGACGATCTGCCCGTCCTTTTCCAGTTTCTCGATGCGGTTCTGAACCGTGGCGCGCGACACGCGCAGCGCCTTGGCCAGCGCCGTTACGGGCGTGCGTGCGTTGTCACGCAGTAGCCCCAGCAGTTGACGATCCGTCGCATCCATCACGCTCTCCCAGGCCCATTCGCGGCGATGCTGGCAAATTGCCAGCCAGATGCGGCGAATTGTTTAGCGAACATAGCAATTTGTCCAGTTTGCTAACTATTCGTTGGCACACGTGGGCATCACAATCCACAGCATGGCACCCGCCGCGCGCCGCCGGCTTTGCGCCGCGTGTCCCAGCCGTCCGAGCCAGACAAGTCCGATATCGAGGAATCCGTCAACCGAGGAGCGCCGCCGTGATAGACCGTCCCACCATTCTGCTGATCGCCCCGACGCATTACGACGTGTCCTACAGCATCAATCCGTGGATGGATCCGCAGGCGTGGTCGCGCGATCCGCGCGGCATGCACCGTCAGGCGGTGGCGTCGTTCGAGGCGCTGCGGCACGCGCTGGAGGCGTCGGGCTTTGCCGTCGAGGTGGCGCAGGGCGCGCCGGGTCAGCCCGACATGGTGTTTCCGGCCAATGCAGCCGTGGTGCTCGACGGCAAGGCCGTGCTGGCGCGCTTCCGCTATCCGCAGCGGCGCGGCGAGGAAGCGCCGTTCGCCGCCATCTTCGATACGCTGCGCGCGCGCGGACTGATCGACAGCGTGGCGATGTTGCCAGAGGGGTGTTACCAGGAAGGCGCGGGCGATTGCATCTGGGATGCGCAGCGTGGCCACTTCTGGGCGGGCTTCGGCCCACGCTCGTCGCGCAAGGCGGCCGCGGCGCTGTCGCGCCATTTCGACCGCGACGTGGTGGCGCTGGAACTGGCCACCGAGCAAAGCTATCACCTCGATGTCTGCTTCTGTCCGCTGGCGGGGGGCGAGATCCTCTACTACCCACCGGCTTTCACGGCCGCCGCGCTGCAGGCGCTGCATGCGCGCGTGCCGGTGGCGCAGCGCATCGAAGCCACCGAGGACGATCTGCGCCACTTCAGTGTCAATGCGGTGAATCTGCACGATCAGGTGGTGATGACGCGCACTACGCCGCATCTGCGCGATGAATTGGGACGGCGCGGCTATCGGCTGCGCGAGGTAGACCTTGCACCGTACATGATGTCCGGCGGCGGCGCCTATTGCATGACGCTGCGGCTGGACCGCACCAGCGCACCGGTGCGGCGCGCGGTGGCCGCATGAGGAGCCGCCATGAAACCAGCGCTTGCGAAACCCATCGCGATGACGCGATTTCTTGACGCGAACGATGTCGCGGCACTGGTGCGCGGCATCGGCGTGGCCGAAGCCATCGTCCAGGTGGCCGCGTGCGTCCGGCAGGACTTCTCCCGCTGGGCCGATTTCGAAAAATCGGCGCGACTGGCAAGCCATTCGAGCGTCGGCGTGATCGAGCTGATGCCCGTCAGCGACGGCACGCACTACGCCTTCAAGTACGTGAACGGGCACCCGCGCAATGCGCAACTCGCGCTGCCCACGGTCATGGCGTGCGGCATGCTGGCCGAGGTGGCGACTGGCTTTCCAATATTGCTGGCTGATCTGACGCTGGCCACCGCACTGCGCACCGCGGCGACATCGGCGCTGGCCGCGCAGGCCATGGCACGGCCGGGCGCGCGCACCATGGCGTTGATCGGCAATGGCGCGCAGGCCGAATTCCAGACACTGGCGTTTCACGCCATGCTGGGTGTCGATACGGTCCGCGCGTTCGACATCGATGGGTCGGCCACGGCGCGATTGATGCGAAATCTGGCAGGTGTGGCGGGTTTGTCGATTCATGCCGCGACATCGGTCGACGACGCCTTGCAGGGGGCCGATATCGTGTCCACAGTCACTGCCGACAAGACGCGCGCCACGATCCTGCGCGCCGAAATGGTGCGGCCGGGCATGCATCTGAATGCGGTGGGTGGCGACTGCCCGGGCAAGACCGAGCTTGACGCCGATATCCTGCGCCGTGCGCGCATTGTGGTCGAGTACGCACCGCAATCGCGCATCGAAGGCGAGATCCAGCAATGGCCAGAGGCGCCGGTGAGCGAGCTGTGGGAAGTGCTGAGCGGAGCGGCACCGGGGCGCGTCAACGATGCCGACGTGACGGTGTTCGATTCGGTCGGCTTCGCGCTCGAGGATTATGCGGCGCTGCGCTGGCTGCATGCCGCCGCCATGGCGCGCCACGCCGGACGTTATGTGGAACTGGTTGCGATGGCGCCCGATCCGCGCGACCTGTATGGCTGGATGATGGCGGGCGATGTCAGTGCTGGCATACCCGGCGTGCGCCCGGCGCAAATCGGCGAGGCGGCCAGTTTCGTCATGGCGTGAGCGCGCGGATGCGGGCCGCGCGCGGGCGTGCATCGACGGGGCATGTGTCGACGTGACATCGGTCGTAGCCGCGTGCGAGCGACGTCGATCGTCGCCGCCCGGATCGACGTCACTCAACCTATGTCCCGATCGACTTCCCCGATCGACGTCCCCGGATTAACGCCACATTAAGCGCCGCCCATGGAAAAACGGCCCGGAGGTAGGTCCGGGCCGTGCCATGTCGGGGAATTGCCGTGGGCTACGCGCCGGCGCGTCCCATCATCAGCTGCGCGCGCAGAAAGCCTTTGATCTCTTCCAGCGACGGCGTCTTCAGGAACACCATGATGCCCCATTGCTGCAGTGCATCGGCCACGCCGTCATAGGCCTGGCGATTGGTGATGACCGCGAAGATCACGCGTTGCCGCGAGAAGAAATTCTGCAGCTTCTCGATCGTGGCCGATTCCGCGTCGTTCAGTTCTTCTACGTAGTAGAGCACCACGCGCGGCCGCGCATCGACCGATGTGATCACGGTATCCACGACGTCCTCGAGCACCTGGGTTTTCAACGGCAGCGACCACTTGCCCAACTGGGCGCTGATGCGCTGCGCTTCGGTATGGTTGGGGTGGAAGACCACCAGGTCGAGGTTGTGCTCGATGGTGGTATCGGGAACCTGCCGGTTTGCCAGCAGACGGTGGACAGTTTCCTTGTGAATGCGCCGGTGTCCGCCATTGGTTTTCCACGCGCCAAGCTCGCCGCGTTCCACCATTTTCTGGACAGTGCCCAGCGATACGTTCAAGAGCTTCGCCGCTGTTCGCGTGCTGTAGTAAGGCTTTTCAGCCAGTTCTGGATCCAGTTTCATCCAATCACCCGTAGTATTTATCCGCAGCACAGCGAGACTTGCACGCTGTGTGGCGCCCTCGGACGCGCCACGTCAGTCATTGACCGGGCTGCCGTGTTGCTGACCCTGATGTTGACCCGCTCCCCGGCCGGTCTTGTTGATTTATTTGCAGCTTGTTGACGTAGCAACGGCTTCAGGTGGCCGGTACGTTCGATGTCGGCGATCTTTGCCGCCTGGCGGACGCAATCACTCACGCCCGGTCATCTCAATGCCAATAGTATGGCGTCATGGTGTAGCGCCGCCAGAGGGAAAACCAACGATGGCGTCACACTTTTGTTGCTTAACGAACATCGAGCCGAATCGGTGGACAAAATGTCATGACGACCGACATTTATCTCTTGGGCGTTGTGCACCGGAGACAGACCTTCAATGCGCGGGGCGGGTTCCCCGTTGGCATACATTTGGTACATTGGGTGCGTTTGCGCACGCATTGCAGATAGATCGAGACACTCGATGACCGAAATCATGCAGTGCGTCATCACAGGCCGTACTTGCGCACCTTGTCGAACAGCGTTGTTTTGGCCACGCCCAGCGCCTCGCCGGCGCGCGTCAGGTTGCCGTCGTGACGGCGCAGGGCATCGGCAATCAGCGCGCGTTCGAATTGCTCGACGGCGCGCGGCAGCGGCAGCGCGGCTGGCGGCGCGGTGTTCTGCACCGGATCGCAGCCCAGCCCGAGCACATGACGCTCCGCCAGATTTCGCAGTTCGCGCACATTTCCCGGCCACGGGTATGCCACCAGCGCGGCCAGTTCGGCCGACGTGGCCGGCATCGCTTCGCGTTCGAAGCGCAGCGCGGCCTGCGCGACGAAATGTTCGAACAGCAAAGGCACGTCCTCGCGGCGTTCGCGCAATGGCGGCAACTCCAGCGTGACCACATTCAGGCGGTAATAGAGATCAGCGCGAAACTGGCCGGCGTCGGCCAGCGCGCGCAGGTCGGCCTTGGTGGCGGCCACCACGCGCGTGTTGACCGGCACCGGCTGGTTTGAGCCGAGCCGCTCCACCACGCGTTCCTGCAGTACGCGCAGCAGCTTGATCTGCATTGGCATGGGCATGCTCTCGATCTCGTCGAGAAACAGCGTGCCGCCTTCGGCGTGTTCGATCTTGCCGATTCGCCGCTTGGCCGCGCCCGTGAACGCGCCGGCCTCGTGCCCGAAGATCTCCGACTCGAACAACTGCTCGGGCAGGCCACCGCAGTTGATCGGCACGAAATGCCGCGTGCGCCGGCCGCTGGCTTCGTGCAGGCAGCGCGCCACCAGTTCCTTGCCGGTGCCGGTCTCGCCGTGGATCAGCACGTTGGCCGCCGTGTCGCCAAGGCCGGCGATCATCTGGCGCAGCCGCTCGATGGCCGGCGAATTGCCGATCAGCCGTGCGGCCAGCCCTTCGCGGCCGGCCAGGCGCGCGCGCAGATCCGCCACCTCCAGCGCCAGGCGGCGCTTTTCCAGCGCGCGGCGGCAGGTGGCCACGAGGCGCTCGGGCGAGAACGGCTTTTCCAGGAAGTCGTAGGCGCCTTGCTTCATGGCCTGCACCGCCAGCGTGATATCGCCGTGGCCGGTGACCATGATGACCGGTAGCGTGGCGTCGCGCGCCGCCAGCGTGCGCAGCAGCGACATGCCGTCCGCGCCGGGCAGATGGATATCGCTGACCACGATCCCGGCGTAGCCGGCTTCAACCTCACGCAGCGCCGCTTCCGCGCTGGCCACCGCGCGCGTGGCGATGCCTTCGAGCGCGAGCGCCTGCTCGCAGCCCAGCCGCACATCGGCGTCGTCTTCGACGATCAGCACGCGCAACGCCTGCGGGGCGTCCGCCATGGTCGCGTCGTCGTCGCGCATCAATGCCACGGGTTCAGCCGACATGACGGTGCTCCTCGCGCGCCTGCGGCAGCGCCAGCGTGAAACACGCGCCACCGTCGGGATGGTTGATGGCGGTCAGGCTGCCGCCGTTTTCGTTCAGGATGCCGGCCGACAGCGTCAGCCCCAACCCCAGGCCTTCGCCCGCCGGCTTGGTGGTGAAGAACGGCTCGAACAGCCGCGCGAAAGCGGCTTCGGACAGACCCGGGCCGTTGTCGCGCACGGTCAGGTGCACCATGCCGCCCGCTTCATACGCATGCAGCGACAGCTGCGGATCGGGGCGGTCCTTGATCGCATCGAGCGCATTGCCGATCAGGTTGACCAGCACCTGTTCCAGACGATTCGGATCGCACGCCACGGCCAGATGTGGCTCGATGTCGCGTGCGATGCGCGGCCGGATTGCCGCCACGCGCGTTTCCAGCAGGAACAGCGCATTGTCGACCGCCTCGCCGAGGCGCGCGGCATGGCGCTGGCCCGCGGCGGGGTTGCGCGCGAAGGACCTGAGCGCGCCGGTGATGCGACCCATCCGTTCCACCAGGCCGACGATTTTTTCGAGATTGCCCTGGGCGGTCTGGTAATCGCCGCGCGCCATGAATTTTTCGGCGTTGCCGGACAGCGTGCGCAGGGCCGCCAGCGGCTGGTTCAGTTCATGCGCGATGCCGGCGGACATCTGTCCCACCGCTGCCAGCTTGCCGGCCTGCAGCAGCCCGTCCTGCGCCTGACGCAGCACCGCTTCGGTGCGGATCCGTTCGGCGACCTCGGCCTGCAACTGCTGGTTGGTAGCGGACAGGTCCGCGGTGCGCTCGGCCACCTTGCGCTCCAACTCGCTGTTGGCGGCCTCGAGCGCGGCGCGCGCCGCCTGCCGTTCGCTGGCGATGCGGCGCCGCACGTTCCACGCGGCGGCCAGCAGCAGCACGAAGGCGGCCAGCACGCCGGCCAGCGCCGCGCTGTTGAGCGCGGCCACGCGCGCCTGCGAGGTGTTGGTCAGCAGCGTCAGGTCCCAGTCGGTGCCGGGCAGGGCCAGATGCTGCGCCAGCATCGGCGGGCCCTGGCGCAGACGCACCAGCGCGTCGCCGCCCTGGGCCGGCCCGTTGGCGAGCGGGCGCACCAGGCTCAGCGCCAGCTGCGGCAAGGGCGCGCGATTGTATTGCAGATTGCGGTCGAGCCTGGCGCGCTGTTCGTCCGACAGCGGACGCAGCACGGCCAGTTTCCATGACGGATCGGAGGCCAGGATCACCACGCCGTTTTCGTCGGCCAGCAGCATCTGGCTGTCGTTGCCCTGCCAGCGGTTTTCGAGCGGTTCGAGTCCGATCTTGAC
The DNA here is from genome assembly GCF_008801835.1 of Cupriavidus pauculus. GTDB lineage: Bacteria > Pseudomonadota > Gammaproteobacteria > Burkholderiales > Burkholderiaceae > Cupriavidus > Cupriavidus pauculus. The sequence goes on along the minus strand of NZ_VZOW01000002.1, from coordinate 359,208 downwards.
CACTGCCACGCCCACCGGCCGGTCGCGGTCGCCAAGCGGCGCGGACAGGTAATAGCCCGATTCGCTGCGCGTGGTGCCCACGCCGTAGAAGCGGCCCAACTGGCCTTCGATGGCGCTGCGGAAATACGGGCGGAAGCTCAGGTCTTCGCCCAGGAAGCTGTCGGGGCGCTGATAGTTGCTGGTCGCCAGCACGCGGCCCTTGGCATCGAGCACATAGACCACACGCGTGCCGGCGCGGCCGTTCAGCGCGGCCAGGTATGCATTGGCCTGCGCCACGCGCTCGGGCGAGCGCGGATCGCGCAAGAGCGCGTCGATGCGCGCGTCGAGCGAAAGCAGGCTTGGCACATAGTCATAGCGCGCCAGCTCGCTTTCCAGCGCCTGCGCGTAGAGCCGCATCTGTACCTGCCCGCGCTCGGCCTGGCGGGCCAGCGCGGTGTCGAAGGTATAGCGATAGCCGAGCCAGCCGGCGCCCGTGACCAGGGCGGCCAGCGCGAGCAGGGCGACAAACGGGGCAACGCGGCGCCACGGCGACAACGCGCCGTCGGAAGGGGACACAATCATGGGATTCGGAAATGCGGACGTTGCCGGAGGTGGCGTATCGGACAGTTTGCTCGTCGACAAGCGTCGTCCAGGCCCTTTTACGGGCTTACACCGCCACCAGCAAGGCGACGTTTTACCACACCCCGCATTAGGCTCGCCTTAACCGCGGCCGATCCACGGACCGGCGGCGGAGCCATCGCGGCGTCTCGATGCGCGGCGATGGCACGCGATGGCGCCACGATCGCGCCCGGATCGGCAACCAAGCGGACATGCGCCGCACCGCGCTCCGCGCCGCGCTGTAAACGCGAAAAGGCCCGGCCGCCTGATCGGCAGCCGGGCCCTGGCACGCCTGGCGCAGCTTACTTGCTGGCCAGCGCCTGAACGGGTGTCAGGCCGGCGCTACTGTCTTCGGAGGTGTCGGCCTCGTCCGATAGTTCCGGCGCGCCAATCGCGTTCTCGCTTTTGGCGACAACGGTCGTGGCAATGGCATTGCCAAGCACATTGGTTACGGTGCGGCCCATATCGAGGATATGGTCGATGCCGAGCACCAGCAGGATGCCGGCCTCGGGCAGTCCGAACATCGGCAGCACGGCTGCCACCACCACCAGCGACGCGCGTGGCACGCCGGCGATACCCTTGCTGGTCACCAGCAGCACCAGCAACATCGTGATCTGCTGCGTCAGCGACAGGTGGATGCCGTAGACCTGCGCCACGAACAGCGCGGCGAACGACGTGTACATGATCGATCCGTCCAGATTGAACGAATAGCCCAGCGGCAGCACGAAATTGGTGATGCGCGATTTCACGCCGAAACGGTTGAGCTGGTCGATCACCTTCGGATAGGCCGATTCGCTGCTGGCCGTGGCGAAGCCGATCATCAGCGGCGCGCGCAGCTGGCGGATCAGCCTGAAGATGTCGCGGCCCAGGAAGAAGTAGCCCCCGGCGATCAGCGCGATCCACAACAGCGCCAGCGACAGGTACACGCTGCCCAGCAACTTGGCGTAGACCACCAGCACGCCCAGGCCCTGGGCGGTGATCACGGCGGCCACGGCGCCGAACACGCCCAGCGGCGCAAACGCCATCACATAGTTGGTGACCTTGAGCATGATGTGGCCCAGCCCGTCGATGGTGGCCAGCACCGGCTTGCCCACGCCGTCCTTGAGCGTGCCCAGCGCGAAGCCGAAGAACAGCGAGAACACCACGATCTGCAGCACCTCGTTGGTGGCCATCGCCTCGGCAAAGCTCTTCGGGAACATGTGGGCGACGAAGTCGCGCAGGTTCAGCGCGCCGGTCTTCAGGTTGGACGCGGCATCGGCGGGCGGCAGCGGCAGGTTCATGCCATGTCCCGGCGCCAGCAGGTTGGCCATCACCAGGCCCAGCAGCAGCGACGTGATCGACGCGGCCATGAACCATGCCATCGCCTTCAGGCCGATGCGGCCCACGGTCTTGCCGTCGCCCATGCTGGCGATGCCGGACACCAGCGTGGCAAACACCAGCGGGCCGATGATCATCTTGATCATCCGCAGGAAGACGTCGGTCAGGATCGACAGATGGTCGGCGATCGATTTCGCGGTGGCCGCGTCCGGCGCCATGTTGTGCGCGGCGCTGCCGACGATCACGCCCAGCAGCATCGCAATGAAAATCAGGGTTGGCAGTCGTTTTGTCATCGTGGGTACATCCTCCTTTGTACTGAGCCCGTCCTGCGCGGCAATGGCTGCCTGCCTCAGCGGACGGATCGTGTGCCTGCGGCGGCCGCCTGAATTGCACGACGCGTGCCAGCCGCCGCACGTCTGGATGCAGATGTAAGTCGATGAATACAAAGGGATTTACGATGTGCCCGATAAGGGGTCGTTCGGCAATCCGAACGTGCGGGCAAAACGCCGTCCGGATTTCCGAACGGCGTTGTGGAGCGATGTGATGGCGGATGCGCGTCGCGTGGCGCGCGGCATGATGCGGAGGGCGACGCGCCCGCGCTCGGGCGCACTGACGTTCAGGCGCCGAGGCGGGTCGGGGCGCTCTCGCAAATGTCGAGAAAGGCTTCCAGCGGCATCGGCTTGCCGATCGCATAGCCTTGCGCGTAGTCCACCCCGATGGCGCGCAGCGTGTGCAGCGTGCTTTCGTCCTCGACCCACTCGGCCACCGTGCGCACGCCCAGCCGATGGCCGATGTCGTTGATCGAGCTGACGATCTCGCGATCGACCGCATTGCTGGACAGATTGCGGATGAAGCTGCCGTCGATCTTCAGATAGTCGACCGGGAACTGCTTCAGATAGGCGAACGACGACAGCCCCGAGCCGAAGTCGTCGAGCGCCACGGTGCAGCCGGCGCTGCGCATCTCGGCCACCACGCGGCTGGCGGCGGTCATGTTGTTGATCAGCGCGGTTTCGGTGATTTCCAGCCGGATGCGGTTGGCCGGCAGCACGGAATCGTCGAGCGCGGCGTGCAGGAACGGCAACAGGAACGGCTCGCCAAGCGAATTGGCCGACAGGTTGATCGACACCGACAGCCCCGTCACGCGCGCCAGACGTTCGCCGTACTGATGCAGCACGTTGCGGATCCACCCAGCGATCGATATGGCCCATCAGGTCGTAGCGTTCGGCGGCCGGAATAAACGCGCCGGGCATGATCAGCAGGCCCTGCTCGTCGACCATGCGCACCAGGATTTCCACGTGACGGGCGTCGTCCGCGCCGGGATGCAGCGAGCGGATCTCCTGCGCATACAGGCGGAAGCGGTTGGCTTCCAGCGCCGAGTGAATGCCCGCGGCCACTTCCAGTTCGCGGTGGTGACGCCGCGCATCGCTTTCGTCGCGGCGATATACGGACACGCGATTGCGTCCGGCCGCCTTGGCCGCGTAGCACGCCACATCGGCGCGGCTCATCAGTTCGCTGACCGGCGGCACGTCGCTGTCGATGGCGGCGATGCCGATGCTGGCGCCCACGTCGTAGACGCGGCCGTTCCACGGAAAGCGCCGCTCGCGCACCGAATCGATCACCTTCTGGCACACCAGTTCGGCGTGTTCGACGGTGCAGTCCTTGAGCAGCAGCGCGAACTCGTCGCCGCCCAGCCGCGCCAGCAGTTCGTCGGGACGCACCTGATGGCGGATCACATAGCCCAGTTCGCGCAGCAGCACGTCGCCCGCGCCATGGCCCGCGGTGTCGTTGACGATCTTGAAGCGGTCCAGGTCGATAAAGCACAGCGCGGCGCGATGGTCGTGCAGGCGCGCCTGCTCGCAGGCTTCACGCAGCCGCTTTTCGAACCAGGCGCGATTGGGCAGCCCGGTCAGCGCATCGTGCGTGGCCGAATGCGCGAGCTCGCGCTGCAACGCGCGCGACGTGGTGATGTCCTGGAACACCAGCACCGCGCCCAGCACGCTGCCGTCGTTGGCCAGCACCGGCGCGGCGGAATCCTGCACGTCGTGGCGCTCGCCGGTCAGGCTCTGCAGCACCGCGCCTTCCTGCAGATAGGCGGGGCGCAGCGTTTCCAGGCATTGCTCGACCGGGCTCGGAATGGTCAGGTCGGTGTCTTCGTCGACGATGCGGAACACCTGATCCAGCGTCTGGCCCATCGCCGCGTCCATGCTCCAGCCGGTCAACTGCTCGGCAATCGGATTCATGAACGTGACGCGCATCATGCGGTCGGTGCAGATCACCGCGTCGCCGATCGAGCGCAGCGTGATGTGCAGCCGTTCCTTTTCCTCGAACAGCGCGCGCGTGAGGTTGCGCTGCTCGGTGATGTCCCAGTTCGTGCCGACCAGGGCGCGCGTGGAGTCGTCCTCGTGGCGCGACGTGGTGGCCATTGCGCGCACGTGGCGGATCTCGCCGGTGGGACGCACGACGCGGTATTCGGTGTCGAAGCGGCGCACGCCGCGGATCGCTTCACGCATTTCCGCGCTGACGCGGCTGATGTCCTCGGGATGAAGCATCGCGATCCATTGCGCCAGCGTGGGCGGCCCCAGCTCCGGCGGCGTGCCGTGCAGCGCATGCATGCGCGCATCCCAGGTGATCGCGGCGTGCGTGAAATCCCATTCCCAGATGCCCACGCCGGCCGCTTCCACGGCCAATTGCGTGCGCCGCGTCAACTGTTCGAGTTGTTCCTGCGCCAGCTTGCGCATGTGGATGTCCTCGACCTGCGAAATGAAGTGGTGCGGTTCGCCCGTGTGCTCGTCGCGCACCAGCGACACCGCCAGCAGCGCCCACAGATAGTGGCCGTCCTTGTGGCGATAGCGCTTTTCCATGCGGTAGGAATCGATCTCGCCGGACAGCAGCCGTTCCACCTGGCGCAGGTCCGCGGCGAGGTCGTCCGGGTGCGTCATCAACTGGAATGGCAGGTCGCTCAGTTCTTCGGCGCTATAGCCGAGCAGGTCGACCATGGCGCGGTTGACCAGTTGCCAGCGGCCGTCGAGCGTCACCAGCGCCATGCCGATGGCCGAATGTTCGAGCGCCTGGCGAAAACGCCGCTCGCTGCTGCGCAACTGGAGCCTGCTCTCGCGGTTCTGCTCGGTCATGAACGCGATGCAGATCGGAAACACCATCAGCAGCGCACCCGAAAGTGGCACCGAGCGCGACGCCAGCAACGGCAGCCCGAAAGACAGCGCCACCATTTCGGTCGCAATCATCGACAGCAGCGTCAGTAATGCGGTGGCGAACGGGTTGCTGGCCAGCGCCACGATCACCAGCGGCAGGGACATCACCACGAATGGGTCGTGTCCCGCGCTGATCGCGCCGCTGCCGATGCCCACGCAAAGCGCGAACAGCGCGGTCAGGCGGAACAGCAGCGGACGCTGCCGCGAGGCGCGCAGGCGCTCGGGCGAGAACGACACCATCAGCGGCAGCAGCAACACCATGCCGATGGCGCCGGCGTTCCACCAGGTCCACCAGATCGGGGCAAACGACCCGCCATAGGCATCCGCAAGGACCCACGCGCCCAGCAGGCCGCCCGCCGCGGGGCCCACGGCGGCCGCAATCCCCAGCGTCAGCGCGAACGACGTCAGCGAGGCGCCACGGCCGACTGCGCCGCGTCCTGCCATGCTCCACAGCAGCAGTGCCGAGCAGCCGATTTCCAGCCCGTTGGCGATCGACAGCAGCAGCGCCACGCCAATGCCATAGCCGGCGATCAGGTCGGCCACGACGTTGGCCGCCAGCATCGCGGCCAGCAGCGCCGGGGCGGCGCGGCGCGGATGATGCAGCATCAGCCCCAGCCCGAATGCGTTGGCCAGCCACAGGGCGGCGGCGTTGTGCGGCATGCGGGCCAGCCAGATGCCGGCCGAGGCCAGCGCGAAGAATCCCAGCGCCGCCACGATCGGCGGACGCCAGCGCCCGTTGTGGGCCTGCGGCGATAGGTTCGAAGGGGGCGCGGCCGTTTCAGGCGTCATCTCTATCGTGTTCAGTGGGCGCGCGAGGGCGCCGAAAGCGTGGCCGGTACGCGCGCGATGGCCGCACGACGCCCAGCGTAGGTGGCACTGTAGTCGCGCCAGGCGGAATCCGACAGCAAAGATAGGGGCTGGCGAACGCCTTTGTTGGGGCTGGCGCGATCCGCCGAATTTTGGTAAGGCGCGGGCGGGCGCGTGGCGGTGCGGCATGGCCGAGGCGGGCGGCGTTGCGCAAGCTGGCGGAAGCCGGGAAACCCTGGAAGCCGGAAGCCGACGCCAGGGGCCCGGCTAGTGGACGCCGGATGGCGGACACGGGCGTAAAAAGTGGAGGCGGCGCGGTGCCGGGTTTGGCGTGAATGTCCGCGATTACCCCCTACGTAATCGCGCCGCGGCAGGCTGGTGACGATCATGGAGCCATACCCGATGTTCACCGCTGATTCTCACAAGGAGCACACCATGAGCGAAAACACCGTCAACGCGCCCAACACCGCCCCGGCCCACGTCGTCGATCTCGCCGACCGATATCTGGCCGCCTGGAACGAGACCGACGCCGCCCGCCGTCGCGCGCTGATCGGCCGGACGTGGACCGAATCGGCGGTCTATGTCGATCCGCTGATGCGCGGCGAGGGCCACGACGGCATCGACGCGATGATCGCCGCCGTGCAGGCGCGCTTTCCCGGATTCCAGTTCCGCCGCGTCACGCCAGTGGACGCCCATGGCGGAAACCTGCGCTTCAGTTGGGAGCTGGGCCCGGCCGGCGAGGCTGCGTTGGTGGTGGGCACCGACTTCGCCACGCTGTCGGCCGACGGCCGCCTGACCGGGATGACCGGCTTTATCGACCGCGCACCGGCCGGTCTGGCCGGCTAACGGGGCAGGCCAGGGTCCGGATCGAACGGAATCGACCGGGTCCGAAGCCGGCCGCGCCATGGCGCGGCCTTTCCCTGTGCTGGCCGCCGTCGCGCATCTTCTGTACGATCGCGCACGGAACGCAATGCGCCGGGCCGATCCAATCGGCGCGGAGCCATCCGGCGGCTTCACAGGGGGATACCCATGGACGTCAAGCGATTCTTCCGCATTGCCAGCTCCGCGCTGGTGGCCTTCACGATCTTTGTCGTGCTGGCCGTGGGCGGCACCTACTGGTGGGGCGGCCGCAAGCTGGTCCGCCATATCGACGTGGCGGTGCAGCCGGTGGCGTTGCCCGTCGATGCCAAGGCCATCGCGCATGGCAAATACCTGTACGAATCGCGCGGTTGCATGGATTGCCACGGGGCGGGCGGCGCGGGCAAACAGGTGTTTGACGAAGCCAACGGCTTCCGGGTCCGCGCGCCGGACATCACGCGCGCCAACCCCGACGTGGCCCGCTATCGGATCGAAGACTGGGACCGCGCGATCCGGCATGGCGTGGGGCCCTCGGGCCGACCGCTGCTGGTCATGCCCAGCGAGGACTACAACCGTTTGTCGGACGACGACCTCGGCGCGATAGTGGCGTATGTGCAAAGCCTGCCGCCTGGCGAAGGCAAGCCCGCCGAGATTCATCTGCCGTGGTTTGTGCGCGGCATGTATGGTGCGGGAGTCATCAAGGACGCCGCCGAGAAGATCGACCATAGCCTGCCGCCATCGCCGCCGATCGTCGCCGCGGTCAACGTGGAATACGGCGCTTACGTGGCCAATTCCTGCAAGGGCTGCCACGGCGCCAAACTTCGCGGCGGCAACATTCCCGGCGCGCCGCCGGACTGGCCTGCCGCGGCCAACCTGCGGCCTGGCGGCGTCATGGAAAAATATCCGCAGTCCGCGCAATTCGTGACGATGATGCGCACCGGCAAGCGGCCCGACGGCAGCGATGTCAGCCGCGTCATGCCATTCAGCGCTTTCGAGAAAATGGACGACACCGATCTCAACGCGCTCTATTTGTTCCTGGTGCAGAAATAATCCCTGAAGCGGTGCGCGCCCATGGGTTGAGCGGCGGCGCGCACGCTTTTTCTATTTGAACTATCCTCCTCGGGTCCGTCGGGTTGGCCAGGGATACTGCGCGCCATCGGCCCGGCGGTCTTGCGAATAACCGACTGGGCCACGTACCCAAGGAGCTCCACAAATGACAACCCTCACCCTCAACGGCAAGACCGTGGAGGTGGACGCCGATCCGTCCACGCCACTGTTGTGGGCCTTGCGCGACAACCTCGGCATGACGGGCACCAAGTTCGGCTGCGGCATGGCGTCGTGCGGTGCCTGCACGGTCCATATCAACGGACAGGCCACGCGCAGTTGCGTGATGCCGATCTCGGCCACCGCCGGCAGCAAGATCAGCACGATCGAAGGCATGGGCGACGACAAGGTGGGCAAGGCGGTATTGGCCGCCTGGCTCAAGCACGACGTGGCGCAGTGCGGCTACTGCCAGAACGGCCAGGTGATGAGCGCCGTGGGCCTGCTGCGCAGCAAGCCGCGGCCCACCGACGCCGACATCGATCAGGCCATGGCCGGTAACGTCTGCCGCTGCGGCACCTATCAACGGATTCGCGCGGCCATCAAGGATGCCGCGCGCGCCATCGCCTGAGGAGCACTGCCATGCGTATTCGAGGCATTGAAGCCCTCGCGGGCGGCAGCGGCGCGCCGGTTGCCGGCGCAGAAAAAACTGCCGCGCTGTCGCGGCGCAGCTTTCTGAAGATCACCGGACTGGCCGGCGGCGGGCTGGCGCTCGGTATCGCCGGTGTCGAGTCCGCGCAAGCGCAGGGCGCCGCCGCCAAGCCGGCCACGCCGCCGCAGGCGTTCCTGCGCATCGCGCCGGACAACACCGTCACCGTGGCCGTGAACCGGCTCGAATTCGGCCAGGGCGTGCATACGGCATTGCCGATGGCGCTGGCCGAAGAGCTCGACGTCGATTGGCAAAACGTGCGCGCAATGCTGGCGCCGGCCGGCGACGCATACAAGGATCCGATGTTCGGCATCCAGATGACGGGCGGCTCCACCGCGCTCAATCATTCGTTCGAGCAATACCGCGAACTCGGCGCACGCGCGCGCGCCATGCTGATCAGCGCCGCCGCGCAGAAATGGAAGGTCGATCCGGCCAGCTGCACGACCTCGCAGGGCGTGGTGACATCGGGCGCCAACCGCGCCACGTATGGCGAGCTGGCCGACGCGGCGATGAGCCTGCCGGTGCCGGCGCAGGTCGCGCTGAAGGACCCGGCGCAGTTCCGAATCGTCGGCAAACCGACGCCGCGGCTCGATTCCGCGTCCAAGCTGCATGGCGATGCCGTGTTCGGCATGGATGTGCAGCTCAAGGGCATGGTGGTGGCCGTGGTGGCGCACCCGCCGCGCTTCGGCGGCAAGGTCAAGTCGTTCAACGCGGACAAGGCGCGCAAGGTCAAGGGCGTGGTCGATGTGATGCAGGTGAATGTCGATCGCGGCGGCACGGGCGTGGCGGTAATCGCCAATGGCTACTGGCCCGCCAAGACCGGGCGCGATGCGCTGGAGATCGTCTGGGAAGATACCGGCTCCACGGTCAGCACCGCGGCGCTGTTCGACCAGTACAGCAAGCTCGCGACGCAGCCGGGCACGGTGGCCCGCGCGGCGGACGGCATCGATGGCGCGATGGCCGGCGCGGCCAAGGTGATCGAGGCCGAATACCGTGTGCCGTACCTGGCCCACGCGCCGATGGAACCGCTGAACTGCACGATGCAGCCCGAGGTGTCCGGCAACAAGGTGACTGCCGTGAAGGTGTGGGTCGGGTCGCAGTTCCAGACCATCGACCAGGGCGCCATCGCGCGCACGCTGCAACTGTCGCCGGAGAAAGTCACGTTGAACACGATGATGGCCGGTGGCGGTTTCGGCCGGCGCGCGGTGCCGACGTCGGACTATCTGGTGGAGTCGGCCAACGTGTTGCGTGCGTGGGTGGCCGCAGGCCATACCGAGCCTCTCAAGGTGATGTGGAGCCGCGAGGACGACATCAAGGGTGGCTACTACCGTCCGCTGCACGTGCATCGCGCGCGCATCGGCCTCGATGCGCAAGGCAAGGTGGTGGGCTGGCAGCACACCATCGTCGGCCAGTCGATCATCTCCGGCACGCCGTTCGAACCGATGATGGTCAAGAATGGCGTCGATGCGACGATGACCGAAGGCATCGTCGAAAACGACTACGCATTGCCGCTGCAGCTGAACGTGCATCATCCGAAGGTCGACGTGCCGGTGCTGTGGTGGCGCTCGGTGGGCAACACGCACACCGCCTTCGTCAAGGAAACGCTGGCCGATGAAATGGCCACGGCGGCCAAACAGGATCCCGTGGCATGGCGCATGGCGCGGCTCGACGAAAAGGCGCATGCGCGCCATCGCGCCGCGCTGCAGCTTGCCGTGGACAAATCGGGCTACGGCAAGAAGAAGCTGCCCAAGGGACACGCCTGGGGCGTGGCCGTGCACGAGTCGTTCGGGTCGGTGGTGGCGTATGTGGTCGACGTGTCGCTGGTCAAGGGCGAGCCGCGCGTGCATCGCGTGACCGCCGGCGTGCACGCCAATCGCGTGGTCAATCCGCTCAGTGCCGAGGCGCAGATCCAGGGCGGTTGCGTGTTCGGCTTGTCGATGACCAAGCCGGGGTTTGCCATCGAGATCGAAAACGGCGTGGTCAAGAACAGCAACTTCCCTGACTACCCGCCGCCGCGCATGCCCGATGCACCGGTGGTCGATGTGTTCTTCGTGCCGTCGAACGACAACCCCACCGGACTGGGTGAGCCGGGCACGCCGACCATCGCGCCGGCGGTGGCCAACGCGTTGTTCCGCCTCACCGGCAAGCGCCAGCGTCAGTTGCCGTTCGTGCTGACCTGACGCATCGATCCGGGCCGCGCCAGACCGTTGGCGAGTCCGATATTGACTGTCGCGCTCAAGAGCCCTGCCTGCCGGCAGGGCTCTTTCTTTTTGCGGGCAGTGGCGTCATGATGAGCGTCAATTGCCGCGCGAAGGCCAGCGTCGACAATCCCAGGTTTCATCGGAAAGAGAGGTGGGAGATGCTGTCGCATGATCAATTGCACCGTATCGGGGAGATTTTCGAGGCGCGCGCGCGCATGCAACCCATCCCCGTACAACACGACGGCTATCAAGTCCCCGCCCGCCCTTCGCAGGTCTTCGAACTGCAGCGCAAAAGCGCCGAGCACTATTACCTGCTACCGCATGTACCCGGCGCGCCCGTGCCGCCTGCACACGGCGTGTTCTTCTACGTGATCCTTGCGGCCGATCCGGGGCGGATCTATTGCGGCGCCCCGCAGGGCTCGCTGGCGGGCGCCGATCCGCGATACGGTGTGCAAGGGCATACGTCCTTGTCCAGACGCGCCGACGTGCTCTATGCCGGCGAGATCGACTTTGACCAAGGCCGGCTCGTGTCATGGTCCAACGGCAGCGGGCACTATTCTCCGCCGCCGACATTGCGCGAGCAAAATCTCATCCCCGCGGTGGCGCGGCTGTTACCGGCGCACCGCTTTATCGACTTCCGCACGATGAAGGAAGAGGCCAGGCGCCAGCGGCTGGAGGCGCGCGGCTACGTCGGAATGGATGGCTGAGCTTGAGCGCCGACGCCCTCCGGCCTGCGTGGTCTCTGTGTACTCAAATGACAGCTTGGATCCCGACATTCGGCTTGGACGTTGGTGCGAAGACCGCGTGACATCATCGCTTACCGATCCGGGCCCTGCGCGCTGCGCCACGCCTGCATGAACTTGCGCAAGTCGTCTGCCGATGCATCGGTGATGGCCCAATAACGCATCGTGCCGGACGTCCAGCTGTCGATCTGATATCCCTGACGTTCATGCTGCCTGGCGCCACCCGAGCGGTCGGCGGGAATCACAAAGACGTCGATCGGGTGCTGGTTGCGGCGATAGACCAGCACGGCCACGCGCTGACCGTCGACATAATCGAGCCGTCCCCCCACCAGCGGGAAGCCTGCAGACGCGAGGTCCCGCACATCGGGTGCGTAGTCGATGCGTCCGTTGAACCACGGTTTGACCGTGTGCTGGTCGGTGGAGGCGATATCGATGGCGCGGTTCGAGATCAGGCCGCGTACGTGGCTGGCAACGATCGCGTTGGCCGCGAGGTCGCCCGACGACGGCTGCGTGCTGTACTGAAACAGGTTCAGGCCCACGGCCGCGATGGTGCATGCCGCCAGCGCGGCGGTGGCGGCCGGTGGCCATGCAAACCAGCGGCGCCAGCCTTGGCGCATATCGGCGACGTCCTGCGCCGCGGTGGAAGAGGCGTCCGGCGAGGCATCGGGCGAAGTGCCCGGCAGCGCTTCCAGAATCCGTGCGCGCAATGCTGCCGGTGCGCGATGATAGGGGGCACCGTGCCGCGTGGCGGCGCGCAAGGCCTGCAGGTTGCGCAGGCTTTCGACGCAGCCGTCGCAATCTTCCAGATGCCGCTCCAGCCGTACGCTGTCCGCCGCGCCGACTTCGCCGTCGGCGGTTGCCTGCAGCAGATGGCGGGCCTCATTGCAATCCATGGCGCGTGTCTCCTGCCGGTTGTGCCGATGCCGGCAATGGTGCGGACGCAGGCCGGGCCTGCGGCGGGGCGCCATCGCGCAGCGCTACGACGGCCGCGGCCAGCATGCGCCGCCCGCGCGCCAGGCGCGACATCACGGTGCCGACCGGAATGTCGGCCACGCGTGCGATATCGCGATAGTGCAGTTCCTCGAGTTCGCGCAACACCAGCACCTCGCGAAAGGCCACCGGCAAGGTTTCCAGCGCGGCATGCACCAGCCGCACGTCCTCCTCACGCAGCAGCCACTGTTCCGGATCGCCCGGTGCACCGTGCCAGTCCGGCAAGGCCGCGCCCGAGGCATCGAGCGCGGCTTCGTCATAGCCGGTTTCCGCCGCCGTCCGGCGCTTCTGCCACGTGGTGAACCACGTATTGCGCACGATCGCCAGCAGCCACGGGCGCGGTTGGTCGCCGCGAAAGCTGCCGAACAGCCGGAACGCGCGCAGAAACGCTTCCTGCACCACATCGTCCGCATCGCTGGCGTTGCCGCACAGCCAGCGCGCAAGGTTGTAGGCGGCGTCCAGATGCGGCAGCACCAGGGATTCGAAACGGCGGCGCGTGTTGGCGGCGTCCAAGTCAGTCCTTCGGTAGCGGATCGAACGGGCACTGCGGCATGCGTGCATCTCCTTCGTATTACCGGGGCTGCGCCGATTCTATTCCCGCGCCGCACCGCGCGCCAACGGGGTAGACCCGCAGGGAATAAAACGGCGCGCGCCCCGGTATGACAGGCACGACCCACGCCATGAACGGAGGTTTTCATGCAACGAAACTGGAATCGGCGCGATGTGATGCGCCTGGCTGGCGCCGCGGCGGGCGCCGTGTTCGTCTCCGCCTTGCCGGGCTGGGCCGCCGGCCGCGACGAGGATTTCGTGTTCGTGCAGTTGTCCGACGCGCACTGGGGCTTCGAAGGGCCGCCCAATCCCGATGCGCGCGGCACGCTGCCCAAGGCTGTCGCCGCCGTCAACGCGCTGCCGCAGCCGCCCGACTTCGTGATGTTCACGGGCGACCTGACCCACACTACCGACGATGCCGCCGAACGCCGGCGCCGCATGCGCGAATTCCGCGACATCATCGCGCCGCTGCGCGCCGGCGCGGTGCACCTGATGCCTGGCGAGCACGACGCCAGCCTGGACAACGGCGAGGCGTATCGCGAACTGTTCGGGCCCACGCACTACACCTTCGATCACAAGGGTTTGCACGCGATCGTGCTGGACAACGTATCTGACCCCGCAGGGCAAGTGGGCGAAGCGCAACTGGCCTGGTTGGCCGATGATCTGTCGAAGCAGCGGCGCGACGCGCGGATCGTGGTGTTCACCCACCGGCCGTTGTTCGACCTGTATCCGCAGTGGGATTGGGCCACGCGCGATGGCGCCAAAGTGATCGACACGCTGATGCCGTATTCCAACGTCACGGTGTTCTATGGCCATATCCACCAGGAGCATCACCGCATGACCGGACATATCGCCCATCACGCCGCGCGGTCGTTGATGTTTCCGCTGCCGCCGCCCGGATCGCAGCCGCGCCGCCTGCCGGTGCCGTGGGACGCCGCGCATCCCTATCAGGGGCTGGGTTGGCGCGAGGTGGCGGCCACGCCGGCGGCGGGACCGGATGCGTTCCGGCTGGCCGAGCAGCCGGTCACCGGACGGGGCTGACCATGACGACGCCCGTTTTTTGCGGCAAGCCGGTCGGGCGGCGCACGGTGCTGCGCTGGATCGCCGCCGCCGTGATGGTGCCGATGATCCGGCAGGGCGATGCGGCGGCGCCGCGCGTGATCGCGATGCGCGCGCGCCGTTTTGTCTTCATTCCCGACCGCATCGTCTTGAAGCCCGGCGAAACCGTGCTGCTGGCGATTACCGCCGAGGACGTGATCATGGGATTTTTCGCGCCCGATATGCACGTGCGCGCCGACCTGCCGCCCGGCAAGGCGGTGCAAGTGCGGCTGACCGCGCCCACCAAGCGCGGCAGCTATGGATTCCTGTGCGACATCTTCTGCGGATCGGGCCACGAGAGCATGGGCGGCACGATCGACGTCGCATAGCGTTGGCCGGCCGCCAGACTGGCCGCCGCCTTGCCTCCCTTTGTTCCCGGCGCTTCTCCATGCCGTGGATTGGCGCACCTGCAAACGGCCGTTCGCCGCGCGGCGGCGGCCGGGGAGGATGCCGGGCCGTAAATCGATCGTCTGACGCAACAGGCAGTGATTGCGCGTCGTATGCGCGATACGGCCGGCATATTGGCGCTTATTTCCGACGTGCGATGGCTCGTAGTGGTGCATCATCGATGCCTACGCGGCAATTCCATCGACGGAGAAGAACATGGAGACCCAGGAAAGCACCCTGACCCTAGCGTTGCTGACGGTGCCGGCCCGTGCAGCAATCTGCCGCGCCCTGCTGGAGGCGGGCGACGAGGGCCAGCCTGCCATCGCCCTGGCGACCGCCGCCGGGTTGACGGTGCGGCGCGCGGCACATTTCTTTCAGGAAATGGTGCAGGCCGACGTCCTGTCGCTGGTGATCCGGGACCGCCAGGTCTGCTACGTGCTCAAGGCGCGTCGGGCCGTGCGCGAGGCGCTCGAGTACGTCGATCGCAGCGGCTTGAACTGATTGTGCTTTCTTCTGCGCAAAAACGGCCCGTCCCGGTCAACTGACGGGCCGCATTTCCCGTTCATTGAGGGCGGCGCCTGCGTGCGCCGTACCTTGCCTTGCACCCAGGAATCCAACTGTGAATCTATCGAACCGGATCGTCACGCTGCCGTTGTGGGCGGTCCTGTATTTCGTTTTCGGCTACGCATCGCACAAGATCAACGGGCCATTTGCCGCCACCGGCTATATCTGGCTGCCTGCCGGTGTGTCGGTGGCAGCCTTCATGCTGGCGCCGGCGCGCCGCTGGGTGGGGCTGGGTCTGGCATTTCTGGCCGCGCAGATGCTGCTGGGCGTGGTGGAAGGGCGCGACGCGTTCCGCATGCTGTTGTTTTCGCTGGACGAGATCGGCTTTGCGGCGCTGGCCGTGGCGCTGGTCCACATGATGCAGTTTTCGCTCGAAGGGCTGGCGTTCCTGCGCGGACTGCTGCTGGCGGGCGTGGTCAGCAGCGTCGGCGGCGCGGTCTTCGGCGCGGGCTGGTTCTGGCTGTTCATGGACGTGCCGTTCTGGCCCACCGCCAAGGTGTGGGCGGCGGCCGACTTCGTTGGCGTGCTGATCGTCACGCCGGTCTTGGCCGGATGGGCGCGCTTCAGTGCCGCACGCTCGGGCGGGCGCCGCAGCGGCGAATTCGTGTTCGGCATTGCCGCGCTGCTTGCCGTGCTGGTCACCGCGGCGGTCGTGTTCGACGGTACGCGCGTGGTGCGATTGTCGCTCGATGTGTCGTACGCGCTGACTTATATCCCGCTGTTTTTCACGGCCATCGTTGCGCTGCTGCTGGGCGGACGGGGCGGATCGATCGCCGTGGCGCTGCTGTCGGCACTGGTGCTCGTCAACACCGCGCAGGGCGACGGCCCGTTTGCCGACACGGCCGTCTATCACGGCTATTCGCTGCTGGTGGCGCAGTTGTACCTGGCCGTCGCGGCCTTGCTGACGCTGTTGATCAGCACGCTGAGCACGGCGCGCCAGCAATTGCACGAGCAGGCTGCCAGCCGCCAGAACGACGTCGAGCTGGCGCTGGCTGCCAGCGGGCAACTGGTCTACAACCTCGATCCGCATAGCGGACGGCTGCGCTGGAGCGGCAGTGTCGAACGCGCGTTTGGCCTGGCCGAAGCGTCGCTGGCCACGCTCGACGACGTACTGGCGCGCGTGCATCCGGACGATCGCGCCGAGGTGCGCCGCCGCTGGCTGCGCGAAAGCGACGGCGAGGCGCGCGGCGACCTGACCTTCAGGCTGATGCTGCCGGCCGGGGCCGTGACGACGGTGGTCGACATGAGCGGCCCGCTGCTCGATGGGGATGATTCGGTGGCGCTGATTGCCGGCGCCTGGCGCATCGCGTCCTCGCATGACACCGAGGGACGGCGCGCGGCATGACGATCGACCCGGCTCCGCGTACCGGAGCCCTGCTGATCCACGGTCTTGGCGGCACACAGTACGACCTCGGGCCGATGCACAAGGTGCTGCGGCGCGCGGGCGTGGAAACGCACGCGGTGACGCTGCCCGGCCACGGCGGCACGCCCGCGGATCTTCTTTCCGTGCGGGCCGAGCAATGGATGGCGACGGTTGCCGAAGCGTATGACGCGCTGGTGGACCAGTACGAAACCTTCCACGTGATCGGCATGTGCATGGGCGCGCTGCTGGCCGTGGCGTTGTGCGAACGTCGCCAGCATCGCAAGGGGCGGCTGGTGGCCCTGTCGACGCCGGTCTATATCGACGGCTGGTCCACGCCGCCGTACCGCTGGCTGCGCCATGTGGTCTATCGCCTGCCGCTGCTGCCGGCGCGCATCCGGGTGGAGGAAAACGAGCCGTTCGGCATCAAGAGCGATCTGGTGCGCGCCGTGGTCAAGGCCAAGTTCGAGCGCGGCGACAATTTCCACTATCGCTGGGTGCCGCTCACCTGCATCCGCCAGGTCGACCGGCTGCGCCGCTGGGTGCTCGACGGCGCGCGGCGCGTGCCGTCCCCGACGCTGGTGGTGCATGCGCGCGAGGACGAACTGACCTCGACGCGTTCGGCCGATTTCCTGCTGACCAACGTGCCGCAGGCCACGGGCGTGATCGTCGAGAACAGCTACCACATGATCTGCGTCGACAACGATCGGGAGCAGGTCATGGCCAGCGTGCTCGACTTTCTCGGCCTCGACGCATCGGCGGGCCGCATGCGCGCGCGCCGCGCGGTCGAAGCGCCGATGTCGGCCGAAGCGGTGGCGGCACTGGTGCACGATTACCTCGCGGCGCTGACCACGCGCCATTTCGAAACGCTGTACTCGCAACTCGATCCGGACATCGTCTGGACACACCTCGGCAATCATCCACTGGCCGGCGAATACAACGGCCGCGATGCCGTGATCGGCCTGTTCCAGCGGATTGCCCAACTGAGCGGCGACACGGTGCGCATCGACGTGGCGGGCGCGCCGCGCATCGACGGGCAGATCGTGGAAGTCGATATCGCCGTGTCGTACCTGCTAGACGGCGTGCCGATGCAGGGCCACGGCACGCAGACATTGCGGCTGCGCAACGGCCGCATCGGCGCGGTGCAATACCGCTCGGCCATGTCCGAGGCCAGCGCCGAGGCGCTGCCGGGCTAAGCCGTCGGAGGGTTCGACGGCGGGTCCGGCCGCCGGCCGGCGCATCGCGTGCTATGCCGCCGAATCGCCCGACTCGCCCGAATCGCATGGCCGATTCCCCGCCGATACACCGGCTGCCGCGACGACCTAGAACACGCGGCCCAACTGCAGATAGACGTTCCACACACCGGCCGGCGCCGCCGCAAAGCCGAAGTAGAGCGGCCCGATCACGCTGTTGCCGCCGATGAACACGCTGGCGCTCGACTTGTACGGGCCGCTGCCGAAGTTGCGGCGCGTCAGCCAGACATCGCCGACTTCGAGGCTCGATCCAAAGACCGTGGTGCGCAGGCCGGGCAGCACGAATTCGCGCAGCTCGTTCAGGTAGGTCAGGCGACCGTACAGCAGATAGTTGCCCGAGAACTGGTCCGGCGCGTACGCCGACAGCCGCTGGAATCCACCCAGCGTGAAACCCAGTCCGCCGCTGACGCTGCGGTCGGTGCGATGGTCGTTGTAGGTCATCGCGCCTTCGGCGGCGATATTGAGCGTATGCCGCCCGACACTGCCGGCCCACAACGCCTTGGCGTGCACATCGTCATAGGTGTTGTCCGCGCCGCCGAACGAAAACTGGTTCACCGCAAACAGGTAGTAGCCCTTGCGCGGGTAGAGCGGATCGTCGAGCTGGTCGATGGTCAACTGGGCGCGTACCACCGGCTGCCGCACGTAGCTGTTGTTGAACTGGCCGCCGCGTGCGTTGGTCAGCAGGTAATCGGAGCGGTAGCGCACCTGCTGGTAATTCGCGCCAAGCCGGAAATCTCCGAGGCGCCCCAGCGGCATGCCGAGGTCAAGGCCGGCTATCGCCGTGTCGACGCGCACGGCGGTCACCGGCGTGGCGTTGCGGTCGCGGCTGTTGTCCGGATAGATGTCGACATGCTTGCGGCCATATTCGAGATACGGCGCCACATAGAAGCCCAGGCGGTCGAACACCGGCTGGCGCAGTTCGGTATGCCACTTCGCCTGGTTGCTGCCCAGCACGATATCGTTGCGCCATTCCAGCCCGCTTTGGGTCAGCCACGGATAGCGGTGGCCTAGTTGCAGGTTGAACGCGCCCTTGCCGTCGAAGGTGGTGGACATACCGAAGCCGAACAGCAGGAATTGCGGTCCCCACGATTTTTCCTGGGCGTCCACCTTGAGCACGGTGCGTCCGTTCTCGGTCACCGCGTCCTGCGTCACGCTCTCGAAATCGCCGCTGGTGGCCAGCTGCGTCAGATCGTGATTGATCGCGGCGGTGTCGTAGCGGTCGCCTTCGCGCGCGCGCAGGTACTGTTTCACATAGGACGCCGGGATGCGGCCCGACGTGTGGACCTCGATCGCGTCGATATGACGCGGGTCGTTGGCGGCAACATGGGTGGCACGCGCGGTCAGGTAGTTGTCCCACGCTTCGCGCGGCAGCGCCAGCGCGGCCAGCCTTGGCGCCATGGCCTGCGCGGCGTCGTAGCCGCGCTGCACGCTGTCCTTGGCGTGCGAGAAATCGGCAAACGACAGCGTGCCCAGGTCCGGTTCCAGCAGGATGTCGCGCGCGCCGAGCAGCGCCTTCTGCTGCGCCACGTTCTGGTTGGTCAGGATCGTCACCATTTGCTGCGTGACGGCCGCGGGCGAATCGAGCGTGGCAGGATCATCCAGCGGCGTGGCGACGTTGACCGCGATGATCACCTCGGCGCCCATGTCGCGCGCCATCTGCACTGGCAGGTTGCTGACCAGGCCCCCATCGACCAGCGTATGGCCATCGAGCCTGAACGGCGCGAACAGGCCGGGCACGGCCACGCTGGCGCGGATCGCGCGCGGCAGCGAACCACGGCTGAGCACCACTGGCGCGCCGGTGCCCAGGTCGGTGGCGATGGTCCGGAACGGGATGGGCAGCGTGTTGAAATCGACATCGCCGGGCCAGGCGGCGGTCCAGTCCTGCAGCAGCGTAAACAGCTTGTTGCCCTGCACCAGGCCCACCGGCAGCTTGACGCGGCCGTCGCCGATGCCGGCGGAGATGCCGATCGGATACTGGAAGTCATCTTCGCGCAGCGCCTGCGGCAGCTGCGCGCGCTCGTTGCGGTCGAACACGATGTCGCTCAGATTGGTGCGCGACAGCCGCGCGTCGAGTTCATCGGCTGACATCCCGCTGGCGTACAGCCCGCCTACCACGGCGCCCATGCTGGTGGCGGCAATGCAGTCGACCGGCACGCGCATGCGCTCAAGCGCCTTGAGCACGCCAATATGCGCATAGCCGCGCGCGCCGCCGCCGGACAGCACCACGCAGACCCGCGGTCGGACGCCGTCGGGTGCGGCCCGCGCCGCTTGCGGGCTGGCCGGATCCTGCGCGTGGGCCTGCCGCATCGCGACCAGCGCGAGCAGAAGGCAAAACATGGCAAGACAGCGCGACGCGATGCGGCGCTGCCCGATGGCGAGACTTGACATGACGATGGCGTCGGACGGGTAAGGTGCGGTGGGACGAGAGGCGGTGCGCGGCGCGCGCGGCGCCACACAGGCAAACGCGGCGGCGGGGGTTTGCGACGACACGCCGGACGCCTCGCAGGGTAGGGTGTCGCGGGGATCGACGCAATTCCCACGCGGCCTCGGGTATACCCCCATTAAGTCGTTGTCTTGAAAACGACTCACCCCGTCCCTATAATTAGCACTCCCTGGGGGAGAGTGCTAACAGCCGACCCCGGCGGTAGACTGAAAACTTGATGGCCGCCTGACCATGACGGCCATTTGTGAATCAAATCTCACTTTTTGTATCTAGGAGTCCGTATGAACCTGCGTCCTCTGCACGACCGTGTGATCGTGAAGCGTCTGGACAACGAAACCAAGACCGCGTCCGGCATCGTGATTCCCGACAATGCAGCCGAAAAGCCCGATCAAGGCGAAGTGCTCGCCATCGGCCCGGGCAAGAAGGATGACAAGGGCAACAGCATCGCCCTCGACGTCAAGGTGGGTGACCGCGTGCTGTTCGGCAAGTATGCCGGCCAGGGCGTGAAGGTGGATGGCCAGGAACTGCTGGTCATGCGCGAAGAAGACATCATGGCTGTCGTCAACAAGTAAGCGACGCCGGTCTCTCGTTTCAGTCGTACCCAATTTTCAGATCGCCCCGCCCAGGCGGGGCGCTCCATCCCAGATTCGGAGATTCAGAACATGGCAGCAAAAGACGTAGTGTTCGGCGACGCCGCACGTGCCAAGATGGTCGAAGGCGTGAACATCCTCGCCAACGCAGTGAAGGTGACCCTGGGCCCGAAGGGCCGCAACGTGGTGCTGGAGCGCAGCTTCGGCGGCCCGACCGTGACCAAGGACGGCGTGTCCGTGGCCAAGGAAATCGAACTGAAGGACAAGCTGCAGAACATGGGCGCGCAGATGGTCAAGGAAGTGGCTTCCAAGACCAGCGACAACGCCGGTGACGGTACCACCACCGCAACCGTGCTGGCCCAGTCGATCGTGCGCGAAGGCATGAAGTTCGTTGCCGCCGGCATGAACCCGATGGACCTGAAGCGCGGCATCGACAAGGCCGTTGGCGCCGCCGTCGAAGAGCTGAAGAAGCTGTCGAAGCCGACCACCACCAGCAAGGAAATCGCCCAGGTTGGCGCCATCTCGGCCAACAGCGATGCATCGATCGGCGAGCGCATCGCCGAAGCGATGGACAAGGTTGGCAAGGAAGGCGTGATCACCGTCGAAGACGGCAAGTCGCTGGCCGACGAGCTGGAAGTCGTGGAAGGCATGCAGTTCGACCGTGGCTACCTGTCGCCGTACTTCATCAACAACCCGGAAAAGCAGGTTGTCGCCCTGGACAACCCGTTCGTGCTGCTGTTCGACAAGAAGGTCTCGAACATCCGCGATCTGCTGCCGGTGCTGGAGCAAGTGGCCAAGGCTGGCCGTCCGCTGCTGATCATCGCTGAAGACGTGGAAGGCGAAGCCCTGGCCACGCTTGTGGTGAACAACATCCGCGGAATCCTGAAGACCGCCGCCGTCAAGGCCCCGGGCTTCGGCGACCGCCGCAAGGCCATGCTGGAAGACATCGCCATCCTGACCGGCGGCACCGTGATCGCCGAGGAAGTCGGTCTGACGCTGGAAAAGGCTACGCTGCAGGACCTGGGCCAGGCCAAGCGCATCGAGATCGGCAAGGAAAACACCATCATCATCGACGGCGCTGGCGATGCAGGCGCGATCGAAGGCCGTGTGAAGCAGATCCGCGCCCAGATCGAGGAAGCCACCTCGGACTACGACCGTGAAAAGCTGCAAGAGCGCGTGGCCAAGCTGGCCGGCGGTGTTGCCGTGATCAAGGTTGGCGCTGCCACCGAAGTCGAAATGAAGGAAAAGAAGGCCCGCGTGGAAGATGCACTGCACGCCACGCGCGCTGCCGTGGAAGAAGGTATCGTCCCCGGTGGTGGTGTGGCCCTGCTGCGCGCCCGCGCTGCGATCTCGGCACTGACCGGCGACAACGCCGACCAGAACGCCGGTATCAAGATCGTGCTGCGCGCCATGGAAGAGCCGCTGCGCCAGATCGTGCTGAACGCCGGTGAAGAGGCTTCGGTCGTGGTGGCCAAGGTCATCGAAGGCAAGGGTAACTACGGTTACAACGCCGCTTCGGGCGAGTACGGCGACCTGGTGGAAATGGGCGTGCTGGATCCGACCAAGGTGACCCGCACCGCGCTGCAGAACGCCGCTTCGGTGGCTTCGCTGATGCTGACGACCGACTGCGCCGTGGCCGAAACGCCGAAGGAAGAGTCGGCTCCGGCAATGCCGGGCGGCATGGGTGGCATGGGCGGCATGGAAGGCATGATGTAATTCATCCCGGACTGCCGGGCCAACCAGCCTGTCAGAAAAAACCCCCGAGTGGCGCAAGCCCTCGGGGGTTTTTCTTTATGGCGGCCGCGCGCGCTGGCGCGAAGCGGCGTGTCGAAGAAGTTGCTGGCGATGCAGAAATCGATGCGCCCGAGAGCGCCGACGCAGCCGTTGCCCGCGCCGCGCCGTTGGATTGCCGTTCAGAGCTCGACCACCTTGCTCCAGTCGAAGACCGGATTCTCGGGCGCGCCGCTGCGCCGGGAAATATAGCCGCGCGGATTGCAGACCACGCGGGAGTCGTCGATCCAGTAGTCGAAGCTGGTGTGGGTATGGCCGTGGATCCAGAGATCGGCTTGCGCAACCAGATCGGGCCGGCGCGACAGGAATCCGGCCGACACCACGTCGTGCGCATATCGGGCGTCGAGGCTGCCGAGGTCGGGGCCGTGATGCGTGACCACCACGGTCTTGCCATCGAACGGCTGCGCCAGCGTTTGTGCCAGCCATGCCGTGGCCGCCTGGTGGCGTGCCAGCGCGTCAGCGGGCGTGAACATGCGATGCTGGCCGTCGTCGCCGGCCGTGGCGATCAGCCGATGGTCGACCATCACGCGCGAACAGGCCTCCATGGCCTCGTCCATGCGGTTCTCGCCATACAGGCAGTAGTCAGTCCACCATGTGGTGCCGATCACGCGCACACGCTGGCCGCGGGCATCCTCGAACACGGCCACGTCGCCGTTCAGCAGCGTGACGTTGCCCGATTCCGCCGCGCCGTCCGCCATCAGGCGGTCCACCTTGTCGAACGCACTTTCGTAGTATTCGTGATTGCCGGGCACATAGACCACCGGCGCACTGAACGCGCCCGCGGCCCAGTCGATGCCGTCGCGGCCGTTGGCGATATCGCCGGCCAGAATGACCAGATCGGCCGCGCAATCGGGCACGGCGTCGGGCGTGTTGTGCTCCAGATGAATGTCGCTGAGGATGCGTAACTTCATGGAATTTCCCGCGCAGTGGCAATGACGTGCGGTCGATTCTTCGAAAAAAAGACGGCCTGGTCAAGACCAGGCGCATAAACAAGCGCAGCGCACGGTCCTGCGGGCGCCGACTCTTTCCGTTCTGAATCCTCGCGCCAAAAGTGACGCTTGTTGTTAGGCGTAGGAAGCGTCCGCTATGTCCACATAACGGACGCCATAAACGAGAGATGTTTCAGGTGCGAGACGGCCATGTCGATTCTGCAACCTGCTCGCGCAGCCACGCATGAAAGCGCTGGATGGCCTTTTCGCGCGGATTGCCTTCGCGCCATGTGACCCAGTAGTGCAGGCTGGACGGAATGCGCGTGGTGCCGATCTGCACAAGCTGTCCGCTGGCCAGATAGTCGTGCGCCAGTTGCGCCCGCGCCGTGGCCACGCCCAGTCCCGCCACGGCCGATTGCAGCATCAGGCCGGCGTCCTGGAAGATCGGGCCGCGCTCGGGTTCGTCGGGCGGCAGGCCGGCCAGTACCAGCCAGTCGCGCCATGGCCGCAGCGCAAAGCGCAGCATCGGCAGGTTGGGCAGATCGGCGATGGTGAAACCGGGATACCGGGCCAGCAGGGCGGGGCTGGCCACCGCGATCACATGGTCTTCGATGAGGTTGTGGCACTCGAATCCGGGTAGATCGACACGCTGGTGCCAGATGCCGACATCGACGGAATACGGATCGGGCGGCGAAATTTCCGCATGCAGTCGCAGATGCAGATCCAGTTCCGGCGCTTGCGCGTGGAGGCTGGGCAGCCGCCGGATCAGCCAGGCGTTGGCCAGATCGGCCATCACGCTGACCTGCAGCCGCACCACGGGCGGGGCGGCGACGTCGCTGGCTTCGCGCAGCGCCGCCTCGAGCTGGTCCAGCGCGCCGCGCACCTGTTCGGCCAGGCGTGCGCCGGCGCTGGTGGGCGTCATCGACAGGCCCGTGCGCCGGAACAGCTTGGTGCCGAGGTTACTCTCGAGCGCGCGGATATGGTGGCTGATGGCGCTGTGGGTGAGCGCCAGCTCTTCGGCTGCGCGCGAGAAACTGCGGTGCCGCGTGGCGGCTTCCAGTGCGCGCAAGGCCTGGAGCGGAGGTAGGTGAGGAGGACGGTTGGCAGCCATGGTTTTCCATAAGTCGTCAAATTCTACTCACAATTGCTGCGGGTATCTTTCGCTGGTCTTGCACCACGACGGTGATCACAATGCTGGGCATGAATGCATCCACCGTTAATTCCACCCGTTCGGCCACTTCGGCCTCGCAACCCCATCACGCCTCACCGGCACGCTGGCGCGTGCTGGCTTTCTTTTCGCTCGGCTTCCTGGTGTCATACATCTTCCGCGGCGTCAATCTGGGCTTCGCGCCGTATCTGACGCGCGAACTGGGGCTTACCGCGGGCGACCTGGGTCTGCTCACGAGCTTCTACTTCCTGGGCTTTGCCTGCGCGCAGTTGCCCGCCGGCATTCTGCTCGACCGCTTCGGGCCGCGCCGCACCGAGGCCGTGCTGCTGATGCTGGCCGTGGCTGGGTCGCTGGTGTTTGCCACCGCGCCGGGCATGGCCGGGCTGGCCGCCGGTCGCGCGATGATCGGCGTCGGCGTTTCGGTGTGCCTGGGCGCGGCGATCCAGGCGCTGTCGATGTGGTTTCCGCTCTCGCGCATGCCGTTGCTCAACGGGCTGGTGATGGCGATCGGCGGCCTGGGCGCGGTCGTGGTCGGCACGCCGCTGTCCTGGCTGCTGTCGTGGACCGACTGGCGCACGGTCAGCGTGGGCATGGCGGTCGTGTCGTTCGGCATGGCCGTGCTGCTATGGTTCGGCGTGCCCGACGTCAAGCGCGTGGGCAAGGAGAGCTTTGCCGAGCAGATGCGCGGCACGCGGCAGATTCTGGGCAGCGAGCGCTTCTGGCGCGTGGTGCCGCTGACGCTGCTCAATCAGGGCATCTTCCTTGCCGTGCAGACGCTTTGGGTCAGCGCCTTCATGCGCGACGTGCAGGGGCTGGCCGCGGGCGAGGCGGCGCGGCTGGTTTCCGTGATCGGCATGGCCATGATGGCCGGCTGCGTGGGCGCCGGCTGGGCCGCACGCCATCTGGAGCGGCGCGGCATCAGCCTGTATGCGTTTGCAGGTTTCGGGATGATGAGCTTCATCGTGATCCAGTTGCTGCTGATGGCACGGCTGCCGTTTGTGCCGCTGAGCCTGCTGTGGGGCGCCTACGGCGTGTTCGGATCGAGCGGCATCCTGACCTACGCGCTGCTGGCACGGCGCTTTCCCGATGCGTTGATCGGGCGCGCCACCACGGCGATGACGCTGACGGTGTTCCTGGCCACCTTCGTGTTCCAGATCGGCATCGGCTTCGTGCTCGACTTCTTCCCGGCTACGGGCGGCCACTATCCGGTGTCGGCGCACATGATGGTGTGGGCCGGACTGGTCGCCGTGCAGGTGCTGGCCGCGATCTGGTACCTGATGGAAAAACGCCCCTAGCGTTTCGGGCGCTCCTGCCGCCTACAGGATGATCGGGCGGTCGTCGAGTTCGTTGGGATTGCGGCCAGCATCGGCCGGAAAGTGCTCGGTCAGCAGCGCATGGATCTGGGCGATGGCGGCGAGCACGGGTTTGACCGACAGGTCTTGCGCCAGGCCCTGCGCCAGCGTATTGCAGATGCCGTGCCAAAGGCGCGGATCGACGCGGGCGTCGATGCCGCGATCGGCCAGCAGTTCGACGGCGTGATCGGCCAGGTTGATATACAGCAGCACGCCCGAGTGATCCTCGGTATTCCACACTTCCAGCGCGCCGAACAGTGCGCGGGCGCGATCGCGCGGCGACGCACCGCGCCAAGCCAGAGACAGCGGCAGGCTGGCCTCGATCACCACGCGCACTTCGCCGCGATGATGTTGTTCGCCCTTGTGCACGGCCACCTGCAACTGGTGTCGCGCGTCACGCGGAAACGCCTTGCGCGCCGTCCGCGTGCCATGGCCAAGATGACGCAGCGTGCGCTTGAGCGAAAGGTGCAACGGCAGACGCGGTGCAGAAGTTTGTTGCATCGAATGCTCCCGTTACCAGTTGCCGGACGCGCCGCCGCCATCGAACCCGCCGCCCCCGCCGCCGCCGAAACCGCCGCCACCGGAGCCGCCACCAAAACCTCCGCCATCGCCACCACCGCCACCCCAGCGCCGGCCGATCTCATAGCCGGTCATGCCGCCGAGTCCGCCCGCGGTACCGGTGGGCCAGCCGCGACGGCCGGTCACGATATGCGGGCTGCCGCCGCGGCGCAGCATCGCCGACAGAAAGAAGAACACGATGATCGCCAGGGGGAACAGCACCGGCAGCCAGTCGCCCAGCACGACGTTGCCCTGCGCGGCCTTGCGCTGCGGCGCGGCCAGTCCTTCCTTGTCGATGGTGGCCTGGATGGCCGAGACGCCGGCCGCCAATCCGCCATAGAAATCGTTCTGCCGGAAGTGCGGCGCCATCACGTCCTGCAGGATGCGGTTGGACATCGCGTCGGTCAGCGATCCCTGCACGCCGCGTCCTACTTCGATGCGCATCTTGCGCAGGCCGGGCGGGTTGTTTTTGGCGATCAGCACGATCACGCCATCGTCGATGCCCTTGCGCCCCGCGCGCCATGCGTCGGCCACGCGGATGCTGTAGGCGTCGAGCGTTTCCGGTTCGGTGGTCGGCAGCATCAGCACGAAGATCTGGCTGCCACGCTGCTGCTCGTATTCGGCCAGCACGTTTTCCAGCGCGCTGCGCTGGTCGGCGCTGAGCGTGCCGGTCAGATCGGTCACGCGCGCGGTCAATGGCGGCACGGCCACAAAGCCGTCGGCGGCCCACGCGGGCGCGGCCAGCGTCAAGGCGAGCAGGCACAGGGCGATCAGTCTGCGCATGGCGGCCGGAGCAAGGAGCGAAGCGAGCGCGATGGGCATGGCAAGCGCAGGGCCGAAGCGGTCATGATCAGAACTTCACCGCAGGCGGTGTCGAGATGGCTTTCTCGTTTTCCACCGTGAACGACGGCTTGACCGGGTACTTGAACACCATCGCCGTCAGGTTGGTGGGAAAGCTGCGGGCCAGCACGTTGTAGTCCTGCACCGCGGCGATATAGCGTTGGCGTGCCA
Organism: Cupriavidus pauculus; assembly: GCF_008801835.1. Lineage (GTDB taxonomy): Bacteria > Pseudomonadota > Gammaproteobacteria > Burkholderiales > Burkholderiaceae > Cupriavidus > Cupriavidus pauculus. The sequence continues at coordinate 331,683 of NZ_VZOW01000002.1, read as the reverse complement.
CCGTGATGCGGTTCTCGGTGCCTTCGAGCTGCGATTGCAAATCGCGAAATCCGGCATCGGCCTTGAGCTGCGGATAATTTTCGGAGACGGCCAGCAGGCGCGACAGCGCGCTGGTCAACTGGCCTTGCGCCTGCTGGAAGCGGGCGAACGCCTCGGGGTCGTTCAGTGTTTCGGGCGATACCTGGATGCTGGTGGCCTGCGCGCGCGCCTTGGTCACGGCTTCGAGCGTCTCGCGCTCATGCGTGGCGTAGCCCTTGACCGTGTTGACAAGATTCGGAATCAGATCGGCGCGGCGTTGATACTGGTTGACCACTTCGCCCCACGCGGCCTTCACGGCTTCGTCCTTTTTCTGGAAGTCGTTGTAGCCGCAGGCGGAAAGCAGACTGGCCAGCAGGCCAAGAACGATCCAGCGGAACAGGGCAGGGGTGGAAACAGTACGCATCAAGAAACTCCTGGAATGTCCGGTAACGATGGGGACGGCAATTCTGGAGTGTAGCGCAGCGCCCGCGCGACGCCGGCCGCATTTTGGCGGTCGCGCCATGGCCGCGGCCGTGGTAGATTGGCTGCCATGTCGCGTCCAGCCCGTCATTTTCCGATCCGCCTCGCTCCCGCCATGGGTGCGTCGGCTGCGGCTGCGCGCGCCAAAGCCAAAAAACAGCCGCTCGTCTGACCGGAGCGCGCTGTTCCGTCAGATGGGCGACGGAACAGCAGCACCGGCTCGATCGGCTTACCCGCCTCGCGTTTTCCAGCCAAGTGCCCTGCGGCGTCGTGCATCGACGGTTTCCCGATCGGTCGATCCGGAGTTTTCTCGATGCAAACGACACAGCCGACACAACATGCCATGCACGGTATCTGGCTGCCGCTGGTGACCCCTTTTCTTGATGACGCCCGGCAGGGCGTCGACCATGGCGCGCTGCGGCGCATGGTGACGCACTATCGCGCCGCCGGTCTGGCCGGCATCGTGGTCTGCGGCAGCACCGGCGAAGCAGCCGCGCTCGATGCGGCCGAGCAACTGGCGGTACTGGACACGGTGCTGGAAGCGGCCGGCGATCTGCCCGTGACGATGGGGCTTGCCGGCAATCATCTCGGGCACATGCTGGCGCGGCTGCGCGAGCTGGACGCGCGGCCACTGGCCGGCGTGCTGGTGCCCGCGCCGTACTACATCCGCCCGTCGCAGGCCGGGCTGCGCGACTGGTTTGCGCGGCTGGCCGACGCCTCGCGCGCGCCGCTCGTGCTCTATGACATCCCGTATCGCACCGGTGCCACGCTGACGCTGGAAACGCTGTTGGCGCTGGCCGATCACGACAATATCGTCGCGATCAAGGACTGCGGCGGCAATGCGCATACCACGCAGGCGTTGATCGCCGACGGACGGCTGTCGGTACTGGCTGGCGAGGATCACCAACTGCTGGGGACGCTGGCGCTGGGCGGGCAGGGCGCGATCATCGCCTCGGCGCACTGCCGGCCCGACCTGTTCGTCGAGATCTGGCGCGCCATGGCAGCCGGGCGGCTGGACCACGCGCGTCGTCTGTTTCATGCACTGACGCCGCTGATCGAGGCGTTGTTCGCCGAACCGAACCCGGCGCCGCTCAAGGCGCTGCTGGCGCGGCAAGGCTGGTTGCGCAACGTGCTGCGCGCGCCGATGACCACCGCGGCGCCGCAACTGGACGCGCGGCTGGCGGGGTTGCATGAGGCATTGGAGACGGCGCTGCCGCCCGCGCCGCAGGCGTCGCTCAGCCGGCCTTGAAGGCGCGCGCGGCGGCGGCCAGCGTGGCGTCGATGATCGCGTCGTCGTGCCGGGCCGATACGAAACCGGCTTCGAATGCCGACGGCGCCAGATACACGCCTTCGTTGAGCATGGCGTGGAAGAAGCGGTTGAAGCGGCCCACATCGGCCTGCGTGACCTCGGCAAAGCTGGTCGGCACGGCGTTGGTGAAATAGATGCCGAACATGCCGCCGATGGCATCCGCGGCGAACGGTACGCCCGCCGCGCGCGCGGCGGCGGTCAGGCCATCGGCAAGCTTGCGGGTTTGCGCGGTCAGACTGTCATAGAAGCCGGGCGCCTGGATCAGCTTCAGCGTGGTCAGGCCCGCGGCCACGGCCAGCGGGTTGCCGGACAGCGTGCCGGCCTGATACACGCCACCCAGAGGCGCCAGCTTGGCCATGATGTCGCGCCGGCCGCCGAACGCCGCCGCCGGCATGCCGCCGCCGATCACCTTGCCCAGGCAGGTCATGTCCGGCCTGATGCCGTAGTGCGCCTGCGCGCCGCCCAGCGCCACGCGGAAGCCGGTCATCACCTCGTCGAAGATCAGCACGGCGCCGTGCTCGCTGCACAGGTTGCGCATCGACTGCAGGAAGGCCTTGCTGGCGCGCACCAGATTCATGTTGCCGGCCACCGGTTCGACGATGACCGCGGCGATCTCGCCCTTGTGGCGCGCGAAGGCTTCCTCGAGCTGCGTCACGTTGTTGTACTCAAGCACCATCGTGTGGCGCGTGACATCGTTCGGCACGCCGGCCGACGATGGCGCATTCTGCGTGGTGTCCGCAAACGTCAGCAGCCCGGACCCGGCCTTGACCAGCAGGCTGTCGGCATGGCCGTGGTAGCAGCCCTCGAACTTGACGATCAGGTCGCGCCCAGTGAAGCCGCGCGCCAGGCGCAGCGCGCTCATCGTGGCTTCGGTGCCGGAAGAGACCAGGCGCACCTGCTCGATCGACGGCACCAGCTTGCAGATTTCCTCGGCCATGACGATCTCGCCTTCGGTCGGCGCGCCGAACGAAAAGCTCAGGCCAGCGGTCTCCTGCACGGCGCGCACCACATCGGGGTGCGCGTGGCCGACGATCATCGGACCCCAGGAGCCGATGTAGTCGATGTACTGCTGTCCATCGGCATCCCACATATAGGCGCCTTCGGCGCGCGTGATGAAGCGCGGCGTGCCGCCCACGGAGCGGAAGGCGCGCACGGGCGAGTTGACGCCACCGGGGATGGTTTGCTGGGCGCGATCGAAAAGCTGCTGGTTACGGGACATGGGATCTGGCTGAAAGATTCAGGAAATAGACAGGCGTCCGGCCTGGTGGGGCGGCGCGGCGTGCGTGCCCGGCCGGGGCCCGAAATTCGGACAATCCCGACCAAAAGAACGCCGTTCAAACGGCATCTGCACGCTAAATTGCGCGAACGCGGCGATATTGGACCGATTCTGCCGGCCCATGGGTGGCGTCATCGGCGCCGATTGGGTACCATCATGCGCTGGATTTTAATGGAGAGTGGCAAGAGCCTGCATATGGAATACAAGACTTGGATGTGCCTGATCTGTGGCTGGATTTACGACGAGGCCGCGGGCGCGCCGGAAGACGGCATCGCGCCGGGTACTAAATGGGAAGACGTACCCATCAACTGGACCTGCCCGGAATGCGGTGCGCGCAAGGAAGATTTCGAGATGGTGGCGATCTGAGGCCAGGCGCGTCGCGCTTACGCGACAGTGCGGCCGGCCGCGCCGGAAGCTCCGGATTGACGGCCCCACCACGAGTTGTCACACTCTGCGGCAAAACTGAGCATCGCTGCGGCAAGCGTGCCCGCCGGGCGCCCACAGGGTGTCCATCGCAGGGCGGCAGGCCGCAACAGACGATGTTGCCGCACAAGAATAGTTAGAGCAGTACCGGCAGGCGTGCATCGAAAGCGCGCCGCCAACCGGCCGGGTAGCCGGGTTTTTTGACTGGGAAATGGAAAATCGGGGGCCGCCGGCGCGCCATGCGTGGTGCCGTGCGGAAGTTCTCAAGTGAATGCCGGCGTCTGCGATCTCATGCAGTCAGCAGGCCGCGGGAACAAGATGCGGGTCACTCAAACAGAATCGGACACGTCAGTCGATGGGGTCGGCGCCGGCGGCATTGCCGTTGCCGGCGAAGCATCCGCGGCCAGCCGCGAGGCCGCCGCGAAGGTGCTCGTGATCGACGACTCCAGCACCATCCGCCGCACGGCGGAAATCTTCCTTACGCAGGCGGGCTATCAGGTCATGTTGGCCGAGGACGGCTTCGAGGCGCTGGCCAAGGTTGGCGACCTGCACCCGGACGTCATCTTCTGCGACATCCTCATGCCGCGGCTGGACGGATACCAGACCTGCTCCCTGATCAAGAAAAGCCCGCGCTTCCACGCGATCCCCGTGATCATGCTGTCGTCCCGCGACGGCGTGTTCGACCGGTCGCGCGGCCGGCTCGTCGGCGCTCACAATCATCTGGCCAAGCCGTTCTCCCGCGAAGCCCTGCTGCAGGCCGTCCAGCACTGCCTGGCGGGCTGCGTGCCGGAGGAGGGCGCGGCCGTGGCGGCATGATGCGTGCCGCCCGAAGCATCCAGGAATGAAACAATGACCATCAGCAAAATCCTTATCGTCGACGATTCGCCCACCGAAGCCCTGTTCATGTCCGACCTGCTCGGCAAGAAGGGTTTCAAGGTCTCCGTGGCCGGCAATAGCGAACAGGCCATGGCGCGCCTCGAGGCCGACGCCTTCGACCTGATCCTGATGGATGTGGTGATGCCGGGCCAGAACGGCTACCAGGCCACGCGCGCGATCAAGCGCGACGACCGCTTCAAGGACATCCCGGTGATCATGTGCACCAGCAAGGGCCTGGAAACCGACCGCATCTGGGGCATGCGCCAGGGCGCATCGGATTACATCGTCAAACCGGTGGACAGCGACGAACTGCTGTCGAAGATTGCCGCGCTGGCGCACTGAGCGCGGCAATCGTGGCTGTTCGATGTCCATTGATGACAGCCATGAACCGCGGCGCGGGCTGGCCGATCCGGGCCCGGGTTCGCGTCGTTCCGGCCATGTTCCAGGCTCGATGCGGTCTCGATGCGGCCCGGTCCGATTCGATCTCGCTTCGGCCGCGCCGCGCGCCTGTCTCCGGCTTAATTCCTGGATCTGCTAACCCATCATGAACGCGCCGCGCCAAGACCTCCGAGCCCGCCAGACCCGCCTGCACGATTACCAGGCCATGCTCGCCCGCCGCCTGCGCGAGGCGCGCAACCTGCCGGTGGTCGAGAGCTACCTGGGCGTGCTGGTGGGCCAGCGCAACTGGCTGCTGCCGCTGACGGAAACCGGCGAGGTGCTGGAAATGCGCACGCCGGCCAGCGTGCCGCTGACGCAGCCGTGGTATCGCGGCCTCGTCAACGCGCGCGGCAACCTGCTCGGCGTGATCGATTTCGGCATGTTCTGCGGCGAAGGACCGACGCCAGTACAGCCGGGCAGCAAGATCGTCGTGCTGTCGCGTCATGTGGAACGGGCCTGCGGCATCATCGCCACGCGCGTGGTGGGCCTGCGCCACGCGGCGGATCTTGCGCCGGCGGCGTCGGATGGGGAGTCCGGCGAGTGGCTCGGCGCGCAGTTCGCCGATCGTGAGGGGCGCGACTGGCGGGTGCTGGACATCCAGCGGCTGCTCGATGCGCCGGCATTCCTGCAGGCCGGCCGCAGCGTGGCCTGAGCAGAAAAGCCAACGAAGAACAAACAAAGCACGAACAAAACAGAGGGTTGCCATGGGAATCAAGAAGATCAGCCTCGGTCGCCGCACGGCTGCCGCCGGCGTCGCAGCACAAGCCGCCGCGCCGCGCGCATCGATGTTCGCCAAGGGGGACGCGGGGCAGGGTGGCCTGGGCCGCAGCCCGGTCGAACTGATGACGGGCTGGCTGTCGCGCATGCCGTTTTCGTCCCAGCAGCGGGCGCTGACGGTCGGCGTGGTGGTGTCGCTGCTGGCACTGCTGGCATCGGTCTATCTCGATAACCGGCAGGCTACCAACGGCGCGGCGCAGATCGAAATCGCGGGCGACATGCTGATGCACTCGCAGCGTCTGGGCAAGGCCGTGCCGGTGGCGTTGCTCGGCAACGCGCAGGCATTCACGCAGCTGCGGCAATCGAAGGAACAGCTGACGGCCGACTTGCTGGCGCTGCAGAACGGTAGCGACGAAAAGCATGTGCGCGCCACCACCGGCGCCGCCGAGCCGCTGCTGGAAAAGGCCTTTACCTCGTGGAAGCGATCCGAAAAGAGTGCGGCCGACGTGCTGGCCCAGCAGCCCATCCTGACCACCATCGGCCAGACGCTGCAGATCTTCAACGCCTCGAACCCCGAACTGCTCGAAGCCGCCGAACAGGTGGCCGCGATCAAGCTGCAGGCCGGCGCCAACACGCGTGAAGTGGCGGCATCCGCGCAGTTGGTGATGCTGACGCAGCGGCTGGGCAAGAACCTCAACGAATTCCTTTCCGGCGAAGGCGTGAACCCGGAAACGGCGTTCCTGCTGGGCAAGGACACCAACACCTTCCGCGAAACGCTCGACGGCCTGATGAACGGATCCGAGGCGCTGCGTCTGTCGCCGGCCAACGACGCCGAAACACGCAGCTATCTGCAGCAGTTGTCGCAGCGTTTCGAAGCGGTGCAGAAAACCACGCAGACGATTCTGCAGAATCTGCCAGGTCTGATTGCCGCCAAGCGGGCGCAGCAGCAGATCTTCAACGACAACGAAGCGCTGCGCGGCGAACTGTCGCAACTGCAGTCCGCCTACGCCGAAGGCGCGCGCCTGCGGCCGTGGACGCTGGGCGCGATGGTGCTGTCCGCCATCGCAACGCTGTTGTGCCTGGCCGGGCTGGCCGCGCTGTACCTGCGCGATTCGCGCGTGCGTGCGCTGGAAGCCGAAGCGCGCGAACGCGAAGCCGAAGCGCGCCGTCTCGATGAAAAGCGCAACAACGATGCCACGCAGAAGGCCATTCTGCAGTTGATGAACGAGCTGCAGGACATCGCCGACGGCGACCTGACGCGCCAGGCCACGGTGACCGAGGACATTACCGGCGCCATCGCCGACTCGGTGAACTACACCGTGGAAGAACTGAAGGAACTGGTCGGCCGGGTGCAGCAGACCGCTGGGGAAGTGCAGCACGCATCGGCGCAGGTGCAGGACACCTCGGTGCAACTGGCGGCCACCACGGAAGAGCAGTCGCGTCAGATTCGCCAGACCGGCGAATCGGTGGTGGAGATGGCCGATCGCATCACGCAGGTGTCGCGCGGCGCAGCCGAATCGGCCAACGTGGCGCGCGCGTCGCTGGCGGCGGCGGAGCAGGGCCAGCAGGCCGTGCAGAACGCCATCACCGGCATGAACGGCATTCGCGACCAGATCCAGGAGACCTCGAAGCGGATCAAGCGGCTTGGCGAATCGTCGCAGGAGATCGGTGAAATTGTCGAACTGATCTCGGACATTACCGAACAGACCAACGTGCTGGCGCTGAATGCTGCCATCCAGGCCGCATCCGCAGGCGAAGCGGGGCGCGGCTTCTCGGTGGTGGCCGAGGAAGTGCAGCGCCTGGCCGAACGCTCGGGCGAGGCGACCAAGCAGATTGGTGCGCTGATCCGCACGATTCAGACCGACACGCAGGACGCCGTGCATGCCATGGAGCAGAGCACCCAGGGCGTGGTGGAAGGCGCGCGGCTGTCCGATAACGCAGGCGCTGCGCTGCTGGAAATCGGCCGCGTGTCGCGCCAGCTGGCCGAACTGATCGAGCAGATTTCGCAAACCACGTCGCATGAGGCAAGCCTGGCCACCAACGTGGCGCACCACATCGAAGGCATCCTGCAAGTGACGGCGCAGACCACGGCCGGCACGCGCCAGACTGCACAGTCGGTGCGGCAGCTGACGGCACTGACCGAAGAACTGCGCAACTCGGTATCGCGATTCAAGATCGCCTGACGCCCGCTTCATTTGACGGGCGCACCGGAACTGGTCATGTCCTTGAATTCCACTGTTTTGAGCGACGTGGCCGACCCGGCCGCGCAGCAACCCCAAGCCTCGCCAGAGCCGGCGCCGATGGCCACGACCGCAACCCCTGACATTCCGGCCGCGCCGCAGCGCGATCTTTCCGTATTGGCGTGGCTGGCGCCAAGCCTGCGCGCCGCGCTGGACGACGCCGCGGCCGAACTCGGCCACTATGTCGATGAAATCCGCCAGACGCCCGAGGCGCTGGGCGCGCGCGATACCACGGCGCTGCGCCTGGCGGGCCAGCAGTTGCACCAGGCCGCCGGCGCGGTGCATATCGTCGGCCTGCGCGGCGTGGACGCCTATTGCCAGGGTTTGCGACGTCTGCTCGAAGCGATCGATGCGGGATCGGTAGCCGCCGACGCGCAGGCGCTCGCCGTGTTCCGTGGCGGCGTGCAGGCGCTTGCCGAGTATGTCGACGATCTGATGGCCGGCGACGCCGAAGATCCGCTGCGCCTGTTCCAGCCCTATGCCGACGTGCTGGCGCTGATGAAGGAAGAGCGCGTGCATCCGGCCGACCTGTGGATCGAGGAGCTGCAGATGCTGCCGGGCATCGTGCTGCCTACGCGCTCCACGTCGGCGGTCACGCGCGCACGGCTGCGCTTCGAGGCGGCGCTGCTGAAGGCGTTGCGGCTGCCTACGCCGTGTACCGACGCATCGTTGCTGCGCGAGGCGTGGCTGCCGCTGCAGGCGGCGCTGGACGAAGTGCGCAACCACGAACAGGACGCGCGCCGCACCACCGACAATCCCGATCGCGGCATCTGGCATGCGCTGGCGCTGGTGTTCCGGGCGCTCGCCCAGGGTCTGCTGCCATCCGACCTGCTGGCCAAGCGCTTCGCCGCGCGCGCGCATCTGCTGGTGCGCCAGTACCTGCAGGGACAGGTGCGCGTGCCGCAGGCGCTGCTCAACGATGCGGTCTTCTTTCTGGTCAGCACGGGGCTGACGCCGGACGGCCCCGAGGACACCACGCCGCCAGCGCAGCAGGCCGCGGTGCAGGTGCTGCGTGCCGATATCGCGCGCAGTCTGCGCGCGTTCCGCGTCGATCCCGCGCACATCGTGGCGCGCGCCGACTATCGCAAGCGTTTTTACGGCTGGCTCGATCCGATCGACACGCGCAATCTGCAAAACGCCGCTGCCGCGATCGAACGCGCGGCCGGCGACGACCAGGCGGGATGGGAATTGGCGCTGGCATCGCTGGCCGAGGCCGCCATGCCGCTGGCGCAGCCCGCCTTGCAGCAATGTCTGACCGCCGCCGCGGCGTATGCCGGCCAACGCCCCATGCACGATGCGCTGGGCCGGGGTGGCGTGGCACTGTTCCTTGCCCGCGTGCTGGCGATGCCGTGGCGCGTGCATGGCAAGTCAGGACACGCTTCGGCGGCCGAATTTGCGCAACGCTGCGATGCCCTGGCTGTTTGCCTGGCCGATGCCGATGCGGTGGCGCCAGACTGGCTGTGCGCAATGGTCGATGCCGCCGGCGCCCAGGCGCAGCGCACCGAGGCCGTGGCGCAGGTGCGCGCGCAACTCGATAGCGGCGAATCGTGGCTCGATACTTACGATCGCAACACGGCGCGGGCCGACGCCGCGCACGCGCTGGACGACGCCGCGCAGGCGTTTGACGCGCTGCTGGCCAGCATCGAGCGGATCCACGGCAGCGCGGCGATGCCCGCTGGCATCGAGCCCGATACCGATGCGGCGCTGGCCGCGGTGCGCTCCGTGCTGCAACGCCTGGGCGTTCTGCGCGAGACCGTGGACGATGTGGCGCGCGTCGAGCAACTGTCCGATATCGCGGCAGAACTCGGTGCCGTGCATGCGTTTGCCGATCTGCTGGAATTCGGCCGCAAGCAGCCCAATGCCGCAGACGAAGACCCGCTGGCCGCGCACGCGCCGGGCCCGGCGGGCCTGCCGCAAGGGGCGCTGGCCGCGGCGCGCACTGCCGCGATGGACGCGATCCGGGTGGCCGCCGCGGCGGACTCGCCCGAGATCCAGCGGCTGCGCGCCGCACTGCAGGCCTTGTCCGACCAGGCGGCGATCGACGACGATGCCGCGCTGCGCCGCCAGGTCCGGGAAGCCACCACGCAGTTGCACGCGTGGCTGGCTGGCAGCGATTCCGCCGCAGAGCGCATGGTGGTGGCGCTGGCCGATCCACTATCGGCTGCCGCACCGCCGGCGATTTCTGCTGCTGCGCCGATGCCGGTCGACGCCGCCGCCATCGACGCCGAACTGCTCGAGATCTTTCTGTCCGAGGCGGAAGAAGTGCTCGGCAATATCGCCACCGACATCCGAGCAGGCATCAATGCGCTGCGCGATGCCGATGTCCTGATCCGCGTGCGCCGCGCGTTCCACACGTTGAAAGGCTCGAGCCGCATGGTCGGCCTGAACCGCTACGGCGAAGCCGCGTGGTCCGTCGAGCAGGTGATGAACCTGTGGATCGCCGAAACGCGCGAGCCGCAGCCCGAACTCCTCGCGTTGCTGCAGCAGGCGCACGATCTGTTGCACGAATGGGCGCTGGCGTTGCGCGACGATCCGTCGACGCTGCGCGAGATCGCGCCGCTGGTCGATGCCGCACAGCGCGTGCGCGAGCCCGGCGCGACGTCGTTGTCGGGGTCTGCGGCGCTGCCGCTCGACTCGCTGGACGCCCTGCTGGCCGATGCCGCCGCGTCCGTGGCGGCCGACGCGCCGCAGGCGGCGGACGTCATGGCGGTCGATACGTCTGAAAGCTTTGCCGCGCAAGCGCAGGCCGATATCGCCGACATCGCCCGCACAACTGACGTGGCCGGCTCTGGCGCCGATGCGTTTGCCATCGACGTGCCTCCAAGCGACGCAACGTTGACGCCGCCCGCATCGCAAGCGGCGGATGGCGACGACAGCAACGTGCTGCCGTTCCGCTTTGCCGGCGGCCTGGGCAGCGACGACGACAATTTCAAGGTGATCGGCCCGGTCCGGATCGGGCTGGCGCTCTACAACGTCTACTTGCAGGAGGCGGACGATCTGCTGCGGCAGTTCGCCACCGATCTGTCCGAGTGGAAGCACGAAAACCATCCGTGCCCGAGCGAGCTGGCGCTGCGCGTCGCGCATACGCTGCAGGGCAGCGCGTCGACCGTTGGCCTGGAGCCGGTGCGCGAGATCGCCGAGGCGCTGGAACACTTGCTGTTGCTACTGGGCCGCCATCCGGTGGTCATGCATCCGGGCGATTTCCGCTTGCTGGAGCAGGCTGTCGACCGCCTGCGCGCGATGCTGCACCAGTTTGCCGCCGGCATCTGGCCCGAGGCCGACCGCGCGATCTGCCGCGATCTCAACGATTTCGGCGAGCGCGCGCTGGTGCGACCTCGCGCGGCGGTGCCCGCGGAGCAATCGGCCGGTCAGGAAGGATCGGTGTCGCAATTGTTCGGCCAGCACGCGCCATTGCCCGAGATCGATGCGGACGCCCACGCGTCGCAGGCGGCGCTGCCGCCCGTGAAGCTGACGCCGATCACCTCGCTGCCGCCGGTGTCGGCGTCGACTCTGTCATCGCCCACATCGCCGCTGACGCCAGTGACGGCGCTGCACGACGCCGTGGTGATTCCGATGCCCGCCGCGCGCCACGACACGGTGGCCGTGGCCCATGTGTCGGCCGATTCGCGCGATTCGCTGGATGCGCCCGATACGTTGTCGCAGGAGGACTCGTCCACCGATGTGTCGCAACTCGATGCGGCGCTGGTCGAGATCTTCCTTGAGGAAGCGCAGGGCACGCTGCCCGAACTGGGCAAGATGCTGCGCACGTGGGAAGCCGCGCCCGAAGACGCGCAGCATGGCGGCCTGATCCTGCGCGGCCTGCATACGCTCAAGGGCAGCGCACGCATGGCCGGTGCAATGGCACTGGGGCAGGCGGCGCACGAAATGGAAACGCTGCTGGACGCCAGCGTGCGCGGACAACGTGTGTCGCCCGATCTGTTCGGCAAGCTCTACGCCTGGTACGACCGCATCCTCGCGCATGTCGACGCGCTGCAGAACGGCCGCCTGCTGCCGGTGGACGACGCCGACGTGATCAACGGACTGGTGGCGGGGTCGCCGGCGCCGCAGGAAAACGCGCTGGTGCCGTCGTCGACGCAGCCGGCGGCGCCCGCCGCTCCGCTCGTCGCGGCCCCGGTCGCGCCGATGGCCCTGCCGACCGATGCGGAGCGCCAGCGCGCGCTGGTCCGCGTGCAGGCCCGCACGCTCGATACGCTGATCAACGATGCCGGCGAAGTGGGCGCCACGCGCGCGCGTCTGGACAGCGAACTGGTGGCGCTGCGCAGCTATCTGGGCGAACTGAACGACAACGTCGCGCGCTTGCGCATGCAACTGCGCGAAATCGAGATCCAGGCGGAAACGCAGATGGCGTCGCGGATCGCCGACGCGCAGCAGAATCAGGAATTCGATCCGCTGGAATTCGACCGTTTCACGCGCTTCCAGGAACTGACGCGGATGATGGCCGAGTCGGTCAACGACGTGGCGACCGTAGAGCAGAACCTGCAGCGCGGCTTCGACCGCGCCTCGGGCGACCTGGCCGCGCAGGCGCGGCTGACGCGCGGGCTGCAGCGCGGGCTGATGCAGGCGCGCATGGTGCAGTTCGACGCGCTGGCCGAACGCCTGTACCGCGTGGCGCGCCAGGCCGCCACCGAGACCGGCAAGGAAGTGCGGCTACTGATCAAGGGCGGCACCGTGGAAATCGATCGCTCGGTGCTGGACCGCATGGCCGGCCCGATCGAGCATCTGATCCGCAATGCGGTGGTGCATGGCATCGAGCCGGCTGAGGTGCGCCGCGCGGCCGGCAAGTCGGCCACCGGTGCGTTGACGCTGGAAGTGCAGCAGGAAGGCAACGAAGTCGTGCTGACGTTCTTTGACGACGGCGGTGGACTTGACCTGACCCGTATCCGCCAACGTGCGATCGCCCGCCAGTTGCTGACGGCCGATGAAGACGCCAGCGACGCCCGCCTGACCGAGATGATCTTCGCGCCCGGTTTTTCGACGGCCGACTCGGTGTCCGAACTGGCTGGCCGTGGCGTGGGCATGGATGTGGTGCGATCCGAAACCGTGGCGCTGGGCGGCCGCATCACGTTGTCGACCGAGCCCGGCCGCGGCACGAGCTTTACGGTGCATCTGCCGCTGACCACCGCTATTACGCAGGTGCTGCTGGTATCGCTGGGCGGGCGCCTCTACGCGATGCCAAGCGGCATGATCGATCAGGTTCACCAACTGCGCGAGAAGCCGCTGCTCGATGCGTACAACGCGCGCCGGTTCATGGCCGGCGGCATCGAAGTGCCGTTCTTCTATTTTGGCGCGCTGCTCGAGGAAACCTCGGCGATGGCGTCGGGCCGCAAGTATTCGCCGGTGGTGGTGGTGCGCTCGGGTGCGGAGCGCGTGGCCGTGCACGTCGACGACGTGATCGGCAACCGCGAAGTGGTGGTCAAGCACATCGGCCCGCATCTGGCGCGCCTGGAAGGCATCGCTGGCGCCACGACGCTCGGCGACGGCGAGATCGTGCTGATCTACAACCCGGTGGTGCTGGCGCAGCGCTGGATTCGCGAGCGCGGCGAAGCGGCGCCGGCCATGCCGGCGTTGCCCGCGCCGCAGCAGATGGGCGCCGTGGCGGAGTTCGTGGGCGCCGGCGCGACAATGCCGGTGGCCGGCCTAGTGACGCAGCCGACCGTGATGGTGGTGGACGATTCGCTGACCGTGCGCAAGGCCAGCCAGCGGTTGCTGACACGCGCCGGCTATCAGGTGGTGCTGGCGCGCGATGGCGTGGATGCGCTGCGGCAGCTGCAGGAAGTGATGCCGGACGCGATGCTGGTCGACATCGAGATGCCGAACATGGACGGCTTCGACCTGACCCGCAACGTGCGTGCCGATTCGCGCACCAGCCATATGCCGCTGGTCATGATCACGTCGCGCACCGCCGAAAAACACCGCCGCTATGCGGCCGAGATCGGCGTGAACGTCTATCTGGGCAAGCCATTCAACGAGGACGAATTGCTGCGCACGCTGCAGCAACTGATCGGCGAAAAGGCCGCCATGGCAGCCGGATCGGTCGCGCAGATGCTGGGCGACAGCTGACGAGGCGCGTCACTGGCCGGTACGCCGTGCTGGCGTGATCCGGCTGCAGCGGCGCGGCTCGTTCGTCGATGAAGCCCGCTGCGCGGAAGCGGGCCACGCCGCCGCAGCGGCGGCTGGGTTCGATTCACCGCGCTTCAGTGGCTACCGATCGGCATCTGCGCATTGGTAGCCACGCATCACTCGCCGCGCCTGTTGACCATCCTGGCTGGCACAGACAACGTCAGCGCGGCGCCCACCACCATGCACACGGCCAGCAGATACATGCCGGAATCGGTGCTTTGCGTCAGGTCCTTGAGCCAGCCCACGGCGTAGGGGCTGATGAAGCCCGCGAGGTTGCCCAGCGAATTGATCAGCGCGATGCCGGCGGCCGCACCGGTGCCGGCCAGGAAGGCGGTCGGCAGGCTCCAGAACAGCGGCAGCGTGGTCAGGATCCCGATCGTGGCGAGCGTCAGGGCCACCATGGCCAGCGTGGTGTCGCCATGCCATTGCACCGACAGCACCAGCCCCACCGCACCCGCCAGCGCGGGCAGCGCGATATGCCAACGCCGTTCGCCGCTGCGGTCCGCGCTATACGCCACCAGCACCATGCCGATCACGGCGCAGCCATACGGGATGGCGGTCAGCAGGCCCACATCGAGCGCGCCTTTCACGCCGGTCTGCTTGATGATGGTCGGCAGCCAGAAGCTCACGCCGTACAGCCCCATCACGAAGCTGAAGTAGATCGCGCTCATCAGCCAGACGCGCGGGCTGGACAATACCTGCGCGACGGGCGGATCTTCCTTGTGCTGGTTCTCGGCCGAGATATTGCGCTCGAGCAGCGCTTTCTCTTCCGCGTTCAGCCATTTGGCGTGCGCGATGCGGTCGTCCAGAAACAGCAGCACCCAGATGCCGACCAGGATCGACGGAATCCCTTCGACCAGGAACATCCATTGCCAGCCCGACCAGCCGTTGTGGCCGTCGAAGGATTGCATCAGCCAGCCGGACAGCGGCCCGCCGATCACGCCGGACAGCGCAATGGCGGTCATGAAATACGTGGTGGTGCGACCGCGCCGATTGGCCGGATACCAGTAGGTCAGATACAGGATGATGCCGGGGAAGAAGCCGGCCTCGGCCACGCCCAGCAGAAAGCGCAGCACGTAGAACATGGTCGGCGTGGTGACGAACATCATTGCCGCCGAAATCACGCCCCAGGTGATCATGATCCGCGCAATCCAGATGCGCGCGCCGACCTTGTGCAGGATGACGTTGCTCGGCACCTCGAACAGGAAGTAGCCGATGAAGAAGATGCCCGCGCCCAGGCCGTAGATGGTTTCGCTGAACTTGAGGTCGCTGAGCATCTGCAGCTTGGCGAAGCCCACGTTGACGCGGTCCAGATAGGCCACCACGTAACAGAGCAGCAGGAAAGGCACTAGCCGCCAGCTGACCTTGCGATAGACGGCGTCTTCGAAACTGGCGTCGCGCGCGCCGGTATTGACTGCGGTGGTTGTCATCGGTGTCTCCTCGTTGGGTTTTTGTAGATGTACGACGTTACCGCTGGTGAAAAAACTGGATTCTTTGGCGCGCCGCTCAGACGCAGCGTCCGCCGTCCACCTCGATGCAGGTGCCGGTGATGAACGCCGCTTCGTCCGATGCCAGATACAGGCAGGCGTTGGCCACGTCCTGCGGGGTCGACATGCGGCCCATCGGGATCGTGGCGAGGAACCTGGCGCGATTCTCGGGCGTGTCCGGCATGCCCATGAACTGCTCGAGCAGACCGGTCGCGCCAATGACGGGATTGACGCAATTGACGCGGATGTTGTCGGGACCGAGTTCGGCGGCCATTGCCTTGCTGGCGACGATCACCGCGCCCTTGCTGCCGTTGTACCAGACCAGGCCCGGACGCGGACGGATGCCGGCGGTGGACGCGACATTGACGAAATTGCCGCCGCCGCGCTGGCGAAAATGTCCGATGAAATGGTGGGCCGACCAATAGATACTCTTGACGTTGACGGCGTAGACGCGGTCGAACTCTTCTTCGGTGACTTCGAGGATCGGCTTGTTGCGATGCGTGGTGCCGGCGTTATTGACCACGCAATGCACGTCGCCGAACGCCTTGAGCGTGGCGTCGCGCATCGCCGCCACGTCGTCGCCGCGCGAAACGTCGGCGCGCACCGCGTGCGCCTGGCCGCCCGCATCGCGAATCGCCGCGGCCACGCGCTCGGCGGCTTCGGCGTTGAGGTCGGCCACCATCACGCCAGCCCCCTCGCGCGCGAAGGTCCGCGCAATGCCTTCGCCAAATCCCGAGCCGCCGCCCGTCACAATCGCCACCTTGCCAGCCAGTCTGGTCATTGCCTGTCTCCTGTTTGGGTGAGGCCCGGCGCGGTCTGTGCCGCGCTGCGGGCGGAACATCGATAAAGCGAATTGGGCCGATCAGTGCGAATCAGGCCGAACGGCGCAAATCATTGCATGGCGATTGGGGTGCAAGTCAGTGCGCTCAATGCACTCAATGCGAGAACGGTCCGCGTCCGCGCAGTGCGTTGGCGACCATCATCAGCGCCAGCAAAAACGGCAGCGCCACGTAGAGGCACCAGTGCACGCGGTCGCCCACGGTGTCGCCCCATTTGCGCTTGAACACCTGCAGGCGGGGCATGCCCGATGGATTGGTGGCGCGCTTGTTCTTGACGTGCCAGGCCATCCAGAAAAAGAAGATGGCGAACGCGACCGAAAGGAAATTAATGCTACCCATGTTGAATGGCGATGGTTTTCAGAGTGGTAAATCCGTACAGGGCTTCGAAGCCCTTCTCGCGGCCGTGGCCCGACTGGCCGGTGCCGCCGAATGGCAGCTCGACGCCGCCGCCGGCGCCGTAGTTGTTGATAAAGACCTGGCCCGCGCGCAGTTTGCGCGCCAACCGCATCTGGCGGGCGCCGTCGCGCGTCCAGACGCCGGCCACCAGACCGTAGGCCGTGCCGTTGGCCAGGCGCACGGCCTCGTCTTCGGTATCGAACGGCATGGCGGCCAGCAGCGGGCCAAACACTTCCTCCTGGGCAAGCCGATGGGTGGGCGGCACGTCGCGGAACAGCATCGGCACCTGATAGTAGCCGGACTCCGGCGCGTCGCCGACGATCTGGCCCTGCGCCATGACCGCGATACCGGCGTGCTGCGCGTCGGAGACGAAGTCCCACACGCGCTGCTGCTGCTTGCGGCTGATCAACGGGCCGCATTCGAGGTCGAGCGCCGAAGGCCCCACGCGGAGCGATTCGAACACGCCCGACAGACGGTCGAGCAGCGTTTCGTACACGGGGCGCTCCACCAGCAGACGGCTGCCGGCCGAACACGTCTGGCCCGCATTCTGCACGATGCCGTTGACCACCACCGGCAGCAGCGCATCGAGATCGGCATCGGCAAACACCACCTGCGGCGACTTGCCGCCCAGTTCCAGCGTCACCGGAACATGGTTTTCGGCGGCAAGCTGCGCGACCAGCTTGCCGGTTTCGGGCGACCCTGTGAATGAAATATGGTTGATGCCGGGATGTCGTGCCAGCGCGGCGCCGGCCTCATGGCCGTAGCCGGTGACGATATTCAGCGCGCCTTCGGGCAGCCCCGCCTCGGCGGCCAGTTCGGCCACGCGCAGGATCGACAGGCAGGCGTCCTCGGCGGGCTTCACCACGCAGGCGTTGCCGGTGGCCAGCGCCGCGCCGACGCTGCGGCCGAAGATCTGCAGCGGGTAGTTCCACGGCACGATGTGGGCGGTGACTCCGTGCGGCTCGCGCACGGTCAGCACGGTGTAGCCGGTGCGATAGGGAATCGTCTGGCCGTGCAGCTTGTCGGCGGCGCCGGCGTAGAACTCGAAATAGCGCGCCACGGCGCGGGCATCGGCACGGGCCTGGCGCAAAGGCTTGCCGGTGTCGCGCGCTTCCAGTTCGGCCAGTTCGTCCTCATGCTCGATCAGCTTGAGTGCCACGCGATTAAGCAGGCGCACGCGATCGGCCGGGTCCATCGCACCCCATTCGCCTTCCAAGGCCTGGCGAGCGGCGTGCACGGCGACGCTGACGTCGGTGGCGTTGCCGCGCGCGATCTCGGCAAACGGCTCGCCGCTGGACGGGTCGAACACCTTGATGCGCAGGCCGGAATCGGGCGCAATCAGACGGTTGGCGACGAAATGCTGGGCATGCATACGTGTCTCCGGGCTCCGCAATGGAGCAGATGCTGAAAATCGGGAATGTCGCATTATGGCGCAGCGTGACCGGTGCGCAAGACATCGGTCCGGGCGCACATCCGCGGCCGGTGCCGACGCGGTGTGCCGCAGGCGTCGCGGCCAATGCAGTGGCGTGGCGCGCTGTCAGCCTGTGGTCAGGACCAACCCGCTATAATGCCGGCCATCCCATTCCACAGGTATTCGGAGAACTCGCATGAGCTTCAACCTCGTCTCGCCGGGCAAGGACCTTCCCAACGATTTCAACGTCATCATCGAGATTTCGGCCCAGAGCGATCCGGTGAAGTACGAAGCCGACAAGGAAACCGGCCTGCTGTTCGTCGACCGCTTTATCGGCACGGGCATGCGTTACCCGGCCAACTACGGCTTTATCCCGCAAACGCTGTCGGGCGACGGCGACCCGGTGGACGTGCTGGTTCTCACGCCGTTCCCGATCCTGGCTGGCGCTGTGGTGCGTTGCCGTGCACTGGGCATGCTGAAGATGACCGACGAGTCGGGCGTCGATGCCAAGCTGGTGGCTGTGCCGGTCGACAAGCTGTCGCCTGCCACCGCACACATCAAGGGCCTGTCGGACGTGCCGCAAAACCTGCTCGACCAGATCAAGCATTTCTTTGAGAACTACAAGGCACTCGAAGCGGGTAAGTGGGTCAAGGTTGAAGGCTGGGCCGGCATCGAGGAAGCCCACAAGGAAATCACCGACGGCGTGGCCAACTTCAAGAAGTAAGCGGACGCGGCACCGGTGCAAGAAACCCGCCTTTCGTGGCGGGTTTTTTTATGGTTGGTATGGCGGTGTGCCGGCGGCAACGTGTTCAATTGCGTGGCTGCATGGGACCCAAAATGTCCTGGAATTTTTCCTTCGGCAGCAGCCTTTGCACTGCTGGAATCAGATTGACGGTCGCCAGCGAGGCCGGCGGGCGGTAGTGGCCGCTGCCATTGGTCCAACTGACAAGGCGGCCACGATCGAATTGGATGGAGCCGGCGTACAGGACCGGGGCGCGCATCGAAAGCGATGTGTGTCCTTCCACTTCGAACTCGATCTGGCTTGGCAGCCCGCCCTGCAGCCCGCAGTACACCCGGCCCGGATCATCCCGCAGGATCACGAAAGTGTAAAAGGCGTGCAGCGGCGGCACGCGGCGGCGCCCATGTGCCGTCGGGATCAGATAGTACTGATCCTCGCTATGCCGCTGGAGCTGAAAGATCTGCCATTGTTCTGCGGGATCCTGGAGGCTGCGACACTTCAGGGGAAGCGGCACCATTCGCATGCGCGCGGTATAGAGTTGCTCCAGCTCGTCAAGCTGGTGGGCGGTAAGCATGTGAGTTTCCTCGGCTCGCAAGTGGCGAAACGTAAAGTGTCCGCGCGGAATCCGCGATGCGATTTGCCTGTCATCAACGATGCGGCTGGTGGTGGTCGTTCAGGTGGGCGGGCCGGGTCAGAATAGCGGGCTGACGAAAGCCGGCACCGTGTTGCTCGGCCCCTTTAAGCCCATCCTCGAGGACGCAATTGCTTATGACTCCCACAAATGCACAAGCCGGCGGTGCCGGCGATGCCCGTGCCGGCTTCGCCCGATACAACGGTCTGGCCATCGTTCTGCATTGGGCGATATTCCTGCTGGTGGCCGCTGCGTATGCCGCGATCGAACTCAAGGGATTCGCCGCCAAGGGCACGCCGGCGCGTGCGCTGGCAATGAGCGTTCACGAATGGACTGGCGCGCTGGTATTGGCGCTGGCCGTACCGCGTCTGCTGTGGCGGCTGGTGCGCGGCGCGCCTGCGGCAGAACCCGGCGCGCGCTGGATGCAGCTGGCCGGCGATGCGATGCACTGGGTGCTCTACCTGTTTATCGTCGCGCAACCGATCCTTGGCATCGTCACGCTCAACGCGGGTGGGCATCTGCTGGAATGGGGCGGCCTGACCATGCCGGCCATGGTGGCGCCGGACGCGCATCTGAAGGACATCGCCAAGGATCTCCACGAATCGATTGGCACCGCGTTCTACACAGTGATCGGGCTGCATGCGATGGCTGCGCTGTTCCATCACTACATGCTGGGCGACAACACGCTGCGCCGGATGTGGCGGGGCAAGTAACTCAGTGTGCCTGCCGTGCGAACGGATTGCGCTCGTTGAGTTCGTCCAGATAGGCGTCGATGCCCTGGCGTTCGCGTTCGAGAAATCGTTCGACGGCATCCGCGAATGACGGATGCGCAAGCCAGCAGGAGTTCACGCGCCATCTTGTGCTCGCCGTGCGCACCGCCTTCGAAAGTGCGGATGCCCTCGACGATGCAGAACTCGATCGGCTGGCAGTACGCGGTTTCGAAATGCAGGCATGGGTGATGTTCGAGCGCGTCCCAGTACCGGCATTTTGTGGCGGGGTTTTTATGGGATGGAATGGCGGCGTTCTGGCGTCGTCGTGCGGAGTCGTAGTTCTTGCATTGGCGAAAAAAAGTCCTGGAATTTTTCCTTAGGAAGCAGCCTTTGCACTGCCGGAATCAAATTGACGGAGGCCAGCGAGGCCGGCGGGCGGTAGTGGCCGCTGCCATTGCTCCAGCTGACAAGGCGGCCCAACTCGAATTGGAGTGTGCCGGCGTACAGGACCGGGGCACGCATCGAAAGCGATGTATGTCCTTCCACTACGAATCCGATATAGCTGTCCAGCTCGTCCACCAGCCCGCAATACACCCGGCCCGGATCATCCTGCAGGATCACGAACACGTAACAGGCGTGCAGCGGCGGCACGCGGGCGCGGGCATGCGCGGTCGAGATCAGGTAATACTGATCTTCGCTATGCCGCTCGAGCTGGAATATCTGAAATTGATCGGCGGGATCCTGGGGATTGGGCCCCCTCACGTGGAGCGGCACCATGCGCAGGCGCGCGGCACAGAGTTGCTCCAGCTTGTCAAACTGGTGAGCGGTAAGCATGTGTGTTTCCTTGGCTCGCAAGTGGCAAAACGTAGAGTGTCCGCGCGGAATCCGCGATGCGATTTGCCTCTCATCAACAAGGCGGCAGGTGTGGGTCTTTGAGGCATCGTTGCGCTCGATGCGGGCGGGCATCTGCTGGAATGGGCGGCCGGACGATGCCGGCGACGGTGGTGGCGGACGTGCAACTGAAGGGCATCGCCAAGGATCTCCATGAATCCATCGGCACCGCGTTTTACACCGTGATCGGGCTGCATGCGATGGCCGCACTGTTCCATCACTACATGCTGGGCGACAACACGCTGCGCCGGATGTGGCGCAGCAGGTAGATCAGTCTGACTGCCGCGCGAACGGGTTGCGTTCGTTGAGTTCGTCCAGATAGGCGTCGATGCCCTGGCGCTCGCGTTCGAGAAATCGTTCGACGGCATCGGCGAACGACGGATGCGCAAGCCAGTGCGCCGAGCGCGTGGCCACAGGCAAAAATCCACGCGCCATCTTGTGCTCACCCTGGGCACCACCTTCGAAGGTGCGGATGCCCTCGGCGATGCAGAACTCGAGCGGCTGGTAGTACGCGGTTTCGAAATGCAGGCACGGGTGGTGTTCGATCGCGCCCCAGTAGCGGCCGTAAAGTGTGCTGACCGGCGGCGAGGCATCGTAGACCAGCAGGGAACTGGCGATGTCGCGGCCCTCGCGCTGGGCGATCACCAGAAGCAGGTTCTCGGGCATGGCCGCGCCAATGCGCCTAAAGAAGTCGAGATTCAGATACGGCGACGAATGATGCTCGCGATAAGTCTGCCGATAACAGCGGTTGAAGAATTTCCACGCATCGTCGTCGATCTCCGCGCCACGCAACTGGCGGAAGGTTATGCCGGCTTCGGCAACGCGGCGCCGCTCGGCGCGGATGTTCTTGCGCTTTTTCTGCGATAGCGTGGCCAGGAAGGCGTCGAAATTTTCGTAGCCGGCATTGGTCCAGTGAAACTGCACGCCATGCCGCATCAGCATGCCGGCTTCGTCCATCAGGTCTGCCTCGTGATCGGACGGAAACAGGATATGCAGCGACGAAAGCTGGCTTTCTTCGGCTAGCGCCAGCGCAAAACGCAACAACACCCGTCGCGCCAATTCGTCCTGGGCCAGCAGCCTTGCGCCGCGCACCGGCGTGAACGGAATCGCGGACAGCCACTTGGGGTAGTACGCGATGCCATGCTGGCGATAGGCGTCCGCCCATGCCCAGTCGAACACGTATTCACCGTAGGAGTGGGACTTGGCGTAGAGCGGCATCGCACCGGCCAGCCGGTCGCGACCCGGGCCGTGGCCGTCCTGCGCCCACAGCGTCAGAAAACGGGGCGACCAGCCGGTGTCGTCCGTGGCGCTGCCGCTCGCGTGCATTGCGTGCAAGAAGGCATGACGCAGGAACGGCGTGGGCTCGGCCTGCGCGGCAAGCAAGGCGTCCCACTCGGCGGCATCGATTTCGGCAAGGTCCAGCACGATGTCCGTGCGGTAGTTGGGGCGCGATTCATTCATGAAGACGGATGAAGACAGGATTTTCACGGCCGGCTGCTGGCCGAGTCTACCGGAAACAATGTTGCGATGCAGGGCAGCGCCACCTCGGTGGCGAGTGCGTCGTAAAATGCGGAAATCCGCCGCCCGATCCCGCGGGCAGACTCAGGGCCAGATATGACGCACCCGTTCTTCAATCTTTATTCCCATGGATTTGCGCGCGTGGCCGTCGGCGTGCCGGAGTGCCGCGTGGCAGATCCCGCCTTCAACGCCGAGCAGACCATCGCGCTGGCCCGGCAAGCCGCCGCTGGCGGCGCGGCGCTTGTGGCGTTCCCTGAACTCGGCCTGTCCGCCTACACCTGCGACGATCTCTTTCACCAGCGCGCGCTGCTGCGCGAATGCGAGTTGGCGCTGCAGTCGATCGTCGAAGCATCCGCCGGCATCCGCGCCGCGCTGATCGTCGGCATGCCCGTGCTGGTCGATCACCAGTTGTTCAACTGCGCCGTGGTGGTGGCAAACGGTACCGTGCAGGGCGTGGTGCCGAAAAGCTACCTGCCGAACTACTGGGAATTCTATGAGGCGCGCCAGTTCAGCGCGGCCGACAACGCGGTGGTCGATACCATCTCGCTGCTCGGTGCCGACGTGCCGTTCGGTGCGAACCTGCTGTTCGACATCGAAAACATCCCGTTCTTCCGCTTTCATGCGGAGATCTGCGAAGACGTGTGGGTGCCGGTGCCGCCGTCGTCGTTCGCGGCGCTGGCCGGCGCCACGGTGCTGGTGAATCTGTCGGCATCGAATATCGTGATCGGCAAATCGGGGTATCGGCATCAGCTGGTGTCGCAGCAGTCTGCGCGCTGCCTCGCGGCCTACCTCTACACGTCGGCCGGCAAGGGCGAATCATCGACCGATCTGGCCTGGGACGGTCAGGCATTGATCTACGAGAACGGTGAACTGCTGGGCGAATCGGAGCGTTTTGCCGATACTTCGCACCTGTTGTTCGCCGATGTCGATCTCGAGCGGTTGTCGCGCGAGCGCATGCACCAGACCACGTTCGGGCACTCGGTGCGTCGGCATCGCGACGAAGTCGAGCGATTCGACGTGGTGGCGTTCCGTGTCGATGTGCCGACCGGGCAGACGCTGCCGCTGCAACGCAAGGTCGAGCGCTTTCCGTATGTGCCGGCCGACCCGCGTCGCCGCGACGAGCGCTGCATGGAGGTCTACAACATCCAGGTGCAGGCGCTCGTGCAGCGGCTGTCGTCGAGCCGGATCTCGAAGGTGGTGATCGGCGTGTCTGGCGGGCTCGATTCCACGCATGCGTTGCTGGTCTGCGCCAAGGCGATGGACCGTCTTGGCTTGCCGCGCGCCAACATCCTGGCCTACACCATGCCCGGCTTCGCCACCAGCGATCGCACGCTCAAGCAGGCGCGCGAACTGATGACGCTGGTTGGCTGCACCGCGCGCGAGATCGATATCCGGCCGAGCTGCATGGCCATGCTGAAGGACCTCGACCATCCCTACGCGCACGGCGAGCCGGTGTTCGATGTCACGTTCGAAAACGTCCAGGCGGGCGAGCGCACCAACCACCTGTTCCGGCTGGCCAACCACAACGGTGCGATCGTGATCGGCACCGGCGATCTCAGCGAACTGGCGCTGGGCTGGTGCACCTATGGCGTCGGCGATCACATGTCGCATTACAACGTTAACGCGAGCGTGCCCAAGACACTGATCAGCCACCTTGTGCGCTGGGTGGCAGAAACGGGGCAGGTGGCGCAGGGCGGACAGGATGTGCTGCTGGCAGTGCTCGATACCGACATCAGCCCCGAACTGGTGCCAAGCGGCGCGGCCGGAAACGGGCAGGACAAGGCGCCCGAGCAGAAGACCGAGCAGATTATCGGGCCGTACGAGTTGCAGGATTTCAACCTCTACTACACGCTGCGCTACGGCTACACGCCGTCCAAGGTCGCCTTCCTGGCGCTGCATGCGTGGGGCGATGCGGCGCGCGGTGTGTGGCCCAACGGGCCGCATGTGGCGCGCAACAGCTACCAGCTGCCGGAAATCAAACGCGTCCTCGGCATCTTCGTGGACCGCTTCTTCCGCACCAGCCAGTTCAAGCGTTCCTGCATCCCGAACGCCCCGAAAGTGGGCTCGGGCGGGTCGTTGTCGCCGCGCGGCGACTGGCGCGCGCCCAGCGATGGGGAATCGGCGGCGTGGATGCGCGATCTGGCCCGGATTCCGGACTGATCGGGCCCCGACGACGCGCTATGTGGCGCTGGTCGCAATCCCGATGTGGTGTTTCGGGCTAGAATCTGTCATCTTCCGACACCTTAGAGACAGAGGCCAGCCATGAAGCAGATTACCGCCATCATCAAACCGTTCAAGCTCGACGAAGTGCGCGAAGCACTGGCAGACGTGGGCGTGACCGGCCTGACGGTGACCGAGGTGAAGGGCTTCGGCCGCCAGAAGGGTCACACGGAGTTGTATCGCGGCGCCGAGTACGTGGTCGACTTCCTTCCGAAG
The DNA here is from genome assembly GCF_008801835.1 of Cupriavidus pauculus. Lineage (GTDB taxonomy): Bacteria > Pseudomonadota > Gammaproteobacteria > Burkholderiales > Burkholderiaceae > Cupriavidus > Cupriavidus pauculus. The sequence continues at coordinate 306,707 of NZ_VZOW01000002.1, read as the reverse complement.
ATCAAGATCGAAGTGGTGGTGGCCGAGAACCAGCTCGACACCGTGCTCGACTCGATCGTCAAGGCTGCGCACACCGGCAAGATCGGCGACGGCAAGATCTTCGTCACCGAGATCGAACGCGTGATCCGCATTCGTACGGGCGAGCAGGACGAGGCCGCGGTCTGATTGCCCAGGCAGAAAAGGTGAAAAGCCGGCATTTGCCGGCTTTTTGCTTTCTGGGCGAAGGCACTGCGGCGCCGGCGCCGGCGACGCCGGCTAGCTCGGCAATTTCCAGCCGAACTGCACCGACAGCAGTCGCATGCCCATTGTCACCAACGCACCTGCCAGCAATGCCACTTCCTGATCGGCGCGCAGCCAGGTGAGTCCGACGTAGACCCAGCAGCCAATGAAGGAGCAGGTGGCGTAGGGCGACCGGTCGCGCAGGATCATCGGCACCTCGTTGCACAGTACGTCGCGCAGCACGCCGCCAAATACCGCCGAAATGATGCCCATCATGACCGCGACGGTGGGCGTCATCTGCGCCACCAGCGCCAGCGATGTGCCGGTGACGGAAAACAGTCCCAGGCCGATCGCGTCGGCCACCAGCATGGTGCGGTCCGAGGCCACGGAACTGACCACGCGAAAGACGATCGATGCACCGATCGACATCGCAAAGATCAGCAGCACGTAGTATTCGTGATCGACCCAGTAGAACGGCCGGCGATCGAGCAGCACGTCGCGCACGGTGCCGCCGCCGAATGCCGTGGCAAACGCCACGATGAAGGTGCCCACCGCGTCGAGCCGCTGCTTGCGCGCATCCACCACGCCCGACACGGCAAAGGCCAGCACCCCCGTGATCTCCATGATGTGGAGAATCAGCGGCAGCCGCCCCATCAGCAGATCGAACGGCAAGTGAAAGTGCATGGGGGGGCGAACGATCAGGAACGCGGTTGGCGAAGCAGGACCATCAGGGCGCCCGCGCCGCCCAGCGATTCGCGGGCCTGGACGAAGGCAATCACTTCCTCTTTCTGCACCAGCCAGCTGCGCACCTTACCCTTGAGCACCGGCAGCTTGTCGGGCGATCCCATGCCCTTGCCGTGAATCACCCGCACGCAGCGCACGCCGTTGCGCACAGAACGGCGCAGGAAACTGGCCAGCGCCTCGCGCGCCTCGTCGCTGCGCAGGCCGTGCAGGTCCACCTTGTCCTGCGGCACCCATTCGCCGCGGCGCAGCTTCTTGATGATGTCCTCGCCAATGCCCGGGCGACGGAACGACATCGTCTCGTCGATATCGAGCAGGTTCTCGACATCGAATTCATCGGACAACGACGCTTCGAGCACAGCCTTGTCATTGCGCTGCGACTGCACCGGAATCGGCTCGGGCACCTTGGGCGGATGCTGCACGCGATTACGGTCGCGCAGGGCGCTGACGTTGCCGATACTGGCGCGAAAGACATTGGCTTCCTCAAGGGCGCGCTGCGCGGCTTCGGCCTGGGCGCGGCGCTCGGCCTCGCGACGCTCGGCGTCGGCCTTGAGGTTGTCTCGCAGTGCGGCCAGATCGTTGAGGCCGAATCGCCTGGGGGGTGTTTTTGCGCCGTGCGACATAGGAAGACTCTGGAAAAGCTCGGCGTTGATTATAGAGAATCGGGGACGGCCGCGGCAGCGCGGGCGTCCCCGATCAGGCAATCCGAAGCGGCGCGGTTACTTCAGCGCTTCGACGTAGCGCTGGGCGTCCAGCGCCGCCATGCAGCCCGTGCCGGCGCTGGTGATGGCCTGGCGGTAGACGTGATCCTGCACATCGCCGGCCGCGAACACGCCGGGGATATTGGTGGCCGTTGCGTCGCCCGACAGGCCACTCTTCGTCACGATATAGCCGTTGTTCATCTCCAACTGGCCTTCGAACAGGTCGGTGTTGGGCTTGTGGCCGATCGCCACGAACACGCCGGCCAGTTTCAGGTCCTCGGTTGCGTTGGCGTCCTTGGTGCTGCGGATGCGCACGCCGGTCACGCCCGACTGGTCGCCCAGCACTTCATCGAGCGTATGGTCGTAGCGCAGTTCCACGCGGCCTTCCTTCACGCGCTGCAGCAGGCGGTCGACCAGGATCGGCTCGGCGCGGAACTTGTCGCGGCGATGGATCACGGTGACCTTGCTGGCGATGTGCGACAGATAAAGCGCTTCTTCCACGGCCGTGTTGCCACCGCCAATCACGGCCACTTCCTGGTTCTTGTAGAAGAAACCGTCGCAGGTGGCGCAGGCCGACACGCCGCGGCCCATGAAGCTTTCCTCCGACGGCAGCCCGAGATACTGGGCCGACGCACCGGTGGCGATGATCAGCGCATCGCAGGTGTACTCGCCCGAATCGCCGATCAGCCGGATCGGTTTTTCGGTCAGTTTCGCGGTGTGGATGTGATCGAAGATGATTTCGGTATTGAAGCGCTCCGCGTGCGCCAGGAAACGCTGCATCAAATCTGGGCCCTGCACGCCGTTAGCGTCAGCGGGCCAGTTTTCCACGTCGGTCGTGGTCATCAGCTGGCCGCCCTGGGCCAGACCGGTGATCAGCACCGGATTCAGGTTGGCGCGGGCCGCGTAGACGGCGGCGGTATAACCAGCCGGGCCGGACCCGAGAATCAGCACTTTTGCGTGTTTTGCAGACATGATGCATTCCTGTAGGCGACAAGTGAGCCGGTGCGGCGGTCGCGCCGGTGTCACTCGAAACCGCCATTATAAGTGGCGCGGCGATTGCCGACTGTTGCAAATTCCAATGAGGGCGATAGTCCCGCACAAGGTTAAAATGGCCGCCATCGTCCACTCCGCACGATCGAACAGACACTAACGCATGGCTCGCGCTACCACGACTACCCGGACCGACCCGTCGGCACTTCCCTCGCGCATCGGCAAGCTGCTTGGCGAGGTGCGCTGGTTCCTGTTGCTCGCCGTGACGCTTGGCTTCCTGTGTGTGCTGGCCAGCTATTCCAAGGCCGATCCCGGTTGGTCGCACGCCAGCCAGGTGGCCGATATCCACAATCTGGGCGGCCGCGTGGGCGCCTGGGTGGCCGACGTGCTGTTCTTCATCTTCGGTTTTTCCGCCTATTGGTGGAGCGTGCTGCTGATGCGGCGTTGCTGGCGCGGCTGGCGGGTGCTGACCGCCGAACTGCCCGAGCGCGTGCCTGAAGCGCAGCACCATGGCGCCGCGGTGAGCTGGATCGGGTTTGCGCTGACGCTGGTGTCGAGCATGGGCCTGGAGGCGATCCGCATGTATCCGCTGCGCGCCGCGCTGCCGCGCGCGCCCGGCGGTGTGCTGGGCGACCTGCTCGGCGGCTGGCTGCAGATGGCGCTTGGTTTCTCGGGTGCCACGTTGCTGTTGCTGCTGATGTTTGCGATCGGCCTGTCCCTGTTCTTCCACTTCTCGTGGCTTACGGTGGCCGAGCAGGTCGGCGGCATGGTCGAAATGCTGTTCGCGGGCTTCAAGGCGCGTCGCGAGAAAAAGCAGGACCGCATCATCGGCGCCGCCGCCAAGGTGGAGCGCACCGAGACCGTCGAAGTGCAGCGCGTACGGCAGGAAGAGGCCGCGCCGGTGCAGATCGTGCGTCCGCAGGCCGTGCCCAAGCATGAGCGCGTGGAACGCGAAAAGCAGCAGCCGCTGTTTGCCGACATCCAGGATTCCGATCTGCCGCCGCTGTCGCTGCTCGATCCCGTGCCCGCGCACCAGGAAACCGTCAGCGCCGAAACCCTCGAATACACGTCGCGTCTGATCGAGAAGAAACTCAAGGACTTTGGCGTGGAAGTGAAGGTGGTGGCCGCCTATCCCGGCCCCGTCATCACGCGCTACGAAATCGAGCCCGCTACTGGCGTCAAGGGCAGCCAGGTGGTGAATCTGGCGCGCGACCTGGCGCGCAGCCTGTCGCTGGTGTCGATCCGCGTGGTCGAGACGATTCCCGGCAAGAACTACATGGGCCTGGAACTGCCGAATCCGAAGCGCCAGACCGTGCGGCTCGGCGAAATCCTCGGCTCGCAGGTCTACAACGAAAGCGCGTCGAATCTGACCATGGCGCTCGGCAAGGACATCGCCGGCAAGCCGATGGTGGCCGACCTGGCCAAGATGCCGCACTGCATGGTGGCCGGCACCACCGGCTCCGGCAAGTCGGTGGGCATCAACGCCATGATCCTGTCGCTGCTGTACAAGGCCAAGGCCGACCAGGTGCGCCTGATCCTCATCGATCCGAAGATGCTCGAAATGAGCGTCTACGAAGGCATCCCGCACCTGTTGTGCCCGGTGGTGACCGACATGCGCCAGGCCGGCAATGCGCTGAACTGGGCCGTCGGCGAAATGGAGCGCCGCTACAAGCTCATGAGCAAGCTGGGCGTGCGTAATCTGACCGGCTACAACAAGAAGATCGACGAAGCGGCGGCCAGGGAAGAAAAGATCCCGAATCCGTTCAGCCTGACTCCCGACGCGCCCGAGCCGCTGGAAAAACTGCCGGTGATCGTGATCGTCATCGACGAACTGGCCGACCTGATGATGGTCGTCGGCAAGAAGGTCGAGGAACTGATCGCCCGGATCGCACAGAAGGCGCGCGCCGCCGGCCTGCATCTGGTGTTGGCGACGCAGCGGCCGTCGGTCGACGTGATCACGGGCCTGATCAAAGCCAACGTGCCGACCCGGATTGCCTTCCAGGTCAGCAGCAAGATCGATTCGCGCACGATCCTGGACCAGCAGGGCGCCGAGGCGCTGCTGGGCATGGGTGACATGCTCTATCTGGCGCCGGGCACCGGTCTGCCAATACGCGTGCACGGCGCGTTCGTATCGGACGATGAAGTGCACCGCGTGGTCGAGAAGCTCAAGGAAAGCGGCGAAGCAAACTATATCGAGGGCATTCTCGAAGGTGGCCTGGTGGACGGCGACGGCGCGGGCGACAGCCTGGGCGGCGGCGCAGGGATCGGTGGCGGCGGTGCCGAGTCCGATCCGCTATACGACCAGGCCGTCGAAGTGGTCATCAAGAATCGCCGCGCGTCGATCTCGCTGGTGCAGCGCCATCTGCGTATCGGCTACAACCGCGCGGCGCGACTGCTCGAAGACATGGAAAAAGCCGGATTGGTGTCGGCCATGTCTGGCAACGGCAACCGCGATATTCTGGTGCCGGCCGGGAGCGCCGTAGGCGACGATTGAGATTCGTCCCATTGCGCGGCATATGGATGTGACGGGTAATATACCGTTACCGTCGTCACAGCTTCGGGCGGAATTCGCACCCCTGTGACGCTCTCTAACCGGTCGTTGACGACTCAGTAAGGAATTGATTTCCATGCGACATCGCATTCTTGCGCCGCTGTGCGCGGCGCTGGCGTTGCTGGCCGCCGTGCCGGCCGCCCAGGCCGCCGCCACAGATCAATTGCAGACCTTCGTCACCAGCGTGAAATCGGCGCGCGGTGAATTCACGCAGAAGCAGATCAAGGGCCAGGGCGCCGACGCCAAGGTGGCTGGCACGTCCAGCGGCACGTTCTCGTTCGCGCGCCCGGGCAAATTCACGTGGCGCTATACCAAGCCTTACGACCAGCTGCTGCAGGCCGACGGCCAGACGCTCTATATCTACGACAAGGATCTGAACCAGGTTACCGAGCGCAAGCTCGACGGCGCGTTGGGGTCGAGCCCCGCCGCCATCCTGTTCGGCAGCAATGACCTCAGCCGCAACTTCGACGTGAAGAACGGTGCTGCGCGTGATGGCGTAGAGTGGCTTGAATTGACGCCCAAGGCCAAGGACACGCAATTCGAACGGATCGGCATCGGCTTCAAGGGCGGCAATCTCGAAGCCATGGAATTACGCGACGCGTTTGGCAACACCACGATGCTGACCTTTTCGGGCATCCAGAAGAACCCCTCGCTGCCGGCGGACGCATTCCGCTTCGCGGTGCCGAAGGGCGCCGACGTGGTGAAGCAATAAGACGCCCAAGGATTCGACATGAAACACGTCCCTGTCCGCTTCGATAACGCAGCGCTGCGCCGTCTGGCACTGCCCTCCGGCGCGCTGGCCGTGGCGCTGGCGCTTTCGGCATGCGCGCACAGCCAGGCCAGCCATTTCGATGTTGACGCGTTCCTGCGCGGGTCCGATACGGCGTTGCCTGAAGTGCTGGGCAATACCGATTTCCTCAAGGCAACGCGCATCGCCCAGAATGACTGCGCGACCTTGCTGCAATCGCCGCACAACGGCGTGCTCGAAGACCTGCCGGCCAGCAATAGCGCGCGCGGACCCGCATGGGTTTTCCATCCCACCGGCGCATCGGACAAAGTCTGGCTGATCGTGGGGCAGGCAGGCGGCGAGCGTAGTTGCCATGGTCCGTTACCGGCCGACGCCGTGAAAGCGCTCGTCGACCGCGCCAAGGGCTAGGCCATCGACTCGCGTGCGTAGCGTTGGCGCGGCTTGGGCAGGGCCTGTAGTTTTTCGCGCCGGATGCGGATGGCTTCGTCATCGCCACGCTTGATCGCTGCGCGCAGCTTCAGCACGGCTTTCTTGTATTGCTTCTTCTTGCGCATGCGGGTCGTGATGGCCATGGCGGATATCCTTGTAACGTGCCGGCGCGGTGCCGACTGTTTCGCCATGGTAAGCGCACGCTGTCTGCTGATTCCCTGTTTCGAAAGAATTCAGATCCGGTCAGAAATTGCTCATTGAGGCGGCGCAGCATTTTGCGCGCCGGCGGACTGGCAACTGCATTGGCAATTGCCGGAATGGCCAGCGCAGCTGCCAATAGTTGCCGCGATCAGAGCAGGAAGCGGCGGTTGTCGTTTTCAGCGTAGCGCGACTCTACCTTGCGGAAGGTGAGCTTCGTGCTGCTCTTGAGCTTGCGCCCGGCGATTTTGCGCTGCAATTGGCGATGCACCGCACCGATATGTCCGACCGAATCCTGGGCATACGGCTTGCCATCCGTCGCGCCGGGCAAACCGCCGCCCGCGGCCAGCGCCGCATTGTGAGCGGCCGCCGACTTCGCGATCAGCACGTCGAGATACTGGCGCGCCCGCACTGCGGCATGCAGATGACCGTCGGCGGGATTCTGCTTGGCGCGCACAGCGTCCTGGGGCAGGCGGACATTGCCAGCCACGCGCCGCAGCGCGGCGCGCAGTTCGGCGCCATCGAGGGACGCTTCCTGCAGGATCCACACGGCGTCGTGACGAATCCAGCCTTCTGCATCGACCATGCGTCGTAGCAGCGCCGGCAGTAGCAGGCGCCCACCAAAGCGGCGCGTGCGGCGAATCGCGGACAGCCCGACGCGCCGCACATGGGCGTTTTCATGGTCGAACAGGTCGGTAATGACGCGGTCGGCGTCTTCCTGCGATGCGATCAGCTCGGTGAACTGGCCCGCCAGCGAAATCTCTTCCACGCCGTTGAGCTTGTTCTTGTTCGCCAGCCGGTTCACCTTGAACATCAGCATGCGGTAACGCAGCATACAAATCCCCGAGTATCGAAAATATTGCCCCGCGATAGTCGCCGGTCCCATGCCGGCGCCCAGCTTGCCGCGCCGCTTGGGGCGCTGGCCATTGGGTGTTATCGGCATCGCCGGATCGGACTTTAGGGCGCGCCACAAAAATTCGCCTGCGCAGGATCGTCTACACTGTGGCGTTGCGCCGCCACGCTGGCGGCCGTGTCAATCGAAAGGTTTTTGCATCGTGGCGGATTCGCTGTTCTCCGACTCCCCTGACCGTTCCCGGCAGCCGCTCGCGGAACGCCTGCGCCCGCGCAATATTGACGAGGTGATTGGCCAGCAGCACCTGCTGGGCGCCGGTAGACCGCTGCGGGTTGCGTTCGAGTCGGGCGAGCCACATTCGATGATTCTGTGGGGCCCGCCAGGCGTGGGAAAGACCACGCTGGCGCGCCTGATGGCCGATGCCTTCGACGCGGAATTCATTGCGCTGTCCGCAGTGCTGTCGGGCGTCAAGGATATCCGCGAAGCCGTCGAGCGCGCCGAGCAATTCCGCGCCCATGGCCGCCGCACGCTGGTGTTCGTGGACGAGGTGCATCGCTTCAACAAGAGTCAGCAGGATGCCTTCCTGCCGCACGTCGAAAGCGGCCTGTTCGTCTTTATTGGCGCGACCACCGAAAACCCCTCGTTCGAAGTCAACGGTGCATTGCTGTCACGCGCGGCGGTCTACGTGCTCAAGAGCCTGGACGACAGCGAACTGAAACAGCTCGTGCTGCGCGCCAGTCAGGAACTTGGCGGCGTGACGTGGGACGACGAGGCGATGGGCCTGATCGTTGGTTCGGCCGACGGCGACGGTCGCAAGCTGCTGAACAACATTGAGATCGTGGTGCGCGCCGCGCGCAATGCCGGGGCGCAGGCAATCGATACCGCGTTACTCGGCAGCGCGTTGTCGGAAAACCTGCGCCGTTTCGACAAGGGCGGCGATGCGTTCTACGACCAGATCAGCGCGTTGCACAAGTCGGTGCGCGGATCCGATCCCGATGGCGCGCTCTACTGGTTCTGCCGCATGCTCGACGGCGGCGCAGATCCGCGCTATCTGGCGCGCCGCATCGTGCGGATGGCCTGGGAAGATATCGGCCTGGCCGATCCCCGCGCCGCACGTATCACGCTGGACGCCGCGGAAACGTACGAGCGCCTGGGCTCGCCCGAAGGCGAACTGGCGCTGGCGCAGGCGCTGATCTATCTGGCGGTGGCGCCGAAGTCCAACGCCGGCTACAACGCGTACAACGCTGCGCGCGCTTTCGTCGCGAAGGACAAGTCGCGTGCCGTCCCAGTGCATTTGCGCAATGCGCCCACCCGGCTGATGAAGGAACTGGGCTACGGACATGCGTATCGCTATGCGCACGATGAACCCGAGGCCTATGCCGCTGGCGAACACTATCTGCCCGATGATCTGCGCCGGCAGGACTGGTACCAGCCCACGCCGCGGGGCCTGGAGGGCAAGATCGGCGACAAGCTCAGGCATCTGCGCGATCTCGACGACGCGTGGCATCGTGCGCACAACGAGCGCGACAAGCCGGCGGCAAAGTCCGACAGGGGCCCCAAGGGCGACCAGAGCTGAGACAAATCGGCCCGATCGGCGGAAAAGCCGCCGAAATCGGGGCAGATTCGGCACCGTGCGGTGATGCCGGTGCAGTAAAATGTCGCGTTCGCCGGCATGTCGCCGGTAATGCACACCGATTGCAACATGCTCGACATCCAGCTGCTCCGCAAAGACATCGACGCCGTGGCCCAACGCCTCGCCACGCGCGGATTCCAACTTGACGTGGCGACGTTCCAGGCCCTGGAGGCCGAACGCAAGCAACTGCAGACGCAGACCGAGGACCTGCAGGCCCGCCGCAACACGCTGTCCAAGCAGATCGGCATGCTTAAGGGCAAGGGCGAAGACGCCTCGGCGCCCATGGCCGAGGTGGCTGGCATTGGCGACACGCTGAAGGCGTCCGCCGTGCGCCTGGCGGAAATCCAGGACCAGATCGCTGACGCGATGATGTCGATTCCCAATCTGCCGCACGAAAGCGTGCCGGTGGGCAAGGACGAAACCCAGAACGTCGAAGTGCGTCGCATCGGTACGCCGCGCAGCTTCGATTTCGAAGTCAAGGATCACGTCGACGTCGGCGCAAAACTCGGCCTCGACTTCGAGACCGCCTCGAAGGTGACCGGCTCGCGCTTTGCCTTCCTGCGTGGAGGCGTGGCGCGCATGCATCGCGCGCTGGTCCAGTTGATGGTGGACACGCACACGCTGGAGCACGGCTATACCGAGATGTACGTGCCGTACATCGTGAACGCGGCATCGATGCGCGGCACGGGGCAGTTGCCCAAATTCGAGGACGATCTGTTCAAGGTGCCGCGCAAGGTTGGCGGCGAGGACGGCCAGGACGCCATCGAGAATTTCTACCTGATTCCGACGGCCGAAGTGCCGCTGACCAATATCGTCCGCGATGCGATCGTCTCGGCTGACAAGCTGCCGCTGCGCTTCGTTGCGCATACGCCGTGTTTCCGCTCGGAGGCGGGGTCGTACGGCAAGGACACGCGCGGCATGATTCGCCAGCATCAGTTCGACAAGGTCGAGATGGTGCAGGTGGTGCCCGCCGATCAGTCGATGGACGCGCTGGAGCACATGACTGGCCACGCCGAAGCCATCCTGAAAAAGCTTGAGTTGCCGTTCCGCACGGTGGTCCTGTGCACCGGCGACATGGGCTTTGGCAGCACCAAGACCTACGACATCGAAGTGTGGATTCCGGCGCAGAACACCTACCGCGAAATCAGCTCGTGCTCCAACATGGGCGATTTTCAGGCGCGTCGCATGCAGGCGCGCTCGCGGGCCGGACAAGGCAAGCCGGAACTGGTGCACACGCTGAACGGCTCCGGACTGGCGGTCGGCCGCACGCTGGTGGCGATCCTGGAAAACTACCAGAACGCCGACGGATCGCTCAACGTCCCCAAGGCGCTGCAGCCGTACATGGGCGGCGCCACGCGCCTGGAACCGGAAGCATAAAAATTGTTGCGCAGGGACTTGCGCTCGGCATGGCAATGTCCCTATAATCTTGGTTTCGCCGCCAACGCGACGACCAAGTTACCGGAGAGGTGGCAGAGTGGTCGAATGTACCTGACTCGAAATCAGGCGTACCGGCAACGGTACCGTGGGTTCGAATCCCACCCTCTCCGCCATAACAAAACTCTGCCGTCGGATTCAACCACCGGCAGACAGAAACAACGTAGTAAATCTCAAGCCGACGCCTGTGCAAACACGCGTCGGTTTTGTTTTTCTACGAAGCCCGTCCTTAGCGGGGTACGCGAACTACTACACACTGCCCGACATACGTTGTTCCACACAACAACAATGATCGAAGCAGCATGTTAGTCGGATACGCCAGAGTCAGCACACAGGAACAAGAAACACACGCACAAACCGACGCACTGCGAGAAGCAGGCGTCGGTTTTATTTTTTCCGAAAAGCGTTCGGGAGGCAGCGCATCGAAGCGGCCAGTGCTTGAGGAAATGCTCAACACGATCAGCCAGGGAGACACCGTCGTCGTCTACAAACTAGACCGCATCGCACGGTCACTGAAAGACCTACTCATCATCATCGAACGTATCGAGGCGACAGGCGCGCAGTTCCGCAGTCTGACCGAACACATCGACACGCGATCGCCAGCAGGGCGGATGATCTTCCAAATCGTAGGCGCGTTCGCTGAATTTGAACGGGAGCTAATACGAGAGCGCACGAAGGTAGGAATGGCCGCCGCAGCCCGACGCGGCGTAAAGATGGGACGACCTACAGCAATGAGTGAGGCAGACGAAGCCGAGGCATTACGCCTATGGTTCACGGGCAAACACACCAAGTCCGCACTAGCCCGCCAGTACGGCACTCATATTTCAAGCATCAAACGTGCAATTAAGCGCCACCACGAACGATTGCAGCCGAGCCTGCTAGATGCCGCCTAACGCTTCCGCAGTAACTGCGTGCGCAGCAGCTTCTCAAACACAGCGTTTCGCGTGGTGTCTTTAAAACGCAGGTATTCGTTCAGCTCATCAACCAGTTCAGCAGGCAACTCGACAGTAACGGGCACCAGCCCGTTACGCGCCCTGTACGCGGCCTGCCGTTCTGCCGGAGTCATCGCACTGCCGGACACCGGACGGCCGCGCTTTCGCTTCACCGGTACAAGCTCACCTGTTCGGCGATCATTGGTATCTTTCATAGTCGAAGTTTTTTACGTCACACGTTGCGTTAATTCCCTTCGGTTTCCTCAAGGAAAGGCTGCGCCTGTGGGCCAACGAACCTAGGCCCCGTCGCAAACCAAAATGATCCGTTCTTTACGCTGATGTACGACACCAAGTCATCGATGCCCGCAGCACCCTGCAGGTACTTCAGCACAGGCAATGTGGCGTCGTACATCGACGGATAGTCCATCCACGTGCCCCACGTCTCACGCTCAGGCACCACGATGCCCCGGGACGTCCAATAGCGCTTGTCGTTCAGCTCACGCCCGGAAATATCTTTGCTGATGTACTTCGAGATATAGGCGGCCAGCCGATGCGGCTCCCAACGTTTGCCGTTGCGTGCCTGCGATTCAGAACGCCCCGGATTGCTGATGTGGCAATACCCGTTACCCTTGCCGCCAACAACACGCAGCCAGACCGCGATAACGAGCCTACGGGCGACTTTGCCTTGGCAGGCAATATGCAAATGCCATGCGCCCCGTTTTTGGCGCTCAGGCACCGCTACATAGTGAAAATCGCCATGCTTCCGCATGCGCCGGAAAAACTCTTTGCAGAGCGGGTAGAAGTCATCCATATCCTGAATGTTCTCCCGCGTGTTGAGGGTCAACATCGTGTCAGCGTTGACCTGTTTGCAACGCACGCGAATCTGTTGTGTAGCGCGGCGCACCGAGATTTCCTCGTTTCGTTCCTTATGTTCCGACTCACCGCGTACCGTCTCAGTACGCTTTGGCAGCAGGCGGACATCGTTGATTCGATGCCACGCCGTTGAGGGGAACCCGTTAATTTCCACCTGGCCATTTCCGAATCGTCGCACGCGCACCGTGATGCCTTCCGAATAGACCTTCCCAACCGGCCGCTCATCGCCTACCATTGCGTTGTCCATAGCAAATCCCTATCAAGTTGAGTTATGGATCACGCCCGGAACAGTTGCCGCTGTTGCCGGGCTTTTTCTTTGCCCTGCGTTACGCCGCCGCGTACCTCTGTTTCTTAAGTGTTATTGATACAAGTAGGCGCGCTTCGCGCGCCCCGGCGGCGCCGGCCTTCGGCCTGTCGCCGCCATGACGCCCTGTGCCACTTCTGAGCTTCACCACCGCCTTTCCTGCCCATCGCGGCGATACAACCGCCGCACCCATTTCTCGCAATTTCTTGCCACAGATCCGCCCTCGATCGTGAAACTAAATTGCGTCGCGATCCTACTACCACGCCGCCATCAACCCACCCAGCATCCAAATCGCTTCAGCTCGAAAGCATCCAAGCCCGCTCCCATGCACCAGCGCCCGATATCGAGGCGCTTCCCACTCCCCATCCCACGGCGGAATCCCCACCAACGCAACCCACTCCGGCACAGCATCCATCGTTTCCCCTCCAATTCTCGTCACACGTCACGCTTATCTACGTACCAAACGCTTAGTCACCGTGTCGTCGTCACCAAACGCATCCAGTTCCATCGCAGACCGTGCACGACCACTACGCCCCAGATCGTTCACCACAACCACCTGTGGCTGAACCGGAGCGGGCTCAGGCGTCGCCATTGGTGCAGGGGAAGGGGAGGGTGCAGGGGTTGCGGCCACAGCGGCCATAGCGGGCTTCTCACCGTCTGGGTCGAACGCCATAAAAAAGCCGTCACGGACGATCTGCGCGCATTGATCTGCCTTGACCTGGAGCTTCGTTCCTTGCTGCGTGTAGCACTGGCAGTGGTTTTTGCCCGTCACGCAAGCGGCAGGCACCGGAACGCGCTTAGGCTCAGTCAACTTGTCATACACAGGCGCCGTGTAATCGAGGCCGGGAATGCGCGGCTGATAGCCTGCTATGTACTCCTCAGCCGTCTTCACGTGACCGCCATCCACATTCCCCGCGGCTGACCCACCCGAAGGCATTTCACCGACCCTTGCAGACGCTGTCACAGTTTCCGACGCTCCGCGATTCCCGTAGAAATTTTTGTAGAGAATCCAGCCGATACCACCGAGCGCAACCGGCAGCAACAGCAGTACGAACGCACGCTTCGGAATGCTGCGCTTAACCGTATGGACCTCAGCCGATTTGTAGAGCGAAAAATTCGCTTTCGGAAACTTGAATACGGTCTGGATGGAATCCTTGCGGCCACCGGGCTTGTCCACGCCTTCACGAACTGCGTTGAACTCATGCACGTTTGCTGACTGGCCACCAAACCGCCGAATCAGATGCAGGTGACGCCCGCACAACCGACGCACATGGTTATCAAGCAGCATCGGATGCTGTGTGATCAGCCACAGCGTGATGCCCTTATGCCGAAGCGTTTCCAGTGCCGATACATGCGCAGGAACAGCAGCACCGGCCGGCCGCGAGCGATAACACTGCTGCGCCTCATCGATGACCACAATGGAGCCGTTAGGCACCTTGGGCCAGTCTTCCGGCTTCTCCAACAGAGTCCACGGCAACTTCAAATCATTGATACCGTGGTAGTAGACTTGCCGCCCTTCTTTCTCTGCGATGTCCTTAACAGTGGAGAGCGTGTACAGCGTTTTGCTCGCACCTTGGAGCCCCGTGACAAGATTGACGACCGCCGTTGTCATTTCAGCACCATCCGCGTGAATCGATCCGACGTAAGTCCCTTCACCAGCAGCCGAGCTGCAAGCGCGCTAAACAGAATGTTCAGGCACACGTCCACCTTCATCATGCTTAACACCTGAATGGCCACCGCAGGCAGGCCGGAGAAGCTGTTGATCACCTGCGCCTTCAACGCGTTGAGCAACACCGAAACACCGGAGTAGGTGACATACCCAATCCCAAGAGAGATCAGCACGCGACCGACCATCGACCCCGCAGCCTGGATAAGCCCGCCGATCAGCGCGGCAATAAAAAGCGGCATCACGCACCCCCTGTAACGATCTTGGCCGCACCGATCAGCGCAATAGCCACAAAGATGTTTCCGACAATCACCAAGTACTGATTGAGCTTCGAGAGCGGGATAGTCACCGTGCGCCCATTCACAGGCATCACCTGATCTTGCAGAGCGCCGCCACCGGTCAGAAACGGGGTGCTATCGATACGCGTCGACATGTCTACGACCGTGCGATTGGCTTCGAGCTGGGGATGTTTCCCGGCATCCGGATCATTGCCACTTGTGACGGAATTCCCCAAATCGGACAGCGTCGACTGTTTGTCAAAGAGACACCGCGTGCGCCATTGCTGATCGACCATCGCACACTGAATCGCATCACCGTTGCACGTGGGAGGCGTTACGCAATCTGTACCGCCAGACAGACTAGACGTCGACTTACACGCCTGATCGTTCGGGTTGCGCTGACAGTAGCTGTCCTTAGACTCTGTGGTCGAATCCGTCTTCGTGCTGGTGGTCGGCGTACCACCCCCGGCCGGCGTCGTCGTGGTCGTCGTGGTGGTGGTCGTCGTAACGTTGCTGTTATTGACCGTAGTAGTCGTGTTTGTCGTGGTCTGCGACGTCGAGCCATCCGGGTTCGTGGTCGTCTTCGTTTGCGTGTTTGCCGTATCCGTCTGCGCGCACTTCAAGCACACCTCAACCCCGTTCACCGTACCCGTGCACATGCCGGCCGTCTTATCGCACTTCTGAGGGGCTTCGGTGTCAGTCTTTGGGTTCGTGACGCCAATCCCGTTCCCAGTGCATACCTGACCTGTTGTCGTCAACGGCCCCATGAACTGGTATTCCCACTTACCGCTGTTCTTGTTAAGACCACCAGCGCGGCCCGAGGCAGTCATACCGCATCCGCCAGACGTCCCAGTCATCGGAATGCAGAAATCGAGGCTGTAACCAAGTTGTAAATCGCTCACGACGGTGTAGTAATTCGCGCTCGATGTCTGACCCTTGGCGGGGCACGTTGGCGCAGGCGTACCACACTGCGAATTCGTAGGACCACTCACGGGTATCGAACCATCCGCGCAACGAGCTTGCGAGGACATCTGCAACGTGCCGGTAGTGTTATCAGACTTTTTGTAGTAGCAAAATGCTCCGCTTACACTGGTCACCGTTGTCACCAAAGGCTGAACCACCGCGATCTTTGGAACTACGCACAACTCGTCTGCCGTCCTGGCCCATGGACACGATGTCGATAGAGTCGAACAAGCAGAAAACACCAACCCACTAACGGGAGCATCGGCACGCGCCTGATCAGAAACCGTACTCAGGCCAAACGCAATGGCTATAGCCAGTAGCACAGGAACCAGCCGGAGCCGTATCCAGTGCCGCGCAGCCCGAGAGATTGAGAAGTAGGAAGCCATATGCAATCACCCGTCTGATCATGCCGTGAAAATAATGAAGGCCGCGCCGAGCAGTGCCACCACGATCCAGAACCCCATTTCCCACTCCCTAGTTTCGTGTCACACGTGACGCTTGAAGTAAAAGGGGAGCCGAAGCTCCCCGCGTTACTGATGCCCGTGGCCCGCGATTACAGCGCGCGGTTGATCCACTTGCCGACCTTGATGGCCAGCACGACCAACGTCACCAGTGCAGCCACGGCACCAATGTCCGTTGCAGCAGTGGTCAGACCGGACGACACCTTGGCATCGACTTCAGCCAGAGCAACACCAGTGGTAGCAGCCATACCGGCCGCAACGACGGCGCCACGGTTTGCAGCAGCCTTCAGACGAGCACGCAGATTCAGACGCTTCGAGATCATGAGATTTCTCCAGATACGGTGCGGGATCGCCCCCGCCAGCTTTGGGCACCAGCCCGAAAGAACGCCCGTAGTGACTCCCGCTACGAGCATTCAGGTAAGCAAACATGACCCCGTTTGCTTACCTGAATCCTCTACGCTCACGCCCTTCACACAATCAGCCAGGGCGGATGCTGTAGGGCATGTGGATATGTGGACAGCCCCTTCGGGGTTCGTCGCTTTCCACCTGTGGACAAGCCGGGCACGGTTTGGGAAAACAAAAAGCGCGTTTTCCCCAAACCGCACCCAACTTGCCCACAGGCACGCGACCTGCCCACATACCCACAAGCCGCGAGCTACGACCAGTGAGAGATACGGTTTCCACCACACTTCCGTGGTGCACTCCGCATCTGCGTTTCCAAATCCAAACTACGTTTGAATTTGAAAATCCAGACGCTACGATCCGAGCGGGGCTTGCAGGGGAGAGGTGTCGTCCCCGTTCACTCCGCTTGCACCTCATCACCGTTGCTCAGCGCCTTGATCAGCATGCGGCCAGCCCACGCCGCTACCCATACCGCCACGATTCCCCAGCCCACTTGCGTACCATCCTCGACCGACAGCGCGAATGGATTTGCTTTCACTTCCGGACCGCTTTGCAGCACGTAGGCACATGTCGACGTGTCAGCCGGTTGCGGCACCATCACCGTCAGCACGCCACTCGCATCCGCCTGGACACACACCGTCACGATCAGCCCTCCAGCGCCGCGCGATAGCGCAGATACAGGGTTCGCTTAAACCGGCGTTGCGCGAGCCGTTCCGCCGCCGTCACGCTGAAACACGCCATCACGCTAAGCCACATCACTTGTGCCCTCCGGAACAATCGGCAGCAGGGTCACTAAGTACTCAGCGTCACCGCCCTCAGCTTCAGAAATCGCCGTGTTGAGCCGCTGAACAATGTCGACCGTGTTGCTCAGAATTTCCTCACGCAGATCCAGCCGTTCCGTCACCGCTTGAATCCGCCACTGAATGTTGTCGATCTCCAACCCGGCAATACCTTGCGTCGGGTCATCGGCCACCGTGACCATGTAGAGCAGGGCGCTGTTCAGTGCCTCAACCAAGGACATCAACTCAGCTTGCTGATCCTCAAAATCCGCCAGCCTGTCGCGCCCAATCTCAATCAACTCCGCGACGCTTGCCCCTTCACCTGTCGCATCGTCAATCTCCGCATCGGTCAACATCCAGTCTTCACGGGCAGGTGCGGGGTCAGCATTCCCAATGGCCCGCGTTTGCCACTGACGCACCTTGATGCCGATACCAGTAAGGACCACCAGCGCCGAGACACCGCCAACGGTTTGCGCGGCAATGACCAGCCCGGAGCGAACGTCTTCTAATGCCATGACCTATCCCGTAAACGAAAAATTGGCCGTCTTTCCGGCCTGTAAGCCCGTTTATGTCTCCCGGGCGGGAGAGGGAACTTATGCAGCCGCCTGAGCCGTGGCCCCTGCGCCGGCCTTTCCATTTGCCGCTGGACGACCGAACGGGACCAGCTTGACCACCTTGAAATCGAGGTTGCCGTTTGCATCTGCGAACGGACGCAGTTCGGTCAGGTATTCGCCCGCTGGCGTGTCTTTCATGGATTCGGGCACCTTGAGACGGGCCACGAAGGTTTCTTCGACGATATTGCCGTCATCGTCCTGATGGGCCGACGTGATCAGCATTTGAGCGACGTGCTTGATGCCGGACTTGTTATCGAACGTCCACGGCGTGGAGTTCACAACGAACAGTTGAGCTTTGAATTTCATGATTTCCCCTCGTTACATTTGGACACCCGGACCTACCGGGTCACGGTTTACGCGGCGTTGTTTACGCCCTACACTCCAACATGCCTTAGAAAACTAACCCGAGTTAGAAATCTAACTGGCATTAGAAATCTAATTCACAGGTGCACCTATGTCAACACGAATGCTCATTGATGTTTTCATGCAAAAGGCCAACTTCAATAGCGTGCGTTCATTGGCCGACAAAAGCGGCATCGAACGTACCCGGATGCAAAACATCCGGAACGGTCAGACACGCATCTCAGTGGAGGAGGAAGTGCGGATCGCAGAGGCCTGCGGACTGGACCCACTAGAAGTCATCGCCGCTTTCGAGACCGAAAGGGAACCGGACATGGCGTATTTCTGGAGCCGCTACGCTGACGTTGAATCAGCCTACGACGGGTTCGATAAGGACCCTCTCCGCCAAACAAAAAGCTGCTGATTGATTCGACCACCAGCAGACAAAAACAGCGTAGTAAATCTAGAGCCGACGCCTGCGAAAGCACGCGTCGGTTTTGTTTTTCTGCGGCACCTTCACGGATCACCGTTCACCGATCATATTCACAGACCGACGAACCGCGACAAGCACGCGTCGGTTTTGTTTTTCGGGGCATCGTTCAGAGGGACGTGCGGGGCTCGGTGCATTCGGTGCGTCGACAGGCCGTTCCTCGCATCCATGCCGAGCCCCATCGGGATGCCGCCAATCGTCAGGATCGTGGCGCCTCGCTGTCGGGCGTGCTGGAGCCTTGCGGCGCCGCGGCGGAGATGCGGGACACCAGCAGCTGATCGATCTTGTGGTGGTCGATGTCGAGCACTTCGAAACGGAAGCCGCCGACCGTGATCGATTCCGACTTCTTTGGAATCCGCTTCAGCGCATAGATGACGAGCCCGGCCGCGGTGTCGACATAGTCGTCGCCGGGCAGGCTGTCCAGATCGAGCGCCTTTTTCAGGTCGACCAGCGGCGTAAGGCCGTCTACCAGCCACGACGTGGCATCGCGGCGGACGATCTGCTCATCCTCGGCCGAATACAGGATGTCGCCCATCAGCGCGCCCACGATATCGTCCAGCGTGACGACGCCCACCACGAGGCCGTATTCGTTCATCACCACGGCAAAGCTCTCGTGCATCTCGCGAAATCGCGTGAGCGATTCGGACAGCGTCAGCGTGTCCGGTATCACCAGCACGTTCTTGTCGTAGTGTTTGGACAGACTGTCGAGCGCCACGCCGGAATCGTCGGCAAGCATCAGTTGCAGGATGTCCTTCGAATCGATGTAGCCCAGCACGTCGTCGACGCCTTTTCCGCACACCGGGTACTGCGCGTGCGGCTGCTTGACCAGCTTGCGGCGCACGCTGTCGGCGGGCTCGTCGAGCGTGAGGAACACCACGTCGTCGCGCTGCGTCATGATGGCCGTGATCGGTTTCGAGTCCAGCTCGAACACGTTTTCGATCAAATGCAATTCGTGCTTGTGTAGCACGCCGGCTTCCGCGCCCGCGTCGACCATGGCGGCGATGTCCTCGGTCGTGATCTGGTCGACTGGCTTGGTCGGAATCTTGAGCAATTTCAGAATCGCATCGGCCGCGGCGTTGAACACCCAGACCACTGGCTTGAATACCTTCAGCAGCGTCAGCATCGGACCAATCACCCGGATCGCGCAGGCTTCCGGGAATGTCATCGCCACGCGCTTGGGCACCAGGTCGGCGAACTGGATGAACAGCAGCGTGACGATCAGGAACGATCCGATGTTGGACACGCGCTGTGCGGTGCCGGGGCTCAGCCAGGGCAGCAGCAGATCGAACAGCAGGTCGGAAACGTGTTTCTCGCCGAGGATACCGGCCAGAATCGCCACGCTGTTCACGCCGATCTGCACCACGGTAAAGAAATTGCCGGGCTCTTCCTTGAGCAGCAATACCTTGGTGGCGCGGCGGTCGCCGCGTTCGGAGAGGACTTGTAGCTTGGTGCGCCGGGCTGCGGTCAGGGCGATCTCGGAGATCGAAAAGAACGCACTCGCCAGCACCAGCAGTAGAAGGGTCAGGACGAACATGGGTAGGTCATGCGCTGATCGGTGCGTGTCGATGATGGTGCACGCAGCCGTGGGCTGTCAATTGTCTGGTCAATGTCGATGAAGTGCGATCAGCGCGCTGTCGCGTCGAACTGCGCGACAGGCGTTTCGAGCCGCTCATGCAGCGTGGCGGCCAGCGTCTGCGCGGCGGCTGCAAACTGCGTGCGCATGTCATCGACCAGGCTCGATGCGCCGCGATGACTGGCGCGCAGCATCTGAATTTCGAACGGTAACTCCGGTTGCACATCGTGCAGGGCGACATGCGCGGGATTGGCGCTCAACGCGGTGTACTGGTCGAGCAACGTCAGGCCGAGGCCCGCATCGACCAGCGCCAGCGCGAGCGAATACGTCTGGACTTCCAGCGTCGAGTGCGGCTCCAGCGCATGCCGCGCCAGCGTCTGCCGCACAAGCAGCCCAAGCGAGCTGTCATCGTCATAGCCAATGAAAGGCCGCTCCATGACCTTGCGGATCGGCACGGTGCCGCGACGGCCGACCGAAGGCAGCGGCTGGGCGCGTGGCACCGCCAACAGCATGCGGCCGGCGGCAACCGGTTCGCTGGTAATAGCCTCGTGGCGCGGCGGCGAGAAGGCAAAGCCGACATCGATCTGGTTGGCCAGCAGCGCGGCGACGATCTCGTTGGTGTGGTGCGTCAGCACCTGTACCTGCGTGTCGGGATGGCGCGCGCAAAAACGGCGCACCGCCGGCACCAGCAGCGGATTGGCCAGGCTTGGTGTGGCCGCCACGCGCAGCCGGCCCGCGCCCTTGTGGCGCAAGCTTTCGGATACGCGCCGCACACGCTCTATCTCGCCATATAGCCTTTCGACATCGCCATAGAGCGCGCGGGCTTCGGGCGTGGGCTGCAGCCGTCCGCGCTGCCGATCGAACAGCCGGAAGCCCAGCGACGCTTCCGCATGCTGCAGTACGCGCGTCACTACCGGCTGGGATACATGGAGCAGGCGTGCGGCTTCGCTGACGGTGCCCGTCAGCATCACCGCGCGGAAGACTTCGATCTGGCGCAGGCGCATCGTTGTGGTGCCATCGAAATGGCCGCTTTGGTGCGGAAATTGGTGCTGTGCACTACGGGTAGACCCGGGTGGCGGTCACCTATAGCTTGAGGACATATTCTGGCACGTATTGGCATTGGGCAAGCCGCACGGACTGCTCTACGCTCTGGCCCATTGTTGGTTCGGAATACAAGGCAAGTCAGATGCGCGTAGCGATCGTGGGTGCCGGCGTGGTCGGCATGACCACTGCGTGGCGGTTGGCCAATGATGGTCATGAAGTCACCGTGGTTGAACGTCACGACGGACCGGGTGAGGAAACCAGCTTCGCCAACGGCGGGCAGCTCAGCTACAGCTACGTGGCGCCGCTGGCCGGTCCGGGCGTGTTGTCGAAGGTGCCGGGCTGGCTGCTGGACCGCGATTCGCCAATGCGCTTCCGCCCGTCGGCAGATCCGGCCCAATGGCGCTGGCTGATGGCATTTGTGCGGGCGTGTAACGCATCGACGAGCGAGGCCACCACGCGCAAGCTGCTGCGGCTGGCGTTCTACTCGCGAGATCTGATGCAGGCTTTCGTCGATCGGCCCGACGCGCGCGAAGAGGGCGGCGGATTCGATTTCGCCCGGCGCGGCAAGCTGGTGGTGCATCGCGACGCTGCGGCCTACGAGGCCGCCTGCCGGTTGCTCGACTACCAGGCCAGCCTGGGCTGCGAGCAGCAGGCGCTCGACCGCGACGCGACGGTGGCGCTGGAGCCCGCGCTGGCAGCCATTCGACACGATATTGCCGGCGCGATCTACACGCCGAGCGAGGAAGTGGGCGATTGTCATCGCTTCTGCGTGTCGCTGGCCCATCTGTTGCAAGGCAACCGGGCCGTGTCGCTGCGCTTTGGCACGCGGGTAACTGAACTGGTGCGCAGTGGCGGTCGAGTGACCGGCGTGCGCACCGACCGTGGCGAGATCGCCGCCGATCTGGTGATCGTTTCGGGCGGCATCGGCAGCGTGCCGTTGCTGCGCCCGACGGGCGTCCGGCCGATGTTGTGGCCGCTGAAGGGATACAGCATCACCGTGCCGATTGTCGACGGCGCGACCGCGCCGCATATCAGCGTGACGGATTTTGCCAACAAGATCGTTTATGCACGGATCGGCAATACTCTGCGCGTGGCGGGAATGGCCGATATCGTGCGCGGCGGCGCAGTGGTCGACCGGCAGCGCGCGCAGACCCTGGTCACGCAGACGCGCGCGGTCTTCGGCAACGTGACGAACGGGGACGACCTCGATGCGCTGCGGCCATGGGCCGGACTGCGGCCGGCCACCCCGACCGGACTGCCAATGATCGGCGAATCGCGCGTGCCGGGGCTGTGGCTCAACCTCGGTCACGGCGCGCTTGGTTTTACGTTGGCCATGGGCAGCGCGGGGCTGCTGGCCGACCGTCTGGCCGGGCGCAAGCCAGCGCTGGACGCGGAAGATTTCAGTGCAGCGTCGGCCTAGTGCAGGGCGACGCCAAACGGGTTGTACGGGAAGCAGGTAGCAGTCGTCAGTCATCAGTACGCAGCAGTACGCGGTATCGAAGTGAACGTTGGGTAGCGAGATTGCCTCAGGTCTTGCCATTAAAAACCAAGCCCCCTCCAAGGAGCGAATCATGAAGTCACTGTCTGTCCGTCCGAATTCCATCCACCGCCTCGCAGCCGCCGCCTTGCTGGCCGGCGCTGCCGCCGGCGCCCACGCCGCCGATGGCGACACGCTCAAGAAGATCAAGGACAGCGGGGTGATGTCGCTCGGGTATCGCGAGTCGTCGATTCCGTTTTCGTATTCCGATGGCAACAATGTCATGGGCTATTCGCATGACTACCTGCTGGCGATCGTCGACAAGGTCAAGTCGACTCTGAACATGCCGAACCTGCAGGTCAAGCTCACGCCGATCACCTCGCAGAACCGCATTCCGCTGATGCAGAACGGCACGATCGATATCGAGTGCGGCAGCACCACCAACAACACCGAACGCCAGAAACAGGTGGCGTTTTCGAACAGCCTGTTCATCTACGGCATCCGCATGCTGACGAAGAAGGATTCGGGCGTGACGGACTTTCCGCAGTTGAAGGGCAAGAACGTGGTGACCACGGCCGGCACCACTGGCGAGCGCCTGCTGGTGAAGATGAATGGCGAAGGCATGAACATGAACCTGACCAGCGCGAAAGACCATGGCCAGGCATTCCTGATCCTGGAGTCGGGCCGCGCGGTGGCATTCGTGATGGACGAGCCGCTGCTCTACGGCGAGCGCACCAAGGCCAAGAACGCCGCCGACTGGGCGGTGGTCGGCACGCCGCTGCAGACCGAAAACTATGCCTGCATGTTCCGCAAAGACGACGCCTCGTTCAAGAAACTTGTCGATGGCGTGGTGGCCGATATCCAGAAGAGCGGCCAAGCCGAGAAGCTATATACGAAGTGGTTCCTGCAGCCGATTCCGCCGCGCAATATCAATATGAACTATGCGCTGTCGCCGGAGATGAAACAACTGTTCGCCGAGCCTAACGACAAGGCGTTCCAGTAAGGCTCGTTCAGATTCATTTTCATTGAGCGGCACTGGATGTTCCCCCTCGTTTTTCTTTGTAGACGAGGGGGGCGTAGAGCGGGCTGGCGCTTTGCATTCGATACGTGTGTGCGTGGGCGAAAGGCGCGACTTGCGCTCTGTTTTTCCGTATTCAGTGGCTAGCCGCGACGGCTGGTTATATAGCCATAATGAATCGTTATTTCTTCATTGATAGTGTTTGCGATACCGTTGAGCCCGTTATAGGCTCATAGAGCCGCCGGATGCCCTCGTAAATGACGCCCGGCAACGTCAACGCATTCCAATGGAGAACATATGCGAACGATTCGATCGGGTTGGTTCAAATCACTGCTGGCCACTGCGCTGGTCGCCAGCGCTGCCGGTCTTTCGGCCACCGCCGCCCAGGCCGCGGATCTGCTGGATACCGTAAAGCAGGCAGGCGTACTCAAGGTGGGCCTGGAAGGAACCTATCCGCCGTTCGGATATCGCGCTGCAAATAATGAACTCGATGGATTCGATGTCGACGTGGCGCGCGCCGTGGCCGGCAAACTCGGCGTGAAACCCGAGTTTGTGACCACGGAATGGAGTGCGATTATCGCGGGCTTGCAAGCGGGCAAATTCGACATCATCGTCAATCAGGTTTCGGTGACGCCGCAGCGCAAACAGGTGCTCGATTTCTCGACACCTTACGTCTATTCGGCGGCGCAGCTTATTCAGCGCAAGGATGACAAGCGCGAGTTCACCACGCTGGAATCGCTGAAGGGGCACAAGCTCGGCGTGAGCCTGGGCAGCAACTACAACGACCTGGCCAAGTCGGTGCCCGGCATCGAGGTAAAGACTTATCCCGGCGCGCCCGAATATCTGCGCGACCTGGCCGCCCAGCGCGTGGACGCCGCGCTGAACGACCGCCTGATGGCCAATTACCTGATCAAGCAGGCCAATCTGCCGCTGCGCCCTGGCGCGGTGCTGCCCGGCGCCACCAGCGAGGTTGCGATTCCGTTCCGTAAGGACAATCCTAAGTTCGCTGCCGCGATCGATAAGGCGCTCGACGACCTGCGCAAGGACGGCACGCTGGCCAAGCTGTCGAACAAGTGGTTTGGATCGGATGTGACCAAGCCCGTGAAGTAACCGCTTGCCGGCACGCGCGAAGGCCGAGTGCGCGCGCGGCGACCTCGGCACGGGCCGCCGCGCCCGGCCGAGGCCTTCATGCAGGCCATGACAGGCGGCGGGAATCCCCCGATCCGCCTGCCTGCGCCGTCCTGTGCCGCGATCACGTATGATCGCGGCATTTCGGCCTTTGATCGATTCCCGCCCTGCCATGTCCGCGCTCCAGCTTGTCATTGATTCACTGCCTGTCCTGCTGCAGGGCACGCTGCTCACGCTGAAGTTCGCCGTGCTGTCGATGGTGTTCGGCCTGCTGATCGGCATTGTGGTGGCATTGATGGGCATTGGCCATCAGCCGATTCTCAAAGCGATCGCACGTGTCTACGTCAGCATCATGCGCGGCACGCCGCTGCTGGTGCAGATCTTCGTCGTCTACTATGGATTGCCGGGTATCGGCATCGCGCTGGAGCCCACGCCGGCCGGCGTGCTGACGTTGAGCCTGAACGTCGGCGCGTATCTGTCGGAAAGCATGCGCGGGGCGATCCTTGGCGTGCCGCGCGGACAGTGGCTGGCCGCCTACAGCCTTGGCATGGCGCCTTTGCAGACATTGCGCTACGTGGTGGGGCCGCAGGCATTGCGGCTTGCCGTGCCGAGCCTGTCGAACAGCCTGATCAGCCTGATCAAGGACACCTCGTTGGTGTCTGTCATCACCGTCACGGAATTGCTGCGGACGTCCCAGGAAATCATCGCGGCCACATATCAGCCGCTGCCGCTGTATCTGGCCGCCGCCGCGATCTACTGGATTCTCAGCACGGCCCTGTCCGCGCTGCAGCATGTGCTGGAACGCCGCCTCGCGCTACCGGGCCGTCACTGATCACAATGCGCCGGCCGTGGGCGCCGGCGGCGGCTTGGGCGTTTCGACATCGAGCGGCCGGCCGGTTTCGATCAGCGTCTTCAGGCCAGCCAGGATCAATGGCCAGCCGTTGCGTCCGCCCTGCAGGATCTGCTCGTCCACCGGCTCCTGGTGAACCTCGCTGACTGTCACGCGCACGGCCTTGTCGCCCAGCGCATCGATCTGCCAGGTGACGACGACTTCGGGCAGTTGCCGAAACGCTTCGAGCCACTCCACGCGCCATGTCACCGACAACCGGTACGGCGGCTCGGCCAGCAGCACCATGCCCTGCGAATCGACCTTGCCGTCTTCCATGCGCAGCACGAAAGGGCTGCCTACCTGCCAGTCGGACTCAACACGTCGCCCGAAAAAATACTTCACACTCAGCGCCGGATCGGTCAGCGCTTGCCACACCTGGTCTGCCGTGGCGGCGATATAGGTGACGACTACGGTCTGCGGGGCGGTCATGCGCATTCTCCTCGTCGACGGACAAGGCAGGCGCCGTCGGAATGGGGATGGGAGCGTCGAGGGGGTACTGTCGCACCGAATCGCGGTGGACGGCAAGCGGGGAAGGGGGAAGGGGGATGCCGGGCCGCCGGGGCGAGGCGGACAGGCGTGCTGTGCGGGCCCCTTTACCGGTGTGCAGCAAAGGGGCCCGACAAGGCGTGATGCTTAGCCGGCTACGCGCCGGGCGATGTGATCGAGCGCTTCTTCCACCTGATCGATCAGGATCAGGCACAGGTCGCCCGGCTGCAGGCGCGCCAGCGCCGTGTCGATGGCCAGGAATTCGCCGCGCACTTCTTCGGTGTACTGCGTGCGTTGCGCGCCGACCAGACCTTCGCGCAGCAGCGCGAGGACTTCGCCGTCTTCACGGCCACGCTGGCATTGGTCCTGATATAGCACGACCTCGTCGAACACGCCGCCCAGGATCTGCGTCTGCTTGCGGATGTCCTCGTCGCGACGGTCGCCCGCACCGCTGATCACGACCACGCGCTTGTTCGACGGCATGGTCTGCACGGCGTTGCACAGCGCCTGGATGGCGTCGGGATTGTGACCGTAGTCGGCAATCAGCGTGGCATCGTTGTAGTCGAAGACGTTGAAGCGGCCCGGTGCGTTGGCCGGGTCGTTGACGAACGTCGCCAGCGCGCGCCGGATCACGTTCCAGTCGATGCCGAGCGCCCATGCGGCCGCGATCGACGACATCGCGTTCTCTACCTGGAAGCCGATCGAGCCATTGCGCGTGAGCGGGATGTCGGCCAGTGCGAAGCGCACGCTGGTGTCGCCTTCGGTGGCGACGATGTCGGCGCCGTCGACAAACACCACGCGCTTGCCCTGCGCGCGATGCAGCGCCATGGTCGGCAGTCCTGCGTCCTGGGCGAAGAACGCGACCGATCCGGGGCAGGCGTCGGCCATGCGCGCCACCATCGGATCGGCGGCGTTGAGCACGGCCATGCCGTGCGGCGCCACGTTCTGCACGATCACGCTCTTGAGCACGGCCAGATCCTCGACAGTGCTGATGTACGACAGGCCCAGATGGTCGCCTTCGCCGACATTGGTGACCACCGCCACGTCGCAGCGATCGAACGCCAGGCCTTCGCGCAGCAGGCCGCCGCGCGCGGTTTCGAACACGGCGGCATCGACATCGGGATGCAGCAGCACGTTGCGCGCGCTGCGCGGACCGCTGCAGTCGCCGGTATCGATGCGCTGGCCCTGGATGTACACGCCATCGGTGCCAGTCATGCCCATGCGCAGGCCGCTGGAGGCGAGGATATGGGTGATCAGGCGCACCGTCGTGGTCTTGCCGTTGGTGCCCGACACCGCGACCACAGGAATGCGGCCATCGTCGCCATCCGAGAACATCGTCGAGATGATCGCCTCGCCCACGGCGCGGCCCTTGCCGTAAGACGGCTGCAAGTGCATGCGCAGTCCGGGCGCAGCGTTTACCTCGACGATGCCGCCAGCCTGTTCCTCGAACGGCTTGAGCATGGTCTCGCAGACCGCGTCGACGCCGCAGATGTCGAGCCCGACCATTTGCGCGGCGGCCACTGCGCGCGCAGCGATATCGGGATGCACATCGTCGGTGACATCGGTGGCGCTGCCCCCGGTGGACAGGTTGGCGTTGTTGCGCAACACCACGCGCGTGCCCTTGGCCGGCACGGCATCCGCGGTCAGCCCTTGCTTGGCCAGCGTGGCCAGGGCGATGTCGTCGAAGCGGATCTTGGTGAGCGACGTGGCATGGCCTTCGCCGCGACGCGGATCGCGGTTCACTTCGTCGACCAGTTGGCGCACTGTATGCGTGCCGTCGCCGATCACCTGCGGCGGATCGCGACGGGCGGCGGCCACCAGATGCTTGCCAACCACCAGCAGGCGGAAATCGTGACCGGGAATGTAGCGCTCGACGATCACGTCGGAAGAAATGTCGGCGGCCACTTCATACGCCGTCATCACCTCTTCGCGCGTGCGGATGCGCACGGCCACGCCCTTGCCCTGGTTGCCGTCGCGCGGCTTGACCACCACCGGACCGTTGATTTCCTGCGCGGCGGCCCATGCCTGTTCCGCGCTGCTGACGGAGCGGCCCATCGGCACCGGCACGCCGGCCGCGTGCAGCAGCGTCTTGGTCAAGTCCTTGTCCTGCGCGATCGATTCGGCCACAGCGCTGGTCATATCGGTTTCGGCGGCCTGGATGCGACGTTGCTTGCTGCCCCAGCCGAATTGCACCATCGAGCCCTGCGTCAGGCGGCGATACGGAATGCCGCGCGCCACGGCGGCGTAGACGATCGACCCCGTGCTCGGGCCCAGGCGCACGTCTTCGTCGAGTTCGCGCAGCCGATGGAGCGCGTCGTCGAGATCGAACGGCTGGTCGTCGCGCGCGGCGAGGCACAGCTTTTCCGCCAGCTCGAAGGCCAGGCGGCCGACTTCCTCTTCGCTGTACTGCACCACCACCTGATAGGTGCCGGGCTCCAGCGTCGGGGAGGTATTGCTGAAGGTGACCGGGCAGCCGGCTGCGGCCTGCAGGCCCAGCGCGGCGGCTTCCAAGGCGTGCGCCATCGACGGCGAACCGGCTTCGTCGTCGGGGCGCATCGGGCCGATGGCCGCGAAGCGCGCGCGCAGGCGATCCTCGAAGCCCGGCAGCTCGGCCAGCAGATGGGATTGGTCCGAGCACGCCACGATGGCTTCGATGGCGGTGTGCCGGCACCAGAGATTCGGGCCGCGCAGGGCCCGGATACGGGAGACTTCCATAGAATCTGTTTTCCGTTGTTCTTCGCGCTGGCGGGTGCGGACTTACGCCCGGCGCCCGCTGCGTCCCATCCACTGGTGCACTTGCTCGACGGTGCCCTCGGGCGACCCTTCGTCGCATTGCAGCACCAGGAGATCGCCGGCCACCAGTTGCGACAGCGCCGCCTCGACCGCAGCGCGGCGCGCGCCTTCGTCGATGATCTTGGTGACGCGGCGGCCTTCGTACAGCCCCTTCTTGAGCAGCGCGCGCGCCTCGGCGTCGGGCAGGTCGCGGCGCACGCTGTGGTCTTCGCACAGGAACACGCGGTCGAACGACTTGCCGATGATCTTGCCTTGCTGGATCAGGTCTTCGTCACGGCGTTGCACGCCTGCGCCGAACACCAGCATGCGGCGCTCGGACGGGAACCGGTCCAGCGCGGCGGCCAGGGCCTCCAGCGCCGGCGCGTTATGCGCGTCGTCGACGATCACCGTGGCACCCTGGCGCTCGAACAGCGTGAAGCGGCCCGGCACGTCCACCTGTCCCACGTCGAACGTGACGATGCCGGCGCGGATCAGGTCATTGGAGATGCCCAGCGCCCAGCCGGTCGCCACGGCGGCCAGCACGTTTTCGATCTGGAACGCAACGCGGCCCGCGTATGTGAGCGGAATCGCCGAGACGTCGGTCAGCGCGGTTTCGCTTGCCCCGGTGGCCAGCACGACCTTGCCGTCGCGCACGAACACGGCGCGCTTGCCTGCGGCGCGATGCGCGGCGATGGCCGGCAGGTCGGCGGACAGGCTGAAGAAGATCACGTCGCCGTCGCACAGTTCGGCCATTTCGACCAGACGCGCATCGGCGGCATTGAGCACGGCCGTGCCGGTCTTCAGCACCACGTCGACCTGGGTGCGCAGCACGTTGTACATGCGGTCTTCATCCTCGACGTAGTAGTCGCCGAGATGATCGGGCTGGCCGAAGTTGGTCACCACGCCCACCTGGCAGCGGTCGTAGGGCAGGCCTTGCGACAGGATCATGCCGCTGTCGTTCTCGAACACGGCCGCTTCCACGGCGCGGTTCATCAGGATGCGATGGCCGGCTTCCCAACTGGCCTTTTCGCCGCGGCCGCCCGGTTCCACCTGACGGCGGTCGAGGAACAGGCCGTCGCTGCACGCCAGCCCCGTATGCTTGCCGGAAAGCTGCAGCAGGCGCGCCACCAGCTTGGCGACCACGGTCTTGCCGTTGGTGCCCGTGATGCCGACCACGGGAATGCGGCCGTCGTCCTCCACGCCGTTGCGGTTTGCAAACAGGTGATCGACGATGGCGGGGCCCACGGGGCGCGGCTCGCCGGCGGCCGGCTTGATGTGCATCAGCAGGCCGGGACCCGCATTGACTTCAACCACGGCGCCGCGTTGCTCGGCCAGCGGGCGCGAGATGTCTTCGGCCACCAGGTCGACGCCGGCGATGTCCAGGCCGACCACGCGGGCCGCCAGCGCGGCGTGCGCGGCCACGCTGGGGTGTACCCGATCGGTGACGTCGAATGCAACATTGCCGTTGCGCTGGATCAGCACGGTGCGGCCCTCTGCCGGCACGGCGCTGCCGTCGGCATAGCCCTGGCGCTTCAGCTCCAGGCGGGCGGCCGAATCCAGGCGCACGCGGTTCAGCGGATGATCCTCGGTGCTGCCGCGACGCGGATCGGAATTGATCTGCGATTCGATCAGCTCGTCGATGGTGTGCTTGCCGTCGCCCACCACCGACGCCGTTTCGCCCATCGCGCAGGCCACCATGCGGCCGCCGACGATCAGCAGGCGGTGCTCGTTGCCGGGAATGAAACGTTCGACGATCACGCCGTTGCCTTCCTCGATGGCCACGCCGTAGGCGGTTTCGACTTCCTCGCGCGTCATCAGGTTGGTGAAGACGCCGCGGCCGTGATTGCCGTCGTAGGGCTTGACCACCACGGGCACGCCGATGCTCTCGGCGGCATCCCAGGCGTCGGCGGGGCTGTCGACCATGCGGCCTTCCGGCACCGGCACGCCGCACGATTCGAGCAGGCTCTTGGTCAGGTCCTTGTCACGCGAAATCGATTCGGCGATGGCGCTGGTGCGGTCGGTCTCGGCCGTCCAGATGCGGCGCTGGCGCACACCGTAACCAAGCTGCACCAGATTGCCGTCGGACAGTCGGATCGACGGGATATCGCGATCGTCGGCGGCGTCGACGATGCAGGCCGTACTCGGGCCCAGACAGTGTTCGTCGACCAGCCGGCGCAGGTTGTCCACCGCGGCGGGGACGTCGAAGGGACGATCCTCGATCGCGGCCATGACCAGGTCGCGCGCCGTGAACAGCGCCGCACGCGTCACTTCTTCATGCCATGCGCGCACGATGACCTTGTAGACGCCGCGTACCGGCGTCTCGCGCGCCTTGCCGAATCCTCCGGGCATGCCGGCCAGGTTCTGCAACTCCAGCGTGACGTGCTCAAGGATGTGGCCCGGCCATGTACCTTCCTTCAGTCGCATCAGGAAGCCGCCGCGCACGCCGGGGCTACAGCGGTGTTCGATCAGCGTCGGCAGCCATGTCGACAGGCGCTCGTAAAACCCCGGAATCTTGTTGGAGGGGAAATCCTCCAGTTCGCCGATGTCGACCCATGCCTCCAGCACCGGCCGATATGTCCACATATTCGGGCCGCGCAGCGACATGACATCGAAAATCTCAATGTCCTTCTTTTTCATTGATTTAGCTTGAGGCAGTGGGCGAATGCCCGGGAAATGGAAGCCTAACCTTTCAGTAACGTTGCAGCAGTCGCGGGGTTGACCCCTCAGCTACCCTGAACCGACCACCGAGCGTTGTGCGTGCACCGGGCGCCCGTTTGTTTGCGTTATGTATACTTGCGGGCAAAATTGCGGGCCGCCAGCCGGCGCCCCGCTTAAATTGTTTCAAGTTATGTCCGTATTTGATCCATTTTTGGGCCTGCGGACGCGCTTTTAATGCTTCTTGCGCCAACAATGACCCAGTCCTCCCCGTCTGCTTCCACCCACCCCGGCCCGCAAGGTCCCTGGGCAGCCGAACTCGGCACGACCCTGTTGCCCGGGGAATCCGTCCTGGCCGGGCTGACGCTGGACCTGGACGCGAGACTGCATTTTACCCAAGGGTGGCTGGTTGTGACGGATCGTCGTCTGATCTCGCGCGCCCCGGGTGAAAAAGACCTCCGCAGCTGGGACATCGCCGCCGGCCTCAGCCTGTCGCATGGCGACCACGCAGGCGTCGGCACGCTGGAACTTGCCGACGGACAGGTCCGTCTGGCCACCTGGCGCTACACGCTTGGTTACAATCCCGACGCATTGCGCCTGGCCGACCAGTTCGACGCTCGTCGCGACACGCTGGCCACCGGCCGAGCCGCCAGCGTCGAGGCCGACGTCTGCCCGACCTGCAAAGCGCCGATTCCGCCCGGCGAAGAGCAATGCCCGCAATGCAGCCGCGAGCTGGAAACGCCGCCTTCCACCTGGGCGCTGTTGCGCCTGTGGCGCTTTGCGCGACCCTATCGCTGGGAACTGCTGGGCGGTTTTGTGCTGCTGCTGCTCGGGACTGCCGCCACGCTGGTGCCGCCGTACCTGACCATGCCGCTGATGGACAAGGTGCTGATTCCGTACCAGAACGGCGTGCCGATCGACCGCGACCTGGTCAAGCTCTACCTGGCGGGGCTGCTCGGCGCGGCGCTGGTGGCGTGGAGCCTGGGCTGGGCGCGCACCTATCTGCTGGCGCGCGTGTCGGAGCGCATCAGCGCGGATCTGCGCACAACAACTTACGAACACCTGCTCAAGCTTTCGCTCGAATACTTCGGCGGCAAGCGCACCGGCGACCTGATGGCGCGTATCGGATCGGAAAGCGATCGCATTAGCGTGTTCCTGTCGTTGCATTTGCTCGACTTTGCCACCGACGTGCTGATGATCGCGATGACCGCGGTGATCCTGGTGTCGATCAACCCGTGGCTGGCGCTGGTCACACTGGTGCCGCTGCCGTTCATCGCGTGGATGATTCATCTGGTGCGCGATCGCCTGCGTCACGGTTTCGAGAAGATCGACCGGATCTGGTCCGAAATCACCAATGTGCTGGCCGATACGATTCCGGGCATCCGCGTGGTTAAGGCATTCGCGCAGGAAAAGCGGGAGGTGTCGCGTTTTCGTGAAGCCAACAAGCACAATCTGGCGATCAACGATCGCGTGAACGCCGTGTGGTCGCTGTTCACGCCGACCGTGACGCTGCTGACCGAAGTGGGCCTGCTGGTGGTGTGGATCTTCGGCATTTGGCAGGTCAGCCACGACGCCATCACCGTGGGCGTGCTGGTCGCCTTCCTCACGTATATCAGCCGGTTCTATACCCGGCTCGATTCGATGAGCCGCATCGTATCGGTGACGCAGAAGGCCGCGGCGGGCGCCAAGCGGATCTTCGATATTCTCGACCACGTGTCCAGCGTGCCCGAGCCGCAGAAGCCCGTGCATCTTGCCAATGTGCAGGGCGCGATCGAACTGCGCGACCTGGGCTTCCGCTACGGCAATCGCGCCGTGATCCGTGGCCTGAACCTGACCATCCGACCCGGCGAGATGATCGGTCTGGTCGGGCATAGCGGATCGGGCAAGAGCACGCTGGTGAACCTGATTTGCCGTTTCTACGATGTTTCCGAAGGCGCGATCCGCGTCGACGGCGTCGACATCCGCTCGCTGCCGGTGTCGGAATTCCGCCGCAATATCGGGTTGGTGCTGCAGGAGCCGTTCCTGTTCTTCGGCACGATTGCCGACAATATTTCTTACGGCAAGCCCGATGCCACGCGCGAGGAAATCATCGCCGCGGCGCGCGCCGCGCATGCGCACGAATTCATCCTGCGCCTGCCGCATGGCTACGATTCGCTGGTGGGCGAACGCGGCCAGGCGCTGTCCGGCGGCGAACGCCAACGCATTTCCATTGCGCGCGCGCTGCTGATCGATCCACGCATCCTGATCATGGACGAGGCTACGTCGTCGGTGGACACGACCACTGAGAAGGAAATCCAGAAGGCGCTCGACAATCTCGTGCAAGGACGCACCACGATCGCGATCGCGCACCGCCTGTCGACGCTACGCAAGGCGGATCGGCTGGTGGTGATGGATCGCGGCCAGATAGTGGAAGTGGGCAGTCACGACGAACTGCTGGCGCGCGAAGGGGCGTACTACAAGCTCTACCAGGCGCAGGCCCGCAATGTCGATGCGGAAGCCGGTGAAGAGACCGGCGACGCCGCGCCGCGTGCAGAAGCCGTGGAGCCAATCAGTGCGCAGTGACCATTCTTTCGAGCAACCCCCGATGCAAACGCCAGATTTCACTTTGACCCGCAACAGCTTTGGCAAGCTCGTGCTGACGACGGCCGATGGTACGGCGCATGAAGGCGTGGTGCCGGTGCGGGCGTTTCCGATCTCGGCAGCCGACGACGGCCTCGGCATGATGAGCACCGATGGCCGTGAGCTGGTGTGGATTCCGCGTCTCGACGCATTGCCCTGCGCCACGCGCGAGCTGATCGAGGCCGAGCTGGCCGGGCGCGAATTCATGCCCGAGATCGAGGCGATCGTGAGCGTATCGACCTACGCCACGCCGAGTGTCTGGACGGTCCGGACCGATCGTGGTCAGACCGACTTGGTGCTACGCGGAGAAGAGGATATCCGGCGGCTGACCGGCACCACGCTGCTGATTTCGGATAGCCATGGCATCAATTATCTGATTCGCGATCAGGCGGCACTGGACAAGGCAAGCCGCAAGATCCTGGACCGCTTTCTCTGAGGCG
This sequence comes from Cupriavidus pauculus, assembly GCF_008801835.1. Taxonomy (GTDB): domain Bacteria; phylum Pseudomonadota; class Gammaproteobacteria; order Burkholderiales; family Burkholderiaceae; genus Cupriavidus; species Cupriavidus pauculus. The sequence goes on along the minus strand of NZ_VZOW01000002.1, from coordinate 272,008 downwards.
CGCATGTCGATGCGAAACGGCACGCCATGGCGTGCCGTTTTTTGTTGGGCGCTGCGTGGCGATTTGTGCGCGCGACATCGTGCGCCTGTAGCGCACTTGCATAGCGCGTTCGAATGCCAGGGGACGAATATCGCGTCCGGTCAGTGGAGGATGGTTGGCATGTCGTCGTCGTCCTCGCCTTCCCAGTCCTCGTGCTCGATCGGTGCCTCGGGCGCCATGTCCCACACCATCGAGTGAAAGCGGATGGTGAACCATTCGCGGAACATCGCCAGGGATAGGGTTTCGGGCCAGACGGAATCGTCGAACCATTCGCCCAGCATGAATTCGAAAAAGTGGCGCCAGCGCTTTTCCACCCAGTGCAAGGCATTTTCCTGTGTGTCGGCAAGTTCGCCGGGAAGCAGGAAGACGCTGGCGTCGTCGCGCACGTCGTCCAGCGTCAGCGTGGGGACAGGGTCGGGATCGACGGCCTGAATCCAGTCCAGGAACGGCTGCTCGGGCAGCAGCGTGATCATGGATCGGTTGACGGTAAAGCGGGGATGGTCGGACATGAGTGGAGGACAGGAAGCGGCGACCGGCTATTGTAGCGCCCGCACGCCGGCATACCGGCATCAACTGCACTTCCCGCTGCATGTTGCGATCAATCGGATCGCAATTCATCTGATCTGAAACCTGCGCCGGGCCCGGGCGCCTTGCGCGCTAACAACGCTCAATATGGCGGCGCGGTGCACGATCGGTCCCTGCGGGCCTTCAGCGCTTGTGGCGTGCAAATCGCTAAGTGTTGTATTTTTGCCGGAAATTGCACAGATCGATCATATCTACTTTCGACCACTACAGTTTCTGGCGAAGAATGCCGTCATTGTTTGGATACGGGGACAGGAGCCGTCTGATGAGTTTTACCTTTCTGCCGCCCGGCGACGCGTTCATGCCAACCATCACGGAACGGTTTGCCGAAGCGGAAAAAATTAAGGATCGTGCAGCGCGCTGGACCGCCCAGGCGGAAATCGCGCTCGATACGGGCGATATGTATCTGGTGGGATTGGTCCTCTTCAAGGCCATCCAGGAATTTGGCATCGACGCGTTTGCCGAACATTCCGGGGAACCGCTATCGCGGCTGCAGCGGCTCTGGATGCCCGGCATGCTGCAATCGGTCGATCACGCGGGGCAGATGTTTGCCCAGCTGGGCGTGACACTCCCGCTTGAGCGTTTCCATATGGCTCGGCTGGAAAGCCTGCCCGTGAGCGGCGCCGTGATGCACTGAGACTGCCGCGCAGTCGCCGCAAATAAAAAACCCAACCGGTGGCGGTTGGGTTTTCTGTTTGTACTGGTGGAGCCGGCGGGAATCGAACCCGCGTCCGCAAGCCCTCCACAGAGAGTTCTACATACTTAGTTCTGTCATTTGATTTAACCGCCGCATCGCGGACGAACACGCTCTACGACGGCGAGTCACTAGATTTTCGTCCTCGGGCCCGTGACACTCCCGAAGCTTATCTGACGTAAATGACCTCGCTGGTTCTTGCGAACCCTAGCCCGTCAGCGAGCCAGTGCGAGGACGGCGGCCCTTAGGCTGCCAGTGCGTAACGTTCGTCGTTAGCAGTTATTGCATTCCCATTGATTAACGAGGTGACGGGTCCTCGGTATGCCCTCCACTGCTTTGCAACCCACGTCGAAACCAGGTCGGCCCCAATGTGCGTAGTAAAACGCGAAAGAAAACGGATTGTACCCGCTTTCGACGCGAATGGTGCGTTGCAGTTCCGTGCGCGTGTAATGGCGTTCAGCCGAGCAGCCTGAGCAGCTCGGACGGGTGACGGATCAGGAAGTCGGCGCCCCAAGATTCCGGAGGCTCGGCGTCACCGCAATATCCGTAGGCGGCCGATACTGTCGCCATGCCCGCCGCCTTGCCGGCCTGGATGTCGCGCAGGTCGTCGCCCACGTACATGCAGCGCTCCGGTGCGACGCCACTGACCGCGGCCGCGTGCAACAGCGGGGCAGGGTGGGGCTTGGCGTGCGCTGTCGTGTCGCCGCTGACCACCGCCGCGGCGCGTGGCGCCAGCCCGATGGCTGCAACGAGCGGGACGGTGAAACGCGCAATCTTGTTCGTGACGATGCCCCATACGATGCCGTCTGCTTCCAGCCTGGCCAGCACCTCCTCCATCCCGTCGAACAGGCGCGTATGAACCGCGATATCAGCTTCGTAATAGTCGAGGAACGTATCGCGCAGCGCCGGGAATTCGGGGTCTTCCGGGCGCTTTCCAAAGGCCGCGCCAATCAGCCCGCGCGCGCCATGCGACGCCACCGGCCGGAGTTTCTCGTACGGTACTGGCGCCATGCCGTGCTCCACCACCAGCCGATTGGCCGCGGCGGCCAGGTCAGGCGCGGTATCTGCCAGCGTGCCATCGAGATCAAAAAAGATTGCGTCGAAAGCGCCGGCCATTATTGAGCCACCTTGCGGAACGCCACCATGTAATTGACGTCGGTGTCTCGGCCGAGCGTGTAAATCTGTGTCAGCGGGTTATAGGTCATGCCCCGCATTTCGATCATGTCAAGACCGACATTGCGGGCGTATCGCGCCAATTCGGACGGTGTAATGAATTTCTCGTAATCGTGCGTACCGCGCGGCAGCATGTTCAGCACGTATTCCGCACCGACGATTGCCAATAAATACGCTTTGAGATTGCGGTTGATGGTCGAGAAAAACACGTAGCCGCCGGGTTTGACCAGCTTCGTGCATGCGCGGACGATCGACTGTGGATCCGGCACATGTTCAAGCATTTCCATGCATGTGACGACATCCACGCTGGCAGGCGCGCGCGCTGCCAGCTCTTCTACGGCGATCTCCTCGTAAGTCACCGCAACGCCCGATTCCAGGCTGTGCAGATCGGCTACCTTCAGCGCCTTGCTGGAGAGGTCGATGCCGCGCACCGTCGCGCCGAGGCGCGCCATGCTTTCGGAAAGAATGCCGCCGCCGCAGCCGACATCGATCACTTGCTTGCCGGCGAGATGCGCGATGCTGTCAATCCACCCCAGGCGAAGTGGATTGAGATCGTGCAGCGGTTTGAATTCGCTGTTGGGGTCCCACCAACGATGGGCCAGCTCGCTGAACTTGTCGATCTCCTTTGGATCGGCATTGCGGTTGGTGGCGGGGGAAGTGGCGGAGGAGTTCAGGGTAGTCGTTTGCGACATCGTGTGTGCCGCGAGGCGGCAATTCTCGTGGGAAAGCTGCGCCAACTTTACCAAAAAATCGGAGCCGAGCCGAATCTCGGAAATGGCATATTTGCCGCGGCAAAATCGGGGCGAAAAAAAAGCCCAGCTTGCGCTGGGCTTTTCTTCATCGGAGAGGATCCGATTAACGTGCGCTGCGGGTGCCGACCACTTCGACTTCCACGCGACGGTTCGGTTGCTGGCAGGCGATCTGAGCGGTGCGGTTGCCCTTGCACGACTTCGGATCAACCTTCAGCTGACGCTTGCCCTTGCCTTCGGTGTACACGCGGTTGGCTTCAACGCCCTTGCTTACCAGGTAAGCCTTGACCGATTCAGCACGACGGATCGACAGGCGATCGTTGTACTTGTCCGAACCGAACGAGTCGGTGTGGCCAACGGCGATGATGACTTCCAGCGTGATGCCTTGCAGCTTCGAGACCAGGTCGTCCAGCTTGGCCTTGCCTTCGGGCTTCAGAACAGCCTTGTCAAAGTCGAACAGGGTGTCAGCAGCGAAAGTGACCTTTTCGCTCGACACAGCCGGCGGAGCCACCGGGGTCGGGGCCGGAGCCGGAGCAGCAGCCGGAGCCAGCGCGCCATCGCACTGAGCATTGGCGGTTGCCGGGGTCCAGGAGCTATCGCGCCAGCAGAGCTCGTTCGTGCCATTCTTCCACACGTACTCGCTCGTACCGTTGCCCCAGTTATCGTTCACTGCCTTCTTTTCGTAGGGGACGGACTGGGCTTGAGCGGATGCAGCCATTACTGCGGTAGCTGCAACGAGCGCGAGCTTGGCAAATTTTTTCATATTTCTCCTCTCAGGATGAGATCACCGCAGGGTTACTGCGAGCAAATGGACGAAAACAAGTCATACATTCTTCGGAGTATAACATTCTCGATGTGGTAGATGCTCCACTTCGAACAATGTCTGGCTCTTCGCTGGGGAATTGTGCCACAAGGCTCGTTTCCTAAGAAGTAAATATATTCGATTCAACCACGTGGTTTTGGGCCTGTGGTGTTTGTGCAACATCGATCTTGCGGTGCCTGCAAACCCTTGTCCCGTCTGGCTTGCGAGGCATCGACCCGGTGCCGGTCGGGCGTGGTGGAGGGGTTCTGGGCAGGGGTTCCGGCAAGGTCGGGCAGGGGTTGCGCGCATGATAGAATGCCATGTTGGCCTCGACCCGGCAGGCGCTTTTTTGGCCGCCGGATTCGCAGGCTTCATTCGCTTAAACCCGCCGCATAAACCACGCCGCAATGGATCAATTCGCCAAAGAAACCCTTCCGGTCTCGCTCGAAGAGGAAATGCGCCGCTCATATCTCGATTACGCGATGAGCGTTATCGTGGGGCGCGCGCTGCCTGATGTACGGGACGGCCTGAAACCGGTACACCGGCGCGTGCTCTATGCGATGCACGAGCTCAACAACGATTGGAACCGGCCGTACAAGAAATCGGCCCGTATCGTCGGCGATGTGATTGGTAAGTATCACCCGCACGGCGATACCGCAGTTTATGACACCATTGTCCGTATGGCGCAGAATTTTTCCCTGCGCTATATGCTGGTCGATGGCCAGGGCAACTTCGGCTCCGTGGACGGGGATAACGCCGCGGCGATGCGTTATACCGAAATCCGCCTGGCCAAAATTGCCCATGAAATGCTGCACGATATCGACAAGGAAACTGTCGATTTCGAGCCTAACTATGACGGTTCGGAGAAAGAGCCCGGTATTTTGCCGGCGCGTATTCCGAATTTGCTTATCAATGGTTCGTCGGGTATCGCGGTCGGCATGGCCACCAATATCCCGCCGCATAACCTCAACGAGGTTGTCGACGCCTGCCTGCATCTGCTGCGCAATCCGAATGCCACGATCGACGAACTGATTGAACTTGTGCCGGCGCCCGATTTTCCGACCGCCGGCATTATTTACGGTATTCAGGGCGTGCGGGAGGGCTACCGTACCGGCCGCGGGCGCGTCGTCATGCGCGCCCGCACGCACTTCGAGGACATTGATCGCGGCCAGCGCCAGGCGATCATCGTCGACGAACTGCCGTACCAGGTGAACAAGCGGACGCTGCTCGAGCGAATCGCCGAACTGGTTACCGAGAAAAAGGTCGAGGGCATTTCCGACATCCGCGATGAATCTGACAAGTCAGGCATGCGCGTGGTGATCGAACTCAAGCGCAACGAGGTGCCCGAGGTTGTGCTGAACAACCTATATAAGAACACCCAGCTGCAGGACACCTTCGGCATGAACATGGTCGCGCTCGTCGACGGCCAGCCGCGCCTGCTCAATCTGAAGCAGATGCTGGACGCCTTCCTGTCGCATCGCCGCGAAGTGGTGACCCGGCGCACCGTGTTCGAACTGCGCAAGGCGCGCGAACGCGGTCATGTGCTGGAAGGCCTGGCGGTGGCGCTGGCCAACATCGACCAGTTCATCGCGATCATCAAGGCCGCGCCCACGCCGCCTGTGGCCAAGCAGGAACTGATGGCCACCGCATGGGATTCCAGCCTGGTCCGCGAGATGCTGGCGCGTGCTGAAAGCGACACTGCTGGCGGCCGCGAGTCCTATCGGCCGGACGGCCTGCCCGCTGTGTTCGGCATGCAACCCGACGGCCTGTACCGCCTCTCCGATGGTCAGGCGCAAGAAATCCTGCAGATGCGACTGCAGCGCCTCACGGGCCTGGAGCAGGACAAGATCGTCCAGGAATATCGCGAAGTGATGGGCATCATCGCCGATCTGCTCGATATCCTGGCGCGCCCCGAGCGCATCACCACCATCATCACCGAAGAACTGGGCGCGATCCGTGCCGAATTCGGTGACGCGCGGCGCTCGCAGATCGAGTTGAACGCAACCGAACTCGACACCGAAGACCTGATCACGCCGCAAGACATGGTGGTCACGCTGTCGCACTCGGGCTACATGAAGAGCCAGCCGATTTCCGAATACCGTGCGCAGAAGCGCGGCGGTCGCGGCAAGCAGGCGACCACGACGAAGGAAGACGACTGGATCGACACGTTGTTCGTGGCGAATACGCACGACTACATCCTGTGCTTCTCGAATCGCGGCCGCCTTTACTGGCTCAAGGTTTATGAGGTGCCGCAGGGTTCGCGCAATTCGCGCGGCCGTCCGATCGTGAACATGTTCCCGCTGGCCGACGGGGAGAAGATCAACGTGATCCTGCCGGTGCGCCAGTTTGATGCCGAGCATTTCATCTTCATGGCCACGGCGCGCGGCACAGTCAAGAAGACCGCGCTGACCGAATTCTCGAATCCGCGCAAGGCCGGCATCATTGCAGTGGACCTCGACGAAGGCGACTTCCTCATCGGCGCTGCCGTGACCGACGGTCAACACGACGTGATGCTGTTCTCGGACGCCGGCAAGGCCGTGCGTTTCGACGAAAACGACGTGCGGCCGATGGGTCGCCAGGCGCGCGGCGTGCGCGGCATGAACCTAGACGAGGGCCAGGCCGTGATCGCCATGCTGGTTGCGCCGGCTGAAAGCGCAGAGGTCGATCCGGCAGAGGGTGAAGCCATGCCGGTAGGCAGCGTGCTGACCGCCACGGAGAACGGCTATGGCAAGCGTACGCCGATCTCCGAATACACTCGACACGGCCGTGGCACCAAAGGCATGATTGCGATCCAGACGAGCGAGCGCAATGGCCGCGTGGTGGCCGCGGCGCTGGTTTCGCCGGAAGACGAAATCATGCTGATCACGACCGGCGGCGTGCTTATCCGCACGCGGGTGGCTGAAATCCGCGAGATGGGCCGCGCCACGCAGGGCGTCACGCTGATCAATGTCGACGAGGGCACGAAACTGTCGGGTCTGCAGCGAATCGTCGAATCGGATGACGACAGCGGCAGCGCTGATGACGGCGAGGCCGCGGACGACAGCTCGGGCGCCACCGATGCGGGTGCCACCGACGCGGACGCGAATTCGTAAATTGTTGCAACAATGGGACGGCGGCCGGAACTCGCCAGAAGGCCGACCGGACTAAATCGGACGTATTTACAGGGAGTCATAATGCTCAAAACCTATCGACGTATCGCTGTTCTGGCTGCTTTCGCCCCGATGATGATGCTCGCGCAAGCCGCGCACGCTCAGGAAGACAAGGACAAGACTGCCGCCATCAAGGAACTGCTGACCGTCATGCAGGCTGATCAGGCCGTCAAGGGCCAGGCCGATAACTGGCAGCAAGGCGCCAAGCAGGAAGCGCCGCTGGTGCTGGAGCAGGTTCTGGTCGAAAACAAGACGCTGAACGACAAGCAAAAGCAGGCTGCGGTCGAGAAGCTGAAGAAGAACGGCGCGGTGCAACGCATGGTCGATGGCGCGGGCACGGCGTTCACGACCGATAGCTTCAAGCAGGATGCGATCAAGGCTCACTACGACGCCTTCGGCAAGTACTACTCGACGCAGGAAATCAAGGACCTGACCACGTTCCTGAAGTCGCCGACCGGCCAGAAGTTCATGCAGAACCAGGGCAAGGCCACGCAGGAAATCTGGGGTTCGATGATGCAGAAGTACGGTCCGCAGGTTGGCAAGTCGATGCGCGACGCCGCCGAAAAGGAAATTACCGCCGCTTCGAAGTGATCGACGGCTGGCCTCGGCATGGCTTCGCGGCCGGCCGGGGCCAACGGCTTCAGACGCACGCGGATACACCGGTGTCCCAGCGTCGCGGGTTTGAGGGATAATGGCTGCCTGGTTCAATCCGGCAGCCATTTTTCTTTTTCCCTCCATGAACGATCCCCAGAATCCCGCCCTCCACGGCCTGCAACGTTCCCTGGCCGAGCGCGTCTTCAATTTCTCGCCGGGTCCGGCCGCGTTGCCGGCCGAAGTCCTGCAACAGGCGGCCGAGGAAATGCTGTCGTGGCGCGGCACTGGGGTGTCGGTGATGGAGATGAGCCATCGCAGCAAGGAATTCGAGAGCATCCATCAACAGGCGCTCGCCGACCTGCGCGATCTGCTGCATATTCCCCCGAACTTCAAGATCCTGTTTCTGCAAGGCGGCGCGATCGGCGAAAACGGCATCGTGCCGTTGAACCTGGCCAATCGCGTCAGCGCAGCAAAGCCGAAGACCGATTTCGTGGTGACCGGCACGTGGTCGGTCAAGACCGAGCAGGAAGCGCGACGCTACAGCGAAGTCAACATCGCCGCGTCCAGCAAGGACCAGAAGTGGCACAAGATTCCCGATGCCGCCGAGTGGAAGCTGTCGGACGATGCCGCGTACGTGCACCTGTGCACCAACGAAACCATTGTCGGCGTCGAATTCCAGGAAATTCCCGATATCGGTCAGACCGGCACGCATGACAAGGGACGCATCGTCGTTGCTGATGCGTCGAGCCATATCCTGTCGCGTCCGATCGACTGGTCGCGCGTGCAGGTGGTCTACGGCGGCGCGCAGAAGAACATCGGCCCGGCTGGCGTGACGATCGTCATCGTGCGCGAAGACCTGGTCGGATTCGCGCATCCGCTGTGCCCTTCGGCGTTCAACTGGCGCATCGTGGCCGAACACGATTCGATGTACAACACCCCGCCGACCTATGCGATCTATATCGCCGGGCTGGTGTTCCAATGGCTCAAGGCGCAGGGCGGCGTTGCCGCGATCGAGCAGCGCAACATCGCCAAGGCGACCGCGCTGTACGACTTCCTGGACCAGAGCGACTACTACCGTAACGAAATCGACCCCAGCTGCCGCTCGCGCATGAACGTACCGTTCTTCCTGCGCGATGAATCGCGCAACGAAGCGTTCCTGACCCAGGCGCGCGCGAATGGCCTGGTACAGCTCAAGGGCCACAAGTCCGTGGGCGGCATGCGCGCAAGCATCTACAACGCGATGCCACTCGAAGGTGTTACCGCGCTGATCGACTTCATGCGCGAATTCGAGCGCACCGCCGCCTGACGGCGGTGCATCTGCCGCGCTTCCTGCCTGGTGGGGGGGGGCGGCGTTGCCCAGACTTTTCGAGAGGCCGTGCCACACGCGGCCCACAGGCCTTGATATGACAGAGCAAGACAAGCCGAGCGCCGGCGCGGACGCGACGCGCAATGACAATGGCGGCCCCAGCCCGCAAGAGCAGGCGTTGTCCGCGGACCTGGCGCCGCTGCGCAACCAGATCGATGCCGTCGACCGCGAACTGCTGACGTTGCTGAACCGCCGTGCGCAGCTCGCGCTCGATGTCGGCGAGGTCAAGAAGAAGTATGGCGCGCCGGTGTTTCGTCCCGAGCGCGAATTGCAGGTCATCCGCAAGGTGCAGGGCGCCAATCCCGGGCCCCTGCTCGACGAAAGCGTGGCGTCGATCTGGCGCGAGGTGATGTCGGCCTGCCGCGGACTGGAAAAGCCGCTGGAAATTGCCTTTCTGGGGCCCGCGGGAACGTTTTCCGAACAGGCGCTTTACGCGCACTTCGGTCATGAAGTGTCCGGCGTGCCGTGCCCGAGTATCGACGAGGTGTTTCGGGCAGTCGAGGCGGGCACCGTCGAATATGGCGTGGTGCCGGTCGAGAATTCCACCGAAGGCGCGGTATCGCGCACGCTCGACCTGTTCCTGCAAACCTCGCTGAAGATCAGCGGTGAAATCGCCCTGAAGGTGCATCACAACCTCATGGCGTCGACGCCGGACATGCAGGGCGTCAAGGTCGTGCGCGCGCACGCGCAGGCCCTGGCGCAATGCCAGCACTGGCTGACCGCCAACTATCCGAACCTCGAGCGCCAGGCGGTGTCGAGCAACGCGGAGGCGGCGCGCATGGCCAGCGAAGATCCAACCGTGGCGGCGATTGCCGGCGAGTCGGCCGCCAACCGCTATCACCTGCATATCGTCCGGTCGCACATCCAGGACGATCCGCACAATCGCACGCGCTTCGCGGTGATCGGCCGATACGAAACCGAACCGTCGGGCAGCGACCAGACGTCGATGATCCTGTCCGTGCCGAACAAGGCCGGCGCCGTGTACCAGCTGCTGGCGCCACTGGCGGAAAACGGCGTGTCGATGTGCCGCTTCGAATCGCGTCCCGCGCGCAGCGGCGCGTGGGAATACTACTTTTACGTCGACGTCGAAGGGCACCAGCATGACCCCGCCGTGGCGCGTGCGATCGAGATGTTGCGCGCCAACGCCGCGTATCTGAAGGTGCTCGGTTCCTATCCGTCGAGCCGATAACAGCGAGGTAACACCATGTCAGAACAGGGCAACGCAGCCGACTACTTCGGCCCGTCGTACGTGCGAAAGATCTCGCCCTACATCGCCGGCAAGCCGATTTCGGAAGTTGCGCGCGAGTTCGGACTCGACGAGGCGCGCATCGTCAAGCTGGCTTCGAACGAGAATCCACTGGGCATGCCAGAGTCGGCCAAGCACGCCATCGCCGCGGCGATGGGCGAACTCGGCCGCTATCCGGACAGCAACGGCTTCGAGCTGAAAGCGAAGCTTGCCGCGAAGTTCGACGTGCCGGCCGAATGGCTCACGCTCGGCAACGGCAGCAACGACATCCTCGAACTTGCCGCGCATGCGCTCGTGCGTCCGGGCGAGTCGATCGTCTACGCCGAGTATTCGTTTGCCGTCTATGCACTGGCCACTCAGGAAGTGGGCGCCCGCGCCATCGAGGTGAAGGCGCGCGACTATGGGCATGATCTCGATGCGATGGCCGCGGCCATTGCGCCGGACACCAAGCTCGTCTTCATCGCCAATCCGAACAATCCGACCGGCACGTTTGTGGCCGCTGCCGAGATCGAGGCGTTCCTGGCCAAGGTGCCGCAGCATGTCGTGGTGGTGCTGGACGAGGCGTACAACGAATATCTCGATCCCGCGCAGCAGTACGAGTCCGTCGCCTGGGTGCGCAAGTATCCGAACCTGATGGTGTCGCGCACCTTCTCGAAGGCGTATGGCCTGGCCGGGCTGCGCGTCGGCCATGGCGTGGCGCAACCTCCGCTGACCGATCTGCTCAATCGTGTGCGCCAGCCGTTCAACGTCAACAGCCTGGCGCAGGCCGCTGCTGTGGCGGCGCTGGGCGATACGGATTTTCTCCATCGCAGCGCCGAGCTCAATCGTGCTGGCAAGGCGCAGTTGGTCGCCGCATTCGAGCGGATGGGCCTGGAATACGTGAACTCGTCGGGCAATTTCGTCATGGTCCGCGTCGGCAGCGATGACGGCGCCGGTGCGCGCGTCAATCTGGCGCTGCTCAAGCAAGGCGTGATCGTGCGACCGGTGGCCAACTATGGCTTGCCGCAATGGTTGCGCATCACGATCGGCCTACCCGAGGAGAATGCCACGTTGATCACAGCGCTGGAGCAGGCGCTGAAATGAATTCCACTGAGATTGAATCCGTGCGAGCGTTGCATTTTTCCCGTGTCGTGATTGTTGGGGTCGGCCTGATCGGCGGATCGCTGGCGTTATCGCTGAAACGCGCTGGCGTGGTCGACACGGTGATCGGGGTGGGGCGTTCGGCGGCATCGCTCGAAAAGGCCAAGGCGCTCGGCGTGATCGACGAGATCGCCGAATCGCTCGCCGATGCCGCGCGCGGCGCCAGCCTGATCGTACTGTGCGCGCCGGTCGCGCAGAACTTCGCGCTGTTGCACGCGCTGGAGCCGCATCTGCAGCCGGGCACGATTGTCACCGATGCGGGCAGCACCAAATCCGATGTGATCATGGCGGCCAAGACCGCCCTTGGCGACAAGGTTGCGCAGTTCGTACCCGCGCATCCGATTGCCGGGCGCGAGCTGAACGGTGTCGAGGCGGCGCTGAACGATCTGTATCGTGGCAAGAAGGTCGTACTGTGTCCGCTGCAGGAAAACAGCCGTGCCGACGTGGCGGCGGTGCGCGCGATGTGGGAAGCGGCGGGCGCCGATTGCCATGTGATGTCGGCCGTGCAGCATGACGCCGTCTTCGCCGCGGTTAGCCATCTGCCGCATCTGTTGTCGTATGCGCTCGTCGCGCAGATCGGCAACGCCGAGGACGCCGCGCTGAAGCTCGATTTTGCCGGCGGCGGTTTCCGCGACTTCACGCGCATTGCCGCGTCTTCGCCGGAGATGTGGCGCGACATCTGTATCGCCAACAAGGAGGCGCTGCTGCGCGAGATCGATACGTATGAGGCGGTGCTCGGCCACCTCAAGGCGCAGATCAAGGCGGGCGACGGCGCGGCGCTCGAGCGCGTGTTTGCGCGCGCCAGCGACACGCGCCTGAAATGGGGCGCCGCACGCGCGGCCGCCCATAACGTAGAACCCTGAGGCCGCCACGCGCCTGATGCGCGGCGGCCTGGCTGCAAAGACCATGGAACATCTGACCCTCGGCCCTCTGACCCGTGCTTCGGGCACGGTTCGCCTGCCCGGCTCCAAAAGCATCTCCAACCGCGTGCTGCTGCTGGCGGCGCTTGCCACCGGCGAGACGCGCGTGCGCGACCTGCTCGATTCGGACGATACGCGCGTCATGCTGGAGGCGCTCAAGGTGCTCGGCGTGGCGTGGCGCCGCGACGGCGGCGACTGCATCGTGACCGGTGTCGGCGGGAAATTTCCGAACAAGTCCGCGGACCTGTTCATGGGGAACGCCGGCACCGCGATTCGTCCGCTGACCGCGGCGCTCGCCTTGCAGGGCGGCACCTACAAGGTGAGCGGCGTGGCGCGCATGCACGAGCGTCCCATCGGCGATCTGGTCGACGGCCTGCTGCAGGTTGGCGCGTCGATCGACTATCTGGGAACGCCCGGCTATCCCCCCTTGCAGATCGGTCCGGCACAGATCCGCATCGATGCGCCGATTCGCGTGCGCGGCGACGTATCGAGCCAGTTTCTGACGGCGCTGCTGATGACGCTGCCGATGGCGTCGGCGCCAAGCGGCCGCATTGAAATCGAGGTGGTCGGCGAACTGATCTCGAAGCCATACATCGAAATCACGCTGAACCTGCTGGCGCGCTTCGGCATCGCGGTCGAGCGCCACGGCTGGGAGCGCTTTGTGCTGCCCGCCAACGCCGCGTACACATCGCCTGGCGAGATCTACGTCGAGGGCGATGCTTCCACGGCGTCGTACTTTCTGGCGGCCGGGGCGATCGGCGGCGGGCCGGTGCGCGTGGAAGGCGTCGGATTGTCGAGCATCCAGGGCGACGTACGGTTTGCCGATGCGCTGAACCGCATGGGCGCCAACGTGATGGCCGGGGATAACTGGATCGAGGTGCGTGGCACGGAGCGCGACGACGGCCGGCTCAATGGCATCGAACTCGATTGCAACCATATTCCCGATGCGGCCATGACGCTGGCTGTCGCGGCATTGTTTGCAGAAGGCACGACCACGCTGACAAACATTGCCAGCTGGCGCGTCAAGGAAACCGACCGGATTGCCGCCATGGCCACCGAGCTACGCAAGCTCGGCGCACAGGTGGAAGAGGGTGCCGACTACCTGAAAGTGACGCCACCAGCATCGGATGAGCTATGGCGCACCCCGTCCGATGGCATTGGCACCTATGATGACCATCGGATGGCGATGTGTTTCTCGCTGGCCGCATTTGGTCCTTTGCCGGTACGGATCAACGATCCGGGATGCGTGGCCAAGACTTTTCCCGAGTATTTCGAGGTGTTCGGCAAGATAGCGCGGTAAGCGGTCACTTCACGCGGTGCCGCCTTGGTGGCGATCACGTCATGGCGAGCCGGCGTGGCACAGCGGTGGCCGACGCCGTGTTCCCGGTGCGGGCGTCTGCGGCGGCTCGGCGCTCGCGGCGGGCCCAATACTTGTCGAAGAAGTAGTGCGCCACCATGTTCACCGCTGGTTCGACGAAGGTCACGGCGCCGCTGACGGCCAGATTGCCAGTCAACGCGTAGGTCACGCTGAAAGCGATGCCCAGGTGCATGATGCCGAAGGAAAGTGTTTTGGCCATGGTGGCTGCCTCGCGAATGAATTCAGGATGGTTGCGCAGCACTTTTGTGAGGAACCGTGGCGCTGCTGCCACGCAACCATGGATTTCATGATAACGATTCTCAATTGAGATCGGAAATCAATAGTTTCAAACCAATCAATTGATAATGACTATCATCGACGTCATCACCATAGATGGGCCCACCGCGTCCGGAAAGGGGACCGTGGCCCACAAGGTGGCAGATGCCCTTGGCTTCCATCTGCTGGACAGCGGCGCGCTCTATCGGCTTGTCGCGCTGGCCAGCGATCGGGCCGATGTGGACGTCCAGGACGTCGACGCGCTGGCAAGGATCGCCTTGCACCTGGATGTGAAATTCGGACCGGACCGAGTATGGCTGGCGGGCGAGGAGGTCAGTCAGCTGATCCGCCACGAGGCGATCGGCAACCGGGCCTCCGCGCTGGCCGTGCATCAGCCGGTGCGCGACGCGTTGACGGCGCTGCAACGCGGGTTTCGCAAACTTCCCGGGCTGGTGGCGGACGGCCGCGACATGGGCACGGTGATCTTTCCCGAGGCCCGGCTCAAGGTGTTCTTGACCGCAAGTGTCGAGGCGCGCGCCCGCAGGCGCTATAAACAATTGATTGATAAGGGAATTTCTGCTAATATCGAAGACCTTTTGCGTGACCTCGAGGCGCGCGACGCGCGGGATCGCTCCCGTGCCGCCGCCCCGCTGCGTCCCGCTGAAGACGCGCAGCGCCTCGATACGTCCGAAATGACGGTCGACGAGGCGGTGACGCAGGTGCTGGAGTGGTTCGCCGCCGTGCGATAACGGTGGGCGTCGCCGCCCCGGTGCAACAGGAGTCTGGTGCGGGCTTTGCCGCCGCCAGACGTTCTCAACCCAACCCCGCTGCGATGGCAGACTGAGCGCGATAGGCGCGCCGGCCAGCGTACTGCGGATTGCTAACTTACGTTTATGTCCGACCTGCAAACTAACGAATCCTTTGCCGCACTGTTCGAGGAATCGATCGCCCGCTCCAATATGAAGGCTGGCGAAGTGATTTCCGCTGAAGTCGTGCGCATCGACCACAATTTCGTGGTCGTCAACGCCGGCCTCAAGTCCGAAGCATTTGTGCCGGTGGAGGAGTTCCTGAACGACCAGGGCGAACTCGAAGTGCAGGCCGGCGACTACGTCTCCGTGGCCATCGACGCGCTCGAGAACGGCTATGGCGACACCATTCTGTCCCGCGACAAGGCCAAGCGCCTGGCATCGTGGCTGAACCTCGAGAAGGCGCTGGAAGACGGCGAAATCATCTCGGGTACCGTGACCGGCAAGGTCAAGGGCGGCCTGACGGTGATGGTCAACGGCATCCGCGCATTCCTGCCCGGCTCGCTGGTCGACGTGCGTCCCATCAAGGACACCACGCCGTACGAAGGCAAGACCCTTGAATTCAAGGTGATCAAGCTCGATCGCAAGCGCAACAACGTCGTGCTGTCGCGTCGCGCCGTGGTGGAAGCCACGCTGGGCGAAGAGCGTCAGAAGCTGATGGAAACGCTGAAGGAAGGCGCGATCGTCAACGGTATCGTCAAGAACATCACCGACTACGGCGCGTTTGTGGACCTCGGTGGCATCGACGGCCTGCTGCACATCACCGACCTGGCATGGCGTCGTGTGCGTCACCCGAGCGAAGTGCTGTCGGTTGGCCAGGAAATCACCGCCAAGATCCTCAAGTTCGACCAGGAAAAGAACCGCGTCTCGCTGGGCGTGAAGCAACTGGGCGAAGATCCGTGGGTGGGCATCTCGCGTCGTTACCCGCAAGGCACGCGTCTGTTCGGCAAGGTCACGAACCTGACCGACTACGGCGCATTCGTGGAAATCGAAGCCGGTATCGAAGGCCTGGTCCACGTGTCGGAAATGGACTGGACCAACAAGAACGTGGCCCCGTCGAAGGTTGTCCAGCTGGGCGACGAAGTCGAAGTCATGGTTCTGGATATCGACGAAGACAAGCGTCGTATCAGCCTGGGCATGAAGCAGTGCAAGGCCAATCCGTGGGACGATTTCAGCCGCAACCACAAGAAGGGCGACAAGCTGACCGGCCAGATCAAGTCGATCACCGACTTCGGCGTGTTCATCGGTCTGCCTGGCGGCATCGACGGCCTGGTGCACCTGTCGGACCTGTCGTGGCAAGAGACGGGCGAAGAAGCCGTGCGCAAGTACAAGAAGGGCGACGAAGTGGAAGCTGTCGTCCTGGGCATCGACGTCGACAAGGAACGCATCTCGCTGGGCATCAAGCAGCTGTCGGGCGATCCGTTCAACAACTTCATCTCGGCCAACGACAAGGGTTCGCTCGTCAACGGCACGATCAAGGCTGTTGATGCCAAGGGCGCCGTGGTGCAACTGGCCGACGACGTGGAAGGCTACCTGCGCGCTTCGGAAATCTCCGCCGACCGCGTGGAAGACGCCCGCAACGTGCTGAAGGAAGGCGAACAGATCACCGCCCTGGTGGTGAACGTCGACCGCAAGTCGCGCAACATCAACCTGTCGATCAAGGCCAAGGACAGCGCAGAGCAGCAGGAAGCGATGCAGAAGTTCCAGGCTGACACCGGCGCGGCTGGCACGACCAACCTCGGCGCACTGCTGAAGGCCAAGCTGGGCCAGGACAACCAGTAATTTCACGCGAGAGCGCTGCGCGCAAGCGAAACCGCCCATGACCAAGTCCGAGCTCGTCGAAAAACTGGCTGCCCGTTTCCCGCAGTTGCTGCTGCGGGATGCGGACATCTCGGTGAAAACGATTCTCGACGCGATGTCCGAAGCCCTGGCCGATGGCCATCGCATCGAGATCCGCGGCTTCGGCAGCTTCGGTCTGAATCGGCGGCCGCCGCGCGTGGGGCGCAATCCCAAGTCCGGTGAACGAGTGCTGGTGCCCGAAAAACGGGTGCCACATTTCAAGGCGGGCAAGGAATTGCGCGAGCGTGTGGATCGTCCCGCGTCGCCGCAGGGCGGTGTTATCGCCGCCAACGGCCAGTCGGGGCACGGTGCCGGACAGGGCCTGTCCACGACGCAGTCGGCCCAAGGCGGATTGCGCGAGGACGCCCAGCTCAATCTGGTCCGTTCCTGATGCTCGCTCGCCATACTGGCAAGTCTTTCGGAAAGCGCTCCCTCGGGAGCGCTTTTTGTTGGGTCGAACGGTTTCCGGCCCGGGCCGCGCCGGCGCCCCGTGACTCCACCATTCGTTACCGTTTGCGATAAGTGATTCCGTTACAATGCCGGGAATCCGTCGCCCGCGCGCCTGGCCGCGAGTTACTTGGCCGGATGCCCAACCCCGTTACGTTGTCTCACACCGCATGAAACTCGTCGCCTGGATCTTTCGTATTGTCCTGTTCGTCCTGTTGTTCGTGCTGGCCCTGCGCAACACGGGCGATGCTGACTTGCAACTTTTTTTCGGCGCTGTGTGGCATGCCCCGCTGATTCTGATTCTGCTGGCGGCGTTTGGCCTGGGGATCCTGGCGGCCCTGGCAGCGGTTGCGCCCGGCCTGATGCGCCAGCGCATGGAGGCCGCGCGCTTGCGCCGTGCGCTGGGTGAAGCGCGCAGGGCGTCGCCGGTCGATGTTGTGCCGCCCGAGGCAAAGCCAGGCGTCTCCTATAACGTAGTCGGCCCGAAAGTCTGATCCATGATGTTTGAAACCTGGTGGTTGCTCGCGCTGCCACTTGTCTTTGGCCTTGGCTGGATGGCCGCCCGCTTCGACCTGCGCCAGTTGATGAGCGAACAGGGAGCGTTGCCGCGTTCGTACTTCAAGGGCCTGAATTTCCTGCTTAACGAGCAGCCGGATCAGGCGATCGACGCGTTTGTCGAAGTGGCGCGCCTCGACCCCGAAACCACCGAGCTGCATTTCGCGCTGGGCGCGCTGTTCCGCCGTCGGGGCGAAACCGAGCGCGCGATCCGCGTGCACCAGAATCTGGCGACACGGCCCGATCTGCCGGAGCCGGAGCGCGAGCACGCGCTGTATGAGCTGGGGCAAGATTTCCTGCGCGCGGGGCTGCTGGATCGCGCCGAAGAATCGCTGCGTCGCCTGATGTCCGGGCCCTATGCCGCGTCGGCAAAGCGCGTGCTGCTGGAACTGTACGAAGTCGAGAAGGAATGGTCGAAGGCGATCGACGCCGCGCGCGAGTTGCAAACGCTGGACCAGAAGGACTATCGCATGCAGATTGCCCAGTTCTGCTGCGAACTCGCCCAGGACGCGCTGCAAAAGAAAAAGCCCGAGGACGCCATCGCATGGCTGGACCGTGCGAAAGCCGAGAACCCGGCCAACGTGCGCGCGCCGATCCTGCTGGGCGACGTTGCTGCCGCAGCCGGCGACATGCCCGGTGCGCTGAAGCACTGGCTCGGCATCGAAACGCAGGACGCGGCCTACGTGCCGCTGGTGGCGGACCGCGTGGTCAAGGCATATGCCACGTTGGGCGAGCAAGGCAAGGCTGTCGAATGGCTGCGCGGCCTGCTGAAAGGCAATCTCGCACCCGAACTGCTGGACACCGCCTATCGCACCGAACTCGAAGTCAACGGTCCGGAGGCGGCCACGGCCCTGATGCGCGACCAGCTGCGCCGGCAACCGTCGCTGCTGGCGCTCACGCGCTATTTCGAGGCGCAGGCCGCGCAGGCCGAAGCCGCAGCGTCTGCCAGTGATGCCGTGGCGGACGAAGGCGCCAGCGAAACCGCCGCCATTCGCGATCTGCTGCAACTGCGTACCCGAAATCTGGCGCGCTATACCTGCCGCGAATGCGGCTTTCGCGCCCGCTTGTTCTATTGGCAATGCCCCGGCTGCAACCGCTGGGAAACCTATGCGCCGCGCCGCTCCGAAGCGCTTGGCTAAGTCATATCAAGCGGCCCACATCATTTTGGAGCTTCCGCAATGAAAGTCACCATTATTGGCAGCGGTTATGTTGGTCTCGTGACCGGTGCCTGCCTCGCCGAACTCGGCAATTCCGTGTTCTGCCTCGATGTCGATGAAAAGAAGATCGCGCTGCTCAACGCGGGCGGCGTGCCGATCTACGAGCCAGGTCTCAAGGAACTGATCGACCGCAATCGCGCGGCCGGTCGCCTGACGTTTTCCACCGATGTCGCGGCCAGTGTCGAGCATGCGGACGTGCAGTTCATCGCCGTCGGCACGCCGCCCGACGAAGACGGTTCAGCCGACCTGCAGTACGTGCTGGCCGCGGCGCGCAACATCGGCCGTCACATGACCGGATTCAAGGTGGTGGTGGACAAGTCGACGGTGCCGGTCGGCACGGGCGACCGCGTCAGCGCCGTGATCCGCGAAGAACTCGCGTCGCGCGGCCTGGAGGACCTGCAGTTCTCGGTGGTGTCCAATCCCGAGTTTCTCAAGGAGGGCGCGGCCGTCGAGGATTTCATGCGCCCCGACCGCATCGTGCTGGGCTGCGCGCCAGATGTCGCCGGCCGCCACGCGCAGGCGATCATGCGCCAGCTGTATTCGCCGTTCAACCGCAACCACGAGCGCACGTTCTACATGGATGTCCGCTCGGCCGAGTTCACGAAGTACGCGGCCAACTCGATGCTCGCGACGCGCATTTCGTTCATGAACGAGCTGGCGAATCTGGCCGACGAAGTGGGCGCCGACATCGAGCTGGTGCGCATGGGCATCGGCTCCGATCCGCGCATCGGCTACAGTTTCCTGTACGCTGGCGCGGGTTACGGCGGATCGTGTTTCCCGAAGGACGTCCAGGCGCTGATGCGCACGGCCAGCGCCTATGGCAAGCCGATGCGTGTGCTGGAAGCCGTGGAATCGGTCAACGATGCGCAGAAGCAGGTGCTTGGGCGCAAGGTCATCAAGCGATTCGGCGAAGACCTGAGCGGCAAGACCTTCGGGATCTGGGGCCTTGCGTTCAAGCCCAACACCGACGACATGCGCGAAGCGCCGTCGCGTGTGCTGGCGCGGGAGCTGGTGTCGCGCGGCGCGTCGTTGCGCGTGCATGACCCGGTCGCGATGGAAGAGGCGCGACGCGTGCTCGAGATCGACCTGGCCGATATTCCGGGTGGCCTCGCGCGCGTTCAGTTCTGCGAAGCGCAGATGGACGTGCTCAAGGACGCCGACGCACTGGTGATCGTGACCGAGTGGAAGGTCTTCCGCAGCCCCGATTTCTCGCAGATCCGCGCGCTGCTCAAGACGCCAGTCATCATCGATGGCCGTAACCTCTATGAACCCGATGCCATGGCAGCGGCCGGCATCGAATATCACGCGATCGGGCGCTCCACCGCGAAGCACTGATTCTTTCCAATCCGCGTATCCAGACCGGCCCGTGACGCCTGACCGGCGCACGTCCGCAAAGGGAAGTTCATGAGCAAGAACACCATTTCGCAGGATCAGATCCAACAATCGCAAGTGTTGGTGGTAGGGGACATGATGCTGGACCGTTACTGGTTCGGCGATGTCGAACGCATTTCGCCCGAGGCGCCGGTGCCCGTGGTGCAGATCAAGCGCAGCGACGAGCGCCTGGGCGGCGCCGCCAACGTCGCGCGCAATGCCGCGGCGCTGGGTGCAACGGTCGGCATGCTTGGCGTGGTCGGCGACGATGAACCGGGCCGTACGCTCGAAACATTGCTGAACGCCAGCCACGTGCAGCCCTACCTGCACCGCGATGCCAGCCTGAATACCACGATCAAGCTGCGCGTCATGGCGCATCAGCAGCAGTTGCTGCGCGTGGATTTCGAAAACGCGCCGGCCAGCGAGGTGCTGTCGTCCGTACAGGATCGATTCAATAAGCTGGTGCACGACTATCAGGTCCTGGTGCTGTCCGATTACGGCAAGGGCGGCCTGACCCACGTCGGGCGCATGGTGGAGGCCGGCCGCGCGGCCGGCCGCACCGTCCTGATCGATCCGAAGGGCGACGATTATTCGCGCTATCGCGGCGCCACGGTGATCACGCCAAACCGCGCAGAGATGCGTGCCGTGGTCGGTGCCTGGAAGACCGAGGCTGATCTGACCATTCGCGCGCAGAACCTGCGGCGCGCCTTGCAGCTCGAGGCGCTGTTGCTGACGCGTTCGGAAGAGGGCATGACGCTCTATACCGAAGCCGAAGTGCTGCATGTCTCGGCCCAGGCCCGCGAAGTCTATGATGTATCGGGGGCCGGCGACACCGTGATCGCCACGCTGGCCACCATGCTTGGCGCAGGCGTGCCGCTCAAGGAAGCGGTGCAGCACGCCAACCGCGCCGGCGCCATCGTCGTCGGCAAGCTGGGTACCGCCGTTGTCACTTATCCCGAGTTATTTGGCGCCGCCTGAGGCGCGCCATCAAGCCTGAATCCGCCATGACCATCATCGTGACCGGCGCTGCCGGCTTTGTCGGCAGCAACCTCGTCAAGGGGCTCAACGAGCGCGGCGAGACCCACATCGTGGCCGTCGACAACCTGACGCGCGCCGAGAAATTCAACAACCTCGTGGATTGCGAGATTGCCGACTATCTGGACAAGACCCAGTTCATCGAGCGCTTCAAGCGCGGCGATTTCGGCAACGTGCGCGCGGTATTCCACGAAGGCGCCTGCTCCGACACCATGGAGACGGACGGCCGCTACATGATGGAAAACAACTACCGTTACACGCTGGCGCTGATGGAAGCGTGCCTGGAACAGGGCACGCAGTTTCTCTATGCATCATCGGCGGCCACCTACGGCGCGTCCACGCTGTTTCGCGAGGATCGCGAGTTCGAGAAGCCGCTCAATGTCTACGGATACTCGAAATTCCTGTTCGATCAGGTGGTGCGTCGACGCTTGCCGTCCGCGCTGTCGCAGATCGTTGGTTTCCGCTACTTCAACGTTTATGGCCCGCGGGAATTCCACAAGGGGCGCATGGCGTCCGTGGCGTTCCACCACTTCAACCAGTTCCGCGCCGAAGGGTCGGTGAAGCTGTTTGGCGAATACAACGGCTATGCGCCGGGTACGCAAAGCCGCGATTTCGTTTCGGTGGAAGACGTCGTCAAGGTCAACCTGTACTTCCTCGATCATCCGGAAAAATCCGGCATCTTCAATCTTGGTACGGGACGCTCGCAGCCGTTCAACGACATCGCCGTGTCGGTGGTGAATGCACTGCGCGAGGCCGAGGGCAAGCCGCAGCTTTCGCTGGACGATATGGTCCAGGAAGGCCTGGTCGAATACGTGAAGTTTCCCGACGCGCTGCGTGGCAAGTACCAGTGCTTCACGCAATCCGATGTCTCGCGACTGCGCGCGGCCGGCTATGACGCGCCTTTCCTCACCGTGCAGGAAGGCGTGAGCCGTTATTGCCAGTGGCTGCTGGAACGCGCTTGATGGCGTGACTGTCGCGCGCGCACCACGACGGCTTTGCGCAGTCTTCGCTGAACCGCGGGAAATGCAACGCCGATAAGTCGGTCGGACACATATCCGCGCGGGTGATGTGAACTTGTGTGTCCGGCCATTTCTGACGTCGATTCGGACTTCTATCCTGACGGTCCCCGCTGCACGAAGCGGCGGGCATCCCAATCAAGGAAAGGAGTTTTCTGATGCACAAGACGTCTGCTATTTCCCTCTCTCATGTTGGCGCGGCGCTGCTGCGCGGCTGGCGACGCGCGGGCATGGCGCTCGCGCTGCTGCTTGCCCTGTCCGGCATCCAGCCGGCGTATGCCGATGTCGACGTCAACAGTGCCGACGAAGCCGCGCTGATGTCCGTCAAGGGCATCGGGCCCGCTACGGCCAAACGCATTCTCGAAGAGCGCGACAAAAACGGCGCCTACAAGGACGCCGGCGACCTGTCGGACCGCGTGCCCGGAGTGGGACCGAAGTCGGTCGCCCATCTGCAGGAAGCAGGGCTGACCTTCGGTGCCGCGGCAACGACCGCGCGCAAGGATGCCAAGCCTGCGGCCAAGCCCGCGGCCAAGGCGGCAGCGGCTCGCTGACGGAGCGGCGCCATCGCGCGTCAACTGGCATGGCTGGTATGCGTTGTGCTTGGCTGACATCGCACACCGCAGCCATGCCAATTTGCACGCTACTGGGTGCGGGGTATCATGCGCAACGCCGTTGCGGCAGGTGGCTGCGCCACCATCGCAAGCGGCCTTATCCAACTACAGACGTACCGCTGACAGGGAGAGAAAAACATGGCGAATGGCCAGGGCAGTACTGACGACGGGGGTTTCCTGCCGACGTGGCGGCTCAAGACCTCGGGCGTGATCGGCCCCGACGAGCGGCTGCCTGCCGGGCAGACCTTGCTGGCGGGCATCCAGCACGTGGTGGCGATGTTCGGCTCCACGGCCATCGCGCCCATCCTGATGGGTTTCCATCCGAATATCGCCATCCTGTTCTCGGGCGTCGGCACATTACTGTTCTTCTTATGCGTGCGCGGTCGCGTGCCGAGCTACCTTGGATCGAGCTTCGCCTTCATTGCCGTGGTGATCGCCGCAACCGGCTACGGGGGTAGCGGACCGAATCCCAACATCCCGCTGGCGCTCGGTGGGATCATCGCCGCGGGTGCGCTCTATACGGTGATTGGTCTGATCGTCCAGGCCGTCGGTTATGCGTGGGTCGAAAAGCTGATGCCTCCCGTGGTGACAGGCGCGATCGTCGCGGCCATCGGCCTGAACCTGGCGCCCGTGGCGGTCAAGGCGGTCAGCGGTGCGCCGCTCGATACGTGGGTCGGGCTGCTGACGGTGCTTGCAGTGGGGCTCATTGCCGTACGCGCGCCCGGTATGCTCGGGCGCCTGCCTGTGCTGCTCGGTGGGCTGGCAGGATACCTCGCGTACTTCGTGGCCACCAACATGATGGGCATGGGCAAGGCCATCGATTTTTCGGGCGTGGCGGCAGCCAACTGGTTCGGCATGCCGGAGTTCACCGCGCCCGTGTTCCAGATCAATGCGATGCTGCTGATTGCGCCGGTGGCGATCGTGCTCGTGGCGGAAAACCTTGGGCACATCAAGGCGATCGGCGTAATGACGGGACGCAATCTCGATCCATACATCGGTCGCGCGTTCATCGGCGATGGCGTCGCGACGATGCTGTCGGCGTCGGGTGGTGGCACGGGCGTGACCACCTACGCCGAAAACATGGGCGTGATGGCCGTCACCAAGATCTACTCGACGCTGATCTTCGTGGTGGCTGCCGCGGTGGCCATCCTGCTTGGCTTTTCACCCAAGTTTGGCGCGCTGATCCTCACGATTCCGGGACCGGTGATTGGTGGGCTGACCATTGTCGTGTTCGGCCTGATTTCGGCGACGGCTGGCCGTATCTGGGTCCAGAACCACGTCGATTTCTCGAGTTCACGCAACCTGATCACCGTGGGGGCCACGCTGACGGTGGCGGCGGGCGACCTGACGCTGAAGCTGGGCGGAATGACGCTGGGCGGTATCGGCACCGCCACGTTCGGGGCGATCCTGCTCTACCACCTGCTGGGCAAGGGCCGCGCCGAAGAGCAGGGGCTCACGCACTGATCGTGCGAGTTTCGCGAGTGACGCGGGCCGGGTCGATTGCCCCGGTCCGCGATGCGGGTAAGGTTGCTGCATTACAATGACCCACGAAAAACCGACTGACCCCCGCACCATGGCCTACAAAACGATTGAAGACACCATCGGCAACACGCCGCTGGTACGACTGCAACGCATTCCCGGTGCTGCTATCGAAGCGCGTGGCAATGTCATCCTCGGCAAGCTCGAAGGGAACAATCCTGCCGGTTCGGTCAAGGATCGCCCTGCGGTGTCGATGATCCGGCGTGCGGAAGAGCGCGGGCGTATCAAGCCTGGCGACACGCTGATCGAAGCCACGTCCGGCAATACCGGTATCGCGTTGGCCATGGCGGCGGCAATTCGCGGCTACCGCATGGTGCTGATCATGCCCGAGGATCTCAGCCTGGAGCGTCGCCAAAGCATGGCGGCTTACGGCGCCGAGATCATCCTCACCCCGGTCAAGGGCGGCATGGAATACGCGCGCGATCTGGCCGACGCCATGGAGCGCGAGGGCAAGGGCGTGATCCTCGACCAGTTCGCGAACCCCGATAACCCGCTGTCGCATTACGAGACCACTGGCCCGGAATTGTGGCGCGATACCGAAGGCCGCATCACGCACTTCGTGTCGGCGATGGGCACGACGGGCACTATTACTGGCGTATCGCGTTTCCTCAAGGAAAAGAATCCAGCCATCCAGATCGTCGGCGCGCAGCCGGCGGAAGGTTCGCGGATTCCGGGCATTCGGAAGTGGCCGGAAGCGTACTTGCCAAAGATCTATGACCCGAAGTATGTCGATCGGCAAGAGCCGGTGACGCAGGCCGACGCCGAGCATATGGCGCGCCGGATGGCGCGCGAGGAAGGCATTTTCTGCGGGATCTCGGCGGCGGGCGCGCTCTGCGTGGCGCTGAAGGTTGCCGAAGAAGTCGAGAACGCCACGATCGTATTCGTCGTATGCGACCGCGGCGATCGCTATCTGTCGACTGGAGTGTTTCCGGCCTGATCGTCGGTCCCGCAGCAAAGGCCCCGCGGGTTGTCGACGCGGGGCTTTTGTTTATGGGACTGACGGATCGATCAGCTCATCGCGGCCTTTACTGCCTCGCCAAGCTGATAGACGGCCAAGGCGTAGAAGAAGCTGCGGTTGTAGCGCGTCAGCACGTAGAAGTTGCGCAGGCCGATGATGTACTCGGTGGGCTGATCCGGCGTGGGCAGGTCGACAATCAACACCCCCGCTTCGCCTTCGCGCTGCACATCGATCGGCTCGTCCACGCGCAGTCCTGCACGCGTCAGCTGGTTCAATGTGCGCGTGGGCCACGGCTCGCCGTCGGCTGCCGCCACGGCGACGCCCTGGCTGCCCGCGTCGCCGGCAATGCGCCAGACCACGGGACGATTCTGCTCCCATCCATGCAGTTGCAAAAAGCGCCCGACGCTGCCAATGGCGTCGGCGGGGCTGTTGCGCAAATCGATATGCCCGTCGCCGTCGTAGTCGATCGCATACTCGCGCAGGCTGGTCGGCATGAACTGCGGAATGCCGATGGCGCCCGCATAAGAGCCAAGCACCGAAAACACATCGGTTTTGGTGTCGCGGCACCACAGCAGATAATCGGCCAACTGATCGCGAAACAGCTTGGTGCGGGCTTCGCGATTCGGCGTATCGGGGTAATCGAAGGCGAGCGTGGAAAGTGAGTCCATCACGCGAAACGTACCCATATCGCGGCCATAAATCGTTTCCACGCCGATAATGCCGACGATGACCGAAGCGGGCACGCCGAATTCGGCTTCCGCTCGGCGCAGCGTTTCGCGATTCTGTTGCCAGAAGCGGACGCCGGCGTTGATACGGATCGGCTCGATAAAGCGGGAACGGTAGGCGCGCCAGCTTTTCTTGCCCGGCGTGGTGGGCGGCATGATCAGCCGCGCTACGGTAGCGCTATAAACAGCCTGCCCGAAATACGATTCCAGTTCGGTGCGCTGAAATCCATTGCGCGCCACCATGTCGTCGATGAATGCGCGTGCTTGCGGATGATTCTGATAGCGGCCCGGGTCGATTTCTTCTTCACGCACGCTCACGCGGCGCTTGCCGGCGGCGAAGAGGCCTGGAGAAATGCCGCAGAGGCCCAGTGCGGCAGCGGTAAATGCGGCGCCCATCAATGGGCGGCGCAAGGGGCGCTGTGGATCTGTCATGTTGTCCTTTGCAAGTCGCACCGAGTATAGCGGATGTGTTTTATGCATCGCCCGATCCGCGCGGTTGGTTACGAAGTTTCGGGGCCGAGGGCGCGCGCATGTCCTGTGCTAACGTAACGGCTGGAGACAAACTTGACCCGCAATCAAAAATGCCAACGGGCTATTACACGCATCCGTCGTTCCTGTTGCACGAGATGGGACATTTCCATCCCGAATGCCCGGAACGGCTGCAGGCCATCGAAGATCATCTGATTTCGCATGGAATCGATGGGCTGCTGGACCGGCGCGAGGCGCCTGCCGCCACCGAAGCGCAGATCGAGCGCGTGCATCGGCCCGACTATGTCGCGGGGCTGGCCGCCAACAGTCCGTCGACCGGATATTTTCCGATCGATCCCGATACGTCGATGAATCGACACACGCTGACCGCGGCGACCCATGCCGCCGGCGCTGCTGTGGCGGCGACCGATGCCGTAATGGCCGGCGAAATCGAAAATGCGTTCTGCTGCGTGCGTCCGCCCGGTCACCACGCCGAACCGGACCGGGCGATGGGTTTCTGCTTTTTCAATAACGTCGCCATTGCGGCCCGTCATGCGCTGGCGGCGCACGGCCTGCAGCGCGTGGCGATTATCGATTTCGACGTGCACCATGGCAACGGCACGGAAGCGGCGTTTCGCGATGACTCCCAGGTCATGATGTGCAGCTTCTTTCAGCATCCGTTCTATCCCTATAGCGGCACGGAACATATTGCGACCAATATGTCGAATATCCCGCTCCCCGCTTATACGAATGGCCTGGCGGTGCGCGAAGTGGTGGAGACGATCTGGCTGCCGCGCCTGAACGAGTTCAAGCCGGAAATGCTGTTTATTTCGGCAGGTTTCGACGCGCACCGGGAGGACGATCTCGGCCAGATGGGTTTGGTAGAGCAGGATTACACCTGGATCACCCAGCAACTGGTGGACGTGGCACGCGCCCACGCCCATGGCCGCATCGTCAGTTGTCTCGAGGGCGGCTATAACCTCAGCGCGCTGGCCCGCAGCGTATTCGCCCATCTCAAGGCGCTGATGGACGCCTGAAAAGAGCTTTTCGCGGCTCTTTTTGGTGGTCTTTATGACGGGAGCGTATAAAGCCATCGAAAAAATCTCGTTTGAGGTATGAAGCGAATCGCATAAAATGCGGGCTTCATAAAAATAAGTGCGGCAACAACGCAGGAGACCCCGCGCTGTTGCCGTTTTCTTTTTTCGTTCCATGATCGAACTGCAAGGACTCTCGCAGCGCTTCCCGGGCGGGTCGGGGGAGGTGCATGCGCTGCGCGATGTCAGCCTATCCATCGCCGCTGGCGAGATTTTCGGCATCATCGGCCGAAGCGGCGCCGGCAAAAGTACGCTGGTACGCGCCATCAATCTGCTGAACCGTCCGTCCGGCGGCCGCGTGATCGTCGACGGTCAGGATCTGACTGCGCTCGGTAACGGCGCGCTGCGCGAGGCGCGCCGCGAAATCGGCATGATCTTCCAGCATTTCAACCTGCTGTCGTCGCGCACCGTCTACGACAACGTGGCATTGCCGCTGGAGCTGGCCGGCAAGTCGCGGCAGGAGATTGCGGCGACCGTCGAGCCCTTGCTGGCGCTGGTGGGTCTGTCGAACCTCCGTGACCGTTATCCGGCGCAAATCAGCGGTGGGCAGAAACAGCGCGTGGGTATCGCCCGCGCGCTGGCCAGCAAGCCGAAAGTGCTGCTATCCGACGAGGCCACGTCGGCGCTGGATCCCGAAACCACGCGCTCGATCCTCGAACTGCTCAAGCAGATCAACAAGGAACTGGGGCTGACGATCGTCATGATCACGCACCAGATGGAAGTCATCAAACAGGTATGCGACCGCGTGGCGGTGCTCGAAGCCGGACAGGTGGTGGAATCGGGCCGCGTGATCGACGTCTTCCTGCGTCCGCAGCACGATGTCACGCGCGCGATGATTGGCGATGTGATCGCCCAGGAATTGCCTGCCAGCGTGCTCAAGCGCGTCGAGAGCCGCCTCGGCAACGGGCGCGACCACGTCTACCGACTGGCGTTCACTGGCGAGAACGTCGATCAGCCGGTGCTTGCGCAGGCGATCCGCCAGCATGGCCTGGACTTCAACATCCTGCACGGCCATATCGACGAAATCCAGGGCCAGGCGTTTGGCTCGCTGGCAATCATGGCCACCGGCGATCCGGCGGACGTGCGCGCCGCGATGGAATATCTGCAACAACAAGGCGTAGTGGTGGAGGAGATCGAACATGTGGTCTGAAATGTTTGACCTGTTCCTGTCGTCGTTCGCCGAGACGTTGCTGATGGTGGCGATCTCGGGCGTGGTGGGGGCGTTGCTCGGTGTGCCGCTGGGCGTGCTGCTGCACCTGACCAACCGCGGCGGCGTGCTGTCGCATCCGCTGTTTAACCGCTCCATCGGCGTGGTGGTGAACGCGGTGCGCTCGATTCCGTTCATCATCCTGCTGGTGGTGGTGATTCCGTTTACGCGCTTTATCGTGGGGTCGTCGATCGGCACCACGGCGGCCATTGTGCCGTTGACGATTGCCGCGATTCCGTTCATCGCGCGACTGGTCGAGTCCGCGCTGCGCGAAGTCGACAAGGGTCTGGTGGAAGCCGCCCAGTCGATGGGCGCCACCACGGGGCAGATCGTCTGGAAGGTGCTGCTGCCGGAAGCCATGCCCGGCATCGTGGCGGGGCTGACCATCACGTTCGTGAGCCTGGTTGGCTATTCGGCCATGGCGGGCGCGATCGGTGGCGGTGGCCTCGGCGATCTCGGCATCCGCTACGGCTACCAGCGCTACATTACCGAGATCATGGTGGCGGTGGTCGTGATCCTGATCGTCTTCGTGCAGGCCGTGCAGAGTTTTGGCGACTGGCTGGTTCGCCGTATCAGCCATCGCTGATAAGAAGAAAAACCAATTCCATCAATATCAATAGAAGAACCAGGGGTACATCGCAATGCAACGTCGAAGTGTGATCAAGGGCGCCGTCGTCGCGCTGGGTATGGTGGTGTCGGCTGGCGCCATCGCGCAGGAAAAGCCGATCAAGGTGGGCGTGACGGGCGGCCCGCATGCGCAGATCATGGAGCAGGTCAAGAAAGTGGCGGCCAAGGACGGTCTGAACATCCAGGTGGTGGAGTTCAGCGACTACATCCAGCCGAATGCCGCGCTGGCCGCCGGCGATCTCGACGCCAACAGCTACCAGCATTTGCCGTACCTCGAGGCCCAGATCAAGGACCGCGGCTACAAGTTCGCGCACGTGGCCTATACGGTGACGTTCCCGATGGGCGTGTATTCGAAGAAGATCAAGTCGCTGGACCAGCTCAAGCAAGGCGCCCGCGTGGGCGTGCCGAACGATCCCACCAATGGCGGCCGCGGCCTGTTGCTGCTGCAAGCGAAGGGTCTGATCAAGCTGCGCCCCGATGCGGGCCTGAAGGCGACGCCGCTCGACATCGTCGAAAACCCGCGCAAGATCAAGATCGTGGAACTCGATGCGGCGCAATTGCCGCGTTCGCTTGACGATCTGGACGCTGCCGCCATCAACGGCAACTACGCTGAATCCGCCGGCCTGTCGCCGACGCGTGACGCGATCGCCATGGAAGGCCCGAAGGGTCCGTACGCCAACCTGATCGCCATCCGCGAAGCGGACAAGAACAAACCGTGGGTCGCCAAGCTCGTGAAGGCCTACCATTCGGCTGAAATCAAGCAGTACGTCCAGGCTACTTTCAAGGATTCTGTGATTACCGCCTGGTAATTTGTCGAAGCTTTCATCCAAACCCTGTGCGCGCAGAGCATCCTGCGGCACAATCGGGGCGGGTTTTTTGGATTGCCGGCTATGCCCGGCAATTCTTTGTCTATAAAATAGTACGATCGTTCGAAAATCAAAAGCGCCGCCACCCTGGTGGTTATAATGGCGAGCGATTCAAAACTTTGGACTATCAGCTATCAGTGGAGTGAGCGCATGAAAGTACTCGTCGCAGTCAAGCGGGTGGTGGACTACAACGTCAAGGTCCGCGTGAAATCGGATGGCACAGGCGTCGACCTGGCCAACGTGAAGATGAGCATGAACCCGTTCGACGAAATCGCCGTGGAAGAGGCCGTGCGCCTGAAAGAAGCGGGCGTCGTCAGCGAGGTGATCGCGGTGTCCTGCGGGGTGGCGCAATGCCAGGAAACCCTGCGTACCGCGATGGCCATCGGCGCCGACCGCGGCATCCTGGTGGAATCCGCAGAAGACCTGCAGCCGCTGGCCGTGGCCAAGCTGCTCAAGGCGTTGATCGACAAGGAGCAGCCGAGCCTGGTGATCCTGGGCAAGCAGGCCATCGACGACGACTCGAACCAGACCGGCCAGATGGTGGCCGCGCTGGCCGGGCTGCCGCAAGCCACCTTCGCCTCGAAGGTGGTGGTTGCCGACGGCAAGGCGTCGGTCACGCGCGAAGTGGATGGCGGTCTGGAAACCGTGTCGGTCAAGCTGCCGGCCGTGGTGACCACCGACCTGCGCCTGAACGAGCCGCGCTACGTGACGCTGCCGAACATCATGAAGGCCAAGAAGAAGCCGCTGGAAACCGTCAAGCCGGAAGACCTCGGTGTCGACGTGAAGCCGCGCCTGTCCACCGTCAAGGTAGTCGAGCCTGCCAAGCGCAGCGCCGGCGTGATGGTGCCGGACGTTGCCACGCTGGTGCAAAAGCTGAAGTCTGAAGCCAAGGTTATCTGAGCGCGGGGAGATAGAACATGACTGCACTTGTCATTGCTGAACACGACAATCAATCGATCAAGGCCGCCACGCTGAACGCCGTGACGGCAGCCGCCCAATGCGGCGGCGACGTCCACGTGCTGGTGGCCGGCTCGAACGCCAAGGCCGCAGCCGACGCCGCCGCGAAGATCGCAGGCGTGGCGAAGGTGCTGCTGGCCGACGCGCCGTACTTTGCCGACGGTCTGGCCGAGAACGTCGCCGAGCAGATCCTGGCCATCGCCAGCGACTACTCGCATATCGTTGCGCCGGCCACGGCCTCGGGCAAGAACATCCTGCCGCGCGTGGCCGCCAAGCTGGACGTGGCGCAACTGTCGGACATCACCAAGGTCGATTCGCCCGACACGTTCGAGCGTCCGATTTACGCCGGCAACGCGATCGCCACGGTCAAGTCGGCCGACAAGATCAAGGTGATCACCGTGCGCGGCACGGCGTTCGACCAGGCCGCGCCCGAGGGT
The DNA here is from genome assembly GCF_008801835.1 of Cupriavidus pauculus. Lineage (GTDB taxonomy): Bacteria > Pseudomonadota > Gammaproteobacteria > Burkholderiales > Burkholderiaceae > Cupriavidus > Cupriavidus pauculus. Next base: position 240,146 of record NZ_VZOW01000002.1, on the reverse strand, counting down.
GGCTCGGCCAGCGTGGAAACGCTGCCGGCGGTGGCCGACGCGGGTCTGTCGCAATTTGTGTCGCGCGAGCTGACCAAGAGCGACCGTCCGGAACTGACCGCCGCCAAGATCATCGTCTCGGGTGGCCGCGGCGTGGGTTCGGGCGAGAACTACACCAAGGTGCTGACGCCGCTGGCTGACAAGCTGGGCGCTGCGCTGGGCGCATCGCGCGCGGCAGTGGACGCCGGCTTCGTGCCGAACGACTATCAGGTTGGCCAGACCGGCAAGATCGTCGCGCCGCAGCTGTACATCGCCGTCGGTATCTCGGGCGCGATCCAGCATCTGGCCGGCATGAAGGATTCCAAGGTGATCGTGGCGATCAACAAGGACGCCGAAGCCCCGATCTTCTCGGTGGCGGATTACGGCCTGGTTGGCGATCTGAACACCGTGGTGCCGGAACTGGTGGCCGCATTGGGCTAAGGCACTCCGATGGCCGGTTCGCATCTCGATGACCGGCCAATCGCGCAGAAGAATAAAAGCCGTTCCGGGTGAATCCCGCGAGCGGCTTTTTTACAGACGATGGAGACAAGATGACCTACCGTGCACCGCTCAAGGACATGCTGTTCGCGATGAACGAACTGGCAGGTCTCGAACAGATCAGCCAACTGCCTGGCTATGAGGACGCCACTGCCGATGTCGCGCAGGCCGTTCTCGAAGAGGCGGCCAAGTTCAACGAACAAGTGGTGGCGCCGCTGAACCGCGCTGGCGACATCGATCCCAGCAGTTGGAAGGATGGCGTGGTGACCACCACTCCGGGCTTCAAGGATGCGTTCCGCCAGTTTGGCGAAGGCGGCTGGCAAGGTGTGCTGCATCCGGCGGACTTCGGCGGCCAGGGGCTGCCCAAGCTGGTGGCCACGCCCTGCAACGAGATGCTGAACTCGGCGAACCTGTCGTTCGCGTTGTGTCCGCTGTTGACCGACGGCGCCATCGAGGCGCTGCTGACCGCGGGGTCCGACGCACAAAAGGCCGCGTTCCTGCCGAAGCTGATTTCGGGCGAGTGGACGGGCACGATGAACCTGACCGAGCCGCAAGCCGGATCGGATCTGGCCGCGGTGCGTACGCGGGCGGAACCGCAGGGCGATGGCACCTACAAGCTGTTCGGCACGAAGATCTTCATCACGTACGGCGAGCACGACATGGCGAAGAACATCGTCCATCTGGTGCTGGCGCGCACGCCAAATGCGCCCGAGGGCGTCAAGGGCATTTCGCTGTTCATCGTGCCGAAGTTCCTGGTCAACGCGGACGGATCGCTGGGCGAGCGCAACGACGCGCATTGCGTGTCGATCGAACACAAGCTCGGCATCAAGGCGAGCCCGACCGCGGTGCTGCAGTTTGGCGACCACGGTGGCGCCATCGGTACGCTGGTGGGTGAAGAGAATCGCGGGCTCGAGTACATGTTCATCATGATGAACTCGGCGCGCTTCTCGGTCGGCATGCAGGGCATCGCGGTATCGGAACGCGCCTATCAGCAGGCCGTGGCTTTCGCGCGGGAACGTGTGCAAAGCCGCCCGGTGGACGGCTCCGCGCGCGAGGCAGTGACGATCATCCATCATCCCGACGTCAAGCGCATGCTGATGACGATGCGGGCGCTGATCGAAGGCGCGCGCAGCGTCGCCTACGTGGCGGCGGCTGCTAGCGACATTGCGCACCAGCATCCGGACGAGGCAGTGCGCAAGCAAAACATGGCGCTGTACGAATTCCTCGTGCCGGTCGTGAAGGGCTGGAGCACCGAGCTGTCGATCGACGTCACCAGCCTGGGCGTGCAGGTCCACGGCGGGATGGGCTTTATCGAGGAAACCGGCGCGGCGCAGCATTATCGCGATGCGCGCATCTTGCCGATCTACGAGGGCACCACGGCGATCCAGGCCAACGATCTGGTCGGCCGCAAGACCGTGCGCGACGGCGGCGCCGTTGCACGAGCGATCTGCTCGCAAATTGCCGAGACGGAAGCCGCGCTCGGTGCGCAGGGCGATGCGGCATGCGCGGCCGTGCAGGCGCAACTCCGGCAGGGGCGCGAGGCGCTGGAAGCCGTTGTGAAGTTTGTGGTCGAGAACGCTAAGACGGATCCCAACGCCGTGTTTGCGGGCAGCGTGCCATACCTGAAGCTGTGCGGCATTGTGTTCTCGGGCTGGCAACTCGGCCGCGCGATGCTTGTCGCGCAAGCCAAACGCGCCGACGACCCGTCGTTTTACGATGCCAAGATCGCGACGGCGCATTTCTTCGCCCAACACATCCTTTCGCAGTCGGCTTCGTTGCGCGCGGCGATCGTGGATGGCGGCGCGCCCACGACCGCGCTGAGCCCGGATCAGTTCTGATCCGTTGCCGATCGACGCCGCATCAAGCGGCGCCGCATCGGGAAGCAAAAAGGGCGACCGCAATGGTCGCCCTTTTTGCTTCGGCCGGCTGAGGTCAGGCGGGCACGGGACGCGGCACATGATGCGTGCGCGCCGGTTTGCGATAACGATCCACCGACAGATCGTCGGCGCGAATCGCCGGACGCGTGCCGGACACCAGATCCGACAGCAACTGACCGGAACCGCACGCCATGGTCCAGCCCAGCGTGCCGTGGCCGGTGTTCAACCATAGCCCGCGAATGCCGGCCGGGCCTACCACCGGCGTGCCATCGGGCGTCATCGGGCGCAAACCGGTCCAGAACGTCGCGCGGCTGACGTCGCCAGCGCCCGGAAACAAATCGGTCACAACGTGCTCGAGCGTGCGGCGCTTGTTCGGGTCCAGCGAGCGATCGAAGCCGACGATCTGCGCCATGCCGCCCACGCGGATGCGGTCGTCGAAGCGCGTGATGGCCACCTTGTAGGTTTCGTCGAGCACGGTCGATACGGGACTTTTGTCGGCGTCGGTAAGCGGCACCGTGATCGAGAAGCCTTTGAGCGGATATACCGGCAGGTTCGACAAGCCCGGCAGCACATGCCTGACGAAAGGCGTCGACCAACTGCCCAGCGCCACCACCACCGCGTCGGCCATCATCGGCTGGCCCGCCACGATGGCACCGGTCACCGCATCGCCTTCGGTCAGCAGACCGTCGATCGAGCGGTTGTAGTGAAACTGCACGCCCAGCGACGTTGCCATGGCTGCCAGTCGTTCGGTAAACAACTGGCAGTCACCGGTTTCGTCGTTAGGCAGGCGCAACCCGCCAGCCAGCTTTTGGCCTGCGGCGGCAAGCGCCGGTTCGCTCGCGCCGAGTTCATCGCGCGAGAGCAATTCGTAGGGCACGCCCGCTTCCTTCAGCACCGCAATGTCGCGCGACGCGGCTTCCATTTGCGCATCGCTACGGAACACCTGGAGCGTGCCTTGCTGGCGACCTTCGTAGGAAATGCCTGTTTCCGCGCGAAGTGCACGAATGCAGTCGCGGCTGTATTCGGCCAGACGCACCATGCGCTCCTTGTTGATCGCATAGCGCTCGGCGGTGCAGTTCTGCAGCATTTGCCACATCCATTGCAACTGGAACAGCGTGCCGTCCGGCTTGATCGACAGCGGTGCGTGTTCCTGGAACATCCACTTGATGGCTTTCAGCGGAACGCCCGGCGCAGCCCACGGCGAAGCGTATCCGGGCGAGATCTGTCCCGCGTTGGCAAAGCTGGTGCCAAGCGCCGGTCCGCTCTCGCGATCGACCACGATCACTTCATGGCCGGCTCGCGCCAGATACCACGCACTGGTGACGCCAATCACGCCACTACCAAGGATAAGAACGCGCATTTCGGGGGCTCCAGACTGCCAGATCAGCCTATTGAAGGATTCGCTTCTATACTATTGACTTCGATCTGGTCATAGTTACCGAAATTTTCAGAAAAACAGGAAAAAATCATGAGGACGAGCCGTTCGCCGGTACGGGCGCTGGACAGGCTGGATCGGAAGATTCTTGCGGTGCTGCAGGCCGACGGGCGGATTTCGATGAAGGACCTCGCCGAGGCGGTGGGATTGACGATCACGCCGTGCATCGAGCGCGTGAAACGGCTCGAGCGCGATGGCGTCATCATGGGTTACTACGCGCGCTTGAATCCCGCTCTGCTGGGAAGCGCGCTGTTGGTGTTTGTGGAAATCTCGCTGGGCAACAAATCGGGCAACATGTTCGAACAGTTCCGGCGCGAAGTGCTGCGCATTCCCGAGGTGCTCGAATGCCACCTGGTGTCCGGCGATTTTGATTACCTGATCAAGGCGCGCATCCGCGAGATCAGCGAATACCGGCGCCTGCTGGGCGACATCCTGCTGCAGCTGCCCGGCGCCGCGCAGTCCAAGAGCTATGTGGTGATGGAGGAGATCAAGGAGACCCTGGCGATTGCAGTCGACGCCAGGGAAGGCAGCGCGACCGGAGTGTCCTGAAATGGGGCTTGGGTCCGCATCGCAGATACTGTATATTCATACAGTATTCGATCGACCGGCAACCCATGCCTTCCCATCGCCATCCGCCAACCAAGGGACCGCCCACTAAAGGCCGCGGCGCAGTCAGCAACCTCCAGGGACGCTTCGAGCGCGACCAGCGCGAAGCGTTCGACGACGGCTGGCTGACGTCCGAAGCCGAGCCGCTGCAAGCGGGCGAAGGATGCCGTCACGTCGACGGTCCGGCACAGCCGGCCGGGGCGTCGTCATCGAAACTGATCACGCAGGTCACCATCGAGCAGGCGCGGTCAATCCTCACGCGCAATGCGTCGCCTGACATTCCGTTCGATGTCTCGCTGAATCCGTATCGCGGCTGCGAGCATGGCTGTATCTACTGCTTCGCGCGGCCGACGCATGCGTATCTCGATCTGTCTCCGGGACTCGATTTCGAATCGAAACTGTACGCCAAGGCCAATGCGGCGCAGCGGCTGCGCGAGGAAATCTCGCGGCCGTCCTACCAGTGTCAGACCATCGCGCTGGGCGTCAATACCGACGCCTATCAACCGATCGAGCGTACGCAACGCATCACGCGCAGCGTCCTCGAGGTTCTGCATGAGACCGATCACCCTGTTGCGCTTATCACGAAGTCGTCGCTGATCGAACGCGATGTCGACCTGCTTGCGCCAATGGCTGCCCGGCGCCTAGCGGTGGCCGCCGTCACGATCACCACGCTCGATGCCGACATCGCACGCACCTTGGAACCGCGTGCCGCGACGCCCGCACGCCGCTTGCGCACGATCCGCGAATTGACCGACGCGGGTGTGCCGGTTGGCGTCAGCGTGGCGCCGCTCATCCCGTTCATTACGGAGCCTGATCTCGAACGGATCCTCGAGGCCGCTCGCGAGGCGGGCGCGGTGTATGCCAACTACATCGTGTTGCGATTACCGTGGGAGGTGCGCCCGCTGTTCCAGGAATGGCTGCAGGCGCATTTTCCGGACCGTGCCGAGCGGGTCATGAACCGCGTACGCGAAATGCGTGGCGGTAAGGATTACGACGCCGATTTCGCTTCGCGCATGCGCGGCACGGGAATCTGGGCGGACTTGATCCGCCAGCGTTTCTATAAAACGGCGGATCGGCTCGGTTTCCGCTACAACCGTTTCGAGCTCGATACCTCGCAATTCCGCCCGCCACCGAGGCCCACGCGGTCGCGCGCGGCTGACGTCGGGCAAGGCTCGCTTTTCTGAGCGGGTGCGAGGGGTGCATGTGATAGGTGGGATGGACGGGACGATGCCGCCGCGCCGTCCGGTTGTGCCTGAGCGTCGTCGATCATGCGACACGCCAGCTCCAACGCGGCGCGTGCGTTGGCGGGTGCCAATCCCGACGACATCGCCAGCCTCACGGCGATGGCCGCAAGGCGTCCTTCTTCGTAAGCCGGATGATCCATCTGCAGCTCCTTCGCAGCGCTGCCCGAGGGCGGAGCCGCATGTTACGGGTTGCGGGAACCTAAGCAGTATGGGCGATTTGCGGCGGCGTGGAAGGATGGCCGCGGTCCCAATAGGGTGGGGAGCCAAACCAGTCGGCGAAGAAGTCGACAAAAGCGCGCGTCTTGGCCGGCACGAGGTGTCGGCTGGGATAGACGGCCCAGATCGAAACGGCCGGCAGCACCGGATACTCGTCCAGCAAACTGACCAAGTCGCCACGTTGCAGATAGGGCGCGACATCCCAAGTCGATTTCAGCGCGATCCCCATGCCTGCAAGAATCGCGTCGCGTATCACTTCGCCGTTGTCGACGCGCAGATTCCCATGCACCGCTACCGCGTGTTCGCCGACCGGGGTGTCGAATCGCCATGTAGATTGATCGCCCAGCACCAGGCAGTTGTGCTTGCGCAGGTCTTCGGGATGCCGCGGCGTGCCGTGGCGGCCAAGATAGTCGGGCGATGCACAGATTACACGCCGGCTTGGCGCCAGCGGCCGCGCAACCAGCGACGAATCTGGCAGCGCGCCCATGCGCAATGCGACGTCGATGCCGGCATCGACAAGTCCCACGATCTGGTCGGTCAGGCGCAGGTCCAGCGTGATGTCGGGGTATGCCTTCAGAAAAGCGGGAATCGCGGGCGATACGTGCTGGCGGCCGAACGATGCCGGGGCGGTGACGCGCAGCGGGCCGCGTGGGGCTTCGGCGCCCCGGCCCACCGATTGGGCGGCCGCCTCGGATATCACCAGCAACTGTTCGGCATGCACGAGAAATCGCTCGCCATCGCCGGTCAGCGACAGCCGGCGCGTGGTGCGATGGAGCAACCGCGCACCCAGTTGTTCTTCGAGGCGCTGCAATCTGGCGCTTGCCGTCGATGTCGACAACGCCAGGTCGCGGGCCGCGGCGGACAGGTTGCCCAGTGCGGCGGCGCGTACAAACACCGCAATGTCGAGCAGGTCGAAATGCATCGGCGAGCCGCGCCCGTTATTCCTGCGACAGCGCCTTGGCGGCTTCTACCTGGGATTCGAAAAAAGTCTGGAAGCTGATGGCAAGGCCGGCCATCAACAGCCCTGTGCCGATCATCAACGAGAGAATCACAAGAATCACGACCGGCCAGCCCGAGCGTGTGGGCCGTCCTTCAGGGTTGTAACGCGCGTCCCATTGATCGTCGGGGCGCAGGCCGAACACGATGGCAGTCAGGAATGCAGCGATCATCGACGCGCCGCCGGCTACCGCGAAGGTCCAGTTCAATGCCGCGCTGCCGGTGCCAAGAACCAGCGAAGCAATGCCGATCACACCGGCCAGCGTCGCGAGCAGATGCGCCCAGCCAAACTTGTCGCCAAGCCCGCGCAGATAGAACCGATGCGCCCCGAGGCTGCCGAGCAGGAACGCCAGTGCGACGGTGATCAATTTTGACTTGCTGCCCGAGCGATGGGCGGTGGTGCGGGCAACGGTGGGGGCTTGGCTGGCGGCAGGCATCGTAGGCAGGCAATCTCGGAATCGCGTGGATGCCGACGGCATCGGCGCACATTGTACGCTGGCGCCATGCGGGGGCAGCATGTCTCACGGCCACGAAGGCCCGGCGCGCGCATACGGGTGCAACGCAGCAGCTTTGAGAATCGGAATGCAGAAATGGCCGGGATTCCGGCCACTTTCAGAGGCAAACCAGAGAGCTAACTAGTAGGCGATAAGCGACGGACTAGCGGCCGCCGTCGCGACCGCGCGCCTGCCAGCCGGGGCCGACGCCGGACGGGCGGACCTCCGTGCCGCGCAACGAAGCATCGCCGGGGCTGTTGCGATCGACGCCGCCGGGTTGGCGCGCGAAGCGGTCGTCGTCTCGCCCGCCAGGGCCTTGCGGGCGTCCGCTCAGCCGGTCGTCGTTGCGCGCGCGCTGTTCCATCCGGTCGATCTGAGCCTGGACGTGGTCGCGGTTTTCCGCGCGCACGCTGGCCATGTCCCAGCCGCCGCCCCGTCCCATGCGCACCGAGTTGTCGGCGCGCGCATGGTGCCAGAACGCGATTTGTGCGTGGCTGGTGGCGATGGAGCCAACCAGGCCGATGACGGCCACGGTACCAGCCACCAGACAGCGCAGGTGGGGGCGGGTAAGCATGTGGATTTCCAATGTCCTGTAGCAGGTGATGAGTCAGGCGTTGGATTCATGGTACGCAGGCAGCCTGGGATGGCCTATTCGAATCGCGTTACCGGTGTAACGGATTGTTTCGTCATTTTTGCCAACTTTGATGCGTCTGCCGCCGGCGTCGGGCACTTAGGCTCTGCCGCATACTACTGACGCCCTGCCATGCGTGGGGGCGCCTGCGACGATGCGCGACTCGATGTGTCGTATTCGTTGCATGAGCCAAGCACTGTCACCATTTTCGCCACGGCGGGCTTGCGTCGATGTTGCGCTGGCGGCGCACCGGCGGCCGAGGAGATAGCGAAAAGCCCTAAGAGTTTGTTCGGGGTCCCGAAGTGGGCTATACTCTTGCGTTTCGTGTTCGCACACCCCGTTTTTTCGAGGAATTAACATGGTCGTAATCCGTCTGGCTCGCGGCGGCAGCAAGAAGCGCCCGTTCTTCAACATCGTTGCTACCGATTCGCGCAACCGTCGCGATGGCCGTTTCATCGAGCGCGTTGGCTTCTACAACCCGCTGGCTTCCGACAAGGAAGAAGGCCTGCGCCTGGTGCAAGACCGTCTGGCCTACTGGCAAGGCGTTGGCGCCCAGCTGTCGCCGACCGTTGCTCGTCTGGTCAAGCAAGCTGGCAAGGCTGCTGCCTGATAGCTTTAAGGCGTACCGGTTCGGGTGCGCTTGATGCATAACTGACGCTCTCTGCAACGTGACTGGCAACGCCACCGGCCGTAAGCCGCTGAATCTTTCGGGTGCTGCCGTGCAATCTGGCGCCGCTGCCCGCGAGGCGAAGCTGCCTGCCGCACTGCTGGACACAAATAGCCTTCCTGACGATCTGATCGAGGTCGGCTATGTGGGTGCGGCATATGGCATCCGTGGCTGGATCAAGGTCCATCCGCATGCGGACGACGCCTCCGCATTGCTGCATGCCCGTCGCTGGTGGCTGCTGCGTGCGCCGCCGGCAGGCGTGATGACCGCGCCGGCGCAGTCCGCCGAAGCGGTGAGCGTCAAGATTGCCCAGTCGCGCGAGCATAGCGGTACCGTGGTGGCGCAAGCCGCCGGCGTTTCGGATCGCAATGTGGCTGAAATGCTTAAGGGCCGTCGCGTCTGGATCCGGCGTGAGGATTTTCCCGCGCCGGAAGAAGGTGAATTCTACTGGGTCGACCTCATCGGTTGCGCCGTGGTCAACGAGCAGGGCGAAGCGCTCGGCGAAGTGACCGGCCTGATCGACAACGGCGCCCATCAGATCCTTCAGGTGGCTTTCACGCTGCCAGATGGAAAGGCCGCGGAGCGGCTGATTCCGTTTGTCGACGCATACTTGCGCACGGTCGATACATCGGCCAGGCGCATTGTCGTGGACTGGGGGCTCGACTACTGAAGTTCCGTCTAGGGAGGCGCGGATGCAGTTCGACGTAATCACGCTGTTTCCCGAGATGTTTCGCGCGCTGACCGACTGGGGCATTACCAGCCGTGCAGCCAAGCAGGACCGCTACGCCTTGCGGACCTGGAATCCGCGCGATTTTACTGTCGACAACTACCGGACGATCGATGATCGTCCCTATGGCGGCGGCCCCGGCATGGTTATGCTGGCCAAGCCGCTGGAAGACGCGATCGATGCCGCAAGCTCGGCGCAATCGCAGGCCGGTGTCGACAAGCCTCACGTTGTACTGATGTCGCCGCAAGGCGCCACACTGACGCACGAGAAGGTCATGTCGCTGTCGCGGCGGCCCGGCCTGGTGTTGCTGTGTGGGCGCTATGAAGCCATCGACCAGCGTCTGATCGATCGTCGCGTGGACGAGGAAATCAGCCTTGGAGATTTCGTGCTGTCGGGTGGAGAGCTTCCCGCGATGGCGCTGATCGACGCGGTGGTGCGGCATCTGCCCGGCGTGCTGGGCGATGCGCAGTCGGCGGTGCAGGACAGTTTCGTCAACGGCCTGCTTGATTGTCCGCACTACACGCGGCCGGAAGAATACGAAGGCGTGCGGGTCCCCGATGTACTGCTGGGGGGCCATCACGCCGAAATCGAAAAATGGCGGCGCCAGCAGGCGTTGTCCAATACGGCTCGCAAGCGTCCCGATCTGATCGTGGCGGCGCGCGAGCAAGGATTGTTGTCCAAGGCCGATGAGAAGTTCTTGTCGGAGTGGGCGACGAAAGCAGGGCGGGAGTTCGCTTCCGCCAAGTGAAAACCCCATCCTCTGCCGGGGCCCAGCAAGGTTCTGGGGCATACAACGCCGGCACGATGGTTAAGGAGAAAACGATGAACATCCTCGAGCAAATCGAGAAGGAAGAAATCGCGCGTCTGACGGCGAACAAGACCATCCCCGCATTCGCACCTGGCGATACCGTTATCGTCAACGTGAACGTGGTGGAAGGTAACCGCAAGCGCGTGCAGGCCTATGAAGGCGTGGTGATCGCCAAGCGTAACCGTGGCCTGAACAGCTCCTTCATCGTGCGCAAGATCTCGTCGGGTGAAGGCGTGGAGCGTACGTTCCAGCTGTACTCGCCGCTGATCGCCGGCATCGAAGTGAAGCGTCGCGGTGACGTCCGTCGCGCGAAGCTGTACTACCTGCGCGAGCGCTCGGGCAAGTCGGCACGTATCAAGGAAAAGCTGGTGACGAAGGCCTCGAAGGCCGCCGCCGCCCAGTAAGCTTCCTGGTCAGGCGCCGGCAACGGCGCCCTGCCGGATTGCGAAGGACACCCTCGGGTGTCCTTTTTGCGTTCTGTGCCGATGTTGCGCCGATGTCGTCACGGTATTGTGCTGCAGTGCGGCAATACGCCGTTCTGTCATACTTGACGGCGTTATGCGCCCCATATTCGATCCCCAAGCGTTACCGGTCATCGAGACCGATCACCGTCGCGCGCCGCTTTCCGCGCCGCGCATGCGACCCGATTTCATCCGGCACAGATTGCTCTCGCCCCCGGCATGGAAGCCGGAGCTGACCGATGAATCGCGAGTCTATGACAAGTCGCGCGGCCTGCGCGAAGCCGCCGTGCTGGTGCCGCTGGTCGATCGTCCGGACGGCTTGACCGTGCTGCTGACCGAGCGCAATGCCAACCTCACGGCGCATGCGGGGCAGATCAGCTTCCCGGGCGGCAGCCGGGAAACCTACGACGCCGACCGGATTGCCACGGCATTGCGCGAGACACGCGAAGAAATCGGGCTGGATCGCGACCACATCGAGGTGCTCGGGTCGTTGCCCGACTACATCACCGGAACCGGATTTCACGTCAGTCCCGTGGTCGGGTTGGTGCGTCCCGGATTTACCTTGCAGCCCGATGCGGGCGAAGTGGCCGATGTATTCGAAGTGCCGTTGGCCTTCCTGATGGATCCGTCGCGGCACGAGCGCCGCCTGTTCCGCTGGGACGGGGGCGAGCGCCAGTTCTATGCCATGCCGTATCCGCGCGAGGATGGCGGCCATTGGTTCATCTGGGGCGCCACGGCCGGCATGCTACGCAATCTCTATCACCTGCTTGCCGCCTGAGCCCCGCGCGCCGTTGAAGACCGGGCCAGCCGGCTCACACGCCTGATGTCTCAGGCCGCGACCTGCGCGTCGTTGCCGTCCGACGCGGGCATCTGGTCGGCACAGTGCGGGCAGCTCTTGCCGACCACATACTTCGGATCTTGCTGCGCCTCGGGCGTCACCACTGCGCGGCAAGCGAAGCACTGTACCGGACCGGCGGGCTCCAGATTGGGATTCAGCGCGGTTCGGTAGTCGAACACGAAACAGTCGCCGCGATAGTGACTGCCGCCGACTTCCTCGAAATACTTGAGAATGCCGCCCTCAAGCTGATAGACGCGCTCGATCCCGACTTCCTGCATGTGGATCGCGGCCTTTTCGCAGCGAATGCCGCCCGTGCAGAACGAGACCACGGTCTTGCCCTCAAGCGTTGCACGGTTCTCGGCCACGGCCGGCGGGAAATCGCTGAACTTGTCGATGTTGTACTCGACGGCGTTCTCGAACGTGCCGACCGCCACTTCGAACGCATTGCGCGTATCCAGCATCACCACGGGACGGCCGTCGTCGTCGTGCCCCTGGTCGAGCCAGCGCTTCAGATCCGCCGGCCGGACTGACGGCGCGCGGCCGGCCTCCGGTCGGATCAGCGGCATCTTCATGGTGATGATTTCCTTCTTGGCGCGCACCAGCATCCGCTTGAACGGCTGGTTCTCGGACAGGCTCTCCTTGGGTGCGATATCGGCAAAGCGCGCGTCCGCGTGCAGCCACGTCATGAATTCATCAATTTGCGCCCGGGTGCCGGCCAGGAACATGTTGATGCCCTCCGGCGCAAGCAGGATCGTGCCTTTCAGCCCCGCGGCCTCGCAGCGTTCGCGCATGGCGGGGCGCAGCGTCTCGATGTCTTCGAGAGTGACAAACTTGTAAGCTGAAATATTGACGATCTGCATGGCCGGTGCCGCGTGTCGAGTGCGTGAGCGCGCTCGATAACTGCCTGATTGGAAAGGCGAAATTATAGCCGCTTGGCGGCCGTGCCGATACCCGCCGGCGCGCTGGCACGGCGGTGCGCGCCGGCACATCACTTTACGAATTCTCTCAGCGTGCCGCGCAAAGGGAGCCGGTACAATGGCGCCCTATGTCTGAACCCCGCTTCGTACACCTTCGCCTGCATTCCGAATATTCGGTCGTGGACGGCATCGTCCGCCTCGATGACGCGGTCAAGGCCGCCGCCAAAGACGGCATGGGCGCGCTCGCGCTGACCGATCTCGCCAACGCCTTCGGCCTTATCCGCTTCTACAAGGAAGCGCGCGGCGGCGGCGTCAAGCCCATAGTGGGCGCTGACGTCTGGCTGACCAACGCCGACGATCGCGACAAGCCCGCACGCATGCTGCTGCTTGTCCAGGACCGCATTGGCTATCTCAATCTCTGCGCGCTGCTGTCGCGCGCCTGGCTGGGCAATCAGCACCGTGGCCGCGCCGAATTCGAACCGGCCTGGTTCGAAGAGCCGGGCGAGGAAGGCCTGCCCCTGGCAACGGGCCTGATCGCGCTGTCCGGCGCAATGGGCGGCGATGTCGGCCAGGCTTTGGCCAACGGCAACGCCGACGGCGCGCGCCGCGCCGCACAGCACTGGGCGCGCGTTTTTCCGCAGCGCTTCTATATCGAATTGCAGCGCGCGGGGCATCCGGGCACCGAGGCATATGTCCAACAGGCGGTGCAGCTGGCCGCCGCGCTGCAGTTGCCGGTCGTCGCCACGCATCCGGTCCAGTTCATGACGCCGGATGACTTCACCGCGCATGAGGCGCGCGTGTGTATCGCCGAAGGCGAATTGCTGGCCAATCCGCGCCGCACGCGCAAATTCACCACCGACCAGTATTTCAAGACCCAGGACGAGATGTGCGAGCTGTTCGCCGACATCCCGTCCGCGCTGCAGAACACGGTCGAGATTGCCAAGCGCTGCAACCTGACGCTGGAACTTGGCAAGCCGCGGCTGCCGCTGTTTCCCACGCCCGATGGCATGTCGCTGGACGACTACCTGGTCTTCATGGCCAAGGACGGCCTGGAAAAGCGCCTGGCGGTGCTGTTTCCCGATGAAGCCGAGCGGGAACGCAAACGGCCCGAATACTATGACCGGCTCCAGTTCGAGACCGGCACCATCATCAAGATGGGATTCCCGGGCTACTTCCTGATCGTGGCGGACTTTATCAACTGGGCCAAGAACAATGGCGTGCCGGTGGGGCCGGGCCGCGGCTCGGGCGCGGGCTCGCTGGTGGCCTATGCCCTGGGCATCACCGATCTTGATCCGCTCAAGTACGCGCTGCTTTTCGAGCGTTTCCTGAATCCCGAGCGGGTTTCGATGCCCGACTTCGACATCGACTTCTGCCAGCACGGTCGCGATCGCGTGATCACGTACGTGAAGGAAAAGTATGGCAAGGACGCCGTGTCGCAGATCGCCACGTTCGGCACCATGGCCGCAAAGGCTGCCGTGCGCGACGTGGGCCGCGTGCTCGATCTCGGCTATGGCTTTGTCGATAGCGTCGCCAAGCTGATCCCGTTCAAGCCAGGCAAGCTCGTTACCCTCGAAGAGGCGAAGAAGGAAGAGCCCGCGCTGGCTGAGCGCGAGCGCAACGAGGAAGAAGTCCGCCAGTTGCTGGAGCTGGCGCAGCGCGTGGAAGGGATGACGCGCAACGTCGGCATGCACGCCGGCGGCGTACTGATCGCCCCGGGCCGCCTGACCGATTTCTGCCCGCTCTATACGCAGGGCACCGATGGTATGAGCGGGGTGGTCAGCCAGTATGACAAGGACGACGTCGAGGCGGCAGGCCTGGTCAAGTTCGACTTTCTGGGCCTGACCACACTGACGATCCTCGATTGGGCCGAGCGATACATACGCCGGCTCGATCCCGCCAAGGCCGACTGGAACTGCAGCCAGATTCCGCTGGACGACGGCCCCGCCTTCGAGATACTCAAGAGCGCCAACACGGTCGCGGTATTCCAGCTGGAAAGCCGTGGCATGCAGGGCATGCTAAAGGACGCCAAGCCTGACCGGTTCGAGGACATCATCGCGCTTGTGGCGCTCTATCGCCCCGGCCCGATGGACCTGATCCCCAGCTTCTGTGCGCGCAAGCACGGTCGCGAAAAGGTTGAATACCCGGATCCGCGCGTCGAGCCCGTGCTCAAGGAGACCTACGGCATCATGGTCTACCAGGAGCAGGTCATGCAGATGGCGCAGATCATCGGCGGCTACTCGCTGGGCGGCGCCGATCTGTTGCGCCGCGCCATGGGCAAGAAGAAGGCCGAGGAAATGGCCAAGCATCGCGAACTGTTCCGCGAAGGTGCAGCCAAGAACGGGCTGAGCGCGCAACAGGCCGACGATATCTTCGATCTGATGGAAAAATTCGCGGGCTACGGCTTCAACAAGTCGCATGCTGCCGCCTACGCGCTGCTGGCCTACTACACGGCGTGGCTCAAGGCGCACCATCCCGCGGAATTCATGGCAGCCAATATGTCGCTGGCCATGGACGACACGGACAAGGTCAAGATCCTCTACGAGGATTGCCGGCTCAACAAGATCGAAGTGCTGCCGCCCGACGTCAACGCCAGCGAGTACCGATTCGCGCCGACCGACGCCAAGACCATCCGCTATGGCCTTGGGGGGATCAAGGGGTCCGGGCAGGGCGCGATCGAAGACATCCTGCGCGCGCGCGAGGAACGGCCCTTTACCGATCTGTTCGATTTCTGCGAGCGCGTAGACCGGCGGCAGGTCAATCGCCGCACCATCGAAGCGCTGATTCGCGCCGGCGCGTTCGACAGCCTCAACCCGAATCGGGCGCAATTGCTGGCTTCGGTGTCGATCGCCATGGAAGCGGCCGAGCAGAAGGCCGAATCCGCCAACCAGGTGTCGTTGTTCGACCTGATGGGCGACGCTGGCGACGCGCATCGCCCGGAGCTGGTCGACGAGCCGGCGTGGTCCACCAAGCGGACGCTGCAGGAAGAAAAGCAGGCGCTTGGCTACTATTTCTCGGGCCACCTGTTCGATGCGTCGCGCGACGAGGTGCGCAAGTTCGTCAAGGGCACGCTGGCCGCGCTGGAAAAGGAAGTGCAGGGCAATGGCGGCGGATACGGCCGCGATGTGCGTGGCAAGGTGATCGCCGGCGTCATCATGGGTGTCCGCACGCAAATGACGCAACGCGGCAAGCTGATCATCGTGATGATCGACGACGGCACCGCGCAGATCGAAATGACCGTCTTCAATGAACTGTACGACGCCAATCGGCACATGTTCCGTGAAGACGAACTCCTGATCGCGCAAGGCAATGCCCGGCACGATACTTTCACCGGCGGGGTCCGCTTCACGGCGGAATCGGTAATGGATTTAGTCACGGCGCGCGCGCGATATGCCGAGGCGGTTTGCCTTGGCTTCAATGGCAATGCGTCGACCGAACGCCTGCGCGAGCTGCTGACGCCGTATCTGGCTAACGGCGGGAAGGGCGCCGGCGTGCCGGTGCGCATCAGCTATATCAACAAGACAGCTCAATGCGAGGCCATGCTTGGCGCGCAGTGGCAGATCACGCCGTCCGAGGAGGCGCTTGCCAGCTTCCGCAGCGCGCTCGGCGATGGCGTGCGGATCATCTATGCCTGATCGTGACCCGGCTGCCGGCATGCGCCGGCGACGCGTGCTGTTCCACGTGACGCACTTCCTCCATGGCGGGATTGAAACGTCGCTGGTCTCGCTGCTGAATTCGCTGGACCCGGATCGTTTCGAACTGGGCCTGACGGTGACCTATCCGTCGCCGGAGCTGGAATCGCACTTCCGGGCGCGCTTGCCGGCCCACGTCGACGTCCATGTTCTGGCGCCGGAACCGTGGCTGTCGCGCTGCCGGCAATTGAAGAAGCAGCGCAAGCTCGGGCCGCTCGGCAAGCTGTATGAAGAGGCGTTGCTGCCGCCCGTACGCAAGCCGCTGATGAACCGGCGTTTCCGCAAGAAACTGAACGCAGGCGGTTACGACGCAGTGGTCGACTACGACATGTCGCTGTCGCGCATTACCGGGCCGCTGCCGGTGCCGATGATTGGCTACCAGCATTTCAGCGTGGAACATCTCGCGCGCGGTCACGGACGCAAGCTGCGCAAGTTGCGGCATCAGTGCAAGGTGGATTACGACGCGGTGGTGATGCTGACGGACAGCATGCTGGCGGATGCGCGCAAGCTGATACCAGAGGCCGCGGACAAGCTCGTCCGGCTCTACAACGCGATCGACCTCGCCAGCATCCGCGCGAAGGCGGAGCAGCCACTCGATCCCGCCGTCGCGCCCGCTGGCCCATTCATAGTCTCCGTGGGGCGCCAGGAAGAAAGCCAGAAGGATTTCACGTCGTTACTGCGCGCCTATACGCGGCTTGTGGCGCAGGGCATCGAGGAAAACCTCGTGCTGGTGGGCGATGGCGCTTCGCGTCCGCAACTCGAAGCGCTGGCCCAGTCCCTTGGCATCGCCGAGCGCGTAACGTTTGCGGGTTTCCAGTCCAATCCGTACGCGTGGATTCGCCGTGCCCGGCTGATGGCGTTCAGTTCCAAGATGGAAGGGCTGCCCAACGTCCTGCTCGAAGGGCTCGCCGTCGGCCAGGTGGTGGTCAGCACCGACTGCCCCACCGGCCCGCGTGAAATCCTCGATGACGGGCGCGCTGGCTTGTTGGTGCCGGTGGGCGATGTGGATGGGTTGGCTGAGGCGATGCGGCGCGGCTTGCAGGACGACGCATTGCGCAGCACGTTATTGGCGCTCGCGGCCCGTCATGTCGAACAAATGGGTTTCGGCCCGACTTCCCAGGCCTTTACTGCACTGGTCGATCGCCTGACGAAGACGACTGCCGCGCCTGCTGCTGCAACAGCCAGAGCTTGATGTACTTGTAATAACTGGCCTGGCCGTTCATCAGCGCCACGGCCAGCCCTTGCGGGCCGTCCAGAAAGCCGCGGCGGATCAGCCAGGTGCGCAGGAACGCCCAGCTTCCATGGGTCCAGGCGCTGAACACGGACGCCGTCTTGCCGCGCCGGAACGCCTGCTGGGCGCCAAGCGTGGAATATTGATCGACCTTGCGCAGCACCTGGGAGAAATCGTCGTAGGTGTAGTGCAACAGCGGTGTTTGCAGGTGTCCGATGGGGCCGTCGGCGATCACGTTTTCATGGACGATGTCGTCGGTGAAGCGCACCTTGCCGGTGCGGAACAGGCGGGTGAGACGGTCCGGATACCATCCGCTGTGGCGCATGAACCTCCCGCAGAAACGCGACAGGCGGGGCATGTCATAGGCGTCGAACCGGCCCGATCCGATCGCGGCGAGGATCTCGTCGCGCAGTTCGGGGGTGACGCGTTCGTCGGCATCGATCGAGAGCACCCATTCGCTCGTGGCCTTGGACAGGGCGAGGTTTTTTTGCGGGCCAAAGCCGGGCCAGGTGGCCGTTTCATGAACTTCGGCACCCATGGCGCGGGCGATCTCGAGCGTGCCGTCGGTGCTGCCGGAGTCCACTATAATCGCGCGGTCGCACCAGGAGACGCTCTCGAGGCACTCCCGAATATTGTGTGCCTCGTTTTTTGTAATCAGTACGACAGAAATTTTCATAGATGCTTGCGATGGGATCCCGCATGCCGGAATTGCCCGCCATTCTAGCGGCAGTCGGCGCAGCGCCCATTTGGCAAGTGGAGCCAACGTGAACGACAGCAAAAAGCAAACGCCCCAGGAATCCGACACGCTCAAGCGCGTCTGGGCCTATCTGAAGCCCGAGATGCGCAATTTTGTGCTGGCCATCCTCGCCATGGCCCTGGTCGCCGCCAGCGAGGGCATCATCCCGAAGGTCGTCAATGATCTGCTCGACAAGGGGTTTGGCGGCGACTACGCCGGCAAGCTCTGGCACGTGCCCGCGCTGCTGGTCGGCGTGGCGCTGGTGCGCGGCGTTGCGCAGTTTGCGTCGGGCTACCTGCTGTCGTTGATCTCCAATCGCGTCCTGCTCAAGATGCGCATGCAGATGTTCGAACGCATGCTTCACGCGCCCGCTCTGTTCTACCACCGCAACACCGCGGCCTCGCTGATCAACGCGGTGATCTTCGAAGTCAACCAGGTGATGCAGATCCTCACCGGCGTGCTGATTACGCTGGTGCGCGATTCCCTGACCGTGCTCGCGCTGCTGATCTACCTGTTCTACACGAACTGGAGACTGACGCTGGTGGTGGCCGTGCTGCTGCCCGCCATCGGATTTGTGATGTCGAAGGTCAATCGCCGCCTGCGCCGCCTGAACCGCGAGCATCAGGCCCTGACCAATACAGCTGCCTATGTGGTCGAAGAGGCGGCTGGCGGTTTCAAGGTGGTCAAGCTGCACGGCGGCGAGGCGTACGAAACCGCGCGCTTTGCCACGATGGCGGAGCGCCTGCGTGGTTATTCGATGCGCATGGCCGTTGCTGGCGGCCTCAATCAACCGGTCACCGCGTTCCTGGCGTCGCTGGCGCTATCGGTCATCCTGACCATCGCCATGGTGCAGGCGCAGGGCAACCAGACGACGATCGGCGGCTTCACCGGTTTCGTGATGGCCATGCTGCTGCTGATTTCGCCGCTCAAGCACCTGACCGACCTGAACCAGCCTTTGCAACGCGGTCTGACTGCCGCCGAAATGATCTTCGGGCTGATCGATGAGCCGGTCGAGCCGCAGACTGGCGGCTTGCCGCTGGAGCGCGCCACCGGCGACCTCGTGTTTGAAAACGTCGGCTTCCGCTATGGCGATGCGGGACGCCCCGCGCTCGATCGCGTGAATTTCCACGCGGCCCCGGGCGAGGTGGTGGCGCTGGTCGGGCCGTCGGGCAGCGGCAAGACCACGCTGGTGAATCTGTTGCCGCGCTTCTTCGATCCCACCGAAGGCCGCATCGTGCTCGATGGCCGGCCCATCGACCAGTTTGGCCTGGCGGACCTGCGCCGCCAGATCGCCTTCGTCAGCCAGGATGTGGTGCTGTTCAACGACACCGTGGCCGCCAACGTGGCCTATGGCGTCCATCCGCGCGAGAAGATCGACATGGCGCGCGTGGAGCGCGCGCTGGCCGCGGCGTACCTGACCGATGTGGTCAAGGGCCTGCCCGACGGCGTGGAGACCAATATCGGCGACAACGGCATGAAGCTGTCCGGCGGCCAGCGTCAGCGGCTGGCCATCGCGCGGGCGTTGTACAAGGATGCACCGATCCTGATTCTGGACGAAGCCACTTCCGCGCTCGATTCCGAATCCGAGCGCCAGGTTCAGGCCGCGCTGGAATCGCTGATGGTGGGCCGCACTACGCTGGTGATCGCCCACCGTTTGTCGACGATCGAAAACGCCGACCGCATCGTGGTGCTGGAGCAGGGTCGCGTGGCGGAGCAGGGCAGCCACGCCGACCTGCTGGCCGCCAACGGCCTGTACGCCGGCCTGCACCGTATCCAGTTCGCCACTTCGGCGCACTGAGCCGGAGAAGGATCCGATGGCCGCGGCGAGGGCTGCGGCCGGGCATGTACCAACAGGGGAACATACCCCGACGAGGAGACAGACATGACCAACGCTTCAGCGCCAATCAGCCGCTATCCGGTTCCCGCGATTGCCAAGCTGCCGGACGATATCCGCCAGCGCGTACTCGAAGTCCAGGAAAAGGCCGGCTTCGTTCCCAACGTGTTTCTCGCGCTGGCCCATCGCCCCGACGAATGTCGCGCCTTCTTCGCCTATCACGACGCGTTGATGCTCAAGGAGACCGGCAACCTGACCAAAGGCGACCGGGAAATGATCGTGGTGGCTACCTCGGGCGTGAATCAGTGCCTCTATTGCGTGGTCGCGCACGGCGCCATCCTGCGCATCTACGAAAAGAAACCGCTGGTGGCTGATCAGGTGGCCGTCAACTATCGCAAGGCCGACATCACCCCGCGTCAGCGCGCGATGCTCGATTTCGCGATGAAGGTCTGCACCGAATCCCATACGATTGGCGAGCCCGATTTCGACGCGCTGCGCGCGCACGGCCTGGACGACGAGGACGCGTGGGATATTGCCGCGATCACCGCATTCTTCGGCCTGTCCAACCGCATGGCCAATACCATCGGCATGTGTCCCAACGACGAGTTCTTCCTGATGGGGCGGGTGCCCAAGAGCAAATAATCGGCCGCGCACTGCCGGGGCGGTCCCGCCCGGCAGCGCGTGCTCCGGAGCGAGCGCGACAGCCGGGGCGCCGCAACGGGCCGAACGCTATCGGACTTGCGCGCACGCTCCGCTTTTCGGATCAAACAGCACTGGCCACGCCTCATCGTAGATGCCGGGCGTGCAGTGTTTTTCGCAATGCGCGTGGGCCAGCGTGATGCGGCGCGGATCCTGCCAAACCATCAGCGTGCAGCCGCTGCCGTCGACGGCATGCAGTTCGATATGCGGCGTTTGCTGTACCTGTTTGAATTCCGACAGATCGAAGTGGCAAGAGCCGCGGCGCGATACCCAGAGTTTCCAGGACAGCTGCTGCACGGCGTTGTGCGACACGCGCACCAACGCATCCTCGCGAAAGCCGTCTTCCTCGGTACGTTTGCATGTGCCGTTCATGTCGATTTCGTGTGCCGGGATCGGGGTGGCGCGCGCCACCGCAGGCGCGGGTCGCGTGGCGTAGGGTTCGGGAAACGGGCCGTTGTACGTCTGCGGGCCTTCGGTGGTCCCCGGCGCGGTGCACGCCGCGCACAAAAAAAATGCCAGCATCGCTGGCATGATGATTCTTGTTGACGTCATGTTGGCCCCCTCGTACTTCCTCCGCCTACTTCAATGTAGCGGATGAATTGCCAAAGGCCAGCCATATGCGATCGGGACTAGCCCTAGCAGGCGAAGAAAAAGGGCGACGACTATAGTGAGACGATACTGGCTGCGCGACGAAGCATGTCGCGCGGCCTTTTTGCGAATGCCGAATTAAGCTTCAGCTCAGGCCACGGCCTGCAGCGCAGCCGCGCGCGGCGCGGCGGCATGCACGGGCGGATAACCGGCGGCGAACACCAGCCGGCCGGCCGACCACGTGTGCGTGACCAGCGGCTGTCCGGCCACACTGGCCACGGCAATCACGTCGGCGCGCTTGCCCGGCGCAAGGCGGCCGCGATCATCGAGCTGGCACGCGTCGGCCGGGTTGGCGCTGACCAGCGCCAGTGCCTCGTTCAGTGGCAGATCGGCCAGACGCGCGGCGGCAAACGCGGCGGCGATCAGGGTCGACGGCTGATAGTCCGAACACAGGATGTTGCCCACGCCTGCATGGATCGCGTCGATGGCCCGCATCGACCCGCTCTGGCTCTTGCCGCGCAACACATTGGGCGCGCCGAGAATCGTCGGCAGCGCGTGCGTGGCCGCTGCACGCGCCGTTTCCAGGTTGATCGGGAATTCGCTCATGCGCACGCCGAGCGATTGCATCGCGGCGATGCGCTGCGGCGAATCGTCGTCATGGCTGGCAGTGGGAATGCGCAGTGCGTGCGCCTTGGCGATCAGCCGATTCACGCGATCGGTCGCGCCATCGAGTTCGGCCGCTTTACTCGCGGCGGCGTCGGCCGCCTCTTCGCGGCTCATGCCGTGGTTGCCCATCATGTAGGACAGATACGCGTCCATCGTCTTGAACTGCCCTTGGCCCGGCGAGTGATCCATCACGGACAGCAGATCGACCACGCCTTCTTCCATCAGCATTTCGAGCACCGGCACCGCGGCGGCGTCGGTCACTTCGTAGCGGCAATGGATGCGGTTGTCGACCAGGCTGTGCGCGCGGTAGCCGGCCACGGTGCGCACCAGTGTGGCGGCCGTGTCATTGTTGCGCACGCCAAACTGGTTGCTGGCGAAAGATAGCGCGTGATATGGCGTGGTGATGCCGGCCGCCGCGTTGCGGCGATCGACCTGCGCGACGGCAAAATCGAGCGGAAACAGCACATTGGCGCGCGGTTCGGCTTCCTTTTCGATGGCGTCGCAATGCACATCGATCAGGCCCGGCATCACGGTGTGGCCGCGCAGGTCGATGACGCTGGCATGGGCGGGCGCCGAAATGGGATCGATGGCGGCG
The DNA here is from genome assembly GCF_008801835.1 of Cupriavidus pauculus. GTDB lineage: Bacteria > Pseudomonadota > Gammaproteobacteria > Burkholderiales > Burkholderiaceae > Cupriavidus > Cupriavidus pauculus. Next base: position 217,675 of record NZ_VZOW01000002.1, on the reverse strand, counting down.
ATCTGGCCATCGTCGATCAGCAGGGCGCCGTCGTGCAGCACGCGATCTGGAAGAACGAGCGTCGCGTGCGTGAGGTACGTGGTGGACATGTCCGGTTCCGTTTCAGGTTCGGGGCAGTGGCTGAGGGCGATCCCGGCGCGCCTGAGTGCGAGGGGCGATCAGGGCGCTTCGGGCTATATGGTCATTAGGGGCGAATGTTCGATCTGGCGACCGGGACGATCGGCTCTGCTGGCGCGCCGACGCGACCCGGCCGATGCTTCAGGCATTGGCAGCCGCCACGGGTTGCAGTGGCAGCGCGCGCGTGGCAACCGCGTCGCGTACCGCTTCGTCGTGGAAGATGCCGATCAGTGCGCGGCCTTCGGCCAGTGCTTCGCGGATCAGCGCGATCACCACGGCGCGGTTGTCGGCATCGAGCGAAGCGGTCGGCTCGTCGAGCAGCAGGATCGGGTGGCCGCCGATCAGGCCGCGCGCGATGTTCACGCGCTGCTGCTCGCCGCCGGAGAACGTCGCCGGCGGCAAATCCCACAGACGGCGCGGCAGGTTCAGACGTTCGAGCAGCACCGCGGCCCGGGCGCGCGCCTCCTCGTGACTGGCGCCACGTTGCTGCAGCGGATCGGCCACGACATCGAGCGCGGACACGCGTGGAATGGCGCGCAGGAACTGCGAGACATAGCCGATCACATCGCGGCGCAGCTTCAGCACGCGCTGTTCGGGCGCGTTGGTCAGCTCGACCCACGGCTCGCCCGCGGCGCTGGTATCGCGCAGACGGATGGTGCCTTCGGTGGCCAGGTAGTTGCCGTACAGGCAGCGCAGCAGCGTGCTCTTGCCCGTGCCGGAGCGGCCCGACAGCACCAGGCATTCGCCGCGCGATGCATCGAAATCGATCGCCTGCAGCACGGGCAGCCGGATGCCGCCCTGGTTGTGCAGCGTGAACATCTTGCCGAGGCCTCGCACCTCGATCAGCTTGCGGGTATCTGCGTGCATCATGGTCAGCCTTGCAGGATGGAGGAAACGAGCAGCTGCGTGTAAGGGTGCTGCGGGTCGTCGAGAATCTGGTCGGTCAGGCCCTGCTCCACCACGCGGCCGCCCTGCATCACCAGCGTGCGATGCGCCAGCAGGCGCGCCACTGCCAGGTCATGCGTGACCAGGATCGCGGCCAGGCCCAGGTCGGTCACCAGCCGGCGCAACAGGTCCAGCAGGCGCGCCTGCACCGATACGTCGAGCGAGGCGGTCGGCTCGTCCATGAAGACCAGGCGCGGATGGGTCACCAGATTGCGCGCGATCTGGAGGCGCTGCTGCATGCCGCCCGAGAACGTGCTGGGCACGTCGTCAAGCCGCGCCAGATCGATCTCCATCTTTTCCAGCCACGCGCCGGCGATCTCGCGCAGATCGCCATAATGGCGATTGCCGACGGCCATCAGGCGCTCGGCGATATTGGCGCCGGCGCTGACCTGCATACGCAGGCCGTCGCGCGCGTGCTGGCGCACAAAGCCCCAGTCGGTGCGCGCCAGCAGGCGCATGCGCGCGCTGGACAGCCCGCCGAGATCGGTCAGCCCGGTTTCGCGCATGTCGTAACTGACGCTGCCGCGCTGTGCCTTGACCTGCATCGACAGCGCCTGCAGCAGCGTGCTTTTGCCCGATCCCGATTCGCCCACCACGCACAGCACTTCGCCGGGATACAGGTCGAAGTCGACATCGTGGCAGCCATGCACGCCATCCCAGGTGTGCGTCAGGTTGCGGACGGAAAGCAGGGGTGTGGCGTTCATTGCGAGTCTCCGGCGGCGTGTTTGACGGCCAGCGCGGCCTGGCGATCGGCGCAGTATTCGGTGTCCGAGCACACGAACATGCGCGTGCCTGCATCGTCGGTGATGATTTCGTCGAGATAGCTGTCGGTGGCGCCGCATTGCGCGCAGCAGCTCGACCATTTCTCGACGGTGAACGGATGGTCGACAAAATCGAGGCTCTTGACCGACGTGTACGGCGGCACCGCGTAGACGCGCTTCTCGCGGCCCGCGCCAAACAGCATCAGTGCCGGGCTGCGGTCCAGCTTCGGGTTGTCGAATTTCGGAATCGGCGACGGGCGCATCATGTAACGCTGATTGACGATGACCGGGTAGTCGTACGTCGTGGCGATATGGCCGTGGTGCGCGATGTCTTCATAGAGCTTCACATGCATCGACCCGTATTCGGCCAGCGCGTGCATCGTGCGGGTTTCGGTTTCGCTCGGCTCCAGCCAGCGCAGCGGTTCGGGGATGGGCACCTGATAGACCATCGTCTGTCCGGCGCGCAGCGGCGTTTCGGGAATGCGGTGGCGCGTCTGGATGATGCTGGCCTCGGCTGTGCGTTCGGTGGTCTGCACGCCGGTCACGCGGCCGAAGAAGCGGCGAATGTTGATCGCGTTCGTGGTGTCGTCCGATCCCTGGTCGATCACCTTGAGCACGTCCTGGCGGCCGATGATGGCGGCGGTCACCTGAATGCCGCCGGTGCCCCAGCCATAGGGAAGCGGCATTTCGCGGCTGCCGAACGGCACCTGGTAGCCGGGGATCGCCACCGCTTTCAACAGCGCGCGGCGCAGCATGCGCTTGGTCGATTCGTCCAGATAGCCAAAGTTGTAATGCTCGTCGCGCGCGACGGCGGTGTCTGGTGTGGCGGCGTGGGCGTTCATGCCAGCGACTCCTCTTGCGACGGTTGCGGTTGCGGCGTGGGCGCGGATGTGGGCGTGGCGTTCGGGTCCTGCTCGGCGCGCAGACGGCGCAGCAGTTCGAGATTGGCCTGGAAATCCACGTAGTGCGGCAGCTTCAAGTGCTGCACGAAGCCGGACGCTTCGACGTTGTCGCTGTGGTACAGCATGAATTCGATATCGTTGGCCGGATTGTCGGCAGCTTCACCCAGCTCGGCCGCACGCATCGCGCGATCGGCCAATGCCATCGACATCGCCTTGCGCTCGTTGTAGCCGAACGTCAGCCCATAGCCGCGCGTCAGGCGCGGCGCTTCGTCGGCATTGCCGGCAAACTGGCTCACCATCTGGCATTCGGTGAGTTCCACCTCGCCGATGGTGATGGCGAAGCCGAGTTCCTCGATGAACATTTCCACTTCGGTGCTGCCGTAGCGGATCTCGGCAGCAAACGGGTGCGAGTTGCCGTAGCCGCGCTGCGTGGAGTAACCCATCGCCAGCAGAAAGCCTTCGTCGGCGCGCGCCAGGTTCTGCAGGCGCGCGGGACGATCCGCGGGGAACGTCAGCGGCTCGCGCGTCAGATCGGGCGGGGCGGGGTCGCCAGCCGGCACAGCGTCGGCCTCGACCAGCGCTTCGGCTTCGAGCAGGCCGGTCACGCGCGGCATGCCGGTCGGCAGCGGCTGCGGCGACGGCGGCAGCGCTTCGGGGTCACGGCCCGCTTCGAGCGAGAAGTCGAGCAGGCGCTGCGTGTAGTCGTAGGTCGGCCCCAGTACCTGCCCGCCGGGCACGTCCTTGAAGGTCGACGAGATACGGCGCTGCAGCTTCATCTTGCCGGTGTCCAGCGCCTGCGTGTAGCCGAAACGCGCGAGCGTGGTGCGGTAGGCGCGCAGCAGAAAGATCGCCTCGATCTGGTCGCCTGCCGCCTGCTTGATTGCCAGCGCGGCCAGGTGCGGATCATAGAGCGACCCTTCGGCCATCACGCGGGACACGGCCAGCGGCATCTGCTCGCGAATCTGCGCCAGCGTGAGTTCGGGCACCGACGTGTCGCCACGGCGATAGGCGTCGAGCATCCGGTAGGAATTGAGGATGGCGCGTTCGCCTCCCTTGACGGCTACATACATGTCAGTCCTCCACGCGCGTGGTGCGCGTCATCGCGCAGAATTGCCGGCCGCTGGCCAGCAGCAGATCGACGCCAAGCGGAAAAGTCGCGTTGTTGGCGCGCCATTGCGCGCGGAAATCGGCAGGCAGACCGCCGACATGCAGCGTCTGCGTAGCTTCGATGCCCGGCCCGGCAAGCGTCAGCGTGTCGCCGTCGTGCAACGACGCCACTTCCACGATCAGCGTGGCCGATCGGTCGGGATACGCGGGCAGACCCTGCGCGCAATCGGCCAGGCGTGGCATGGCGTGGCCGTCGGGCACGCACACGAAGGTGGCTTGCGCCACGTCGTCGACCAGCGGGCAGCCGCAATGAAAGCGCAGGAAGGCACGGGCGGCGGCGGGAACGTCGGCCGGCAGCCATACCGGCGTGTCGGGATCGGCCAGTGTCAGCAACAGTGCGGTGAGCGCCGGCGACAGTCCTTCGGGTTGGCCGCTGTCGGCCGGCAGCGTTTCAAGGCGCCCGGGATGCGCGAACGCTTCCAGCGCGGCGCGGAACACCGCCTGCGCGTCATCGACCGGATTGTCGAAACCGGGCAGCAGCGAGGTGGCCGGGGCTTGCATGGTGATTTGTGTCGATGACATCTCAATCCTCTCCGCGGGCCATCGTGAAAAACTCCACGCGGGTTTGCGCGGCAACTGCGGCCTGCTGCGCGGCACGCTCGTCGAGCGCCTGCGAGAGCGGCGCGATGACGATTTCCTGCACGCGCCGATGCCAGGTGGCGCGCTGCAACAGCGCATCGAGCACGGCAGCCTGTTCGGCGTGGCGCGCGCCGCGTCCCTGCACATAGGACACGCCCGCGGTGGCGGCCTCGTCGCCGGTCTGGTCGAGCACCACGGCGCAGCGTGTCACCGACATCTCGCCAAGGTTGAACTGCGCGCCGGTGCCGCCGGCGCGGGCGCGCACCATCGCCATGCCCGACTCCGGCTTGCGCAGCAGCCGGTAGGCCGGCAGCGCTTGCGCTTCGGCCAGGCGTTGAAAGGCCGCATCGAGTGCGTCCGACCGGGCCAGCGCCAGCACCCGTAGCCATGCGGCGCGCGCCGCATTCGCCTGGTTGGCGTTTTCGCTTTGCATGATCACCCCTATACGTCTATACGTTTAGATGTACACTAACACAACACGGCGATAATAGACCACAGCCAGATGTCGGTTTCGTGACGCGGCGGGGCTTTGGTCGGGCACGCGGCGGATGCGGCGGGTATGAGGCACAATCGCACGAAACCCATGAACGCTTGATGACGAGCAGAGCAAAGATGTCCGAACGGGAAGTGGAACGTGGCTCCGGTGTGGCCGTATGGCGCCAGATTGGCGAGGCGCTGGCGGAAGACATCCGCAACAAACTCTATGGCCCCGGCGAGCAGTTGCCGCCGGAGCCCGAACTGGCCACGCGCTTCAGCGTGAACCGCCATACCATTCGCCGCGCCATGGGCGAACTGGAACTGAGCGGCCTGGTGCGCATCGAGCAAGGGCGCGGCACGTTCGTGCAGGAGCACGCGATCGACTACGCGATCGGCCGCCGCACGCGCTTTTCGCAGAACCTCGCAGCGCAGGGCATGCGCGGCCATCTGGAGATCGTCGAGAGCCAGGTGGTCCGCGCGCCCGAGGTGAGCAAGCACCTTGGCCTGTCGCGCACAGCCGAAGTGCTGCGCGTGCAGATGGTCGGCAAGGCTGAAAATCGCACCATCGACGTGGCCGAGCATTATTTCGATCCGAGGCGCTTCCCCGAACTGGAAGCGCGGCTGCGCACCACGCAGTCGATCTCGCGCGCGCTGGCGCAGTACGGCATCGCCGACTACACGCGCAAGTGGTCGCGCATCACGGCGGCCATGCCCAGCGCGCCGGTCGCGCGCCTGTTGAACCAGCCCAAGACGCGCCCCGTGCTGCAGGTGGAGGCGCTCAATGTCGATATCGACGGCGCGCCCGTGCAATACAGCGTGACCCGCTTTGCCGGCGACTGGGTGCAGCTTACGGTGTCCGACAACGACTGACAGACCTGCCGCGCGGTGTGGCGGCACAGTCGTATTGGTCTAGACATCCGTCTGTCATCTGACGCAGCTAACGTAATGCCCATGCATACGACAACCTCCTCCTATTCGGTCCCGCTGCGCGGGATCACCGGCCGCCGGGTACTTGGCGCCGCCGGCATCGCCCCCGCCACGCTGGCGTTCGAGCACGGCAAGATCGCGCAGCGTGACGCCGACGCCGGCGTTGCCATCGACGCGCGGGATCTGCTCGTCCTACCCGGCATTGTCGATATCCATGGTGACGCGTTCGAGCGCGCGGTAATGCCGCGGCCGGGCGTGAGTTTTCCATACGGCCCCGCGCTGATCGATGTCGACCGGCAGTTGCTGGCGCACGGCATCACCACCGAATTCCACGGCGTGACGCTGTCATGGGAAGGCGGGCTGCGTGGCGAGGCCTACGCGCTGCGCATGTTCGATGCGCTGGCGCAGCTGCAACCGGTGCTGGGTGCATCGCACAAGGTGCATCTGCGCTTCGAGGCGTATCACCTGGCCGGCGTGGAAACCGCGTTGCAGTGGATCGCCGACGGCCGCATCGGGCTGCTGGCGATCAATGACCATCTGCCGACGATGGCGCGCCGCATGAGCGACGACAAGAAGGTGGCGCAATATGCCGAACGCGCCGAGTGCGACATGGAGGCATTCCGCAATCGTCTGCGCGCGGCCAGCCGCCATGCGCAGGATGTGCCGGCTGCCATGTCGCGCCTGATCGCCGCCGCGCGCGCCGCGCATCTGCCCGTGGCTTCGCACGACGACCCCGACGGCGCCACGCGTCAGCACTATCATCGCCAGGGCTGCTCGATCGCGGAATTCCCGCTCACCGTCGATGTGGCCGCGATGGCGCGCCAGATCGGCGACGAAACAGTGTTCGGTGCGCCCAACGTGCTGCGCGGCACCAGTCATACCGGCGCGCCGAATGCCACCGAAATGGTGGCGGCCGGGCTATGCACGGTACTGGCGTCCGACTACTACTATCCTGCGCCGCTGCAGGCAGCATTCAAGCTGGCGCAACTGGGCGTCTGCGCATTGCCCGAGGCATGGCATCTGGTGTCGCGCAATCCGGCGCGCGCCGCGGGCCTGCGCGATCGTGGCGCGCTGGTGCCGGGCATGCGCGCCGACGCGATCCTCGTCGATGACAGCCATCCCGGTTTGCCGCGCGTGTGCGGCGCCATCGTCAATGGCGAATTGCGTCATGCGACCACGGCGCTGCCATTGATCGACCTGGCCGACGCAGGCAGTCTGGCGGCATGAGCAAGACCGCACATCGCTACGCGATCTATCTGTCGCCGTCCGAGCCGTTCCGCAGCATTGGCGCGCAGTGGCTGGGCCGCGATGCCGATACTGGCACCGACGTGCCGCTGTCGCCGCGCATCGCGCAACGTCCCGCCGAGTGGGTCGCCGCGCCGGCGCACTACGCGTTGCACGCGACCCTGAAGCCGCCGTTCCGGCTGGCCCAAGGCACCGACCCGGCGATGCTCGATCGCGCGGCGCGCGATTTCGCGCGGGGCCGCGCGGCATTCGATGCGCCGTTGTCGCTGCGCGCACTGCGCGGTTTCCTTGCGTGGTGTCTGGCCGATGCCGAAGGCCATGGCGGCCGACAGATGCACCGGCTAGCCGATGACTGCGTGCGCGACTTCGATCGCTTCCGCGCACCGCCGACTGCCCACGACATCGCCCGGCGAAATCCCGCCAGGCTCGACGCGGCGCAGCGCGACATGCTGGAACAGTGGGGCTATCCGTACGTGTTCGATACGTTCACATTCCATATCACGTTGACGGGCCAGCTCGACGCCGCCAGCCAGACGCTGGCGCTGCGCATGCTGACCGAAGCCGGTGCGCAGCCGGACGCACCGCTGCATGTCGATGGCATCAGCGTCTACGTGCAGGCTGACCCCGGCGCAGACTTCGTGGCCGGGCGCCACTATCGATTCGACGGCGCGGTCAGGGATGGCGCTGGCGCGGTGTATCTGGCGTCATGAACCCGCCGAAGACAAGCGACGGCAGCGGCCTGTTCTACGTGATGGGCCCATCGGGCAGCGGCAAGGATTCTCTGCTGTGCGCGCTGCGTGAACGCCTGCATCGGTCCGATCCGGTGTTGGTCGCGCATCGCTATATCACGCGCGCCGCGGACGCCAGCGAGGCGTCCGTGGCGTTGAGCGCCGACGAGTTTCATCGGCGTGTCGATCTGGGATGCATGGCCTTGCATTGGCACAGCCACGGGCTGCACTACGGCATCGGCGTGGAAATCGAACAATGGCTTGCCCGCGGCCTCAATGTCGTGGTCAATGGATCGCGCGAATATCTGCCGATTGCCGCGGCGCGCTATCCAGGGCTTTGCGCCGTGCATGTGCGCGTGAATCCCGAAGTGCTCGCGGTGCGTCTGCGCCAGCGCGGACGCGAATCGGAAGCCGCGATCGCGCAACGTCTGGCACGCGCCACGCAACCGTTCGACGTGCCCGAAGGCGTGCGGCTGGTCGAGATCGACAACAGCGGTGCGCTCGATGTCGCGGCGGCGGCGTTCTCGCAACTGGTGACGTCTGGACGCGCCTGAGCGCGGTGCTGCGGGGACGGATCGCGCGGATCGCGCTGCGTTGCGCCGATTGCATTTCCTCGCGCGTGGCCGCAGCACGCTGGCCCTAAGCGCCGGCGTTTGACCTGCCGACGCCGCATACCTTCCCACCCGGCATTTTCGATTTACGCGATGCGCTGACCTGAACCGCCGCGCCGAGGCGTGCATCGCTTCGGCGCGGCGTGCGCCGCGTGCGCGTCTGCGCGGGAATCGGTGGAGCTATGCCGTGCGCATGCAGCGCGCAGCCATGTCGAGATAGTGGTCCAGCGACGGCGTGGCCAGATCGACAACCTTTGCCAGATCGTCATAGCGGCGCAGGCGCACCGCTTCCAGTGCGTGCGGCGTGGCCGCGAAGGCGGCGGCCTGGGTGCCGTCGTACACGCCGCCCTGCAGTTGCAGGCTGTGCACAGACACCGGCGACAGCGTTTCGAAGTAGCCCGGATCCGTCGCGCACAAGTAGCGCTTGGCGGCCACATGCAGACGCACCGGCTCGGTGACGTCGGCATCGAACAGCGTCGACAGCGCATCGGCGCCGGCTTCCTGGTGGCGCATGTCGGTCGTGCTGCTTTCCGCGAGCATCAGATGGCCGATGTCGTGCAGCAACGCGGCGACGATCAGCGCTTCGCGCTCGCCGGCCTGTTCGGCCAGTTGCGCGCATTGCAGCGCGTGCGCGGTCTGGCTGATGGCCTCGCCGCCGTAGTAGGCCGTGCCGTGCTGTGCGAACAGGCCAGCGATGCGTTCGAGCGTCAGCATGCTCATACCAGCACCTTGCGGATCTGCGCGGAAATCACGTCGATGGCAACCACGAACAGGATGATGATGATCATCACCGCACAAGTCTGCGCGTACTGGAAGCTGCGGATGATCTCCCACAGCACTGTGCCGATGCCGCCCGCGCCGACGATGCCCACCACCGACGCCGAGCGCACGTTCGATTCAAAGCGATACAGCGCGAACGACAGCCACAGCGGCAGCACCTGAGGAATCACGCCATAGACGATTTCCTCGATCGGCCCTGCACCGGTGGCGCGCACGCCTTCCACGGGACGCGGATCGATCGCCTCGACCGCTTCGGCAAACAGCTTGGCCAGCACGCCCATCGTGTGGATCCAGATCGCCAGCACGCCGGCAAACGGCCCCAGCCCGACCGCGACGATAAACAACATCGCAAACACCATTTCGTTGATGGCGCGGCAAGCGTCCATGATGCGGCGCGCGGGCTGGTACACCCACACCGGCACGATGTTCGCCGAGCACAGCAGGCCCAGCGGAACGGCCATGAACACGGCCAGCGCGGTGCCCCAGAGCGCGATCTGGACAGTCACCAGCATTTCGTCGAGATAGGTCTGCCAGTCACGGAAGTTGGGCGGGAAGAAGTCCGCGGCAAACTTTGCCATGTTGCCGGAGTCGCGCAGCAGGTCCAGCGGACGCATGTCGGCGCCTTGCCAGGACATGGCGAGCATGGCCAGCACGATCGCCCAGATGAACATCACGGATAGCGATGTGCGCGGCGGCCGGACAGAACTCTGTGGCGAAGGGGGCAGGCCAGGCTTGGCGGTGGCGGTCATGGGGGCAATCCGAAAGTAAAACAGGGGCTGAAAAGTGGCAAAGCCGACGGCGCCACGCATGCGGCGCCGTCGGCCTTCATAACGACTTACTGCGTGCTGACGGCCTTGTCGAGTTCGGCCAGACGGCGCGTGACATCAGCCAGCTTCTTCTCCTTGTCGGCAGCAGCCAGCGTGCCGTCCGATTCGATCTTGGCCTTTTCCTTGGCCAGTTCGATCTGGCGGATCGGCACCAGTTGCGCGTCGGTCGACGGACGGAAGCCGCGGTAGGTCAGCGCGGCCAGCGTTTCCTTTTCGCGCGCGGCATTCGGCCCCTTGCCGTAGTTGACGAAGAAGTCCTGGATCTTCTTCTTCATGTCCGGCGACAGGTCCTTGCGATAGACCAGCGGATCGGCCGGGATCAGCGGCGACTTCCACAGCACGCGCACTTCGTCGTAGGCATTCTTGCCGGTGTTGATGCGATAGCGCTCGAAGTTCTCGGTGTTGTTCACGGCCACATCGACCTGCTTGTTCAGCACGGACAGCAGATTGGTTTCGTGGTTGCTGATGCGCACGGCCTTGAACAGCGACTTCGGATCCACCTTGTTGGCGGCCCACAGGTAGTAGCCCGGCACCGCGGTGCCCGAGGTCGAGTTCGGATCGCCGGCGCCATACGACAGCTCCTTACCGTGCTTGATCACGTCTTCGACCGATTTCAGGTCGCTGTCCTTGCGCACGATCAGCAGCGACCAGTAGCCCGGATTGCCGTCCTTGTCGATCACCGAGGCGAACACTTCGCCATTGGCGCGGTCCACCGCTTCCATGGCCGACTTGTCGCCGAACCAAGCGATCTGCACTTTGTTGAAGCGCATGCCTTCGATGATGCCGGCGTAGTCGGAGGCGAAGAACGGCTTGACCTGCACGCCGAGCGTCTTGCTCAGGTCGTCGATCACCGGTTGCCAGGCGTTCTTGAGGTTCGACGACGATTCGGTCGAGATAAAGCCGATGTTCAGGGTCTTGGCGTCCTGGGCGAAGGCGGGCAGCGCCATGACACCCGAAGCCACCACGGCGAGAAAGGTTCTGCGAAGCATCGAAAACTCCGTTGGAAAGTCTGATGGGGAAAACGCGGTCGGTAAGACGGGAAATTCGGGTTCAGGCGGCGGCCAGGTCCATCCTGACCATGACGGGCGCGGGCATGCCCTCGCCGGGCGCAGGTTCGTCCGCCACGGTGTCGTGCAGCAGTTCCTCGGCCTCGGTGCCATAGAGGTCGCGCAGCATGGTTGGCGTGAGCGCGGCCGACGGGCCGTCGTAGACCACCTTGCCCTGGCGCAGCGCCACTACACGCGGGCAGTAGCGCATCGCCACGTCGACCTGATGCAGCGACACCACCACGGCCACCTTGCGCGTGCGATTGATCTGCGCCAGCAACGACATCACGCGGCGCGACGACTCCGGATCGAGCGATGCGATCGGCTCGTCGGCCAGGATCACGCGCGCGTTCTGCACCAGCGTGCGCGCGATGGCCGCACGTTGCTGCTGTCCGCCAGACAACGTCGAGGCGCGCTGAAACGCATAGTCGTCTATACCAACTTGGGCCAAAGCATCGAGCCCGGCCTGCACTTCATCGGCCTTGAAAAAGCGGATCAGGCTGCGCCATTTCGGCACGCGCGTGAGCAGGCCCACCAGCACGTTGGTGATGACTGGCAAACGCCCGACCAGGTTGAATTGCTGGAACACGAATCCGATTTCCGCGCGCACACGGCGCACATCGCGCGCCAGGCGGCCGTTGCGTTGCACGACGCGGCCGTTGACGAGGATCTCGCCGGCGCCGGCGTCGCCGGTGACAAAGCCGGCCATATGGCGCAGCAGCGTCGACTTTCCGGAACCCGATGCACCCAGCAGCGCGACCATTTCGCCCGGTGCGATGTGCAGCGTGACATCGTCAAGCGCCTTGCGGTCCGCGCGGAACGACTTGCTCAGGCCGCGGACTTCGATTGCATGCGTCATGTCGACTCCTTGCTTGAATGACCTGCGCATTCTGGGGGGAGCGCGTGACAGAACGATGACGGGGCAGGACTTCCGTGAACGGCCGGACCGCGGCCGCGGGATCGGTGGGGCGACGCGCGGTCTGTCCCAGATCACGGCGGCGTGGCCCGAATCTCCCTACGCTGCTTCGGGTTGTCTCCGAGCCACTTTCGTTCCAGATGGGATAGAGGAATCGCCGCGATGAACCGAGTCGTTGTCTTTCAGGGCCAATATGGCGTGTTTCCCACGCGCGGCCTGTCTTTGTCGATGCCCGCCGTGCAGACCTGCATCGGCGTCTTCGGAATCCACGGCTCAGGCCAGACGCTGGTGGCCGCGCACTTCGATACCGACCAGATGCTCGAGGCCAATATTGGCGTAATCGAGAAGAAAATGCCGCGCGGGCACCAATGGCGCGACTATGACGTGACCATATTCGGCGGCGACGGCGCGGCCAGCATGTTGCGATGCGGGTGGCCCAGCACTTATATCGGCCAACGGATCCAGGCCTGTCTGCGCCAGCGCGGCTGCAAGCGGGCGCAATATACGAACCATTACTCGGGCCTGATCCCGAGGACTTTCAACCTGCAGTTCGAACATGATCGGCCACGCATCATCGAAGGCCAGTCGCACAGGTTCTTCGACGGCCATCATCCGACCGCAAGGCACGTGGCGATCAACCGCATACGCAAGCGCCCCAGCGAGTACACCGTCGCGGACGCGTGCATGCTGGACGTCACGGATCTGTATGTACGGCGCGGGCGCTGAACGGGGGGAGGACGAACGCGGTAGAGGTGCGGCGGAAGGCGGTGGAATTCGGCGCAGGGAAGGCCGCGCACGGCGGCCGCGCTTCCCGTCGCGCGTTACATCAAAATGATGTCGTACTGTTCCTGGTGGAAGGTCGATTCCACCTGCAGCGAGATCGGCTTGCCGATGAAGTCGCCGAGCATTGCCAGATGCTGGCTTTCTTCCTCGAGAAACAGGTCGATCACTTCCTGCGACGCCAGGATACGGAATTCGCGTGGATTGAACTGGCGCGATTCGCGCATGATTTCGCGCAGGATGTCATAGCACACCGTGCGCGGCGTTTTGACCTGGCCCTTGCCGGTGCATACGGGGCATTGTTCGCACAGCACGTGCGCCAGCGATTCCCGCGTGCGCTTGCGCGTCATTTCCACCAGGCCGAGCTGCGAGAAGCCGTTGACCGTGATACGGGTGCGGTCGCGCGACAGCGCGCGCTTGAGTTCCGACAGCACGGCATCGCGGTGCTCGGCGTTCTCCATATCGATAAAGTCGATGATGATGATGCCGCCCAGATTGCGTAGGCGCAGTTGCCGGGCGATGGTGTGCGCGGCTTCGAGGTTCGTCTTGAAAATCGTGTCGTCGAAATTTCGCGCGCCGACGTAGCCGCCGGTATTCACGTCGATCGTCGTCATCGCTTCGGTCTGATCGATCATCAGATAGCCGCCAGACTTCAGGTCGACGCGCCGCGACAGTGCCTTCTCGATTTCGGCGTCGATATTGAACAGGTCGAAAACGGGCCGCTCGCCCGTGTAGTGCGACAGGCGCGACAGCACGGCCGGCGTGTATTCCTGCGCAAACTCCAGAAGCTTCTGGTAGTTCTCGCGCGAATCCACCTGGATGACGCCGGTGGCGTCGTTGATGAAATCGCGCAGCACCCGCTGCGCCAGGTTCAGGTCCTGATAAAGCAGGCTCGGCGCCGGCTGCGTGGTGGCGTTCAGGCGGATCGTGCCCCAGATCTTGCGCAGATAGGCGATGTCATTGCCCAGTTCTTCGTCGCTGGCTTCTTCGGCGATGGTGCGGACGATGAAGCCGCCGCGTTCATCGGCGGGCACCAGCCCTTGCACGCGCGCGCGCAGCGCTTCGCGATCCACTTCGCCTTCGATGCGCTGGGAAATGCCGATGTGCGGATCCTGCGGCAGGTAGACCAGCGTGCGGCCCGCGATGCTGACTTGCGTGGAAAGCCGCGCGCCCTTGGTGCCGATCGGATCCTTGATGACTTGCACCATCAGCGCCTGGCCTTCGAACAGCGTTTTCTCGATGGCCAGTGGTGCGCTGTTCTTGTCGCTGCCGTCGCGCGGGTGCCAGATGTCGGCCACGTGCAGGAATGCGGCGCGTTCGAGTCCGATATCGATGAATGCCGATTGCATGCCCGGCAGTACGCGCACGACCTTGCCAAGATAGATATTGCCGACCAGCCCGCGCGTGAGCGTGCGTTCGACATGCAGTTCCTGCACGGCCGCCTGCTGCACGATGGCTACGCGGGTTTCTTGCGGCGTGATGTTGACGAGGATGTCTTCGGTCATAGCGATTGGGTTCGCATGTTGGCGCGTCGCCGGTCTGCCGGCGCTTGTTGTTGTCGCCCGGGAAGCGCCCGGGCGTTAGACCCCTGCGCCCTTGTGCGGCGTGTCGGCAGGCGGATCAGAAGCGCAGACCCGCCTCGCGCAGCAGCGCCGCCGTCTCGAACAAGGGCAAGCCCATGATACCCGAATAGCTACCGTCGATTCGCTCGACAAATTCCGCCGCGCGGCCCTGGATGCCATAGGCGCCGGCTTTGCCCAGCGGCTCGCCGCTGGCCACGTAGGCGTCGATTTCGGCGGCGGTCATGGCCCGGAAAGTGACGTGCGAGATCGACAACGCATGGCGCTTGCCCAACGCGGACACCACGGTGACCGCGGTCAGCACCCGATGCGTGGTGCCGGACAGCGTAGACAGCATGCGCGCCGCATCTGTCGCATCGGCCGGCTTGCCGAGAATCTCGCCGTCGCGGCAGACCGTGGTGTCCGACGTCAGGATCGGCGCATCGGGCAGCGCGCGGCGGATCCGGCGCTGCAGCGCGGCGTCGGCCTTCAGCGTGCAGACGCGCTGCACGTAGGCGTCCGGGGATTCGCCGGGCAGCACGGCTTCGAGCGCTTCGGCATCTTCGCCCGCATCGGCAAGCAGCAATTCGTAGGACACGCCCAGTTGCGTGAGCAGTTCGCGGCGGCGCGGGCTTTGGGAAGCCAGATAGAGCAGATTGTGAGTCACTGGATTGGCGCGAAAAAGGACGCCAGCGCGTGACGGCGCGATATGCCGCGGGGCACGCACGATGTGGCGTCGGGATGAGATTCGGAGTGGCGTCGATTGTACGCGCCGCCGCCGGCCAGCGAACGTCCGCCGCGCCGCGTGGGTGCCGCGGCTTTTCAGGCGCGGTGGTACGGGTGATTCTGCGTGACCGACCAGGCGCGATAGAGCTGTTCGGCCAGCAGCACGCGCACCATGCCGTGCGGCAGTGTCAGACTGGACAACCTGAACAGCGTGTGGGCGCGCGCCTTCAGGGCCGGGTCCAGCCCGTCGGCCCCGCCGATCAGGAACGCCACGTCGCCGCCTTCGCGTTGCCAGCCGGTCAACTGGGCGGCCAGTTGCACGGTTGTCCAGTCCTTGCCGCGTTCGTCCAGCGCGACGATGCGGCATTGTTTGGACAGCGAGCCCAGCACGGCGTCGATGCGCGCAGCCTCGCGCTGCATTACCGTGGCGGCGTTGTTGCTGGAAGAGCGCGCCTCCGGCTTGACTTCCCGTAGTTCGATGCGGAGCTCTGGCGGCATCCGTTTCGCGTACTCGGCGAAACCGGTTTCGATCCACGCGGGCATTTTGTGGCCGACGGCCACAATCACGAGTTGCATGCGAAATGCCCGGTGGTCAGTGCCTCAACTGGTGCGATCAGGCCGAGCGCGTGGCGCGCTTGCGCGGCGCGGCGGTCTTTGCTGCGGCCGTCTTGCGTGCCGGGGCCTTGGCGGCAGTGCCGGTGGCCGTCTTGCGCGCAGGGGCCTTGGCAGCGGTACCGGCGGTCGTCTTGCGGGCCGGCGCCTTGGCGGTCGTGCCGGCCGTGGTCTTGCGCGCAGTGGTGGTCTTGCGTGCGGTGGTCTTGAGCGGCGTGCCGGTGCTGGTGGTCTTGCGCGCCGGCGCCTTGCGGATGGTGGCGATGGCGTCCGGATCGGTATCCTCATGACCCATCGGCGGCGACGGCTCCTTCATGCCTTCCGGCAGGCGCGCCAGCGCGGGACGCAGGTTCGACGCGCGGCGCACGCGCGGCGCCGGCTCGGCATCCTCGTCCTCTTCGGCGGGCTCGCTGGCCTTGGCCAGACCCTTGGCGGCGGCCAGCTTCACGCGCACCGGCTTGTCGCCCCAGATTTCCTCTAGGTTGTAGTACAGGCGCAGCTGCGGCTGCAAGATGTGCACCACGGCGTCGCCGCAATCGACCAGCACCCACTCGCCGGTTTCCAGCCCTTCGACGGCAACGATATGGCCGCCGGCCTCCTTGACGGTGTCGCGCACCGAAGCCGCCAGGGCCTTGGTCTGACGATTCGAATTGCCGCTGGCAATCACCACCCGGTCGAACAGCTCGGTCAGGTGAGTGGTGTCGAACACCTTGATGTCCTGCGCTTTCACATCCTCGAGCCCGTCGACGATCGCGCGCTGCAGTTTACGAATATCCATGGTGTCTTTCTTGTTCAGCTTCATTCGGGGTAGGGCGCGCGTCGGCTCAGGGGTGTCGGTACAGCCCTTGACGCGCGATGTAGTGTGCCACGCCGGCCGGCAGTTGGTCATCATCTGCCTGGTCCGACATCGGGCCGTCGGCGAGGCGCTCGCGCAGGCCGGTGGACGACAGGTCGACGGCCAGCGTCTGGTCGATCCACATATGTCCGGAGGGCGAGCATTGTATCAGGTGCGTGTCCGCCAGGCGTTCGTGCAGGGCGGCAAGCACCGGGCCGTCCAGCGCATCGAGATGGAAGCCCGGGCGCGTGGCAGTGCACAGGTGCACATATTCGAACAGCGCTTCCCAGCCATGCCAGGTGTGCAGGCGCAGCAACTGATCGGCGCCCATCAGCCACGACATCGATGCCTGCGGGCCATATTCGGCGCGCAATTGGCGCACGGTGTCGATGGTATAGCTGGGGCCGTCGCGATCCACCTCCATGCGGCTCACGCGCACCTTGGTGCGCCGCGTAGCCAGCGTGGCGGCGGCCAGTTCCGTCATGGCCAGGCGATCGGCGGCGGGCGTTACGTTGTCGCCCTTTTGCCACGAATGGCCGGTCGGGATCCAGACCAGTTCGTCCAGGTCGAGGTGGTCGATGCACAACTGGGCCAGTGCAACATGGCCGCGATGCGGGGGATCGAAGGTGCCGCCGAGGATACCCAGGCGGTAGGGACGTGGCGTTGGTGCGTGCTGGCCGGGGGCGTTCTTTGCTTCAGTCATCAGCTTCAGGCCCACGCGCGCGCCGGCAGGAAATCGGTATAGAGCGCGGCTTCCGGCGTGCCCGCCATGGGCTGCCAGTCGTAGCGCCACGCCGCCAGCGGCGGCATGGACATCAGGATCGATTCGGCGCGTCCGCCCGATTGCAGGCCGAACAGGGTGCCGCGGTCGAATACCAGGTTGAATTCGACATAGCGTCCGCGCCGATAGGCCTGGAAGTCGCGTTCGCGTTCGCCATAAGGCGTGTCCTTGCGCGCCGCGAGGATCGGCAGGTAGGCGTCGAGGAAGGCGTCGCCGACCGACTGCATCATGGCAAAGCTGCGCTCGAAGCCCAGCGCGGAAAAATCGTCGAAGAAAATGCCGCCGATACCGCGCGCCTCGCCGCGATGCTTGAGATAGAAGTACTCGTCGCACCATTGCTTGAAGCGCGGATAGAGGTCGTCGCCGAACGGCGCCAGGGCGTCCTTGCAGGTGCGATGGAAATGCTTGCAGTCGGCGGCGTTGCCGTAGTACGGCGTGAGATCCATGCCGCCGCCGAACCACCATACCGGCGCGGCGTCAGGCTTCAGCGCGACGAAGCACCGCACGTTCATGTGCACGGTGGGGACATGCGGATTGCGCGGATGGAAAACCAGCGAGACGCCCAAAGCTTCGAAACTGCGTCCGGCAAGCTCCGGCCGGTTGGCGCTGGCCGATGGCGGCAGCGTGTCGCCGCGCACGTGAGAAAAGCCCACGCCGGCCCGCTCCATCACCGCGCCACCTTCCAGGATGCGCGTGCGGCCGTTGCCGCGCAGGCGGTCGGTCGGGGGCTTTTCCCAGTGGTCGGTCAGGAACGCCTGGCCGTCTACAGCGCCAATGGCGTCGGTGATGCGGTCTTGCAGGCCGAGCAGATAGTCACGGACTGCCTGGGAATCGATCATGATGGGCGGATTGGGATGGGCCGGTGGCACGACGGCGGGGCGGTTCGTGCGCAAGTCGTCATCGCGGTGTCACGATTGTACCGGCTTGACCCGCCCCACGTGATGTCGGGGCGAATCGGGCCGGCACACGGGCCGGATCAGCGCTTGATGGCGCGGTAGCCAATGTCGGTGCGGAACTGCATGCCATCGAAACGGATCTGCTCGACGGCGGCGTAGGCGTTCTTCTGAGCGGCCTTGACCGTGTCGGCCAGGCCGACCACGCACAGCACGCGGCCGCCGGACGTCAGCAGCGCGCCGTCCTTGAGCGTGGTGCCCGCATGGAAGGTCACCGCTTCGGCGGTTTCCGCCGGGATGCCGGTAATGACATCGCCCTTGCGCGGGTTTTCGGGGTAGTCGTAGGCGGCCATCACCACGCCAAGCGCGGTGCGGCGGTCCCAGTCGAGTTCGATCTGGTCGAGCTTGCCCTCCACGGCCGCTTCCATGACATCGACCAGGTCGGTCTTCAGGCGCGCCATGATCGGCTGGGTTTCGGGATCGCCCATGCGGCAGTTGAATTCCAGCGTCTTGGGATTGCCGTCGCGGTCGATCATCAGGCCGGCGTACAGGAAGCCGGTGAACGGAATGCCGTCCTTTTCCATGCCGCGCACGGTCGGCAGGATGATCTCGCGCAGCGCGCGCGCGTGCAGCGCCGGCGTGACCACCGGAGCGGGCGAGTACGCGCCCATGCCGCCCGTGTTGGGGCCGGCGTCGCCATCGAGCAGGCGCTTGTGATCCTGGCTGGTGGCCAGCGCCAGCACGTTCTTGCCGTCGACCATGACGATGAAGCTGGCTTCCTCGCCTTCCAGGAATTCCTCGATCACCACGCGCGCGCCGGCATCGCCGAGCTTGTTATCGGCCAGCATCATGTCGACCGCCGCGTGCGCTTCTTCCAGCGACATCGCCACCACCACGCCCTTGCCCGCGGCCAGGCCGTCGGCCTTGATCACGATCGGGGCGCCCTGCGCATCGATGTAGGCGTGGGCGCCGGCGGCATCCGAGAAGGTCTGGTAGTAGGCGGTGGGGATGCCATGGCGATGCATGAACGCCTTGGCGAAATCCTTCGACGATTCGAGCTGGGCAGCCGCCTTGGTCGGCCCGAAGATACGCAGGCCACGCGCGCGGAACACATCCACGATGCCGGCGGCCAGTGGCGCCTCCGGCCCTACCACCGTGAACGACACGCCTTCGCGCTCGACGAACGCTGCCAGCACTTCCGGATCGGTCAGCGGCACGTTCTGCAGGCGCTTGTCGAGCGCCGTACCGCCGTTGCCCGGGGCCACGTACACGACCTGCACCTTGGGGGACTGGGCCAGCTTCCACGCCAGCGCGTGCTCACGCCCACCCGAACCGACAACCAAAACTTTCATGATCCACTGCCAGAAAAGAAACGCATGCGAAAAGCGGCAGCTGGCTGTTGCCGGGCTGCCGCCGTTGGGGCGCGGCGCGAGGGTTAGTCCTCGATCACCGCGTTGGTGAAGACTTCCTGTACGTCGTCCAGGTTTTCCAGCGCGTCCAGCAGCTTCTGCATCTTGATGGCGTCGTCGCCGCTGAAGCTCACTTCGTTTTGCGGCTTCATCACCACGTCGGCCACTTCGGCCTTGAAACCGGCGGCTTCCAGCGCCGCCTTGACCGCGCCGAAATCGTTCGGCGGGCAGGTGACCTCGATCGATCCGTCCTCGTTGGTCACCACGTCGTCGGCGCCGGCTTCGAGCGCGGCGTCCATCAGCTTGTCCTCGGGCGTGCCCGGAGCAAACAGGAACTGGCCGCAGTGCGTGAACATGAAGGCCACCGAGCCTTCCGTGCCCATGTTGCCGCCGTGCTTGGAGAATGCGTGGCGGACTTCGGCGACCGTGCGGGTGCGGTTGTCGGTCAGGCAGTCGACGATGATCGCCGCGCCGGCCAGACCGTAGCCTTCGTAGCGGATTTCCTCGTAGTTCGCGCCTTCCAGGCCACCCACGCCGCGCTGGATCGCGCGCTGCATGTTGTCCTTGGGCATGTTGGCGTCCATCGCCTTTTCCATGGCCAGGCGCAGGCGCGGGTTCGAATCGATGTCACCGCCGCCCAGCTTGGCGGCCACGGTGATTTCCTTGATCAGGCGCGTCCAGATCTTGCCGCGCTTGGCGTCGGCGGCAGCTTTCTTGTGTTTGATATTGGCCCATTTGGAATGACCGGCCATGTTTCTCTCCGAATGCGGAAAACGTGTCGTGTGGTGTGAAGCCCGGCGGCATTGCGCCTGCGGGAAGCCGGTTTCGGTCGTTTTCAGTGACAAATCCTGACAATCCGGCGGCCACGCCATGTGATTGATGTGCCAATCTGCTGGCTATAATCAGCGCAGGATTTTATCACGCGCCCCTGTCGCACCGAAGCGCCTTGCACGCTGCCCGCGAGTGCCGACGCCATTTCCTGCCTTTTGACAAGTCGATCACCGAGACCCGCCATGGCCGATCCCATCCTCATCGCCAAGAATGCCGACCACGAACTGGTGCTGCTGCCCGAAATGGGCAATCGGCACGGCCTGATCACGGGCGCCACCGGCACGGGCAAGACCGTCACGCTGCAGACCTTGGCGCAGGGCTTCTCGCGGCTCGGCGTGCCGGTCTTCATGGCCGACGTCAAAGGTGACTTGACCGGCATTTCCCAAGTGGGGCAGGCGTCCGACAAGCTGAAGGCCCGGCTGGCCGAACACGGCCTGGACGAGCCGGTCTGGGGCGCCTGCCCGACCACGCTGTGGGATGTTTTCGGCGAAAAGGGCCATCCCGTGCGCGCCACGGTGTCCCACATGGGCCCGCTTTTGCTGTCGCGCATGCTCGAACTCAATGACACCCAGCAAGGCGTGCTGAACCTGGTGTTCCGCATCGCCGACGCCAACGGCCTGCTGCTGCTCGACGCCAAGGATTTGCGCGCGATGCTGCAGCATGTGGGCGACAACGCCAGCCAGTTCACCACCGAATACGGCAATATCTCGGCGGCCTCGATCGGCGCGATCCAGCGCGGGCTGATGGCGCTGGAGTCGCAAGGTGCGGACAAGTTCTTCGGCGAGCCGATGCTCAATCTGGAAGACTTCATCCAGACCGAGAAAGGCCAGGGCGTTGTCAATATCCTCGCGGCCGACAAGCTGATGAACGCGCCACGGCTGTACGCCACGTTCCTGTTGTGGATGCTGTCGGAGCTGTTTGAGAAATTGCCCGAGGCGGGCGATCTCGACAAACCGAAGCTCGTGTTCTTTTTCGACGAGGCGCATCTGCTGTTCAACGATGCACCGAAGGCGCTGCTCGACAAGATCGAGCAGGTGGTGCGTCTGGTGCGCTCGAAGGGCGTGGGCGTGTACTTCGTGACGCAGAATCCGGTCGACATTCCCGACACCGTGCTGGGCCAGCTTGGCAATCGCGTCCAGCATGCGCTACGCGCATTCACGCCGCGCGACCAGAAGGCCGTAAAGGTGGCCGCCACGACCATGCGCGCGAATCCCAAGCTAAATATCGAGCAGGTGATCGGCGAGCTGGGCGTGGGCGAGGCGCTGGTGTCGTGCCTCGATGCCAAAGGCACGCCGTGCGTAACCGAGCGCGCCTGGGTGCTGGCGCCGGGCAGCCGCATCGGCCCGATCACCGACGACGAGCGCAAGGCGCTGATCGCCAACTCGCTGGTGGCAGGCACCTATGAAAAGGTGATCGATCGCGAGTCGGCCTACGAAAAGCTGCGCGGCGCGGTGGCGGCGCCGACAAACGGAGCGCCTGCGGATGCCGGGAAGGGGGTCGGCGCGCCGGCACCGCAATCCGAAGGCGGCGGCTGGATGGATTCGGCCGGGGAGATCTTCGGCAGCTTGACGCGCGGCACTGGCAAGACGGGCCGGGGCGATTCGATCCTGGAATCGATGGCAAAGTCCGCGGCGCGCACCGTGGGCTCGCAGGTGGGACGCGAATTGATCCGCGGTGTGCTGGGCAGTCTGCTGGGCGGCGGGAAACGCAAGTGATCCGGCGAATCATGAGGCGAGTTACGCCCCAAAAATTGCGCAACTGAGGGCGCAACGCGCGCCGGGTTCGCGCAAATGAAGCACCTACAATTGAATACGCCCGCGAAATTGCGGGCGTATTCCATGTTGCGGCGTCGAACGTTGCCGTGCGGACTTCCAGCGCACTGCGCGTCAGGGCGATTCAGCCGCAGCGGCGCGCCTGGCGGCCTCGGCATCCTGTCGGGCCTTGCGGGCGAACAGGCAGGCGAAGAATGCGGCCATGGCGATGATGAATGCGATGACCGCCAGACTGGCCAGGCCCGTGGCGGTGGAGGTGAGAATCTTCAGTGCTTGCATGCGGGATCTCCTTCTTTGTCGGTGCCCGAAAGGCATTCAGTGTAGAAAGAGCGATCCCGCACATCCTTTGCGGCGCATCAACCGCCGCGGATTTCGATCAGTTTTTTGTGCCGAACAGACGGTCGCCGGCATCGCCCAGACCCGGAACGATATAGGCGTGCTCGTCGAGATGGCTGTCCAGCGACGCCACGTAGAGCTTCACGCCCGGGTGGGCCTTCTGGAACACTTCAACGCCTTCGGGTGCGGCCACCAGCGCCACGAACGTGATGGCTTCGTCCGGCACGCCGCGACGCTTGAGCACGTCCACCGCGTGTGCGGCCGAATAGCCGGTGGCCACCATCGGATCGCACAGGATGAACGATCGGTCCTCCAGATCCGGCAGCCGCACCAGATATTCCACCGGCCGATGCTGCTCGTCGCGATACACGCCGATGTGGCCGATACGCGCCGAGGGAATCAGCTCCACCAGACCATCGCTCATGCCGACGCCCGCCCGCAATACCGGCACGATCGTCAGCTTCTTGCCGGCGATCACCGGCGCATCGAGCGCCACCAGCGGCGTGTCGATGCGGCGCGTGGTCAGCGGCAGATTGCGCGTGATTTCGTAGCCCATCAGCAGCGTGATCTCGCGCAGCAGCTCGCGGAATGTGCGCGTCGACGTTTCCTTGTCGCGCATGTGCGAAAGCTTGTGCTGGATCAGCGGGTGATTGAGGATGAAGAGGTTGGGAAAGCGCGGATCTTGTTTCATGGCGGGCTCGGCGGAATACGAAAATGGCCCTGACTGACGCGATAGGGCCGATGCAGCGCGATTGTAATGGATGCAGCGGCGCCCGCCGGACGTTGCCGCGGCGGGCCACAGGCGGCGCGCCGGCAATCGCCGCCGGGCGGGAGCGCCGCGCTGCCGGCCGTGCCGTCAATCGACGGTAATCGCGGCGGCTTTTGCGACCTTTCCAAAACGCTCGTATTCGGTCTGGGTCAGCGTCTGCAATTCCGCTGCGCTCGATGCCTTCGGATTGAAGCCCGCCTGCGCGAGCTTGTCGCGCACGTCGGGCCGCGCCAGCGCCTCGACGAATGCCGCATTGAGCGCCTGGACCACCGGCGCGGGCAGGTTGGCCGGCCCGTACACGCCGAACCACGGCTCGACTGCGTAACCCGCCAGTCCCGCTTCAGCCAGCGTCGGCACGTTGGGCAGCGACGGCGCGCGAGTTTTGCCGGCCACGGCCAGCGCGCGCAGCTTGCCAGCCTGGATGTGCGGCAGCGACGCCGGCAGGTTGTCGAACATCACCTGGATGTGGCCGCCCAGCAGGTCGTTGATGGCCGGGCTGCTGCCCTTGTAGGGCACATGGGTCAGGCCCGTCTGCGTCATTTGCGAGAACATCGCGCCGGCCAGGTGCATCGAAGTGCCGGTCCCGGCCGTTGCGTAGGTCAGGCCGGGATGGGCCTTGGCATAGGCAATCAGTTCGGGGACGGTCTTCACGGGCAGGCTTTCGCTGACCTCGAGCACGATCGTCGACGTGCCCAGCAGGCTGATCGCGGTGAAATCCTTGCGCGGATCGAATGGGACGTGCTTGTAGATATGCGGATTCAGCGCGTTGGTTGAAATCGCGCCGAAGCCAATCGTATAGCCGTCGGCGGGTGCCTTGGCCACGGCATCCATGCCGATGTTGCCGCCCGCGCCGGGGCGATTCTCGACCACCACCGGCTGCCCGAGCTTTTCTGCTACGCGCTGGCCCACCGTGCGCGCCACCAGGTCGGTGGTGCCTCCGGCCGCGTAGGGCACGACGAACCGGATCGGCTTGCTCGGAAAACTCTCAGCGGCAAACGCGGCGGATGCGCCGCCGGCCAGCAACGTGGCAACCAGCGAAACAAAGGCGCGGCGGGGAAAGTGAGGGCGATGGGACGACATGATGCGGGAATCTCCGGGATATTGTTGTGATGCATGTATGGCGCGAAGTGGCTCGATTTTCTGCGCGCGGCGGGCTGTCGGCTGACGGTCCCCCCTTGCGTGCCGCCGGTTGCGCATGCGCCTGGTGCAGCATCCGGCGCGGGCCATTGTATGGGAAAGCCGCCGTAGTCGTGGCCGGCAGGTGGCGCGTCTTTTGACATACAATCGGCGGCATCCGTCGTGCCTGACTTTGCCGCCGGCAAGTCGTGTTGCCGCGCCATCCTGCGTCCCCGTGCCTGCATCCCAGAAGTCCCTGTCCCCATCCGCCGAAGTGCCTGCCGTGCAGCGCTTCGGGCTGGCCGCCGCGGCCATCGGCGCCGTGCTGTTTTCCGCCAAGGCGATCGTCGCCAAACTGATGTACCGCTACAGCGTCGACGCGGTGATGGTCATCTCCCTGCGCATGCTGTTCGCGGTGCCGCTTTTCATGGCGATCGGCTGGTGGCAGGCGCGCAAGCTGCCCGCGCTGTCGTGGGCCGATCGCTCCCGCGTGGTGTTTCTGGGCTTTATTGGTTACTACCTGTCCAGTTTCATGGATTTTCTGGGGCTGCAGTACATCACCGCCGGCCTGGAACGACTGATCCTGTTTCTCACGCCGTCCTTCGTGCTGCTGACCACCGCGCTGGTGTTTCGTCGACCCATCCATTTACGGCAGTGGCTGTCGCTGCTGCTGGCCTACGCCGGCATCGTGCTGGTCTTCGCGCATGACCTGGACGTCAGCGGCGACCAGGTCTGGCTGGGCGGCGCGCTGGTGCTGGGCAGCGCCCTGTCGTATGGTGTGTACCTGATTCTGAGCGGCGAACTGGTCAAGCGCGTGGGATCGCTGCGGCTGGTGGCCTATGCGATGTGCGTATCGACGCTGTGCTGCGTGATTCAGTATCTGGCGCTGGGCCGGCCGCTGGCCGAACTGGCGCAGCCGGCGCCGGTGCTATGGCTGTCGGTCGTCAACGCGGTGTTCTGCACCGTGCTGCCGGTCTCGCTGACGATGATCGCGGTGGCGCGCATCGGCGCGCCCATGGCATCGCAGGCTGGCATGATCGGACCAGTCTCCACGCTCGCGCTGGCCTTCTGGCTTCTGGGCGAGCCGGTGACCGGCGTGCAGCTGGCGGGCAGTGCGCTGGTGCTGGGCGGCATGTACCTGCTGTCGACCAAACGAGCCTGATCGAGCGGGCTTCGACGTGCAATTCAAAGCGATAAATAGCGATAACCAAGCAAGGAGAGCAAGAAATGGATTTCGGACTGCGCGGTAAGCATGCGCTGGTGTGCGGCGCCAGCAAGGGACTCGGTTTTGCGTGTGCGGATGCGCTCGCGGCCGAAGGCGTGGACGTGGTGGTGGTCGCGCGCGGCGCCGAAGCGCTGGAGAAGGCCGCCGCCGACCTGCGCGCACGCCATGGGCGTCGCGTGGTGGCCGTGGCCACCGATATCACCACGCCCGAAGGCCGCAAGCTGGCGCTCGATGCAGCGGCCAAGCTCGGCGACCTCGACATCCTGGTCAACAACGCGGGCGGCCCGCCGCCGGGCAACTTCCGCGACTGGGGCCGTGACGAATGGATCGCTGCGCTCGACGCCAACATGCTGACGCCGATCGAACTGATCAAGGCCACGGTGGACGGCATGATCGCGCGCCGTTGGGGTCGCATCATCAATATCACCAGCGGTGCGGTCAAGGCGCCGATCGACGTGCTCGGCCTGTCCAACGGCGCGCGCGCGGGCCTGACCGGTTTCGTGGCCGGCCTGGCGCGCGAGGTGGCGCAATATGGCGTGACCGTCAACAACCTGCTGCCCGGTCCGTTCGACACCGATCGCCTGAAGAAGACCATGGAAGGTGGCGCCAAGAAGGCCGGCATCAGCATCGAGGAAATGGCCGCGCGCCGTGCGGCGGCCAATCCGTCGCGCCGCTTCGGCGAGCCGGCCGAGTTCGGCGCCACGTGCGCGTTCCTGTGCAGCAAGCAGGCCGCTTACATGACCGGCCAGAACGTGCTGCTCGACGGCGGCGCTTACCCGGGCACGTTCTGATGCCGAGCGTCGAAGGCACACCGCGCATCGCGCTGATCGCGCACGACCACAAGAAGGACGACATCGTTGCGTTCGCCGGTCGTCATCGCGATTTTCTCAGTCGCTGCGACCTGCTGGCCACCGGCACCACCGGCGGCCGCATCGCCACCGAAACCGGCCTCGAAGTGACGCGCATGTTGTCCGGTCCGTGGGGTGGCGATCTGCAGATCGGCGCGCAACTGGCCGAGGGCAAGATCACGGCCGTGATCTTCCTGCGCGATCCGATGACGCCGCAGCCGCACGAGCCGGACATCAATGCGCTGGTGCGCGCCTGCGACGTCCACAACGTGCCGTGCGCCACCAATCTCGCAACAGCGGAGCTGCTGCTGGTGGAGCTGGCACGTCACTGCTTCGACGACTGCGGCGACGGCAAGGACAGCGGCGCCGCCAGTTGAGCGATGTTTGCCGGCCGTTGCGGCATGAAACGGCAATTCACCGCCAATGAAAAAATCGCTGCCTGTTGGGCAGCGATTTTCTTTTGGATCTGGCCAGACGTCAGCGCGGCCGCACGGTCGTCGCGGCGGCGCGCATTTGCGCCTGGCGCAGGATGTGAGGCGGCAGGCGCTTGAGGATCAGGTGCACGGCCAGCGGAATGATCACCAAGTCGTCGACGATACCAAGCCCGGCGATGAAATCGGGAATCAGGTCGATCGGCGAAATCGCGTAGAACAGCAGCCCGAATGCAGCGGGTTTCAGCCATGGTGGGGCATCGGGATGACGCAACGCAAACCAGAACAGACGGCCGTCTCGCCGCACCAGCGTCCACAACGCTGACAGTCGTTTCCACATGATGGGCCTCCTTGGTCACACAATCGGCAGGGGATAGGCGAATAGCTTGGGCCGATGCATGTCGATTCAAGTTCCCCGGCGCGCGCCCAGAAAAAACGCCGGCCCGTGTGTCACGGGGCCGGCGTTTCTGTCAGACCCGGGAGCGATCCGGATAAGGAACCGGATGGCGGCCGGGATGGCGCAATGGTTTAGCCCGGTACGTTGCCTTCCACGCCCTCGACATAGAACTTGATGTCGTGCAGGAATTTGTCGTCGGCCACCTGATCCTTGGCCAGTTGCTCCTTGCCGGCGTTGTCCTTGAGCGGACCCTTCCAGATCGGCGCGGTGCCGTCGATCACGCCCTTCTTGCGTTCCTCGATCAGCGCCTTGACGTCGTCCGGCACCACGGCGTTGAAGCCCTTCAGGTCGATCATGCCTTCCTTCAGGCCCCACCACGTGGTGGTGTTCTTCCACTTGTTGTCGAGCACGTCGCCGACGACCTTGTTGTAGTAGACGCCCCACGTGATCACCGAAGCGGCCAGATGGGATTTTTCGCCGAAGCGGCTCATGTCGCTATCCCAGCCGAATGCGTACACGCCCTTTTCCTGTGCGGTCTGCACCACGGCGGCCGAATCGGTGTTCTGCATCAGCATGTCGACGCCCTGGCCGATGAGGGTCGTGGCCGCTTCGCGTTCCTTGCCCGGATCGAACCACTTGTTCACCCACACCACCTTGACCGTCGCCTTCGGGTTGACCGAGCGCGCGCCCAGCGTGAACGAGTCGATGTTGCGGATCACTTCGGGAATCGGCACCGACGCCACCACGCCCATCTTGCCGGTCTTGCTCATCTTGCCCGCCACCACGCCGGCCAGGTACGCGCCCTCGTAGGTGCGCACGTCGTACTGGGCCAGGTTGTCGGCGGTCTTGAAGCCCGTGGCGTGTTCAAACTTCACATCCGGGAATTCGCGCGCCACCTTCAGCATCGACTCCATGTAGCCAAAGGTGGTGCCGAAGATCAGCTTGTTGCCCTGGCTGGCCAGGTCGCGGAACACGCGCTCGGCATCGGCTGCGGATTCGGGCACGTTCTCGACGTAGGTGGTCTTCACCTTGTCGCCGAACTTGGCTTCCACCGCCTTGCGGCCGGCATCGTGGGCGTAGGTCCAGCCGGCGTCGCCCACTGGTCCGATATAGACGAAGGCCACCTTCAGCGGCTCGTTGGCGGCCGCGGCCGGCGCCGATGCCGGCGCGGCGGTTTCGGCCGGCTTTTCGGCTTCTTTCTTGCCGCAGCCGGCCAGGGCCAGCACAGCGGTGGCGGCCAGGGCTGCCAGCGTGGTCCTGCGTGAAACGATCATCGATCTCTCCTTGTCAGACGTCTTTGTGATGTGGTTTGAGGTATGGCTCTTGTTATTGGACTTCGGTGATACGGTTCAGGCGTTGCCCGGGCGGAACGGCTTGCCGAGCGAGGCAGGCATGTTCAGGCGAATCCACGCCGGGTTACGCGAAATCAGTGCCAGCACGACGATCGTGGCGGCATAAGGCAGCATCGACAGGAACTGCGATGGCACCGACACGCCGATGCCCTGCAGATAGAACTGCAGGATCGTCACGCCGCCGAACAGCCACGCACCAATCAGCACGCGGCCCGGACGCCAGGTCGCGAACGTGGTGAGCGCCAGCGCGATCCAGCCGCGGCCCGCGACGAGGTTTTCCACCCACATCGGCGTATAGACCAGCGACAGATACGCGCCGGCCAGTCCGCAGCAGGCGCCGCCGAACAGCAGCGCGCCAAAGCGGATCCAGCGCACCGGGTAGCCCAGCGCGTGCGCCGACTCGGGCGATTCGCCGATCGCGCGCAACGTCAGACCGGCGCGCGTGCGGAACAGAAACCACATGATCGCCAGGCACAGCAGCAGGCTGACATAGACCATCCAGTGATGCTGGAAAAACGCCGGGCCGATGAACGGGATATCGGCCAGATAGGGCACCGACTTGGCCTGGGCAGGCATCGCATAGCCGACGAAGCGCTGCGCCATGAAGGCCGACAGGCCGGTGCCGAAGATCGACAGCGCCAGCCCGGTGGCCACCTGGTTGGTGGCCAACACCAGCGCCAGCCACGAGAACAGCGTGGCCATCAGCATGCCGGCGCCGGCGCCGGCGATAAAGCCAAGCATCGGCGACTGGGTCTGGTAGCCGACCATGAAGCCCAGTGCGGCGGCCACCAGCATCATGCCTTCGGCGCCCAGGTTCAGCACGCCGGAGCGCTCGTTGACCAGCAGGCCCAGCGCGGCCAGCAGCAGCGGCGTGCCGGCGTTGATCGCAGTGGCGATCAGGGGAGCAAGTTGTTCCATGTTGTTGTCAGCTCCGCATCAGGCCGCGCGTGCGCGCCAGCGCAGATGGTTGTCGATCAGGGTGTCGCAGGCCAGCAGGAAGAACAGCAGCATGCCCTGGAACACCCAACCTAGCGCCGACGGCAGCCCCAGGCGCGACTGCGCCATTTCGCCGCCGATATAGAACAGCGACATGACGATGCCGCCGAACACCGCGCCCACCGGATGCAGGCGGCCCACGAAGGCGACGATGATCGCAGTGAAGCCGTAGCCGGGCGAGATCGACGGGAGCAGCTGGCCGATCGGACCCGTCACCTCGAACGCGCCGGCCAGGCCGGCGGTTGCGCCCGAGATCATCAGGGCGCTCCACAGCGCGCTGCGCGACGAAAACCCCGCATAGCGCGCGGCCAGCGGCGCGGTGCCGCCCACCTGCAGCCTATAGCCGGCGAAGCTGCGGAACACGAACACCGTCATGATCGCCACCAGCACCAGCATCACCGCGAAGCCGACATGCAACCGCGATCCAGGCAGCAGGTTCGGCAGCAGGAACATCGACGCGAACACTTTCGATTGCGGAAAGTTCATGCCGTTGGGGTCCTTCAGCGGCCCGTTGACCACCCACAACAGCAGTTGCTGCGCGATATAGGTCAGCATCAGCGACACCAGGATCTCGTTGGCGTTGAAGCGGTCCTTGAGCAGCGCCGTGATCGACGCCCATGCCATGCCGCCGATGCAGCCGGCCAGCGCGGCCAGCACCAGAACCGCGGGGCCGCTCGTGGTGTTACCCGGGCTGTCGAACCACAACACGGTGGCGCCGGCAAGGATGCCGCCGGCGATCAGTTGCCCATCGGCGCCGATGTTCCACACGTTGGCGCGATAGCAGACGGACAGACCGAGCGCGCAGAGCACCAGCGGCACGGTCTTGAGCAGGACTTCGCCGATGGCCCGCCGGTCCTTGAGTGGATCGACCAGGAAGACTTTCAGTGCCGCCACCGGATCCTTGCCGAGGATCAGGAACAGCAGCGCTCCGAACAGCAGTGTCAGCACGATGGCGAACAGCGGCGATGCGTACGCCATCGCGCGCGACGGTTCTCCGCGCGGCGCCAGCACGATAGGGGAGAGCACCTTAGCCATGAGCCGGCACCTCCGCGCTGGACGCCTCGCGCTGGCTGACGGGACCGCCTTCCCAGAGTCCGCTCATCCACAGGCCAACCTGCTCGCGCGTGGCGGTTTCCACCGGGATCGACGGCGACAGGTGACCCTTGGCGATGACGTGCAGGCGATCGCAGATCGCGAACAGTTCGTCGAGTTCTTCGGACACCACGAGCACCGCGCAACCGGTGGCCTTGAGCGCAAGGATTTCGTTGTGGATCTGTGCCGCGGCGCCGACATCGACGCCCCAGGTGGGTTGTGCCACGATCAGTACCTTCGGGCCGGCTTCGATTTCGCGGCCGACGATGAATTTCTGCAGATTTCCGCCCGACAGGCTGCGCGCCAGCGCGCCGGGGCCGCTGGCCTTGACGCGGAAGCGCTGGATGATGCCGGCGGCCAGCCCTTCGGCGGCGCGCGGCGAAACCATCCCCCCACGCACATAGGGCGGCGTCTGGTGCGACAGCAGGACATTCGACGCCAGACTCATCGCCGGCACGGCACCTCGCCCCAGCCGCTCTTCCGGCACGAAGGCCAGTCCCGCGCGCCTGCGCGCGCGCGCATCGAGCCTGCCCACGGGCCGGCCGTCCAGATGCACGGCCGCGCCGCTGGTGCGCGCGTCCTCGCCGGACAGCGCCGCCAGCAACTCCTGCTGACCGTTGCCGGACACCCCGGCGATGCCGACGATCTCGCCCGCATGGACGTCGAGCGAAATGCGCTGCAGTTCCGTGGCGAACTGGTGCGCGCGCGACATCGACAGATCGCGCACCGACAGTTTCAGCGGCCCCGGCTGCGCGCTCACGCGCACTTCGCGCGGCGGCTCGCCGCCGATCATCAGGCGCGACAGCGACGCAGCGCTTTCCTCGCGCGGATCGCAGGTGCCGGTGACGCGGCCCATGCGCATCACCGTGGCGTGGTGGCACAGCGCGCGGATCTCGTCGAGCTTGTGGCTGATATAGAGAATGCTGGTGCCCTCGGCGGCCAACTGGCGTAGCGTGACGAACAGCGTTTCCACGGCCTGCGGCGTGAGCACGGAAGTCGGTTCGTCAAGGATCAGCAGTTGCGGCTGTGCCAGCAGCGCACGCACGATCTCCACGCGCTGGCGCTCGCCCACGGACAGCGTATGCACGTGGCGATTCGGCTCCAGCGGCAGGCCGTAGCGCTGCGCGGTGGCGCGAATCCGCTCGGACAAATCCTTCATGTTGCCCGCGTCCTTGGGCGGCAACCCGAGCGCGATGTTTTCGGCGACGGTCAGCGTGTCGAACAGCGAGAAATGCTGGAACACCATGGCGATGCCCAGATTGCGGGCATCGTGCGGACTGTTGATCGAAACGGGAGCCCCATTGAAGTGCACCTCGCCGGCGTCCGGACGAACCGCGCCGAAGATGATCTTCATCAGGGTGGATTTACCGGCGCCGTTTTCGCCAAGAACGGCGTGGATCTCGCCGGGTGCGACGCTCAAGCTGACGTCGTCGTTGGCGGTGACGCCGGGATAGCGCTTGGTGATATGCGCAAGCGCCAGCCTGGGAGGGGTTTGTAATGTCACTGAGGCGGCTCGTATTGTTGTGGCAGCGACTTCTGAATCAGGCACGTGACAGCGACTGTGCGTGGCGCAGCATCGCCGCGCGGCATGTCGTCATCATCACGATTCTGTGATGTCTAAAATATGCGGTGAATTATATAAGTGCGCGGGGGTCTGGCGGCTCACTTTCACCGGCGCGCCATGCCCCACAACGGTTACAGACAGATTGCAAGTCGCGTGCCGACCACACAGACAAAGAAAAACCGCCGCGCTGCCGGTGAGGGCAGGGCGGCGGTCAGGGTTGACCCCAGTGCCAGCGTGTGGATCAGGCTGTGCTGGCAGGAATCGTCGCAAAGCGGCCTTCGCGGAAATCGGCCAGCGTCTGGTAGATCTGTTCCTGCGTGTTCATCACGAACGGCCCGTACTGAGCGATCGGTTCGTTCAGCGGCTGACCGGCGATCAACAAAAAGCGTGCGTCTTCGCTTGCCGTGACAACCACGCCGTCGGACTGGCCCGCGTTGTCAAGCACGCCCATGCGCTGCGCCTCTACCACCGCGGCATCGGCGCTGTCGCCGATCCTGACTGCGCCGCGATACACATACACGAAGGCGTTATGGCCGGCCGGCAGCGTCTGGGCGAAGCGTTGCCCTGCAGGCAGATGCACGTCCAGATACAGCGGCTCGGTAACCGGCCGGGTGATCGCACCGGCCACGCCGTGCGACGCGCCGGCCAGCACGCGCACCGTGCCGCCCGAAGGCAGCGCCACGGTCGGGATCGCCGCCGCGGGCATGTCGCGATACCACGGCGTGGTCATCTTGTCGGCCGCGGGCAGGTTCAGCCATAGCTGGAATCCCTCCATGCGGCCGTCTTCCTGCTCGGGCAATTCCGAGTGCACCACGCCGGCGCCGGCCACCATCCATTGCGCGCCGCCGTTTTCAAGCAGCCCTTCATGTCCCGCGCTGTCGCGGTGGCGCATGCGGCCGGCCAGCATATAGGTGATGGTTTCAAAGCCGCGGTGAGGGTGATCGGGAAAGCCGCCGATGTAGTCGTCCTTGTTGTCGGTGCCGAAGGCGTCGAGCATGAGGAACGGGTCGAGCCGGCGCTGCAGGTTCTGCGTCAGCACCCGCGTCAGCTTGACGCCGGCGCCGTCCGAGGTGGCGATGCCGCGCACCACGCGGTCCACCGAGCGGGAGCGCTCGACGGTTTCCGTGGCGGTGGCGGCGATGGTGGGGGTGTGGGTCATGATTGGATCTCCTGTCGGGATGACTCGGCGCGAATGCAAGTCATCGGATCTACCCATGCAATGTAAGGGTTTGACAGCAAAGCGGTAGACGGCGGTCGGGCAACAGATCGTTCCATCGGCAGAACGAGTTCGGCGGATTTGAGCTGAAATTCGCAACGGCGGCAGCGCGTTTCGAGAGGCCCGCGACGTGGGCCCGAAACTCGGAAAATTCCGTGAATCTGCCCCGTCGCGGTGCGTTGTCCGAAGCCGCCGCTTTCGGCGAAATAGCCGTCGGATCGGGCGCAGAAAAGCCGAAGATGACAGGATCGCAGAAGATGTGTATAATAGCGATCTCTTTGTCATCCGTTGTCGTGAGTTGCGAGGGCGTGGCCTGCACCCCAAGCCCCGCGATCCGTTATCTGACAACGGCCGATTGACCGGCGGCGCCGTACCCAAAAGCGGGTCCGACACGACACCAGCCTGACGCAAGCCGGGCGATTGTCGATCTTTGTCGGCCCCTGTTATCGGACCTCAGTCGCCACCATTGGCCAACCGTGGAAAATTCTCCGGTTGCGCCGCACCCGCGGGTTTGGGCATCACGCCCTGGCCCCATCAATCGGGTGCCTCGCTGACGTTCCTCGTCGGCGATGCATCCAAAGTCCGTCCGCCGGCAATCGTGCCGGTCATGGCGGCAATGCAATCTGAACCTGGGCCCCGGCGGGCACCCCCATCGACAGACTCCGCCGGCCCTTTTGTTTTCCGCATCCGGGATGTGGAGAGTCGTGCATTTCGCGCGATTTTTCCGGCCGGCGTTGGAGAAGGGGAAATATGTCAAAGCAAACCATCCGGACCGTGGCCGGAGGTGGTGTCGTTGCCGTCGCGCTGGCCGCATTGGTCGCGTGGATCGGCGTCGATGTCATCCGCCAGTACCAGGACCGGCTGTTCTACGACGTGATCGACCACCTTCGGCTGGTGGCGATATCGATGGCGCTGGCCTTGCTGACCGGCGTGCCTGCCGGCATCGTGCTGAGCCGGCCGTGCATGCGCCGCTGGGCCGATCGCCTGATGCAGGTCTTCAATATCGGCAACACCGTGCCGTCGCTGGCCGTACTGGCGCTCGCGCTGGCGGTGCTCGGCATTGGCGAGCGCCCGGCGATCCTGGCGCTGTGGCTCGCGTCGCTGCTGCCGATCGTGCGCAACACGTACGAAGGCCTGCGCACTGTCTCGCCGGCATTGCAGGAGGCGGCGCGCGGTATCGGCATGACGCCGTGCCAGCGGCTGTTGCGCGTCGAGCTGCCCAATGCGTTGCCGGTGATCCTGGCCGGCGTGCGCATCAGTCTCGTGATCAATGTCGGCACGGTGCCGCTGTCGTTCCTGATCGGCGCGAACAGTCTCGGCGAATTGATCTTCCCCGGCATCTATCTGAACAACCAGCCGCTGCTGTTGCTGGGCGCCGCCGCGACCGCGCTGCTGGCCCTGGCGCTTGACGCGCTGTTCGCCACCGCCGGCCACGTGTACCTGCGCCGTCGCGGCAAGGCGCAATAGGCCGCGCGCTGAACGTGGCACGACACAAGAGGCACGACGTATGAAACATGAAAACACCAGACGCCTGGCGAATCTGCTTGCCGAAGGGCGTTCGTTCTGGCTCGCCGCGGCGGCGGGCCTGGCATTCGCCGCACTGCTGCTGACCACCGCGCCGGCGCGCGCGCAGGAAGGCGCGGGCCCACTGCGCATCGGCGGCAAGAACTTCACCGAGCAGCTGATCCTGTCGTCGATGACGACGCAATACCTGAAGGCCAAGGGCATCGACGCGACGCTGACGTCGGGGCTTGGCAGTACGCTGATGCGGCAGGCGATGGAATCCGGCCAACTCGATGTGGTGTGGGATTACACGGGCACCGCGCTGATCGTGTTCAACAAGGTCGAAGAAAAGCTCGACGGCCCGGAAAGCTACAAGCGCGTCAAGGCACTCGATGCCGCCAAGGGTCTGGTCTGGCTCGATCCGTCGCAGGTCAATAACACCTACGCATTTGCCATGCCGAAGGAACGCGCGGGCGATATCAGGACGCTGTCGGCCTATGCCGAGAAAATGCGCAAGGACGGCGACGACACGAAGCATCCGCTCGCGGTGGATATGGAATTCGCGGCGCGCCCCGACGGGCTCGAGCCGCTCAAGGCCGCTTACCAGTTGCCGTTCGGGCGCAAGGACGTGATTCAGCTCGATCCCGGCCTGGTCTATACGGCGCTCAAGAACAACCAGGTGGACCTGGGCCTGGTCTACACGACCGACGGTCGCGTCAAGGGCTTCGACCTCGTGCTGCTGGAGGACGACCTGCATTTCTTCCCACCGTACAACGCCGTGCCCGTGGTGCGCAAAGCCGCGCTGGACGCGCATCCGGAACTGGCGGATCTGCTCAATGCGTTGTCGTCGAAGCTGGACAACGCGGCGATGACCGACATGAACTATCAGGTCGACATCAACCAGCAGCCCGTGGACAAGGTGGCCGGCGATTTCTTGCGCGGCCACGGACTGATCTGAGGAGCCGCGCATGGACCTGCTGACTTATCTTCACCATAGCTGGCCGACGCTGCTGCGGCTGACGGGCGAGCATCTCGCGCTGGTCGGCTCCGCCGTGGGCATGGCGATCGTCATCGGCGTGCCGCTGGGCATTCTGATCACGCGCCACCGCTTTCTGGCGACGCCGTTGCTGGCGTTGGCCACGGTCGTGCTGACGCTGCCGTCGATCGCCCTGTTCGGCCTGATGATTCCGATCTTCGCTCGCTTTGGTCATGCGCTCGGCTACGTGCCGGCCGTGACCGCCGTGTTCCTGTATTCGCTGCTGCCGATCATGCGCAATACGTACACGGCGCTGGCCAATGTCGACGCCGGCATCCAGGAAGCGGGACGCGGCATCGGCATGACCACCTGGCAGCGCATGCGCCTGGTCGACCTGCCGCTGGCGGTGCCCGTGATCCTCGGCGGCGTGCGCACGGCGGTGGTCATGAATATCGGCGTGGCGACCATCGCCGCCATCATCGGCGCCGGTGGTCTGGGTGTGCTGATCCTCCAGGCGATCAGCCAGAGCAACATGAGCAAGCTTGCCGTGGGCGCCGTCCTCGTCAGCGTGCTCGCCATCGCGGCCGACGTCTGCCTGCAAGCCTTGCAGCGCGCACTGACGCCCAAAGGAATCCGTCAATGATCGAACTCGACAAACTCACGAAGTCTTTCCCGCAAAAGGACGGTACCGAAGTGCGCGCGGTGAATTCCGTCAGCCTGACGGTGCCCAGCGGCGAAATCTGCGTCTTCCTCGGGCCCTCCGGCTGCGGCAAGACCACCACGCTCAAGATGATCAACCGGCTGATCGAGCCGACCTCCGGCACGGTTCGCATCGAAGGCGAGGACACCGCCGGTATCGATGGCGTGACGCTGCGCCGCAAGATCGGCTACGTGATCCAGCAGATCGGCCTGTTTCCGAACATGACGATCGAGGAAAACATCATGGTCGTGCCGCGTCTGCTTGGCTGGGATCGCAAGCAGTGCCGCGAACGCGCGCGCGAGCTGATCCGCATGGTGCAGCTCGATCCGGACAAGATGCTCAAGCGCTATCCGCGCGAACTTTCCGGCGGACAGCAGCAGCGTATCGGCGTGATCCGCGCGCTGGCCGCGGACGCGCCGGTGCTGCTGATGGACGAACCGTTCGGCGCGGTGGACCCGATCAATCGCGAGAGCATCCAGAACGAGTTTTTCCAGATGCAGCGGCAACTCGGTAAGACCGTGATCATGGTCTCGCACGATATCGACGAGGCCATCAAGCTGGGCGACAAGGTGGCGGTGTTCCGCGGCGGCAAGCTGGTGCAATTCGATCATCCCGATGCGCTGCTGGCCCATCCGGCCGACGACTTCGTGCAGGCCTTCGTCGGGCACGACAACACGCTCAAGCGCCTGCTGCTGGTCCGCGCCGGCGACGCGGCGACGCTGCCGCCAAGCTGCCGTCCCGATATGCCGTTGGCCGAGGCGTTCGGCGTGATGGACGACGCCGACGTGCGGCACCTGCCGGTGGTCGACGACGCCCAGCGCGCGCTCGGCTATGTGACGCGC
Organism: Cupriavidus pauculus; assembly: GCF_008801835.1. Taxonomy (GTDB): domain Bacteria; phylum Pseudomonadota; class Gammaproteobacteria; order Burkholderiales; family Burkholderiaceae; genus Cupriavidus; species Cupriavidus pauculus. The sequence continues at coordinate 180,086 of NZ_VZOW01000002.1, read as the reverse complement.
CGGGACGTGCGCGCGGCGCTGACCAAGGGCGGCCAGTGCGCCGACGTGATGCGCCCGTTCACCACCACTGCCGCGTTCGACGAGCATCTGCGCATCGTGCTGTCGCGCATGTACCAGCACAACACCAGCTGGCTGCCGGTGATCGACGGCGACGGTGTCTATCTGGGCGAAGTCACGCAGGAATCGATCGCCGATTATCTGAGTTCGGGACGCTCGCGCGGCAATGCGCCGGTGATCCAGCCGCCTGTGGCGAGCATCGCACCGGCCGCCACGGTCGCGGCTGCAAGCGAGCGCGCCGCCGCCTGAGGGCGCTGGCATGGCGGGCGCTGGAGTTTGCCCGCCATAACGGGCTTTCCGGATCGATATGATGGTCGAACCGATGGCGCCCCGGCGTCATCCGTCATGGCAGATGCATGCCATGGAAAAGAAAAAGCGGAGCCCGCAAGCTCCGCTTTTTTTCGTGCATCGTGGCCGAGGTGCGCGCTGCTTTATGCGTGGCCGAGCTCGCCGTCCTTCAGGCGCCACAGTTTCAGCGGATTGCCGTCCTTGAGCGCTTCCGGCAGCAGGTTGGCCGGAACATTCTGGTAGCAGACCGGACGCAGGAAGCGATCGAGCGCCGTGGCGCCGACAGACGTCGTGCGCGTATCGGAAGTGGCCGGGAACGGACCGCCGTGCACCATCGCAAACGAGACTTCCACGCCGGTCGGATAGCCGTTGAACAGCACGCGACCCACCTTGCGCTCCAGCGCCGGCAGCAGCCGGGCGGCCAGCGCATGGTCGCCCTGGTCGGCCTGCACCGTGGCGGTCAGTTGACCTTCGAGGATGCGCGTGACGGCGACGAGCGCGTCGGCATCCTTGCACACCACCAGCACCGTCGATGGACCGAACACTTCGGCGTGCATGCGGTGATCGGCGATGAACTGATCGGCCGACGTCTCGAAGAACACCGGACGCGCCTGGTTCGGACCCGTGGCTTCGATGCCGCACGCCGCGCGCGTCAGGCCCGACAGTTCGGACAGCTGCGCCACGCCACGCTCGAACGCCTGGTGAATGCCGGGTGTCAGCATGGTCGCGGCCGGCTTGCCGGTCAGCGCGGCATGCGCGGCACCGCGGAATGTCTCCAGCGCCGGGCCTTCGATCGCCAGCAGCAGGCCGGGGTTGGTGCAGAACTGGCCGACGCCCATCACCAGCGAATCCACCAGGTCGCGCGCGATTTGTTCGCCGCGCGCGGCCAGCGCTTCTGGCAGCAGGTAGACCGGATTGATACTGCTCATTTCAGCGTAGACGGGGATCGGCACCGGACGGTTGTTGGCCACGTTCAGCAGCGCCAGACCGCCCGCGCGCGAACCGGTGAAGCCCACCGCCTGAATCACCGGATGCGCCACGAGCGCCGTGCCGATCGCGTTGCCCACGCCTTGCACCATCGAGAACACGCCTTCGGGCAGGCCGGCGTCCGCTACCGCCTTCTGGATGACACGACCCACCAGTTCGGATGTGCCCGGATGTGCCGGGTGCGCCTTGGCCACCACGGGGCAGCCGGCAGCCAGCGCCGAGGCGGTGTCGCCGCCGGCCACCGAGAATGCGAGCGGAAAATTGCTGGCGCCGAACACGGCGACCGGGCCCACGGCGATGCGTTGCATGCGCAGGTCCGGACGCGGGGGCGTGCGCTCGGGCAGGGCGCTGTCGAGCGTGGCGCCTTGCCAGCGGCCGTCGCGCAGCACGCGCGCAAACAAGCGCAACTGGCCGGCGGTACGGCCGCGCTCGCCCTGCAGGCGCGCCAGCGGCAGCGCGGTTTCGGCGTGCGCGCGCTGGATCAGTTCGTCGCCGAGTGCTTCGAGTCCGGCGGCGATCGATTCCAGAAACGTGGCGCGCTGCTCCGGCGACGTGGCGCGATACGTGTCGAAGGCGGCTTCGGCCAGCGCGCAGGCGCGCTCGACATCGGCTGCCGTGCTGCCCTGATAGGCCGGTTCCAGCTTTTCACCGGTAGCCGGGTTGATGCCGTGGAAGGTGTCTTCGGTGCCGCGCACGGCGCTGGCGCCGATCAGCATTTCGCCTGTCATCGTCATGATCTTGGGTCCTGCGGGAGAAGAAAAACCGAAAGGGACGGCGTGAATACTGTCACGCAATGAAAGGGCAGCAAGATGCTCGTCGCCACCCGGATTGGGCTGTAGTGTTTTTGTCGTAAGACATCATATGACATCACGCGGTGCCTCGCAACCGCTGACGCCCGGCCGGTGATGCCGCCGGGTGCATGATTTTAGACCGGGGATCCGGCCAGGGCGGACGCCTTGCGCAGGCGCTCGCGACTGTTGGTGAGGTGCATGCGCATCGACGCCTTGGCCGCTTCCGGGTCGCGGCGCTCGATGGCGTCGTAAATGCTTTCGTGCTCGAAGTTCACGCGCTCGAGGTATTGCTCGCGCTCGGGCTGGCTGACCTGCAGCCGGCTGCGCGGAATCACCATGGTGCCCAGATGACCCATGATGTCCGTGAAATAGCGATTGCCTGTGGCGCGCGCGATCGACAGGTGGAATTCGAAATCCGACCCGACCGCGTCGCTGCCTTCCGCGGCATTGCGCTTCATGTCGTCGAGCGCGCGGCGCATGGCGCGCAGATGCTCGTCGGTACGGCGCGTGGCAGCCAGGCTGGCGGCTTCGGCTTCCAGGCTCACGCGGAATTCCAGCATGGCCAGCACGTCCATCGCGGTCACCATGGCCGACGGATCGATGCGAAACGGCGAATGGCTTTCCACCGGGCGATTGAGCACAAAAGTGCCGATGCCGTGGCGGGTTTCCACAAAGCCGCTGGCCTGCAGGCGCGACAGCGCTTCGCGCACGACGGTGCGGCTGACGCCGAGCGTGGCCATGATTTCGGATTCGGTCGGCAGCTTGTCGCCCGGTTTCAGCCGTCCCTGCTGGATGTTGTCGGTCAGGTTGCCAACCACTTCCTCGGCGAGCGTGCGGCCGCGGCGGCGCAGGGGAGCGGGCGAAGTCATCGGAGCATTGGACATGGCGTGGCAGGTGATAAACCGGTATGGGGATGACCCTGACGGTCGAATTGTTGACCGCGCGGGGACGGCCTCATTATACTGCGCCATAAGTTATACGACGACCGATAACGCACACGTTGTTGTTGCTGTGAGAGGTCCGCTATGGCCTCCGGGCAGCGGCAACACGCGACGGGAAGTGCAGCGACTAGCTAATATATTAGCGTATGACAACAGCGGGACGCTGCCTGGATACTCGGGAAGCGATCCTGGCGCCCCTTTACCAGGATTCGGAGACGACCTTCATGAACGCCATTGCCCCTGCCACCGCGACCGCGACGCCGATCGGCGCCACGCCGGTGGTCACCGAACTGACCGTTGTGCCCGTAGCCGGCCACGACAGCATGCTGATGAACCTATCGGGCGCGCACGGTCCGTATTTCACCCGCAATATCGTGATCCTGAAGGACAGCGCGGGTAACACCGGCGTGGGCGAAGTGCCCGGCGGCGAAGGCATTCGCCAGACGCTCGAGGATGCGCGGCCGATGGTGGTGGGCCAATCGATCGGCCAATATCAGGCGATCCTCAACCAGGTGCGCGCGGCGTTTGCCAGCCGCGACGCCGGCGGTCGCGGCCTGCAGACCTTCGATCTGCGCATCGCGATCCACGCCGTGACGGCGCTCGAGGCGGCATTGCTCGATCTGCTTGGCAAGCATTTGCAGGTGCCGGTGGCGGCGCTGCTTGGCGAGGGTCAGCAACGCGATGCCGTGGAAATGCTCGGCTATCTGTTCTACGTCGGCGACCGCAACAAGACCACGCTTGACTATCGCACCGAACCGAACGCCGACAACGAGTGGTTCCGCATCCGCAATGAAGTGGCAATGGACGCGAAGGGCGTGGTGCGCCTGGCCGAAGCCGCGTTTGAGCGTTACGGTTTCAACGACTTCAAGCTCAAGGGCGGCGTGCTCCGCGGCGACGAGGAAATGGAAGCCATCGTCGCGTTGCACGAGCGGTTTCCCAATGCGCGCGTCACGCTCGACCCTAACGGCGGCTGGCTGCTGGCCGACGCGATCCGCCTGTGTCGCGACAAGCACGGCATCCTGGCCTATGCGGAAGACCCGTGCGGCGCCGAGGACGGTTATTCGGGCCGCGAGATCATGGCCGAATTCCGCACTGCCACCGGCCTGCCGACCGCAACCAACATGATCGCTACCGATTGGCGTCAGATGGGCCACGCGGTCCGCCTGCATTCGGTGGATATCCCATTGGCCGATCCGCATTTCTGGACCATGCAGGGGTCCGTGCGCGTGGCGCAGATGTGTTCGGAATGGGGCCTGACGTGGGGCTCGCATTCGAACAATCACTTCGATATCTCGCTGGCGATGTTCACGCACGTGGCGGCCGCCGCCCCGGGACGCGTCACGGCGATCGACACCCACTGGATCTGGCAGGACGGCGAGCACCTGACGCGCAATCCGCTCAGGATCGAAGGCGGGCTGGTGCAGGTGCCCAAGACGCCGGGCCTGGGCGTGGAACTGGATATGGACGCACTGGCGCGCGCCAATCGTCTGTATCAGGAAAAAGGTTTGGGCGCGCGCGACGACGCCATCGCCATGCAGTTCCTGATCCCGAACTGGAAATTCAACAACAAGATGCCCTGCATGGTGCGCTGAGCATCAAGCCGACTTCGATTCGACCTCGATTCGACCTCGATTCTCGATTCCTCGGCGGCATGCGTCAGTGCGCCCGGACGACGGCGTGTAATGACGCGCCGTCGGCTTCGGGCGGCACGCCAGCATTGACCAGCAATCATCAGCAGTCACAAGCAATTCCCAGAGAAGCAGAAAGCCTACACAGGCAGGAGACAAGCCATGAACAACACTTATTCGCACGCGCCGCGCGCGTCGCGTATTTCCAGCATGCTGCGCCGCTTGGCCGGCGTGGCGATCGCCCTGGCGGCCGGCATTACGGTCAGCGGCGCGGCCCAGGCCGCGAATGCCGCATGGCCGCAGAAGCCTGTTTCGGTAGTCGTGCCGTTCCCGGCCGGCGGATCGACCGACACCATCGCGCGCATGCTGGCGCCGCCGCTGAACGAGAAACTCGGCCAGCCATTCGTGATCGACAACCGCCCCGGCGCCACCGGCGCGATCGGTGCGACGTTCGTGAAGCGCGCGCCGGCTGACGGCTACACGATGCTGGTGGCGTCGATCGGCGTATTTGCGGTCAACCCGTTCCTGCAAAAAAACCTGCAATACGATCCGGCCAAGGATTTCGATCTGCTGACGGTCGCCGTGCGTGCGCCCAATGTGCTGGTTGCCAATCCGAACTTTCCGGCCAAATCGCTGCAGGAGCTGGTCGCGTACATGAAGAAGAATCCGGGCAAGGTGTCGTTTGCCAGCTCGGGCGCCGGATCGTCGGATCATCTGACGGCCGCGCTGTTCTGGCAGAAGAGCGGCACCGAAGGCCTGCATGTCCCCTACAAGGGCGGCGCGCCGGCAATCTCCGATCTGCTGGCCGGACAGGTCGACGTTTCATTCCAGAACGTCAACGCGGTGCTGCAGCACATCCGCACCGGCAAGCTCAAGGCTCTGGCGGTGACATCGGACAAGCGCTCGGTGGTCTTGCCGAACGTGCCGACCATGGCCGAAGGCGGTGTCAAGGATGTGGAGGTGTATTCATGGCAGGGCGTGGCCGCACCGAAGGGGCTGCCGGCCGACGTCAAGACGCGCCTGCATGACGCCATCGTCGGCGCGCTCAAGGACCCGAGCATGCAGAAGAAGCTGAGCGAACAGGGCTTTGAAGTCGTGGCCAATTCGCCGGAACAGTTCGTCGAATTCGAAAACCAGGAACTCAAGCGCTGGAAGCATGTGATCGAGCAAGGCAAGATCACCGCCGAGTAAACGGCGCGCGGCCGGCCGCAACGGCCGGTCTTCGCCCGTTCCAGGAAAAGCGCTCGCAAGCCAGACACTGGCACGCGACAATCGGCCCCGCCCGCAAAGGCGGGGCTTTTTCATGGCGCGCGATTGCGTCGGAAGTGTCCCGGTTCGGGCGTGTATCGGCGCAGCCCCGACTGAAGTGGGGATGCCTCTGCCAAGGCTCAACAAATCTGTCTTTTGTCCGATACAGATCGAGGGTTGCGAAGAAATCCGTCCGGTAGAATTTTTCGCTTTTCGAAAAAATTTATCGAATCTCTTATTGGTTCGATCCTGCCGGCGCGGCATGGCTTGCGTCGCCCATTTCGCTTATCTGGAGAATTGAATTGAAGAATCTGAAGACCTGCTGCCTGCTGGGCGTTGTCGCCGCCATCGGCATGGCCGGTTGCGCGACGGAATCGTCGACTGCCTTGCCGGTGCAGAAGGTGGAAAGCGCCAGCCGCCCGTACAACGGCGTGCGCACACCGATTGCCGTGGGCAAGTTCGACAATCGCTCGAACTACATGCGTGGTGTGTTCTCGGACGGCATCGACCGCCTGAGCGGCCAGGCCAAGACCAGCCTGGTGACCCATCTGCAGCAAACCAATCGCTTCAATGTGCTTGAGCGTGAAAACCTCGACGAAATGAAGCGCGAGGCGGCCATCAAGAATCAGGCGCAGAAACTCAAGGGCGCCGATTTCGTCGTGACCGGCGACATCACCGAATTCGGTCGCAAGGAAGTGGGCGATGTGCAGCTGTTCGGCATCCTGGGCCGAGGCCGCGAACAGGTGGCCTACGCCAAGGTCAACCTCAATATCGTCAACATCAGCACGTCGGAGGTTGTGTATTCCACGCAGGGCGCTGGCGAATACAAGCTGTCGAATCGCGAGGTGATCGGTTTTGGCGGTACGGCCAGCTACGACTCGACGCTGAATGGCAAGGTGATGGACCTGGCCATGCGAGAAGCCGTGAACAATCTGGTCAACGCGGTGGAAAGCGGCGCCTGGAAGCCGACGCAGCAGTAAATCTTCATCCCAATCCACGAGAACAACAATGAAGCAAACGGTCACGCTGCGTAACGCGGCGTTCTTGTCGGCGGCGAGCATGCTGCTTGCCGGCTGCGCGGGTCCACAGCCCATGTATCAGTGGGAAGGCTATCAGGCGCAGGTCTATCAATACTTCAAGGGCGAGTCGAAGGAAGACCAGGTCATCGCGCTGGAAAGCGGTCTGGAAAAGATCAAGGCGAAGGGCGGGTTGGTGCCGCCGGGCTATCACGCCCAGCTCGGCATGCTGTACCTGAATCTGGGCAAGGACGATCAGATGGTCAAGGAATTCCAGACCGAGAAGACGCTGTTCCCGGAGGCCACGCCATACATGGATTTCCTGATGCGCAATATGAAGACCGATGCGCGCAAGGATGTCAGCGCCGACGCCGCGTCGCCAGTCAGCGCCAAGGGCTCGCCTGACACCACGGCCGAGGTCAAGTCCAACACCGTCACCGGGAGCGTCAAATGATCCGCCGCATGCTGACCTATGTCGCGACGCTGGGCCTCGTGATGCTGTTCGCCGGCTGTGCCATGCCGAAGAAGCAGGTCGACTACGCCGCATTCAAGGCCGCGCGCCCGCGTTCGATTGTCGTGCTGCCGCCGTTGAACGAATCGGCGGACATCAAGGCGAGCTACTCGATGCTGTCGCAGGCCACCGCCCCGCTGGCTGAATCGGGCTACTACGTGCTGCCCGTGGCGCTGGTCGACGAGACGTTCCGCCAGAACGGCCTGACCGTGCCCGGCGATATCCACCAGGTGCCGGCCAACAAGCTGCGCGAGATCTTCGGCGCCGACGCCGCGCTGTACGTGACCGTGACCGATTACGGCTCGCGCTATCAGGTGTTCAGCAGCGTGACGCGCGTGGCGGCCAACGCCAAGCTGGTCGACCTGAAGAACGGCGACACGCTGTGGAGCGGCACGGCCGTGGCGGTGGACGACGGCGGCAACAGCGGAGGCAACCTGATCGCGATGCTGGTCACCGCGGCCATCAAGCAGGCGGTCAACCATGTCACGGACGCCAGCTATCCGATGGCCGGCGTGGCCAGCGTGCGGCTGCTCTCCGCCGGTACGCCGGGCGGCATCCTGTACGGTCCGCGATCGCCGAAGTACCAGTCGGACTGATCGGTCAGCGGCCCGCAGCGGCAAAGCAAAATGCCGCGGCACTGTCTCCCTAGGGGAGGCGGCGCCGCGGCATTTTTTTATGTGGCGGAAGCGGTGAGATTCGAACTCACGGATGGGTCACCCCATCGGCAGTTTTCAAGACTGCTGCCTTAAACCACTCGGCCACGCTTCCGGATCGGAAGGACTGCGGGCATTGTAGCGTGTCAGCCGAAATGCCCGGCCGCGCATTATACAAGGATGCGGGGCGGTGCAGTGTGATGCTTGTGATGCGGATGCACGCCTCCTATTGTTGATGGGTCCGTCATTGCGACGGTCTGTCGGGCGGTTTGTCGGTGTTTGTCGGACACAGCGGAACCATGTGGGTGTCGCACATCTCCTAGACAGTGCGACACGCCGTTTTCCGATGCTGCGTGTTGGCTTTTCAAACAGCCATTAGAGGAGAGATATTCATGCTGGATCAACGCAAGGACCAACCCCGGTCGTGGCTGGCCCTCGGCGGCCTGGGCGCGCTGGCGCTGGCCGCCGGCCTGGCCGGTTGTGCACAGCCGGGCTATGGCGGTTACGGCAACTACAGCACCGCGCCGCCGCCGGCCGGCTACGAGCAGCCGGGCACCAACACCTACCAGGCGCCGGCCGGATCGGTATTCACTGGCCGTGTCGAATCGATCGAGCCGATCCAGACGACGCAGGGCAGCTCGGGCATTCTGGGCACAGTGATTGGCGGCGCGGCCGGTGGTCTGCTCGGTCACCAGATCGGCGGCGGACGCGGCCAGACCGCAGCGACCATCATCGGCGCGGTGGGCGGCGCAGTGGCCGGCAATCAGGTCGAGAAGCGCGCCGGCAGCAGCACCTCGACCGTCTATCGCGTCAATGTTCGCCTTGACGACGGGCGCGTGGCCACCGTGACGCAAAGCAATATCGGCAACCTGCGCGTGGGCGATCGCGCGCGTGTCGCCAACGATATGGCAACGCCGTATTGATTGCGCGTCGATAAGAAAAAGAAAAGCCACACGTTTGCGCGTGTGGCTTTTTTTGCGCCTGCATTCTGCATCCCGCGTGCGGCATATCCCGAGGGGCTTGGCCTCAATCCTTGAGGAACATCTCCTGCAAGTCGTTCAGAAAGCGTCTGCCAAGTTCAGTGGGCTTGATCATGGTCGGATCCGCTTCGAGCAAACCTTTCTTTTCGGCAGCCGCCAATTGCTTGCCGATCGTATGCAGCGGCAGGCCGGTGTAGTCGTGAAAACTCGATGCCGGGACGCCGTCGGTCAGGCGTAGCGCGTTGAGCATGAACTCGAACGGCAGGTCGCTCGCGGCCACATCGTGCGCTTCCTGCACGGCGTTGCCTGCCATCGCCTGTTGCATGTAGGTGGCCGGGTGCTTGTGGCGCATCTGGCGCAGGATGCGATGCGGAAACGACAGCTTGCCATGCGCGCCCGCGCCAATCCCGAGGTAGTCGCCAAAGCGCCAGTAGTTGAGATTGTGCTTCGCTTCCCGATGCGGCTTTGCATACGCCGATGTTTCATAGTGACGATAGCCGGCCTGCGCGGTGCGTGCTTCGATGATGTCCTGCATCTCGTAGGCCAGGTCTTCGTCAGGCAGCGCGGGCGGAAACTTCGCGAACAGCGTGTTCGGCTCGAGCGTCAGATGATAGAGCGACAAATGCGTGGTGCCGTATGACAACGCCGCTTCGAGATCGCGCAGGCATTGTTCCACCGACTGGCCCGGCAGCGCGTACATCAGGTCGAGGTTGACGTTATCGAAATGCGTCAGCGCGATGTCGATGGCGGCGCGCGCTTCGCGCTCGCCGTGGATGCGCCCGAGCGACTGCAGGTGTTGGTCGTTGAAGCTCTGGATGCCGATCGAAAGCCGGTTGATGCCGCTGGCGCGATAGCTGGCGAAGCGCTCGGCTTCGAACGTGCCGGGGTTGGCCTCCATCGTGATTTCGGCGTCGGCGTCGAGCGGCAGCAGCGCGCGGATATCGGACAGCAGGCGATCCATGCCCGCCGCCGACAGCAGGCTTGGCGTGCCGCCGCCGATGAACACCGTGTGCACCGGTCGGCCCCAGACCAATGGCAGCGACTGCTCCAGATCGGCGCGCAAGGCGTCCAGATAAGCGTCTTCGGGAATGTCGTGGCTATCAGGCTTGCCGGGCACCGCGTGCGAATTGAAATCGCAGTACGGGCACTTGCGAACGCACCACGGAACGTGGACGTACAGCGACAGCGGCGGCGAGCCGGGCAGCGCGATCTGGCCCGGCTTTAGCCACAGTTGCTGGTTGTCGGCCGGTGAAACCTGCGCGGCGGGCGCCGGCTTGCCGCTGCCGGCCGGAATGATCGGAATCATGCGCCGACCTTGAGTTGCGCCGCCTGCAGGCGCGCGACCAGACCTTGCAGCGCCACGGCCCGATGACTGACCGAGTTCTTTTCCTCGGCGCTTAGTTCGGCGGCGGTCTTGCCCAGCGTTGGCAGCAGGAAATGCGGATCGTAGCCAAAGCCGCCCGCGCCGCGCGGGGAGTCGACCACTTCGCCGGCCCACGTGCCTTCGGCGATGATCGGGCGTGGATCGTCGGCGTGGCGCACCAATACCAGCACGCAATAGTAGTTCGCGCGCCGGTTCAGCTTGCCGGCCAACTGCGAGATCAGATGGGCGTTGTTGGCGGCGTCGGTCTTTGGCTTGCCGACCATCTGCGCATAGCGCGCCGAATAGACGCCCGGCGCGCCGTCGAGCGCGTCCACGCAGATCCCGGAATCATCGGCCAGCGCGGGCATGCCGGCCAGCCGGCTGGCATGGCGCGCCTTGGTCAGCGCGTTTTCCACAAAGGTGGCATACGGTTCCTCCGCTTCGGGAATGCCGAGCGCGCCCTGCGGCACGACGTCGAAACCGAGCGGCGATAGCAGCGCGTTGAACTCGCGCAGCTTGCCCGCGTTGTTGGAGGCCAGCACCAGGCGTTGCATCGTCGATCCCTCCCGCCCTCAGACGCCGAGCGCTTGCTTCTGGTGCCGTACCAGTTCGGCGATGCCGGCCTCGGCCAGGCGCGTCATCGCGTCCAGATCCGCGCGGCTGAACGGAACGCCTTCGGCGGTGCCCTGGACCTCGACAAAGCCGCCGCTGCCGGTCATCACCACGTTCATGTCGGTGTCGCAGTTGCTGTCCTCGGCGTAGTCGAGATCGAGCACCGGTACGCCGTCGACCATGCCGACCGACACCGCTGCGACGAAATCGCGAATCGGGCTGGCGGCGATCAGGCCGTCGCGCATCATCTTGCTGACAGCGTCATGCGCGGCGACGAACGCGCCGGTGATGGCAGCCGTGCGCGTGCCGCCATCGGCCTGCAGTACGTCGCAATCGAGGTGGATCGTGTATTCGCCCAGTGCCGACAGATCGAACACCGTGCGCATGGCGCGGCCGATCAGGCGCTGGATTTCCTGGGTGCGCCCGGTCTGCTTGCCGCGCGCGGCCTCGCGGTCCGAGCGCGTATGCGTGGCGCGCGGCAGCATGCCGTATTCGGCCGTGACCCAGCCTTCGCCGCTGCCTTTCTTGTGCGGCGGCACCTTGCTCAGGACGCTGGCGGTGCACAGCACCTTGGTATCGCCAAAAGCACTCAGCACCGCGCCTTCGGCGTGGCGGGTGTAGTGGCGGGTCAGGGTGATGGGTCGCAGCGCATCGGCTGCGCGTCCGCTGGGTCGCATGGGGAGTCTTTGTCGGAATCGTGTGAGACCGCGATTCTAACGCTGGCAGGCCGGCCGTGCCCGATACGTGCCCGATACATGCGAACGGGCGCCGCGAAACCCGCTTGGCCGTATCGAACAGGGCGACCGCGGCCGTGCGGCAGACGGCGGAGTGACGGGGTCGACAAACAGGGCGGGGCGCAGCCGTGGCGCTGGAGGCCGCGCCGAGGCAGTCCAAAGGCAACCCGGCCGCGGTCGGCCCGCGGTGAGATTGGCTGCGGAGCCGCCGGTGGCGCCCGCCGTGGGGCGCCGACGCGTCACCGCATCAGGTTGCTGGTCTTGTCGATCGCTGCGCGGATTTCGGCAATCGAGCGTTCGATTTCCTCTTCCGAAAGCAGATCGGTGTCGTTGCCGGTGCGTTCGAGGATCGACGTCGTGAAGGCGTTCAACGGCAATGTGTCAGTGAGCACCGCATCGTCGTTGGTCACCGTGGCGTCCGCTTCCCACATCATGGCGATTGCTGTGGTGTTATCGGCACCTTCGCCCGCGTTGGCCAGCGACTGCTCGATCAGGTCGGGGATCGCGTGGACCACCGACAGTTGCGTCAGCTTGTCGACGATGACCTTTTCGTCGATCGCGCCCCACAGGCCATCGGAGCACAGCATGGCGACGTCGCCTGGCTCCAGGCGCACCGGGCCGCCGATATCGATCAGCGGCAGGTTCGGCGATCCCAGGCAGTTATAGAGCTTGTTGCGCTCCGGATGGTTGGCCACTTCCATCGGTAACACGCGTTCCTGCTGCAGCAGGTTTTCGATCTTGGAGTGGTCGCGCGTGCGGGTCAGCAGGGCGGCCTTGCGCATCAGGTAGAAGCGCGAGTCGCCGGCATGCGCCCAGTGGATCTGGCCATGCTGGATCAGGCAGCACACCACGGTCGTGCGCGGCACGTCGGCCAGGCGATTGGCCTCCGCGTATCGGTGGATCTCGCGGTGCGCGAGCATGATCGTGTCCTGCAGGAAATCGGCCGGATTGCGGATCGCCGGTCGCGCCTGCGTCTGGAACTGGCGCGCCAGCGTCTGCAGCGCCTGTTGCGCGGCCACTTCGCCAAAGGCATGGCCGCCCAGGCCGTCGGCCAGCACCATCAGCAGGGCGTCGCGCGTGAAGCAATAGCCCATGCGGTCCTGGTTGATGCGGCGGCCGCCTTTCCGGCTTTCCTGATAGACGGAGAATCGCATTGCGGGAATTTGTGTCGGTTCGTGCGTTAGTCGCCGCTTTCGCCGGTTTGCACGGCGTGGGCGGGCTTCTCGGCAGGCTTTTCTTCGCGGCGGCGCAGCAGCGTCATAAAGCGGCTGGTCGCGTTCAGGCGTTCAGTCGCCGGGCCGGCCGGAGCGCTTGACGCCGCGGCGGATTGTTCTCCCAGCGCGTTGCTCTGATCGCGCAATTCCTTCTGCAGCCGGAAAACGCTCTGGGGCCGTTCGGAGGGCGCCAGGCGCAGGCACCATTCGACCAGATCGACGAGGCCGTTGGTGTAGGTGGCGCGCAGGCGCGCGATGGATTCGGCCATGCGGTCGTCTTTTTCGCGCTGGTTGGCTTCCTGGGGCGGCATGCCGGCCATGCAGGCATACAGCGTGGCGCCCAGGCTATAGATGTCGGTCCAGGGTCCCAGATCGGAATGCTTGCCGTACAGTTCTGGCGCCGCGAAACCGGGCGTGTACATCGGCTGGAAACGTGCGGCTTCCATCGTCAGGATCTGCCGCGCGGCGCCGAAGTCGAGCAGGATCGGCGATTCGTCCTCGCGCAGGTAGATGTTGCCGGGCTTGATATCGAGGTGCAGCAGCTTGTGGATATGCACTTCCCGCAGGCCGCTCATGAGGTTGTGAAACACCGTGCGGATGAAGCGCTCGCGCAGGACCTTGGCCTTGCCCTGCTGGCGGGCCTGCAGGATATGCTCCTGCAGCGTTTTGCCCAATTCGTAGTTCATCACCATGTAGACGGTGGAATTTTCGCGGAAAAAATTCACCACGCGAACCACGCTTGGATGAGAAATACGCGCCAGCGAGCGGCCTTCCTCGAAGAAATACTTCAGGCCCAGCCGGAACGACGCGGCATTTTCCTCGGGCACGACAGGAATCAGTTCGCCGGGATTGCGGCGCGCCAGCGATGACGGCAGGTATTCCTTGATGGCGACCGGAGCCCCCGTGTCGTCCGTGGCAAGGTAGACAAAACTGAACCCCCCGCTGGCCAACTTCTTTACAATACGGTAGTTGGCGAGCAGCGTGCCGATTGGGAGCGGCGCGCTCTTGGGTGGGTTGGCGCCCTTGGACTCTGTCATAGGATTCGGGACCTCATTTGCTCCCGGATTCTCCGGGCTAATCGGTCACTTGTAAAGGAATCCGTGGCGGGGTGTGTTGCCAAATATCCGCGCTTTCGGTTCGCTGATTTCCATTGATTTTCCGGGCAAACAAGCTTGCCCGATCCGGTTGGCCGGGCGTTGCGGGATGCGCCGCGCCGGCCCCATGCCAAACACCCGCTTTTTCGACTCTTTCTCGAGATAAACGACAATGATCCACAGCATGACAGGCTATGGCATGGCGACACGCCAGGCGCCGCTGACAAACGCCCAAGGGGAGCCAAGCGGCCGTACCGCGTCGGTTTCGGTGGAATTCCGCACTGTCAATTCGCGTTTTCTCGACCTGCTGTTCCGCGCGCCTGAAGAATGCCGCGCCTTCGAACCCGCCCTGCGCGAAATGCTGATGGGCGAGCTGTCGCGCGGCAAGCTCGAATGCCGTATCAACCTGCAGCGCACCGACGCCGGCGGCGCAACGCTGGCGCTCAATCACGGTTTGCTCGAACAAATCCGCGCGCTCGAATCGACCGTGACCGCCACGTTCGCGGGTGCCGGCACCATGCGCATGGGCGAGATCCTGCGCTGGCCGGGCGTGCTGGTCGAGCCGGAACTGTCGCAGGAGTCGCTGCGCGAAGCGGTGCTCGGCGCCGCGCGCGAGGCCGTGAACCAGTTGATCGAGGCGCGCCGCCGCGAAGGCGCTGCGCTCAAGGCCGCGCTGGAAGAACGTATCGACGCCATGCTGGCGATCGTCGAGCGCCTGACGCCGATGATTCCGCAACTGATCGCCCATCACCAGGAAAAGCTGACCGAGCGGCTGCAGGAAGCGTTCAACCTGGCCGCGCCCAACGGCATGCCGTCGATGAGCCGCGACGAAATCGCCGAGCGCATCCGCCAGGAAGCCACGGTCTACGGCATCCGCATCGACATCGCTGAAGAACTCTCGCGGCTGCAGGCGCACCTTAACGAAACGCGGCATATCCTGAAGAAGGGCGGGCAAGTCGGCAAGCGGCTCGATTTCATGATGCAGGAGCTCAACCGCGAGGCCAATACGCTGGGCTCGAAGGCCGCCGCCAAGGAGCTCGCCGACGCCTCGATGGAGCTAAAGCTGCTGATCGAGCAGATGCGCGAACAGATTCAAAACCTCGAATAAGATCATGAGCGAAACCACCCACACCGCCATCGATACGGTCTACCCCGGCAACCTGTTCATGGTGGTGGCGCCGTCAGGGGCCGGCAAGTCCACACTGGTCAATGCCTTGCTGGCGCAGGACAAGTCGATCCGCCTGTCGATCTCGCACACCACGCGCAAGCCGCGTCCGGGCGAGCAGAACGGGCGCGAGTACCACTTCACCACCATCGACGAATTCCGCGTCGCGCGAGATCGCGGCGATTTCCTGGAATGGGCCGAGGTGCACGGCAACTACTACGCCACGTCGCGCGTCTGGATCGAGCAGCAGATGGCCCAGGGCAACGACGTCCTGCTGGAAATCGACTGGCAGGGCGCGCAGCAGGTGCACAAGCGGTTCTCGAACGCCATGGAGATTTTTATCCTCCCGCCTTCGCTGACCGCTCTCGAGGATCGGCTCAAGAAGCGTGGCCAGGACGAACCGAACGTGATCGTGCGTCGGCTGCTGGCAGCAGGCAGCGAAATGGCGCATGCTTCGGAGTCCGATTACGTGATCATCAACGAGGTCTTCGAGGACGCGCTGCAGCAGCTGCAAACCGTCGTCCGTGCCACCCGTTTGCGCTTTTCGTCGCAAAAGGCGCGGCATGCCGAGCTCTTCATCGAGCTCGGAATTCACTGAAGCCAGGGCGCCAGCCGGAGCGTTCCGGCTGGGTGCTGTAAAATACCGGCCTGTCGAACAGGTTTCATCCCAAGGTGGATTTCATATGGCGCGTATTACCGTCGAAGATTGTCTGAAACACATCCCGAATCGCTTCGAGCTCGCGCTCGCGGCGACGTACCGCGCACGTCAGCTCGTGCAGGGTCACACGCCCAAGGTCGAGGCCAAGGACAAGCCCACTGTCGTGGCGCTGCGCGAAATCGCGTCGGGCCAGGTCGGCATCGAAATGCTGAAGAAGGTCCCGACCTGATTGCCCGGGCGGCCCGTGGTTCATCCTTGCTTCGCGTGCGTGCGCATTCAGCCAAGCATTCAGTCGAATTCCAGGGGCCGCCGCCATGCCTTCGTCGCCACTCGATCCCGCTATCGCCCCACCGGCCCAGCCGGACGACGGGTCGTTGCGCACCTCGAAGGCGCCGGACGCTCTCAGCGGGGCTGCCGCTCCCACGGCCGTGGCGGCTTCGGCCACCACAGTGGCGCCCGGAGCACCGCTGCCCGGCGCTCTGCCGGTATCGCTGCCGGTATCGAATTCCCTGCCTCCCGCACCGTCGTCCACACCCGGACGTAGGCATTCCGGACAACATCCAGTGAACGCCCGTACCGGTGCTCCCAATTTGCCCGATCCGCTCGGCGACAACGTCGTCGGCGAGCGCGCCGTCGTCCCGCCGATCCAGCAGGGCAAGGCGCGCGCCGCGCTGGCCAACGACCTGGTAGCCGAGCCGGTGGCCGGCACCGTTCCGGCCACGGCGGGCGGCGAGTTGTTCATCGATGCGGTGCTGGCGCAGTCGTACCGGCATTTCTTCGGGCCGACCTCGCAACCGGCGGTGCCTCCGCGCCAGCAGGTCATTTCGATCTCGCGGCTGATGGAGAAGCTGGCTTATCTGAAGCCGGCTGACCAGGCGCTGGTGCGCGAGGCTTTCCAGTTTTCGGACGAAGCGCATCTCGGACAGTATCGGCAAAGCGGCGAGCCGTACATCACGCATCCGGTGGCTGTTGCGGAGTTATGCGCCGACTGGAAGCTCGATGTGCAATCCATCATGGCGGCGCTGCTGCACGACGTGATGGAAGACCAGGGCATCACGAAAAGCGAACTGGCCGAGAAATTCGGACCCAAGGTTGCCGAACTCGTCGATGGCCTGACCAAGCTGGACAAGCTCGAATTCCAGAGCCGCGAGCAGGCGCAGGCGGAAAGCTTCCGCAAGATGTTGCTGGCGATGGCGCGCGACGTGCGGGTCATCCTGGTCAAGCTGGCGGATCGTACGCACAACATGCGCACGCTCGATTTCGTGCCGCCCGAAAAGCGGCGCCGGATCGCGCTCGAAACCATGGAGATCTACGCGCCGATCGCGCATCGGCTGGGTCTCAATACGATTTATCGCGAGCTGCAGGAACTGTCGTTCAAGGTTGGCTCGCCGTTCCGCTACGCCACGCTGGAAAAGGCGGTGAAGGCTGCGCGCGGCAATCGCCGCGAGGTGGTCAAGCGCATCCTGGAAGCCGCGCAGACCGCGCTGGCCCAGGCCGGCATCGTGGCGGAGCTTTCCGGGCGCGAAAAAACGCTGTACAGCATTTATCGCAAGATGCACGACAAGCAGCTGTCGTTCTCGCAGGTGCTCGACGTCTACGGCTTCCGCGTGGTGGTGGAAACGCAGATGCATTGCTACATGGCGATGGGCGCGCTGCACAGCCTGTACAAGCCGATGCCCGGCAAGTTCAAGGACTACATCGCGATTCCGAAGATCAACGGCTACCAGTCGCTGCATACCACTCTGGTGGGTCCGTTCGGCACGCCGGTGGAATTTCAGATCCGCACGCGCGGCATGCACCAGATCGCCGAGGCCGGCGTGGCGGCGCACTGGATGTACAAGCATCAGGCCGATCATGCCAACGACATCCAGCAGCAGGCGCACCAGTGGCTGCAGTCGCTGCTCGATATCCAGAGCCAGACCGGCGATTCGCAGGAATTCCTTGAGCACGTAAAGATCGACCTGTTCCCCGACGCCGTGTACGTGTTCACGCCGAAGGGACATATCCGCGCGCTGCCGCGCGGCGCCACAGCGCTCGATTTTGCCTATGCGGTCCACAGCGACCTTGGCAATCAGTGCGTCGCCGTGAAGATCAACAACGAATTGCTGCCGCTGCGCACCGAGCTCAAGAGCGGCGATATCGTCGAAGTAGTGACCGCGCCGTATTCGAAACCTAATCCGGCCTGGCTCGCATTCGTGCGCACCGGCAAGGCGCGCGCGGCGATCCGGCACTATCTGAAGACCACCAAGCTCGACGAGGCGATCCAGTTGGGCGAGCGTCTGCTGGAACAAGCGGCGCGCCAGCTGGGCATCGAACTCAAGGCCGTGCCGCAGTCGGTATGGGATCGCATGATCCAGTGGACCGGCAACAAGGCCAAGGAAGACATTTTCGCCGACCTGGCGCTGGGACGGCGCGTTCCGGCGGTGGTCGCGCGCCGCATGGAAATCCTGCTGCAGGAACTGTCCGGCGACGTCGACAGCGCTCTGCTGGCCGCGGTGCAGACCTTTGCCGGCGAGGAAGCGCCGGCCGTGCCGATTACCGGCGACGAAGGCATGTCGATGATTTTCTCGGCCTGCTGCCGCCCGATTCCGGGCGATTCCATCGTCGGATATCTTGGCAAGGGCGAAGGCCTGCAGATCCACGTGCAGGACTGCAAGGTGGCCAAGCGCCTGCACAGCAAGGATCCGGAGCACTGGATCGAGGTGATGTGGGCCAAGAAGACGACGCGCGCGTTCGACGTATCGATCAAGATCATGGTGCGCAACGTGAAGGGCATCGTGGCGCGCGTGGCCGCCGATCTCACGTCGGCCGATGCCAACGTGGCGCACGTCGCCATGGAGCAGCAGCAAAGCGGCCATCAGGAAGCCACCTACATGCAGTTTGTGATTCAGGTGCAGAACCGCCTGCATCTGGCCAACGTCATGCGCGCGTTGCGGCGCAACCCCGACGTAATCCGGATCTTCCGCGACCGCAACGACGGCTAGGCTTGCGCTCCCGCGTCCTTGGGCGGATAGCGGACCTCCAGAATATCGATTTGTTCGACGCCGGCCGGCGTGCGCAGCGCCACGGTGTCGCCTTCGCGCGCCTTGATCAACGCCTTGGCGATCGGTGAAATCCAGCTCACGTGGTTGTTGTCGAGATCCACCTCGTCCATGCCGACAATCGTGATCGTGGTTTCCTCGCCTGCCTGGTTTGCGTATGTCACGGTCGCGCCGAAAAAGATCTGATCGTTGTCGCCCTGTGCGGCGGGATCGACCACCTCGGCCTTGTCGAGGCGGCGCGTCAGGAAGCGAATGCGCCGATCGATCTCGCGCAGGCGCTTCTTGCCGTAGAGGTAGTCGCCATTTTCCGAACGGTCGCCGTTTGACGCGGCCCAGGAAACGATCTGCACCACCTCGGGCCGTTCCACATCGATCAGATGCATCAGCTCGTCGCGTAGCCGCTTGTAGCCTGCGGCGGTGATGTAGTTCTTGGTGCCGGGGGGCAGCGGCGTGGCGCCTTCGGGAAGATCGTCGTCGTCATCGCTGGACGACTCTTTGACAAAAGCCTTGTTCATGGTCCGAATCACTTCATAGGATTCTCATTATAGGAAGTTGCGCGCGCGGACTTCGTCGCGTGAAAAAGATGCGCGAGGGGGCTTCACAAAACTGAAAACTTCTATATAATCTTGTTTCTCGGTTGCGGCTGTAGCTCAGTTGGATAGAGTACTTGGCTACGAACCAAGGGGTCGTGGGTTCGAATCCTGCCAGCCGCGCCAACCTATACGTGAAAAGGGCTTCCAGAAATGGAAGCCCTTTTTGCATTGCGCGGGCACGCTTTCCAGCCTGGTCGTCGCAATCTCCTCCCAGCGCCGTCAGCCGCGCGCCGCCCGCATCGCACGCTCCGTGCACAGTCTCCCGTCACCTGTTGGCTTAGTCTGACTATCCTGCTTGCAGATGCAGCGGGAACATCATCGCGATCCTGCTGCCGAACTTTCCATCATGACTCTCAGCGGAGGCATCTCATGCAATCGGAAGACTGGCGCGTCGAAGGCTATCGCGGCATGGACGCATACGTACTGGTGACATCGCATCACGATGCGTCCGCCGGCGCGGTTGGCGACACGCAGACCTGGGGTTATGAGGTGCGCGTCGCGCAGGAGGGCACGGATCCAAGCGATGCAGGTGATACCGAAGTGCTTTCCAGTGGCACGCACGTTTTTGCTTCGCGGCATGCGGCGGAAGTCGCGGCGTTCGGTGCGGCTTACGCGCTGATCGACAAACTCTTGGGCCCAGCACGCTGAGTCCATCAAGCGTCGGTGATCCAATCCAATCGCGCTGCAAAGTTCCTTGCAAAACATGCAATGTCCCATATCAATGCCCCCGCTCGTTGATTGGCTGCAGATTGATCGAGATCATTTTTGATTTGGCAGCCCGCTCCTAGTCTGAAACTGATGCGCGCCTAGTGCGCGCCAGCAGCAGAAAAACAGGAGCGCACCATGCCAGAGTACGAAGATTTCACGATCGTCTATGAAGTGATGGCGTTGCCGAAGGACAAGTGGGCCATCCTCGTCGAGATCATTCGTCGCGAGGATGGCGCGGTTCTGATGGCGCGGCACAACCCATTCGCCCGCCAGCCGTTCGACACCAAGCTCGAAGCGCTGGACCACGTGAACCGTTATGTCGCCGAGACGGTGAAGAGCCTCGAAGAGGATATCGCCGCGAAGCGGCGCCGCATCGCATGAGCGCAGGCCTGACGATGCATGCAAAACGCCCTCGGCAAAACGATGCGAGGGCGTTTTCTCGTTTATGGTGCATATAACGCTTGCCACGTGCGCCATATTGCGGCATAATCTCTTTTCTCAGACGCGGGGTGGAGCAGTCTGGCAGCTCGTCGGGCTCATAACCCGAAGGTCGTAGGTTCAAATCCTACCCCCGCAACCAAGACCTTTGGTCTGGTAACAAGAGATTCAGTAGTTCTCTCGACCGTTCGGTCAAATCTTCCCGAAGTAAATATCCCGAATACATAGCGCAGCAGTGAAGTAGCGCGATGGTCCTCCTCGCAGAGGCAGAGTTCGCTTGCTCCTCTTGTCGTGCGCGCGCATCGATGCGGGCGATTGCTATGCCATGGCTCGCGCTGACGTCTCGCTACGGGATGACTTCAGGGTTTGATCATCGATGCGGCCGCGGCGAATGTGTCGCGCACTTGCGGCTGCGATTCGCGCTCGGCAGATTCGGCGCGGTCTGTCAGGCGCGCAGCCAATACGACGAGATTGTCGCCCTTGCATTGCTGCCGGGCTTCCTGCATCAGCTGCGATAGCTCCTGTCCCACATCGGCGCCATCAAACGCGCTGACGGACAGCGCCGACACACGTTCCAGGTAATTGTTGACCAGCGCTTCGTCATGTTGCGGTTCGGGCATGAGGGCTCCTTGTCCAACACGGAAAAAACACTGCGGTTATGTGCCAGGACGTGCTAGCGGCGGAACGGCAGTTGCGGCGGTGCTGCTACGCGTCGGCGCGCCGGCTTTAGTACGCGGTTTGGCCACAACACATAGTTGGTATGCGGATCCATTGGCTTGCCGAAATAGGACACCCACACCTGAACGCCTTGCTCCGTTTCCGAGACGATGGCGGCGACTGCGCGCGCCGCGACGGACGGAGACTTCAGCAGGTCCGCCAGCGCTTCCACGCCTTGGACCACATGGTGCTTCACCCCTCTGAACCACACGTATTGACGCATGGCTGCAAGAAAACGCTTGGTCATGAATGGTTGCTCTTCTCGTTGGCGACGCTAGATGAGACCGCAGCTTACACGGATAGTTGTGACGTTTTTGTAGGGGAGCGTCTGATTTTCCGTGGCACACGACGCGGTGTCGATTCAGGTTCATCGAAGTGACGTCTGTGCCAGTGTGGGGCGCCAAATTGACAAGCTGTTGCGGTTGCCTTAGCTTGGTTGCATATGCTGCACAAATCTGACGTTCCCCGGCTTTGATCCAAGCATGGAGGGTGTGTGGAAAGTGTGTCGGAAGTTGAAAAGCGGCGCGGGCATGGAAAATCCCTCCGCCAAAAAGTGCCTCGGCGCGCGCATGAGGCGATCGGCAACGTCGATCGGGATCCCATCCGGCTCCTGGAGCAGAGCAGCGCCGGGCGCGTCGAGCGGCTGATACCGCTGCGGTACGGGCGGATGATTGCCTCGCCGTTCACGTTCTATCGCGGTAGCGCCATCATCCAGGCCCACGATCTGGCAGGCACGCCAAACTCCAGTCTGACGCTGCAAATCTGCGGCGACTGTCATTTGTCGAATTTTGGCGGTTTCGCCACGCCGGAACGCGCGCTGCTATTCGACCTGAACGACTTCGACGAAACCAGCCCGGGCCCATGGGAATGGGACCTCAAACGCCTCGCCGCCAGCTTCGTGGTGGCGGCGCGCCATCTGAAACACAGCGCGGCGGCGGCCGACGAGATGGTCTTCGAGGTGGTGAACAGCTACCGCAACCACATGGCCGACTATGCGGAAATGGGGGTGCTCGATACCTGGTATGACCACATCACCTTCGAGCGTCTGCTCGAGATCTCGATCGATCCGGAAGTCCAGAAACGCATTCGGCGCGCGATGGAACGCGCATCGGCGCGCACCCACGAGGCGCTCTTGCCGAAGCTGACCGAGCGGGAAGGGGAGCGCTGGCGCATCCTCGACGCGCCGCCGGCCATCTTCCACGTGCGCGGCGAGCAAACGCTGTTCGATGCGAAGGACGACTGGCTCAGCATCGACGATCCCGCTACGGTCGTGCAAGAGTGCTTTCGCGATTACACCCGCACGCTGGCACCGGACCGTCAGCAGTTGCTGGCCCACTTCAAGCTTCACGACATGGCCTTCAAGGTGGTTGGCGTCGGCAGCGTGGGCACGCGCTGTCTGATCCAGTTGATGATCGACAGCCACGGCAAGCCGCTGTTCCTGCAGGTCAAGGAAGCGACAAAGTCGGTGGTCGCGCGTTTCTTCAAGTCGCCGGCTGTGCGGCACGAAGGCCAGCGCGTGGTGGAAGGGCAGCGACTGATGCAGGCGGCCAGCGATCCGTTCCTGGGCTGGTCCAACGGGCCATTCGGGCGACATTTTTACTTGCGCCAGCTCCGCGACATGAAGTTCTCCGCCGACATCGAGCTGATGGACGCCCAAATGCTGGCGATGTACGGCCGCGTCTGCGGCTGGGTCTTAGCGCGCGCGCACGCCAAGGCGGGCGGGCTGGCGCCCGAGATCAGCGGATACCTTGGCGCCAGCGACCGCATGGCGGAATCGATGGTGGCGTACTCTAACGCGTATGCGGATCAGGTCGAACGCGACTACGAGGTCTTCGTCAAAGCGTGCCGTTCCGGGCGCCTGGAAGCCCGCACCGATACCGACATGACCGCCGACTTCCGGGTGTGAACCGAGGCGATGCCTTCAGGAGTTTGCCAATGACCGAAGATATGCTGCTGCAGCTGATGGTCGAAGTGGAAAAGGCCGATCCCATCGACTATGCCAACCTGCCGTTCGACGACGAGGCGCTGCGCGCGCTGGCGTGCAGGCTGATCGCGGAACGGTCGATCGAACTGGAAACCTCGGGGCTGTCGCAGGAGGCGCTGGTGGCGACGCTGTGGGCCTCCACGGCTAAGCTGGTGCTCGAGAATATCGTGCTCAACGCGCGCCTGCTGACGCTGCAAGGCAAGCCCGAAGATGCGCGCGTGCTGATCGACCGGATTTCCCGCCAGTCGCGCGGCAAATCCTGACGCGCAAAACCTTGACGCGGCCCGTGCATCACACGGTGCGCGGGGGGCGGCGATTCGCTAAAATAGCGCCTTGCCGCCGGAAGGGTCAGTGTTCCCTGGGGCGGAGTCTGTCCTGGAGGAATTTCGGGTGATCAAATGGATAATCGTCGCGGCCTACCTGGGTGCCATCCTGTATGTGCACTTCCGCGGCAAGGTTAGGCTGCCCTTCATGCGGCAGATGCTTGACCACTCGGCCTTGGTGGCGCCGGTCAACTGCTTCATGTACATGTTTTCCGGGGTGCCGCGTACGCCGTACATTCCGGTCGAACGTTTCCCTGAACTCGAGAAGCTGCGCAGCGCGTGGCCGCAGATTCGCGACGAGGGCCTGGCCCTGATCGCGATGCGCAAGATCAAGGCGGCCGACAAGAACGATGACGCGGGCTTCAACTCGTTTTTCAAGTACGGCTGGAAGCGCTTCTACCTGAAGTGGTACGAAGCGCACCATCCGTCGGCCGAGACGTTATGCCCGAATACCGTGGCGCTGCTGCGCGAGATGCCGTCGGTCAAGGCGGCGATGTTCGCGGAACTGCCGCCGGGCGGCAAGCTGAACCCGCACCGCGATCCGTTTGCGGGGTCGCTGCGCTATCACCTGGGCTTGTCCACGCCGAACGATGACCGCTGCTTCATCGAAGTCGATGGCGAGCGCCACAGCTGGCGCGATGGCCAGGGCGTGGTGTTCGACGAGACCTATCTGCACTGGGCTGAGAACAAGAGCGACACCGATCGACTGATCCTGTTCTGCGATATCGAGCGTCCGATGCGCTACCGCTGGGCTGCGGCCGTCAATCACTGGATGGGCCGCAAGGTCATGACGGCGGCCAGCTCCCCGAATGAGGAATCGGACCAGACCGGCGCCATCAACAAGCTGTTCCGCTTTGTCTGGCTCGGCGGCCAATATCGCCGCCGCTTCAAGTCGTGGAACAAGAACGTGTACTACGTGACCAAGTTTGGTCTGATCATTGGCGGCATCGCGTTGATCGTGTTCCTTTGATCCGCAGGTGACGGCTCGAAGAAAAAAACCGGCAGCTCGCTGCCGGTTTTTTCTTGCCCTCGCGATCCGCGCCGCGTCCGGCGCGTTGGGTGGCGTTGGTCGGCGCGGATCGCTCTGGGCCGCGTCAGGTTGGCTAGTCGCGCATGCGACGTTCGTTGCCTAAAGCTTCGTAATGGGCGCGCTTGGCTTCGTACATGCGCCCGTCGGCAAGCTTGACGGCATCGGTGAGGCGTTCGCCCTGCACGCAGGTGGCCACCCCAATCGAGAACGAAAGCCGCGTGCCGGGATAGAACTGGTTGTTCAGGCCCACCACTTCTTCGATCTGTTCGACCACGGTGGCCGTGGCGCGCTCATCGCGGCCGGGCAGCAGCACCATGAATTCGTCGCCGCCGGTGCGCGCGATGCAGGCCTGTTCGCCCACCGCCTTCTTCAGGACTTCGCCGGTACGGCGCAATAGCGCGTCGCCGTCGGCATGTCCGAACTGATCGTTGACCGTCTTGAGTCCATTCAGATCCACCGCGATCACGCTCACCGGCCACGGGCCCTTGCGTCCCAGCCGCGCCAGCTCGTCTTCGTAATAGGCGCGGTTGTAGAGCTTGGTCAGCACGTCGTGCTTGCCCAGGAATTCGACATAGGCCTCGGCCTTCTTGCGTGCGGTGATGTCGGTCAGCGACACCAGCACCTGATCCCAGTCGGTTTCGCGGCCGGGAAACACCGACCATTGCATGAACACGTCGACCGAGCGCCCATCGAGCGCGTAGTTGATGACCTCGCGCTGTTGCCAAAGTTTTTCGTGCCAGAGATCGATTAGTTGCTCGGCAAAATGGATGCGCATGTCGTCCCGGAACACGTCGCCCAGGCGCGACAGCAGAATCTCCTTGCTCGGGGCGCCAAACATCGTCAGCGTTTGCTGATTCACGTCGAGTACGCGGATTTCCTGCATGCAGCGCGAAACGAAATCGGGGTGCACATTGAGGAAGGTGCGGAAATCGGTGATGCCCGCCGCGCGCACTTCGTCGAGCAGCACTTTCACGGCGCTGAAATCTTCCACCCAGAGCGACACCGGCGAGTGTTCGAACAATCCTTGCGCATATTGCTGGCTGCGGCGCAGTTCGCGCTCGGACCGCACGCGCGCCGTGATGTCCTCGATCGACAGCAGCACGCGCGCCCAGTCCTGCTCGTGGCCCGGCATCACGCTCGCTTCGAGGCGAATGTCGAGCCGCTCTCCGTCGAGCGTGTAGTTGACGGTCTGGCTGGCGAAATGCCGGCCGCCGTCCCATAGCTGGCCGAGTTCTTCCACGTGCTGGTCGAACATGTCGTCGCGGAACACGCTATCGAGATTGGCGATCAACTGGTCCAGGTCGCGCGCGCGAAACAGTTCCAGCGTGCGGCGGTTCACATCGAGCACGCGGATCAGCGCCGAACAGCGCGCCACTTCGGCCGGATTGGCGCGCAGGTGAGCACGCAGATCGGTCACGCCGTCGGCACGCAGCCGGTCAAACGCCTGGCGTACCGCGCTGAAGTCTTCCAGCCACAGCGAAACTGGCGCCAGTTGGAACAGCGTTTGATAGTCGTTGTCGAGCCGTGCGACGGCGCTTGCGTGCCCCAAGTTTTTCTCCCTTTTTTCGATGGATGGCGTACCGCGCACTAGGATAGGCGAGGGCGTGCCAAATGGGGGAGAAATCTAGCAGGAAGCACGCCGGCGTTGGCGTCCGCGCCACGGCCGGCGGGCCCGGCGCGGTCAGCCTGCCAGGCGGCGCACCGCGGCGGCGACCGTGTCGAGCGCGCGTTCCAGTTCGGGTGTGCGCAGATTGCCGCAGTTCAGCCGCAGGTAGTGATTGAAGCGGTTGGAATTCGAGAACATCGCGCCGGGCATGACGCGGATACCTTCTCGCAGGACCTGTTCGAACACGGCTTCGGACGAAACGCACAGCGGCATTTCCACCCACAGGTGCAAGCCGCCGCGCGGCAGCGTCAAGCGCGTGCCGGCTGGGAAGGTGGCGGCCACCTTCTGCGCCACCCATTCGCGCTGGCTGCGCAACTGTGTGCGCAGCCGCCGCAGATGCCTTTCGAACGCGCCGGTGCCCATGTACTCGGCCACGGCGATCTGCGTCAGCATTTCGTTGGGGCGCGACAGGCCGAATTTCAACATCTCGACGCGCGCCTGCCATTTGCCCGCGGTGATCCACCCCAGACGCATGCCGGGCGCCAGCACCTTGTGCAGCGAAGCGCAGTGGATCACCGTACCGGTGGTGTCCCACGATTTCGCAGCGGCTGGCGTGACGTCCTCGTCGAAGGTGGCCGAGCAGCAGTCGTCCTCGATCATCGCGATCCCGCGCGCGGCGCACCAGCGCACTAGCCGCTGCTTGTGCGCGTCGGGCATCACGCAGCCGAGCGGATTCTGCAGGTTGGGCACCACGCAGACCGCCTTGATGTTGTCGTAGGTCTGCGCGGCCAGCTCGAGCGCTTCGAGCGAAATGCCAGTCTGCGGGCTGCATGGGATTTCCAGCGCGCGCATGCCGAGGCTTTCCAGAATCTGCAGCAGGCCGTAGTAGGTC
Source organism: Cupriavidus pauculus (assembly GCF_008801835.1). Lineage (GTDB taxonomy): Bacteria > Pseudomonadota > Gammaproteobacteria > Burkholderiales > Burkholderiaceae > Cupriavidus > Cupriavidus pauculus. The sequence continues at coordinate 152,814 of NZ_VZOW01000002.1, read as the reverse complement.
GGTGATTCGACCGCAATGACATCGCCTGGCCCGGCCACGGCGCGCAGCGCCAGGGTCAGCGCTTCCGTGGCGCCATGGGTGACCACGATCTCGTCGGGCGAGACATTGATGCGCGAACGCAGCGCATGCCGCGCCAGCGCGGCGCGAAACGCCGGGTGACCGTCGGAATCGACAGAACTGCCGAACAGGTCGGGATGCTGTCGCAGGGCGCGCACGGCGGCATGGCGCAGCGCGGCGGTTGGATACAACTCCGGCGCACCGCAGGCGCCGCCCAGATTGATCCGATGATGCTTGCTGCGCGCCAGGATCGCCGAAATGCGCTGGTGAATCCCCACGTACTGCGCAGGATCGGGCAGCCCGGGCGCGGGCTCCTCGATCGGCGCGAGTGCCGCATGCGCGGGCGGACTGACGAAGTAGCCCGAGCGCGGCCGCGCTTCCAGCAAGCCCGCGGCTTCCAGTTCGCGGCAGGCCTGCAGCGCGGTCGACAGGCTCACATCGTGCAGCCCCATCAGCGCGCGCACCGACGGCATGCGGTCCCCGGGCGCCAGCGTGCCCGCGGCGATGGCCTGTCGATAGTGGCCCGCCAGCCGCTGGTAGAGCGGCAGGGACGAAGCAACAGGCAGGTCTTGCGGTGGCTGGGTGGGCAAGGCGACGGTCGACATGGCGCAATCATCCCGCACGGGCGGGCTTCGGAACAGATACAGATAGGGCGACCCTGTATCGTAACAGCGCAAAACTTTGTCATCTGTTCTGGTGCGGGCCGTCGTCGCTTGTGCCTGTTGGCCCGGGTTGCGCGTCGATAGGCTGAAGGCATGATTTTTCAGCCAGGAGCGCAAGCCATGTCGACCCCCGAAACCCTTGCGGATGCAGCCCGCTCCGTCAGACTGGCCAGCGGCCAGTGCCTTACCCTTCACCTCGAAACAGGCGCCGTGGTCCTTGTGGAGCACGGGCGGATCGAGGCCATTGCCGCGCCGCGCTGGCTCGCCGGACAGATGACGCATGCGTCGCGCCTGCTAGGCGCCGGCGAGCTGGTTGTGATCGACGCGGCGGGCTGGCATGGGTTTGTGGCGCAGCAGTCCGCGCAATTGCGGATCGTCGCGCCGGCGCCGCGCCCCGGCCTGTGGCGGCTGATAAAATCGCGCTTCGGCCGTTCTGGCCTCCTGCTGGGCAACTCCCGGCCACCAGACACGAAGGCCGCAGAACAATCGGTTCCCCATGCTACGTCTCAGTGAAGTCAAACTCCCGCTCGATCATGCCGAGAGCGATCTGGAAGCTGCCGTGCGCAGCCATCTCGCTCAAATCGGCGTGAAGGGCGACGGTCTCGTCAAGTTCACGGTGTTTCGCCGCGCGCACGATGCGCGCAAGCGCGACGACATCAAGCTGACCTACATCATCGACATCGAGGTCAAGGACGAGCCCACGGCAATCCAGCGCATGGCGCGCAAGCCGAACTGGAGCGTGACGCCGGACATGACGTATCGGTTTGTTGCCCGCGCGCCCGAAGGCGGTCCGCGCTCGCGTCCGGTCGTGATCGGCTTGGGCCCGTGCGGCCTGCTGGCCGGCCTGATCCTGGCGCAGATGGGATTTCGCCCGATCATCCTCGAACGCGGCAAGGAAGTGCGCGAACGCACCAAGGACACGTTTGGACTTTGGCGCAAGAGCGTGCTCAACCCGGAATCGAACGTGCAGTTTGGCGAAGGCGGTGCGGGCACGTTTTCGGACGGCAAGCTGTACAGCCAGATCAAGGATCCGAAGCACTACGGCCGCAAGGTGCTCAACGAATTCGTGCGCGCCGGCGCGCCGGAGGACATCCTGTTCAAGGCGCGTCCGCACATCGGCACGTTCCGTTTGGTGAGCATGGTCGAAAAGATGCGCGCCGAGATGCTCGAACTGGGCGCCGAAATCCGCTTCGAAACGCGCGTCGACGACATTGACATCGATCGGGGTCAGGTGCGCGGCCTGAAACTGTCGAACGGCGATTACCTGGCCTGCGACCATGTGATCTTGGCCGTTGGCCACAGCGCGCGCGACACCTTCGAAATGCTGCACGAGCGTGGCGTATTCATGGAGGCCAAGCCCTTTTCGCTGGGCTTTCGCATCGAACATCCGCAGGGCCTGATCAACCGCAGCCGCTTCGGCAAGTTTGCTGGCAACAAGTTGCTGGGCGCCGCCGACTACAAGGTGGTGCATCACGCCAGCAATGGTCGCGCGGTGTACAGCTTCTGCATGTGTCCGGGCGGCACCGTCGTGGCGGCCGCATCGGAACCGGGCCGGCTGGTGACCAACGGCATGAGCCAGTACTACCGTGCCGAACGCAATGCCAACGCCGGCATCGTCGTCGGCATCACGCCGGATCAGGATTACCCGGGCGGGCCGCTCGCCGGTATCGCGTTTCAGCGCAAGTGGGAAGAGCGCGCGTTCGAGCTGGGCGGCAGCGACTATCGCGCGCCGGGCCAACTGGTCGGCGACTTCATCGCCGGGCGTCCGTCCACGGCGCTGGGCTCGGTCGAGCCTTCGTACAAGCCTGGCGTGACGCCGACGGACTTGAGCACGGCGCTGCCGGACTACGTGATCGACGCGATCCGCGAAGCGCTGCCCGAACTCGACAAGAAGATTGCCGGGTTTGCGATGCACGATGCGGTGCTGACGGGCGTGGAGACGCGCACGTCGTCGCCGCTGCGCATCCGGCGCAACAACGACGACTACCAGAGCATCAATGTACGCGGCCTGTATCCAGCCGGTGAAGGCGCGGGCTATGCGGGCGGCATCTACTCGGCGGCGATCGATGGCATCGAGGTGGCCGAAGCCGTCGCGCTGCATATCGCGGGCGGACAGTGACGATGAACGATCAGGGCGCTCAGACTAACGATCAGGCCGGACAGGCCGGACAGGCCGATAGCGCGCAGGCGGGCGAGCGTGAGCGGATCGTCGCCGACGTGCGCCACTGGCTCGCGCGCGCGGTGATCGGATTGAACTTGTGTCCGTTCGCCAAGAGCGTGTACGTCAAGGATCAGGTCCGCTACGTGGTCAGCGACGCGACGCGCGACGAGCAACTGCTGGAAGAACTGGAGCGCGAATTGCGCGCGCTGGCCGACAGCGACCCCGCGCAGGTCGACACCACGCTGTTGATCGTGCCGCATATGCTGCTCGATTTTCTCGCCTACAACGACTTCCTGTATTTTGCCGATCGCCTGCTGGGCAGCATGCGGCTGGCGGGCACGTTGCAGATCGCGAGCTTTCATCCGCAGTATCAGTTCGACGGTACGTCGCCCGACGATATCGAGAACTATACGAATCGCGCGCCGTATCCGATCCTGCATCTGCTGCGTGAGGACAGCATTGCGCGCGCCGCCGAGGCGTTTCCCGACGCCGAGGACATCTATGCGCGCAATATGGAAACGCTGCGCCAACTGGGCCACGCCGGCTGGCTCAAGTGGATGTCGGAAAAAAGCGATCTTTGAACGATCCGGGCCCGATTGCGATTGCTGTTGCGATCGGCCCGGTGGGCGTCATGGCGCCCGGCGTGATGCCGCGCTGATGCCGGCGAAAATCCGGCGCGGCCAGGCCATCCCGGCGGCGCTGCGTGACGCGCGCGTCCGGCGCGTCCGCTGCCTCACGCGGGCGTGAAGAAGCGCTCGTTCAGTTCCTCGAGTCCGACCGACTCCAACACCTGCTGCAATCGTTCGGCCGGACGGCGGCGCGGCAAGTCTTTGTATTGGGCGATGATCAGTTCGTTCTTCATCGAATGTTCCCAGCCCACCAGTTCCGTCACGCTTACCTGATAACCGTGCGCTTCCAGTTGCAGGCAGCGCAGCACGTTGGTCAACTGGCTGCCGAATTCGCGCGTATGCAGCGGATGGCGCCAGATCTCGGTCAGCGGATTGCCTGCCAGCAGCTTGCCCTTGTGCTTGCGCAGCACGCTGGCCACTTCGGCCTGGCAGCACGGCACCAGCACGATGTGCTGGGCGCGCTTGGCCAGCGCAAAGCGGATGGCATCGTCAGTGGCCGTATTGCAGGCGTGCAGCGCGGTAACCACGTCGACGGTTTCGGGCAGGGCGGGCGAGGTGATCGAATCGGCCACGGACAAGTTCAGGAACGACATCCCCGAAAAGCCTAGCCGCGCCGCCAGCGCCTGCGAGCTGGCAACCAGTTCCTCGCGCGTTTCGATGCCGAAGATATGCGACTGGTCGTGCAGGTCCTTGAAGAACAGGTTGTAGAGGATAAATCCCCGGTTCGACTTTCCCGCGCCATGGTCGACCAGCGACACCGCGCCCCGCGCATCCTTCACTTCCTGCAGCAACGGCTCGATGAACTGGAACAGGTGATACACCTGCTTGAGCTTGCGGCGGCTATCCTGGTTCATCTTGCCGTCGCGCGTCAGGATATGAAGCGCCTTGAGCAGTTCGATCGATTGACCGGGACGGACTTCGTGTTGATTGGACATCTTGCGGGTTCTGCCGGGACTTCGGAAAGGCCGACAGTTTAACGAAATCCCGGAGTCCCCACTTTTGTGGGCTAAAGTTCACTCGAAATGCGCCGTTGTTGCAAGGATCACGACAAGCAGAGTTGGCGAGCGGATTAGGTGCCGAACAGGCGGGTCTTTGCGGAAAGACCTTCGGGGCGATGAATCTCCGGCCGGCTGTCGCCACATAGAAAGAGAAAGTGGGGAGCCATGACAGCGGACGTGGGATTGCGCCTGGAGCTTAGTCAGCCCGGCGATCAGGTAAGGGCGTGCTTCACGCCACAGCCCGGACGCATGCCGCCGGATCGCGCTGCGCTCGAGGCCTTGCTGGCGGAGCAGGGCTGGCAAGGCGCGCGGCTCGACCAGGCCGCTGTCACCGGATTCCTCACGCAGTGCCAGTTGACCGACCGCGAGATCGATGCGGTGATCGGCGTTGTGCTGGACGGCGCCTTCGAGCTCGAAATCACCGGCGACAAACTGCGCCTGCTGCTGACGCTGATGCCGCCCGAAGGCGGCCGCCCGATTGCCGCCGAAGACATTGCGGCGGCGGCGGCGTCGATGGGCGTGGTCGCCCTGCTTGACGCCGCGGCGATCGGCGTTGCGCTCGAGGCGGGCAGTTGTGAAAGCCGCGAGATCGCTCGCGGCGTAGCGCCAGTCCAGGGCGAGCCGGCCAAGTTCGAAAGCCTGGTGCAGCAGCCGCGGCCGGCGCAGATCGAAAACGAAGACGACCGCGTTGACCTGCGCGACCTTGGCAGCCTGCTGCTGGTGAATCCCGGCACCGCGCTGATGCGCCGCACCCCGGCCAAGCCGGGCAAGGACGGGATGGACGTCCTGGGCAAGCCGATCGCCGCCGATCCTGTCGTCGACATGTCTTTTGCCGCGGACCTGTCCGGCGTGGCCGCCGATCCCAACGACCCGAACCGCTTGCTGGCCGTGATCGCCGGGTCGCCGCGCGTGCTGCCCAACGGCGTCAGCGTCAGCCCGGTGGTCGATGTCGAGGCGGTCGATCTGCACTCCGGCAACGTTACGTTCGATGGATCGCTGCGAGTGTCCGGCGATATCCGCACCGGCATGTCGGTCCGCGTGACCGGCGACGTGGTGGTGCAGGGCACCATCGAAGCGGCGCATGTGGAAGCGGGCGGTGACGTGATCGTCAAGGGCGGCATCATCGGCAAGGCCGAAGCCGCGCACGGCATGGACGCCAACGACATTGCCAGCGTGCGCACCAAGGGCGCCGTGCATGCGCGCTTCATCCAGAATGCCGTGGTCGAGGCCGCCACCGAGGTGGTGGTCGAAAGCGGCATCCGGCAGAGCGACGTGTCCGCTGGCGAGCGCGTGGTCGTGGGCTCGCCCACGGGTCAGGGGAGTATTAGCGGCGGGCGCACGCGTGCGCTGCAGGCGGTGAGAGCGGCCATACTCGGCGCACCGGCCGGCACTGCGACCGTGGTGCAGGTGGGGCTCAATCCGTTTGCCGACGAACAGAAGGCCGAGCTCGAGGCGCGGCGGCGCAAGGTGCTGGACGATCAAGCCAAGCTACAGCAACTGGTAGCGTTTTTTGCCAAGCATCCCGAGCGCGCCCAGGGCGATGTCCGCGAAAAAGCCCGCGCGACGATGTTCAAGATCAACCGCGATCTGTTCGAACTCGACGCCGAAATCGCCCGGCTCAGCGAACAGATCAAGCCCGCGGCCGATGCGGTAATCGCCGTGGGGCGCCGCATTCACGGCGGCGTGATGCTGCAGGTGGGCCACAAGGTGCTCAAGGTCATGGAAGACAAGAGCGGCGGCCAGGTGCGTGTAATCGAGGATCGCATCACGGTCACCTGATCGACGGCGGCGCCGGTGCTTCGCGGCCGTGCGGCTTGGTGGCAGCGTGGGCCTGGCGTTACGTTACGTTGCGCGGCCCCACGTTACGCCGGGCGTAACGTGGGGCACGTTCGTGCCGGTGATGCGAGGCGCGCCGCTATCTCCCGCCATCCCATGCGGCACAACGGTTTGCGGTCGGCGGCGGCACGCCACACACACGGCGCACGCGTCCGATTCCAGTTGGCATGACGCTTGCGGTTTCTTCCCGACAATCACAACAGATATGGGGAGACAGCAAATGACTGCACTCGTGATCGACGCCCAGCCGCTTTTCCGCCTGGGCATGGAGCGGCTGCTCGAGCGCGTGCCGGGATGCGGCGCCGTGCGCGCACTGGATCCGGCTGCCATCGTGGCGCTGCAGCCCGATAGCGCGCCGGCGATCGTGCTCTACGGCATGTCTGAGGACGCTACCGATAACTGGTATCTGCTGCGCCGGTTGCATCTGTCGCTGCCCAATGCGCGGATTCTGCTGCTGTCCGACAACATGTGGCTGCGTGTACCAGAGTCATTGCAGGCGTGCGGCGTGACGGAGCATTTGCCCAAGTCCGCATCGATTGAGCGCATGGAAGCGGCCATCCTGCAGATGCTGGGATGCCAGGATTTTGTCCCGCCGCCGGAAAGCAGCAACGAACGCTGGCGGCCGGCATCTCTACTGCCGCGCACCGCCCCCGTGCTGTGATGTCGTAACGCCGTGGCGTGTTGATGCAGGCGATTGAGACAAATCCGATTTTGCGGTCTCGACGGTTTTCGCGCGCCGTCTCTGTCTAGAATTTTCGTCATCCACTGCGGATGACGATTTTCGACAAGGAGGCCTCATGATGGAAATTGCTCTCGATTGCGCGTGCACCGCGCATGCCTTGCCTACTGCGCCACAGCATGCGCTTCGGCCTAAAGAGGGGCGAGCGGCCGGTGCAGGCCGGGAAGATCCGAGCTGCCCGAAGGATGCCGAGGCCGCGCATCTCGAGGCTGCTGCGGAATTGTTGCAGCGGCACGGCCTGTCGCTGGCCGCATGCAGTGTGTCGCGCGTGCGTCATGGATTGAATGTCGATGACGATGCCGTGTCCTATGTCATTCGCGTCGGGGCCGGCGTCGATATCTACGCCCTGAACGAAGCCGTCACGGCGATGCAGCTGGTGCGCGGATTGTCCCCTTCGGCACGACTTGACGTCGTGTTCCAGTCATGAGCGTCGATGCCGGTGCGATGCTGCGGTGCGCGGCCGTCATCGCCGAGGCTGCCCACGGCGAAGCCAACTTCCGCTCGGCCATTAGTCGCTGCTATTTCGCTGCCTTTCACGCGGCATACGCATGGCATGCCGCCTTGCCCGCGCCTGGATACCGCGGCCCGCGTGAGACTGGCCGGCACGAGACGCTGGTGCACCAGCTCTACCATCCGCGCTTGCCTGCCGCCCATCCGTCTTTCTGGCGATCGATCGCGCTGGCCCGCATGCTCAATCGGGGCAGGCAACTTCGCGTGCTGGCGGACTATCGCATCGATGTCGATATCGACCGGACGCAGATGGCGGAAGCACTGGTGAATAGTCTGGTGATCGTCAGGCAATGCGCGGCGCAGCCGTCGCAGGAGGTCCAATGCATGACGCTCTAGTGGTGTACGAGGGGAGCGGGGCGATCAGGGGAGGGCGCGGGTCCCGCAGGCGGCGGCCGACGATGCGATGCACACTGGAAGACGGGGCGCCAAGGCAAAAAGGGCAACCCGGATGGGCTGCCCTTTTTGTTCAAGTGGTGCCGGAGATAGGAGTCGAACCTACGACCTTCGCATTACGAATGCGCTGCTCTACCAACTGAGCTACACCGGCGAAACCTTAACTTGTAAAAACCTGTTCTATCCGTGCTATCTGCCATATGCCCAAGAAACCAGGCATTTCGGCCGGATTCGCTGCGTTTGCGTCGAATCGGATAGAGCCCGCAATAATATCAGCGACTTTTGGACTTGTGAAGCCCCCTCGCAGATTTTTCGACGAGAGCCGCACGCGGTGCGTCGCTGCGCTGCCAATCGCCACCAGTCAGTGCGGCATCGACAGGCGTAAGGATCGCACGGCGGCGCCCTGCGTCAAATCCAGAGAAGCCGGCGAAGTTACCCGCTGTTCGGTGTTGACCCGGATCGGACGCAAGATCGTCGGCAGTGTGAGTGCGCGGCCGGATCGGCCACGTCTCAGGCATCTCGCGCACCTCGCGCAATTCGTGCGCATCCCCCGCACCTCGCGCGCCAATGAAAACGGGGCGCCATGGCGCCCCGTCTGTAACCGACCGCTCAGCGTATCAACCCTTGGCGGCTTCTTCCTGGTGGTAGCGCGTCACGCGCTCCACTTCGTTCTTCGAGCCGAGAATGACGGAAACGCGCTGATGCAGCTTGGTCGGCGTGACATCGAGAATCCGCTCGTGGCCATTGGTGGCCGCGCCGCCGGCCTGCTCGACCAGGAACGCCATCGGATTCGCTTCGTACATCAGGCGCAGCTTGCCTGGCTTGTCCGGCTCGCGCTTGTCCCACGGATACATGAACACACCGCCGCGCGTCAGAATACGGTGCACATCGGCCACCATCGACGCAATCCAGCGCATGTTGAAGTTCTTGCCGCGCGGACCTTCTTCGCCGGCCAGGCATTCGTCGATGTACTTGCGCACCGGCGGCGCCCAGTGGCGCATATTGGACATGTTGATAGCAAATTCCTTGGTGTCTTCAGGAATCTGCACATCCGACTGGGTCAGCACGAAGCTGCCAGCCTCGCGGTCCAGCGTGAACATGTGCACGCCATTGCCAACCGTCAGGACCAGCGTGGTCTGCGGGCCGTACACGGCGTAGCCGGCGGCCACCTGGTGCGTGCCCGGCTGCAGGAAGTCGCTGTCCGTCACGGTCTGGCCGGGCTTGGGCATGTGCAGCACCGAGAAGATCGTGCCGATCGACACGTTCACGTCGATGTTCGACGAGCCGTCGAGCGGATCGAACAGCAGCAGGTATTCGCCCTTCGGGTAGCGATTCGGAATCTCGTAGAACGAGTCCATTTCTTCCGATGCCATGGCCGCCAGATGGCCGCCCCATTCATTGGCGTCCAGCAGCACTTCGTTGGCGATCACGTCGAGCTTCTGCTGGGTTTCGCCCTGGACGTTGCCGGTGCCGGCCGAGCCCAGCACGCCCGCGAGGGCGCCCTTGCTGACGGCGTTGGAAATGGCCTTGCAGGCGCGGGCAACCACCTCGATCAGCAGCCGGAGCTCCGGCTGGATCGTGTTGTGTTTGCGCTGCTCCTCGACAAGATAGCGGGTGAGGCTGATGCGTGTCATGGTGGGTTCTCCTTGGATGGCCGCCATTCTACAGGGCCGCCGCCATGGATAGCCCCAAATCCCGACGAGCGTGCCGCCTGCCTCACTTCAACTCGCCAGCGATTTGCTGACGATTTCGCGCACATCGCGCGACAGCGTGGACGATGCCGCCACGCGCTCCAGCGCGGCGCGCATCCGGTCGCGCAGCGGGATCTCGTACTTCTGCCAGCGATCCATCACGCGCGCAAGACGCGCCGCGACCTGCGGGTTGATGGCGTCCAGCGCCAGCACCTGGTCGGCCCAGAACACATAGCCGGAGCCGTCTTCGGCATGGAACTGCGCGGGGTTGCCGGAGCAGAAGCTGAAGATCAGCGACCTGGCGCGGTTGGGGTTGCGCAGGTTGAACGCAGGATGCTCCATCAGCGCGCGCACCGTGTCGATCGTGCGTTTGCCCGCGTGCGGGCCTACTTCGCCGCGTTGCATGCCCTGCAGCGAGAACCATTTGTCGATGACCAGTGCGTCGTTTTCAAAGCGCTCGTAGAAATCTGCCAGGGCATGCTCGCGCCCCGGTGCGAAGCTGTTGACCAGTGCGGACAGTGCGGCAAAGCGATCGGTCATGTTGTCGCTTTGCTGATAGTGGTGCTCGGCCAGCGCCTGCATGTCGGCATCGCCGCTGTCGGCCAGATAGCCGAGCGCGAGATTGCGCAGCGCGCGTTTGGCCATCGAATCGGCGTCAGGGCTATACGCGCCGGGCGTCTCGTTGGCCTGGTAGGCAGCCAGCCATTCGGCCTTGAGCGCACGCGCCAGACCCTCGCGCAGGAACAGGCGCGCGCGATGAATCGCGGCCGGATCGGCTACGCCCATGCGTTCGGCAAGATACGCTTCGGCGGGCAGCATCAGTGCCTGTTCGCGGAAAGCCGGATTCAGCGTGTCATCGGTGAGCACCGTGCGGAATGCCGCGACCAGCGCGGGGTCCAGTTTCAGTTCGCGCCGGGCCTGCGCATCGCCAACCAGCTGCAACAGCGCGCGCGTGGCCAGCCGCTGGCCGGCTTCCCAACGATTGAACGCGTCGCTGTCGTGGGCCAGCAGGAAAGTCAGTTCCGCGTCGCTGTATTCGTAGTCGACGATCACCGGCGCGGAGAAATTGCGCAGCAGCGATGGCAGCGGCGCCTGGTCGCCCGGGGGAAGTCCGATAAACCGGAACGACTGCTCGGCCTGCGTGAAGTCGAGCACGCGCGTGGTGCCCGAGGCCTGCGTTTCGCCGTCGAGCTGCAGAGGCAGGTCGTTACCGCTGTCGTCGATCAGGCCCAGCGCGAACGGAATGTGGAACGGTTGCTTGGCTGGCGATCCGGCGCGGGTCTCGATGCCGACTTTGGGGCAGCGCTGCGTGAGTATCAGCGTCAGCGCCCCGGCGGCGCCGTCCCACTGCGTCTTCGCCGTGACCACCGGCGTGCCAGCCTGGCTGTACCAGAGCCCGAACTGGGTCAGGTCGCGCCCGTTCGCGTCGGCCATGGCCGCGCGGAAATCGTCGCACGTCACAGCCTGGCCATCGTGACGCTCGAAGTACAGGTCCATCCCTTTGCGAAAGCCGTCGCGGCCGAGCAGCGTCTGGTACATGCGCACGACTTCGGCGCCTTTCTCATAGACGGTGACCGTGTAGAAATTGTTGATTTCCTCGTAGCTGTCGGGCCGCACCGGATGCGCCATTGGGCCCGCATCTTCGGGGAACTGCACCTGGCGCAGCACGCGCACGTCCTCGATGCGCTTGACCGCGCGGCCCGATTCCGATCCCATCATGTCGGCCGAAAACTCCTGGTCGCGGAATACGGTCAGGCCTTCCTTGAGCGACAGCTGGAACCAGTCTCGGCAGGTGACGCGATTGCCGGTCCAGTTGTGGAAGTACTCGTGCGCCACCACCGATTCGATGTTGGCAAAGTCCACATCGGTGGCGGTCTGCGCGTTGGCCAGCACGTACTTCGTGTTGAAGATGTTCAGGCCCTTGTTTTCCATCGCGCCCATGTTGAAGTCGCTGACCGCGACGATCATGAAGCGGTCCAGATCGAGTTCCAGCCCGAAGCGCCGTTCGTCCCAGCGGATCGAGTGGATCAGCGAATCCATCGCGTGGCGCGTCTTGTCCAGGTCCTGCGGTTCTACCCAGACCTGCAACAGCTTTTCCTTGCCCGACGCGGAAACGATCTTTTCCTCGATGCATTCGAGTTTGCCGGCCACCAGTGCAAACAGGTAGGACGGCTTGCGGAACGGGTCTTCCCAGACCGCCTCGTGGCGGCCGTCCGGAAGCTCGCGCTGCGACAGCAGGTTGCCGTTCGACAGCGATACCGGACTCGTCGAGCGCTGGGCGCGCAGCGTGACGCGGTAGGTGGCCATCACATCGGGACGGTCCAAAAAATACGTGATGCGGCGAAACCCTTCGGCTTCGCATTGCGTGAAGAAGTTGCCGTTCGAGACATAGAGCCCCGACAACGTGGTATTGGCCGCCGGATTGCAGGCCGCGGTGATCTCGAGCGAGCCGCGCGCGGGCAGGCCGGTCAGCGTCAGGGTTTCGTCATCGACCGTGAACGTGGTGAACGGCTGGCCGTCCAGCTTGATGCCGACGAGTTCGAGCGCTTCTCCGGCGAGCACCAGCGGCGCATCGGCGGCGCCTGTGCGCCGCAGCGTCAGCGTACTGGTGACAACGGTGCGCTGTGGGTCCAGGTCGAGCACCATGTCGACGTGGTCGATGGCAAACGCGGGCGGAGTATAGTCCTTGCGATAGACGGTAACGGGCGTGTCGGTGCGCAGCATGGGGATCCTGTCTTCTGGTGACCGGGGGCGTGGGCCGTGCGACAACGGCCCGGAAGCCCCCATTGTAGCCAAGGGGGTGCCGGGCTGCGCCGGGCCGCTTCGGCGCGGGAATTTGGCGCGCGCGTTCGTGTCTCAGGAAACGTGAACGGATCGAGAACAAGAGGTATCGCGATGATGTGGCAAGGTTTGGCGGGTTGGGGCAGGCGCGGGGGCGTCTGGGCGCTGATGGCGGCGGCGGCATTCTGGCTGTCGGGCTGCGCGAGCACGGTGACCACCGAGGTCACGTCGTTCCGCCAGACCGGCTGGTCCAACGATGCGCCGCGCACCTATGCGTTCGACCACGCGCCGCAACAGGACGTCCAGCTCGATCGCCAGACCTACGAAGCATGGCTGGCCCAGGCGCTGGCCGGCGTCGGCTTCGAACAGGCGCCGGCAAGGCAGGCGCGCTATCTAGTGTCGATGGAGTACGACAGCGCGCCCGGGCTGGTCCGTGTGGCGGAAACCGTCTATCCCGATCCCTGGTACGGTCCGTGGGGTCCGTACTACGGGCCGTACGGGTGGTATCGGCCATGGGGTCCTTACGGCTGGGGGCCGGGCTACTGGCCGCCGCAAACGGTCGTGCGCGACGTGCCGGTAACGTTCTCGAACCTGCGGGTGTTTTTCAACGACGCGCACAGCGGGCAGCGCGTCTATCAGGTGACGGCGCGCAATACCACCGAAGGCGGCAGCCTGACGGCCGTGATGCCCTACATGATCCGCAGCGCGTTCGTCGACTTTCCCGGCGAGAGCGGTCGACCGCGGCGCGTCACGCTGGAAGTCGACAAGGAAAAGAAGTAGGGTGGAAGAGCGGCCTTGAGCGCATGCATTGGTCGACATTCGTCGACGCATTTGTCGGGGAATGGTTTGCAGATGAATCAATGCGGATTGCGTACCACACGGTAAAAACACTTTTGATGGCCGCGGCCGAAAAATCCCCGCGTGTACGCCGGTAAAGCCCTGTCGAGGCGTGATGGCTGGGCTAGAATGGCTCCTCGTTTTTTTTCGCCTTCTCTTTCCGGACAAGCAGATGAGCAGCAAGACCAGCGGTGATGCACCGCAACATGCCCCCAACAGCCCCGAGGAACAACTGCGGCTGGCCGCGCTGGAATACCATCGCAGCCCCACCAAGGGCAAGATCCAGGTAACGGCCACCAAGGCGCTGTCCAACCAGCGCGACCTGTCGCTGGCCTATTCGCCTGGCGTGGCATACGCCTGCGAGGAAATCCACAAGGATCCCTCGATGGCTGCCGAGTACACCTCGCGTGGCAATCTGGTGGCGGTGATCACCAACGGCACGGCTGTGCTGGGGCTGGGCGACATCGGTCCGCTGGCCGGCAAGCCGGTCATGGAAGGCAAGGGTTGCCTGTTCAAGAAATTCGCCGGGATCGACGTATTCGATATCGAACTCGATGCGCGCGATCCGGACAAGATCGTCGAAATCGTCGCGGCGCTGGAGCCTACGCTCGGCGGTGTGAACCTGGAAGACATCAAGGCGCCCGAGTGCTTCTATATCGAGAAGCAACTGCGCGAGCGCATGAACATCCCGGTCTTCCACGACGACCAGCACGGTACCGCGATCATCTCGGCCGCGGCGCTGCTCAATGGCCTCAAGGTGGTTGGCAAGGAAATCGGCAAGGTGAAGCTCGCAGTGTCGGGCGCCGGCGCGGCGGCGATTGCCTGCCTCGATACGATGGTCAGCCTCGGCGTGAAGCGCGAAAACGTCTTCGTGGTCGATTCCAAGGGCGTGATCTTCCAGGGCCGCGACGCCAACATGGAAGCCAACAAGGCGCGCTACGCACAGGACACCTCGGCCCGCACGCTGGCCGACATCGTCAAGGATGCCGACGTCTTCCTGGGCTGCTCCACGGCCGGCGTGCTGACGGCCGACATGGTCAAGACCATGGCCGACAAGCCGATCATCCTGGCGCTGGCCAATCCCGAGCCGGAAATCCGCCCCGAGATCGCCAAGGCCGCGCGTCCTGACTGCATCATCGCCACGGGCCGTTCGGATTATCCGAACCAGGTCAACAACGTGCTGTGCTTCCCGTACATCTTCCGCGGCGCGCTCGATTGCGGCGCCACCAAGATCACGGAAGAAATGAAGCTGGCGTGCGTGAAGGCGATCGCCGAACTGGCCGAAGCGGAACTGAACGACGCGGTGGCTGCCGCGTACGGTGGCCGCGAGCTGAAGTTCGGTCCGGACTACATCATCCCGACCCCGTTCGATCAGCGTCTGATCGAGAAGATTGCCCCGGCGGTGGCCAAGGCAGCCGAGGAGTCGGGCGTCGCCACGCGTCCGATCAAGGACCTGGAGGCGTATCGCCAGCAACTGTCGAGCTACGTCTATCACACCGGGCTGATCATGAAGCCGGTGTTCTCGGCCGCCAAGGCCGCGCCCAAGCGCGTGGTCTACGCCGAAGGCGAAGAAGAGCGTGTGCTGCGCGCCGTGCAATCGGTGGTCGACGAAGGCCTGGCCAAGCCGATTCTGATCGGACGTCCGCACGTGATCCAGATGCGTATCGAAAAGGCCGGTCTGCGTCTGCGCCCCGGTGTCGATTTCGAACTGGTCAATCCCGAGGACGATCCGCGTTACCGCGCGTACCACGAGGAATATCACGCGCTGCGTGGTCGCGACGGCGTGACGCCCGATGTGGCCAAGGTCATGCTGCGCCGTTCCAACACGCTGATCGGCACGATGCTGGTGCACATGGGCGACGCCGATGCGCTGCTGCGCGGCACGGTCGGCCGTTTCGAAGCGCACCTCGAACACGTGCGCGACGTGATCGGCCTCGCGCCCGACGCCAAGGTGTTCGCCGCGATGAATGCGCTGATGCTCGAGAAGTACACGCTGTTCATCACGGACACGTTTGTGAATGACGATCCGAGCGCCGAGGAATTGGCCGCAATCACGCAACTGGCGGCAAAGGAAATTGCGCGCTTCGGCCTGCATCCGAAGGTCGCGATGATGTCGCATTCGATGTTCGGCTCGTCGAGCCGTCCGTCGGCCGTCAAGATGCGCGAAGCGGCGGCGATCCTGTCGCGTATCGCACCGGAACTCGAAGTCGAGGGCGAGATGCAAGGCGATGCCGCGCTGGTCGAGGACGTGCGCCGTCATTTCCTGCCGAGCACCAAGCTGGCGGGCAGCGCCAACCTGCTGGTGATGCCCACGCTGGACGCGGCCAACATCGCGTTCAACCTGCTCAAGATCACGGGCGGCCAGGGCGTGACGGTGGGCCCGATCCTGCTGGGTGCGGCCAAGCCGGTGCACATCCTGAACCCGCAAGCCACCACGCGCCGCATCGTCAATATGACGGCCGTGGCCGTGGCGGAGTCGAGCGCGATTCGCTGATTGCTGCACGCGTGTCGTTCCGTGTGACTGGGTCGACCAGATCTGCAGATTCTGCAGCTCTGGTCGACACAAAAAGAATTCGGGCCGCATATGCGGCCCGAATTCTTTTGTCGGTGCGCTGGCACGTCTGCCGGGGTGTCAGCGCGTCGGCGGGTCAGTACGCACGGTTTCCGTGCCGCCGCTTGCCTGATGGCTACTGCAGCACGTTGTACTGCTCTCGCATTACCACGATGATCGAACGGGCTGCGGCCATCTTCTGTGCCAGATCGTTAAAGGTGTCCTGGCGAACGTCGACCTCAGCGCTCCAGTTGCAACCCGTATGGTCGGGCTGGTGCACACGCATCGCGTGCAACTCCACCTCGCCGCATTCGGGATTGTTGTCCAGGCACTGGCTCAGGATAGCCATCAGTTCCGATCGGGATTTCACATAGCGCCGCATGCGTCACCTCACTCGTCCTGGTTTACGTGGTCCGGCACACAGTCCGGACACTTAATCTAGGTTTTAGCGCGCCCCTCTGCCAATTGAATCCACCTATGGAAGGGTCGCTTTCCATCCTGTTGCAGTGGCTTAATTGGGCGCTGCGGCGCAGCATTGCGGCGCGTTTGGGTAATTGCGTGCGCACATAAAAAAGCCTGCCGCGAGGGCAGGCCTGTGTCGCATGCAGCGCGCGATCAGAACATCAGAACTTGTGGCGAACGCCGACGCCGAAGCTGTCGCCGTGTTCGATGCCAGTCGTCTTGTCGTAGTAATACGCGGCGTACACGTCGGTGCGCTTCGACAGGTTGTAGTCGTAGGCCACTGCGAACGTGTTGCGCTTGAAGCTCGACACTTCGTTCAGCACGCGACCGTACGAGTACGACGCGAGAACGTTGCCAGCACCCACCGGCACCGACACGCCTGCCTGTCCGTCGATGTGCTTGATATCGCCGAACGGGTTGGCGTTCACGTTGGTCTTGATGTACTGACCTTGCAGGAAAGCCTTGACGATCTTGAAGTCGTACGAAGCGCCCGCCTGCACGGCGGTTTGCTTGTCGAATCCGACGATGAACGGCGTGTTCGCGTTCGGGGTGGCCGGCGGGTTGGCCAGATCGAACGGGGTGTTGTCGAACTTGACCTGCTGGAATGCCACCGTCGCGGCGAAGTTGCCAGAGAAGTAGGTCACGTTGCCGCCCCACTTGTTCTTGCTGTTGTTGCCGGCCGATTCACCCGCGCTGTAGATGAAGTTGGCAGTCAGGCCGCCGAAATTCGGCGTCGAATAGACCAGCGAGTTGTTCCAGCCCGAATCGCCGATGATGCCCGGATCGTACACGCGGCCGTTGTTTGCGCCGAAGTACGTGTGGAAAATCATCGGGCTGAAGACGTACGAGTCAACCAGCGGATTGAACAGGATCGTCGACACGAAGTAAGGCGTGGTGTTGCGGCCCAGCTTGAGCGCGCCGTAACGGTCGTTCTGCAGACCGACGTACGCATTGCGGCTGAACATCGAATCGCCGTTGAAGCGGCCCATGCTGCCGCTGTCGGTGCGGAAGAATCCGTTCAGGTCGAAGATGGCCTTGGTACCCATGCCCAGATCCTCGGTACCCTTGATGCCCCAGTACGAGGTTTGCATGCCACCCGAGTTGGCAACGAACGCGCGATCCGGGTTGCCAGGATTCTTGATGCCGCCGACGAACATATCAGCCTGGCCGTACAGCGTGACGCTGGACTGGGCCATGGCTGCGCCGGAAAAAAGGGTGGCCGCGATTGCCGCCAGCTTGATAGCCGGCTTGTACTGCTTCTTCATGTTTAAGACCTCCGTGGTTGTGATGCTGCTCAGAACGTTTCTTGTGTGCCGGATCCTGATGGATCTTCTTCTGCGGTGTTCCCCGGCCGTGCGCGGAAGTCTGACGATGCAGTGGGGACCGTCACGGCCGGGTTACATGTTGGACAGCGATGTATCTCGCTGAACGTTCCTGAATTTCTCTCTCTCTTTTACCGCTATGGATTTTTTATTCAGGCGGATACTAAGTCGTTCAGACGGAATTGCGCAATTCGATGAATCTGGTTGATGCAAGTTTGCAACTCGACATCGGGTGCGTTATCGAGGCGTCTTGCGAAGGCGTCGATGATGCCGTGTCGATCATAGCCACGGACTGCCAGAATGAAAGGGAAGCCGAACTTCTGGTTATATGACGCATTCAGATTCTGGAGACGCTGGAATTCCTCTGGCGTGCATTGATCGAGCCCCGCGCCCGCCTGCTCACGCGTGGACTCCGCGGTGAGTTCGCCGCGCACGGCGGCCTTGCCCGCAAGCTCCGGGTGAGCGCGCACAAGCTTGAGTTGCGCCTCGCGGCCCGCATCGTCCACCGCGCGGCGCAGCGCAGCGGCGAGTTCCGCCATATCGGAAAACGGACGCTGCTGTGCGGCAGCCTGGGCAAACCAGGGCGAGTGTTCATAGATGCCGCCGAGTACCTTGACGAACTCGGGCTCGGGCATTGCGTTCAGTTGCGTGATCGTGTAGGTGGTCTGGCTCATGCCTGGCTCCGGTGCGGGTGGGTGTCGATCCAATGGCGCGCGATATCGATGCGCCGGCAGATCCATACCTTGTCATGCGACTGCACGTAGTCCAGGAAGCGCTGCAACGCGCGGAATCGTCCCGGTCTTCCCAGCAGGCGGCAATGCATGCCGACCGACAGCATCTTCGGTTGATCGAGGCCGCTTGGATCGCCTTCGGCGTAGAGCACGTCGAATGCATCCTTCAGATACTGGAAGAACTGCTCGCCCGTGTTGAAGCCCTGTGGCGTGGCAAAGCGCATGTCGTTGGTGTCGAGCGTGTAGGGCACCACCAGATGGGGCTTCTTTTCGCCGCCCGTGACTTCCACTTCGGTCCAGAACGGCAGGTCGTCGCCGTAGTAATCGGCGTCATAGAGCAGTCCGCCGTGTTCCACGACGAGCTTGCGCGTGTTGGGGCTGTCGCGGCCGGTGTACCAGCCCAGCGGCATCTCGCCGGTCAGTTCCTTGATGATCTCCATGCCGATGCGCATGTGCTCGCGCTCGGTGGCCTCGTCGATGCCCTGGTAGTGAATCCAGCGCCAGCCATGGCACGCGATTTCGTGGCCCAGTTCGACGAACGCGCGCGTCAGTTCCGGATGGCGCTGCAATGCCATCGAAACGCCGAACACCGTCAGCGGCAGCTTGCGCTGCTCGAACTCGCGCAGGATGCGCCAGACGCCGGCGCGAGAGCCGTACTCGTAGATGCCCTCCATGCTCATGTGTCGCGCGGGATAGGCTGCCGCGCCAACGATCTCGGAGAGGAACTGCTCGGATGCGGCATCGCCGTGCAGCACGCAGTTCTCGCCGCCTTCCTCGTAATTGAGCACGAACTGGAGCGCGATGCGCGCGCCGCCCGGCCAGCGGGCGTGCGGTGGCTGGGCGCCGTACCCTATGAGATCGCGTGGATAGTTATCGTGTGTCATCTCGTTATATCTGCTTCAGGAGAAACCAAAACCGCTGGCTCGCAGGCATGGGTCCTGACAGCGCTTTCCCTTACGCAAAGCGCGTGCCAGAAGTGGTCCCGCGGCCTTGACAAGCAGGCGGCGATGCGGTGCGGATTGTCGTCGCCGGATTGTCGAATTTAATTGTTGAGCTGCGATTGTCCGGCGCGTTACTCCGTGCCGTGCGTATTCGCGGCGGCGTTGCGCATGGCTTCTTCAGCCGATTGCATGCCGTTGAAATACAGGTTCAGCGCCACCGCGACGATGGTGCCGAGCACGATGCCGCTGTGCGTGAACGGATCGGTCCATTTCGGCAGGTACTGGAACAGCGTGGGCGACAGCGTCGGGATCATGCCGAAGCCGATCGAGATCGCCACGATGAACAGGTTGTGCCGGTTGCGATTGAAATCGCACGAACCGAGGATGCGGACGCCGGTGGCGGCCACCATGCCGAACATCACGATGCCGGCGCCGCCGAGCACGAATTGCGGCACCGATGCCACTACGTGCGCCATTTTCGGAAACAGGCCGAACGCGATCAGGATCACGCCGCCGGCCGCAGCGACGTAGCGCGAGCGCACGCCGGTGACCGTGACAAGGCCAACGTTCTGCGAGAACGAGGTGTACGGGAACGTGTTGAACACGCCGCCAATGACGGTGCCCAGCCCGTCGGCGCGCAGGCCGGCGGTCAGGTCCCGGGTGCTGAGCTTACGGCCCGTGATGTCCGACAGCGCCAGGAACATGCCCGTCGATTCCACCAGCGTGATCAGCATCACGATGCACATCGACAGCACAGCGCTGAGCTGGAAGGTCGGCATGCCGAAATGCAGCGGCGTGATGACAGCCATGTAGCTGGCTTCGTTCAGGCCGTCGAACGACACCTTGCCCATCGCCATCGCCACCAGCGTGCCGACGACGATGCCGATCAGCACCGCGCAGTTCGACACCAGGCCGCGACCGTACTTGCTCAGCAGCAGGATCACCACCAGCACCAGTCCGGCAATGCCGAGGTTAGCCAGATCGCCGTACGCAAGATTGGGCACTTCCTTGACCACGCCGTCGATCACGGCGCGCGTGGTGGGTTGACCGCCGCCAGCCCAGTTGATGCCAACGCGCATCAGCGACACGCCGATCAGCGTGATCACGGTGCCGGTCACCACCGGTGGAAACAGCCCCAGCATGCGGCCCATCATCGGCGCTATCAGGATGCCGAACAGGCCCGACGCGATCACCGCGCCGTAGATGCCGAGCAGGCCGACGTTGGGGTCATTGCCGATCGCGATCATCGGCGCCACCGACGCGAACGTGACGCCCATCATCACCGGCATGCGGATGCCGAACTTCCAGAAGCCGATGGCCTGAATCAGCGTGGCCAGACCGGCGGCGAACAGGTCGGCATTGATCAGGAAAGCGAGCTGATCCTTCGGCAGCTTGAGCGCGCCGCCGACAATCAGCGGAACCGCCACCGTGCCGGCGTACATCACCAGCACATGCTGCAGGCCCAGGGCCAGCAACCGCCCCGAGGGCAGTCGCTCATTTGTGAGATCCGTGGGGACCGTGGTGCTTGCGGAATTCATGGTGTGTCTCCTCTCCTTTGGTTTTGATGGGAACGCGCGCCGGGTTATGGCCCTGATGACCGTTCTGTCGCTGCCTCTTGTCGTGGGCAATTGTTGACGGTTCTTGTCCGGTGTTTCGCCGTGCCTCTGACGGGCGGAATAGGGGCGAATCCGGTGGGCCGGCATCGGCAACAGGGGACGACTGTTGCCCGGCGGCGGGAACATTGCGCTAGGTGGAGCGGCCCAGCACGCTGCGAAGATCGAAGTTGCCGGGCTCGTCCGGCTGCACGCGGTCCGCGCAGGCGCCAAGGTGGTGCGCCATGCGCGATTGGGCCAGGGCGGCGTCGCCCTGTTCCAGTGCGTCGAGAATTTCATCGTGCTCGTCGAACGAGCATGCGTTGTGGCCGGGGGCTTCCACGCTGGCAATCATCAGCGTGGTACGCGAGACCAGCCGGCGCATCATCGTCACCAGCAACGCATTGCCGGACAGTTCGGCCAGCGCGGTGTGGAATTCCGCCGACAGGCGGATCCAGCGCGGGCGTTCGTGCGTGAGGAACGCCTGGCGCTCGTCGTTGACCATCTTGCGCAGCGGGGCGATCACGCTGCGCACGTTGGGCAGCGAGGCGAGCTTTTCGAGCACCGCGCGTTCGAGCATCTGGCGCAGCTCGAACATGTCGTGCGCCTCGTCGGTCGACGGACTGGCGATGAACGCGCCGCGATTGGGCTCCAGATCGACCATGCCGTCGGCGGCCAGCCGCGACAGCACCTTGCGCACCGTATGTCGCGCGGTGGCATAGATCTCGCAAAGGGAATGCTCGGTCAGCTTGGTGCGCGGCGGCAGCCGGTGTTCCATGATCGCGTCATAGATCTCGTGATACATGCGCTCTTCGACCGACCCCTTGCGGGCGGGCTTGTTGTCGGCGGGGCCCAACTGGGCGTCAGTCGCGGCGGCAATCAACTTGAGATTCTTGGACATCCTGGACACTCGCTTTAGCAGGAGAGGCGATGGTCAGCGATCGTAGCGATCCGGTACGGCGTCGACATCAAGCGCGCTGATATCGATCATTCGGGAGCGCAGATCTAAAAATTGTTGACAATTATTTGGATATGCAAGCACCATTGTCAACAAAACCGACCACGGTTTTTGACAACTGCGGGTATTTACCGAGTTGTCACCAGGATGGGTCTGGCGCATTGTCGCCACGCACCAATCCAGCGCCGGGATGCGTTGAAACACGTACCGAGCGGGCACTATTTCCCAAGAATGGTGCTAGTGAAGGCAGCGGCGCCCCTCACAACCCACACTCCAAAGGAAGAACAGGATGGGACGCTTGACCACTCACGTTCTCGATACTGCCGCGGGCACTCCCGGTGCCGGCATGTCGGTTTCCCTTCATAAAATTGTCGACAATCGGCGCGAGACGCTGAAGTCGATCAAGACCAACCACGACGGCCGTGCCGATCAGCCCTTGCTGGAGGGCGCAGACCTGGCGCCGGGCGTGTACGAGCTTGATTTTGGTGCTGGCGACTATTTCCGTGCCCAGGGCGTCAAGTTGCCCGAGCCGGCGTTTCTCGACGTGGTCACGCTGCGCTTCGGCATTGCCGATACCGCCGCGCACTACCACGTGCCGCTGCTGGTGTCGCCGTGGTCGTACTCGACCTACCGCGGCAGCTGATCGAGGCGGACGGGAACAAGGAGACAAGTCATGGAAGGCTACATTCTCGACTGGGCCAATATGCTGTTGCGTTGGCTGCACGTCATCACCGCCATCGCGTGGATCGGATCGTCGTTCTATTTCGTCTGGCTCGACAACAGCCTGACGCGCCCCAACGCCAGCGACCTGAAGGAAAAGGGCGTCGATGGTGAACTCTGGGCCGTACACGGCGGCGGCTTCTACAACCCTCAGAAATATCTCACCGCGCCAAAGACGCTGCCGGAGAACCTGCACTGGTTCTACTGGGAGTCGTATTCGACGTGGATGAGCGGCTTTGCGCTGCTCGTGGTGCTGTACCTGTTCAACGCCAGCACGTTCCTGATCGACAAGAACGTATATGACATGTCGCCCGGCGCGGCGGTTGGCTTTGCGGTGTCGTACCTGGTGATCGGCTGGGTGGTGTACGACTCGATCTGCCGCTTCTTCGGCAAGAGCGATCGCACCGTTGGCATTCTGGTGGCGTTGTACGTGGCGGTGGCCGCCTTCGTGGCGTGCCATGTGTTCTCGGGCCGCGCGGCATTCCTGCTGACCGGTGCGATGATCGCCACGATCATGAGCGCCAACGTGCTGTTCTGGATCATCCCGGGTCAGCGCAAGGTGGTGGCGGCACTGAAAGCGGGCCAGCCGGTGGACCCGATCCACGGCAAGCGCGGCAAGCAGCGCAGCGTCCATAACACGTACTTCACGCTGCCGGTGCTGTTTGCGATGCTGTCGAACCACTACAGCATGACCTACGCGGCCAAGAACAACTGGGCCGTGCTGATCATGCTGATGCTGGCCGGCGTGCTGATTCGCCAGTTTTTCATTCTCAAGCACAAGGGCAAGATCAATTTCGCCTGGCCGGCGGCCGGCGTGGCCTGTCTGGGTCTGGTGGCTTTCATGATCGCGCCGCAGCCGCGCCAGCAGGTGGCGAGCAACGGTGGCGACGCCGCCGCCAACGCGGTGAGCTTCGTGAAGGTGCAGGAAATCATCAACACGCGTTGCGTGCAGTGCCATGCCGAGCAGCCGAAGATGATGCCGACCGCCGCCAAGGGCATCAAGCTCGATACCGTCGACGGTATCAAGGCGCATGCGCAACTGATCTACCAGCAGGCCGTGCAGCAGAAGGCAATGCCGCTGGGCAACGTCACGCAGATCACGGACGACGAGCGCGCGTTGCTGGGCCAATGGTTCGAGGGCGGCGCAAAGACCGCCAACTGATTCTGACCGAGCATCGGTGATCGACGGTCCGGAGGCTGCCATTGCGGCAGCCGGCAGTTCCGGACTGGCGAGGGTTTGAACGGGGCTTCGCGCCCCGTTTTTTTATGCGCGGCGTTTCATCAGCCGTGCCAGGCGCCCTTGACCCAGGCCCAGCCGCCGCCGCCTTCGTAACGCCAGACCCAATGGCCGGGCACCCAATAAGCGTGCGGGGCAGGCGCCACCGTGACTTGCTCGACGATGACGGCCGGCATCGGGGGCACTGGCTGCTGCACCCACTTGCCATGCACCCAGAGCCAGTCATTGCCGGCCCACTTCCAGTGTCCGGGCACCCAATTCCAGCCATACCCCGGTGGCGTGCCACGGTCCTCGTGGACGGGCGGCGGCATGTTTCGCACCATCTGTGCGGGATGCTGCGCGGGCGGCGGCTGGCGCACCACGACGCGCTCGGTCACGCAGCCGGTCAGGGCCGTGGCGCATGCCACGACCATCAGCACCGGACACCAGGCAGGCAGCAGGCGGGCCAGTCCGTTGTTTTTCTTTGGCTTTGACATCTGTTCCTCGTTGTGGGGATGGTCCGAACGGGTCGGATGCTTCCTCTAACGAGGCGTGGGTGCCGGCGGCACACAGGCAGTTGTAAGGCTCTGTTACGCCGTGCAAAGGCCTGTGCGCCGAGGGTGGTGCCGCCCGTACCGAAATCAGCCGCCGACGTTGAACAGCGCCAGGAGGCCCAGCACCAGGAAGATCGCCGCCGCAATCTTGTGGACCAGTGCGATCGGCATCTTGTTGGCGAAGCGGTCGCCCAGCAATACCGCCGGTGCGTTGGCCAGCATCATGCCGAGCGTGGTTCCTGCTACCACGGCGATTACCTCGCCATGGAAGCGTGCGGCCAGTGCCACGGTGGCGATCTGCGTCTTGTCGCCCATCTCGGCAAAGAAGAACGCCACGATCGTGGTGCCCAGGATGCCGAGCGCGCCTTTGACGGGCTTGGCTTCTTCGGCGTCGTCGAGCTTGTCGGGAATCAGCATCCAGCCGGCCATCGCGATAAAGCCCAGGCCGAGTATCCAGCGCAGCAGGTTTGCGCCCAGCACGCCGGTAATCCAGCCGCCCAGCGCGCCGGCAAAGCCGTGGTTGACCAGCGTCGCAATCAGGATGCCAAGAATGATCGGAATGGGTTTTCGGTAGCGCGCGGCCAGTACCAGCGACAGCAATTGCGTCTTGTCGCCCATTTCAGCGAGCGCGACGATACCTGTGGAGACGAGGAACGATTCCATTATTGTTGGTGAAATATCCGGGCCGCAAATGCATCTCGCGAGATGCCAATGACACACACCTTTCCCGGCCCGGCCAGAAAGGTATGGTCATCGGTCTCGCCAGGCGCTGGACACAAGGTCCCGTGCTGCGCACGCCATAACCGCTTGCCGAGGTGGCATTTGGTCAAGTCTGTTGACGTACGCCCCTGTCTTCCGGGTGCCGCATTGCGCGGCGCGGTGAGATCAGGGCGGCTACTCCCCAATGGAAGGCGCAATTCTAACGGGCGCGGCAGCCAAAGTCCACCGCGCCCGTTGTTGTATTGCAATCACTGCAACACGATCGTCAGACAGGTACCGGAGCGTTTTCGCTGGTCTGGCGACCGCGGAAATCGGTCCAGCACAGCGCCTTGAAATCGTAGAGTTTGCAGCGGCGCGCTGTCTGGAAATACCAGCGCCACGAAAAATTCTCGATGATGATGCGTCCCGGTAGCGCGTGCTCAAGCATGGCCTGGGCGCGCTTCAGGCGGTAAAGCGGCACGCTCATGTCGACGTGGTGCGCGGTGTGTTCCATGATGTGGTGCAGCGCCGCGCCGATACCCATGCCGAAGCGCAGATGCACGGTGGTCGAGACGAACGGCTGTGCTTTGGCCCACATCGGCTTGGTGTCGTACCACGCGACGCTCGTATGCGTGTGATGAACATAGAGCACAAAGCCGACCGTCGCATTCCACACCAGGAACGGCACGACGAACCCGGTGCCGATCATCAACGCGACCGACTGCCCGGTGGCAACCGCCACCCACGCAAGTGCGCCGATCCACAGCGCGCCAAACGCGGCCACCAGCGCGCAGTCCCACATGAAGATCGGGCGGCGCGTGCTCATTTGGCGCTTGCTGGGGAAGAACAGCTTGAGCCACCAGATTTCGATCAGGTAGTACAGGCCGGCGCCCAGTCCATTGCGATAGATGCGCTCCATCACGCGGCGATAACGCGGCAGCGCGCGGAATTCCTCGAGCGAGTACGGAGCCCAGACGAAATCGAAGCCCTTGAGATTGGTGTAGCCGTGATGCACGACGTTGTGGCCCACTTCCCACAGGCTGTACGGCGTGAGCGACGGCAGGAAGGTGAGCCGGCCCAGCCACTTGTTCAGTCCGCGACGCGCGGTAAGGCTCTGGTGGCAGGCGTCGTGGCCGATGATGAACAGCCGCGCGATGATCAGCCCGGCAAGCACGCCAAGCCCGAGCTTGGCCCACCAGTCCGCAGCCAGTACCAGGCCGGCCAGCAGCGCGGCGAACAGTGAGTAGTCGAAGGCGAACAGCATCAGCGCGCGCGGCGTGCTGCGGCTGCCCAGCGGTATCAGCCAGCTGCGGATGGTCTTGCGGTTGGGGAAGGGCGCGTCCGGCGCGATGGGCTCGGGTAGCGCGGTATGGTTGGCAGGATGCGGGCGCCGGGGGGCGCAGGAAACGTCGGCCGGGGCGCGCGCCTCGGCCGGCGAGAGTGAGTCAGAGCGGGCAGTCATCAATGGTCCAGCGAGTTCGTAATTCCGTCCGCGCCCATTTGAGAGGGCGCACGAATGCCAAAGGCTAGAGCGGTTTGATGACGATTGTGTTGATTTTGGTCAACGCCACGCGCTGACGAAGGCTAATCCGCGACCGCGTCATGCGCGCCGAAGTCAGCACATTTCCACGGGCTATCAGGCGCTTGCCACTGCCTGCGCGGCCTCGCCCATGACGTACACGGAGTCGATGACGCGGTCATCGCCAAGCAGTGCAAAAGCGAACAGCTGTTCCTCGAGCGTTTCAGAGCGCGCGCTGCGCCGCGCGATCAACGGCGTTGCCTGCGGATCGAGCACGATGAAATCGGCCTCGCGACCCACTTCGAAGCTGCCGATGCGGTCCTGCCAGCCAAGCGCCTCGGCGGCCGCGCGCGTCGCCAGGTAAAACATGCGCAGCGCGGTCAGGTGATAGCCGCCCATGCGTGCCACCTTGTGCGCCGCGTTCATGGTGCGGAACATCGAGAACGAGGTGCCGCCGCCGACGTCGGTGGCCAGCGTCACGTTCAGCCGATTCGCATCGGACTGGTGGAAATCGTAAAAACCGCTGCCGAGGAACAGGTTCGACGTGGGGCAGTGCGCCACCGCCGCGCCGCTATCGGCCAGACGCCGGCGGTCGCCATCGTCCAGATAGATCGCGTGCCCATAGAACGCGCCTGGACGCAGCAGCCCGTAGCGATCATAGACATCGAGATAGCTGCGCGCATCGGGGAACAGTTCGGCCACCCATTTCACTTCGTCGCGATTTTCGGCCACGTGCGTCTGCACGAAGACGTCCGTGTGCGCGCGCGCCAATTCGCCGCAGGCGGCCAGTTGCGCTTCGGTCGAAGTCGGTGCAAAACGCGGGGTGATGGCATAGGCGAGGCGATCCTTGCCGTGCCATTTCGAGATCAGGTCGGCCGAATCGCGGGCGCCGGACTCCGGCGTATCGCGCAGGAAGTCCGGGCAGTTGCGGTCCATCAGCACCTTGCCGGTAATCATCCGCATGTTGCGCGCCTGGCTGGCCGCAAAGAGCGCATCGGCAGAGGCCGCGTGCACGGTGCTCCAGACCATGGCGGTCGTGGTGCCGTTGCGCAGCAGTTCATCGGTAAAGAAATCGGCAACGCCACGCGCGTAGTGTGCGTCGCTGAAACGGCGTTCTTCTGGGAACGTGTAGGTGTCCAGCCAGTGCAACAGGCCCGGCGAAGGCGACGCAATGATATCGGTCTGCGGATAGTGGATGTGCGTGTCGATAAAGCCGGGCACGATCAGCTTGCCGCGATGATCGACCACCTCGGCGCCGACGGGGATGTCACGCGACAGGTCTTCATACGGGCCGACCGCGGCGATACGGCCAGCCGTGACGATCATGAGCCCGTCTTCCCAATACTGATAGGCGTCCTCGTGAAACTGCGGATCGCGCAGGAAGTGGAGGATGCGGCCACGGATGGCACGGGTCACGGCACCTTTCGTGCCAGTTGCGGGGGAAGTCGTCATCGTCTTGTCTCGGGACGGCCGGCGCCTCGACCGCGCCGATGTGGCAGCGGCCGTGGCAACCGGCGTTCTTGGTTTGTACCCGGTCAGGTCGTGGCGGTCACGTTGGCCGTCGCGGGCGGTGATGAGGGCGTGGCCGACCAGAAATGGTCGACTTCGGCCAGGAATTCGGCCTTCTGCACATCGGGCAAAAAGGCCGCCTCGAAACTGTTGCGGGCCAGTTTGTGCGCGTCGGCCGCATCGAGCGGCAGCGCTTCGAACGATGCCTCCCAGTTGGCGTTCATATAGCCGCCGAAATACGCGGGATCGTCCGAATGGAGCGTCACCGCGACGCCGGCGTCGAGCAGCCGCTTCATCGGGTGATCGCGCAGGTCCGGATGCACCATCAGCTTCTGGTTGGAAAGCGGGCACACGGTCAGTGCGATCCGCTCGCGCGCCAGGCGCTGCACCAGCGCCTCGTCGTCGATCGCACGCACGCCATGGTCGATGCGTTCGACCTGCAGGATATCGAGCGCATCGGCGATGTATTGCGGCGGTCCTTCCTCACCGGCATGCGCGACGAGATGCAATCCCAGTTCGCGGGCCCGGGCAAACACGCGCGCGAATTTCTCGGGCGGGTTACCGCGCTCGGACGAATCGAGACCGACGCCGACGAAGCGGTCGCGATACGGCAACGCCGCTTCCAGCGTGGCGAAGGCATCTTCTTCGGACAAATGACGCAGGAAGCAGAGAATCATGCTGCTGCTGAAATCGTATTCTGTGCGCGCCTGGGCCAGCGCATCGGCAATGCCGTCGATCACCGTGCCGATCGGCACGCCGCGCGCGGTGTGGGTTTGCGGATCGAAGAAGATCTCGGCGTGGCGGACGTTATCGGCGGCGGCGCGCTTGACGTAGTCCATCGTCATGTCGAAGAAATCTTCTTCGGTCAGCAGCACGCTGGCGCCAGCGTAATAGATGTCCAGGAACGACTGCAGGTCGGTGAAGGCATAGGCGGCGCGCAGCGCCTCGACGTCGGGGTAGGCCAGCTTGACGTTGTTGCGCTGGGCCAGCCGGAAGATGCGCTCGGGTTCGAGCGTGCCTTCGATATGCACGTGCAATTCGGCCTTGGGAGTACGGCGGATCTTGTCCGCCAGCGCGGCATCGATGGTCATGGGGCCTCTTTTCTATGGCGACAGCCGGATCACGGCTGTTCTGTTACGGATGCACCGTCTCCAGCCGGCCTGCGTTCAGCGCGGCAATGCGCTGTTCGCGAACCTGAAGCAACTGGGCGACGATGGCTACCGCAATCATAGCCGGAGCCTTGTCCGTGATGCCCGAGACACCCATCGGGCAGGTCATTTCGGGCAACCGTGCCGGGTCGATGCCGTGCTCGACCATCCGGTGCTCGAATTTGGCGCGCTTGGTTTTCGAGCCGATCAGACCGAAGTATGCAAAATCGGTGCGCCGCAAGATGCGCTCGCACAGCTGCTGATCAAGCGCGTGGCTGTGCGTCATGACAATAAAGTAAGCGCCCGCTGGCGCCTGATCGACCACCGCCTCGGGCGTGTCGGTCGCCTCGGCCTCCACGTTGTCGGGCAGGTTGCCCGGGAACAGCGTGTCGCGCTCGTCGACCCAGTGCACGCGGCATGGCAGCGTCGCCAGCACCTTGACCAGCGCGTGGCCGACGTGCCCGGCGCCGAACAGCACGACGTGCATCCGGTCGGGTACGAGCGTATCGATCCATGTGTCGTCGGCCTGCAGCGCCACCGCGGGCAGCAGCGCGGCGCTGGGTCCGAACGTGACGCTTGCGCTGCGCGGCACCGCGCGCTGCAGGGGCCGGCCGGCCGCAAACGCGGCAATTACTGCATCCAGCCAAGCCAGGTCGTCCTCGCTGAGCACTTCGAACGCCAGCTTCACCACGCCGCCGCAGCACTGGCCCAGCGTCGGGCCCAGGGCAATGCGCTCGATACGCCGCCGGGGGTTGCCCCGCACGTCGCGATTGGCCAGCATCGCCCGTGCGATGTCCATGCCGCGCCATTCGAGGTGGCCGCCGCCGATCGTGCCGACCAGGTCGCTTGCGGTGACCAGCATGCGGATGCCCGGCTCGCGCGGCGCGGAGCCCTTGACCTCGACGATGGTGACCATCGCAATGGGCACGCCGGCACGTATCCAGCGCGTGGCATCCTCGAAACGGAACGGCTTGAGCGGGGCGTCCTGCATGGTGGTTCTCTCTGGCGTCAAACGATGGCGGCTTCGGCCGCCGCGCTGTCAGCCCGCGCGTCCTGCACGGCCTGCACCGCATCGAGGATGGCCTCGCATGTGGCCGGCGCGCGCAGTGGCGGGTTGATCTCGTAGTCGGCCACGGCGGCGATTGCATCGCGGATGGCAAAGAACACCGAGAACGGCAGCAGCAGCGGCGGCTCGCCGACGGCCTTCGAGCGATGGATGCTGTCCTCGACGTTGCGATTCTGGAAAAGCCGCACGTTGAATGCTTCCGGGCAGTCGTTGATGGTCGGGATCTTGTAAGTCGACGGCGCGTGCGTCATCAGCTTGCCTTGCTGGTTCCACCACAGTTCCTCGGTGGTCAGCCAGCCCATGCCCTGGATGAACGCGCCTTCCACCTGGCCGATATCGATGGCTGGATTGAGCGACTTGCCCGCATCGTGCAGCGCATCGGCGCGCAGCAGTTTCCATTCGCCAGTCAGCGTATCGACGATCACTTCCGAGCAGGCCGCGCCGTAAGCGAAGTAATAGAACGGACGTCCCTGCAGCGCCTTCTGGTCCCAGTGCAGCTTGGGCGTGGTGTAGAAACCGTCGGACCACAATTGCACGCGGGCCACGTAGGCCTCGCGCGCCAGGTCGCCGAACGACAGGCGCAACTCGCCCGCCACGACGAGGTCATCGCCAAATCGCACCGCGTCTGGTTCCACGCCGGCCTTGCGCGCGGCAAAGGCGGCCAGGCGTTCGCGGATCTGGCGCGCTGCGTCCTGCGCGGCCTTGCCGTTCAAATCGGCGCCGGTCGAGGCCGCCGTGGCCGAGGTATTGGCCACCTTGCTGGTGTCGGTGGCGGTCACGCGCACGCGCTCCATGCGGATGCCGAGCTCGTGCGCCACCACCATCGCCACCTTGGTGTTAAGGCCCTGGCCCATTTCGGTGCCGCCGTGGTTCACCAGTACCGAGCCGTCGTTGTAGACGTGCACCAGCGCGCCTGCCTGGTTGTAATGCGCGACGTTGAACGAGATGCCGAACTTGACCGGCGTGATGGCGATGCCCTTCTTGAGGATCGGGCTTGTCTCGTTGAATGCGCGCGTGGCGTCGCGGCGCGCCTTGTACTCGGACGATGCCGCCAGTTCGTCGATCAACTCGTGGATCACGTTGTCTTCCACGGTTTGGCCGTACGGCGTGACGTTGCGCTCGTTCTTGCCATAGAAGTTGGCGCGGCGCACTTCGAGCGAATCCTTGCCGACGTTGCGCGCCACGTTGTCGAGTATGTACTCGATCGCGAACGCGCCCTGCGGACCGCCAAAGCCGCGGAAGGCCGTATTGCTTTGCGTATTTGTCTTGCCGCAGTAGCCGTCGATCTGCACATTCGGCAGCCAGTACGCGTTGTCGAAGTGGCAGATCGCGCGCGTCATCACCGGGCCGGACAGGTCAGCCGAAAAGCCGGCGCGCGACACCATCTCCACGCGCACGCCTTCGATGTGGCCTGCGTCGTCGTGACCCACGTCGAAATCGAACACGAAGTCGTGGCGCTTGCCGGTGATCATCATGTCGTCGTCGCGGTCCGGCCGCAGCTTCACTGGGCACAGCAGCTTCCAGGCGGCCAGCGACGCGCAGCACGCAAACATTGCCGACTGCGATTCCTTGCCGCCAAAGCCGCCGCCCATGCGCCGGCATTCCACCAGCACCTGATGCGCCTGCCAGCCCAGCATATGGGCCACGGCGTGCTGCATTTCGGTGGGATGCTGGGTCGAGCACCAGACGTGCATGCCGTCGTTCTCGCGCGGCGCCGCGTAGGCGATCTGGCCTTCGAGGTAGAACTGTTCCTGTCCGCCAAGCTGGATCTTGCCGCTGTGACGATGCGCGGCGGCGTGCAAATGGCGCTCGGGTTCGCCGCGCGTCAGGTGCATCGGCGGCAGCACGTAGCTGCCGGCTGCGTGCGCGGCCTCGGGCGTCAGCACGGGCGGCAGGTCTTCGTATTCGATATCGGCCAGACGCGCGGCGCGGCGCGCGGCGTCGTGCGAAGAAGCCACCACGATGAAGATCGGCTGGCCGATGAACTGGACCGTGTCGCGGGCCAGGATCGGGTCGTCGTGGATGATCGGACCGCAGTCGTTGACGCCGGGAATGTCGGCGGCGGTCAGCACGGACACCACGCCGGGCGCCTTGCGCACGCGCGCCAGGTCGATCGATTTCAGGCGCGCATGGGCCCGGGCGCTCATGCCGAGCGCCGCGTGCAGCGTGCCGGCCAGTTCGGGGATATCGTCCGTATAGGTGGCGGTGCCGGCCACATGCAGGTGCGCGGATTCGTGCGGACGCGAGATGCCGACCTGCGGCGATGCTTCCGCCGCCACGCTGGCGTCGAGCAGGAAGGGTTCGGTTTGCTTGTTCATGCGGGCTCTCCTCAGGCGCTCACGGTTTCACCGGCGCCGATGGCGCGGACGTTGACCATGGCGGCCGGCAGCGCGTTGTCGCGGGTTTCCAACCAGAAGCGATACAGCAGGTTGGCGGCGCCGCGCGCGCGATAACTCGACGTGGCGCGCATGTCGCTCAGCGGCGTGTAGTCCTGGCCCAGCGCGGCCATGCCGGCGCGCGCGGTGGCTTCGTTCCACGGTTGTCCGGTCAGCGCGGCCTCGGCCAGCGCGGCGCGCTTCGGCGTGGCCGCCATGCCGCCGAACGCGATGCGCGCCGACGTCACGATGCCGTCTTCGACGGTGATGCCGAACGCAGCGCACACGGCGGAAATGTCCTCGTCGAAGCGTTTCGACAGCTTGTAGGTGCGGAAGAATCGCGGCCCTTGCACGGGCACACGCAGCGCGGCGACGAATTCGCCCGGCGCCATCGCGGTCTTCTGGTAGGCCAAGTAGAGATCTTCCAGCGGCATCGTGCGGCGCGTGTCCGCGTGTCGCAGCACCACCTCGGCGCCCAGCGCGATCAGGGCCGGCATCGAGTCGCCGATCGGCGAACCGTTGGCCACGTTGCCGCCCAGCGTGCCGGCATTGCGGATCGGCAGCGAGGCAAAGCGCTTCCACAGCTCGGTCAGTTCCGGATGCGAGGCGGCCAGCGCCGCGTAGGCGTTTTCGAGTGTGACAGCGGCGCCGATCTCGATGAAGCCGTCGCGCGTGGCGATCGTGTTGAGTGCCTCGACCTGGCCGACATACAGCAGGTTGCCGAGCTCGCGGAACTGCTTGGTGACCCACAGGCCGATGTCGGTGCTGCCGGCCAGGATGCGGATTTCCGGCTCGGCAGCCTTGATGGCGGCGAATTCGGCGGTCGTGCGCGGGGCGTAGAAATGCTGGCCGCGCACGTTGTAGTGGAACGTTTCGCCGCGCTTGAGGTTGCGCAGCGTGTCGGCAATTTCCTTCGGGTTCATGCGGCTGGCGGTGGGCGCGGGCAGGGCCATCATGCGCTGCCCCGCGTCGACGATGGGGCGATAGCCGGTGCAGCGGCACAGGTTGCCGGTCAGCGCATCGCAGATCTGCTCGCGCGCCGGCGGCTCGCCGCCGGGCGTGTGCTGCTGGTACAGCGCCCACAGCGACATCACGAAGCCCGGCGTGCAGAAGCCGCATTGCGAGCCATGGCATTCGACCATCGCTTCCTGCACCGGATGCAGGGTGCCGTCGGCCTGCCGCAGGTCCTCCACGGTGATCAGGGCCTTTCCATCGAGCGTGGGCAGGAACTGGATGCAGGCGTTGACGGCCTTGAATTCGAGCTTGCCGTCGGCCTGCAAGTCGCCAATCACGACGGTGCAGGCGCCGCAATCGCCCTCGGCGCAGCCTTCCTTGGTGCCGGTGCAGCGTACGTCTTCGCGCAGGTATTGCAGTACGGTGCGGGTGACAGGGGCGTCGGACACTTCCTGAACCTGGCCGCGATGGTAAAAGCGGATGGTTTGCGTCTCCATGATCTTCTCTCTTTCGGGGATGCGCCAAACATAGCATTGGCCTTTTCATGCAATATTCGGCCCATGTGATATGCCCCATCAAGGCGCGCCGCGGGTCTTGCCGGGCGGCGGCCACCCCATGCCAGGGGCGGTCTGGCGGCGATCTACGGGTCTTCCCTTACGCCGCCTGCAGATGGGCGGCCGCGGCGCCGAATTTGACCGAATTGCGCGTGCCTGTCTTACACTATGCGCCGTTCCCTTCCCCCACGCCACCTACGCCGCCGACCAGGCGCGGGGCAATTCCTGCCATGCACGGACGCGATCATCTCGATACTTATTTGCTGCGCGTGCTTCACACCCTGCTGACCGAGCAGAGCGTGACGCGCACCGCTGTCCGCCTGGGGCAGTCGCAGCCGGCTATCAGCAATACGCTGAAACGGCTGCGCGAAATTACCGGCGACGCCATTCTGGTGCGCGGCAAAAGCGGCATGGTGCCGACCGAGCGCGGGCGCGAACTGCTGCTGCTGGCCGAACAAAGTCTGGCGGCGATGGACCGCATCGCGCGCCCGCCGCAACAGTTCGACCCGGCCACCACCACACGGACGTTCCATGTCGGCGCGCCCGATTACCTCGACGCGTTCTTCCTGCCCAACATCGTCGAGCGCGTGCGGCGTCTGGCGCCTGGCGCCAAGCTGTTCGTCCATCCGATGACGCAGTCCACCGATTTTCTCGATGCGCTCGAACAGGGGCATCTCGACATCGTGGTCGGCAACTGGCTGTCGCCGCCCGAGCATCTGCACATCTCGCCGCTGTTCGACGACGAGGTCGTATGCATGCTGGGCGCCCAGCATCCGCTGGCGCGCCATGGGCTCACGCTGCGGCACTACCTGGAGATGCCGCACCTGGCGCCGGCCCCGTATGCGTCGATGCAGCGCAGCATGATCGACCAGGCGCTGGCCGAGCAGGGCTACAAGCGCAACATCCAGGTCACGCTGCCGTACTTCGGGCTGGTGCCCTATGTCCTGATGAAGACCGACATGGTCTTCACCACGGGCCGCCAGTTTGCCGCCCACTATGCGCAATACCTGCCGATCCGCATGGTGCCGTCGCCCGTGGCGTTTCCGCGCATGCGTTTTTACCAGTTATGGCATGAGCGCTGCCATGCGGCGCCCGATGTCACGTGGCTGCGCCGCATGATCGCCGAGGTGGCTTCCGATCTGCCGCAGTTGCCGCGTCTCGAATCGGCGACCGGGTAGGGCGGCCGCGCGAGGCGGCGCGCAATCTGCAAGCCACACCCCGGCGCGGGCACGGCGTCCGGCGCGCCGACTCGCCAGCTGGCGTTACACTCCTCGAACGTTCGAAGTGAAAACCATGCGAGGGTGTCATGCTGGAAACCGCCGCGCTGGCCGCCGGCATGTCCTGGGCCAGCGGTCTGCGCTTGTATCTGGCCGTGCTGACCGCCGGCGTGCTGGCGCGACTGGGCTGGCTGGACTTGCCGGCGGGCCTGCATGTGCTGTCGTCGTGGTGGGTGATTGGCGTGGCCGGGGCGTTGGCGGCGGCCGAATTCGTGGCCGACAAGGTGCCCGGATTCGACACGGCCTGGGACAGCATCCAGACCTTCATCCGGATTCCCGCCGGCGCGATCCTGGCTGCCGCGGCTTTCGGGCATATGGACGCCCAGTGGACCGTGGCCGCCGGGCTGATCGGTGGCACGCTGGCCGGAACGGCGCACGCCGCCAAGGCGGGCACACGCGCGCTGATCAATGTATCGCCTGAACCATTTTCGAACTGGGCGGCCTCATTCACCGAGGACGTCGGCACGATGGGCGGGCTGTTGCTGGCATTTTTCCTGCCCGTGGTGTTCTTCGTCATGCTCGCCCTGTTCCTGGCGATTGCCATCTGGCTGGTGCCCAAGCTCTGGCGCGGCGTCCGGCGCCTGCATGCCAGCCTGCGTGGCAAGGCCCAGCCGCCCAGCCGTCCATGAATCCGTCAGCCTGACGCCCGACCGCTACCTCTGCTCCGATGTCGACTGCCTCCTCTCCCGTGGTACGTAACGTGAAATTTTCCGCATTCAGACAGGCGCTGCGCATGGCGCGGCGCGACTGGCTGGCGGGAGAACTGACGCTGTTGCTGTTTGCACTCGTGCTGGCGGTGGCGGCGCTGACAAGCGTCGGCTTCCTGGCCGATCGCATGCGCCTGGGCCTCGAGCGCGACGCGCGCCAGATGATCGCCGCCGACGTGCTGCTGGTCGCCGATCAGCCGTTCGATCCGGCGTTCGCCGAGCGGGCCCGGCGCGATGGGCTGCAGGTGGCGCAGACCGTGACCTTTCCCAGCATGGCCACCGCGCGCGCGCCGGGCGCTGCCGCGCAGGCCGAAGCGCCGAGCCAGCTGGCCGCGCTGAAGGCGGTGACCGACGGCTATCCGCTGCGCGGGCGCACCAAGGTGGCCGAATCTCCCGGCGGGGCGGAATCCGAAGCACGGACGATTCCCGCGCCCGGCACAGTGTGGGTGGACGAAGCGCTGTTGATCGCATTGCATCTGCGCATCGGCGATGGACTGCAACTCGGCAGCAAGACGTTCCGCATCGACCGGATCGTGACGCAGGAGCTGGATCGCGGCGCCGGGTTCATGAATTTCGCGCCGCGCGTGATGTTGCCAATGTCGGACCTCGAGGCCACCCGGCTGATCGGCTGGGGCAGCCGGGTGACGTACCGGCTGCTGGTGGCCGGGCCCGACGCCGCCACCGCCAACTATCGCCAGTGGGCGGCCGACGAGATCGCGCGGCGCCACCTGCGCAATACACGCGTGGAATCGCTCGAATCGGGCCAGCCGCAGATGCGCGCCACGCTGGACCGTGCCGAGCGCTTCCTGTCGCTCGTGGCGGTGCTGTCGTCGATGATCGCGGCGGTGGCGATCGCGATGTCGGCGCGCCGCTACATGCAGCGCCATACCGATGCGTGCGCGGTGTACAAGTGCCTCGGCCTGTCGCGCGGGCAGATTCTGGCGGCGTTCGCCATTGAATTCCTGATGCTCGGGCTGGGCGGCGCGGTGGTTGGCGTGGCGCTCGGTTATGCGGCGCACTATGGCTTGCTGATGTCGCTGGGCGGGCTGCTGCAGGTCTCGCTCCCGCATCCGTCGATCGTGCCGGCGCTGATCGGCGTGGCGGCGGGCATGCTGCTGCTCGGCGGCTTCGCCTTGCCGCCGTTGCTGGCGTTGACGCGCGTGGCGCCGCTGCGCGTGCTGCGGCGCGATATCGGCCTGCCGCCAATCTCGGCGTGGATCGCCTATGCGCTGGGCCTGGGCGCCTTCGTGGCCCTGTTGATGGCCGCCGCACGCGACCTCAAACTGGGCGTGACGACGGCCGGCGGATTTGTGGCCGCCGGCATCGTGTTTGCGCTGCTGGCGTTGGGCCTGCTGATGGCGTTGTCGCGCGGCATGCGCGGTCGGGCGCGCGGCAGCGTGGGCTGGCGTTTTGCGCTGGCCGTGCTGGAACGGCGGCGCGGCGTGACGGTGCTGCAGACCGTGGCGCTTGCGGTGGGGCTGATGGCGCTGCTGTTGCTTGGCATGACGCGCAACGATCTGATCGATTCGTGGCGCAACGCCACGCCGGCCGACGCGCCCAATCGCTTCATCATCAATATCCAGCCCGACCAGCGCGAGCCGCTGCGCGCGATGCTGGAAAAGAACGGTGTCGACGACCTGCTTTTTCCCATGGTGCGCGGGCGCCTGATCCAGATCGGCGAGCGGCCGGTGCGGGCCGACAGCTACCCGGACGGGCGGGCGCGCAATCTGGTCGAGCGCGAGTTCAATCTTTCCTACATGGACAAGCTGCCGGATGGCAACGAGGTGGTGGCTGGCCGCTGGGATGGCGCGGGCGCCGGACTGGCTGGCGCATCGGTGGAGGAGGGTATTGCCAAGACGCTGCATATCAGCCTCGGCGACACCTTGCGGTTTGATGTCGCCGGGCAGATCGTCGAAGCTCCGGTCACCTCGCTGCGCAAGCTCGAGTGGGGATCGATGCGCGTGAATTTCTTCGTCATCCTGCCGACATCGAAGATGCAGGGACTTCCGGAGACTTACATCACCTCGTTTCATCTGCCGCCCGCCAAGGCCGCCCTCGGTAATCAGCTGACCGCGGCATTTCCCAATATCACCGTCGTCAATACGGACCTGATCCTGCGGCAGATCCAGCAAATTCTCGACCAGGTGATTGCGGCGGTTGAATTCCTGTTCATCTTCACGTTGCTGGCTGGCGTCACGGTGCTCTACGCGGCGTTGTCGGGCGCGCGCGACGAGCGCAAGCGCGATGCCGGGCTGTTGAAGGCGTTAGGAGCGCCTGCTGCGCTGGTGCGGCAGACCCAGTACGCGGAGTTCCTGGTGGTGGGTGGGCTTGCCGGCTTCCTGGCAAGCCTGGGCGCCATCGCGATCGGCTGGGGGCTGTCGCAGTTCGTGTTCGATTTCCCATACCGCTTCAACCCGTGGATCGTGCCGGTGGGTGTGGTTTCTGGCATGCTGTGCGCTTTTGCGGGCGGCTGGCTGGGATTGCGCGAAGTGTTGCGACAACCGGCCCTGGCCACGCTGCGCGATGTGAATTGAGTGACAGTGCCATGAGCCATGAATCTGCGGATACCCCGCAAAACGACCAGCGGGAAGAGATCACCGCGTATGAATTGATCGGCGGCGAGAAGCGGGTGCGCGAACTGGTGGACCGCTTCTACGACCTGATGGATCTGGAAGCCGAGTTCGCCGGATTGCGCGCGCTGCACCCGCCGTCGCTCGACGGATCGCGCGACAAGCTGTTCTGGTTTCTATGCGGCTGGCTGGGCGGCCCGAATTACTTTATCGAGCGTTTCGGTCATCCGCGCCTGCGCGCGCGTCATCTGCCATTTGAGATCGGCACCAGCGAGCGCGACCAGTGGATGCGTTGCATGGCGCTGGCGATGCAGGACGTCGGGTTGTCCGAAGACCTGCAAATGCGGCTGATGCAGGCGTTGTTCCAAACCGCGGACTGGATGCGCAATGTCCAGCGCTAAGAGCACGCCCGAAGCCGCGCGCGCGGTGCTCGACTTCTGGTTTGGGACGCCCGAATCGCCCGCATGGAATGTGTCGCGCCGGGAATGGTTTGCCAATTCCGACGCATTCGACGAAAACATCCGCGCGCGGTTTCTTTCGCTCTGGCAGGCCGCCTGCGATGGCGCGGCCGATGAGTGGTCCGTGACGGCGGAAGGCGCCTGCGCGCGCATCGTGCTGCTCGATCAGTTCCCGCGCAACATGTTTCGCAGCGACGCGCGCAGCTTTGCTACCGATGGGTTGGCCCTGGAGCTGGCGCAGCGCATGATTTTGCAAGGGCTCGATCATCAGCTGCCGACGCCATGGCATCGCGTGTTCTGCTATCTGCCATTCGAACATGCCGAATCGCTCGAGGCGCAGGAGATTTCCGTGCGCGAGACGCAAGCGCTGCGCGACGAGACCGGCGGCAAGGTGGATGTCGTCGAATGGGCCGTAAGGCACCGCGAGATCATTGCGCGCTTCGGCCGCTTTCCGCATCGCAACGCGGTACTGGGAAGACAGAGCAGCACCGAAGAGCTGCACTTCCTGAGCCAGCCGGGGTCGTCGTTCTGATCAGAGGTACTGGATGGTGAACGTCACCAGCCCGTCGATCGGAATCTGACCCGTTAGCGCGGGCAGGTCCTGTTTGCGATTGAGCGCCAGTTCCACCACGTAGGGCTGCGAGGTCACCGTAAAGCTGTCCGGCGTGCCGCCAACGGTTCTTGACCAGCCGTGGATCCGCGTCGGCGTGATCGAATTGGTTCTGCCATGCGACTCCACCCACGAGATGCCGTTGTCCTCCGAACTGATCACGTAGGCTGGCACCCCGTCCGCGGTGCCATCGGCGTTGTGATATACGAGATAGCCGCCGATATTGTGGCCGTCGACATTGCCTGCGCCGAACACCGAGGCGTCATCCTGATTCGCATACAGGAACTTGCCGATGCCGGCGGGAATGGTCCCCGGTCGCCCGTCCGAGGCGGAAATCGCTACCTTGGCCGCGGCATCGCAGGTGATATTCAGGGTGATGTCCCGCTTGCCGACCCGGGTGAAGCCGGTATCGCTGAGGCTGGCCGCCATGATGACGCCGAAGTCGACGATGCCGTTGTTCGAGATCGTCAGGTCGCAGGACGCGGGCAGCATATCGGCGCGCAAGCGAAAATCCGACGTGGTGGCGGCTGGCGCGCTTTGCATCGCTAAAACGGACGCGGTGACGAGCGCACCAAGGACAAGAGAAAACGGAAGACGCTTCAAGAGTGGCTCCAGCGTGGAAGGGAAGACGAGCATGCAAGTGTGCT
This sequence comes from Cupriavidus pauculus, assembly GCF_008801835.1. Lineage (GTDB taxonomy): Bacteria > Pseudomonadota > Gammaproteobacteria > Burkholderiales > Burkholderiaceae > Cupriavidus > Cupriavidus pauculus. The sequence goes on along the minus strand of NZ_VZOW01000002.1, from coordinate 112,380 downwards.
TCACGAACACTCGATTGTGGTGTCTTGGCTGAATTGTCTGAATCGTAGAATGCTTGGAAGGTCCGCAGCGCACACGTCACATGCCGTCGGCCGGCCCGCCCACTGTGCTTATAATCCGAATCCTGCAGATACAAAGTCCGTCCGATACCCATGGAAGCCAAACCGCAAGCCGGTCCGCGCCGCACCAGAGACCGCATCCTGGATGTTTCGCTACGTCTGTTCAACGAACTTGGCGAGCCCAATGTCACGACCACGACGATTGCGGAAGCCATGGAGATCAGCCCTGGCAATCTGTACTACCACTTCCGCAACAAGGACGACATCATCAACTCCATCTTCGTGCGCTTCGAGCAGGAAATGGAGCGCCGGCTCAAGATGCCGGAGGACCATAAGGCCACGCTGGGAGAAAGCTGGGGCTATCTGCAGTACATGTCGGAGTTTCTTTGGAACTACCGCTTCCTTTATCGCGACATCAACGATCTGTTGGCGCGCAACCGGATGCTCGAAACCAACTTCAAGCGCATCGTCGAACAGAAGAAGCGCTTTGCGCTGGAAATCTGCCGGCAGTTCCAGGAAGACGGCGACATGGAAGCCACGCCGGAGCAGGTCGACGCCGTCTGCACCAACATCGTGGTGATTGCCACCTACTGGCTGTCGTTCCAGTTCGTGCAACATCCGCGGCAATATAACGATCCCGAGCAGATCCGCGGTTATCTGCATGGGTCGAGCTATCACATTTTCTCGATCCTGGCGCCGTATCTGCGCGGCAAGGCACGCGAGGCATTCGACCAGCTCGCGCGCGAATATGCGACGCAAAAGGCCGAAGCCGAGGCCGCCAGGGCCGAAAAGGACAAGAGATGAAAGCGGTTTGCGTGTATTGCGGGTCGAGCCCCGGTGTTCGGCCCGAGTATGCCGAGGTGGCCAAGGTGCTCGGCAAGACCATGGCGGAACAGGGCCTCGCGCTGGTCTATGGCGGCGGCAAGGTCGGCCTGATGGGCATCGTGGCGGACAGCGTTCTGGCCCACGGCGGCATGGCCATCGGCATCATTCCCGATGCGTTGATGCAGAAGGAGGTGGGACATCGCGGCCTGACCGAACTGCACGTGGTGCGCAATATGCATGAGCGCAAGCAGATGATGGCCGACCGCGCCGATGCATTCATCGCCATGCCCGGTGGGGTGGGCACCTTCGAGGAACTGTTCGAGACTTTCACCTGGGCGCAGCTCGGCTATCACGACAAGCCTGTCGGATTGCTCAACGTGGCCGGCTTCTACGACGGCATGCTGGCTTTCCTGAGCCATGCCGTCAGCGAAGGTTTCCTGAAGCAGGTCCATGCCGATATGCTGCATGTTTCGAGTTCGCCGTCGGGTTTGCTCGGCAAACTGGCGGCCGCGCCGCGCGTGCGCGTCGACAAGTGGCAGGCGGCGCGCGAAAAGACCTGAATCGCCGAAGACCCACGACCGGCGGGACGGTTTCACGCCGTTGCGCTGCGGAGCCGTCGCCAGACCAGAACACACCCCAAGGCTGCACGCCAGCGCTTGGGGTGTTTGTTTTGCGGGCTAGCTCGCCAGCATCCCGATCCAGCGCACCACGTGCGGTCCGCCGATGGCGATCCATGTGCCGCCGCACAGGATCAGCGCCAGCATGACCGCCGCACTGCCAAAATCCTTCGCACGCTTCGACAGGCTGTGGCGTTCCAGCGAGATCCGGTCGATGGCCGCTTCGACACTCGAATTGAGCAGCTCCACGATCAGGACCAGCAGCAGCGTGCCCAGCAGCAACACGCGCTCGACCACCGACACCGGCAGGATGAATGCGCACGGCGTGAGGATGATCACCAGCGTCAGTTCCTGCCGGAAAGCGCTTTCTTCCAGCACGGCATAGCGCAGGCCCGACATCGAGTTGATGGCGGCATGCCATGCCCGCGTCAGGCCGCGGTTGCCTTTGTGGGGATTGTTGGCGATCGAATATTCCGATTCCACTTCAGCGGCCACCTGCGTGGTGGTCGGCCGGTGCAGCGACGGATCGGGCGGTAGCGTGGGATGGGGCTTGGCCATGATCGGGTGCGACGGGAGATGCCGGATTGTCGGATCCGCCCACTGTCGCCGACAGCGGACGCAGATGTTTGAGGAACTGCTCGGAGGCCGCGCGCCACGAAAACTTCTCCGCGTGGGCGCGTGCCGTCGCGCGGTCGATGCGCAACGCCTCCAGACATGCCTCTCTCAGGTCCTCATGCATGACGCCGGCCGGACTGTCACCCAGCACATCGATCGGCCCCGTTACCGGGTATGCCGCCACAGGCAGGCCGCTGGCCAGCGCTTCCAGCAATACCAGCCCGAAGGTGTCAGTCCGGCTTGGAAACACGAAGACATCTGCGGAAGCATACACCCTGGCCAATTCCGGTTGCTTCAGCACGCCGAGATAGTTGGCAGATGGGTAACGGGCCTTCAGCGCCGCCAGCGCCGGGCCATCGCCCACCACCCATTTCGATCCGGGCAGATCGAGCTGGAGAAACGCCTCGACGTTCTTTTCCACCGCCACACGTCCCACGTACAGGAAGATCGGATGCGCGGTGTTTAAAACGTTCGCTCGCTGCGCCGTGAACACGTCCAGGTCAACGCCGCGCGTCCACAGTACGCCGTTGGTAATGCCAAAGCGCTGCAGGTCGTCCAGTACCACCGGGGTCGGCGCCATGACCGCGCGCGCCGCGCCATGAAACCAGCGCAAGAATCGATAGGTCCAGGCCAGCGGAATGCCGAAGCGCGCCTGTACATATTCCGGAAAGCGCGTGTGATAGGCCGTGGTGAAAGGCAGCTTGTGACGCAGCGCATAAGCGCGCGCGGCCAGCCCGAGCGGACCCTCCGTAGCAATATGCAAGGCATCGGGCTGGAACGCGTCGATGCGCCGACGAACCTTTGCCGAAGGCAGGATCGACAGGCGGATCTCGGGATAGGTGGGGCAGGGGATCGTGCGGAATTCCAGCGGGGTGAGCAGATTTACTTCGTGGCCCATGGCTTCGAGCTCTCGGCGCGTGGATTTCAGCGTGCGCACTACGCCATTGACCTGCGGTTCCCACGCGTCGGTGACGATCAGGACTCTCATCGGAACTCCTTGCGGCGGCTGTGCCGTATGTGGTGAGGCGCCGCATCGCGCGCCTGCATGGCGGGCGCGCGATGCGGGGTGGGAATGGCGGTCAGGCGGCGACGTTGGCGGCGCGACGGCGGCGGCCGGCGGGAGCGGGCGGATCGAGCAGCGTGGTCCAGTAGACGATCTTCAGTTCGCCTTCCATGGTCTCGACCAGGGCGGACAGGCTTTCCACCCAGTCGCCGTCGTTGCAGTAGAGCTGTCCGTTCACGTCGCGGATTTCGGCCTTGTGGATGTGGCCGCAGACCACGCCGTCGCAGCCGCGGCGGCGCGCTTCGTCCACCATCGCGTGCTCGAACGAGTTGATGTAGCTGACGGCGTTCTTGACCTGATGCTTCAGGTATTGCGACAGCGACCAGTAGTCGAATCCAAGCCGCGCCCGCACGCGATTGAAATGCCGGTTCACGGCCAGGATCATCGTGTACAGCGAGTCGCCGAGGTAGGCCAACCATTTGGCGTGCTGCACCACGCCGTCGAACAGGTCGCCGTGCACCACCCAGAGCCGCTTGCCCGTGGCGGTGACATGGACCGCGTCCTCACGCACGGTGATGTCGCCGAACGCCATGCCATCGAACTGGCGCGCCGCCTCGTCGTGATTGCCGGGCACGTAGATCACCTCGGTGCCCTTGCGCGCCTTGCGCAGCAGTTTCTGCACCACGTCGTTGTGGCTTTGCGGCCAGTACCAGCCACGGCGCAGTTGCCAGCCATCGATGATGTCGCCAACCAGATAAAGCACGTCGGATTCGTTGTGCTTGAGAAAGTCGAGCAGATACGTGGCCTGGCAACCGGGCGTGCCGAGATGGATGTCGGACAGCCAGATGGCGCGATAGCGGTGCGTGGGCGGTTCAGGCGAGGCAGGGAGCGTGGCGGGGTCGGCGGGCTCGCGCAGCGATGGAGGCGCGGCGGACCTTTCCGTCGGGGGCGGCATGAATGCGGCCAGTGCCGCGGACATCGAGAGCGTTGGGTCGGGCCTTCCACGCAGACGTTGCGTAACCCTGGTCAAACTTATGCGAGCAGATCGGATGGCTTGAACCATGACGGCCCCGGTATCGGCGATGGCAGCATTGGGCCAGCGCGTCATGACGAAGCCGTGACGGAAACATGAATGTCACATGAATGCTGAACTCCCGGTGAATCAGGGCGGCGCCACTGCGTCGCGCAGCGCCGCTTCGCGACGCAATATCGTCAGCGCGGCCAACGTTGCATCGATCGCGCGGCGGTGGCGCAGCAGGGACACATGGCCGATGCCATCCAGCGCGAGATGGTGGGCGCCGTCGAGCCAGGAGGTGCCGGGCGGGCCGGCAATGGAATCGTGCCAACTGAAGACCGACACGATGCGCGAGCGCATCGCCGGTGTTTCGGCGGCTGCCAGCGCCACCAGCCAGGGGCTCTGCCAGCGCATTTGCCGCGCGTTGTGACCGCTGCCGAAGCGCGCCAGCGCGCAGCCGTGGTGTGGGCTGCCCAGCGTGACGATGCCTGCGCAGGCGTCGAGATCGCCCGAACGGGCGGCCAGCACCTGCGCGGCGCGCGCGGCCAGCCCGCCCATGCTGTGGCAGACCAGCAGCGGAGCGCGGCCGCTGCGCGCCTTGATCGCGCGCATGCGTTGCTGCAACTGCACTGCGTACTGGTCGATATTGCCGAGCACCGGCGTCAGGTCGATACCTTCGCAGCAGTAACCGGCCTCGGCCAGTGCGGGCGCCATGTCGAGCCAGATCGCATGGTTGCAGCCGTAGCCATGCACCAGCAGCACCGGCGGCGCATCGGGCAACGGGTGCGTCGGCGGGGCGAACGAAAGTCGCGAGTGGAAAGGCTGCAGCCAATTGAACATGCGAAAAACCGCGCGGTATTCGGCGAGAAAGCACACCACCGCGGATCGCAGATCAAGCGATGACCGGCGCGCGATATCGCCCGGCATGTGGGGCTGCATTGGGGCCGGGCCGTCGGCTCGCATGTCGGCGGGCGGGCGCTGCGCCATGGGGATGCCGAAGCCGCCGAGCGTGACGGCGAACGCGAGCGCTACGCTGGCGCCGAAAATCAGCAGAACCACCACGATGCCGCCGCCCAGCGCCAGCGGCCACGGCCAACCTGTCACGCTGCTCAGGCAGGCGGCCACCGCGCATGCGCTCGCAGCCTGCACCAACACGGCGGCCCGGCGCAGCGCGGCGGCCGTGAGGTTCATGGCTGCGGCTGGCGCAGATCCGTCAGGCGGGTACCGGCCAGGCGATCATGGAGAAACTGCCGTCGCGGGTCCAGCCAGGCCAGCGAAATCCAGATCGCCAATCCGGCGGCCAGGGCACCGATGAACGGTCCCTTGGTCAGTCCCAGCGCATGGCCCACCGCGGCTGCCGGTGGCAACCACAGCCACGCCAGCACGAAGCGTAAAACCGCCTGCGACCAACGCGGCGGCCTGCCGTGCGCATTCTCCAGACGGATGCGCCAGGTCTGCATGGCCAGCGTCTGGCCGTTTCGCTGCCAGAACCAGGCGAAATAGAAGCCCATCACGATGAACATCCACGCCTGGTCGATATAGGGACGGTCGATTCCCGCGCGCTGCAGCAGCGGCCGGACCGCGACATAGACCGCACTGGCCGCCATCAGCACGCCAAACAGCAGGACGCCTTCGTAGAGCATGCATAGCAGCCGACGGCGCAGCGGTGGCGTGCGCAGCGGCATTGTGGTGGATCGGGAGTCGGCGGCAGGAGTCGCGGCGGGCATGGCGCAAGGCGGTCAGGTGAAGCGGCCATTATGCCAAAGCGGCGACGGCAGGATGGCCGCTTCGGAGGGTGCGCCGATGTGGGTGGATGCTTTCGGCGCCGACGTCACCGGTGCGACGCCGCGAAACACCGGGCGCTTACTGACGCTGGGAATCGGTCTGGTTGAAATCGGTCGCGGCCTCGCCGTTGACCGGCGGCGACAGCGCCGGTGTCGGCGCAGGAGCCGGGGCGGCGGGGGGCGCAGCGACGGGCGCAGGGCTGGCAGCGGCCGCGCCACTGACGGTCTGCACGACCGGTGCCGATGCGGAAATCGCCTCCGGCTCGCTGGCCGATTTCGTTTCCGGTCGACGAATTTGCCGGGCGGTGTCGGCCGGCGGGCGCTTGCCGGACGGCAAGGCGCTGACGGCTCCGGGGCGTCGCGGCACTTTTTCCGCCGCGGCCAGCTTCTTCTTCTGCTCTTCAGGCAACTGCTGGTATCGATCCCATGCCTCGGCCTTCTTCTCGGGCGGCAGCGTGCGCGTGATCTGATAGTTCTCGCGGGCCAGACGGCGCTGCTGGGGTGTCATCTTGACCCAGTCGGCCATGCGTTCCTGCAGGCGCTTCTGTTCCTCGGGCTTCAGTTTCGGATACAGATCCGCAATGCGCTGCCACTTGCGTCGATTGAGTTCGGGGATGGTGTCCCAGAGCGGCCGCAGCGGCGCGAGCACCTGTTGATGCGTGGTCGACAGCTCGGACCATGTCGGATGCGCATTGAGCACCGGACGCGCTGCGGGCTGGCTGGCGGCATTGCCCTGCGCTTGGGCCACACTGATCACAACATCGGCGCCCAGTGCAGCGACCGTCAGCCCGGCTGCGCAAAGACTGGCGAGCCGGCGACGGAAGGCGTCGGTACGGGAAGGTGCGCGTGCCATCTTATTGATCGCGATCGCGTTTCAGGAAAACGTGGAAGCCCTGATCGGCGTAGGCAGTCGGCGGCAGATCGTCGAGCAGCATCGCCGCATCGACGTCGGCCAGTTCCTCGACGCGCTGCTGCTGCTGCCAGTGGTAGATGCCCAGCAGGCCGGCGCCCAGCGCCACCAGCGTCCACACCAGCGCCAGCTTGCGCATCCATGCACCGGCCCGGTGCAGCGGCGAATCGTCGTCGTCGTCGTCGAAGGACAGGCTGTGCGAGACGCCCGGCAGCGCGAGCTGCGGCACGTGCGCGCGCGCCTCGGCCTTCTTGGCGGCCAAGGCCATGCGCCGCGCCGCCGCCAGGCGCGCGGCAATGTCTTGCGGCACCGCCTCCGCCGAGGCATCAAGTGCCAAGCGGATCTCGTGGGCGATGCGCCGTTCCTGGATATCTCGTTCGTTTCTGCTCATAGTCGGACTCCCCGCGCGCGCAAGGCCTGTGCCAGAGTGTGCGTTGCACGGGAACAGTGCGTCTTGACGCTGCCTTCCGAGCAACCCATCACCGCTGCGGTTTCGGCCACGTCCATATCCTCCCAGTAACGCATCAGGAAAGCCTCGCGTTGACGTGTCGGCAGACGTTGAATTTCCTGCTCGATGATGTTCATCACCTGGGACCGCTCGACCTTGTCGGCGCTGCTTTCGGCCGATTGCGACCCGGCCTGCGCCTCCAGCGTGTCGAGCAGGTCATTGTCGTCGCCGTCGCGTTCGTCGCGCAGGTTCGAAAACAGCGTGACCCAGGTGTTGCGGACCTTCTGGCGTCGGAACCAGTCGTGGATCGTGTTCTGCAGAATGCGCTGGAACAGCGGCGGCAACTCGGCGGCGCTCTTGTCGCCGTACTTTTCCGCCAGCTTGATCATGGCGTCCTGCACGATGTCGAGTGCGGCCTCGTCGTCACGAACGGCGAAAACCGCCTGTTTGAAGGCGCGGCGCTCGACACTGGCGAGAAAGTCGGAGAGTTCCTTGTCGGTGGCCATGCAGGCAGAAACAGCGGTTGGGCGCAAAGCCGGGCCGAATGTGCCGCGTAAGGCCTGCGGCGTTCGGGAAGTGTCTGCGATGCTAGCAAAAAATAGGTGACTTGGGCCACTGCTGTATTCAATTGCAGACATGGGGCGAAGAGCCGGAACGGCAAATGTGTCGTGTCAGCGCGCCGCGGTGGGGCGCCAAAGCAAAAAGTTCATTTACCGCGCTGGTGCGTTGCAGTATCATCGTCGGTTCACGACATCAGTGGTTGTCTCATCGGACCGCTTATGAGGCGGTCTTCTCATGCAGACGCGCACCGCTTGAACCCGAGCCACAAGCCCGGCAGAGAGCATCCAAACAATTTTTTGCCGAAAATTGCAAAGGACTGAAATGAACATGCCCAGCGCGGAATTCTCCCACGCAGACAGCAATTCATCCTCCGCTCGCGAAATGATCGGAGCGGAAATCCTCGTCAACGCACTTGCCGAAGAAGGCGTCGAATACGTCTGGGGTTATCCCGGCGGCGCAGTGCTTTATATCTACGACGAGCTCCACAAGCAAAAGAAATTCGAACACATCCTGGTGCGCCACGAGCAGGCCGCCGTGCATGCCGCTGACGGCTATGCACGCGCGACTGGCAAGGTGGGCGTCGCCCTGGTGACTTCCGGTCCGGGTGTGACCAATGCCGTCACCGGCATTGCCACGGCCTATCTGGATTCGATTCCGATGGTGGTGATCACCGGCAATGTGCCGACCCACGCCATTGGCCAGGATGCATTCCAGGAATGCGACACCGTCGGCATCACGCGTCCGATCGTCAAGCACAACTTCCTCGTGAAGGACGTGCGCGACCTGGCCGCGACGATCAAGAAGGCGTTCTTCATTGCCGCGACCGGCCGCCCCGGCCCCGTGGTGGTGGACATCCCGAAGGACGTGTCGCGCAACGCCTGCAAGTTCGAGTACCCGAAAACCGTCGACATGCGTTCGTACAGCCCGGTGAACAAGGGTCACTCGGGCCAGATCCGCAAGGCCGTGGCACTGCTGCAGGCTGCGGAGCGTCCGTATATCTACACCGGCGGCGGCGTGGTGCTGGCCAACGCGAGCGACGAGCTGCGCGAACTTGCCGCACTGACCGGGCATCCCGTCACCAATACGCTGATGGGCCTGGGTGCATTCCCGGGTACGCACAAGCAGTTCCTGGGCATGCTCGGCATGCACGGCACGTATGAAGCCAATATGGCCATGCAGAACTGCGACGTGCTGATCGCCATCGGTGCACGTTTCGACGACCGCGTGATCGGCAACCCCGCGCATTTCACGTCGCAGGCGCGCAAGATCATCCACATCGACATCGACCCGTCGTCGATCTCGAAGCGCGTCAAGGTGGATATTCCCATCGTCGGCAATGTCAAGGACGTGTTGCAGGAACTGATCGCCCAGATCAAAGCCAGCGACGTCAAGCCCAAGCGCGAGGCGTTGGCCAAGTGGTGGGACCAGATCGAGCAATGGCGTTCGGTGGATTGCCTGAAGTACGACCGCAACTCCGAAATCATCAAGCCGCAGTACGTGGTCGAAAAGATCTGGGAACTGACCAAGGGCGATGCCTTCATCTGCTCCGACGTTGGTCAGCACCAGATGTGGGCCGCGCAGTTCTACAAGTTCAACGAGCCGCGTCGCTGGATCAACTCCGGCGGCCTGGGCACGATGGGCGTTGGTCTGCCGTACGCAATGGGCATCAAGAAGGCATTCCCGGACAAGGAAGTCGTCACCATTACCGGTGAAGGCTCGATCCAGATGTGCATTCAGGAATTGTCTACCTGCCTGCAGTACGATACGCCGGTCAAGATCTGTTCGCTCAACAACGGCTACCTCGGGATGGTGCGTCAGTGGCAGGAAATCGAGTACGACAACCGTTACTCGCATTCCTACATGACCGCGCTGCCTGACTTCGTCAAACTGGCCGAAGCGTATGGCCACGTGGGCATGCGCATCGAAAAGACTTCCGATGTCGAGCCTGCGCTGCGCGAAGCCTTCCGACTCAAGGACCGCACCGTGTTCCTGGACTTCCAGACCGACCCCACGGAAAACGTGTGGCCGATGGTTCAGGCCGGCAAGGGTATCTCCGAAATGCTGCTCGGCGCGGAGGACCTGTAAATGCGACACATCATCTCGGTCCTGCTGGAAAACGAACCCGGCGCGCTCTCGCGCGTGGTGGGACTGTTTTCGGCGCGTGGCTACAACATCGAAACGCTGACGGTGGCTCCCACCGAAGACGCGTCGCTGTCGCGGATGACCATCGTCACGACCGGCTCGGATGACGTGATCGAACAGATCACCAAGCATCTGAACCGTCTGGTGGAAGTGGTCAAGGTGGTCGATCTGACCGAAGGCGCACACATCGAGCGCGAGCTGATGCTCGTCAAGGTGCGCGCCGTCGGCAAGGAGCGCGAGGAAATGAAGCGCACCGCAGACATCTTCCGTGGCCGCATCATCGACGTGACCGAAAAGACGTACACCATCGAGCTGACCGGCAACGGCGGCAAGCTGGATGCGTTCCTCGATGCCATCGACCGCACCGCGATCCTGGAAACCGTCCGAACGGGCGGATCCGGTATCGGCCGCGGCGAACGCATCCTGAAGGTCTGACGGGCGCCCCCGGCAGCACGGCCACAAGCCGACACGCAGTATCCCGATGCGGCATGACGCCCCCGAGCCATCAGGCTTGAACGTCCTGCCGCCACCCCTATACGAAGATTTGAGAAATTGAAGGAACTATCATGAAAGTGTTTTACGACAAGGACGCCGACCTCTCCCTCATCAAGGGCAAGAACGTCACCATCATCGGCTATGGCTCGCAAGGCCACGCCCACGCGCTGAACCTGAAGGATTCGGGCGTGAACGTGACGGTCGGTCTGCGCAAGAGCGGCGCGTCGTGGAACAAGGCCGCGAACGCCGGCCTGCAGGTCAAGGAAGTGGCCGAAGCGGTCAAGGGCGCGGATGTCGTCATGATTCTGTTGCCGGACGAGCAGATCGCCGACGTGTACAAGAACGAAGTGCACGACAACATCAAGGAAGGCGCAGCGCTGGCCTTCGCACACGGCTTCAACGTGCACTACGGCGCCGTGATTCCGCGTGCCGATCTGGACGTGATCATGATCGCCCCGAAGGCCCCGGGCCACACGGTGCGCTCGACGTACTCGCAAGGCGGCGGCGTGCCTCACCTGATCGCCGTGCACCAGAACAAGTCGGGCGCTGCGCGTGACATCGCACTGTCGTACGCCACCGCCAACGGCGGCGGCCGCGCCGGCATCATCGAAACCAACTTCCGCGAAGAAACCGAAACCGACCTGTTCGGCGAGCAGGCCGTGCTGTGCGGCGGTACCGTGGAACTGATCAAGGCTGGTTTCGAGACGCTGGTGGAAGCCGGCTATGCGCCGGAAATGGCCTATTTCGAGTGCCTGCACGAGCTCAAGCTGATCGTCGACCTGATCTACGAAGGCGGCATCGCCAACATGAACTACTCGATCTCGAACAACGCCGAGTATGGTGAATACGTCACCGGTCCGCGCGTTGTGACCGAAGAGACCAAGAAGGCCATGAAGCAGTGCCTGACGGACATCCAGACCGGTGAATACGCCAAGAGCTTCCTGCTGGAAAACAAGGCAGGCGCGCCGACGCTGATTTCCCGCCGTCGCCTGACGGCCGAGCATCAGATCGAGGAAGTGGGTGCGAAGCTGCGCGCGATGATGCCGTGGATCGCCAAGAACAAGCTGGTCGACCAGTCGAAGAACTAAGCACTACGGGCCGCGCGCGGCCCCTTGCCTCTGGCGAGGCGCCGCGCCAACCCGCCGCAGCCGCCCAGTCCGCCCCCCGGTCTCCTGCGTTTGAGGAGACATTTCGGCGGAGATTGGGCGGCTTTTTGTTATCCTTGTCGGACTTTTTCAGGCGCAGGCCTGATTTTTCCTATATTGCGCCTCGACGGCCCTTTATTTGATGTGCGCGCGGTTGTGCACACCCGGATTGTCGAATTTACGCGAACAACAGAACAACGCTTGCATGAACTATCCTCATCCGCTGATCGCCCGTGAAGGCTGGCCGTTCCTGGCCGGCGCATTCATCATCTCGTTGCTCGTCCATGCGAGCGCGGGTTTCTGGTGGGCGTTGCCGCTGTGGATTATCACGATTTTCGTGCTGCAATTCTTCCGCGATCCGCCCCGGCCGATTCCGTCGGCGCCGAATGCGATTCTGGCTCCCGCCGACGGCCGCATCGTCGTTGTCGAGAAGACCCAGGATCCCTATGCCGGGCGTGAAGCGCTGAAAATCAGCGTATTCATGAATGTCTTCAACGTGCATTCAAATCGCGCGTCGCTCGATGGCAAGGTCGAAAAGCTCGAGTATTTTCCGGGCAAGTTCGTCAATGCGGATCTGGACAAGGCGTCGCTCGAAAACGAGCGCAACGCCGTGGTGATCCGCCGCGCCGCGGACGGTCAACTGGTGACGCTAGTGCAGGTGGCTGGCCTGGTGGCCCGCCGCATCCTGTGCTACACCAAGGTGGGCGACACGCTATCGCGCGGTCAACGCTATGGTTTCATCCGTTTTGGTTCGCGCGTGGATGTGTATTTGCCCGTGGATGCACGTCCGCGTGTGACGATTGGCGAAAAAGTGTCGGCATCGTCGACAGTGCTCGCCGAGCTTGACGTCCAGGCCTGAGCGGCCCTGGATCGGATAGCGACAGGAGACCGGCATGGGTGCCTTCAATCGACGCAACAAGCGGGTCAGCAACGGCAACGTGACGCATCTGCGTCCGTTTCGCCACAATCAGCTGCGCAATGATCCCGCGTACGACGCGGACGAGCATGACATCGAGTATGTGCGCCCGCGCCGCCGGGGCATTTACCTGCTTCCTAATGCATTCACAACGGCCGCGCTTTTCGCCGGTTTCTTCGCGATCGTGCAGGCGATGAACATGCGGTTCGACGTGGCGGCAATCGCCATTTTCGCCGCGATGGTGCTGGACGGCATGGATGGCCGAGTGGCGCGCATCACCAACACGCAGAGCGCGTTTGGGGAGCAGTACGATTCGCTGTCCGACATGACGTCGTTCGGCGTTGCGCCCGCCCTGGTGATGTATGAATGGATTCTCCATGACCTTGGCAAATGGGGCTGGATTGCCGCCTTTGTCTACTGCACCTGCGCCGCGTTGCGCCTGGCGCGCTTCAACGCCAACATCGGAGTGGTCGACAAGCGCTTTTTCCAGGGTTTGCCGAGCCCCGCTGCGGCGGCGCTGGTGGCTGGCTTTGTATGGCTGGCCATCGACAACAAGCTGCCGGTAAAGGAATTGTGGATGCCCTGGGTGGCGTTCGCGATCACGCTCTATGCCGGCCTTTCGATGGTGTCGAACGCGCCGTTCTATAGCGGCAAGGCGCTCGATGTGCGATACCGCGTGCCATTCGGCATGATGGTGCTGGTGCTCGTGCTGTTCGTCGTCGTGTCTTCCGACCCGCCGGTGGCATTGTTCGGCCTGTTCGTGGCCTACGCGATTTCCGGGTACGTGTTGTGGGGCTGGCGTGCGATTCACGGTCAGCCGGGCGGCGTCAGCAAGCCTCGCTCGGGCGGCGCCGGGAACGGTTCAGGTAGCGGAAATTGATTTGTCGAGAAAGGGGCGCCGTGTGGCGCCCTTTGTTTTTGTCGTGTTACCCACCCTAAGGAGAATGTCATGGGCATGTTCGACTTCATCAAGGAAGCGGGAGAGAAGCTGTTCGGCAAGGGCGAAGCCAAGGCGGCGCAGGATGCGGCCGTGGCCGAGCCGACCGCCAATGACAAAAGCGAGGCTGCGAACCGCGCCGCCGGCTACGCTATCGAGGCCTATATTGCAAAGATGGGATTGACCGCAACGGGCTTGACGGTGACCGTGGACGGGGCGCAAGGCAAGGTAACCGTGTTTGGTGTGGCGCCCGATCAGGCGACGCGGGAGAAGATCATCCTGTGTTGCGGCAACGTCGAAGGCGTCGAGTCGGTGGAAGACAAGATGTCCGTCAATGTCGAGACGGCAGAATCGCAATGGCACACGGTGGTGAAGGGCGATACGCTCTGGGCGATCGCCCAGGTCGCATACGGCAATGGCGCCGAATACAACAAGATTTTCGAGGCCAACAAGCCAATGCTGACTCACCCCGACAAGATCTATCCCGGCCAGAAATTGCGGATCCCGCCAAAATAATGCGCCCACTGGATTCCAAAACAAGTCGGTTGCACGCTTGCCGCAAACCGGCTATAGTCGCCGACATGATTTCGCGCCAGACCCTACTCGCCCGCACCACCCTAGGTGGCCTACTAGGCCATCAGGTCGGGACGCGCGCGCGCTGAGGGAATGCCATAACGCCCTAGCGCGGAAATCACCAGGATTTTTCAACGCCCCGGCCTGCATCCATGCACGCCGGGGCGTTTTGCATTCTGAATCGAATGCCCCGCGGCGGGACAGCGCGGTACACAAGCATAAAGGCACAGCCCAGGAGCTTCACAAATGTCTGACAAACTGATCATTTTCGATACCACCTTGCGTGACGGCGAACAATCGCCGGGCGCCTCCATGACCCGCGAGGAAAAGATCCGCATTGCGCGTCAACTGGAGCGCCTGAAGGTCGATGTGATCGAAGCCGGCTTTGCGGCAAGCTCCAACGGCGATTTCGAGGCGATCCGCTCGATCGCCCAGGTGGTGAAAGACTCCACGATCTGCTCGCTGGCTCGCGCCAACGACAAGGATATTGCCCGCGCCGCCGAGGCGCTGAAGCCCGCCAACTCGTTCCGCATCCACACGTTTATCGCGACGTCGGCGTTGCACATGGAGAAAAAGCTCCGCATGACGCCGGATCAGGTGTACGAGCAGGCGCGTCTCGCCGTGCGTTTCGCGCGCCAGTTCACTGACGACATCGAGTTTTCGCCTGAGGACGGCAGCCGCTCGGACATGGACTTCCTTTGCCGGGTGCTCGAAGGTGTGATCGCTGAAGGCGCGACCACCATCAATCTCCCCGATACCGTGGGCTATGCCGTGCCGGAAGGCTATGCGGCACTGATTCGCTCGGTGCGCGAACGCATTCCCAATTCCGACAAGGCCGTGTGGTCCGTGCACTGCCATAACGATCTCGGCATGGCTGTGGCGAATTCGCTCGCCGCGGTGAAGCTTGGCGGCGCCCGTCAGATCGAATGCACGATCAACGGCCTGGGCGAGCGTGCTGGCAATACGAGCCTGGAAGAAGTTGTCATGGCCGTGAAAACGCGTCGCGACTACTTCGACATGGACGTTGGCATCGATACCACGCAAATCGTCCCGGCTTCGAAGCTGGTATCGCAGATCACCGGCTTCGTGGTGCAGCCGAACAAGGCGGTGGTAGGCGCGAACGCTTTTGCGCATGCTTCGGGCATCCACCAGGATGGCGTGCTCAAGGCGCGCGACACCTACGAAATCATGCGCGCCGAGGATGTAGGCTGGTCGGCCAACAAGATCGTGCTGGGCAAGCTTTCTGGTCGCAATGCTTTCAAGCAACGGCTGCAGGAGCTTGGCATCGAGCTCGAAAGCGAAGCGGAAATCAACGCCGCATTCGCACGTTTCAAGGAATTGGCGGACCAGAAGGCGGAAATCTTCGACGAAGACATCATGGCGATCGTCTCCGACGAGGAGCAGGAAAACGCCAACGAACACTATCGTTTTGTTTCGCTCTCGCAGCGCTCCGAAACTGGTGAGCGCCCGCATGCGCGCATCGTGTTCAATGTCGATGGCATCGAGCAAACGGGCGAAGCCGAAGGCAATGGCCCGGTCGATGCAACACTGCATGCGATCGAGGGCCGCGTAAGCAGTGGCGCCGAATTGGTGCTGTATTCGGTCAATGCCATTACAGCAGGCACTCAGGCGCAGGGTGAGGTGACCGTGCGTCTGTCGAAGGCTGGCCGCATCGTCAATGGCGTGGGCACCGATCCCGATATCGTGGCCGCCTCGGCCAAGGCTTACCTCGCCGCACTAAACAAGCTGCACGACAAGGCCGTGCAGAAGATCAACCCGCAGATCTGATCCCGATCCCTGCGATGCGATGGCGGAGCTCACGAGGCTCCGACCGTCATGGACCGCCCATCCCGTTGCGCATCCCGCAGGGCTGGGCGGTTTGTCCGTTTGCGCGAATCCTGCGATGGCACCGTGCCGGTTCAGCCCGCGTCAGCGCGGGTCCGGGCGATCGCGTAACGGGTCCGGCGTGACGAGCGTCTGACGCAACACGCCGGCATCGTCGAACATGAAGTTGAACATCGAATACCACTGATCTTCATGCAGGAAGCGATAGCTCCACGCTTCCCGCTTCAGGCGCGAGTAATATTCGATGGGTTCGCGCGGTGCACCGAAATGTTCCAGCACATCCTTCTTGGTCCACACGTTGATCTGGGCCTTGTATAGCTCGGCCGTGGTCAACATCTGGCGGAAGTTCGTCAGCTTGCCGTCGCGATCGAAATCGGCCGCGTACGAGTATTCGCCTAGCGGTTGTTTCGAGTAGAACCAGCGCGTGGTGCCGTCGTCGAGCTTGTAGACATCCGTAGGTTGGCCGAACGTTGCGGCGACGGCGCTCTGGGGTTGCCCAACGAGCTTCATGCCCGTGTCGACCGGCAAGAGCGCGGGGCCGAGCGCGCTGCAACCTGCAAGCATGGCGCCGGCCAGCGCAGTGGCGGCAGTCCAGCGACGCGCGCGCCGAGTGGGGTGGGTCATGTTCGTGAGCCTTTTTCCAAGCAGATCCTGCGATAGCCAAGAGTGTAGCCGCGCACCTCGCTCCGTGTGAACGGCAGCGCCGATTTTCGGATTCGTCTCATTTCCCGTTCGCGACGCGGTTGGTGTAATAGCGATTCCGGCGAGTTGGCAGTGATTGCGGGCGATGCGGCAACTGCCTTACCATCCCCGGTTTTGCGTGGCAACAGGAGTGGTAATGGCGGAAATCCCGAAACGCGGGCTGCGAAAATGGCTGTTGGCGGCGCTGGCTTTCGTCGCGGCGTCGGCGTTCGCGCAGGCGCCAGGCGGTGTGCCGATCCGGCTCGCCATGATCGACGGGCTTTCCGGGCCGTTTGCCAATGCCGGAGAAGCCGTTGTCCGCAACCTGCGCATTGCCGTCGAACGCATCAACGCGCATGGCGGGGTGCGGCTGCCGGACGGCACCCACCCGTTCGAACTCGTGACCTTTGACAGCAAGGGCAACGTCGACGAGAGCCTGATCCAGTTTCGCAGCGTCGTGGACAAGCGCATCTCGTTTGTCCTTCAGGGCAACAGTTCCGCTGTGGCCAGCGCGCTGGTCGCCGCCATCAACCGGCAGAACCAGCGCCAACCGGACGCACGCGTGCTGTTCCTGAACTACTCCGCTGTCGATCCGGCGCTGACCAACGAGAATTGCAGCTTCTGGCATTTTCGCTTCGATGCCAGTTCGGACATGCGCATGCAGGCGCTGACCGAGGCGATTCGCAGCGAGCGCGGCGTGCGCAAGATCTACCTGATCGATCAGGATTACAGCTTCGGGCATCAGGTTTCGCGGTCGGCGCGAGAAATGCTGGCGGCAAAGCGCCCAGACATCCAGATCGTGGGCGACGAATTCCACCCGATCGGAAAGATCAAGGATTTCGCCCCGTACATTGCCAAGATCAAGGCCAGCGGCGCCGATGCCGTGATCACCGGAAACTGGGGCAACGACCTGACGCTGATGGTCAAGGCCGCGCGCGAAGGCGGGCTGAACGCGCGCTTCTACACCTTCTATGGCAACGGGCTTGGTGCGCCGGCGGCGATGGGCGACGCCGGTGTCGGCCGAGTGCTGGCGGTGGCCGAGTGGCATCCGAACGTGGGCGGGGCTGCGTCGGACGCGTTCTATCAGGCTTTCCAGAAACGGTATCCCGACCCGCGCGACGACTACGTGCACCTGCGCATGCAGATGATGGTGGAAATGCTGGCCCGTGCCATCGAACAGGCCGGCTCCGCCGATGTGGTGGCCGTGGCGTATGCGCTCGAGAACATGCGCTTCACGAACGGATTCCACGAGGCCACGGTGCGCGCCGACGATCATCAGGTTTTACAGCCGCTCTACGTGTCGGCGATGGCCCGGCAGGGCGGGGACGTCCGATTCGATAACGAAGGCTCCGGATACGGCTTCCGGACGGTCAAGCGCCTGAAGGCGGCGCAAACGACACTGCCCACCACGTGCCGCATGGAGCGCCCGCCCCGAAATTGAGGCCAGGGCTCCGAGGCGTGTCACAGTCCTCTGGATTCGGATATAATGCGCGGCTGTCGTCCGCACGCCTCGTGCTGGCTGACGATAGTCAAAGCACGACGCCGGTGGCGCATCCCGCGCTGCAGCGTTCGCAAGTGAAAGGAAATCATCATGGCAGTTGCCGATATCAACAAGTCTGAAATCATCCAGAAGTTCGCCCGCGGCGCCAACGACACGGGCAGCCCTGAAGTTCAGGTCGCTCTGCTGACCACCCGCATCAACGAACTGACCCCCCACTTCAAGGCCAACATGAAGGATCACCACAGCCGCCGCGGTCTGCTGCGCATGGTGAGCCGTCGTCGTCGTCTGCTGGACTACCTCAAGGCCAGCGATGCCGACCGTTACCGCGCCCTGATCGAAGCCCTGGGCCTGCGCAAGTAAGGCTCTGCGGATGGCAGCACGAATCCTGCAAGAGTTGTTCGAGCACGATTTCTCGTGAGGCCGCAATGCCTGCGTCAGCATCGCTGAGGCAGGCATTTTGCTTTTCTGGCGGGCTGGTTTTTGCCAGAGTTGATTTAAAAGTGGTGTTTGTTTCACAAATCTACCGGGTGCTTTGTCCGGACGTCGTTGCGCCAAGCCGTGCGACGGAGTAAGTTACCTCGCTCTTTCTGACACCGGGCCGGCCAAGGAAATGGGGTTTTGTGTCATTCCATCGCGTACGACATCGGCATTGCCGGTGGCGCGATGGAATGGCATAGCACTTCCCTGAGACTGAGGATGGGTATTCCCGGCAGTCCGCCTGCCGCTGTGAGCGCAGGCGTTGTCCGTCGTACCGTTACGGCGGACACGCATCAATCAAGGAACGCTCATGACTATGTTCAACAAGATCGTGAAGGAATTCCAATGGGGCCAGCACACGGTCCGCATGGAAACAGGCGAAATCGCACGCCAGGCATCTGGCGCCGTGATCGTCGATGTGGAAGACACCGTGGTGCTGGCCACCGTGGTTGCGGCCAAGAGCCCCAAGGCTGGCCAGGACTTCTTCCCGTTGACCGTCGACTACATCGAAAAGACCTATGCCGCCGGCAAGATCCCTGGCGGTTTCTTCAAGCGTGAAGGCCGTCCGTCGGAAAATGAAACGCTGACCTCGCGCCTGATCGATCGCCCGCTGCGTCCGCTTTTCCCGGAAGGTTTCTACAACGACGTGCAGGTCGTGGTGCACGTGCTGTCGATCAATCCCGAAGTGCCGGCCGATATCCCGGCACTGATTGCCTCGTCGGCTGCGCTGGCTGTGTCGGGCATTCCGTTCAACGGCCCGGTCGGCGCCGCGCGCGTCGGCTACAAGGACGGCCAGTATCTGCTGAACCCGACGCGCTCGCAGATCGCGACGTCGGAACTGGACCTCGTGGTTGCCGGTACCGAGCGCGCTGTGCTGATGGTGGAATCCGAAGCGAACCAGCTGTCGGAAGAGGTCATGCTCGGCGCCGTGGTGTACGGTCACGAGCAGATGCAGATCGCCATCAACGCGATTCACGATCTGGTCCGTGAAGGCGGCAAGCCGGAATGGGACTGGGCGCCTGCCGCCAAGAATGAAGCGCTGATCGCCAAGGTTGGTGAAATCGGCCTGCCGCTGCTGCAGGAAACCTACCAACTGCGCCAGAAATCGGCCCGCAGCGCCAAGCTGAAGGAAGTCTACGCGACCGTGCAGGCGAAGCTGGTCGAAGCCGGCGTGGAAGCCGACAAGGTCGAGGTCGGCAACATCCTCTTCGACCTCGAGGCAAAGATCGTCCGTGGCCAGATCCTGGCCGGCGAGCCGCGCATTGACGGTCGCGACACGCGTACGGTCCGCCCGATCGAGATCCGCTCGTCGGTGCTGCCGCGCGCTCACGGTTCGGCGCTCTTCACGCGCGGCGAAACGCAGGCGCTGGTCGTCGCCACGCTGGGCACCAAGAGCGATGAGCAGATCATCGACGCACTGGCCGGCGAATATCGCGACCGCTTCATGCTCCACTACAACATGCCTCCGTTCGCCACTGGCGAAACTGGTCGCGTGGGCAGCCCGAAGCGTCGTGAAATCGGTCACGGCCGCCTGGCCAAGCGCGCGCTGATTCCGGTGCTGCCGAAGGACGACGAATTCGCATACACGATTCGTCTGGTGTCGGAAATCACCGAGTCGAATGGCTCGTCGTCGATGGCTTCGGTCTGCGGCGGCTGCCTGGCGCTGATGGACGCCGGCGTCCCGGTCAAGGCGCACGTTGCTGGCGTGGCCATGGGCCTGATCCTGGAAGGCAACAAGTTTGCCGTGCTGACTGACATCCTCGGCGACGAGGATCACCTCGGCGACATGGACTTCAAGGTGGCCGGTACCGATTCGGGTATCACCGCGCTGCAGATGGACATCAAGGTGCAGGGCATCACCAAGGAAATCATGCAGGTTGCACTCGCGCAGGCGCGCGAAGGCCGCATGCATATCCTGGGCGCAATGCAAGGCGCGATGGGTCATGCACGCACCGAACTGTCGGCGCATGCACCGCGCATGATCACGATGAAGATCCATCCGGACAAGATTCGTGAAGTGATCGGCAAGGGCGGCTCGACCATCCAGGCGCTCACCAAGGAAACGGGCACGACCATCGACATTCAGGAAGACGGCACGATCACGATCGCGTCGATCTCGAATGAAGGTATGGCCGAAGCCAAGCGCCGCATCGAGGGCATCACCGCTGAAGCCGAAGTGGGCAAGATCTATGCTGGCACCGTGCTCAAGCTGCTGGACTTTGGCGCCATCGTCAACATCCTGCCGGGCAAGGACGGCCTGCTGCATATCTCCGAGATTGTCAACGAGCGCGTGAAGGACATCAAGGACTGGCTGAAGGAAGGCCAGCAAGTTCGCGTCAAGCTGATCCAGGCCGACGAGAAGGGTCGTCTGCGTCTGTCGCTGAAGGCTGCGCTGGCCGAAGAGGGTGGCAGCATCAGCCCGATCGCGCCGCAGGGCGATGCGCCTGCCGCGCCTGCCTCGCCGGAGCAACAGCAGTAAGCTGAGGTAGTTGTCGTGACGAAAGCGGCTGGCGATGTCCAGCCGCTTTTTTGTTTACACTGCCGGTCAGTCTTCTATCCGCGGTTTCGCAGCCAGGCGCCGCGTGGTGCGACATACGACATTGATAAGGAGTGATCATGAAAGCCATCGAGATCCGCGAATACGGCGGCCCGGAAGTCCTTCAAGAGACCCAGCGTCCTGATCCGGAGCCTAAGGCCGGGGAGATTCTGATTCGCGTTGCGGCAGCTGGCATCAATCGTCCCGATGTGTTTCAGCGCACGGGCAACTATCCGGTGCCGCCGGGCGCGTCCGATCTGCCTGGGCTGGAAGTGGCCGGCGTGGTGGTGGGCGGCGATCTCTCCAATGCGGCAAATCGTTTCGGCCTGAAGGCCGGCGATCGCGTCTGTGCGCTGGTGCAGGGCGGTGGCTATGCGGAACTCTGTACCGCGCCGATCGAGCAGTGTCTGCCGGTGCCCGAAGGTCTCACCGACATCGAGGCCGCAGCGTTGCCGGAGACGTTCTTCACGGTGTGGAGCAACGTGTTCGATCGCGGGCAACTGGGGAAGGGTCCGCGCGGCGCAGCCGAAACGCTGTTGATTCAGGGCGGATCTAGTGGCATCGGCACCACGGCCATCCAGATCGCAAAGGCGATGGGATTCAAGGTATTCGCAACCGCCGGCAGCGACGACAAGTGCAAGGCTTGCGAGGATCTCGGCGCGGATCGCGCGATCAACTACAAGACCCAGGACTTCGTTGCCGAGATCAAGGCGCTGACCGAGGGCAAGGGCGTCGACGTGATCCTCGACATGGTGGGCGGTTCTTATCTGGCGCGCGAGCTGTCGTGCGTTGCCGACGATGGCCGCATCGTCATCATTGCGCTGCTTGGGGGCGCCAAGGCCGAAATTCCTCTCGGCGATATCCTGCGGCGTCGGATCACGGTCACCGGATCGACCCTGCGGCCGCGTCCGTCATCGTTCAAGGGCGCCATCGCGCAGGCACTGCACCAGCATGTGTGGCCACTGCTTGCGGCAGGCAAGATCAAGCCGGTGATTCACAAGGTGTTTCCTGCCGCGCAGGCCGCCGACGCGCATCGCCTGATGGAATCCAGCGAGCACATCGGGAAAATCGTGCTGACCTGGTAAGGCCGCCGAAATCGGACGAGTCAGTTGTGTCGCCGGTGGCGGTCGGCGACCCCTGCGTTTGCAATTGGTCGCTGTTGCTGGCCGCGCACGCCCTCTGCACGCTACAATAGCGGGTTTGATTTCAGAGGGGACCGTTGTGAGACAAAAGCTGGTCATCGGCAACTGGAAAATGCACGGCAGCCTTGCCGCAAATGCGGCGTTGCTGGATGCCATCAAGGCGACGCCGGCCAACGCCAAGCTGGCCGTTTGCGTGCCGTTTCCCTATCTTGCCCAATGCCAGTCGTTGCTCGCCGGATCTCAGGTGACCTGGGGAGCGCAGGATGTCTCGGCGGAGGTGCGTGGTGCTTTCACCGGAGAGGTTGCTGCGCCTATGCTGGCTGAGTTCGGTTGCGCATACGTGCTGGTCGGCCATTCCGAGCGTCGCACCTATCACGGCGAAACCGACGCGGTAGTGGCTGCCAAAGCGCTGCGCGCCTTGGAGGCCGGCATTGTTCCGGTGGTTTGCGTAGGCGAGACGCTGGCCGAACGCGAAGCGGGGCAAACCGAGGCTGTAGTGGCGCGTCAGCTTGGCGCGGTGCTCGAGGCGCTGTCTATCGAGCAGCTTGATCGCATTGTTCTTGCCTATGAGCCTGTGTGGGCGATCGGTACGGGCAAGACCGCGTCGAGCGCTCAGGCGCAGGCGGTCCATGCGGCGCTGCGCGCCCAGGTGGCGGCCAAGGATGCGGGTGTGGCGTCGCGCATGGCCATCTTGTATGGCGGCAGCGTCAAGCCCGATAACGCAGCAGAACTGTTTTCCATGTCCGACATCGACGGGGGGCTGATTGGTGGCGCTTCGCTGAAGGCGGATGATTTCCTCGCTATCGGCAACGCCTGAATGCCGGATGCGACTGTCTGATCAGGCAAGTACGAAACGAATTTAACCAAATGGCAATCTTCAAGACTTTGTTGGTCATCGTGCAGGTACTGTCCGCGCTTGGCGTGATTGGCCTCGTCCTGCTGCAGCACGGCAAGGGCGCCGATGTGGGTGCGGCTTTCGGGTCCGGCGCATCGGGCAGTTTGTTCGGGGCCTCCGGCTCGGCAAATTTTCTCTCTCGCACCACGGCCGTGCTTGCTGGACTGTTCTTTGCGTGCACGCTGGGCCTGACGTTGCTGGGCAACTACAAGCCCCAGGCGTCGTTGGGAGTAATGGGTGCGGCGCAGCAATCGCAGTCGGCCTCGGCCTCGGCTGCGGCCGCTTCGGTGCCGGCTGGCGCGTCGTCGGCATCCGCAGCCCCGGCAGTGCCGAAGTAAAGCGCAATAATTGAACAGTGTGTTCACGGATTCCTGATTTAATTTGAAGTTGTGCATTGAACAAATCAGGATTCATAGGTTAGAATGCAAGGCTTGAAACGATTCCCCAGCGCGGGGCAAAAACCGAAGGACAAACTCCTTTTGGTCGAGCTTCGTAGGGTGTAAAAACCCGGCGCAAGGCAATATTGTTTCTCCCCCAGCCGACGTGGTGAAATTGGTAGACACGCTATCTTGAGGGGGTAGTGGCGAAAGCTGTGCGAGTTCGAGTCTCGCCGTCGGCACCAAACAACTTGATCGGGAAGTCATGTCGCACCCATGTCATAGATGGGTCTCAGCATGACTGACCGGCAGTCCGCAAGGCGGCGCCGTAGCTAAGACGGGATGGCGCCTGGGGTGGGCAACAGGACGCCGCTAGCTGGTGCTGTTGACAACATTCCAGATAAGGCTGGCCGTACCTTGACACTCGAAGCCTACTTCCCCGTCCTCATCTTCATCCTCTTTGGCATCGTGCTCGGTGTGGCGCTGATGTCCATTGGTCGGATTCTCGGTCCCTACAAGCCTGACGCAGCGAAGCTGTCGCCGTACGAGTGCGGCTTCGAAGCGTTCGAGGATGCGCGCATGAAATTCGATGTGCGCTACTACCTCATTGCCATCCTCTTTATCCTGTTCGATCTCGAAACTGCCTTCCTTTTTCCCTGGGGCGTAGCCCTCAAGGATATCGGTTGGCCAGGATTCATCGCCATGGGCGTGTTTCTGCTGGAATTCATCGTGGGCTTCGTCTACATCTGGAAAAAGGGCGCGCTCGATTGGGAGTGATGTGAAATGGCAATCGAAGGCGTTCTCAACGAAGGCTTTGTCACGACTACTGCTGACAAGCTGATCAACTGGACCCGTACGGGTTCCCTGTGGCCCATGACGTTCGGTCTGGCCTGCTGTGCAGTGGAAATGATGCACGCTGGCGCCGCGCGTTACGACATGGACCGTTTCGGCGTGATCTTCCGTCCGTCGCCGCGTCAGTCCGACGTGATGATCGTGGCTGGCACGCTGTGCAACAAGATGGCGCCCGCGCTGCGCAAGGTCTACGACCAGATGGCGGAGCCGCGCTGGGTGATCTCGATGGGCTCGTGCGCCAATGGCGGCGGCTATTACCACTATTCGTATTCGGTGGTGCGTGGCTGCGACCGCATCGTGCCGGTGGACATCTATGTTCCGGGCTGCCCGCCGACGGCGGAAGCGCTGATCTACGGCGTGATTCAGCTGCAGAACAAGATCAAGCGTACCAACACCATTGCGCGCAAGGGCTGATATGGCGAACCTCGACACCCTCAAGGCCGCCCTCGAAAAAGTTCTGGGCAAGCGCGTGCAGAGCCTGACCGAGGCCACCGGCGAACTTACGCTGGTCGTCAAGCCTGGCGATTATCTCGAAGCCGCGCGGTTGCTGCGCGACGATCCGTCGCTGCGTTTCGAACAGGCCGTTGACCTCTGCGGCGTCGATTATTCCGACTATGCGGACGGCACGTGGGATGGCCCCCGGTTTGCCGCGGTCACCCACCTGCTGTCGATCACGCACAACTGGCGCTTGCGCGTCCGCGTATTCGCGCCGGACGACGACATGCCTGTGCTGCCGTCGCTGATCGACGTCTGGAATTCGGTGAACTGGTTCGAGCGTGAGGCCTTCGATTTTTATGGCATCGTGTTCGAAGGTCACCCCGACCTGCGCCGCATCCTGACCGACTACGGTTTTGTCGGACACCCCTTCCGCAAGGACTTCCCGGTTTCGGGCTACGTGGAAATGCGTTACGACCCGGAACAGAAGCGGGTCATCTACCAGCCGGTGACGATCGAACCGCGCGAAATTACGCCGCGCGTGATTCGTGAGGAAAACTACGGCGGCACGCAGCACTGAGAACCGCGCCATGGCAGATATCAAGAATTACACCCTCAACTTCGGTCCCCAACACCCTGCAGCACACGGCGTGCTGCGGCTGGTGCTTGAGCTGGACGGTGAAGTCATCCAGCGCGCCGATCCTCATATCGGCCTGCTGCACCGCGCCACCGAGAAGCTGGCCGAGCAGAAGACCTGGATCCAGAGCGTCCCCTATATGGACCGTCTCGACTACGTGTCGATGATGGTCAACGAACACGCTTATGTGATGGCCATCGAGCGCCTGCTGGGCCTCGAGGTGCCGGTGCGCGCGCAGTACATCCGCGTGATGTTCGACGAGATCACCCGCCTGCTGAACCACCTGATGTGGATCGGCTCGCACGCGCTCGACGTCGGCGCGATGGCAGTGTTCCTCTACGCGTTCCGTGAGCGCGAGGACATGTTCGACATGTACGAGGCGGTGTCGGGCGCGCGCATGCACGCGGCCTACTACCGTCCGGGCGGCGTCTACCGCGATCTGCCCGATACGATGCCGCAATACCGGGCGTCGAAGATCCACAACGAGAAAGCCATCAAGGTCATGAACGAAGCCCGTTCGGGCTCGTTGCTGGACTTCATCGAGGACTTCACGAATCGTTTTCCGACGTACGTGGATGAATATGAGACGCTGCTGACCGATAACCGTATCTGGAAGCAACGTCTGGTGGATATCGGTGTGGTGAGCCCCGAACGCGCGCTGCAATTGGGTTTCACCGGACCGATGCTGCGTGGCTCGGGCATCGAGTGGGATCTGCGCAAGAAGCAGCCTTACGAGGTGTACGACCAGCTCGATTTCGATATTCCCGTCGGTACCGCTGGCGACTGCTATTCGCGTTATCTGGTGCGTGTGGAAGAAATGCGCCAGTCGACGCGGATCATCAAGCAGTGCGTGGACTGGCTGCGTCGCAATCCGGGTCCGGTCATCACCGAGAACCACAAGGTTGCACCGCCGTCGCGCGTCGACATGAAGTCGAACATGGAAGAGCTGATTCACCATTTCAAGCTCTTCACCGAAGGCATGCACGTGCCGCCGGGCGAGGCATATGCCGCCGTCGAACACCCGAAGGGCGAGTTCGGTATTTATGCGATTTCCGACGGTGCGAACAAGCCGTACCGCCTGAAGATTCGTGCCCCGGGCTATGCCCACCTGGCCGCGCTTGACGAAATGGCCAAGGGACACATGATTGCGGACGCGGTCACGATCATCGGCACGCAGGATATCGTGTTCGGCGAGATCGACCGTTAAGGGACGCCAGCAACTCAGGCGCCCCGTCAGAGGCCGTTGTCCGGACGACGATTCGGACGTGTTCGGCCGGCCCCGGCTGCAACGGTGGCTGCAGGCAACGCCTGCGACGGACCGGTAAGGAGCGAAGTGCGCTCCCGGCCGGCAGAACATGGCAGCGACGGCTGCAAACCAGTGAAGCCGCGCAATGCGCGGGGCTTCGCCGTATTACTGCAATGACCATGCTATCAGCAGAAGCTCTCAAGGAAATCGATCGCGCGATCGCGAAGTATCCGGCCGACCAGAAGCAGTCGGCCGTGATGGCGGCACTCGCCGTGGCCCAGGGCGAAGTGGGTTGGGTTTCCCCCGAAGTCATGCAGTTCGTCGCCAGCTACCTGGAAATGCCGCCCGTGTGGGTGGAAGAGGTGGCCACGTTCTACAACATGTATGACACCAAGCCGGTGGGCAAGTACAAACTCACCGTCTGCACCAACCTGCCGTGCGCGCTGTCCGGTGGCGAACGGGCTGGCGAATACCTGAAGCGCAAGCTCGGGATCGATTACAACGAAACTACCGCTGACGGCTGCTTCACGCTGAAGGAAGGCGAGTGCATGGGCGCTTGTGGCGACGCACCGGTAATGATCGTCAACAACACCCGCATGTGCAGCTTCATGAGCGACCAGAAGCTCGACGCACTCGTCGACGAACTGAAGGCTGAAGCCGCCGCCAAGGGGGACAAGTAACATGACCTCTCTGCATGACCGTCACATCAAGCCGCTGATCCTGGCTGGGCTGGACGGCAAGAACTGGCACCTTGAGGACTACGTCAAGCGCGGCGGGTACAAGCAGCTGCGCCGCATCCTCGAGCAGAAGGTACCGCCCGAGCAGGTGATTGCCGACGTCAAGGCATCGGGTCTGCGCGGCCGCGGCGGTGCGGGCTTCCCCACCGGCCTGAAGTGGAGCTTCATGCCGCGTACGTTCCCCGGTCAGAAGTACCTCGTCTGCAATACCGATGAGGGCGAGCCGGGCACGTTCAAGGACCGCGACATCATCCGCTACAACCCCCATTCGCTGATCGAAGGCATGGCCATCGGGGCGTACGCGATGGGTATCACCGTGGGTTACAACTACATCCACGGCGAGATCTGGAACGAATACAAGATCTTCGAGGAAGCCCTCGAAGAGGCGCGCGCCGCCGGCTATCTTGGCGACAACATTCTGGGCTCCGGTTTCAATTTCCAGCTGCACGCGCACCATGGCTATGGTGCGTACATCTGCGGCGAGGAAACCGCGTTGCTGGAATCGCTGGAAGGCAAGAAGGGACAGCCGCGCTTCAAGCCGCCTTTCCCGGCAAGCTTTGGCCTGTACGGCAAGCCGACGACGATCAACAACACTGAAACGTTCGCGGCTGTTCCGTTCCTGCTGGAAGTCGGTCCCGAGGAATACCTGAAGATCGGCAAGCCCAACAACGGCGGCACCAAGATCTTCTCGATTTCGGGTGACATCGAGCGGCCGGGCAACTACGAAATCCCGCTGGGCACGCCGTTTTCCACGTTGCTGGAACTGGCGGGCGGCATGCGCGGCGGCAAGAAGCTCAAGGCGGTGATCCCCGGCGGCTCTTCGGCGCCGGTGGTGCCGGGCGATCTGATGATGGCGTCGACCATGGACTACGACTCGATCGCCAAGGCCGGCTCGATGCTGGGCTCCGGCGCCGTGATCGTCATGGACGAGACGCGCTGCATGGTGCGCTCGCTGTTGCGTCTGTCGTATTTCTACTTTGAAGAGTCATGCGGCCAGTGCACGCCGTGCCGTGAAGGCACCGGCTGGCTGTATCGCATGGTGAATCGTATTGAACACGGAGAAGGCCGCCAGGAAGATCTGGACCTGCTCAATAACGTCGCGGAAAACATCATGGGTCGCACGATTTGCGCACTCGGCGATGCCGCGGCGATGCCGGTACGCGGCATGCTCAAGCACTACTGGAAAGAGTTCGAGTATCACGTCGAACACAAGCAGTGCATGGTCCCGGCCCATTCCTGAAGCGTGGCAGAACATGGTTGAACTCGAGATCGACGGCAAGAAGGTCGAGGTTGCTGAAGGCAGCCTCGTGATGGAAGCGGCCCGCAAGCTGGGCACCTACATCCCGCACTTCTGCTACCACCGCAAACTGTCCATCGCGGCGAACTGCCGCATGTGTCTGGTCGAAGTGGAAAAGGCGCCCAAGGCGCTCCCCGCATGCGCCACTCCGGTGACGCCCGGCATGAAGGTCTTCACGAACTCCGAAAAGGCTGTCAAGGCCCAGAAGTCCGTGATGGAATTCCTGCTGATCAATCACCCGCTCGACTGCCCGATCTGCGATCAGGGCGGCGAATGCCAGCTGCAGGATCTGGCGGTTGGTTACGGTGCTTCGGAGTCGCGCTACAAGGAAGAAAAGCGCGTGGTGTTCCACAAGAATGTCGGTCCGCTGATCTCCATGGAGGAGATGACGCGCTGCATTCACTGCACCCGTTGCGTGCGTTTCGGTCAGGAAGTGGCCGGCGTGATGGAACTGGGCATGCTCAATCGTGGCGAGCATTCGGAAATCACCACGTTCGTGGGCCAGACTGTCGACTCGGAACTGTCGGGCAACATGATCGACCTGTGCCCGGTTGGCGCGCTGACCAGCAAGCCGTTCCGCTATTCGGCCCGTACCTGGGAACTGGGCCGTCGCAAGTCGGTGTCGCCGCACGACGGACTCGGCGCCAATCTCGTCGTCCAGACCAAGAACCAGCGCGTGATGCGTGTGGTGCCGCTGGAAAACGAAGACATCAACGAATGCTGGCTGTCCGACAAGGACCGCTTCGCCTACGAAGGCGTGAACAGCGCGGACCGTCTGACGCGCCCGCTGCTCAAGCAGGGCGGCCAGTGGATGGAAACCGACTGGCAGACTGCGCTCGAATACGTGGCAAATGGCCTGGCCAGCATCAAGCGCGATCACGGCGCCGACCAGATCGCTGCCGTGGCCAGCCCGCACAGCACGCTCGAAGAGCTGTTCCTGCTTGGCAAGCTGGTGCGTGGCCTGGGTAGCGACAACATCGACTTCCGTCTGCGCCAGACCGATTTCTCGGCAGCGCTGAAGGGTGCGCCGTGGCTCGGTCTGCCGATCGCCGATGTGAGCACGCTGCAAGGCGCGCTGGTGATCGGCTCGTCGCTGCGCAAGGATCATCCGCTGCTCGCTTCTCGTCTGCGCCAGGCTGTGAAGAAGGGTGCCCGCGTCGCGGTGCTCGGCGCCGGCGGCGAAGACCTGCTGATGCCGGTTGCTGCGCGCGTCGATGCTGCGCCGTCGGGCTGGCTGGCTGCGCTGGCTGGCGTGGCGCGCGCCGTGGCAGTGGCCAAGGAAGTGACCGCGCCCGCGGCCACTGACGGATTTGACGGCGGCGACGCCGCCAAGGCCGTGGCCCAGGCGTTGCTCTCGGGCGAACGCCGCGCCGTTTTCATCGGCAACGAAGCCGTGCGTCATCCGCAGTTCTCGGCGCTGCACGCGCTGGCGCAGTGGATCGCAACGCAAACCGGCGCCACGCTGGGCTTCCTGACCGAAGCGGCGAATACCGTGGGTGGCTACATCGCCGGCGCGCTGCCGCAGCAAGGCGGCGCCCACGCGCAGGCAATGTTCGATGCGCCACGCAAGGCCTACATCGTGCTGAACGCTGAACCGGAATTCGATACGGCCGACGCGCGCCGCGCGCTGGCCGCGCTGCAGCAGGCTGGTACGGTCGTGGTGTTGTCGCCGTTCCGCTCGGAAGCCGCGCTGCAATACGCCGATGTGATCCTGCCGATCACGCCGTTCACCGAAACTGCCGGTACGTTCGTGAATGCCGAGGGCAAGGCCCAGAGCTTCAATGGTGTCGTCCGCGCACTGGGCGAATCGCGTCCGGGCTGGAAGGTGCTGCGCGTGCTGGGCAACCTGCTCGATGTGCCGGGCTTCGACTTCGAAACCGCTGAAGCCGTGCGCGACGCCGTGCTGGCCAAGCCGGTGGCGGAGCAACTGAACAATGCGACCGAGGCCGCGATCCAGGTGACGGCCGCTGCCGCAAATGGTATCGAACGCATCGCCGATGTGCCGATCTATCACGCCGATCCGATCGTGCGTCGCGCCGATTCGCTGCAACTGACCGCCGCCGCTCGCCGCGCCATGCAGGTTGCACTGTCTGCCGACCTGTTCGCCAAGCTGGGCGTGCAAGCGGGCGACCCGGTGCGTGTGACGCAGGACGGCGCCAGCGTGGTGTTGCCCGCGGCGCTCGAAAAGACGCTGCCGGCCAACACCGTTCGTGTGCCGGCCGCCACGGTGGCAGCCGCCACGCTGGGCGCCCTGTTCGGCAATGTCACTGTCGAAAAGGCCATCGACCTTTCGGCCGGGCAGCCAGCCGCAACGGCAACTGTATAAGAAGAGCGGGATAGCAACATGATCGACTTCATTACCTCGCAAGGCCAGGCCATCTTCGGCAGCGTCTGGACGCCGCTGTGGATCCTGATCCGTGCCGTGGTCATTGTGGTGCCGCTGCTGCTGTGCGTGGCCTACCTGATTCTCTGGGAGCGCAAGCTGATCGGCTGGATGCACGTCCGTATCGGGCCGAACCGCGTCGGTCCGCTGGGCTTGCTGCAGCCGATCGCCGACGTGCTGAAGCTGCTGCTCAAGGAAGTCATGTTCCCGTCGCAGATCAACCGGGGCATGTATCTGGTGGCGCCGCTGATGGTGCTGATGCCGGCCGTGGCGGTGTGGGCGGTGATTCCGTTCCAGGCCGAAGCGGTAATGGCCGACGTGAATGCCGGGCTGCTGTATGTGATGGCCATCAGCTCGGTGGGCGTCTACGGCGTGATCCTGGCTGGCTGGGCTTCGAACTCGAAGTACGCGTTCATTGGCGCGATGCGCGCCGCTGCCCAGATGGTGTCGTATGAAATCGCCATGGGTTTTGCACTGGTAACGGTGCTGATGGTGTCGGGCAGCCTGAACCTGTCCGCCATCGTGAATGGCCAGAACACCGGGTACTTCGCCAACATGGGCCTGAACATCCTGTCGTGGAACTGGCTGCCGCTGCTGCCGATGTTCGGCGTGTACTTCATTTCGGGCGTGGCCGAAACCAACCGTCACCCGTTCGACGTGGTGGAAGGCGAATCGGAAATCGTCGCCGGTCACATGATCGAGTACTCCGGCATGACGTTCGCGCTGTTCTTCCTGGCCGAGTACATCAACATGATCGTCATCTCGACGATGACTGCGTTGATGTTCCTGGGTGGATGGGCACCGCCGTTCTCCAGCGCGATCACCAATGCGATCCCCGGCTTCTTCTGGCTGATTGCCAAGGTTTTCCTGCTGCTGTCGGTGTTTATCTGGATCCGTGCTTCGTTCCCGCGTTACCGCTATGACCAGATCATGCGTCTGGGTTGGAAGATCTTCATTCCGCTGACCGTGGCGTGGCTGATCATTGTGGCGATCTGGATCAAGTCGCCGTGGAATATCTGGCACTAAGAGGCCAGGCGACGGTGCGCCGCCCGATGGGCCCGTGCGCACCGCGCGGAAATACTTAGGAAGCAATCGTCATGCTGCTCGCCATCAAGGACTTTTTCAACAGCCTGCTCCTGAAGGAACTCTTCAAGGGCATGGCTCTGACTGGCCGCTATCTCTTTGCCCGGAAGATCACTGTCCAGTTCCCGGAAGAGAAAACGCCGATGTCGCCGCGCTTCCGCGGCCTGCACGCACTGCGCCGCTATCCCAATGGGGAAGAGCGTTGCATCGCATGCAAGCTGTGCGAAGCGGTGTGCCCGGCGCTGGCCATCACGATCGAATCGGATGTACGCAATGACGGCACGCGCCGCACCACGCGCTACGACATCGATCTGACCAAGTGCATTTTCTGCGGTTTCTGCGAGGAAGCCTGCCCGGTCGACGCCATCGTCGAGACGCATATTCTCGAATACCACGGCGAAAAGCGCGGCGACCTGTACTTCACGAAGGACATGCTGCTCGCAGTGGGCGACCGCTACGAGCCGCAGATCGCCGCAGCCAAGGCCGCGGACGCCAAGTATCGCTAAGCGATCCAGGCAGGGTCGGGCAGGGCACGCAGTGTCCCGGCCCGGCAAACGAAATTGAATCGGCCCCGCAGGGGCCACGGAAGGATGCCGCGCCGCAAGCGGGTCGCCCAGCAGGGCGCCTCGCCGGCCGGCTCAAAGAGGATCCGATACGGACCATGGAACTCACGACCACCATCTTCTATGTCTTTGCGTTGGTGCTGGTGCTGTCTGCACTGAAAGTCATCACCGCGAAGAATCCGGTGCATTCCGCACTGTTCCTCGTCCTGGCGTTTTTCACGGCCGCAGCGATCTGGATGATCCTGAAGGCCGAGTTCCTCGCCATCTTGCTTGTGCTGGTCTACGTCGGCGCCGTGATGGTGCTGTTCCTGTTCGTCGTGATGATGATCGATATCGACATCGAGCACCTGCGGCGCGACTTCTGGACTTACGTGCCGATGGCCTCGGTAGTGGGCGCGCTGATCATCGCGGAAATGGCGATCGTGCTGGTGCGTAACTTCGTCGGCACCACCAACGCCGTGCTGCCACCCGGTGCGCAGGATCCGACCTACTCGAACACCGCCGCGCTGGGCAAGCTGATCTACACGGACTACATCTACGCCTTCGAAGTGGCGGGCGTGATCCTCCTGGTGGCGATCATCGCGGCCGTGGCGCTGACCCTGCGCCGCCGCAAGGACGTCAAGGCGCAGGACGTGGGCGCGCAGCTGCGCGTGCGCCGCGACGAGCGCGTGCGCCTGGTGAAACTGCCGGCCGAGGGCCGGGCCGAAGCGGATGCCGCGGCAACCGCCAACAAGAACTAAGCCCGGAGAACCCGCTGTGCTGTCTCTCGCTCACTTTCTCGTGCTCGGTGCCATCCTTTTTGCGATCAGCATCGTTGGCATCTTCCTGAACCGCAAGAACGTCATCGTGCTGCTGATGGCGCTCGAACTGATGCTGCTTGCGGTCAACATGAACTTCGTCGCCTTCTCGCACTACATGGGCGACCTGGCCGGACAGGTTTTCGTTTTCTTCATCCTCACGGTGGCCGCCGCCGAGTCGGCAATCGGTCTGGCAATTCTGGTCGTGCTGTTCCGTAACCTGGACACGATCAACGTTGATGACATGGATACCCTCAAGGGCTGACATGACCATCCTCGTCCAGAACCACGACTGTTCCCTGACCGCACACCAATAAGCGTCCTATGGCAACCACGCTCAACCCCAACCTGCTGCTGGCGATCCCGCTGGCGCCGCTCGCCGGCGCCGCGATAGCCGGTCTGTTTGGTACCAAGTTCTTCGGCCTGTTTTCCTCGGAGTCGCGCGGCGGCCGGGTGGCGGCCCATTCGGCGACGATTCTCGGCGTCGCCATCGCCTTCGTCCTGTCGGTGATGGTTCTGCTGGACGTGATGAACGGCGCCGGCTACAACGCCACCGTGTACGAATGGATGACGATCGGTGCGCTGAAGCTCGAGGTCGGCTTCCTGGTCGATTCGCTGACCGCGATGATGATGGTGGTCGTAACCTTCGTCTCGCTGATGGTGCACATCTACACCGTCGGCTACATGGAAGGGGATCCTGGCTACAACCGCTTCTTCGCCTACATCTCGCTGTTCACCTTCTCGATGTTGATGCTCGTGATGAGCAACAACTTCCTGCAGCTGTTCTTCGGCTGGGAAGCGGTGGGTCTGGTGTCGTACCTGCTGATCGGCTTCTGGTACACGCGACCGACCGCGATCTTCGCCAACATGAAGGCGTTCCTGGTCAACCGCGTGGGCGACTTCGGTTTCATCCTGGGCATCGGCCTGCTGCTGGCCTACAGCGGCAGCATGAACTACACGGACGTGTTCGCCCAGCGCGAGCAACTGGCGACGGTGATCTTCCCGGGCACGGACTGGCTGATGATTACCGTGGCCTGCATCTGCCTGTTCATCGGCGCGATGGGCAAGTCGGCTCAGTTCCCGCTGCACGTGTGGCTGCCTGATTCGATGGAAGGCCCGACGCCGATTTCCGCGCTGATCCACGCGGCCACCATGGTGACCGCCGGCATTTTCATGGTCTCGCGCATGTCGCCGCTGTTCGAACTGTCGGACACCGCGCTGTCGTTCGTGCTGGTCATCGGTGCAATCACTGCGCTGTTCATGGGTTTCCTGGGCATCATCCAGAACGACATCAAGCGCGTGGTGGCGTATTCCACGCTGTCGCAGCTTGGCTACATGACCGTGGCGCTGGGCGCGTCGGCCTACTCGGTGGCAGTGTTCCACCTGATGACGCACGCATTCTTCAAGGCGCTGCTGTTCCTGGCCGCGGGCTCGGTGATCATCGGCATGCACCACGACCAGGACATCCGCAACATGGGCGGCCTGCGCAAGTACATGCCCATCACGTGGATCACGTCGCTGGTCGGTTCGCTTGCCCTGATCGGCACGCCGTTCTTCTCGGGCTTCTACTCGAAGGATTCGATCATCGAAGCGGTGGCCGAGTCGCACCTGGCGGGTTCGGGCTTTGCCTACTTCGCCGTGCTGGCCGGTGTGTTCGTCACGGCGTTCTACTCGTTCCGCATGTACTTCCTGGTGTTCCACGGTGAGGAGCGTTTCGGCAAGGTCCACGCGCACCATGACCATCACGAGGAAGAAGAGGAAGCGCACGGCGACGACCATCATCATGGTCTGGCCCCGGGCCAGAAGCCGCACGAGTCGCCGTGGGTGGTGACGCTGCCGCTGGTGCTGCTGGCCATCCCGTCGGTGATCATTGGCGCCATCGCTATCGAACCGATGCTGTTTGGTGAATTCTTCAAGCACGGCGTGGCGTTCAAGGACGTGATTTTCGTCGGCGAGAACCACCACGCAATGGAAGAGCTCAAGGAAGCGTTCCACGGCTGGGTGCCGATGGCGATTCACTCGCTGACGACGCCGGTGCTGTGGCTGGCCATTGCTGGCGTGGTGCTGTCCTGGTTCTTCTACATGAAGCGTCCGGACATCCCCGAGGCCATCAAGCAGCGTTTCTCTAGCCTGTACAAGTTGCTCGACAACAAGTACTACATGGATGCGTTCAACCAGGCAGTGTTTGCGCGCGGTGCGCGGCTGCTAGGCACGGGCTTGTGGAAGGGCGGCGACCAGAGCTTCATTGACGGTCTCTTCGTCAACGGATCGGCCCGCGTGGTGGCATCGTTTGCCTCGGCCAGCCGTTATCTGCAGTCCGGCTATATCTACCATTACGCTTTCGCGATGATCATCGGCATGCTGGTGCTCCTGACGCTGACGATCACTGGCGTGATAGGCACCAAGTGATAGGCACCAAGTAAGGAAAACAAAGAAATGGTTCTGTCTCTCGCAATCTGGCTGCCTATCTTCTTCGGCCTGCTGGTATTGATGTTCGGTTCCGACCGCAGCAAATGCTTCGTGCGCTGGATGTCGCTGTTCGGCGCCGTCGCGAGCTTCGTCGTGACGCTGCCGCTGGTTCTCCACTTCGACACCTCGACTGCCGC
This sequence comes from Cupriavidus pauculus, assembly GCF_008801835.1. Lineage (GTDB taxonomy): Bacteria > Pseudomonadota > Gammaproteobacteria > Burkholderiales > Burkholderiaceae > Cupriavidus > Cupriavidus pauculus. The sequence continues at coordinate 76,247 of NZ_VZOW01000002.1, read as the reverse complement.
AATGCAGTTCGTGGAACACGCAAACTGGATCGAACGCTTCAATATTGCCTACCACCTCGGCGTGGACGGCATCTCGATGTGGTTTGTGGTACTGACCGCGTTCATCACCGTGATCGTCGTGATCTCGGCCTGGGAAGTGATCACCGAGCGCGTGGCCGAGTACATGGCGGCGTTCCTGATCCTGTCGGGCCTGATGGTCGGCGTGTTCTCGGCGCTGGACGGCATGCTGTTCTACGTGTTCTTCGAAGCCACGCTGATCCCGATGTACATCATCATCGGTGTCTGGGGTGGTCCGAACCGCGTCTACGCCGCGTTCAAGTTCTTCCTCTACACGCTGCTCGGCTCGCTGCTGACGCTGGTTGCGCTGCTGTACCTGTACAACAAGACCGGCTCGTTCGATATCCTGACCTGGCACCAGGCCAAGCTGTCGCTCGAGGAGCAGATCGCGATCTTCGTGGCATTCTTCATGGCGTTTGCCGTGAAGGTGCCGATGTGGCCGGTACATACCTGGCTGCCCGATGCTCACGTGGAAGCACCGACCGGTGGTTCCGTCGTGCTGGCGGCAATCATGCTGAAGCTGGGTGCGTATGGTTTCCTGCGGTTCTCGCTGCCGATCGCGCCGGACGCCAGCCACTACATGGCGCCGTTCATCATCACGCTGTCGCTGATCGCGGTGATCTACATCGGCCTCGTGGCGCTGGTCCAGGCCGACATGAAAAAGCTCGTGGCGTACTCGTCGATTGCCCACATGGGTTTCGTGACGCTGGGCTTCTTCATCTTCAATGAGATCGGCGTCGAAGGCGGTATCGTGCAGATGATCTCGCACGGTTTCGTGTCGGGTGCGATGTTCCTGTGCATCGGCGTGCTGTACGACCGCGTGCACTCGCGCCAGATCGCCGATTACGGCGGCGTGGTCAATGTGATGCCGAAGTTCGCGGCGTTCTCGGTGTTTTTCGCCATGGCCAACTGCGGCCTGCCGGCGACGTCGGGCTTCGTGGGCGAATTCATGGTGATCCTGGGTGCGGTCAAGTTCAATTTCTGGATCGGCCTGCTGGCCGCGACGGCCCTGATCTTCGGCGCTGCATATTCGCTGTGGATGGTCAAGCGCGTGATCTTTGGCGATATCGTGCACCAGCACGTGCGCGAATTGCTGGACCTGAACAAGCGTGAGTTCCTCATGCTCGGCCTTCTGGCGATCCTGACGCTGTACATGGGCTTGTACCCGAAACCCTTCACCGATGTGATGCACGCGTCGGTGGTGAACCTGCTGTCCCACGTGGCACAGTCCAAGCTGTAAGCGGGGGAGAGAAATCAACATGCAATCGTCCTCTAGCCTGGCCCCGGTGGCGCCAATCATCTTCCTGGCGATCGCCATTGCGGCGATCAACTGGATCGACCTAGCGCGTGGCAAGGCCCGCACGAGCGTGGCTTATCCGCTCTCGCTGCTGACCACGCTGGTGCTTGCGGTGTGGTTCGCCATGAACGCCGCCGGCGGCGAAACGCACTATGCGTTCGCCAACCTGGTCGTAATCGATCCGATGGCCAACGTGCTGTCGGCATTCTGTGCGCTGGGCATGCTGCTCACGCTGGTCTACACGCGTACCTACCTCGGTGAGCGCGACATGTTCGCGGGCGAGTTCTACATGCTCGCGCTGTTCACGCTCGGCGGTCAGATCGTGATGATCACTGGCAACAACTTCCTGACGCTCTACCTCGGTCTGGAACTGTTGTCGCTGTCGTCGTACGCGCTGGTTGCACTGCGCCGCGATTCGCGCGTGACCTCGGAGTCGGCGATCAAGTACTTCGTACTCGGCGCACTCGCTTCGGGTTTCCTGCTGTACGGCATGTCGATGATGTACGGCGCTACCGGCTCGCTCAATCTCGGCGAGGTATTCCGTGTGGTCGAATCCGGCCGCGTCAATACGACGATGCTGGCGTTCGGCGTGGTGTTCATTGTTGCCGGCGTGTCGTTCAAGCTCGGCGCCGCACCGTTCCACATGTGGATCCCGGATATCTACCAGGGTTCGCCAACCGCGGTGACGCTGCTGATCGCCGCCGGTCCGAAGGTCGCGGCATTCGCGCTGATCATGCGCTTGCTGGTCGAGGGCCTGCTGCCGCTGGCCACGGACTGGCAGACGATGCTGGTCGTGCTGTCGATTGCATCGCTGATCATCGGTAACCTGACGGCTATCGTTCAGACCAATCTGAAGCGGATGCTGGCGTATTCGACGATCTCGCACATGGGTTTCATCCTGCTGGGCATGCTGTCCGGTGTGGTGGCCAACAAGGCTGACGGCGCGGCCAACGCATACAGTGCATCGATGTTTTACTCGATCACCTACATGCTGACCACGCTCGGCACCTTCGGGCTGATCCTGATCCGTACGCGCAAGGGCTTCGAAGCCGAAACGCTCGATGACCTGAAGGGCATGTCGCGCCGCCATCCGTGGTTTGCGCTGTTGATGCTGGTGATGATGTTCTCGATGGCCGGCATCCCGCCGACCGTCGGTTTCTACGCCAAGCTCGCGGTGCTGCAGGCAGTGGTGAAATCCGGCATGACCTGGCTTGCCGTACTGGCTGTGGTGTTCTCGCTGATCGGTGCGTTCTATTACCTGCGCGTCGTGAAGCTGATGTACTTCGACGCACCGGCTGGCGAAGAGCCGCTGGAAGCATCGATGGGCTTGCGCTCGGTGTTGAGCCTGAACGGCCTGGCCGTTATTCTGCTGGGCCTGTTCCCCGCGGCGCTGATGAACCTGTGCTACCAGGCCATCCGCGCGACGCTGGCCTCGTAGGACTTAGGTGATAAGGCGACGACATGAGTTCATCGGCGGGCGGCTGGTTTGTCATCGTGTTGGCACTGATCTGTGCCAACCTGCCGTTCGTCAACCAGCGCCTGTTTGCAGCGGTGGGGCTGAAATGGCCCCGCAAGCCGCTGTGGCTGCGCGCGGTTGAACTCGTCGTCTGGTACGCGGTGGCCGGCATGGTCGGCTTTGCAGTGGAAGCGAGCCTTGGCAACACGTTTCCGCAGGGCTGGCAATTCTATGCCATCACCGCGTGCATGATGCTGGTGTTCGCCTTCCCTGGCTTCACCTGGCAATATCTGGTCAAACATCGCACGGCCTGATCCGCCGGCCCTTGCCAGCGCCCGGGTTCGTGCAACTCCGGAGCGTTCATGACCGACAAGACTCCCGCCGCAGTTTCCGAATCGTCCAATCAATCGGATGATCATCTGAAGGAAGTACCCGTCGCTTCGGCGACGATTCATCGCGGCAAATTCCTTACGCTCAAACAGGACATCGTGCGGCTGCCGGACGGCAAGCAGACCGGCCGCGAGTACGTATTGCACCCCGGTGCGGTGATGATGATTCCGCTTTTCGACGATGGCACCGTTCTGATGGAACGGCAATTCCGCTATCCAGTCGGCGAAGTCATGCTCGAATTTCCCGCTGGGAAGCTTGATCCCGAGGAAGGTGCGTTGCGCTGCGGCCAGCGCGAGCTGCTCGAAGAGACTGGCTACACGGCGACGCGCTGGGACTATCTGACGCGCATTCATCCCGTGATTTCCTATTCGACCGAATTCATCGACCTTTTTCTCGCGCGCGATCTGACGGCGGGCGAAGCCAAGCTCGACGACGGCGAGTTCCTGGAGACGTTTGTCACGCCGGTGGGGCAGGTCATTGACTGGGTGCGCCAGGGGCGCATCACCGACGTGAAGACGATCATCGGCGCGCTCTGGCTGGAGAAAATTGTCTCGGGGGTCTGGCAGCCGGGCGAGCAGGCCGAGCCGCCATTCCCGGCACGTCGCGCGGCCGGCTGATTTGCTGCATTGCTGATAAGCTTGCCGGGCAGCCGGCACGGGGTTTTCCCTTGGTTTGGCACGCCAGGCGCATGCGGACGACAGGATTGTGTTTTGCACGCATCCTGCCTGGCGAAAACGGTCACGAAAAAAATTAGCACGACCGTTCACAAAATTTCGAATCACGGATAACATTGCCCGACGGGCTGGAAAGATCATGAAGGTGCTCGACCTGTGCTGTGCGCAAGACCATCGTTTCGAGGGCTGGTTTGCCTCGGAAGAAGATGCGCAAACGCAGATTTCACGTGACCTCGTCCAATGTCCGGTCTGTGGCGACCATGCGGTCAGCCGCCTGCCCAGTGCTCCGCGCCTGAATCTCTCCGGCGCCACCGCCAGGCAGGCGCCGACGCAACCACGCACGGGCAATGCGGGCGATGCGCAAGCGCAGCAGATGATGCAGGCGCTGCAAGCGCAATACCTCAAAGCCGTGCGCCAGGTGCTGGCCCAGACCGAGGATGTTGGCGAGCGTTTCGTGGAAGAGGCGCGACGTATGCATTATCAGGAGGCGCCCGAACGCGGCATTCGCGGTTCGGCAACTGCCGAAGATGTGCAGGCGCTGGCCGACGAGGGTATCGACGCCTTTCCGCTCATCGTGCCGGATGCATTGAAGCAGACGGCCCACTGAACAAGCATCCTGTGCCCGGTTTTACCCGCGCAGTGATGCGCAGGTAAAACAAACCGCCGGTTCCCGCGCCGGCACCACCAATGGAGACGGGCATGGATCTCAACTACTCGGCGGCCGACAACGCCTTCCGTCAGGAAGTGCGCAGCTGGCTCGAAGCCAACCTGCCGGCGGATATCCGCGAAAAGGTACTCAATCATCGCCGCCCCAACCGCGACGATCTGGTGCGCTGGCACAAGACGCTCGCCGGCAAGGGCTGGTCGGCCCCGCACTGGCCGGTCGAATTCGGCGGCACCGGCTGGAACGCTACGCAGCGCCATATCTGGGATGAGGAAAATGCCCGCGTCGGCGCGCCCGGCGTGCTGCCGTTCGGCGTGGCGATGGTTGCGCCGGTGATCATGAAGTGCGGCAATGCGGAGCAGAAGTCGTACTACCTGCCGCGTATCCTCGATTGCACGGACTGGTGGTGCCAGGGTTATTCGGAACCCGGCTCCGGTTCGGATCTTGCCTCGCTGAAGACGCGCGCCGAACTGACGCCGGACGGCAAGCACTACATCGTGAATGGCCAGAAGACGTGGACCACGCTGGGCCAACATGCCGACATGATCTTCTGCCTGGTCCGCACCGACCCGGAAGCCAAGAAGCAGGAGGGCATCTCGTTCCTGCTGATCGACATGAAGACGCCGGGCATCACGGTGCGCCCGATCATCATGCTCGACGAAGAGCACGAGGTGAACGAAGTCTTCTTCGATAACGTCAAGGTGCCGGTCGAGAACCGCGTGGGCGAGGAAAACCGAGGCTGGACGTACGCCAAGTACCTGCTCGGCCACGAGCGTACCGGCATTGCCCGCGTGGGTAACTCCAAGCGCGAGCTGGGCTTCCTGAAGCGCGTGGCGCGTCAGCAGCAGAAGAACGGCAAGCCGCTGCTGGAAGACCCGGTGTTCGGCGCCAAGGTTGCCGCGCTGGAAGTGGAACTCATGGCGCTGGAAATCACCGTGTTGCGCGTGGTGTCCAGCGAAGCCGCCGGCAAGGGCCCTGGCCCCGAGGCGTCGATGCTCAAGATCAAGGGCACCGAGATCCAGCAGTTGCTGACGGAGCTGATGGTCGAGGCGGTTGGACCGTATGCCCAGCCGTTCGACACCGCGTATCTCGAATGCGAGCACGAGCATTCGGTGACCGGCTATGACGATGCCGCGCCGCTGGCCGCGTACTACTTCAACTACCGCAAGACGTCGATCTACGGTGGTTCCAACGAAATCCAAAAGAACATCATCAGCCAGATGATTCTGGGGCTGTGAGGAGACACGCAACATGAACTTCAATCTCAGCGACGAACAGAAGCAACTGGCCGACGCGATCCGCCGTTTTGTCGAAAAGAGCTACGACTTTGAATCGCGCAAGAAGAACATCAAGACCGACGCCGGCTACGGCGCCCAGGCGTGGGGCGCGCTGGTCGAACTGGGCCTGACGGCGCTGCCGGTCCCTGAAGAGCAGGGCGGTTTCTCGGGCACCGCGGTCGACATGATGGTGGTGCAGGAGCAACTGGGCCGTGGCCTGGTGGTGGAGCCGTACCTCGCCACCGTGGTGGCCGCGCATGCGCTGAAGCTGGCCGGTGGCCAGGAAGCGCTGCTGGAGCAGGTTGCGGGCGGCGAAGTCAAGCTGGCCACTGCGTTCAACGAGCCGCAGGCGCGCTACGAGCTGAACAACGTGACGGTCAGCGCCAAGGGCGGCAAGCTCAATGGCCGCAAGGTCGTCGTGATTCACGGCGCCCAGGCGGACAAGCTTGTGGTTTCGGCCCGCACCACCGGCGCTCAGTCGGATCGCGACGGCATTTCGCTGTACCTGGTCGACACCAACGGCGCCGGCGTCAGCATCCAGGACTATCGCACCATCGATAATCTGCGCGCCGCCGACGTGACGCTGACCGATGCGTCGGCCACGCTGCTGGGCGCCGAAGGCAAGGGCTGGGACGTGCTCGAAGCCACCGCCGACTACGCCGCGGTGCTACTGTGCGCCGAAGCGGTGGGCGTGATGGATACACTTAACGCCGCCACGCTCGAATACGCCAAGACCCGCCAGCAGTTTGGCGTGCCGATCGCGCGCTTCCAGGCGCTGCAGCATCGCATGGTCGAGATGTTCATCCACGCCGAGCAATCGCGCTCGATCACACTGCTTGCCGCCGCGCGTTTCGAGGAGTCGACGCCGGAAGAGCGCCGCCGCTATGTGTCCGCCGCCAAGGCGCGCGTCGGTCAGGCAGCGCGCTCGGTCGGCCAGGAAGCCGTGCAGATCCACGGCGGCATGGGCGTCACCGACGAACTGCCGGCCGCGCACATGTTCAAGCGGCTCACGCTGATCAACACCACGTTCGGCGATGTCGATCACCATCTGGCCCGCTTCGCAAGCCAGCCTGGTTTCCAGGAAGCTGCCTGATAGCAGGGTAAAACCTTGAACCGCGCCGGACACCCCGAGCGCGGTTTTTTGCTTTGGAGCCCCCGATGTCCAGCAAGATGTACTTCGAAGACTATGTGGTTGGCAGCGAACTGCCCCTGGGCAGCTATCACGTCACCGAAGAAGAGATCATCGCGTTTGCGCGCCAGTACGACCCGCAACCGTTCCATATCGACAAGGCCGCCGCCGAGAAAAGTATCTACGGCGGTCTGATTTCCAGTGGGTGGATGACCTGCGGCATCATCATGCGGCTGCTGGTACAGTCGATGGGCGACCGATCGACCAGCATGGGCTCGCCCGGCGTCGACGAGGTCCGCTGGCTCAAGCCGGTTTATGCCGGCGATACGCTGACGGCCGTGCTGAGAGTCCTGGAGGCGCGTCCATCGAGTTCAAAACCGGACCGCGGCGTGGTGCTGACGCAATGGGTTGCCACCAACCAGAAGGGCGAAACGGTCTGCACCGTCAAGGGCATGGGCATGTACCAGCGCCGCCCCGGCTGACACCCGAGCCCGAACCACAAAAAGACATCAAGACAATAGGAGACAATCAATGCGCACCATTGCCTCGCTGGAAGAGCTGGAGTCGCTCCAGGGTCAGGAAGTGGCACTGAGCGACTGGTTCGAGATCACCCAGCAGCAGGTCAACCTGTTTGCCGAAGCCACGGGCGACCACCAGTGGATTCACGTCGATGTCGAGCGCGCAAGGCGCGAGTCGCCGTTTGGCGCGCCGGTGGCGCATGGCTTCCTGACGCTGTCGTTGCTGCCGCAGTTCATGCAGAACGCGATCCACATGGAGGGCGTCAAGATGGGCGTGAACTACGGACTGAACCGGGTGCGATTCACCGCGCCCGTACCGGTGGGCAGCCGTCTGCGGGCTAGGATCAAGCTGCTGAAGGTAGAGCGGCTCGAACCGGCACCGAACGGTCTGGTGGGTGCGCAGTCGACCTGGGAAGTCACCGTCGAGCGCGAGGGCAGCGATCGGCCGGTCTGCGTGGCGGAATCGATCAGCCGGCGATATTCGTAGCGCCGGCGCGTCGCCGCGCGTCGATCGTCCATCGCCGGCCAGCCGTCAGCCGGTGGGACGGCAGGCGCGGAAACTTGGCGTAGAAGTGGATGTAAAAAGTGGGTGTGAAAATCGGGGCCGCTAGAACGCGGCCCTTTGTTTTTGTCCACAAGATTCGTGCTTTCAAGATGAATCATGTCGTGAGTGTTTCCGTCGTCCGACACCGGCGAACATTGTCCGATTAAAAGAACAGTGTTTCTGTTGTGTTTGGGTTTACCCGCAATGTTGCGTTGCGGTACAGTCGCGCCCAACGATGTTTTATGTAATGCGATATCCGCTCGGAGACCGTTCTCGCTGCGCTGGCGGGGTGGTCAAAAGCAGGCGGAAATCGCGTGAGCATCGTGACACAACGCTTGTCCCGGTGGCTGCTCCGAACCGGGAACGATCGCAGTTCAGGCAGTCGGTCACCTCAGCGCACGCTTGGCGCCCCCCGCGTTTTGCGCACGCAGTCGTCAGTATCTGTCCAGCCGCGCTCATGGCGTTGCCCGGCCGCATGGTCCGCCGGCGTTTGCATCGCCCCATCCGCACGCGCCATTTGGACACGTCCCCGGTTTTCCCCAGCCCAGCCAGCCCGTTGCCCCGTGCAGCAGGTGGCGGTGTCACGCTTGTGCACAGGCGTGGCGCAACCAGACCGTCGTGACATGAAGAAACCAACAATGCCGCGCCTGACGCGGTTCCTGCCTTGTCTTGGCCTGCTCCTGCTGGCCGGCTGCGACTTCGCGCTGATGAACCCGAAGGGGCAAGTCGGCGTGGACATCAAGGGCATCATCCTGATTGCCACCTGGCTGATGCTGCTGGTGGTGGTGCCCGTCATCATCCTGACCGTGGTGTTCGCGTGGAAGTATCGCGCCAGCAACAAGTCGGCCACTTATGATCCGGACTGGTCGCACTCGACCAAGATCGAAGTGGTGGTCTGGCTGATCCCGTGCCTGATCATCATCGCGCTGGGCATCATCACGTGGAAGTCGTCGCACGATCTCGATCCGTACAAGCCGATCGAGTCGAACGTCAAGCCGGTCACGGTCGAGGCGGTGGCGATGAACTGGAAGTGGCTGTTCATCTATCCGGAACTGAAGATCGCGACGGTCAACCAGCTGGCGCTGCCGGTGGGTACGCCGGTCAACTTCAAGATCACGTCGGATTCGATCATGAATTCGTTCTTCATCCCGCAACTGGGCAGCCAGGTCTACGCCATGGCCGGGATGGAAACCAAGCTGCACCTCATTGCCAATGAAGCCGGCACGTTCGACGGCATGTCCGCCAACTACAGCGGCGGCGGCTTCTCGGGCATGAAGTTCAAGGCCATCGCGATGTCGAACTTCGAATTCGACAAGTGGGTGGAGCAGGTGCGCGCGTCCAGCAAACAGCTCGCTTCGGCGGACTACAAGGTCCTGGCCAAGCCGAGCGAAGCAGATCCGGTGACGTACTTCGGCCGCGTCGAAGACGGCCTGTTCACCGGCATCCTGCATCAATACATGGGGCACGACGGCCGTGCCATGGCCCGCGAAGGTTTCGAAGGCGGTCCGGTCTGCACGTCGCGCAACACGCTTGGCGAAGAGCGTGTATCCATGACCACGCCGGCCAAGCCGGCCGTGGGCGCGCAAATCTAGGAGCAATGATGTTTGGCAAATTGACTTTGTCGGCGATTCCGTTTCATGAGCCGATCATCATGATCACACTGACCTGCGTCGCCCTTGGCGGGCTGGCACTGCTCGGTGCGATCTCGTATTTCAAGAAGTGGGGCTACCTGTGGACCGAGTGGATTACCTCGGTCGACCACAAGCGCATCGGCGTGATGTACTCGCTGGTGGCGCTGATCATGCTGCTGCGCGGCTTTGCCGACGCGGTCATGATGCGTACCCAACTGGCGGTTGCCACCAATGGCGCCACCGGCTTCCTGCCGCCCGAACACTATGACCAGGTGTTCACGGCCCACGGCGTGATCATGATCTTCTTCGTGGCGATGCCGCTGATGACGGGTCTGATGAACCTGGTGGTGCCGCTGCAGATCGGCGCGCGCGACGTGGCTTTCCCGTTCCTGAACACGTTGAGCTTCTGGCTGTTCGTGGCCAGCGCGATGCTGGTGAACGTGTCGCTGGGCGTTGGCGAATTCGCGCGGACCGGCTGGCTCGCGTATCCGCCGCTGTCGGGTCTGGACTACAGCCCGGGCGTGGGGGTCGACTACTACCTGTGGGCGCTGCAGATTTCCGGGTTGGGGACGTTGCTGACCGGCGTGAACTTCCTGGTGACGATCCTGAAGATGCGCGCCCCGGGCATGACGCTGATGCGCATGCCGGTGTTCACCTGGACCGCGCTGTGCACCAACGTGCTGATCGTGGCGGCCTTCCCGGTGCTGACGGTGTCGCTGGCGCTGCTTGGCCTGGACCGTTACTTCGACATGCACTTCTTCACGAACGAAGGCGGTGGTAACGCCATGATGTACGTGAACCTGATCTGGATCTGGGGCCACCCCGAGGTCTACATCCTGGTGCTGCCGGCGTTCGGCATCTTCTCGGAAATCATCGCCACGTTCTCGGGCAAGAAGCTGTTCGGCTACAAGTCGATGGTGTACGCGACGAGCGCGATCATGGTGCTGTCGTTCATCGTGTGGCTGCACCACTTCTTCACGATGGGCTCCGGCGCCAACGTGAATGCGTTCTTCGGCATCACGACGATGATCATCTCGATCCCGACGGGCGTGAAGATCTTCAACTGGCTGTTCACGATGTACCGTGGCCGCGTGCAGTTCACCTCGCCCGTGCTGTGGACGCTCGGCTTCATGATCACGTTCGTGATCGGCGGCATGACCGGCGTGCTGATGGCCGTGCCGGCAGCCGACTTCGTGCTGCACAACAGCCTGTTCCTGATCGCCCACTTCCACAACGTGATCATCGGCGGCGTGCTGTTCGGCTACCTGGCCGGCGTCACGTACTGGTGGCCCAAGGCGTTCGGCTTCAAGCTGAACGAGCGCCTGGGCAAGTGCGCGTTCTGGTGCTGGATCGTCGGTTTCTACTTCGCCTTCATGCCGCTGTACGTGCTGGGCCTGATGGGCATGACCCGTCGCCTGAACCACACCAACAATCCGGAATGGACGCCGTGGCTGCATCTGGCCGTGGTGGGCGTGGTGTTCGTTGCGCTGGGCATCTTCTTCCAGGTGCTGCAGATTGTTGTGTCGATCCGCGACCGCAAGAAGCTGGCCGACGTCACGGGCGATCCGTGGGGTGGTCGTACGCTGGAGTGGGCCACGTCGTCGCCGCCCGCGTTCTACAACTTCGCGCACACCCCGGTGGTGCGTGACCTGGACGCGTTCGCCGACATGAAGGCCCGCGGCGAAACCATCCGCACCGACAGCTTCGAGCAGATCCACATGCCGAAGAACACGGCTGCCGGCTTCTACATGGGCGCCTGGAGCCTGGCGCTCGGTTTCGCGCTGGTCTGGCACATCTGGTGGCTTGCCGCCGTGGGTCTGATCGGCATGGTGGTGGCGTTCATCCGCCGCGCCAACGACGACCACATCGATTACTACGTGCCGGCCTCCGAGGTCGAGCAGATCGAAACGCGCTATCAGCAGCGCATTGCTGCCCAGGGCTGATCACCATGTCGACAGAAGTTCTTGACCGCTTTGGGGCGCAAGCCCCCGCGCACTCGCACGACGAGGCGCACGACCACGCGCATCACGACACCAGCGAGAACACCATCTTTGGTTTCTGGCTGTACCTGATGAGCGACTGTATCTTGTTCGCGTGCCTGTTCGCCGCGTTCGCCGTGTTGCGCGGCGAAGTGGCTGGCGGCCCGACGGCCAAGGAGATCTTCGAGCTCAACTATGTGCTCGTGGAAACCGCCATCCTGCTGGTGTCGTCGATCACCTACGGCTTCGCCATGGTGTCGATGCAGAACCAGCAGCGCGGCCGCGTGATGTTCTGGCTGGCCGTGACGTTCCTGCTTGGCGCAGGCTTCATGGCGATGGAAATCAACGAGTTCGCGCACTTGATCCACGAAGGCGCCGGCCCGAGCCGCAGCGCGTTCCTGTCGTCGTTCTTCACGCTCGTGGGCACCCACGGTCTGCACGTGGCCAGCGGCATGCTGTGGATGCTGGTGCTGATGTGGCAACTGTCGAAGAAGGGCCTGACCCCGGCCGTGGCCAAACGCCTGAACTGCCTCAGCCTGTTCTGGCACTTCTTGGACGTGGTCTGGATCGGTGTGTTCACCGTCGTCTACCTGATGGGAGCAATGTAAATGGTACAGCAACACGCTACGAGCGCCCACGGCGCATCGCACGGCCACAGCAGCGTCAAGTCGTATGTGATCGGCTTCGTGCTGGCCGTGATCCTGACGGTGATCCCGTTCAAGATTGTGATGGACGGTACGATGGACCGTGGCACCATGCTCTGGATCATCCTGGGCATGGCGGCCGTCCAGATCGTCGTGCACCTGAAGTACTTCCTGCACCTGGACGGCTCGGACGGCCAGCGCTGGAATGTCACCGCGCTGTTGTTCACGGTGCTGATCCTGTTCATCGTGCTGGCCGGTTCGCTCTGGATCATGCACAACATGAACGCCAACATGATGCCGTGGATGAAGTAACCTTCGTTACGGTGGATTGAAGAACGGGGCCCTCGGGCCCCGTTTTTTATTGCCCGCGGTGCGCCATGCACCCGCGCTGCCCGCCCATGCACCGGATCGTGCCGATGCACGCCGGCGGTGCATGGGCGAGCGCATCGACCCCTGTCCCCACAGCACCGTCCTGGTGCGTCGAAATCGTTCCCTTGCCGCTTTGTCGCGCCAGCGCTGCCCGAGGCGCGAAACCGCGCGCCCCGTCGCATGGCACGCTAGTTGCAGAAGCATCTCCCGGGGTGCGTAGTCCCTGACCACATACGACAAATCGGAAGAAATGGGAGCTGCAATGAAACGACGTGACATGCTGAAGCTGTCGGCGGTAGCCGCCGCAGCGCTGATTGGTACCAGCCCGCTGATGGCCCAGACCAAGGAACCGATCAAGATCGGGATCCTGCATTCGCTGTCGGGCACGATGGCCATTTCGGAGACCTCGCTCAAGGACGTCGCGTTGATGACGATCGACGAGATCAACAAGAGCGGCGGCGTGCTGGGACGCAAGCTCGAGCCCGTGGTCGTGGACCCCGCATCGAACTGGCCGCTGTTTGCCGAAAAGGCGCGCCAACTGATCACCAAGGACAAGGTCGCGGTCACCTTCGGCTGCTGGACGTCGGTGTCGCGCAAGTCGGTGCTGCCGGTCTATGAGGAACTCAACGCGCTGCTGTTCTATCCGGTGCAGTACGAAGGCGAGGAGATGTCCAAGAACGTGTTCTACACGGGCGCGGCGCCGAACCAGCAGGCCATTCCGGCCGTGGAATACCTGATGAGCAAGGAAGGCGGCGGCGCCAAGCGTTTCTTCCTGCTGGGCACCGACTACGTCTACCCGCGCACCACCAACAAGATCCTGCGCGCGTTCCTGAAGAGCAAGGGCGTCGCCGACAAGGACATCGAAGAGGTCTACACGCCGTTTGGTCATAGCGATTACCAGACCATCGTCGCCAACATCAAGAAGTTCTCGCAGGGCGGCAAGACCGCCGTGATCTCGACCATCAACGGCGATTCGAACGTGCCGTTCTACAAGGAACTCGGCAACGCTGGCCTGAAGGCCAAGGATGTGCCGGTGGTGGCGTTCTCCGTGGGCGAGGAAGAACTGCGCGGCATCGACACCAAGCCGCTGGTGGGCCATCTGGCCGCGTGGAACTACTTCATGTCGGTCAAGAACAGCCAGAACGACGCGTTCCGCAAGGAATGGGCCGACTGGGTCAAGGCCAACAATCTGCCGGGCGGCGACAAGCGCGTGACCAACGATCCGATGGAAGCCACCTACGTCGGCATCCACATGTGGGCGCAGGCCGTGAAGAAGGCCGGCACGACCGATCCGGACAAGGTGCGCGCCGCGATGTACGGCCAGACCTTCAAGGCGCCGGACGGCTTCACGCTGACGATGGGCGACAACCACCACCTGTACAAGCCCGTGATGATCGGCGAGGTGAAGGGCGACGGCCAGTTCAACGTGGTCTGGAAGACGCCGAAGCCCGTGCGCGCCCAGCCCTGGAGCCCGTTCATCGCGGGTAACGAAGGCAAGGCCGACAAGGTGTCGGTCGGCGGCAACTAAGCGCGGACCTCGTGCGCGCCTCGTTCCCACGCGCTGGGGACGAGGCGGGGCGAAGGGCGGCGGCGCGCGTCGCGAAGGCGGCGACGCGTGCGGCGATGCCGCGCCCCGATCCATTCCCGTGCGCGGGCGCGGCAGAACACCGCGGGTTTGATCACCACCAACACAAGACGCGAGACATCGCGCGAACCAGACTCCTGAATGCACCGATCCCTGACCTCGTGGCTACGCGCCATGCTTGCCATGCTGCTGCTGGCAGCCGCGCCGCTGTGGGCGGCCACGCCCCTCACGCAGGCCGACCTGAAGCCGCTGGCCGGCGACGATTTCGATGCCAAGACCGCCGCGCTGACCAAGCTGACGCAGGCGCCACCGGAGCAGGCCGGCCTGCTTCTGAAGGCGCTGCAGGATGACGCATTGCAATACGCGCCGTCGGTCGGCCTGGTGCGCCAGGACGGCGACAAGACGCTCGACGCGCTCACCGGTCAGCCCGTCACGGTGAAGGACGACGAGCTGGAATCGCTGACGCTGAACAACAGCCTGCGCACCATCGTCGACAGTGCCGCCAGCAGCCTGCTGCTGCAATCGCCGGACATCGCGGTACGCACGCAGGCCATCAACACGCTGCTCGACCAGCCCGAGAATGCCTCGCGTGAGAGCGTCGAAGCTGCGCGCAAGGCCGAGGCCGACGCCGGTTTGCGCGCGCGCCTGGACCTGATCTGGGCCAATACGGTATTGGCGCAGGGCACGGACGCCACGCGCGATGCGCGGCTCGAGGCAATCCGCATCATGGGCAGCGACAGCAATCCGCAATCGCGCCAGAAGCTGATGCCGCTGGTCGAAAAGGATGCTTCCGGCAAGTACAAGGAACCCGACGAGGGCGTGCGCGTGGCTGCCCAGCAAGCCATCGATGTGCTGCGCAGCGACCAGCGTCGCGCGGAGTTGTTGGGCAATCTGTTTGCCGGCCTGAGCCTGGGCAGCGTCCTGCTGCTGGCCGCATTGGGCCTGGCCATCACATATGGCCTGATCGGCGTCATCAATATGGCGCACGGTGAATTCCTGATGATCGGCGCCTATGCCACCTACGTGGTGCAGACGCTGTTTCGCGCTTATGCGCCACAAGCGTTCGATTGGTATCTGGTGGCCGCGCTGCCGGCGTCGTTCCTGGGGGCGGGCGTGGTCGGCTTCGCGCTCGAGCGGATCGTGCTGCGCCATCTCTACGGCCGTCCGCTGGAAACCCTGCTGGCCACCTTCGGTGTCAGCCTGCTGCTGATGCAGGCGGTGCGCACGATCTTTGGCGCGCAGAACGTGGAGGTGGCCAATCCGGTGTGGATGAGCGGTGGCTTCCAGGCCATGGCCGGGATGGTGATTCCCTACAACCGCGTGGTCATCATCGCGTTTGCACTGGCCGTGGTGGCGGTGGCGTGGGCCGTGCTGAACCGCACGCGCCTGGGCCTGTTCGTGCGCGCCACGACGCAGAACCGCACGATGGCCGCCTGCGTAGGCGTGCGCACGTGGAAGGTCGACAGCTACGCGTTTGCCTTCGGCGCCGGCATTGCCGGGCTTGGCGGCTGCGCGCTGTCGCAGATCGGCAATGTCGGACCGGACCTCGGACAGGCCTACATCATCGATTCGTTCATGGTGGTGGTGCTCGGCGGCGTCGGCCAACTGGCCGGCACCATCGTCGGTGCGTTTGGGCTGGGCATCATCAACAAGTTCATCGAGCCGTTCTACGGCGCGGTGCTGGCCAAGATTTTCGTCCTCGTGCTGATCGTGCTTTTCATCCAGAAGCGCCCGCAGGGACTTTTCGCGCTCAAGGGGCGCAGCGCGGAGGCCTGACATGAGCAGTTTCCAATCGAAATCCGGCAAGGCTTTCCGCCTTTCCGTGCCGCAGCGGCAACCGCTGTTTTCCGGCCGCGTGTGGCTGCTGCTGATTGCGCTGACGGCGATCGTGGCGGTCGGCGTGCCGGTCTGCGCGTTGCTGCTGCCCGAAGGGCACCCGCTGCATCTTTCGGCCTACGCGCTGACGCTGATCGGCAAGATCATGTGCTTTGCGCTGGCCGCCATCGCGCTAGATCTGGTGTGGGGCTATTGCGGCATCCTGAGCCTTGGGCACGGGCTGTTCTTCGCGCTCGGCGGCTATGCGATGGGCATGTACCTGATGCGCTCGATCGGCCGCGAAGGCGTGTACAAGAGCGATCTGCCCGATTTCATGGTGTTCCTGGACTGGAAGGAACTGCCGTGGTTCTGGCATGGCACCCAACACCTGCCGTATGCGCTGTTGCTGGTGGTGCTGGTGCCGGGCGTGCTGGCCTGGCTGTTCGGCTTTTTCGCGTTCCGCTCGCGCATCAAGGGCGTGTACTTGTCGATCATCACGCAGGCGATGACGTACGCCGCCATGCTGCTTTTCTTCCGCAATGAAACGGGATTCGGCGGCAACAACGGCTTCACCGATTTCAAGCGGATCGCCGGCTTTGCAATCGCCGCGCCGCAGACGCGTACCGCGCTGTTTGTGCTGACGTTCCTGGCGCTGGTCGGCGGTTTTATCGCGTGCCGATACATCGTCACGTCAAAGCTCGGACGCGTCGTCACCGCCGTGCGCGACGCCGAAATGCGCGTGATGTTCTCCGGCTACAACCCGCTCGGCTACAAGCTGTTCGTGTGGACGTTCTCGGCGGTGCTGTGCGGCATCGCCGGCGCCCTGTACGTACCCCAGGTCGGCATCATTAATCCCGGCGAGATGTCGCCCGCCAACTCGATCGAAATGGCGGTCTGGGTGGCCGTGGGCGGCCGCGGCACGCTGATTGGCCCGATCGTCGGCGCGTTCCTGGTCAACGGCGCCAAGACGATGTTCACGGCTTATTTCGCCGAATACTGGCTGTTCCTGCTCGGGGCGATGTTCGTGCTCGTGACGCTGTACCTGCCCGATGGCGTGGTCGGCCTGGTCCGGCGCCTGCGCGGCACGCGCACGCCGGCCGAACGGATCGAGTCAGCCGCCGAAGAACCAGTGGCCGCGCCGCATCAAGGGAGTAACGCATGAACGCCGCGTTGGGAGTGGAGCAGGCTGCAAGCGGCAATGCCACCGGGCTTGGCCGTATTGTCGAGCCGGGCGTGATCGACACCACGCACGGGCCGATTCTCTATGTCGAAGATCTGACGGTGCAGTTCGACGGCTTCCGCGCGCTGAACAAGCTGTCGCTGTCGATCGACCATGGCGAGTTGCGCTGCGTGATCGGACCGAACGGCGCTGGCAAGACGACCATGATGGACGTCATCACCGGCAAGACCGGGCCGCGCAATGCCAACGTCTCCGGCCGCGTGTTCCTGGGGCAAACCATTGACCTGATGCGCATGACGGAACCGCGCATCGCACAAACAGGCATCGGCCGGAAGTTCCAGAAGCCGACGGTGTTCGAACAGCATGCTGTCTGGGAAAACCTGGAACTGGCGATGAAGGCCGACAAACGCTGGTGGTCGTCGTTGCGCGCGCGGCTGACGCAGGAGGGTCATCGACGCATCGAGGAAACCCTGGCGCTGACCGGGCTCGAGGACGAGGCCTACCGGCCGGCCGGATTGCTGTCGCATGGCCAGAAACAGCGGCTCGAAATCGGCATGTTGCTGATGCAGCAGCCGCAACTGCTGCTGCTCGACGAACCGGTCGCGGGCATGACCGACGAAGAGACCATGCAGCTGGCGGCGCTGCTCAACAGCCTGCGCGGCAGCTGCTCGATGATGGTGGTCGAACATGACATGGAATTCGTCGCCGCGCTGGCCGGCGATGCGGGCAAGGTCACGGTGCTGGCCGAAGGCAGCCTGCTGGCCGAAGGCACGCTCGATGCCGTGAAGCGCGATGAACGCGTGATCGAATCCTACCTGGGAAGATAACGATGCTGCAGGTCAATGCACTGAACCAGTTCTACGGCGGTAGCCATATCCTGCGCGATGTGTCTTTTGAAGTGCCGCAGGGCAAGCTGACCACGCTGCTGGGCCGCAACGGCGTGGGCAAGAGCACGCTGCTCAAATGCCTGATGGGCGTGGTGCCCACGCGCAGCGGCCATATCAGCTGGGACGGCAAGGCGCTGGAAAGGAAAGCGCCTTACGAACGGGTCTCGGCAGGGCTCGGTTACGTGCCGCAAGGGCGCGAGATCTTTCCTCGCCTGACCGTCGAGGAAAACCTGCTGATCGGCGCGGCCAGCCGCGGCAAGCCGTCGGGCGTCCCCGACCGTATCTACCAGTTGTTTCCGGTGCTGCGCACGATGCGCCAGCGTCGCGGCGGCGATCTGTCCGGCGGCCAGCAGCAGCAATTGGCGATCGGCCGGGCGCTGATGAGCGAGCCGCAACTGCTGATCCTGGACGAGCCGACCGAAGGCATCCAGCCGTCGATCATCCAGGACATCGGGCGCGCGCTGCGCCTGCTGGTCGACGAATTCGGCATGACGGTACTGCTGGTGGAGCAGTACTACGAGTTCGCCCGGCATCTGGCGGACCACTATGTGGTGATGAGCCGCGGCGAGGTGGTGGCCAAGGGCGCCGGCGCCACCATGGAGCAGGATGGCGTGCGGGAGCTGATCGCGGTTTGACGCCGTGGTCCGCGACCGTGTTTTTTGCCTTTCGGTGCGGCCGGCCGCGCGCTATGATTTGAGCCGTCAACCCAGCGGCGTCGCCGCGCGCCCCGTTCCTGCCTTTATCGATGCGTCATCCGGATTTTCCTTCTTCGCTCGCCATGCCGGTGGCATGGCATGCCAGCCTGCGCCTGCGTTTCGCGCCGCGCGCGGGCCGCACCGCCATGGTGGAACGCCGCCACGAAGGCCCGTTGCGCGTGCAGAAGGCGCTCTACCCTGAAGGGGACATCTGCCATGGCGTCGTGCTGCATCCGCCAGCGGGCGTGGCCGGCGGCGATCTGCTCGATATCGAAATTGGCGTGCAGCCCGGCGCCCACGCGGTGCTGGCCACGCCCGGCGCCACCAAGTGGTACAAGTCGCTCGGCCGCGATGCGGCGCAGCACGTGCGCATCGACGTTGCGCAAGATGCGCGGCTGGACTGGCTGCCGCAGGAGAACATCATGTTCGACGATGCGCGCGCGCGCATTTCCACCGATGTCGTGGTGGCGCCCGGCGGTAGCGCAATCGGCTGGGATGCGGTGGTGCTGGGCCGGCTGGCGTCCGGAGAGCAGTGGGCCAGCGGACAGCTTTCGCTCGATACGCGCGTGGCGGGGCCGCAGCGCACCTTGTGGATCGAGCAATCGCATTTCGACGCCGCATCGCCGCTGCGCAGCGCGGTGGCGGGCATGGACGGACTGCCGGTGCTCGGCACGCTGTGGGCAGTCGGGCAGGGCGCCACACAGGAGTTGGCCGAATCGCTGGCCGAGCGCCTGCCGTATCGCGCCGATCTGCGTGCGGGCGTGACGTGCCTTGCCGCGCCGGACCAGTCTATGCTGCTGCTGCGCGTGCTGGGGCGCGACATGGAGGCCGTGCGGCATTTGCTGGTCGACAGCTGGACCACCCTGCGCATGCCGATCCACGGCGTGCCGGCCCGGCCCCTGCGGCTGTGGGCCACCTGACAAGACATCCCGTACAACCAGGAACCGAATATGGAACTGACTCCGCGCGAGAAGGACAAGCTGTTGATTTTCACCGCCGCGCTGCTGGCCGAACGCCGCCGCGCGCGCGGGCTAAAGCTCAACTATCCAGAATCCGTGGCGCTGATCACGGCGGCCATCATGGAAGGCGCGCGCGATGGTCGTACCGTGGCCGAATTGATGCACGAAGGCACCACGGTGCTCAAGCGCGAGGACGTCATGGACGGCGTGCCGGAAATGATCCCCGAGATCCAGGTGGAAGCCACCTTTCCGGACGGCACCAAGCTGGTCACCGTGCACCACCCGATCGTCTGATATCGGACGCCCCGAACAGAATCCAACCTTCAACAATAAGAGGATGAATCCTATGCACCGCATGCTTCGCCTGTTCCCGTCGCGCCTGATGGCCGGCGCCACGTTGTCGCTGGCAACGGCTTCGGCTTTTGCCCATCCGGGCCACGATGGCGCTACCGTGGGCGCCAGCCTGATGGCCGGCCTGGCGCACCCGTTCACCGGCGCCGACCACTTGCTGGCGATGGCCGCGGTCGGGGTCTGGAGCGCGCTGGCCGCCGCCCCGAAAGGCGGCTTCGAGCGCGGCGCTTCGACGTCGGATCTGCTGCGCCTGCCGCTGGCGTTCGTCGCGATGATGCTGGTGGGCGCGGCGCTAGGCCTGATGGGTGTTGCGTTGCCGGCCGTGGAACCGATGATCGCCGCATCGCTGCTCGTGATCGGCCTGCTGGTGGCGGCGCGCGCACGACTGTCGGCGCTGGCCGGCATGGCCATCGTGGGCGGCTTCGCGCTGTTCCACGGCTACGCCCATGGCGCGGAACTGCCCGCCACGGCGGGGGCGTTGCCCGGCGTGCTCGCGTATGTCGGCGGGTTTGCCGTCAGCACGATGGTGCTGCACGTCATGGGCATCGGCGCGGGCGCGTTCCTGCGCAGCCGCGCAGGCTGGATCGCGCGTGCGGCCGGCGCCGGCGTGGCGCTCTATGGTGTTGGTCTGCTGATGGCCTGACGGTCATCGATGGAGAGCGCGATGATTCCCGGGGAACTGATGCCGCTGGACGGCGAAATCGAACTCAATGCGGGCCGCCAGACGGTCAGCGTAACCGTGGCCAATACCGGCGATCGTCCGGTCCAGGTGGGTTCGCATTTTCATTTCTATGAAACCAATGCCGCGCTGGACTTCGATCGCGAAGCCACGCGCGGCTTCCGGCTCGATATCGCTGCAGGCACGGCGGTGCGCTTCGAGCCCGGTCAGTCGCGCACGGTGCAACTGGTGGCGCTCGACGGCGATCGCATCGTCTATGGCTTCAACGGCAAGATCATGGGAGCGCTGTGATGAGCGTAAAAATTTCCCGGCAAGCCTATGCCGAAATGTTCGGCCCGACTACCGGCGACCGCCTGCGCCTGGCCGACACCGGCCTGGTGATCGAAGTCGAGAAGGACTTCACGATCTACGGCGAGGAAGTGAAGTTTGGCGGCGGCAAGGTGATCCGCGACGGCATGGGGCAGAGCCAGCGCATGTCGAAGGACTGCGTCGACACGGTGATCACCAACGCGCTGATCATCGATCACTGGGGCATCGTCAAGGCCGATATCGGCATCAAGCATGGCCGCATCGCGGCCATCGGCAAGGCGGGCAATCCGGACATCCAGCCCGGCGTGACGATCATCGTCGGCCCGGGCACCGAAGTGATTGCCGGTGAAGGCATGATCGTTACCGCTGGCGGCATCGACACGCACATCCACTTCATTTGTCCGCAACAGATCGAAGAAGCGCTGATGAGCGGCGTGACGACGATGATCGGCGGCGGCACCGGGCCCGCCACGGGCACCTTCGCCACCACCGTCACGCCGGGGCCGTGGTACATGGAGCGGATGCTGCAGGCGGCCGACGCCTATCCAATGAATATCGGCTTCCTCGGCAAGGGCAACGCCAGTCAGCCCGCGCCGCTGACCGAGCAGATCGAGGCCGGCGCCATCGGGCTGAAGCTTCACGAGGACTGGGGCACCACGCCGCAGGCCATCGACACCTGTCTGTCCGTGGCCGATGCCACCGATACGCAGGTGGCGATCCACACCGACACGCTCAACGAGGGCGGTTTCGTCGAGGCGACGATTGCCGCATTCAAGGGCCGCACGATCCATACGTATCACACCGAGGGCGCCGGCGGCGGACATGCGCCGGACATCATCAAGGTCTGCGGCGAGGCCAACGTGCTGCCGTCGTCGACCAATCCGACGCGCCCGTACACCGTGAACACGCTGGACGAGCACCTGGACATGCTGATGGTCTGCCATCACCTCGATCCGGCCATCGCCGAGGACATTGCGTTTGCCGAATCGCGCATCCGCCGCGAGACCATCGCGGCCGAGGATATCCTGCATGACCTGGGCGCGTTCTCGATGATATCGAGCGATTCGCAGGCAATGGGACGGGTGGGCGAGGTGATCCTGCGCACTTGGCAGACCGCGCACAAGATGGCCGCGCAGCGCGGCAAGCTGCCCGGCGATCCGAACGATGCGCGCGGCGGCCACGACAATTTCCGCGTCAAACGGTATATCGCCAAATACACGATCAATCCGGCGCTGACCCATGGCATTGCCCATGAAGTGGGGTCGATCGAAGTGGGCAAATGGGCCGACCTCGTGCTGTGGCGCCCGGCGTTTTTCGGCGTAAAGCCTACCCTGATCGTCAAGGGCGGCATGATCGCGGCGGCGGCGATGGGCGATCCGAACGCGTCGATACCGACGCCGCAGCCGGTGCACTATCGGCCCATGTTCGCATCGGCCGGCGGCGCGCTGCACAAGTCGTCGCTGACCTTCGTCTCGCAGGCCGCGCTGGCTGCCGACGTGGGCGGCCGCTACGGGCTGGCCAAGACGCTCGCCGCCGTGCATGGCACGCGCACGGTGAGCAAGCGCGACATGGTGCACAATGCCTGGCAACCGCATGTCACGGTGGACCCGGAAACCTACCAGGTGGTGGCCGATGGCCAACTGCTGATGTGCGAGCCCGCAACTGTGCTGCCAATGGCGCAGCGTTACTTCCTGTTCTGAGCCGTGATCCACATCGATAAACACCTGCCCGCCCCACACGGCATTGCGCCCGTGCTGGTGCGCAACGCACCCAAGCTGGTCTTGCCGTTTGGCGAACGCAGCAAGAGCCGCCTGCGCGCCGTGCTCGATAACGGCAACGAGGCGGCAGTATTCCTGCCGCGCGGCACGGTGCTGCGCGGCGGCGATTTGCTGGTGGCGCAGGATGGCACGTTCGTCGAAGTTCACGCCGCGCCTGAATCCGTTTTGCAGGTGTCGTCGACCGATGCCCTGTCGTTGATGCGAGCCGCGTATCACCTTGGCAATCGCCATACACCCGTGGAAGTCGGGCGCGACTATCTGCGTCTCGAGTACGACCCGGTGCTGGCCGACATGCTCGCCCGGCTAGGCGTGCGGCTCGAACGCGCGGAGTTGCCGTTCGAGCCGGAAGCCGGCGCTTATGGCGGCGGGCACAAGCACGGGCACGACGCGACATTCGCCGAGGACTATGCGACGGCGCAGGCCGTGTTCCACGAGCATCACGGCCACGACCATTCGCATGCGCACGACCACAGCCACGGCCACAGCCACGGCCATTCGCACGGCCACGACCATTCGCACGGCCACGACCATTCGCACGGGCACCACGACCACAGCCATCCGCATGATTGCGGGCATGGGCACGGTGCCGATTGCGGACACAAGCACTGAGCGTCCATGACTGCATTGCCGCAACTTGTTTCGCTGTTGCATCTTGCATCGCCCGCGCTGCCGATCGGCGGGTTCAGTTATTCGCAGGGGCTGGAAGCGGCGATTGACTGCGGCCTGGTGCGTGACGCCGCGACCGCCGAGCGCTGGATCCACGACAACCTCAACCATGTGCAGGCGCAGTGCGAGGCGCCAGTCTGGCTGCTGCTGCATCGCGCCTGGCAGGCGCAGGATCGCGCCGCGCTGGAGCGATGGAATGCGTGGTTTCATGTCACGCGCGAAACTTCGGAATTGCGGCTGGAAACCGAGCAGATGGGATGGTCGCTGGCGAAGCTGGTGACGCAAATGGCGTGGGGCGACGACCCCATGCGCGATGCGTTACGCACGATCTCGCCGTTATGTTTGCCCACCGCGTTCACCGCGGCCTGCGTGGCGCTTGGCATCGACGCGCGCGATGGGCTGGCCGCCTACGCCTTCAACTGGGCCGAGAACCAGGTGGCCGCGGCGCTGAAGGCCGTGCCCCTGGGGCAGGTGGCTGGCCAGCAGATCCTGCGCGGCCTGCATCGTGCCGTACTCGACACGGTCGATGAGGCCGAGCGTCGCGCCAACGCCGATCCGCCGCAACTCTCCACTTTTTCGCCGATGCTGGGCTTGCTGTCCGCGCGGCACGAGACGCAATATTCACGCCTTTTCCGCTCCTGAAGCGGTTTGACACGGATCCCAACATGACACGTACCAAAAAGCACCCACCGTTGCGCGTTGGCGTCGGCGGCCCGGTCGGCTCCGGCAAGACCACCTTGCTGGAGATGCTGTGTAAGGCCATGCGCGATCACTATGACCTGATCGCCATCACCAACGACATCTACACCAAGGAAGACCAGCGCCTGCTGACCATCTCCGGCGCATTGCCGGCCGAGCGCATCATGGGTGTGGAAACGGGCGGCTGTCCGCATACTGCGATTCGCGAAGACGCATCGATCAATCTGGAAGCTGTGGACCGCATGCTGGCGAAGTTTCCCGATGCCGATATCGTCTTTATCGAATCGGGCGGCGACAACCTTGCGGCCACGTTCAGTCCGGAATTGTCGGATCTGACGATTTACGTGATCGACGTGGCGGGCGGCGAGAAGATTCCGCGCAAGGGCGGCCCCGGCATTACCAAATCGGATTTGCTGGTGGTCAACAAGACCGATCTCGCGCCTTACGTCGGCGCGTCGCTCGACATCATGGAAAGCGACACACGCAAGATGCGCGGCGAGCGCCCGTTCGTGATGGGAAGCGTCAAGTCGGGCCAGGGCCTCGATCAGGTAATCGCCTTCATCGAGCGTCAGGGTATGTTGAACGTCTGAGCGGCGTGCGCGCGGCGGTGGCGCAGAGTGACGCTAAGGCGTCGCTGCCATGGCGCCAGGCGGCGCCGCGCAGCCTAGCGGCTATGCCGGCGCGCCAGTGCGCGCGCCACGCCCGCCACGACATCGCGATCGACATCGTTAAGTTCGGCCATATAGCGTAAGGTGGCCTGCACCGCGGGCGACTGGTGGGCGTCGAACGGTGAACGCATGGCGTCCACGGTGTCACTTTTGTCGTGCTTTCTAAAATCGAGCATCTCCATCGGCGCAACGCCGAGGGTATCTGCAAGCGTACATATGTTATAAAGCGCAACATTGCGCGTGCCGCGTTCGATGCCGCTGAGGTACGATCGCGCCAAGCCGCTTTCCAGCGACAGCGCTTCCTGAGACCATCCGCGCTGCTTGCGCAGCCAAGTCAGATGACGGCCGAACAGCTTTAATGGGTCTGCTGTCATATACTGCTTTGTGGATAATAAGTCGCTAAGTCGAGCGAGCCTAAGGGTTTGACCTATCGGTAACGACAACTTATAGTTCGTCGTTCTATCGGTGCCAGATCCTCATCTTAAGGGATGCATCCAGCAAAGGATGCAGCACCAATGGCTGACCGGACGATGCCAAACATCGTGCCGAAACGGGGCTGTTGCGCAAGGGTCGTCGGGCGGAAAACCGCTTCACGCCGCCATTGCGCATTCCGGGACCACTCGCGTCCCATGCTCTGTTTAAAGGGAATGCCATGCAATTTTTCACCTTCTTCGACGCCCGCGTACATCGCGATTTGCCGGGGCCGATGGCCACTGCCGACACCCGCGTCGTATCCCCCTTATGTGTCATTCCGGCAACGGCCGGCCTCGGGCTCGCCTGCCATCACGCGGTTTTGCCCGCGGCACAGCGTTATCCCTTAGCGTTAGCGCAGCAGGCTTCGCCGCAATGGTGGGCTTGCCTCGACGGCGGCGTGCGTGTCATCGCCGACGGCCGCGAGGTCGCGTTGCTGACTGGCGGCGACATCTTTGTCCCCCAGCCGGGTCTGCATATGGAGATGGAGACAGTGCTCGACAGCGTGCTGGTGAGCACCGTCGCGCAGTCACTGAATGCGCCGTCTCGCGGCGCAGGATTTGGGGAGTTTGCCGCGCTCGGTCCGGACGAGGCAGATTGGGGCGAGCGACTGCACGCGTGCGGGCTGGTCTGGGCCGCCTGTCACCACGGCGCATTGTGCCTGCAGTGGCGCAATAAAGATCATCCTGCAGAACTACATACCGATTATCTGCCCCCGGGCACGGCCTTCGCGCCGTCGCCCGGCGACGACTATTGCATCGATGCGCTGTCGCCCGCGGCGGGGCTGCTCTGTTGCACGCGCCCGCCTGCGGACTGACGTCGGCGCTGGCGGTCCGGCGCGATGACGCGCGCCCGCATGGCGTGTAGCCCGAGCGCGCGGCGCGTCGTCATCTGGCGCGGCTTGATTTCAGCGACGCTGATACTGCGTGGCGCCGAACAGCACTTCGCGCTCGGCGTCGGTGCGCAGCGGCTTGCGCTCCTTGGCCAGAACCTCCACGGCGCGCTTGACCGCCGGACGTTCGGCGATCTCGTTGAACCAGCGCTTCAGGTTGGGGTAGTCGTCGAGTTCCACGCCCTGGTTTTGCCAGCTGCGCAGCCACGGGAACGTCGCCATGTCGGCAATCGAGTAGCTGTCTCCGGCCAGCCACGGATGCGTGGACAGCTGCTTGTCGATCACGCCGTACAGACGCTTCGCTTCATTGGTATAGCGATTGACCGCGTACTCGATTTTCTCGGGCGCATAGATGCGGAAGTGGTGCGCCTGACCCAGCATCGGTCCGACGCCGCCCATCTGAAACATCAGCCACTGCAGCGCGTCATATTTGCCGCGCACGTCCTCGGGCAGAAACTTGCTGGTCTTGCCGGCCAGGTACAACAGGATCGCGCCCGATTCGAACAATGAAATTGGCTTGCCGTCCGGACCGTCGGAGTCGACGATGGCGGGAATCTTGTTGTTGGGACTGATCTTGAGAAACGCTTCGCCGAACTGGTCGCCGGCGCCGATATTGATCGGGTGAACCTTGTACTCGAGTCCGCATTCCTCGAGCATGATATGGACCTTGTGGCCATTGGGAGTGGCCCACGTGTAGACGTCGATCATGAACAACGCTCTCCATGGAAGATTGGCCGGGGCATTAGAGCACAGAAGGAAAAACCCTGCTGGCGGTGGATGAACCGCGCCTCACCCCGTACCCGTATCAGCCCCTGATTAGCCCGAAACCAGTCCGAACCAAACAAAAAACCCGACAGTTTTGCTGTCGGGCTTTCTGGTCTGATCTGCCGATTGCCGTGTCAGGCGCGCGCGATCGTTGCGCGCGCAGCCGTCATCACGATCCGCGCGTCACGGGCATCTCGACGCTGTCCGGATTCAGGCTCATGTGCTTGGCCAGTTCCAGCTTGGCGATCGCGTTGCGGTGCACCTCGTCGGGACCATCGGCCAGGCGCAGCGTGCGCTGATGCGCCCACCAGTTGGCCAGCGGGAAGTCGCTCGATACGCCGGCCGCGCCGTGCACCTGGATGGCCCAGTCGATCACCCGCAGTGCCACGTTGGGTGCGACGACCTTGATCATCGCAATCTCGGCCTTGGCGACCTTGTTGCCAACGGTGTCCATCATGTAGGCGGCCTTCAGCGTCAGCAGTCGCGCCATTTCGATATCGCAACGGGCTTCGGCGATGCGTTCCTGCGTCACGCCATGACGGGCGATCTGCTTGCCGAATGCCACACGTTCGAGGCTGCGCTTGCACATCAATTCCAGCGCGCGCTCGGCCACGCCGATACTGCGCATGCAGTGGTGAATGCGGCCCGGGCCCAGGCGGCCTTGGGCGATCTCGAAACCGCGGCCTTCACCCAGCAGGATGTTGGCGGCCGGGACGCGCACGTTCTTGAGTTCGATTTCCATGTGGCCGTGCGGCGCGTCGTCGTAGCCGAACACGGGCAGGAAGCGCTTGATCGTGATGCCCGGCGTATCGGCAGGCACAACGATCATCGACTGTTGCTCATGGCGGCCGGCGTCGGGATCGGTCTTGCCCATCACGATGTAAACCTTGCAGCGCGGATCGCCTGCGCCCGACGACCACCACTTGGTGCCGTTGATCACGTAGTGATCGCCATCGCGCTCGATACGGCAGGCGATGTTGGTGGCGTCCGACGACGCCACGGCCGGTTCCGTCATCAGGAAGGCCGAGCGGATCTCGCCGCGCAGCAGCGGTTCCAGCCATTGATCCTTCAGTTCCTCGGTGGCATAGCGCTCCAGCGTCTCCATATTGCCGGTATCGGGCGCCGCGCAGTTGAAGACTTCGGCCGACCAGGGCACCCGGCCCATGATTTCGCACATCGGCGCATATTCCAGGTTCGACAGGCCTTCGGGCGCGCGCTTGGAGCGGGGCAGGAACAGGTTCCACAGCCCGGCTTCGCGCGCCAGCGGCTTCAGTTCCTCGACGACCTTGGTGGGCACCCATGCGTTGCCGGCTTCGCGATTGGCCTGGACTTCGGCGTAGAAGCGCTTTTCATTGGGATAGATGTGCTGGTCGAAGAACGCCAGCAGCCTGGCCTGCATTTCCTTGACCTTCGGCGAGTACTCGAATTGCATGGGGTCTCCTCGGTTTCCCTTGTGGGCGGGGTAAGTCCGTCCTGGCACGCCTGTGCCGACTGCTGGCTACTCTAGCCCAACCCAGGCAATAAGAAAAATGAATTTTCTGGATTGGCCAGTATCAATATCCTGCATTTTCATGCCAGAATGCGCGGCAGCGGAGGGGCGCCAGGGCCGATCCGCGGATCGGCCCTGGCGTCATCCCCAAGATCGACGCCGTCGCGTGAAGTGAAACTATCGAGCAGGAACTTGCGATGCAGCTCAGCCGGATCGACCTCAACCTCTTCGTCGTGTTCGACGCCATCTACAGCGAGGGCAGTATCACCGCCGCGGCGCGACAACTCAACCTGACGCAGCCGGCCGTCAGCCACGCGCTGGGCCGCTTGCGCACGCTGTTCGACGATCCGCTGTTCGAGCGCCGGGGGCAGGGGATGGCACCCACGCCACTGGCGCGGTCGCTGGCCAGCGAAGTGCGCGGTGCGTTGCAATCGTTCGCGCGCACGCTGCAGGACACGCCGCACTTCGATCCTGCCAACACCACGCGGCGCTTCACGATCGGCATGCGCGATGCGCTGGAGTCCACGCTGCTGCCGCCGTTGATGGCACGTGTGACGGCCATGGCGCCGCACGTGGAGATCGCGGCGATCCGGTTTGATCGGCGGGAAATGGAGTCGGAACTTTTGGCGGGCACCATCGATGCCGCCATCGACATCCTGTTGCCGGTGTCACCGGCCATCCATCACAGCGCATTCATGTCGGATCCGATGGTGGTGCTGGCGCGGCGCGATCATCCGCTGGTCAAGAAGGAACTGACGCTCGAACGATATCTGTCGGCCGAGCACGTCCACGTGTCGTCGCGCCGCCGCGGCGCCGGCCTCGAGGATCAGGCGCTGCACCGTATGGGATTGACGCGCCGCGTGCGCCTGCGCTGCCAGCATTATGCGGCCGCCTGCCGCGTGGTCAGCTGTACCGATTTGCTGGCCACGCTGCCGCTGCGCTATGCGCGCATTGCCAATGAACCGTACGCCAACCGGCTGCTGTCGCTGCCATTCAAGGTGCCGTCGCTGGAACTGCATCTGTACTGGCATGCGGGCGGCGAGAACGATGGCGCTAACCGCTGGCTGCGCGAACAGTTGATGGCGGTGATGTCGTCGCTGGGCAATGGCATGTCGGACGTCGCGCAAGCGGAAACCTGAGCGACGCGCTGGAGCGCCGTGGTTGAACGGCTGTGGATTGCTCTGGAGGGCTTCGGTCCGACGCCGCTCACTGGCAATTTTCCAGCCATCCCCTACCGGCCACCCACTTGCCCGCCGCAATGCCGCCGATCGCCGGCCCTCGTCACGCGTCGTCTCCCTGAGCGATGCCGGTAACCACCGCCATGCGGAACATTTGCGATTCCGGATGCGCTGATCGTCGCTACAATCGCCACAGCTTCCCCCCAGGAGAGATGGCATGGCAGACGCAGTGGCAGTAATCCCGGCGGTGCGCCGGGCAGATTCCTTGTCGAACCCCGCGCAGACACCGCTTGTGTCCGCAACGATGCTGCACCGCGGCGTGCTGGCCGTGGCCGTGGTCTCGCTACTGGCGGCCTGCGGCACTACGGAAAAGGAGCCCAAGGCCGTGGCAGCGCCCGCCACCGCGGCAGCGCCCGCAACAGCAGCGATGCCGCCGGCTCCCGAGGTCTCGTCGGGATACAGGCCCGGCATGACCACCACGTTTGCCCAAAAACATATCGCCGCCGCGGCCAATCCGCTGGCCACCGAAGCTGGCCGCGAGATTCTGCGCGCCGGTGGATCGGCCATCGACGCGGCGATAGCCATGCAGGCGGTGCTGACGCTGGTGGAACCGCAGGCCACTGGCATCGGCGGCGGCGCGTTCATCATGTATTGGGACGGCAAGCGGGTGCAGGCCTATGACGGTCGAGAAACCGCGCCGGCCGGCGCTACCGAAAATCTCTTCATGCGTCCGGACGGCAAGCCGATGGAGTTTTCCGAAGCCCAGATCGGTGGGCGATCGGTCGGCGTGCCGGGGGTGCTGCGCGCTCTCGAAATGGCCCATCGGCAGCATGGGCGCCTGCCGTGGTCGCGGCTGTTTCAGCGGGCGATCGCGCTGGCCGAGGGAGGTTTCCCGATGTCGCAACGGCTTTACACCCAGGTGGCGGCGGACAAGTTCATGGCCGGCTCGCCCGAGATGAGCAGCTACTTCCTCGATGCTCAGGGTAAGGCCAAGCCGGTCGGCACGATCATCAAGAATCCTCAACTGGCGCAGACGCTTCGCGAAATCGCCAGGAAAGGGCCGGATGTGCTGTACAGCGGTCCGATTGCGCGGGACATTGCCGCGAAGGTGAATGCGCACAGCAATCCGGGCAGCCTCTCGACGGCCGACCTCCATGGTTACAAGGCCAAGGAGCGCGTGCCCGTGTGCACCGACTATAAGCAGTGGAAGGTGTGCGGTATGCCGCCGCCGTCATCGGGCGGCATCGCCATCGCGCAGATCCTGGGTACGCTTGAAGCGCTGGAGAAACGCGACCCACGCTATGCGCTGGCCAGCCTCAAGCCGAGGCAAGTCAATACGCCGGCGCTCATGGAAGCCGATCCGCTGGCGGTGCATGCGATTTCCGAGGCCGACCGCCTGGCCTATGCTGACCGCGGTCTCTACGTGGCGGATGCGGATTTCGTGCCCGTGGATGTCAGCGCGATGGTCAATCCGGCATACCTGAGCGAACGTGCCGCGCTCATCGGTGACAAGAGCATGGGCAAGGCCCAGCCTGGCACGCCGGCTGGCGTGAAGGTGGCGTTCGCGCCGGACCGCTCGCCGCCGCGTATTTCGACATCACAGATCGTTGCCGTGGACAACCGTGGCGGCGCGGTGTCGATGACCACCACGATCGAATCGTATTTCGGATCGCACATCATGGTGCGCGGCTTCATGCTCAACAACCAACTGACCGATTTCTCGTTCGCGCCAAGCGAGAACGGCAAGCCGGTGGCCAACCGCGTGCAGGCGGGCAAACGCCCGCGGTCGTCGATGGCACCGACGCTGGTGTTCGATCGTCAGAGCGGCAGGCTGGTGGCAGCAGTGGGTTCGCCGGGTGGCTCGCAGATCATCGAGTATGTTTCCAAGACACTGGTCGGCTTGCTGGACTGGGACATGGATGTGCAGCAGGCAGTCGGCATGGCGAATTTTGGTAGTCGCAACGGTCCCACCGAAGTGGAGAAGGGCCTTGTGACGCCTCAACTGGTTGAAGCGCTGAAGCAGCAAGGGCATCAGGTTGCGGAGATCGAGATGACCAGCGGCACGCAGGCCATCATGCGCAAGACCGGCCCTGACGGCAAGAGCGTGTGGGCAGGTGGCGCTGATCCGCGGCGCGAGGGGGTGGCGCTCGGTGAGTAGCACAGGGTGCGAATCCGGTCCTGAATTGTGATTCGCCCGACGAAACCGTTCGGCAATAAAAAACCCCACGCTTTCGCAAGCGTGGGGTGTCAAAAGGCAGTCGATCAACCTGACTCGAACTGCCTGCCAACTAGCATGCCGCGCTAGCTGGCTCTGGGGATCGTTGCGGCGTCCCGTGTTGCGGATTAGCGCGAATACCTCCGTGCCATGCCGCCGTCGTCGACCGGACTGGTGTCCTTGCCGGTCGGGAACTTCTCGGACGGTTTCGGCATGACCGGCACACCGGTGTTGGAACCCGGCGACAGCGTTGGCAGAGTTCTTTCGCCAATCGGCGTAACGTCCTTACCCGCGTTGCCGGTGTTCGGCTTCGGCATGATGGACGGCGCGGTTGACGAGCCAGGCGACAGCACTGGCAGATCCCGCACGCCAATCGTGTCATACGACTTGCCGTTGCCGCCCGGGGTCGGCTGTACCGGCTTATTCAGGCCCGAGGACGTGTCCACGGGCGCCCACTTCTTCGGCGCTGCCGGCGGCGTAACCGGCGGCGTCGGCAGCGGCTGGGCCGTGTCAGGTCTAACCGGCTTTACGATCTCCGACGTACCGTTGTGCGTCGGGGTAATCGTATGCTCCGGCGTGACGGATGTCCCCCGGTCGTTGGGCACCGGCTTGATCGGGGCCTCCGGCGTGAGGGGCCGCGGTTCTGGCGTTGGCTTATGGTCCGGCGTCACTGGATGGTCCGGCGTCACTGGATGATCCGGCGCCGGCGTATGGTCCGGCGTCACCGGATGATGCGGCGCATCGGGCGTATCGGGGCGGGTGTGCGGCGCATCCGGGGTGTCCGCCGGACGCCAGTTCGGGGTGTCCACGTCGGGCAGAGGCCGGTACGTACCACCATCGGGCGTATTCCCGTCCATGTCGTACTTGCCCTTTTTCGTCGCAGCATCCGCCAGGTCGCCGATACCAACCGTGAACGAGAAGCTGTTGCCAGCTATGACTTCGTCGCGGATAACTTCCGTTGCCTTGGACGCATCGCGGTTGAGGTCCCCATTGATCTGAGTGCCCTCGCTCATCTCGAAACCGGCGATGGTTGCATTGCGGTCGGTCTGCTTGTGCACTTCTTCCACGGTGCTGCCGTATCCGCTGATGGAGCCCACTGAAGTCATTCCGACGCCGCCGCCACCACCACCGTAACCGCCATCCTGTTCGATGGTGTCGGATACGGTTTTCGCGTTGATCTCGCCGCCGACATCGAGCTTGCCCTTGCCGCTTTCCGAGACCAATTTACCGCCGGCCAGGTTGACGTCACCGCCGACTGTGGCCTCGACACTGTCTTTGGCAACGATTCCCGCCTGCGCTGCCGATGTGCGCTCGTCCCGATACTCCGATCCGCCGCCGGCGCTTGCCCCTACCGTTGGCATGATGATGCCATTGGTCGTAACCGCCGCGCCGACGGAGAAGCTCCAATTCGCATTCGAGCGATCGTTGTCCACGGTGTCCTGCACGGTCTCGATATTGAGATCCCCGCCGACATTGAGCTTGGCGGTATTCGTGTTGACGGTGGTGCCAGCCAGCGTGGCATCGCCGCCGGTCTTCATCGAGAACTCCTTGGAGTCGATGGTCGACGTGGTGTTCTTCGTGCTGGACTCGCTGGACTGGTCGTGCGATCCACTGACGTCGATCGACACACCGACGCCGCACCCACCGATTGCCGAGCAGGAAGCGCCCTCGCTGATGCCGGCCTTGTACGAGTCCGTCGAGGTGTTGGTTTCCGACCAGGCCTTGGCGGTCTCGATAGAGATGTCGTTGCCGGCTTCCAGAGAAACGTTGTCAGCCTTCATCTTGACACCGGCCAGATCGATATCGTTCTTGGCCGTCATCGAGATGGACCCAGCGTCGAGGGTGTTGACGTTCTGGGAGCGCTCCTTCGTATTGCTATTGGTGGTCGACGTTTCGATGCCAAAACTGACCGAGGTGCCCGCCAGATCGTTGAAAACGAGATTGGAAACGTCGCCGGCAACCTGCATCGCGGTCATGCCACCATCGACGTTGCCGTCCATTCCACCATTAATGCCGAGATCGGTGTACTTGTTGAACGTATCGGCGATAGCGCTGTGACCTTCAACCTTGACGCCGATAAACGACTCGGTCTTCGAGTACGTGGAGTCCTTCTTGTCCTCGTACTTGGTGGTTTGAATCGTGTCAGCGGCAATCGACAGTGCACCAGGCGTTTTGATGTCGGCGCCGCCAAAATCGACCGTGCCGGCGCTCATGTCCAGTCCGCCACTGCCAAAGTTCAACTGCGCGTTCTTGTTGGTCAGCGATTGCTCAGTCGAAGTCTCCGTGATTTTGCTCAGGCCGAACTCCGCGCCTATTGTGTCGTTCATGTTCGCCTTGCCCGGACGGCGTGCGTCCGTGGCATTCGACGCCTGGTTGGTTTGCCGACTGGTCGGGTCATTGAGGCCAGCTTCCGCATAGCCGCCCGAAATCACACCCGCCCCAGCGCTGGCAGTATGACCCGCCATGGACACATGGCCGCCCAACGACAGCTCCTGGATGGAGATATGCTCGTAGCTATAGTCGTAGTCGGTACTGGTCTTGATATCGAGTTTATTGCCGGCCTCCATCTTGCCGCTCTCGCCCGAATATTTACCGCCTTCCAGGACGATGTCCTCGGCAGCCTTCATGCCCAAGCCTTCACCGGCCTTGATCGTGCTGCCAATACCGTCAGCACTTGACGACACGTTTTCCGTGATCTTGAAGTTCAGCCCACCGCCTTGGTAGCTGTGACTGAAATCCGCATCCATCTCGTGCATCTCGTTGGACTGGATAGAGCCGCTTGTCGCCTCGATGCCCACGTTTTTCTTGGCATCGATAGTGGCGCTGTTCAGCGTGACATCCTTCCCCTTGATCTGGATGTTGCCGCCGGCGTTGATGCTGTCGGCAAATTCATGGATCCGGTGCTTGCCGTCGGCGTCGTAGCCCACGCTGGCGCTGATGTCCACGGAGCCGTTGTCGGCCTTCATGAACACGTCCTGGCCCGCGCTGATGTAGGCGCCGTTGTTCTTGATCGAGCCGTTGATGGAATCCAGCGACACACTTCCGCCTGCAGAGATGCCACCGGTCATGCCCGCGCTGACATTGACCAGATCGTCCTTCGCGCGGATGATCACGTCGCCCCCAGCAACGATCGATCCGCTGGCATTGGTCATGCTGTCGGCGTCAATGACGATATGGTCGCCAGCGCTGACGACGGCCGCACCATTGGCTTCGCCATCACGGATCTGTGTCATGGTCGTCTTGGCGAGGTAGACGCGAGGCACCAGCACGGTCTCGCCGTCAACGCTCTCGTTCACGTACCAGATGATGTCCTGGTCGAGCGCCCCGATCTGTTCCTTGCTCAGCGCTTGGCCAACCACCAGACCGAGGTCGGAGTTGGCTGCGACTTCGCCTGCGTTGTCCATCAACATCTTGACCATGTCGGCGCCCTGCACGTTATCGCGCACAGCGAAGAACGTGCCGACGGCGTCGTTGATCTGACGGCGAATCAGCTCGTTGATGAAGTAATTGTCGCCAATTACATAGGCCGGGACGGTCGAGTCGTAGCCGATCTGGTCGAAGAAGTAGTCAGTGCCATAGAACTTGCTTTGGTCCATGAACTCCATGGCGGTCTCATACATTGGCACAACCTTCGGGCCCGTGCTCCTGGGGACCTCGTCGCCCTGCGCCAAGCCCAGCGTGTAACCGCGGGCACGTTCGCCGGTGGGGGTGTCGATGCCCTCCGTGGTAGGCGCGTCCACGTTGGCCTGGTTGGACTTTTCTTTTGTCTCGCCTTTCTTGCGCCAGTCGGAAGAGGTGTTGAACATGCCCTTCACGCTGATCAGGTCCTGAAGGGTGGGCAGCGTGCTGATGCCCATTTCCAGTTCCTCGAACTTCTTGATGTTGACGGATACGTCGTACGCCGGGGTCACGGCATCCACTTTCTGGTCGCCGATGTTGACCGTGATGGTCTTGTTCTCTTGCTTTACGCCGCCGATGCCGTTGGAGAAACTTCCACCTTCTTGAACGATGCTGCCGCCGGCAGAGATCGCGCCCTTTTCCTGAGGCAGGAAGTACTGCTTCATCTGCTTCAGTTCTGCGTTGTCGTTCTTTTTCAACTCCGCCCAACGCGCCTGCATATCGGCTTCTCCCATGGCTTTCCATGTGGGGCCGAAAAGCGTGGACATGATCAGGGTGATCTGGGCGCCGTCCATATCCTTTAGCGCCTTCTGCGGGTATCCTTGGTCGCGTCTTCCGTTAAGGTCGTCGCCGATGCTATAGGTGTAGGTGTTGCCTCCCATTGTTACGGTACGGCAACTCGAGGGACTTACGTCGCAAATATTGGCCTTGCCGTACAACCAATCGAACAAGTTGTAGAGATTGGGGATGTGAACGCTTTCGCTCCAGTAGGTCCACAGGTAAACGCCATCGCCGGGGAGCGGCTGGGTTACGTAGTCGAAGAGGTTGACGGATGAATATTTTGGCTGATTGGTGACGTCGCCGCGGATAAACATGTTCTTACCCGAAGCGATAATGCCACCTTCGTTCAACAGCGAAGGCTTGGGGTTTTCAAAACCCTCGCTCTTGTTGATAAACATGTTACCGCCAGCCGAAATTTCGGCCGTCTTGTCGAGCGCAATATCCGATGTGAAGGTGGGCAGTGCGATCCACAACTTATATTCCGTCGTCGAGGTAATATCGCGCCATTCCTTGTCGTACCCATACTCCTGGACATACGGGCCTGCGGTGACGTCGCCACCGGTATATGCGCTCCGGTTCTCAATACGTTTCGCATCGAGCGCCATATCGTTCTCGCTGCGGATCGTTCCGGCCTCGTTGATGATGGATTCCGTTGCCTTCAGGAACATATTGCCCTGGCTCAGGATATTGCCGTTGCGCTTGTTATAGATCGACCCATTGGTGGCGTCGAGCGACACCTCCTGCATACCCCAGATCAGGCTGTTGGCGTAGTTGTAGATGCTGTCGCCCGTCAGGTAAACGCCCCCGAGGCTAATCATCGCGCCGTTGTTGTAAATATTGCCATCCGATTTCAACGAGATGGAACCGTAGTTCTCAACCTTGTCTTCCACGAAGATGTTGCCGCTGCTATGCACATCCAGCGTACCGTTCGAAGTCATCGCGCCGGCATTTCCGTCATCGCCGCCGAATACCAGCGAATCCTGGGTCTTGAGCTTCAGGTTCCTACCGGCAACGATACTGCCTTCCTGGTTGAGGAACGCCTGGGTTTGGATGTTGGCGTCTCGATTGGCCTCCACATTGCCGTACTTGTTGTCGAAGGTGTTCGTGGTCACGTTCATGCTGTTGGCCGCAATCACGCCGCGATTGGTGAGGCGGCTCGCTTTGACCGTCAGTTGCCCATCGGTTGCAATCGCAGCACCGGTTCCATTCGACACGGAGTTCGCATCGATATTGATTTCGTTCGTTGCTGCGATCTGGCTATTGCCCTTGGTCGTCACCGTTTGAGCGTCGATGTTTACCGCGCCGTCCGAATAGATGTACGACACTGGCACGTCGCTCGCTGCGGTGCCTTCGGGCACCATGTCGCCAACGTTCGACACAGTGTCCGCAATGAGGTCGACGCTGTTTGCGCCGTAAAGCATCGATCCGTCGCTGTTGTCGATGCGAGTTGCCGCAGCTTGGACGCCGCTGTCATCCGCGAGTCCTTCTACCCGGAGTGCATCGCCACTTTGGATGTTGCTTTGTTCTGCGTTGCGCAGACGTTCGGTAGCGATGGTGAGGCGCTCGGCGGCCTGGATCAGCGACGTGCCTGTATTGATGACGTCCGCCGCCGCAATGTCAATCGTTCCATCGCCGAGGATGTTGCTATTGCCGGAATTGGTCAGGGATTGTGCTTCAATCGAAATTCCTGAAATACCCTGAATGGCAGCGCCACCATTGTTTGTAATGGTGTTCGCATTCAGCGCGGTCGTGTCGCCGGAGATCATGCCTTCTCCGGTGTTGTCGATGCTGTCAGCGGTAATGCCAAGGTCGGTTTTGGCGACCAGAGACGCGCCGCCGCCGTTCTTGACGGTCGCGGCGTCGATATCGAGTGAGCCACCTGCGCCGATGCTACCGCCGTCCGCGTTGTCAAGACTCCCACCAACGGCAATGCTTGAGTTGCCTGCGGCGTAAATTTTCGCGCTGGTATTTTCGAGGCGGTTCAATGCGGCGATATTGATGTCGCCGGCAGAGGTGGTGATCGTCGCTCCCGAGGCATTGGACAATACGTCCATGTCGCGAATATTGACCGACGCACCTTGAATCCACGCATCGTCATGGTTGACAAGCTTATTGGTGTCATGGATCGACAGCGCGCCGCCGGATATCAGCATACCGGCGTTGTCCAGCTCATCCGACGCCTGCAAGGTCACGTCGCCATTGGCCAAAACCATGCCGGTGTTGACCAGATTTTCTGTTGAGGCTGTGATCGCGCCGTTCGAGATAATGCCGCCTGCGTTCTCCAACTGGCCGGCGTCGATGGCGATGTCGCCTCCGCCGCCGATGTAGCCATCGTTCTCGAAGGTAGTTGCCTTCGCAACGATGGAGCCGCCCGAGTTAATCAGGCCGCTGTTGTTCAGCAACTGCGCGACATCGATTTCCAGCGTGCCGTCACCG
This sequence comes from Cupriavidus pauculus, assembly GCF_008801835.1. Lineage (GTDB taxonomy): Bacteria > Pseudomonadota > Gammaproteobacteria > Burkholderiales > Burkholderiaceae > Cupriavidus > Cupriavidus pauculus. Next base: position 37,722 of record NZ_VZOW01000002.1, on the reverse strand, counting down.
GTGATCAGGGCGCCACCGGTGGACTGCATGTTGTCCGCGGTGATAACCATATTGCCGCTCGATGCGGAGACCTGAGCGTTCGAGACCGCCCGCGCACCTTGAATCGGCTCACCATCCTGGCCGTAGACCACGTAGTTGCCTTGGACCAGCCGGATCTCCGCGCCTTCGATCGGGTCGCCCAGCATGTTGACGGCAAAGAGCTCGCCTTCGATCGTGTAGTCGCCGACGTTGATCCGAATTGCCGGAATGGACGTGTTGGCCGCGCTATTCAATGCGAACATGTTGGCCGCATGCTGGAGCAGCGACGACGCATCGATAGTGATGACGCCAGATTGGCTCATTACATCGGCGTGCACGCCGATTTGCTCGAGTGCCTTCAGCGAAATGTCGCCTAGAGCGGCCAGCGCAACACCGTCGCTCTTTTCGCTGCCGGCGAGGTTGATGTTGCGCCCAGAGATGTTGATGTTGCTCTCGCCGAGGACGCCGGTATTCAGCTCCACGTTATCGGCGGCCTGCAGCGTGATGTTGCCGTGAGCAGCGAGGCCCGTGCCGTCGCTGTCGGCCGATTCCGTGATAGAAATGTTGCGCCCTGAAATGTCTAGCGCCCCGTTGTTGCTGACGATGTCGGCGCGCACGCCAACGTCCCCGGTAGCATTGATCGCGATGTCGCCCTGACCAATCAGCACCTTGCCCTTTGTGCGATCCGAGCCCGCCAGTTCAATGTTCCGCCCCGAGATGTCGATTCCACCGTTGTCGCTGTACACGCCGGTGTTGACCGTGACGTCGTCAGTCGCGCTCAAGGTGATATCGCCGGAGCCGAACACGCTGAAGTTGTTGCTCTTCTCCGTACCACTGATTGAGATGCTCTGTCCGGAAATGTCGATATTGCCGTCTTCGCTCTGCACACCTGCCTGAATATTCACGGCACCGGTCGAATCGATCTTGATGTCGCCCGCGCCGGCCACACCCAGCCCGTTGCTGAACTCGGATTCGGTGATGGCCACATCGCCGCCCGAAACTGCAATACCGCTGCCTTGGCTGATGACATCGCTATGGATGTTCATCTTGTCAAGCGCGTCGAGGGAGATGTCGCCTTGCGCCAGCATCGAAACGCCCGAGTTCTTCGAGCCGTTCAAAGTGACATTGCGACCGCTGACGTCGATGCCGCCGTTCGAGCTGTAAACGCCGGTGTCCACATTGATGGATTCCGAAGCAGTCAGGGCGATATTGTCACGGCCCCTGAGACCATAGCCGTCGCCATAGCTTTTATCGGATTCCGTAATGGCAATGTTTGCACCCGAGATATCGATGCCGCCCTGCACGCTGTTGATGTCTGCATGCACGGCGACATCGTTTTTAGCGTCGAGTGAGACGTCGCCCAGGCCCTGCAAGCCGTACCCCAGGCTGTAATCGGATTCGCCGACGGTGATGTTGTCGGCAGCCATAGAGATGGCGCCATCCGTGGTGAGGACACCGGTGGTCACGTCGATGGAGTCCGCCGCCGTCAGCGAGATGTCGTCCTTGCTGTACAGGCCGATCCCTTGACCCTTTTCGGAACTGCCGATCGTAATGTCGCGGCCGGAAACTGCGATCGAGCCTGCGTCGCTCGAGACCGTTGCGTGCATGTCGACCGCACCCGTTGCGTCGATCTTCACATCGCCGACGCTGGCCATGCCGATACCCGCGCCGAATGCCGATTCCGCAATGTTGACGTCTGTCGCGGTGATGCCGATGGCGCCGGCCTTGCTCAGGACGTCGCCTTGTACGTTCATCTTTTCCAGGGCATTGAGCGAGATGTCGCCTTTGCCGATCACGGCGGCGCCGTCGCTCTTTTCTGTTCCGGCGACGCTCACATTGCGACCGCTGATGCCAATGGCGCCGGCTTCGCTGAGGATGCCGGTGCGCACGTCGACGGTGTCGGCTGCCTGAAGCGTGACGTTGCCGTGCCCGGCCACGCCGGCGCCGCCGCCTTGCTGCGATTCAGTGACGACGATATTGCGGCCGGCAACAGAGACGTCGCCGCCAAACGCAACAACATCTGCCTGCAGGCCCACGGTTTCTTCACCGTGGATATTGATGCCACCCTGGCTGTACAGGCCCAGCCCGTTGCTGTTTTCCGAGCCGGTGACCGTCACATTGCGACCGTCGAGATCGATGTTGCCTTTGTTGCTCTGGGCCGCGCCGATCTGGAGGTCGCCAGCGGCGCTGATGCGAAGATCCTGTTCGCTGATGATATTGCCCTGGTGGCGTACGCCAGCGCCGCTATCCGTGGCGACCAGTTCGATGCGGCCGCCGTACATGGAGCCGAGCTGACTGCCGTCGATGGCGATGCCTTGATTGGTTGCACCAGCAACAGCTTGGTGCGTGCGGGTTTCCGGATTGAATTCGGTGGCGCCTGCGACCACCTTCACATCGGCGCTGCCGTTGACTTCACCGTTCAACTGAACGGTGCGGCTGACGATGTCGAAGTGGGTCAGGCCATCGGTCGACAGACCGGCACCGTCGATGCTGACATTGCCGCGATCCACGCCCAGCCGGACGCTGCCGTCCGCCTGTTCGAGCACGCGGCCGGTGCTCAGCGTCAGGCTGTTGGTGTTGACGGTGCTGACGCCGTTGACCGAAATGCCGTTCGGGTTGGCGATGATCACGTCGGCTTTGCGGCCGAACACTTCCATCGCGCCGTTCAGCGAGCTTCGGCCGTTGCCGGTGACTTCACCGATAATTGCGCGCGCTTCGTTGGACAGCCCCGCGTTCTTCATGGCCTGGCCGCCGATTGCGGAAATGCCGTCCTTCATGCTGTTGTTGAACACAACACCATTCGGTCCGACATTGAATTGCTGGAACTTGTTGTGCGAGATGCCGCGCGCATTGGGATCGACGATATTCACCAGCGGCGTGCCGTTGGCCGTCTGGTTCATCGATGGGCGACGCTCGGCGTTGGCATCCGGCGTGATCTGTGCCCCCGAAAGGATAGGCATCATGCCGATGATTGCAGCGCAAAGCGGCCGCAGGCTCGATGGACGCTGCGTGACAAGTGTTTCAGCGCTGCCGCCCCTGGCACGTATGCCGGCAATTCGTTTCTTTTGACTTGCTTTCATCATTTCTACCTGTTGCTATGAAATTGGCTTGATGGGCTGTTTAGAAGCGCGCTTCTAGCCGATAGTTGAGTGCCTTTGCCAGCGGTTGCGGCTGGGCGGGTGCAGCAATTGGCCACCCGTAGGTGAGAGAACTGCTGAAATACTTGCCACTGAATCTGAATCCGACGGCAGCGCCGATCACGTAATCGGTGCCTCCTTGGGGGCCGTTGGTCTTGACGAAACCAAGGTCGTAGCCGACAAACGGCGTGACGTTGATGCCGCCGATGATGTTGAACCTGAGCGGTACGCGCAGGGTGTTGGACAGGTAGGCCCCGCTGTCGCCGTAGAACGCCGTGTCCTTGAATCCGCGGACCGTGTATTCATCGCCAAGGCTGTATCTGGCGTCGGTGACGAGCGAGTCTTCCGAGTACTGGAAGCCAGAGCCCAGTTCGTACTCGAAGTCCATGCCGGCAAGCTGGAACGAGCGATTCCACGTCAGCATGCCGTTGACCTTGGTGTAGTTCATGTCGAACGCCGCGAGATCGGGATCGTCGCGCCATGCCGCGCCCATCCAGGGCACGCCAGCGCTGATGCTGAGATCGCCGTATGCCCAGCCGCCAAGTGCCTGCCCGACATGGCTTACGCCGATGCCGAATTCCGAGTATTTCTTCGTGGAGACGCTGACCGGCGTGTATTCGATGTCGTTGTAGCTATTGCGCGTGCCAAACTTGACGTAGGCGCTAGTCTTGCCGTCGGCATCGCGGTGCATGACGCGCGAGGCGCGGAAGTTGTAGCGGCTGGACGTACCGGTGCTCAAGTAGTCGCCAAATATGCCGCCGACGATGTTCTCGTAGTGGGACCCAGACCACGATGCGTCAAGCGTCCAATAGCCGAGCGGCATGCTGAAGCTGGCCGAGCCGATCTGTTGCAGATTACGGGTGTCGTTGTAGTCTTGCTGCGAGTAGTAGGCCGACAGGCTGTCGTTCAAGCCGAGGAGATTCGTTACCCCTACCGAGGCGAAATACTGGTTCCAGCCGTCGCTCTCGCGACCGTTGTTGTTGACGCCAACGCTGCCGCTGAACATCTTCTGCGTGGTGTTGGTGACATCGAGTATCGATGTGCCTTCGAGCTCGCCAGCGACGATCCGGATCTTGTCGTCGCCGCCACCGCGCACCAGGTTGTCGACGGCCTGATCGACATCCGACATGTTCAGCCGTTTGCCCGTCGAAAAGGGCATGGCGCTAAACAGTCTGGTTCGGTCCCGAAACCCGGGCTCCTTGCCGTTGACAGTCATGCCGCCGATCGTGCCCCATTTGACTTCCAACGTGAGTTCGCCGGCGTTCAGTTTCCCCGGCTGCACCACGACGACGGTGGTGACAAAGCCGTTCTCCGCGTAGTAGTTGGTAAGGTCGCGGACCAGCGCCATGATCTCGCTCGCGCCCATCAACGTATCGCGGCGCGCATCGAGGATCTCGGTGACTTTGGGCGAAGGATTGTCATCGCCAAGCAGGGTGATGCGGGAGATCATGAACTTCGCTTCGGCTGGCTTGGCCGCCTCGCCCGATGTTTCGTTCACCGGCGCGGCTTGCTGGCTGGCGCGTTCGCGTTCGCGTTCCCGTTCCACTTCCGACTGGATCGCCTGCTGGCGACGCATGTTATCGAGCTGATCGAGTTCCTGGCGTGCGTCACGTGCTGGCGTTGCCGCCAGGACGCCGCCGGAGACGGTGGTCGCCAATATGCCGGTGGCGATACCAATGATGAGTACTTGTTTCACGATGTATTCCTAATGGGAAGTGAACTGCGGCTACTGGACATCGAGCGTGAAGACCACAAATGCGTCGATATCGCCCGCGGTTACTGATTGCGTCCCCAGTCGATAAGCCCTGGCGTAGTACTTCAGGGTCTTGGCGCCGGTGACAGTCCCCAACGAATACTTTTTGGCGAGCTTCACGCCCGAAACTCCGCCTGAATCGAGAAGCTGAACGGCGATGTTCTTCGCGCTGCCGTCATTGGAGACCAGGCCGCTTACGGCGCTGCCGAACGGTGCGTCACCGTCGAAGGTGATGCTGACCGCGGAGGCGCTAGGGCAATTGAGCGAAAGGTCGAAAGAGACTTTGGGGCCGGTGGACTTGGTGTCGAACGCGGTGTCGGTGAAGCTGCCCACGTCGACGCGGGTGTCGGACGTGACCGCGCAGGTGTTTACCAACACGTTGATCGGCGCGCTGACGACTACCCGCATCGCGACGACCTGGCCGGCGCTCGAGTCGTCCGGCGCCAGCAGCGTCACGGTGCCGTATGTGCCGATGGGCAAGGTCGAGGCCCTGATTGGTCCGGTCTGAACCAGTTCGACGCGCACGGAATCCGCCGGGACCGAACAGCTGTTCGAACCCGAAGTACGGCAGCGCAGGGCGTTTGGCCACCATGTCGTGGAAGGCCAGCGCAGGCGGATGCCCAGGCCACTCACCGACGTGGTGTAGACGTTGTCCACGGCCGTCAGTGCCGCACCGGAGGCCATCGCCATGCGCAGTTCGGTGTTGGTGTTGTCGCCGCACGTGTAACTTAGAGCGGACAAGGGAATGTCGCGCGATGCGAGCACGGTGCCGGCTGTGCCTGCCGTCGCCGCCGTGATGCTGCTAAGGTTGATATCCGCTTTTAGCGGCTGCCCGCCGTTGGACGTGAGTTTGCAGGTCCCCGCGAATGCGACGGGGGCTGTCAACGCCCATGCCAGCAAGACGAGCCAGAGGCGCTTGGTAATGGATTTCATGATTCACCTACGGTAGGGGCGGGTGCGGAAGTGCTGGCTTTGGGCTCGCAGACAACTTCACGAACCTCAACGGGAGCCCGATTGGGTTTGGCCGCGTCCGCATCGGGAACAAAATGAACGACGCACTGATCCTGCGCGGTGTTGCCCCACTTCACTGTGATGTCGGTGGCTTCGGTCAGGCCGCTGACGATGAAGTTTCCGCCGCCGCCAACAGTGCCCGCGGTGGTGCCGTCCGGAAGGTTGATGCTGGAGCCGAACGGAACGGCCTTGCCGTCGGCGCGTCTGGCCCGCATGACAGCCGAAGTGGAACGTCGCGAGTCGAACACCAACTTCACCGCGGCGCCGGCAGTCGGCGCCGTGGTGATGCGCGAGTTGTCGACCTCGACACCCATGTCGGTGTCCTTGAGGTCCAGATCGATGTTGTTCCACTGGAACGGCGTGACGTAAGGCACGATAGCGATGCCGTCTTCGTCGATCGTGGTGAATTTGTTCGGCATCACGTGTGCGCCGGTGGCGCCCTCGGCCTGAACGATCGCAATCGTGTCGCCGAGTTCACTGACGAACTTCACGCCTGCGTCGTGGACCACGACACCGCCGGTGGCATTTACGCCGATCGTGTTGGTGTGCGTGCTGTTGCCGTACGAGACATTGCCCTTCACGGCGTCGCTGACGTATGACAGACCACCACCGAACGCCCGGCTGTGACCGCTTGTTGCACCTTCAGCCCAGGCGTCATAGCCCAGTCGACCGTCCTGGCCGATGTTGCCGGTTACGTTGGCGCGCAGATCGTCCGCGCCGTCGATACGCGATGCGCTCAGGCTCAGGTTGGCCGGATTCTCGACCGACTTGCCGAGCGGCAGCGAAACCGTCAGGAACATGCTGTTCTCTTCGCTGCCGGTGCCGTTCTGCACGCGACCGATACTGATGTTGTAGCGCGCCGGCCCGAGGCTGTTGGTATAGCCGGCCTGGAAGCTCAGCGTACGCCCGTTGTCTTCCCAGCGTCGCCCATACGAGCCAGTCAGGAAGAGGTTGCCCCAACGCGGACCGAGCGTTTGCGTAATGTTGACGTCGAAGCGGTCGCGCAGGCGCAGCGGCACTTGCTCCGTATTACCGAGTAGATACTCGCGCAGGTGCAGCGCATCGCTGAGCGAATAGAAGCCCGGGCTCGAGTAACGGTAGCCGACCAGGCTGAAGTACGTGCCCGTGCCTGCGACAAGCTTGCCCAGGTTTGCCCGGACGCTGTGGCCGGTGGCGCCGCACGTGTGTGCGAAGTCGACACAGAATGCGTACGACTGCGTCAGGTCGAGGCCCAGCGCGCCCAGCGGCGTATTGACGGCCAGGCCGGCCATCCCGGCCGCATAGTAGGTGGGAGCCGTGATCTGGACGCCGCCGTAGAGCGTGATGTCGTTGGTGAGACCATGCTGGACGGTGCCTTCCATGAGGATCGGCGCTTCCGAGAGGGCGTTATCGCGGATCTCGCCCCATGTGGCACTGAACTTGGTGTATCCCGGGCGCAGCAATTGCGCCAGGCTGCCGTAGGGCACGACAAACTTCTGTATGCTGCCATCGGCCTCGGTGACGGTGACTTCGAGGTCGCCGCCATATCCTGTTGCGTACAAATCGGAGAATGCGAATTCACCGGGAGGCACGTTCGACTCGAACACGACGTTCGAGCCCTGGCGTACCGTGACCACCGCATTGGTCCGCGCAACGCCCCGCACCGTCGGCGCGTAGCCGCGCTGCGATTCGGGCAACTGGCGATCATCGGTGGCAAGGCTGAAGCCGCGGATCGACGTGGTGTCGAACAGTGCACCGGTGGTGCTCCAATCGCCGATGGTGGCTTCTGCCTGCAGCGACGGCAGGGCGCGCTGCAGGTACGCTGCAGTGTGGTTCCAGCGCGTGGGCGTGCCTTCGTTCGAGGTCAACGTACCAAACGAGCGGAAGCGCCACGGGCCGAAGTTGAACGAGCTTTCCAGGCCGCCATACAGGTATTGGCCCGACGGCCCGATCGAATTGCGGGTGTTCGAGTAGCTCAGCGAGTAGCGGAACATTGCCGCCGTGACGCCGTTGTCCAGCAGGTCAGGCGGCACATAGCCACGTGCACTGTTGAGCAGGAAGGCCTGCGGGATGCTGACTGTGAGCTTCTGCTCGCCGCGGTCGTATTCGACGGTGCCGCCTTCGACTACCTGGTCGAGGAACACGCACTCATCGCCTTCGAGTACCTTCAGCTGTCTTGCGGGATCGATGCCGATGCGCGCAATGAATGTCTTGTCGAAGCACGGTTCGACGCGGCGAGTTGCCGGATTGCGAGAGTACGACAGCTTTTGCGTGCCAAAGAGCATACCGTTGACGTTGACTTCCGCGGGGTGGATGCCTTCCGTAATGGTTTCGTCACGCTCGAAGGGGGCAAGATCGATCGACTGGCTCATGCCACGAAGGAATGAGCGGTCGAATTCGACGTCGCCTTGATCGTCTTCATCCTCCACTGTGCGTGACAGCGATGAGTCGGGCGCCAGTTCGGCGGCGATCTCGGTGGCCGTTGCCGTGGTGAGGCAAGCGTCGGCAAACAGCGCGGCGGCAGCCAGCGCGATTGCGTGCAGGGTGTGGCGAGAAGTCGGACCGGAAACGGCCCGGCCCTTGGCAAGCTTGGACACCTTAGTCTCCCTGGCGCAGGTCTACCTGCTTGGGAACGAAGGTGCCGAGATCGGTGATGTAGTCGAACTTCAGCGTCAGCGGGCCACCGGCGGGCAAGTGGTCTGCAGAGAAACGGAATTGCTCGGTGCTCATCGGTGCGACCATGCCGCCAGCCAACTCCGCAGACTGGTCGCCGGATTTCAGGTGCATCTGGCCGAACGAAATATGGACCGGGCTGGGGTTGTCGCAGACCACGACGTACTCGTTGCCTTCCTTGCGCAGCTTCCACTTCAGTTCGTCGGAAGCGGCGATGACGTCAGCCTTGAACCCGCTTGGCCGATAGAACATCTTCAGCCGCGTACGCAAGGCAATGCTCAACTGGTTGTTGCTGGAGCCGGCGTCCTCGGCTTCGGCCTGAACCTTTTCCTTGGCTTTGGGCTTGGCCTTCGTTGGCACCTCGAGAACGTTGAGCCAGAAGACCGACTCGCGGTCCTTCGGAAGCGCCGCGGTTTCGGCGGTCTGGAAGATGCGGATGACTTGAGACTTTTCGCCGTTGATGCGGGCGACTGGCGGCGTAATGACGAACGGTGTTTCGTCCTCCCCGGCGAGGGGCAGACCGCCTTCGGTCGTCTTGCCAGTGTCCAGCCAGATTTGGGCGAGCAGAGGAGATTTGCCGGTATTGGAAATGCGGACGGTCTGTTCTTTCTTTGCGCCGTCGAAGATCACCCGGGTGCCCGCCACCTGGACGGAGGCGTAGGAAGGGGCGGCAGCGATGAACGTCATTGCCGAAATGACGATTGCGAGAGCTTTCTTCACGTTGATACCTTTTGCAGATCGACCGGTCTCCCGCCGCAGCACGCAGCGCAAACGGGGAGACAAGCCGTTAGGAATGGGGGCGCCGCCTCCGTGCGATGGGGCGGCCGGCGATCGATTTAGTTGTAAAGAATCGAATAGACGACGTCGGTGCTGACGCTACCTGCAGTGGTGGCGCCGCCGGTTGCCACGTACTGCGCCCAGAAATCGAACTTGGCGGTGTTGCCTGCGATCGTTGCGGACGATTTCGGCGTACCCGTGAACAGGTTGATCGTCTGCTTGCTGTTGTTCAGCAGGCCAACTTCAACGTTGGTTGCGCCGCCGGTGACAACGGTGTTCTTCAGGTTGCCGGTGGCCTCGTTGATGTTGGTGCTCTGGGCAGGCTCGAAGTAGACGGTTGCGACCTTGCCGTCGGTGCAATCGGCGCCGGACAGCTTGATCCAGAAAGGCGTGTCGCCGGCACGTGCGCCAGCGGTGTCGAGCGCGGTTGCGCTGACCGGCTGCAGGCCGACGGTGAAGTTGCCGTTCGAGTTGCCGGTGACGGTTGCGCCGCCACCTTCGATGATGCAGGTGGTGCTGCTGATGCTGCCGGTGAAGGTGATCTTGCCGTCTTCCGCGGCGGCGGTAGACATGGCGGTGCCCACTGCGCTCAGCAGCGCGGCGTATTGCAGAATTCGTTTGGTGGTTCGAATGTTCATGATCTTGGTAAAGGTTTCTGGCTTTCTCGGATGTCTGCTGGCTGGGCGTTTCGATCCAGGGGAGCAGGACTGCATTCTTGTCGTGCGCGAGAACGCCAGAAATCGCAGATCATCCAAATCACTCGGGGCGTGCAGCGATTGGGGACGTTTGAACGGGAATGCGACGGGATAGGTGCTGACTTTTCGGAGTTTTCTAGGTCAGACACGTCAGAGACCGACTAGAAGTCAGCGGGGAGATGCGCGATTGCGCCTGGCAATCGGATGGATGGGAGGGGCGCCGCGAAATGATTGGGTGCGCTCAAGCAACGCGCCGGCAGGCTATTCGTGCAGGGGGCAGGAGTTGTCGCGGCGCCTGTTGACGTCGGGTGTTGTAAAAATGAAAAACGGGCGCGAAGATCGCGCCCGTCGGGGTGACTGCGGGGGAAGCTTCAGGCGTCCAACTTGACGCCCGAGGCCTTGACTACCTGTGCCCAGCGCTTTTCTTCGGCGCTGAACCACTTGCCGGTGTCGGCCGGCGACATGGTCACGACTTCCGCGCCTTGTCCGGCCAGTTGCGCGCGGATTTCAGGCGTCCGAATGATCTTCACCAGTTCGGCATTGAGGCGCTGAACCAGCGCATCCGGCATGCCGGCGGGCGCCATCACGCCCTGCCACGTGCCCGATTCAAAGTTGGGCACGCCGCTTTCCGCGATGGTTGGCGTCTGGCTCACCAGTGCCATGCGCGTGCGCTTGGACACCGCCAGCAGCTTGAGCTTGCCCGATTGAACCTGCGGCAGCGTGGCCAGCATGCCGTTCATCAGCACCTGCGCGGTGCCGCCGACGGTGTCGGCAATGGCCTGCGCGCCGCCCTTGTACGGCACGTATTGCCACGCGGCCTGGGTGGCTTGCTGTACGGCCACGCCGGCCAGGTGCGGGGCGCTGCCGATGGCAGTCACGGCGAAGTTGAGCGTCTGCTTGTGCGACAGCGCAACCAGTTCCTTGAGGTTGCTGACCGGCACCGACGGATGCACCACCAGCAGGTGCGGCGAGTACGCCAGCATCGATACTGCTTTCAGATCTTTCTCAGGGTTGAAAGTGAGTTTGGTGTAGACGGACGGGCTGATCGCCAGCGCGCCGACGTCGCAAAGAAGCAACGTGTGGTTGTCCGTACCGGCTTGCGCGACCATCGCGGCGCCGATGTTGCCATTCGCGCCCGGACGGTTGTCGACCACGATCGGCTGGCCCAGCGCCTCACCCAGGGGTTTGCTGATCAGGCGCGCAATGATGTCGGACGAACCGCCGGCGGGGTAGGGCACCACCAGGCGGATCGGCTTGGTCGGCCATTTGTCCTGGGCCCACGCGGACGCCGGTGCCAGGATGCCCGCGGAACCCACGGTGCCTAGCGTGCCAAGCGCGGCCATGCCGGAAAGTTGCCCGAGAAATTGGCGGCGAGAAGAGGTCATGCTGTGTCTCCAGTCAACACTTATCATCAGTTGTCGTACAACATGACGGAAGTGTAGGCTTGAATTCGAGCACGGTCTATCAGGAAAACACGTAGAAACCTGCCGCAGAAGTCGCCCAAACGCGACGGCTCGTGAACGCGGGCCGCAGCTTAAGCCAACTGAATGTGCTCAGTTGTCGGATGACTAAAGCGCGCCGCCGCCGCCCTCAAATGATGGATGGCCTACATGAAGGTGGCAGGGCGCATCAACGGTAGGAGAGGACGGCCCACGCGCCGCGCACTTGGAAACGCAGCTGCAAAGGTCGCGCGCGGCCGGGAGCAGGGCTTGAACAGCCGCGCAACCGTCGATCAACCGTCGATCAACGACCGTCAAATGGCCCAGCGCGGCAAGCAAACAGGCCAGCGACAGCTAAGCAAGAACAGGCAGACGACCCGAATCAGGCGCCTGATTTCTGGGCGTAGGTCCAGCCCATTTCGGCCATCGGCCGGGCGCGCTTGCCTGCGTCGAGCGCCTGTGCCGACGACGCCGTGCCATCGACCACGCGCTTCATGATGCCTTGCAGAATTCCGGCGATGCGGAACATGCTGAAAGCGAGATAGAAGTTCCAGTCGCCGGTGACCTGGCGGCCCGTGCGCGCTTCGTACAGGCGGCGATAGGCGGCTTCGTCGGGAATGCCCAGCGCTTGATGATCGAGGCCCGCAATGCCGCGGAACTGACCGGGCTGGATATGCCAGCTCATGCAGTGATAGCCGAAATCGGCCATCGGATGACCAAGCGTCGACAACTCCCAGTCCAGCACGGCCAGCACCCTGGGCTCGGTGGGATGGAACATGAGGTTGTCGAGCCGGTAATCGCCGTGCACGATGCTCGTCAGTTCATCGGCTTCCTGCGGGATATGCTCGGGCAGCCAGGCGATCAGCTTGTCCATGGCCGGAATCGATTCCGTTTCCGACAGCTTGTACTGCTTGCTCCAGCGCTCGATCTGGCGCTGAAAATAGTTGCCGGGCTTGCCGTAATCGGCCAGGCCGATGGCCTTGTAGTCGACCGAATGCAACGCGGCGATAACGCGGTTCATCTCGTCGTAGATCGCGCCGCGCTCGCTGGGTGTCATGTCGGGCAGCGCCTGGTCCCACAGCACACGGCCGCTGACGAACTCCATGATGTAGAACGCGCGGCCGATCACGCCTTCGTCCTCGCACAGCGCGTACATGTGCGCCACGGGAACATCGGTGCCGGCAAGCGCCTTCATGACGCGATACTCGCGCTCGATCGCATGGGCGGACGGCAGAAGCTTCGATTTCGGCCCTGGCTTGGCGCGCATCACGTAGGTCTGCCCCGGCGTGATGAGTTTGAAGGTGGGATTCGACTGACCGCCCTTGAACTGCTCGACGGTCAGCGGGCCGGCAAAGCCGTCGACGTGCTCGCGCATCCAGGCCTCCAGCGCGGCAACATCGAAGCGCTGTTGATCTGCCACGGGCCGCGTACCTTCAAAGTGCGAAACGTTGGTGCTCATAAGTGTCTCTCTCCGCAATGTCGTTGTTTTGTCTGCGTTGTCAGCGCGGCCGGGCTTCAGCGATAGTTGGGCCTGCGCTTTTCGAGAAAGGCGCCGATGCCTTCGCCGGCGTCCTTGTGATGGAGCGCGGCCACGAAGCTGTCGCGCTCGGCTGCGAGATGTTCCGTCAGCGTGGCGGTGCCGGCGTGGTTGATCAGCGCTTTCATGCCGCGCACCGCATTGGGCGATTCGCGGGCGAGGTTTTCGGCGATCCGCAGCGCTTCGGTCAGCGCGTGTCCCGGCTGCACCACGCGATTGACGATGCCGAAGTGCGCCAGCCGCGCGGGGTCGACAGGCTTGCCTTCCATCAGGATTTCGCTGGCCAGCTGGCGCGGCAGCATGCGCGCGATCTCGTACGATCCGCCGCCATCGGGCGTGAGGCCCACCTTCACATAGGCCATGACGAATTTCGCGTCGCTGGCAGCCACCACGTAGTCGCACGCCAGCACCAGCGAAAAACCGGCCCCCGCCGCGGGGCCTTCCACGGCGGCGATGATCGGCTTCGGAAAGGCGTGGAACGATTCGATCCAGTGATGCAGGGTTTCGATGCTGGCGGCCTGCACCGCAGGCGGTTGCGAGCGATTGCCAAGCAGGCGGTTCAGATTGCCGCCCGCGCAGAACACGCCGTTGGCGCCCGTAAGCACCACCGCGCGGATCGAATCGTCACGCGCGGCCACCTCGAGCGCCTCCTGCGATGCGGCATAGATGTCCGGGTGCAGGGCGTTGCGTGCTTCGGGGTTGGAAATGGTCAGGATCAGCGTCGAGTCGACGCGTTCGGACAGCAGTTGGGCAGTCATCGCAGCCTCGTTATCTGGGGGCTAGAAAAACAAACGGCGCCCCGTGTCTCGGCGGGGCGCCTCTTTCGATCAGGCTTCTTCGGTCAGCAGCGACAGGCCAAGACCCGCGCGGCGCCACAGCCACGGGCTTGCGCGGTAGCGCATGTCGCCGGTCAGGCGATTCATGTTGCGCAGTACTTCCAGGATCACCGCGGCGCCAATCGTGTCGCCCAGCGCCAGCGGTCCCTTCGGATAGCCGAGGCCCAGGTTCACGGCGAGGTCGATGTCGGTCGGTGTGGCGATGCGTTGCTGTGCGATGTCGCTGGCAATGTTGACGATGCAGCCGATGATGCGCTGGGCGATGAAGCCGGCCGAATCGCGGATCAGCGTGACCGGCACGCCATCGCTGGCAAACAGGCCGTGCGCGGCGTCGCGTGCGGCGGCGCTGGTGGCCGGGGTGGTCATCAGCGTGCGGCGCTTGGTGGCCTCGAATGGCAGCAGCGTATCGATGGCAACCACGCGCGTCGCGTCGAGGCCTTCTTCGAGCGCAGCGGTGGTGGCGTCCAGGCCCAGCGGCGTGACCACGATCAGTGCATCGGCCGACGGCTGATTGCCCGCTTCGGGCGTGACGCCCAGTGCGGTCAGCAGCTTAACGGTCATCGCATGGCCGCGTTCGTTGGCGCGGCTCACCCATACGTTGGCGGGGCGCGCATCGGGCACGGCGCGGGCGGCCGGCACTTGCTTCTGGCCGTCGGGATAGGTGTAGAAGCCTGCGCCGGTCTTGCGGCCAAGCAGGCCGCCGGTGTAGCGCAGTTGCGTAATCGGCGAAGGTCGATAGCGCGCTTCCTGATAGAACTGGTTGTAAATCGATTCCATCACCGGATGCGACACATCGAGCCCGGTCAGGTCCATCAGTTCGAACGGGCCCATGCGGAAGCCGGCCTGCTCGCGCATGATGTTGTCGATGTCGACAAACTCGGCCACGCCTTCCTGTGCTGCCTTCAGGCCTTCGATGTTCATGCCGCGGCCGGCATGGTTGACGATGAAACCGGGCATGTCCTTGCAGCGCACCGGCGTATGGCCCATGCGGCGCGACAGCGCCATCAACTGGTCGCCGATGGCCGGATCGCCGGACAGGCCGTCGATCACTTCAACGACCTTCATCAGCGGCACCGGGTTGAAGAAGTGATAACCGACGATGCGCCCCGGCTTTTTCGCGCCCACCGCGATGGCGGTGATCGACAGCGACGACGTATTCGACGCGATCACCGCATCTTCGCGCAGAATTCCTTCGAGCTTGGCGACCAGATCGCGCTTGACTTCCAGCTTTTCGACAATCGCTTCCACCACCATGTCGCAGGCGGCCAGGTCTTGCAGCGCGTTGCATGCCTTGACGCGGGCCAGCGCCGCTTCGCTGTCGGCGGCGCTGATCTTGCCCTTGTCGGCCAGCTTGGCGAAGGTATCCTGCAGGTACTGGCGCGCGGCGGCCACGGCTTGCGCGTTGGTGTCGTACAGATTGACAGTCAGGCCTGCCTGCGCGGCGATCTGCGCGATGCCGCGGCCCATGGCGCCCGTGCCAACGATGCCAAGCGTCTGGATGGTGGAATTGCTCATTGTTGGTCCAAAAAAGTTGTGGCTAAATTAGCACGATCGTACGTTTTCTGCAGCTTTCGCGACAGATGCGCCATGCATGCGGCGTGCGCTGATCGGCCAGGCAATGCAGGGCAGAGGACGATGGTGCGGTCCGGGGTCGACACCAACCGATCACCGACTGCTCACACGACCATCGACATCACCATTCACATAATCATTCGCACATCATCACGGAGAGAGACGACATGTTGAAGCTTTGCGGATTTTCCGCCAGCAACTACTACAACAAGGTGAAGCTGGCGCTGCTGGAAAAGAACTTGCCGTTCGAGGAAGTGCTGGCCTGGCTGGGCGAAACCGATCGCTCGGCGTCGCCGCTGGGCAAGGTTCCCTACATCATCACCGATGCCGGCCCGTTGTGCGAGTCCGAACCGATCGTCGAGTACATCGAGACCACTTATCGCCAGTCGCCGCTGCTGCCGGCGGATCCGTTCCAGGCAGCCAAGGTGCGCGAACTCATCACGTTCCTCGAGCTGTATCTGGAATTGACCGCGCGCGAGCTGTATCCCGAGGCGTTCTTCGGCGGCAAGGTCAGCGACAAGGTCAAGGAGCGCCAGCGCAACCCGCTGGAGAAGTACGTCCCGGCGTTCGGCAAGCTTGCGAAGTTTTCTCCGTACCTCGCCGGCGATGCGTTCACGCTGGCCGACTGCGCCGCGGTGTGCCATTTGCCGCTGATATCGTCGTGCACAAAAATCATCTACGGTGAAGATCTGCTGGCAAGCCTGCCGGTCAAGGACTACCTGAAGGCGATGTCCGAGCGGCCGACGGTGCAGAAGCTCAATGCCGAGCGCAAGGCGAACACGGAATTGATGCTCAGCCGTAACAAGTGACGCCACAACCGGCAGCCACAACCGGCAGACCATAAGCAAAAAGCCCCGCGGCGGGAAGCCTGCGGGGCTTTTCTTCATGGCGGGAATGCGTGCAGCTTATAGCCTGCGCCTCGTGCCGCGCCGGCGTCGCTTACAGTTTGGCCAGCCGGTCGAGCGCCAATTGCAGCGTCTCTTCCTTCTTGGCGAAGCAGAAGCGCACCACGCCCGATTCCCGCGGTTCGGAGTAGAACGCGGACACCGGAATCGCGGCCACGCCGATCTCGCGCGTCAGCCACATCGAAAAGTCCGCTTCGCTCATGTCCGAGATGGCCGAATAGTCGACGCATTGGAAGTACGTGCCATCGGAAGGCAACAGGCGGAAGCGCGTATTGGCCAGTCCCGCGCGGAAAAAGTCGCGCTTGGCCTGATAGAACGCCGGCAGGTTCAGGTACGGCGCCGGATCCGTCATGTATTGGGCCAGGCCGTATTGCACCGGCGTATTGACGGTGAAGACGTTGAACTGGTGCACCTTGCGGAATTCGTTCATCAGCGCGGCCGGCGCGGTCACATAGCCGACCTTCCAGCCGGTTACGTGATAAGTCTTGCCGAAGCTCGACACGACGAAGCTGCGGCGCGCGAGTTCGGGATGGCGCGACACCGATTCGTGCCGCTGGCCGTCGTACACCATGTGTTCGTAGACTTCATCGGACAACACGAGGATATCGGTGCCGGCCAGCAAATCGGCCAACTGCCGCATGTCGTCTTCGCGCCAGATCGTGCCGGTGGGATTGTGCGGCGTGTTAATCATGATCATGCGCGTCTTCGGCGTGATCGCGGCGGCCAGCTTGTCGAACGGAATCCGGAACAGCGGTGCTTCCAGCCGCACCGGTACGGCCGTGGCGCCCGCCAGCTCGATCGCGGGCAGGTAGCTGTCGTAGCAGGGCTCCAGCACGATCACTTCGTCGCCGGGATGCACGGCGCACAGGATCGCGGTCAGCAGCGCCTGCGTGGCGCCCGCCGTGACGGTGATCTCGGTATTCCAGTCGTACTGGTGGCCGTAGAGCGCGGCAATCTTGGCGGCGATGGCCTGCCGCAGCACCGGCACGCCCGCCATCGGCGGGTACTGGTTGTGGCCTGCGCGCATGGCGTCGGCCACGGCGTCGACAATGCGCGGATCGCAGTCGAAATCCGGAAATCCCTGGCCCAGGTTCACGGCGTTCTTTTCGGCGGCCAGCGCCGACATCACGGTGAAAATCGTGGTGCCCACCTTGGGCAGGCGCGACAGCGGTGGATTCAGCGGGGCAAGGGTCGATTCGGACATGGTGGGGCGGGAACGGGAATAGCCGGGCAAAGAGACCAGTGCGACATTCTAGCGGGGATCGGCGGCGCTGGCGGGCGGGGGCGTCCAGTCCGCCAGCCATCGGGCAAAGGCCAGCGGCGGCAGCACCTCCACGCCGCTGGCGCGGCGCAGGCGGCTGCGCAGCTTCAGCACCGCCTTGTCCTTCGACACCAGCAGCGCGGCGCGCGCGAAATGCGCCAGTTCGATGAACTTCTGGTCGTCCGTGTCGCGGCACTTCGGCAGGCGGATGGCGTCGGCCTCGGCGGCACCAGGCAGCGGCTCCAGCGTGGTGAGGCGATCCACTTCGGCCAGCGCGGTATCGATATCGACGGCAAATCGCGCGAACTGCGGATAGGCCAGCACGCGGCGCAATTCCTCGCGGCAATCGGCGCGTATCACCGGCGCGATGGCGCCTGCGGCCAACGCGGCGCGGATCGGTTCGACGTGCGGATCGCGGAAGACCAGCAGGTCCACCCAGATATTGGAATCCAGCACGACGCGCGGGATCGATGTGACGGGCAGGGCGCCGATGGATGCGGCGGCAGGGGGGCTGATCGGGGTGCCGGTGGGCTCGGTGGGCATTCGCTACAATCTCGACTTTGTTTCCGTCCGCGATTTTGCCATGCTCATCGTCCTGTCCCCCGCCAAGTCCCTGGACTACGAGACACCGCCGCGCGTCAAGACCCATACGCTGCCGCGCTTTATCGACCGTTCCGCCACGCTGATCGACCGCCTGCGCAAGCTGGCGCCGCAGGATGTGGGCGCGCTGATGGATATCTCCGACAAGCTGGCCGTGCTCAACGTCACGCGCTACGCCGACTGGTCGGCCACATTCACATCGGCCAACAGCAAGCAGGCGGTGCTGGCCTTCAATGGCGATGTCTACGACGGGCTCGATGCCAAAACACTGAGCACGGACGACCTGGCATTCGCTCAGAAGCACATCC
The DNA here is from genome assembly GCF_008801835.1 of Cupriavidus pauculus. Taxonomy (GTDB): domain Bacteria; phylum Pseudomonadota; class Gammaproteobacteria; order Burkholderiales; family Burkholderiaceae; genus Cupriavidus; species Cupriavidus pauculus. Next base: position 19,221 of record NZ_VZOW01000002.1, on the reverse strand, counting down.
GCATTCTTTCCGGTCTCTATGGCGTGCTGCGGCCGATGGACTGGATGCAGCCGTATCGCCTGGAAATGGGCACGCGGCTCGATACCGCCGCGGGCAAGGACCTCTATGCGTTCTGGGGCGACGACGTCACGAAGCTCATCAACAAGGACATGGCCGAACTGAAGCACGAAGGCCAGCCGACCCTGGTGAATCTGGCGTCCGAGGAGTATTTCAAGGTGGTACGTCCAAAAGTGCTCGATGCGCGCGTGATCACGCCCGTGTTCGAGGACTGGAAGGGCGGCCGCTACAAGATCATTTCGTTTCATGCCAAGCGGGCGCGCGGTACGATGGCCCGCTATGCGGTGACGCATCGCGTGACCGATCCGGCAAAACTCAAGCGCTTCAACGCGGACGGCTATGCGTTTGACAAGGACGCCTCGGATGCCTCGCGCTGGGTGTTTCGCCGCCGCCTGGAAGACTGAAAACGACAAGGACCAATGCCATGACTCCGACGACCTCGGCACTGCATGTTTCCACGCTCTTCGATTCGGGCGCCATCGAGGTCGAATCGCTCGAGCGTGCTGACGATATCCGGCTGCGGGTGCGCGCCGATTCCCATGCCGACTTCCGGCAATGGTTTCACTTCCGCCTGCAGGGCGCGGCGGGACAGGCGTGCAAGCTCAAGTTCCTGAACGCCGGCGAGTGCACCTATCCCGACGGCTGGCGCGATTATCGCGTGGTGGCATCGTACGACCGCGCCCACTGGTTTCGCGTGCCCACGCAGTACGACGGCGCGACGATGACCGCCGATGTCACGCCCGAACACGACAGCATCTGGTTTGCCTATTTCGAGCCGTATCCCGAAGAGCGGCATCTGTCGCTGCTGGCGTCATGCCAGCGATCGCCGCTGGCGAGGTTGTCGCATCTGGGCCGCACCGTCGATGGTCGTGACCTCACATGTGTCACGGTGGGCCAGCCGGGCCCGGGCAAGAAAACCGTCTGGATGATTGCGCGCCAGCATCCGGGCGAAAGCATGGCCGAGTGGTTCTGCGAAGGCGTGCTGCAGCGCCTGACCCGCACGGGCATGTGGAATGGCGACCCGGTGGCGCGCAAGCTGCTGGACCGCGCGGTGTTCCATATCGTGCCGAACATGAATCCCGATGGCTCGGCGCGCGGCAACCTGCGCACCAATGCGGCCGGCGCCAACCTGAATCGCGAATGGATGCAGCCGAGCCTGGAGACGAGCCCGGAGGTGTACCACGTGCGCCGCGCGATCGAGCAGACCGGTGTCGATCTGTTCTTCGATATCCATGGCGACGAGGCGCTGCCGTACAACTTCGTGGCGGGCAGCGAAATGCTGCCGGGCTTTACGGAAACCCAGCGCGCCCAGCAGACGCGCTTTATCGAAGCATTCAAGCGCGCCACGCCCGATTTCCAGGACGTGCACGGCTACGCGGCCAGCAAGTACAACGCCGATGCGCTCAAGCTCGCCTCCAAGTACATCGGCCATACCTTCGGGTGTCTGGCGCTGACGCTGGAAATGCCGTTCAAGGACAACGCCGACTTGCCCGATCCCACGGTCGGATGGAACGGCGCAAAGAGCGCGCTACTCGGCACGGCAATGCTGCAGGCGATCCTGGAATATCTGGACTGATCGAGCGCGCTGCGCGCACGAAAGGTTCGGCGAAGAGAGCGTCGAACGCGGCGACGAAAGCAGCGACAGAAGGCAGCGACAGAAGGCTGCGGAACGCGGCGACAGCACGGAGCCGCCGCGTTCCGGTAAGCCGGCGCGGCACCACGCATTGCGCTGGGGCGTCCCCGCGCAATGCGCCGCTGGATGCCCCGGCCTTACTGCTTCTTCTTGGTCTTCGAAGTCGAGGTGCTTTTCGACGAGGTGGATTTCGTCGCCGAGCTCTTGCTCGACTGGGTCGATTTGGCCGACGACGATTTCGCGCCCTTGGTTTTCTTCTTCGAATGGGTCGGCGTGGCCACCGCCGGCGCTGCGGCCGGTTCGACGATTGTGTCGCCGTTACTGTCGAGCAGCTCGTAGGCCAGCATCATGCCGTCGTTATAGCCGCAGCGCACTTTCACAGGCTGCCACTGAGCCTCGCCGCGGCGCTTGTGCGCGGTGGCGTTGAACGTCACGACTGAACTGACCGGCACGGCCTGTTTGCCGGCTGAAAAGCGGCCTTCCCATGGTTCCACCGAAGCTTGCCCGGCGGCGAGCGCGCCGGTGGGAATCTTCAGTGCGTCGTAGGTGGCCGAGCGCGGCACCACCCAGCTTGCATGCGCGGCGCAATCGGCCACATCGGCCGATGCATTCTCCGATTTCATCAACTGCTCGCGCATCTGGGTGCGATATTCAGCCAGGCTGACGCGGCCCTTGTCGGGCAGCGTGACGGTGGTCGTCGGAGGCGGTGTCTTGTTGATGACCGGCGGGGGTTTTACGGTGGGCGCGGTATTGGCCGCGGCGGCCGGAATTGCAGTGCCGGCAACGGGCGCGGCGGTGGTGGCACCAGTGGTGGAGGCGCTCTCGTCGGTCGGCGCGACAGCGCAGCCGGCCAACGCAATAGCGCCTGCCACTGCGGCAGTCAGCATGCGAAGCTGGCTGCCGAACAGTTCGGAAATTCGTCGAATCACGGGATCGTCTTTGCTTGGCGAAGCAAGGAGGGGTTGTGAAGGATTGCCATGATAGAGGAAACGCCGCGGGCGAAGTTCCGAAATCTTGTTACCCTTCATTGGAACTGCTTACAACTTGCCGTGATCGCCGTCGAATTTACGGCTTGTCATACCAGAAGATTCCCAGCGTTCGCAACTCAGGCGAACCCCGAGACACGCATTGCACGTGTCTCGGCGAGGCCGGCGTCGCCTGCGCACCATGGTGGCGCGCGCGACCCCGGTGGCGCGGCGCGCCGATCAGAAAGTGCTGGCGAAGCGCAGCAGATCGTCGATCAGCGCGTTGAGATCGCGCTTGAGCTTGTCGAAGCCCGCGCTTTGCGTCAGACCAACTTCGTCCATATACAGCTTGCGATTGACCTCAAGCTGCAGGCTGTGACGATTGGCTTGCGGTTGACCCACCACGCGCACAATTTCAACGCCCTTGTACGGATGGTTGCGCCACACGTCGTAGCCCATCTCCTTCAGCACGGCTTCCACGCGATCGGTGAAACGTGTATCGCAGGTGGTGCCGTCGCGGTCGCCGACGACAAAGTCGGGATGCTGCAGGCCCGGGTGCTCGGTCGCGAACCTCGCGGCCTCGCTCGGCATCGAGTGGCAGTTGATGTGGAACACGCGGCCATGGCGCGCCACGGCCTGATCCGACAGGCGCTGCAACTGGGCGTAGTAGGGCAGGTAGTAGTGATCGATGCGCGCCTGCAATTCGGGCACGGTGAGCTTGCGGTCATAGATCGCCTCGCCCGTGTCCAGGACGCGCCAGACCAGACCCTTGCCCAGCCGGGTCTTCGACGTTTCCGTCTTGACGCCGGGCCAGGGCGCATCGAGCAACGCCTCGTCGATTTCCTCAAGGCCGCGGTTGGCGTCGAGATAGCTGCGCGGAAAGCCGGCGCAGAGCAGCGGCACGCCGCGCGCGGGCGCGTCGGCGTAGAGCTGATCCACGAAGGTGTCCTCGGCCTGACGCAGCAGCGGCAGCGGCAGGCCGGCGGCAAAGCGGAAATCGGCCGGATACGTGGTGCAGCTATGCGGGGAATCGAGAAAGAGCGGGCCGCACGCGCCTTCCGGCATTTGCAGGAAGTACGGGCTTTCCGCGGTCTTTCGTTCTGCTTCGGTCATGCGTGACAGCCGGTTAGTCCAGGGAGATCTTGGCGGCCGCGGCCACCTTCTTGTTCTTGGCCACTTCGCTGGCGATCTGTTGCGCGAAATGCTGCGGCGTGTCGCCGACCGGCGTGGCGCCGAGCTTTTCGAGCTTGGCCTTCACCTCTGGCAGGGCCAGCACCTTGATGGCGGCGGCATTCAGCTTGGCCTGGATGTCGGCCGGCAGCTTGGCCGGCGCGATGAGGCCAAACCAGGCGGCGTCATTGACCTCGGGCAGGCCCAGTTCGGCGAAGGTCGGCACGTTCGGCAGGGCCGCCACGCGCTTGGGCGCGGCAACGGCCAGCGCGCGCAGCTTGCCGCTTTCGATGAACGGCAGCGACGACGGCAGGTTGTCGAACAGGATCTGCACCTGGCCGGCCAGCGCGTCGTTCAGAGCCGGACCCACGCCCTTGTACGGCACGTGCAGCAGTTCGGTCTTGCTGCTCATCTTGAACAGTTCGCCCATCATGTGCGACACGCTGCCGTTACCGGCCGAACCGTAGGCCAACTTGTTCGGCTCCGACTTGGCCAGGGCGATGAACGACTTCATGTCGGTCGCCTTGACGCCCGGATGGATGCTCATCACGTTGGGCACGGATGCCAGGTTGGTGATGGTCGTGAAATCCTTGGTGGCGTCGTATTGCAGGCGCGGATAGACGGCCGGATTGATACCGTGCGTCGATGCGGTGGCGATGCCTAGCGTGTAGCCGTCCGGCGCCGCCTTGGCCAGGTAGCCTGTGCCGATGCTGCCGCCCGCGCCGCCGCGGTTGTCCACCACCACGGCCTGACCGAGTTGCTGGCCGAGCTTGTCGGCAACGATGCGGGCCACGATATCGGTGGTGCCACCCGCCGGGAACGGCACGACGAGCGTAATCGGCTTGGTCGGATAGCCTTGGGCGAAGGCGGGCAAGGTCAGGCCGGCTGCAGCAAAGGCGGTGGCGGCGGCAAGGACTTTCAGCAGGGGACGGCGTTGCATCGAAGGAATTCCGTTGAAAGGGGGATGAAAGGCGGTGTCTGTATGACCCGAAGCAGCACTGCAACAATTTGTGTCGCACTTGGTGTCCGATTCTGCGCGTGCCGGCAAGTTACTTGCAAACGAAATAAAATCCCTGGATCATTCCATTTGGTATTGAAGTAAGAGGTGACTTATGCGGCGCCTATGTCCGTCCATGACGGAATTGATGGCCTTCGAAGCGGCCGCGCGGCACAGCAGTTTCACGGTAGCGGCGCGCGAACTGCATGTGACGCAAGGCGCCGTCAGCAAGCAGGTACGCAGTCTGGAAGCCTTTCTGGGCGTGGAACTGTTCGAACGGGTGCGCCAGCGGCTGTTGCTGACCGATGCCGGCGAGCGCTATCTGGAACGCGTGCGCCCCAGCCTCGACGAGATCGAGGCCGCCAGCGTCGAGCTGATCGCGCGTCAGGGTCGCGGCGGCATTCTTCATATCGCCAGCATGCCCACGCTGGGCGCGAAATGGCTGATCCCGCGACTCCCGCAATTCTTTGCCCGGCATCCCGAGGTGACGCTGGAATTCGTTCCCCATGCGCAAGGCTACGATTTCTCCCAGCCCGATCTCGACGCGGCGATCCGCTTCGGCGACGGCGTCTGGCCCGGCAGCCTGGCCGACTACATGACCGGGCGCGAGGTGTTGCCGGTATGCCGTCCGGGCTTGCTGGTGCACGAGCCGGACGGGGTGGCGAAGACGCCTGCGGCGCTGCTGCGCTATCCGCTGCTGCACCACACTACGGTGCCCGAGGCGTGGCCGGACTGGCTGTCCGAGTTGGGCGTCTCGACGCGGCAGGCATGGAGCGGCGCGCGCTTCGATCAGTTCACGCTTTTGACACAGGCGGCGATGTCGGGGCTGGGCATCGCGCTGATCCCGCGCTGCCTGATCGAGGAGGAACTGGCGACGGGCGCATTGGTCGTGGCCCACGCCGCGCGGGTGCTGGCCAAAAAAGGCTACTACCTGTGCTATCCGGAGCAGAAGGCCCACTTGCCGGCGCTTCAGACCTTTCGCAAGTGGGTCATGGAGGGCGTCGACGTGGTGGCTTGAGCCCGACGCCGGACGCTATTTCGACAGGACTTTCATGGCCTCTTCCAGGCCGGCCAGCGTCACCGGATACATGCGGTTCTTCATGATCTGGTTGATCACCGTGATCGACTGACGGTATTGCCAGAGGCCTTCCGGCTCGGGGTTGAGCCAGACGAAGCGCGGAAACTGCTCGATCATGCGGTTCAGCCATACCGCGCCGGCTTCCGGATTGTTGTATTCGACCGAACCGCCCGGCTGCAGAATCTCATACGGACTCATCGTCGCATCGCCGACAAAGATCACCTTGTAGTCGGGCGTGTATTTGTGGATCAGGTCCCAGGTGGCGATCTTTTCCGCGTGGCGGCGCCGGTTGTTCTTCCACACATAGTCGTACAGGCAGTTGTGGAAGTAGTAGTACTCAAGGTGCTTGAACTCAGTCTTGGTAGCCGAAAACAGTTCTTCCACGCGCTTGATGTGGTCGTCCATCGAGCCGCCCACGTCCATCAGCATCAGCACCTTGACCTTGTTGTGGCGCTCCGGCCGCAGCTTGATGTCCAGCATGCCGGCATTGGCGGCGGTCGAGTGGATGGTGTCGTCCAGATCCAGTTCGGTGTCCGCGCCCTCGCGCGCAAACCGGCGCAGACGACGCAGCGCCACCTTGATGTTGCGCGTGCCCAGTTCGACCTGATCGTCGTAGTCCTTGTACGCGCGTGTTTCCCACACCTTGATCGCGGTGCGGTTGCCCTTGGACGGGCCGCCGATCCGGATGCCCTCGGGGTTGTAGCCGCCGTGGCCGAATGGCGACGTGCCGCCAGTGCCGATCCACTTGTTGCCGCCTTCGTGCTTTTCCTTCTGTTCTTCCAGCAGTTGCTTGAGGCGCTCCATCAGCTTGTCGAGGCCGCCCATGGCCTCGATCTTGGCTTTTTCCTCGGCCGACAGTTCACGTTCGAGCGTCTTCTGCAGCCAGTCCAGCGGAATATCGCTCTTCCAGTCGACCAGGCTCTCGATGCCCTTGAAGTACGCCGCAAAGGTCTGGTCGAACTTGTCGAAGTGCTTTTCGTCCTTCACCAGCGTCATGCGCGACAAGTAATAGAACTCGTCGATCGACGGAGAGATGACCTGCGCGCGCAGCGCTTCGAGCATCGTCAGGTATTCCTTGACCGATACCGGCAGCTTGGCGTGACGCAGCGAGAAGAAAAAGTCGATCAGCATGGCTGGGCTCCGATCAACGTGGTCGGTCGAGCTGGAATTGCAGGTGCGCGCGCACGGTTGGCCATTCGCTGGCGATGATCGAGAAGACCACCGTGTCGCGGAACGATCCGTCCGGCATGCGTTGATGGTTGCGTAGCACGCCGTCCTGCTTGGCGCCCAGGCGCGCGATCGCCGCGCGGCTTTGATGGTTCATCCAGTGCGTGCGAAATTCCACGGCGATGCAGTCGAGCGTCTCGAAAGCGTGGCGCAACAGCATCAGCTTGCACTCGGTGTTCAGCGCGGTGCGCTGCACGCGCCGGGCGTACCACGTCGAGCCGATTTCGACGCGACGGTTCTTGCCATCGATATTCATGTACGTGGTCATGCCGGCCACGCGGCCCTCGGCGTCGAGCACCGTGAACGGCTGCATCGAATCCTGTTCTTGCAGAGCGAGGCGGCGCGCAATTTCGGCTTCCACGCCTTCAGGCGAGGGCACGCTGGTGTACCACAGCCGATGCAATTCGCCGTCGGCGGCCGCTTCGCGCAGCCCTGCGGCGTGTTCCATCGACAGCGGCGCCAGCGTGGCGTGCTGGCCGGTCAGCGTGACGGGCTGGACAAACTTCGTCATCGGGCGGACCTTTGCTTAGCGGTTGGCGCGGTTCATGAATACCAGCCGCTCGAACAGATGCACGTCCTGTTCGTTCTTGAGCAGCGCACCGTGCAGGGGCGGAATGGCGGCCTTGCGGTCCGGGCTGCGCAGTGCTTCGGCCGGGATGTCCTCGGCCATCAGCAGCTTGAGCCAGTCGATCAGTTCGGACGTGCTGGGCTTCTTTTTCAGGCCCGGCAGGTTGCGCATTTCGTAGAACGCCTCGAGCGCGGCGGACACCAGCTCGCGCTTGATGCCCGGATAGTGCACGTCGACGATCCGCTGCATCGTTTCGGCATCGGGAAACTTGATGTAGTGGAAGAAGCAGCGGCGCAGGAACGCATCGGGCAGTTCCTTCTCGTTGTTCGACGTGATGATGACCAGCGGGCGGTGCCGCGCCTTGACCAGTTCGCGCGTCTCGTAGACGTAGAACTCCATGCGGTCGAGTTCGCGCAGCAGGTCGTTGGGGAATTCGATGTCGGCCTTGTCGATCTCGTCGATCAGCAACACCACCGGCTCGTCGGCCTCGAACGCCTGCCAGAGCACGCCCTTGACGATGTAGTTGCGGATGTCGTGCACGCGGTCATCGCCGAGCTGCGAATCGCGCAGGCGCGATACGGCGTCATATTCGTACAGCCCCTGCTGGGCCTTGGTGGTCGACTTGATGTGCCATTGCAACAGCGGCATGCCGAGCGCGGCGGCCACTTCCTCGGCCAGCATGGTCTTGCCGGTGCCCGGCTCGCCCTTGATCAGCAGCGGGCGCTGCAGCGTGCGTGCGGCGTTGACGGCCAGCTTCAGATCGTCGGTGGCAACATACTGGGCGCTTCCTTCGAACTTCACCTGCTGGGACGGATTGGCGTTGGCGTTGGTGGACATGGGCAACCTGGGCGGATCGCGACCGGCCTGCCTGGCAGGCTGGTCGAAGGACAATCGGAAACAGCAACCGGGTGGGCCGTCGGCAGGCAAAACCACCGAAATTCGGCCGGAATGGGCCAGTATAAAAGCAGATTGGTATTCGCGTTGAGTGGGGCACACCCGGAGGCCGCTGGCTGGACCGTCGCGTGCACGCTGCGGTACAATGCGCCGGTTTGACGCGCCCCCAGTCAATATCCTCCTCACGCCCGGCAGTTCTGCCACCAGAGACATGGCAGATCATCGGGAGGCGGCAATAGCGCAAGATGGTTGCAGAATGGTGTTTGAGCACCGCGGCACATCAGCAATAACGCCCGGCTGCGCCTGGTCTGACCGGCATCGACTGCCGCAGATTTGCGGCGATCCGCTTCACATCCCCATTCCCCTAATCGTCTGGCGTCGCAGCAAGGGCAGGTCACACGCGGTTTAACACTTCCCAATCAGCTACGACAATGAAAAAGCTCCTCACGATGGTAGTGTTGGGCGCGGCCGCAACGGCAGCGCTTGCCCAGGACAAGGGCAACGTCGACACCGCCAAGGACAAGGTCGCAATGTGCATCGGTTGCCACGGCATTCCCGGTTATCGTGCATCGTTTCCGGAGACCTATCAGGTTCCCCTGCTTGGCGGCCAGAGCGCCAAGTACATCGAGAACGCGCTCAAGAGCTACCAGAAGGGCGATCGCAAGCATCCCACCATGCATGCGATTGCCGCGAGCCTGTCCGAAAAGGACATCGCCGACGTGGCTGCGTATTACTCGCAGCAGAAGTCGGACACCCGGAACAACTCGCTCAAATAACCAAGGCTCGTGAACATGAAGACGCTGAACGTCGTTTCGTACGCGCTGGGCGCGATGGTGCTGGGCGCCGCGGCAATCTCCGCACAGGCGGCCGATATCGCCGCGGGCAAGGCGCTGGTGGAAAAGGGCGGCTGCGTGGCCTGCCATGGCAAGGACCTCAACGCGCCGATTTCCCCCGATTATCCCAAGCTGGCTGGCCAGCACCCGGACTACCTGTATCACGCGCTGCTGGCGTATCAGACCAGCGGCAATCCGATCGTGGGCCGTACCAATGCGATCATGGCCGGCCAGGTCAACAGCAACCCGGCCGTGACGACCAAGGACGGCAAGCCGCGCCCGTTCACGCGCGGCGAACTGCAGGACATCGCCGCCTATATCGGTTCGATCAAGGGCGACCTGGTGCTGAAGAAGTAAGGCCGGCGCGGCAGCATCGGCGGCCGCATGGCAATAAAAAAACGCCGCTCAAGCATCGAGCGGCGTTTTTCATTGCGGGGCGGCGTTGACGATCAGTTACCGCTGCCCGTGACCAGGCGTCGTTGCTTGACCGCATTGGCCAGCGTTTCGAGAATCGTCAGCGAATCGTCCCAGCCGATGCAGGCGTCCGTTACCGACTGGCCATACGTGAGGTTTTCCACGGGCGTGCCCTGCACGTGATCCTGGCGTCCGGCCACGAGGTGCGATTCCACCATGACGCCGACGATGCGCTGGTCGCCGGCGGCAATCTGGCGGCCGATGTCCTCGCAGACCGGCAACTGGTTTTCGTGCTTCTTGCTGCTGTTGGCGTGGGAGGCGTCGATCATCAGCCGCGCGGCCAGCCCGGCCTTGGAAATCGCGTCGCAGGCTTCCTGCACGCTGGCGGCGTCGTAGTTCGGCGCCTTGCCGCCGCGCAGGATGATGTGGCAGTCCTCGTTGCCCGATGTGGACACGATGGCCGAGTGGCCGCCCTTGGTCACCGACAGGAAATGGTGCGGCTGCGACGCGGCCTTGATGGCGTCGACCGCGATCTTCACGTTGCCGTCGGTCCCGTTCTTGAATCCCACCGGGCACGACAGTCCCGACGCCAGTTCGCGGTGCACCTGCGATTCCGTGGTGCGCGCGCCGATAGCGCCCCAGCTGACAAGATCGGCGATGTATTGCGGGCTGATCATGTCCAGGTATTCGGTGCCGGTCGGCACGCCCATTTCGCTGATGTTGAGCAGCAGTTCGCGCGCGGTGCGCAGGCCGTCGTTGATCTTGAAGCTGCCATCCATATGCGGATCGTTGATCAGCCCCTTCCAGCCTACGGTCGTACGCGGCTTTTCGAAATACACGCGCATCACCACTTCCAGCTCTCCGGCAAAGCGTTCGCGCTGCACCTTGAGCAGCTTGGCGTATTCCAGCGCGGCGCGCGTGTCGTGGATCGAGCAGGGTCCGATGATGACAATCAGGCGGTCATCCATGCCATGCAGAATCCGGTGCATGGCCTGGCGGGCGCCGTAGATCACGTCAGACGCCGCTTCGGAGCAGGCGAACTCGCGGATCAGGTGCGCCGGCGGCAGCAGCTCCTTGAGTTCGCGAATGCGCAGGTCGTCGGTGTTCTTCAGCATGATGGCTCCGGGTCTTTGTGAGGTCGTGGGTCTGTTGGATGGGTCGCGCGGCGGGCGTGGCGGACATAAAAAAACCGCCAGGTTTGCTGGCGGTTTCTTTTGCATTCGGGTTGCTTACAGCTGCCCCTCTCGATCCGCCAGCGGTGTGAGATGCCAAAAGAAGTAAAAGTAAAACTTGGCGGACATGGCGGAAATCGGATCGGCTGTAGTGTGCTTGTGTCGGTTTTACGCGGATGCGTGAAATATATGCTGCGGCGCGTGATCAAAAGGCATTTTATTGCGTCACCGCAGGACAAACCGCGGGGTGAAAATGCCGCACGCGCGACAACGAAGCATCTTTATATCGCTTTTCCGTGGCGATGGCAAGCGTGATGCAGGGCACATCGAGGCGATCGGCGCGTGCGGCGGCGGCTATATTGAAATGGCCCGCGCGGCCGCGAGCCCCGAACAAATATCCGCAGGCGGAGGTGCCGATCATGCCAGTCGACGAGTCAAGGCTTGCCGCATTCATGGAAAAGTTCGTTCAAGACATCGGGGCCGTGTTGCATGCGGCCACCGTCGTAGTTGGCGACGAGCTGGGTTTGTACAAGGCACTGGCCGAAAAGCCGATGACCGCGCAGCTGCTGGCGGAGAAGACGCACACGGATCCGAGGTACCTGCGCGAATGGCTGTCGGCGCAGGCCGCCAGCGGCTACGTCGAATACGATCCCGATCACGACACGTTCTTCCTGACCGAGGAACAGGCGTTCGTGCTCGCGCAAGAGGGCAGTCCGGCGTTTATCCCGGGTGCGTTCCAGATCGCCGTGGCGCAGTTCCGCGCGATCCCGAGGATGATCGACATCTTTCGCAACGGACGCGGGCTGGGCTGGCACGAGCACGACCCCGCACTGTTCCATGGCACCGAGCGGTTCTTCCGCCCCGGCTACGCCGCACATCTGGTCGACGAATGGATACCGTCGCTGCAAGGCATGGCGGCGCGCCTCACGAGTGGGGCGTTGGTAGCCGATGTGGGCTGCGGTCATGGCGCGTCGACGATCATCATGGCGCAGGCGTTCCCGGCGTCCACCTTCCGCGGTTTCGATTATCACGAGCCGTCGATCCGTCATGCCATGGAAGCCGCGCGGCGCGCGGGCGTCAGCGATCGCGTCACATTCGAGGTGGCTTCCGCAAAGGATTACCCGGGATCGGACTACGATCTGGTGACCGTATTCGATTGCCTGCACGACATGGGCGATCCGGTCGGCGCTGCGCGCCATGTGCGCGAAACGCTCAAGCCCGATGGCAGCTGGATGATCGTCGAACCGTTTGCCAACGACAATCTGGAGGACAACCTCAATCCGGTCGGGCGCGTGTTCTATTCCGCATCGACCTTTATTTGCACGCCCGGTTCGCGGGCGCAGGAGGGTGCGATGTGTCTTGGCGCGCAGGCAGGCGAAGCGCGCATGCGCGGCGTGACGCAGCAGGGCGGGTTCGGCACGTTCCGCCGGACCGCGCAGACGCCCTTTAATCTGGTCTATGAGGCGCGGCCGTAGCCGCCCCGCTCGCAGAAACAGAAACGGCCTGCTTCACCGCGACGATCACCGCGACGAAGCAGGCCGTTTTTCTTGCCGGGCGGACTGCCTCAGGCGGTGCCGCCGACCGTCATGTTTTCGATGCGCAGCGTCGGCTGGCCCACGCCAACCGGTACGCTCTGACCTTCCTTGCCGCACACGCCTACGCCCGAATCGAGCCGCATATCGTTGCCGATCATCGTCACGTCCTTGAGCGATTCAGGGCCGTTGCCGACCAGCGTTGCGCCCTTGACCGGATAGGTGATCTTGCCGTCTTCGATCATGTACGCCTCGCTGGCGGAGAACACGAACTTGCCGTTCGTGATGTCCACCTGGCCGCCGCCGAAGTTCACGGCATACAGCCCGCGCTTCACACTGGCGATGATTTCCTGCGGGTCGCGGTCGCCATTGAGCATGTACGTATTGGTCATGCGCGGCATCGGCAGGGCGGCGTAGCTTTCGCGGCGCGCGTTGCCGGTGACCGGCATCTTCATCAGGCGCGCGTTGAGCGTGTCCTGAATAAAGCCGCGCAGGATGCCGTCCTCGATCAGCGTGGTGCACTGCGTGGGATTGCCCTCGTCATCGAGGTTCAACGATCCGCGGCGATTGGCGATGGTGCCGTCGTCCACCACGGTCACACCCTTGGCAGCCACGCGCTCGCCCATGCGGCCCGCGAACGCCGACGATCCCTTGCGATTGAAGTCGCCCTCGAGCCCGTGGCCCACCGCTTCGTGCAGCAGCACGCCAGGCCAGCCGGGGCCGAGCACCACGGTCATCGCGCCGGCCGGGGCGGGGCGCGCCTCGAGATTGACCAGCGCCGACGAGACCGCTTCGTCGACATACTGCGCCAGCAGGTCGTCGCTGAAATAGTCGTACGCATAGCGGCCGCCGCCGCCGGACGAACCCACTTCGCGGCGTCCGTTCTGCTCGGCGATCACGGTCACGGACACCCGCACCAGCGGCCGTACGTCGGCGGCCAGGACGCCGTCGCTGCGCGCCACCAGCACCACGTCGTATTCCCCCGCCAGACCGGCCATCACCTGCACCACGCGCGGATCCTTGGCGCGCGCCAATTTCTCGATTTTTTCTAGCAGCGCCACTTTTTCGGTGGCCGTCATCGAATCGAGCGGATCGTTCGGCACGTACAGGCTGCGGCCGGTGCTGGACGCCATCGCGCCGGCAACCTTGACGCGGCCGCTGCCGCTCTTGCCGATGGTGCGCGTGGCTGCGGCCGCCTGCGACAGCGCAGGCAGGCTGATGTCGTCGGAATAGGCAAATGCCGTGCGGTCGCCCGACACGGCGCGCACGCCGACGCCCTGGTCGATGCTGAAGCTGCCGGACTTGACGATGCCTTCCTCGAGGCTCCAGGCCTCGTTGCGGGTGTGCTGGAAGTACAGGTCGGCGTAGTCGACCTTGTGCGTGAAGATGTCGGCCAGTACACGCTGGATTTTGGCCTCGTCGAGACCATACGGTGCCAGCAGCAGCTGTTGCGCAGTGGCCAGGTTGCGGATTCCGAGATCTCCGGCGTTCATGATTGTCCTTGTCCCAATAAACCGCGCGGCGTCAGGCCACAGCGGTATGCAAACGGTAATGTCCTGAATGCTACAGCACGCGATGGCGCAGCGCAGGCAGGTTTTGGCGCACTTCAGCGAGCCGGGCGGGATCGACGACGCCCGATACCACGCCCTCGCCCTCGGGCAGCACGCCCATCAACTCGCCCCACGGATCGACCAGCATCGAATGGCCCCACGTGCGCCTGCCATTTTCGTGCAATCCGCCTTGTGCCGCAGCCAGCACATAGCATTGATTCTCGATGGCTCGGGCGCGCAACAGGATCTCCCAGTGCGCCTGTCCGGTCGTGTAGGTGAAGGCTGCCGGCATCAGAATCAAGCTGACGCCGCGGCCGTCTTTTCCGGCGGACAGGCCGCGATACAGCTCGGGGAAGCGTAGGTCGTAGCAGACCGACATCGCCACCCGGCCGCAGGGCGCCTCGAACGCGACAGGCGCCTTGCCCGCCAGGATCGTGCGCGACTCGTCGAAATTTTCGGTGCCCTTGGTAAAGCCGAACAGATGGATCTTGTCGTAGCGCGCCACGCGCTCGCCATATGGATCGAAGGCCAGCGACGTGTTGTAGACGCGCTTGTCGTCGCCACACCACATCGGCAGCGTGCCGCCTACCAGCCAGATCCGGTGACGCCGCGCGGCGTCCGCCAGGAAACGTTGCACCGGGCCGTCGCCGTCATGTTCCCGGATTGCCACCTTATCCGATTCGTGTCGGCCCATCAGGCAGAAGTACTCGGGCAGCAGCACCAGTTCGGCGCCGCCGTGCGCGGCCTGTTCGATCAGCGCTTCGGCGCGCGCGAGGTTGTCATCGAGCGATGTACCTGTCACGGTCTGGATGGCGGCAACGCGAAATGCAGGGGTGGCAGTCATCGTGGTTTCCTCAATCGATGGGGCCGAATCGGACGGCCCGGCCGCATCGGGGGGACGCCGCAAGGCCATCAAGCCGTGACGCTGTGAAGAGCGACGATCAGCGTGGATAAAGGCTCGAACGGTCCTGGATCGGCGCCTGAGACGCCTTATTTTCCTCTACTTTGCTGATCTTGGGATCGGCCCACGATCCACTGACCCGGTAGTGCATCGTGAACACCTTCGAGAACTCGTCGGCGAACAGCAGTTGCGCGGCCAGTGTGCCGATGCCGAGCACCGGGTTGATGAACGCCGCCGCAACCGAGGTGGTGGTGGCATTGATGCGCGGGATCACCGACACATCGAGATCCTGCGTTTCATGCAGCAGATCGGCCGATCCGGACATCGATGCAATCACCTGGCTGCCCTTGAAACGGAACTCCTCGATCTTGCCCACGCCGTTCTCGATCGTGCCCGATCCGGTGATGTCGTCGAACACGATGCCCTTGCTGGCCAGCGAACGGAAATCGAGGGTGGCAAAGCGCAGCAGGCTCTGCAGGCTCAGCACGCCCAGCAGACGCGCGGCGCCCGGGTCGACGCTGAGGATCTGGCCGTTCTCGAGATGCAGGTTCAGGCGGCCGGACAGCGTCGGGTAGTCGATCGACATCGGCGATCCGCGCCACAGGATGCGCCCTTCGAGCGTTCCCTTGCCGTCGCGCAGCGTGTGCGCCATTCCCATGCGGTCCAGCACATTACCGGCGTCGCGGATGTCGAGCTTGAAGTTGAGCAGCGTGCGGCGGCCCTCGGTGGGCGCCGCGTTGCCCTGGGCGGCGGCCTCGCGGAGGCGGCGCGGCAGACGCCAGCTGCCATTGCCGGTCAGCGTGGCGCCCGGCTGTTCGATCGTCAGGCTGTCGAGCGTCCATACCGGCTGGTTCTCGGCATGGCTGGTATGCGCCCTGACCTGCAGCTTGCCAAAGTCGCGGCCATGCAGCACAAACTTGTCGACGGCCAGATCGAGAGCAGGCATTTCCTCGATGCTCTGCGAGATCGCGTCCGACATGCGATTGTCGTCGCTGGCATCGGGCAGATCGAGATGCGAAAGCCTGACCGAAAGCGATCCCGAAGGATTGCTCGCATCGCGCCGCCATTGCGCGGAACCGGTCACCTGGCGCGACGCCATCTGCAGATTCCAGCCGCCGCTTTCGCGGCGGACGTCGATCGACACGTCGTCGAGGCCGCGCCCGAACACGTCGAGCGTCCTGGTGCGCACGGTCGCACGCTCAGGCAGGAACGGCGACGATCGATCGATCTCGCTGGCGGGCTTGCGTTCGCCCGGGGGCGTATCGAGCAGGCTGCGCCACGCATCGAGGTCGAGCCGCTCGGCCGCCACCGCCACGCTGACGCCGTTGGCCGGTTGCGGTGCGGGCAGGCCCACGCCGATGCCGCCGGCGACGACCTCTGTGGCGTCGCCGCGACGCAGGACATAGCGCGCGCTGGCGCTATTGCCAAGCTGGACGCTCAGGTCATCCAGGCCCGCGCGGTTGGCCGACGGGCGCAGATCGATGCGCAATGGCATGTCCTGGGCTGCCGGCTTGCCGAGCGGGGCAGGCAGGTTCAGCGCCAGTCCGTTCAATTCGGAGGCCAGTTGCACCTGCAGACGTTTGTCGCGCACGCCGACCACGGCGCTGTAGGGCGTTGCGCCATCGATCCGGGCGCCGGCGCCGGTCGCGCCGCTGGCGCCGAGCACCTCGCGCAGGCCGGCGGCCGTGGCCGTGCCGTTGATCGTGACGCGTGTCGTGCCATCGGGCTGGGTGCCGCCTGCGATGCGCGTTTCGCCGCCGATAAAGCGGCCGCGCACGTTGTTGAGCTGAAAGCCGTGTTCGTCGAATGCCACCACGCCCGAGGCGCCTAGCAGCGTCGGCAATTCCGGGAACAACGTCACATCGTTGCCGGGAAAATGGAATTCGCCATTGACCTTGGATCCTGCGGCGTGACTGAGCGGCAGGTCGAGCTTGAGCTTGAGGTTGCCATTGCCCGGCGCGCGCGCGTTGTCCGTGATATTGCCGGTCCAGCCCCTGACCGGACTGGAGGCGACGTAGCGCAGGAACGACTGCACGGCGCCGCTTGCCGCACCGTCGATGGTCAGGTGGCCGTGATCGCTCATGTCGTCGATCTGCCCGCTGACGTCGCGCAGCGTCACGCCCGGAATGCCGCGCACGCCAGCCTGTTTGGCAACGAACGACATGCTGCCGCGTTCGAACAGCAGGTTGCCCTGGATGTCGGTGAAGTCGGGCCACGCGGTGCCGCCCTTGCCGGTGGCGCCATTTCCGCCGTGGCCGTTCGCCACGCCGCCCACGTTTGGCCCGGCCTCGTAGGGGGCGATCTGGTAGCTGACGTTGCGCACCGGCACTTCGACGCGGAAGTCGCCTGCCTTGGCAAACGGCGGATGAAACGGGAAGTGGTGCAGGTCGCCCTTGACCAGGAACTTGACGTCATAGGCTTCGCCGCCCACCAGCGCCCCTTCCAGATAGTGGCGCGTGGCGGGCATCGTCAGCGGCAGATAGCGAGGCACGCGGCTGGCCTGCGCGCGGGCGAGTTCGCCGGACAGGTCGGCGATGCCGCTGGGCCCGTCGCCGCCGGCGCGCCAGCTGCCACGCACCGTGCCTGCGGTGTCGGCATTGGCGAACTGGATGCCGTTGCTGCGGATCACGAGCTTGTCGTTTTCATGCGTCCAGCGGACTTCGCCGCGCAGCGTGTCGAACGGCACGCGCGGGTCCTCGAACACACCGGGGAACGTCAGCGTCGCCCCGGCGCTGTCCACGCGCGCGGAGCCCTGGCGCTCGTCGAAATTGAAGTTGCCGGACAGCTTGCTGAATCCGGGCGTGCCGCTGTGCGGGCGGCCGTCGGCGCCGACGGCTGGCACCGCGGGCTGGCTGTTGACCGAGACGCTGCGCAGCGTGCCCTGCACCGTGTAGTGCGGCGCGCCCTGGGTGCGCGACAGCAGACCGGCGCGGTCGCGCGACCAAGCGACGTCGAGGTTGTCGATATGGCCGGCCGGTTGCAGCACGCGCAACTGGCGCAGCACCTCGGTATCGAGCGGCATCGAGGCGGCCAGCGCGCGCACTGTGTTCAGGTCGAACGTTGGCGCGCGCAGCGCGAACTTGCGCAACTGGCCGGCATTGTCGCGCGTCCAGTCGATGGTCACCTTGCGCATGCCTTCGCGCCACGACGCGTCGGCGGTCGACGGCGGCCCGGCCAGCGGTTCGGCCTGCCACAGCAGCGTGTCGATCGTCAGCGAATGGCTGCCGGCGCGATCGCCCTTGTGCAGCAGCAACGCCTGCGCGTTGGCCAGCTTCAAAGGCTCGGGCGCGCCGGACAGTTGCAGATCGACACCCGACGCGCGCAGACGCATCTGGCTGCGCAGGATGCGGCCGCCGCGCAGGTCCACCGTGCCGTCGGTGCTGAATACCCCGCTGGAAACGCTGTCGAAAATCGCCAGGTAGCGCTGCACGGCCGGTAACTGCAACTGGTTGAACGCCCAACTGGCCTGTCCGCTCCAGTGCTGCCAGTTGCCCGCGCCATGGAGGTAGTCGTGGCGCAGATTGGCCTGGAAGACCAGCGGCTGCGCTGCCAGCGATGCGCTGCGGGCTTCCAGGCGCAGCACGTGCTGCGCGCCATGCCGTTCGGCGCTGAAGTGGATGTCGGCGACGTCGAGTTGCGGCAGCCGGGCTTTTTCGTCGAGCCAGCGCAGGTTGCCGCTGACCAGTTCGATGCGGCCCTGCGTCAGCAGCCAGTTCAGGAACGGATCGTTCTCGTTGGACTTGCGCGTGGCGTCGATCGGGACGCCGGCCACCATCAGGCTGCCGGCCGGGGTGCGGCGGATCAGCACGTCGGTGCGGTCGGCGGTCAGGCTGGCAAATTGCAGCGTCAGCGCCGGCACCGATTGCCACGACAGCTTGCCTTCGAGCGACGCGGCCGACAGCAGCGTGCGTTGCTGGCTGTCGACGGCCCGCACGTCGCGCGCGCGGAACGCTGGGCGCCAGCCGTCCCAGTAGGTGTCGAGCTGGCCGATGGTGAGATGGGCGGACAATGCCGCGGACCCCTGCTGCTCGAGCCATTGACGCGCGGTATGCGCCTGCGGCCACAGCACGAAGCGGATCAGCAGGACGGCGACGATGGCGAGCGCCGCCAGCGCCAGCACAACGCGCACCAGGGCGCGCCACAGCCGGCCCCAGGCCGGATGGCGCGGCAGCGCAACAAGGCCGAGCCAGGCCGCGCGCAGCGCGCCGCGCACGAACGCCGCCGCGCGCC
>NZ_VZOW01000001.1 GCF_008801835.1 Cupriavidus pauculus | reverse complement strand
ACGACGGCGCTCCGGCTCGGTCAGAATTTCGATGGGTTCCACGTAATGACTAGGCTTACTGATAGGCACAAGACTATCCCTTATTTTAAGAGAGTCCTTGTGTCCTCAGATACGTGGGGCCGCTCCATCTCCCACGAATAGGAGGGGCGAGCCTTCTTCTTTCAATGTCGGAACGTCATCTACTACGTCCCCGGATCTTTTGCAGCGTCTATGGATACTGAACGCATTTTGCCTCGCTACGTGAGCGATGATGGAGCAGTGCACTACACCTCGACCATGTCTGTACCAGATGACAGCGTCGGCGCGTGTTACTTGATACCGGATCGCATTATTCCAGTCATCTTCGTGCCAGGAATCATGGGATCGAATCTGATGGACTCTGAGCGCAATCCAGTTTGGCTCGTCGATAGCGTATGGAGCGTTGGTTCCAAATGGGCCACCGCGACACCAGCGGAGCGCAAGCTTGCACTCGCACCCGATATGACATTCGTCTGTCCATCAGGAGCGTTGCCGAGCAATACGCCCCACTCCCAAAACGAACTGCAACGTCGCGGCTGGGGCGAAGTGAGCGCCATGAGCTATGGCGATTTCCTGGCTTGGCTGGATCATCATCTGAATGACTACCACTCGGAGACCGCGCACGGTCGCAATGGTTTGCGCGCGGAATTGATGAAGCAGGTGCTCAAATCCGGCCCTACGCTTGCGCCGCTGACCCATGAGGAAGTCCTGGTGTCGTATCAGTACCAGTTTCCCGTGCATGCGGTGGGCTACAACTGGCTGGAATCCAATCGCACTTCTGCCGAGCGCTTGCAAAGCAAGGTTCGGGAGTTCACGACGTACTATCGGAACAAGGGTCGCCCATGCGAGAAGGTCATCCTTGTCACCCATTCGATGGGTGGGTTGGTCGCCCGCTACTATTCGGAAGTGCTCGGGGGCAGCAACGACATCCTGGGCATCGTCCACGGTGTGATGCCCGCCACAGGGGCGGCCGCCGCTTATAAGAGGGTGAAGGCCGGTACCGAAGGTGCGGCCGGGCTGGCGCTGGGCGATAACGCAGCCGCAGTGACGGCCGTCTTTGCGCAAGCACCCGGCGCACTGCAATTGCTTCCCAGCCCGGACTACGGTATGGGTTGGTTAAAAATCCGCGACTACGATCGCAACGTCAGCTTGCCGAAGCAGGATCCGTATGAGGAAATTTATTTGCAGCGAGGCAAGTGGTGGGGCCTCATTGGCGATCGATTCCTGAATCCGCTTGATCCAAAAAGGCAAACACTCGATCAAGATTGGCGTGGGTTTAAGGATCTCATCAACACTCATGTCAGGACTTTTCATACCAAAATCAGCGGTAAATACCATCCCAATACCTACGTCTTCTACGGTGACGATCAGAACGCCAAGACTTGGGGCGATGTCACCTGGAAGCGTACCATCAGCCCCAACATGGATGGCAGCATCCCGAAGCTCGTGCCCTATGTACGGGATCTGGAAGGTGGGCAGGTGCAATGGGACCACGGCTATGGCCGCCAAGGCGTATCGATCGAGGGTGGATTGCCAGGCGACAGCGCTTACTTCGTTCTGCAGGCACCGGATGAAACGGGAGATGGCACGGTGCCGGCGCGCTCCGGCAAGGCACCCCGCGGGCGGAAAGGTGTTCAGGCATGCGTGCCCTTCTCGGGTTTCGGTCACGAGGGCGCATACAAGGACGAACCTGAACCGGGTCTGTTGAACTGGAGCAAGAACGAAGAGCGCAAACGCTTCACCCTCTGGGCCATCACCCGGATTGCCCATCGGATTCAAAGTACGGACATGGCATGCGTCCTATGAAGCGAGTTCTGGCCGCAATGGCGGCCGTTTGCCTTGCTCTCTCACTGCAGGGATGCAACCGCCACCGACCCCTTACCTCCCAGGAACAAGCCATTGTGAAAAACTTGACTGCACACCTGACGCCACGCTGCGTGGGTCGCTATCTGATCGACATGCCGGCCGACGTCCATATCTTCCAGTCCATCAAGGTCGAGGGGGTACACATCAGCACCGAGCCCATGACGATCGATGCACACCGTCGGGCGATTCAAAATCGTAGCGATGAGCTGACGACTGCAAAGAGCTATTTCGGCTATCGGTTTCTGTATGCCGACCAGGAAGTCAAAGGGATTCCGGATTCTCGGTACTTCGTATCTTTGGGAAGTATTTACGAAGATCCGGACAGCATACGCATCATCGAAGCCTACAGATGGAACAGTGGGCATCAAATCAAAATGCAGGTCGCAGCGTCTTCGGCAAAGGATTCGCTGTACTTCAAGGATCAACCCTCTATCAGAGACGATCCTGACATGAACAATGTCTCCGAGCGCCTTAGCCAAGTCATTTCACTGCTATCGAGGGCCAGAGGGCGCTCCGATGATGAGATCCCAAGCGAGCCGGGAGTGTGTTTCCAAGGTGGATTCTTGCAGGGCAAGGCAGCGGACCGTGAGCAACTAAAGACGAAGTTCGTCCTGGCAGGGCATCACGATGTCAACTTCAATTTGAATTCGTATTCTCATATCGTGACCAGTGACTCGTTATTGCAGCGCGGCGCAGAGATCGGTGAAGCTATGAGTCGAAACAACGGACGCACCCTGCGGAAGGGCACCGTGGAATTGCCGGGCATTCCTACCGAAGAATGGCTGATGGCGGGCATCACTGTGATGGAAATTCCTGGGTTTCATTTCAGACTCGAAGGTAATGCCAGGATAGGCAGTCCCCACTCCCCATTCATCGCCCTCGAGTTGGATGTGGGCGCGCCCAACAAACTGTTAAATCTGCATGAGCTGGATCGCGTTTCCCTAACCGAAGGCGAGTCCATCGCCCTCTGGGACAAGGTGACGCGCACTCTGCGGCCACGGCCCAACGCGTTCTGAGGGAGCCATCTCCAGTGTGCTCCCGCCGGGTATCGACTATCCATGACCCGGCGCGCTAATAGTCTCTATCCCACCTTCACCCCGCGCCGATTCGATCGGCGCGGGCCTTCACGTCTTCGACCTCGGGGCCTCAGACAGCAAGTGGTTTCGCCGGCAGATCGTCGAGTTCAAGCATGCGGCAGATTGCCGCCATATTGCCGACCATCGTGCGGCGCTGGGCGCCCTGGTAGACGCGGACGCCCTTGATCTGGCGGAACGGCACCGGTTTGACTGGGCGACGGGAAGCGACGGTGTTCGATTGCAGCATGGCAGCACCTCGTAATTTGCGACAGCAAGAGTCCGCGCCCGTCGTCCTGAGAGGACGGGGCGGCATGGGCAAAGCAAAGCGGGTGACCAGGGCAGAAGGTTGTACTGCCTGGTCCAGACTGGGAGCCTGGGTGTCTCGCTAAGGCTAGAATCCTGACGACCGGATCAGGCCAACAGCGATGCCTTCCAGTGAAAATTCGTCTCGTCCGGACTCGAGCACGATGTTTGCGAAGTCCGGGTTCTCGGCGATCAGTTCGATCGATTCGCCGCGTTTCTTCAGGCGTTTGACGGTGACATCCTCGCCGATGCGCGCCACCACGATCTTTCCGTTCGGTGCTTCGTTGGCTTTCTTTACGGCCAGCAGGTCGCCGTCCAGGATGCCTGCATCGCGCATGCTCAGGCCGCGCACGCGTAACAGATAATCGGGGCGCTCATCGAACACCGATGCATCCACCTGGTATTGGCGATCTATATGTTCGGCCGCCAGGATGGGGCTGCCTGCCGCGACGCGGCCAACCAGCGGCAGCGTCAATTGCAGCACGCCTGCCATCGGCAAGGAAAATTGGTCCGGCCGCTCGGAATCGCTGCGCGAAACCTTTAGCCGGATGCCCCGCGATGCACCGGGCGTTAACTCGATAACACCCTTGCGCGCAAGCGCTCGCAGGTGCTCCTCAGCCGAATTGGGAGAGGAGAAGCCGAATTCGGCGGCGATTTCAGCGCGCGTCGGCGGGAAGCCTGTACGCTGAATTGCATCGCGGATCAGATCGAAAATCTGCTGCTGCCGGGGTGTCAGGGTCGCCATGGTTCGCCGGTCTCGTGCCGAAGCACTGTATGTTTAAACAGTATGCTGTGATTTTATACAGTATCGAGTGAAGTGCAAGCACAATTTGCAGCGGGCTTGCAAAGCCGTGGGTGGCCGTTGCTGCGCGCGGGTTTGCCGCGGTTGGGGCGCGCGGGCGTGACGGATACAATCGCCGGGCTCCAACTTACTGATCAGACATGTCAGCTTCCTTGCCTCGAATCGTCATCCTCGCCACGGGCGGCACGATTGCCGGCTCGTCCGGAAACCCCGCCAGCAGCGCCCGCTACCAGGCGGCGACCGTGCCGGTATCGCAGCTCGTAGACGCTGTGCCCGCGCTCGCTGCCGTCGCGCGGATCGAGACCGAGCAAGTGGCGCAGATCGATAGCAAGGACCTGCGGTTCGACTTGTGGGAGCGCCTGGCTGCACGGTTGGCGTACTGGTCCACCAGCGATGATGTCGACGGAATAGTGATCACGCACGGGACCGATACACTTGAAGAAACGGCGATGTTCCTGCACCTGACGCAGGCTTGCCCGATTCCCATCGTCATGACGGCGGCCATGCGGCCCTCCACGTCGCTGTCGGCGGATGGGCCCTTGAACTTGCTCGATGCGGTGCGCGTGGCTGGCAGCACCGAGGCGCGAGGGAAGGGAGTGTTGGTGGTATTGAACCAGCAGATTCATGCGGCGCGCGATGTCGCCAAGATGCACACATCGGCGGTCGATGCGTTCGCCTCGCCGGCGGGCGGTCCGCTGGGATTCGTCCAGGACGCATATATTCGATTCCATCGCGCACCAGCCGAGGGCCGGGTGCCGGTGCAGCGTCTGCCCGTACCGGCTCACTGGCCGGAGGTGGAAATTGTGTCGAGCTATGCGCAACCCGGTCGCATCGCGGTCGATGCCCTGGTTGCCGCGGGTGTGCAGGGGCTTGTCGTCGCGGCGGCCGGGAATGGGTCGATCCACGAAACGCTGGCGGCGGCGCTGGCCGATGCGGCTGGCCAGGGCGTGGCGGTGGTGCGCAGCTCCCGCACCGGTGCCGGGCATGTCGCTATTCCAGAGAAGGTCCGCCCGGAAGTGGGCATGTTTGCCTCGGCCATGGACCTGAATCCCTATAAGGCGCGCGTGTTGCTCATGCTGCTGTTGGCGGCCGATCCGCCCCTGGTGCGCGACCCGCAGCGGCTGCAGGCGCTGTTTGCCGCACACTGAAGCCAATCCGGTACGTATCCTTGCGGGTCATCCGGTTTTCGGGCTATACTCGCCGGCTATCCAACCTTGCCGCACCGGACTTGACGCCCGGGTGGCTCATCCATAAGGAGCGTCAATGCGTCATTACGAAATCGTATTTATCGTCCATCCGGACCAGAGCGAACAAGTTCCGGCGATGATCGAGCGCTACAAGCAGCTGGTCACGTCGCAAAACGGTCAGGTTCATCGCGTGGAAGACTGGGGCCGCCGTCAGATGGCCTACATGATCCAGAAGCTGGCCAAGGCTCACTACGTTTGCCTGAACATCGAATGCGGCAAGGACACGCTGGCTGAACTCGAACACGCGTTCAAGTTCAACGACGCCGTGCTGCGTCACCTGATCGTCCAGACCAAGAAGGCCGAAACCGCTCCTTCGCCGATGATGAAGGAAGTTCAGCGCGAAGAAGCCCGCAAGGCAGCGCAAACGACCACGGAAGGTCAGGCCGCCTAAGTGCGGACTGCTGTGTCGCGGTGAACCAGCTACGGCTGACCGCCACGCTCGCGGAGCGGGACACGCTGCGCTATACCCCTGCCGGAGTGCCCGTCGTCAACTGCTTTCTGCAGTACGCGGGCGAGGCAGTCGAGGCGGAAACGCCCCGGCAGGTGGAATTTGCGATCGTGGCCATGGGCATAGGCGCCATGGCTCAGCGGCTCGAGCGGTTCCCGCTTGGCGCGCTGCTCGACTGCGAGGGATTTCTGGCTCGCAAGCACCGCAACAGCAAGACACTGATCTTTCACATCACTCGATGTAAAGCATTCGAAAAGGATTGAATCATGGCATTCGTCAAACGTGACAACAAGAACAAGAAGCGCTTCCAGCAACAGAACCCGCTGTTCAAGCGTAAGCGTTTCTGCCGCTTCACGGTGGCTGGCGTCGAACAGATCGACTACAAGGATCTGGACACGCTGAAGGACTTCATCGGCGACAACGGCAAGATCACGCCGGCCCGTCTGACCGGTACCAAGGCGCACTATCAGCGTCAGCTGGATACGGCCATCAAGCGCGCCCGCTTCCTGGCGCTGATGCCGTACACCGACCTGCACAAGAACTGATAGCCCAGGACCGCAAGGAGAAATATACGATGCAAGTCATTCTGCTGGAAAAAGTCATCAACCTGGGCAACCTCGGCGATATCGTTCGCGTGAAGGACGGTTACGCACGTAACTTCCTGATCCCGACCAAGCGCGCTCGCCGTGCTACGCAAACCGCCATCGCCGAATTCGAAGTGAAGCGCGCTGAGCTGGAAAAGGCCGCCGCCGAGAAGCTGGCCGCTGCGCAAACCGAAGGCGAAAAGCTGAACGGCCTGACCGTCCAGATCACCCAGAAGTCGGGTGTGGACGGCCGTCTGTTCGGTTCGGTGACCAACGCCGACATCGCCGAAGCCCTGGATGGCCAAGGCTTCAAGGTCGAGAAGTCGCAAGTGCGCCTGCCGAACGGTCCGCTGAAGATGGTTGGCGATTACACCGTTGGCGTTTCGCTGCACACCGACGTGCTGGTCGACGTGACCGTGTCCGTTCTGGGCGAGCACGTCTAAGTTGTACTTTGCTTGCGATGTGCCGGCGAAGCGCTGGCACGTCCCATGCGCCCAAAGGCAGGAGCCATGCTCCTGCCTTTTTTGTTTGCGCGGCCTCTGGCGCCGCTATAATTGCCCCCCATGAACGCGCCCGCCGCAGACCCCCAACTAGATAGTCTCAAAGTCCCTCCTCACTCGATCGAGGCCGAGCAGTCGGTGCTCGGCGGGCTGTTGCTGGATAACGCCGCATGGGACAGGATTGCCGATTTCCTTTCCGAAGCGGATTTCTACCGTTTTGACCATCGCCTGATTTTCCAGAGCATTGCGCGCCTGATTTCGGCGACCAAGCCTGCGGACGTGATCACCGTCTATGAAATGCTTCAGGTAGCGGGCAAAGCCGAGGAGGTCGGCGGGCTTGCCTACCTGAATTCGCTGGCGCAAAACACGCCAAGCGCGGCGAATATCCGCCGTTACGCGGAAATCGTGCGCGAGCGGTCCGTGTTGCGAAAACTCGTCACGGTCGCCGACGACATTGCCTCGGCCGCCTTCGCGCCCAAGGGTCGCGAAGTGCGCGAACTGCTCGACGAAGCCGAATCGAAGGTTTTTGCCATCGCGGAAGAAGGATCGCGCGGCCAGAAGGGTTTCCAGGAAATCCAGCCGCTGCTGACGCAGGTGGTGGAGCGTAT
This sequence comes from Cupriavidus pauculus, assembly GCF_008801835.1. Lineage (GTDB taxonomy): Bacteria > Pseudomonadota > Gammaproteobacteria > Burkholderiales > Burkholderiaceae > Cupriavidus > Cupriavidus pauculus. Next base: position 605,977 of record NZ_VZOW01000001.1, on the reverse strand, counting down.
CGACGAGCTTTACCATCGCGACACATCCACGGATGTGACCGGTGTGCCCACCGGTTTCATCGACCTCGACCGGATGACCAGCGGCATGCAGGCCGGCGACCTGATCATTGTGGCCGGTCGCCCGTCGATGGGTAAGACCGCGTTTTCGCTGAACATCGGCGAGCATGTGGCGGTCGAGCAAGGCTTGCCGGTGGCCGTGTTCTCCATGGAAATGGCGGGCGTTCAGCTGGCCATGCGTATGCTTGGTTCGGTGGGCCGGCTCGATCAGCATCGGCTGCGTACTGGCCGCTTACTCGACGAGGACTGGCCGCGCCTGACGCATTCGATCCAGCGCATGAACGATGCGCAGCTATTCATCGACGAGACGCCCGCCCTGAACCCGATGGAGCTGCGTGCGCGCTCGCGCCGGCTGGCGCGCCAGTGCGGGCAGTTGGGCCTGATCATCATCGATTACCTGCAGTTGATGTCCGGTTCCGGTGGCGGCGAGAACCGCGCCACGGAGATTTCGGAAATCTCCCGGTCATTAAAGGGGTTGGCCAAGGAACTCAATTGTCCGGTTATCGCGCTGTCCCAGTTGAACCGGAGCCTCGAACAACGCCCCAACAAGCGGCCCGTGATGTCGGATCTGCGCGAATCGGGCGCTATCGAACAGGATGCCGACGTGATCTTGTTTATTTACCGCGACGAAGTCTACAACCCCGACTCGCAGGACAAGGGCACGGCCGAGATCATCATCGGCAAGCAGCGTAACGGCCCGATCGGCACGGTCCGTCTCACTTTCCTCGGTCAGTTCACGAAGTTCGACAACTTCAGCGGCGGTCCTGCGTTCTTCGACAACGACACCTGATATCCACGGGTTACACCGCTGGACGGTGCAACCCTGTAAAATATTGCGCTTTGATGACAGCCGCCCACGAGGCGGCTGTCGTGCAATTGCTCTGCCTCCCATTTGCAACACAACCGAGCGCTGCCGTGAGGCGCGCCACAAGGACATTTCATGTTCGGTCGATTCATGCCCACTGAGGGCAAGTTCTTCGAATACTTCAACCAGCACGCCGACTGCGCAGTGACCGCCGCTCACGAGCTCGAGGCGCTGGTCAACGATCTGCCCAACGCCGAGGCACACGCCCGCCGCGTGCAGGCAACGGAAAAGAAGGCAGACCGTGTCACGCACGATACGATCGATCTGCTCCACAAGACGTTCATCACGCCGCTCGATCGAGACGAGATCCACAAGCTCATCACCACCATGGATGACATTCTCGATCTGATGGAGGATGTTGCCGAGACGATCTCGCTGTACGACGTGACGCACCTCACCGACGAGGCGCGTCGCCTGGCCACCATCTGCGTGCAATGCTGCGATCAGGTCAAGATCGCGGTTGGACTGCTTGAAGACATGGGCAACGCCAGCACGATCCTGAAGACGGCGCAGCAGATCGACCAGCTTGAATCCGAAGCGGACCGCGTGATGCGCTCGGCCATGTCGAAGCTGTTCCGCGAGGAAACCGATGTCAAGCGCCTGATCAAGCTGAAGGCGATCTACGAGCAGCTCGAGTCCATTACCGACAAGTGCGAAGACGTAGCAAACATCATCGAAGGCATCGTCCTGGAAAACGCCTGAGGCTCACACTGCATGCATACAGTACAAATGAGCTTATGGGTGATCGGCCTGCTGGTCGTGCTCGCGTTGCTGTTCGATTTCATGAACGGTTTCCACGACGCCGCCAACTCGATCGCCACGGTGGTCTCCACCGGCGTCCTGAAACCGCATCATGCGGTCGCCATGGCGGCGATGTGCAATGTGGTGGCGATCTTTATCTTTCATCTGAAAGTTGCGGCCACGGTCGGCACCGGGACCATTGACGTCAATATCGTCGATCACTATGTGATCTTCGGCGCGTTGGTCGGGGCGATAGCCTGGAACGTCATTACGTGGTTCTACGGCATTCCGTCGTCGTCGTCGCACGCGCTGATCGGCGGTCTGGTGGGCGCCGCGGTGGCCAAGGCGGGCACCGGCGCGCTGGTGGGCCATGGCCTGCTGAAGACCGTTGCCTTTATCCTGATCTCCCCGCTGCTGGGCTTCATCCTCGGCTCGATCATGATGGTGATCGTGGGCTGGACCTTCTTTCGCACGCCGCCGTCGCGTGTGGACCGCTGGTTCCGTCGTCTGCAGCTGGTGTCGGCGTCGCTTTACAGCCTTGGGCATGGCGGCAACGATGCGCAGAAGACCATCGGCATCATCTGGATGCTGCTGATCGCGAGCGGCCATGTCGCGGTGGGCGGCGAGGCGCCGCCGATGTGGGTGATCGTTTCCTGCTATGTGGCAATCGGCATGGGCACGCTGTTCGGCGGCTGGCGGATCGTGCGCACAATGGGGCAGAAGATCACCAAGCTCAAGCCGGTAGGCGGCTTTTGCGCGGAGACCGGCGGAGCGATGACATTGTTCATCGCATCGGCATTGGGTGTTCCGGTGTCTACCACCCACACAATTACCGGCGCGATTGTCGGCGTCGGCTCGGCGCAAAAAATGTCCGCGGTGCGCTGGGGCGTGGCGGGAAACATCGTCTGGGCCTGGGTGCTGACGATTCCCGCGTCTGCATTCATGTCCGCCATTGCGTGGTGGATCGGCAAGCAAATCCTATAAATGCCAGTTCGCGATGTCAAAAAGCCAGGCGATTTTGCCTGGCTTTTTTATTGATTAGCGAACGCCGCGATGGGATCGTCGTCGGCCGGCGCTGCGGCGGTTGATGCCGGCGGAGCGAGAGGCGTCGCGGGCGCGATTGGCGGGGCTGGCAGCGGTGCAGGGGACGTCGAAGGCGCAGGTGTCATGGGCAGGTTGCTGGCCGACACCACACGTCGTGCGCCGTTGTAGCGCGATGCCCAGTATGACTTGCTCATGTCTTCCAGGCGAACGGTGCCGCCCGTAGCTGGCGCATGGACAAACCGGTTCTGGCCAACATAGATGCCGACATGCGAATTGGAGCGGCCGGTGGTGTTGAAAAACACCAGATCGCCGGAAGCCACGTCGCTGCGCTCAAGGGATGTGCCGCGCTGGCCCATCTGCTCGGTCGTACGCGGCAGGTTGACGTTGGCGGCCCGCTGCACCACGTAGCGCACCAGGCCGCTGCAATCGAAGCCGGAATCGGGCGTGTTGCCGCCGTATCGGTAGGGCGTACCTACCAGGGACATCGCCTGGATCGAGATTTCCTCGAGTCCGGCGCTGGGATCCACCATCGGTTTGCCGGGCGCGCGCGGCGATGACGCCGTGTGGCGGGCAGGCGGGCCGCCGGCGCAAGCGGCCAGCAGAAGCGCCGCGGCGCACAGGGCCGCCAGCGCGATTCTTGGCACTGCATTCGGGTACGGCTCGGGTGGTGAAAGCTGACGCTCTGGCATCCTTCTCATCAAAAGTTGCCGGGTCAGATTTCAGTCCGCAGAAATTCCAGCTGGCAAAAACTTCAGCTGGAGGAAAACGGGCTGCCAGCGCGGGCTACCAGCGCAATTGCGCGTTGCGTGTGCCGGTGCTGATCTTGATGGACTTAGGCTGACCCTTGTAATTGGCCTCGATATTGTAGCTGCCTTCGGGCGCACGTATCAGGCAGCGGGGACCGGCCGCGCGGAAACTGGCAACAGTCTGGCCATCCATTGTTACTTTTACGTCAACATCGGCCAGGAATTCCCCGCCCGAGCCCTGCGTAAACAGAATGCCGAGGTTGAAATTCTTTTCCTGCTCGGCCAACTTCGCGCGCTCGTCTTCGGCAATGCCGCCGCACACATAGCTGATCGGCCCAGTGGTGCGAATCACCATTTCATCGGCCGCCTTGGCCGGCTGCCATGCCGCGGCCAGCAGGGCGGTTGCCCCGATCAATGCGCAAAGCACGATGCGTTTGCGCCGCGCGGTGCGCGCGCTGTGTGAAAACAACGTCCGGTTGTTCGACAAGTACCGGCTGAATGATTGCGGTCTATTCATCGACGCCTCCGTATCGACTCGAATCCCGCTCATCATAGCCGGGCTGGACGGCGCTGGCTGTCGGCGGAACGCCGACGCCGTGCGCCAGACCACACGATGCGATCCGGCCATCGACCAACCGCGAGGCGGCCAGTCGATGGCGTCGTCAGACTTACACCGCTATTGCCGTTGGTGCGATGGCTACAGCACGTCGGCGGCGTGATCGGCCAGGCGCGAGCGCTCGCCGCGCGCCAGCGTGACATGGCCGCTGTGGCTCCAGCCCTTGAAACGATCAACCACGTAGGTCAGCCCCGACGATCCTTCGGTGAGGTACGGTGTGTCGATCTGCGCGATGTTGCCCAGGCAGACGATCTTGGTACCGGGGCCGGCGCGCGTGACCAGCGTTTTCATCTGCTTCGGCGTCAGATTCTGGGCCTCGTCGATGATTACGAACTTGTTCACGAAGGTGCGGCCACGCATGAAATTCATGCTCTTGACCTTGATGCGCGAGCGGATCAGCTCCTGCGTGGCCGCGCGGCCCCATTCTCCCGCGCTGTCATCGCTCTTCTGCAGCACTTCGAGGTTGTCGTCGAATGCGCCCATCCAGGGCTGCATTTTTTCTTCCTCGGTGCCGGGCAGGAAGCCGATGTCTTCGCCGACCGGCACGGTGGCGCGCGTGACGATGATCTCGTTGTACAGTTTCTGGTCCAGCACCTGTTCCAGGCCGGACGCCAGCGCCAGCAGCGTCTTGCCGGTCCCAGCCTGACCCAGCAACGTCACGAAATCGACATCCGGGCTCATCAGCAGGTTCAGCGCGAAGTTTTGCTCGCGATTGCGCGCCACTACGCTCCACACGTTGTTCTTGTTGTGGGTGTAGTCCTTCAGCGTCTGCAGCAGGGCGGTCTTGCCGTTGATTTCCTTGACTTGCGCATAGAGCGGCAGGCTGCCGTCCATCGGCTCCAGATAGACGAACTGGTTGACCAGGAACGACGGCACCAGCGGCCCGGTTAGGCGATAGAACATCGTGCCCGACTTCGGATCCTGCCAGCTTTCCACGCCCTTGCCATGCTTGGCCCAGAAATCGTTGGGCAGTTGCATCACGCCCGAGTAGAGCAGGTCCTTGTCTTCGAGGACCTGATCGTTAAAGTAGTCCTCGGCCGGCAGCCCCAGAGCGCGCGCCTTGATGCGCATGTTGATGTCTTTCGACACCAGCACCACCTGGCGTTCGGGGTATTGCTGCTGAAGCGCGCTGACCACACCCAGGATCTGATTGTCGGCCTTGCCCTGGGGCAACCCTTCGGGCAGCTTGATGTCGTTCAGGCGAGTCTGAAAGAACAGCTTGCCTGCGGCGTCGCGGTTGCCAAGCGTGGCCAGCGGCAGTCCTTCGTCGAGCACGCCGTCGGTGCCGCCAACGAGCTGGTCGAGCGTGCGGCTGACCATGCGCGCGTTGCGCGCGACTTCGCTCATCCCTTTCTTGTGGTTGTCCAGTTCCTCGAGCGTCATCATCGGCAGATAGATGTCGTGCTCTTCGAAGCGGAACAGCGAGCTTGGATCGTGCATCAGCACGTTGGTGTCCAGCACGAACAGCTTGCTTGGGCCGGAGGCCTTGCGCGAGCGGCGCGTCGGGCCGGCGGACGGCTTGACCAGGCTGACAGAAGGCGATGCGGGCGCGGTGGTGGCCGGCGCGGGGGCGTCGGATGTCCGGGCGCGGGCCGGGCTGGCGGCGCGGCCTTGGGTAACCGGGGCCTCGGCTTCGCCGGTCTCGAGCAGCGCTGCACGCTCAAGCACCGGCACGGGTTTTTTTCCCTGCGCGGCTTTGGCCTTGGGTAGTGTGACCGGGGCGAATTCGCTCGGGTCCAGCAGTTGGGCAGGCTTGGCGGGCATGGTAGGCAGCGGCATGCTTGGCTTTCCTTTCAGGGGACTAACGGGGGCGAAAAAGCTGGCGTACAAACCAACCAACGACAGAAAACCGGAAAACCGAAGGGGTCAGGCGTGAACAAACAAAAAAGCCGCCAGGCCTGTGGAACAGGTGTGGCGGCTTGCTTGCGGACCCGCGACGCGGCAGGTCCGCTACCAGCCCGGGGACTGAGGCTCCTGGGCCGGTACGAAACAGCAGCGTGGCAACTGGGATCGGAACGCATTGAGAGCCAATGTATCCGAACGTTTTCGGTTTGGCAATCGGTCAGATTCAGGTTGCTGCGACGCTGTTGTGGCTTCCTTGCGTCACCCGCGCGCGGCCGGGGCGATGCCTGCGCGCCGTCCTACATGCCCTTCACGATCTCCAGCACGTCGTCGACATGGTTGGGCACTTTGATGCCCCGCATTTCGTGGCGCAACACGCCCTTGGCGTCGATCACGAAGGTGCTGCGCTCAATCCCGCGCACTTCCTTGCCATACATCTTTTTCATCTTGATGACGTCGAAGATATTGCAGATCGCCTCGTCGACATCGGCGATCAGTTCGAAAGGCAATTCCAGTTTGGCCTTGAAGTTCTCATGCGACTTCAGGCTGTCGCGCGAAATGCCGAAGACCACGGCGCCGGCCTTTTCGAACGCGTCGTATTGATCGCGGAAATTCATCGCCTCCGTGGTGCATCCCGGTGTGTTGTCCTTCGGGTAGAAGTACAGCACCAGAGTCTTGCCGCGCTGTTCGGCAAGACGGAAATCCCCGCCGGTGGCGGGGGCGTGGAAGTCGGGGACGGCCTTGTTGAGACTGACGGTCATGCTGGGGGCTCTCCTTGGAAGGCGAAGCGTGATCGGTGGCGGCGGCTCGTTGCGTTCCGGACCTGCGCCATTGGCGGGTGCAGATTGGGGCAGTCGGCCGGACTTCAAGCGTGGCGCGCACTTAACCTGGGCGCAGGGCGTGACGATAACCCGGCGGTCGCGCCTCGCCAAGCGGCGCTCAGTCCTGCGCCGCGGGCTCCACCAGTAGCACCGCCGCGACCTTGCGGCCTTCGGCCATCAGGATATTGTAGGTACGGCACGCGGCCTGCAAGTCCATGGCGTCGACGCCGATGTGGCGCCGAGCCAGCGCCGCGGTCAGGCGCGGGTGCGGAAAGCGCAGCCGGGCGCCGGTGCCCAGCAGCACCACTTCCGGGTTTCTTTCCAGCAAGGCTTCGAAGTGGGCGGCGTCGAGGTCCTCGAAGCGGCTGGCTGGCCAGGGTTCGATGTCGCCTTCGGGCATCACGAGGACCGACTGGTTGTGGCGGACCGCGTTGATTTCGATGTATCCGGGACCATAGCCGGTCACGGTATTGAGGTTCAGGGGCTTATCGGCGTGGAGTTTCAAGACGGGGGCCTCATGCCGCGGGGATGGTCCGGTTGTCCGGCGTCGGGGGCCAGCAGGACGGGCGGCGGGTTGGTGGCAGGATCGTGCGCGCAAGCGCCCAAAAGGCTCGCTGCAATGCAAGAATCCATGCCGAAGTCTGTCATAATCCGATATCTTATAGCTTTTGCCCCCCGGTCTGCCACGCTCGCCGTTGCCTGGCGACACGCGCCGCCAGACACCCAGGACCATCCAGCAGAATTTCCACGACCGCTGCCGCGGAGACCGGCAGCTTGCCCTGACCTTGCCAACATCGCCGTGAAACCCATCCAGAAATCGAACAAGCTCCAGAACGTTTGCTATGACATCCGCGGCCCGGTACTGGAAAAGGCCAAGCAGATGGAGGAGGAAGGGCACAAGATCATCAAGCTGAACATCGGCAACCTGGCCGTGTTCGGCTTCGACGCCCCGGAAGAAATCCAGCAGGACATGATGCGCAACCTGCCGAATTCGGCGGGCTATTCCGATTCCAAGGGCATCTTCGCCGCGCGCAAGGCGATCATGCACTACACCCAGGAAAAGAAGATCCAGGGCGTGGGGCTGGACGACATCTACGTGGGCAACGGCGCCTCCGAGCTGATCGTGATGTCGATGAATGCGCTGCTGAACGGCGGGGACGAAGTCCTGGTGCCGGCGCCCGATTATCCGCTGTGGACGGCCGCGGTGAGCTTGTCGGGCGGCACGCCGGTGCACTATGTCTGCGACGAGGCCAACGAGTGGATGCCGGACCTCGACGACATTCGCCGCAAGATCACGCCCAACACGCGCGCCATCGTCATCATCAATCCGAACAACCCCACCGGGGCGCTGTATTCGGATGACCTGCTCAAGGAGATCGTGGTCATCGCGCGCGAGCACGGCCTGATCATTTTCGCCGACGAGATCTACGACAAGGTCCTGTATGACGGTCACACCCATACGTCGATCGGATCGCTGTCCACCGATGTGCTGACGGTGACCTTCAACGGCCTGTCGAAGAACTACCGCTCGTGCGGCTATCGTGCAGGCTGGATGGTGGTCTCGGGCGACAAGCGGCCGGCGCAGGACTACATCGAGGGCCTGAACATGCTGTCGTCGATGCGGCTGTGCGCCAACGTGCCGGCGCAATGGGCGATCCAGACCGCGCTGGGCGGCTACCAGAGCATCAACGACCTGGTTGGCGAAGGCGGCCGGCTGCGCCGCCAGCGCGACCTGGCCCATGCGCTGATCACGCAGATCCCTGGCATCACCTGCGTCAAGCCAAAGGCCGCGCTGTACCTGTTCCCGAAACTCGACCTGTCGATGTATCCGATCCAGGACGATCAGGAATTCATCTACGAACTGCTGCAGGAATCGAAGGTGCTGCTGGTGCAGGGCACCGGCTTCAACTGGGGCGCGCCGGACCATTTCCGGATCGTGTTCCTGCCGCACGAAGAAGACCTGCGCGAGGCGGTCAGCCGCGTCGCGCGCTTCCTCGAAAGCTATCGCAAACGTCACGGCACGCGCTAAAGCCGGCCGAACGCCCCCATTTCCGTATCAAGCAAACCAGAGTCAGACGTCCATGAATCCCATCAAAGTCGGCCTTCTCGGCATCGGTACCGTCGGTAGCGGCACGTTCAACGTGCTCAAGCGCAATCAGGAAGAAATCCGTCGCCGCGCAGGCCGCGGCATCGAGATTGCGGTGGTGGCCGACCTGAACACCGAACGCGCCCGCGAACTGACCGGTGGCACGGTGGACGTGGTCAGCGATGCCAACGAAGTCGTCACGCGCCCGGATATCGATATCGTCGTCGAACTGATCGGCGGCTACGGCATCGCCCGCGAACTGGTGCTCAAGGCCATCGAAAACGGCAAGCATGTGGTCACCGCCAACAAGGCGCTGCTGGCCGTGCATGGCAACGAGATCTTCGAAGCGGCGCGCAGGAAGGGCGTGATCGTGGCGTTCGAGGCCGCGGTCGCTGGCGGCATCCCCATCATCAAGGCACTGCGCGAAGGCCTGACCGCCAATCGCATCCAGTGGATCGCCGGCATCATCAACGGCACCACCAATTTCATCCTGTCCGAAATGCGCGACAAGGGGCTCGATTTCGACGTCGTGCTCAAGGAAGCCCAGCAGCTTGGCTATGCCGAAGCCGATCCGACCTTCGATATCGAAGGGATCGACGCCGCGCACAAGGTGACGCTGATGAGCGCGATCGCGTTCGGCATGCCGGTGCAGTTCGACCGCGCTCACGTCGAAGGCATCACGCGACTGTCCGCCGTCGACATCAAGTACGCCGAGGAACTGGGCTACCGCATCAAGTTGCTGGGCATCACGCGCCGGCGCGAAGAAGGCGTGGAACTGCGCGTGCATCCCACGCTGGTGCCGGCGTCGCGCCTGATCGCCAATGTCGAAGGCGCGATGAACGCGGTGCTGGTGCAGGGCGACGCAGTGGGTGCGACGCTGTACTACGGCAAGGGCGCCGGCGCCGAGCCGACCGCGTCGGCCGTGATCGCCGATCTGGTCGATGTGACCCGCCTGCACACCGCCGACCCGAACCATCGCGTGCCGCATCTGGCGTTCCAGCCCGACGAACTGTCGAGCGTGCCCGTGCTGCCGATCGACGAGGTCACCAGCTCGTATTACCTGCGCATGCGCGTGTCCGACGAAACCGGCGTGCTGGCAGAGATCACGCGCATCCTGGCCGAAGCGGGCATCAGCATCGATGCGATGCTGCAGAAGGAATCGCGCGAAGGCGAGCCGCAGACCGACATCATCATCCTTACGCACCTCACGCGTGAAAAGCACGTCAATGCCGCGATCCGCAGCATCGAGGGCCTGTCTACGGTGCTGTCCGCCGTCACGCGCCTGCGCATGGAAGAACTGAATTAAGACGCCCATGAACTACCAGTCGACGCGCGGCCACGATGTGCCGCAATCGTTTTCCGAAATCCTGCTCGGCGGCCTGGCGCCCGATGGCGGTCTTTACCTGCCCAGGCAATATCCGCAAGTCACGGCTGATGAACTCGAAGCCTGGCGCAAGCTGCCGTATGCCGATCTGGCCTTCGAAGTACTGTCGCGCTTCTGCGACGACATCCCGGCCGACGACCTGCGCGCGCTGACGCGCAAGACGTACACCGCCGAGGTGTATTGCAATGCGCGCGCCGGCGACAACACCGCCGATATCACGCCGCTGCGCACGCTGGGCGAGGAAGGCGGCACGAAGCTGCAACTGCTGGGTCTGTCGAATGGTCCGACGCTGGCGTTCAAGGACATGGCGATGCAGTTGTTGGGCAACCTGTTCGAGTACGCGCTCAAGCGCGCCGGGCTCAAGCTCAATATCCTTGGTGCCACCTCGGGCGACACGGGCAGCGCCGCCGAATACGCGATGCGCGGCAAGGAAGGCATCCGCGTGTTCATGCTGAGCCCGCATCGCAAGATGAGCGCCTTCCAGACCGCGCAGATGTTCAGCCTGCAGGACCCGAACATCTTCAACATCGCGATTGAAGGCGTGTTCGACGACGCCCAGGACATCGTCAAGGCCGTGTCGAACGACCACGCGTTCAAGGCGCGGCAGCGCATCGGCACCGTCAACTCGATCAACTGGGCGCGCGTGGTGGCCCAGGTCGTGTACTACTTCAAGGGGTGGCTGCTGGCCACGGACGGCCCTGGCCAGAAGGTGTCGTTCTGCGTACCGTCGGGCAACTTCGGCAATGTCTGCGCCGGTCACATCGCGCGCATGATGGGCCTGCCGATCGACCGCCTCGTGGTGGCCACCAACGAGAACGATGTGCTCGACGAGTTCTTCCGCACCGGCACCTACCGCGTGCGGACGTCGGCGCAGACGTATCACACCTCGAGCCCGAGCATGGACATCTCGAAGGCATCCAACTTCGAGCGCTTTATCTTCGATCTGCTCGGTCAGGACGCCACCAAGCTGGCCGCGCTATTCCGCGATGTCGATGCCAAGGGCGGCTTCGATCTGGCCGGCAAGCCGGAATTCGATCGCATCCGCGAATTCGGCTTTGTCTCGGGGCGCAGCACGCATGACGACCGCGTGGCAACGATCCGCGACATCCACCAGCGTTACGGCGTGACGATCGACACCCACACCGCCGATGGTGTGAAGGTGGCGCGCGAACACCTGTCGGCCGGCGTGCCGATGGTGGTGCTGGAGACGGCGCTGCCGGCCAAGTTTGCCGACACGATCCGCGAAGCGCTTGGCCACGAGCCCGAGCGTCCCGCCGCATTCGACGGCATCGAGAAGCTGCCGCAGCGCTTCGAGGTCATGCCGGCGGACGCCGACAAGGTCAAGGCGTACATCGCGCAGCACACCGGACTGTAATAAGCGGTATTGCTGCTGCCGCCGACGTCTCCCGCGCCAACTCGCTACAATCGGGTTTGCCGGGCTCCGTTGCCACGGCCCCCAGCGTTTCGCGGGGGCCGTTTTGCTGTTGGGGCCAACCTGAATTCGAACATCCCATGACTCAGACCGCAGCGCGCCCCCCGATGCTGACGACGGCCCAGGCCCTGGAAGCCCTGATGGCCGGCGCCACACCGATTACCGAGACAGAAACCGTCGATACGCTCGATGCCAACGGGCGCGTGCTGGCCGCTCCGGTGCGCAGTGCGCTGCGCGTGCCGCCCGCCGACAATACCGCGATGGACGGATACGCGATGCGTGCGGCCGATGTGCCGGCCGCGGGCGCGCGGCTGCCGGTGTCGCAGCGCATCCCCGCCGGCCACGTCGGCACCGAACTCGCGCCCGGTACCGCTGCGCGCATTTTTACCGGCGGTCTGATTCCGCCCGGCGCGGACGCCGTGGTCATGCAGGAGCAATGCGAGTCCGATGGCGATGTCGTGGTGATCAATCACGTCCCGGCGTCGGGCGAGTGGATACGCCGCGCGGGCGAGGACATCGAAATCGGGAGCGAGATTCTTTGCGCCGGCACGCGGCTGTCGCCGCAGGCGTTGGGGCTGGCCGCGTCCGTCGGGCAGGCCTCCCTCGACGTGGTGCGCCGCGTGCGTGTCGCGGTGTTCTTTACCGGCGACGAACTGGCGCTGCCGGGCGAGCCGCTCAAGCCGGGCGCCATCTACAACTCGAACCGTTTCACATTGCGCGGCCTGCTGCAAAACCTGGGCTGCGAAGTGACCGATTTCGGCATCGTTCCCGATACGCTGGCCGCCACGCGCGACACGTTGCGCCGCGCCGCCGCCGGCAACGATCTGATCATTACGTCGGGCGGCGTGTCGGTCGGCGAGGAAGACCACATCCGGCCGGCAGTTACCGCGGAAGGACGCCTCGATCTTTGGCAGATTGCCATGAAGCCTGGCAAGCCGCTGGCATTCGGGCAGGTTGCGAACGGGTCTGGCAAGCCGACGTTCTTTATCGGTCTGCCGGGCAATCCGGTGTCCAGCTTTGTGACGTTCCTGCTGTTCGTGCGACCGTTCCTGTTGCGTCTGCAGGGCGTGGCCGACGTGACGCCGCGTCGTATCGCCGTGCGCGCCGATTTCGACCTGCCGCGCGGCGATCGCCGCAATGAATTCCTGCGCGCGCGCTTCAACGACGCGGGCGGGCTCGATCTGTTCCCGAACCAAAGCTCGGGCGTGCTGACGTCGACGGTATGGGGCGACGGCCTGATCGACAATCCGCCCAACCAGCCGATCCGGCGCGGCGACACAGTGCAATTCATTCCCTTCGCCAGTTTGCTGGCCTGACCATGCAACTAGAACTTCGATATTTCGCGAGCGTGCGCGAGCAGGTCGGGCAGGGCGCCGAGCGTGCCGAAGTACCTGCCGACGTGCTTACCGTTGGCGACCTGCGCGCGTGGCTGCGGGCGCGCGGCGGCGTCTGGGCCGAAGCCCTTGCCGAGGGCCGCGCACTGCGCATGGCGGTGGACCACTCCGTGGCCCGCGCCGAGACACCGCTGGCCGACGGCTGCGAAGTGGCGTTTTTTCCGCCGGTAACGGGAGGCTGACATGACGGTACGCGTGCAGCTTGCGGATTTCGATCTGGGCGCCGAAGTGGCAGCACTGCGCGCCGACAACCGCGGCGTGGGGGCGGTGGCCAGCTTTATCGGCACCGTGCGGGACGTCAGCGACGGCGCGCGCGTCAGCACGATGGAACTCGAACACTATCCCGGCATGACAGAGAAGGCGCTCGAAAAAATCGAGGCCGCGGCGCGCGCGCGCTGGCCGCTGCTGGGCGTGACGATCGTGCATCGGGTCGGATTGCTTGCGCCGCTTGACCAGATCGTGCTGGTGGCCGTCGCGTCCGCCCATCGTGGCAGCGCCTTTGCCGCGTGCGAGTTCATCATGGACTACCTGAAATCCGAGGCGCCGTTCTGGAAGAAGGAGGTCACACCCGATGGCGCCGCAAAGTGGGTCGACGCGCGCGTGTCCGACGATGCCGCGCTACGCCGCTGGGGTATCGAATCGTTCAACGCAGGGTCTTCCGAATCTGGCCAGGAACAATAACAAATGAGTCCGATGGGCTTTCTGGCAGTAGGCGTCGGCGCTGCCGTTGGCGCATGGTTGCGCTGGTTCTTCTCGGTACTGTGGAACGCGGCCAATCCGGCCCTGCCGTACGGCACGCTGGCTTCCAACCTGGTTGGCGGCTACCTGATCGGGCTGGCGGTGGCGTTCTTCCAGACGCATCCGTCGCTGCCGCCGGAATGGCGCCTGCTGGCCGTCACCGGATTTCTCGGTGGGCTAACCACCTTTTCCACGTTTTCGAGCGAAGTGGTGGCCAATCTGTTGGCTGGCGACTACCGCTGGGCGCTGGCGCACCTGATCATGCATCTCGGCGGCTCGCTGGTGCTGACGGCGCTGGGCCTCTACACCTATCGCGCGCTGTCCTAAAGCCGTCCGCGGCCGCCTTGGTCGCAGGGCGCTGGGGCCCGCTCCGGCGCGCGATCCGCGCTGCGCGACCTAGGTAACAATCCCGATACGCTGGCGCTCCTCCGGCGGCGGGAGACCGTCTACTATTGCTACGGAGTGCCCCGCGCGCCGCTCGACGCGCTTTCGCACGCTTTCCCGAAGTTCCCGCTTCCCCAGTTGCGCCAGTCGTTTGCCGGCCACCTCCCGCCAGCCCGGAGCGCCCTGGATACTCCAGGCGCCCCTTGCCATCCGTCCGGCAGTTGCAGTCCCTGTGTTACCCGCTTCGGTTCATAACAAGGAGACATCCCCATGCAGCCCCGTCATGTCCGCGCCGTCGTCAGCCGTTTATCCCCCACCCGACATCCCACTGCCGTTGCAGCGGCGGTCGCAATCCTGATCGTCGCCGGATGCGGCGGCGGCGGGTCCACCACGATTGTTAGTCCCGGCACCGGCGACACCAGCACGCCCGTCGCCGTGCCGGCCTTCGTAAAGGGCGCGGTCGGCGTGAAACACTACGATGGGGTGTCCGACGATCTTGCCACCGGCGGGCTGGGCAAGGATGGCCTGGCGGGCGTGGCGCCGGCATTCGCCGATCCCAATGCGCCGACGGCAGCCGAACTGCGCCGAAACGCGATCTACGCAAACTATCGCGCCATCGTCGACGTCTCCGCTGCGGGCGGCTACGGCACGCTCTACGGGCCCAATGTCGATGCACAAGGCAACGTGACGGCGGGGCAGGGCAAGGTGCCGGGGACGGAATACATCGCCTTTGCCGATGACGGCACCGGCCAGCAAAACGTGACGGTCCTGGCGCAGATCCCCGATTCGTTCGACCCAAAGAATCCCTGCATCATATCGGCCACATCGTCAGGATCGCGCGGCGTCTATGGCGGCATTGCGGTAGGCGAATGGGGCCTGAAGCGCGGCTGCGCCGTGGCCTATACGGACAAGGGCACCGGCGCCGCGCCGCACGATCTCGATTCCGACACAGTGCCATTGATCGACGGCACGCGCACTACGCGGCAGGCCGCCGGCAAGCTGGCCGCATTTGCGGCGCCCGCCGGGGCGACGTCGCTGGCCGATTTCGGCGCGGCATTTCCGCACCGGCTGGCATTCAAGCACGCCCACTCGAAACAGAATCCCGAGGCGAACTGGGGTTTGAACACGTTGCAGGCCATCGAATTCACACTCTTCGCGATCAACGATAAGTTCGGCACGAAAAACGCCAGTGGCGTGGCGACCACCACATTCACGCGCGACAACGTGCTGGTGATCGCCTCTGCGATTTCCAACGGCGGCGGCGCGGCCATCGCCGCGGCCGAGCAGGACACCAACGGACTGATCGACGGCGTGGCGGTTGGCGAGCCCAACGTGGAAATGCCGCCGGGCGCGAATATCGTGGTGCGCCGGGGCGGCGCGACCGTGGCTGCGTCGGGCAAGCATCTCTACGACTACACGACTATCGCCAACCTGTACCAGCTGTGCGCCAGCCAGGTGCCGGCGCTCTCCAACGCACCGAAAATCGGCGCTTCGCTGCCGAGCCAGACGATCGACCGCTGCGCTTCGCTGGTGACCGCCAACAAGGTCGCCGGCGGCACTACGGCGGCGCAGGCAGGCGCAGCGCTGGCGCAGTTGCACGCCGCCGGTTGGGAGGTCGAGTCGGACGAGTTGCATACCTCGCTGTCGTTGCTGGAAGTAGCCAGTTCGATCTCCGTGACCTATGCCAACGCCTATGCGCGCGCCAGCGTCACCGATCGGCTATGCCATTACAGCTTTGCGTCGCCGGCGGCCACCACGCTGGTGCCCACCGCCATTCCGGCGATCGCGTTGGCCGGCTTGTTCTCCACCGGCAACGGCATTCCGCCCACCACTGGCGTCACGCTGATGAACGACGACTCGCCGGGCGGCGCGATGCGCGATTTCTTGTCGAAGTCGCCGTCCAACAGTGTGGCGGACGCCAATCTCGATGGGGCGCTGTGCCTGCGCAACCTCTTCGATACCGGCAATTCGGCGTTGATGACCGGAATTGGCCAGACCTACCGCAATGGCAACCTGCGCGGCAAGCCAACCGTGATCGTCCACGGCCGCAGCGACGGGCTGCTGCCGGTCAACCACACGTCGCGACCCTACCTGGGGCTGAATCGTCGGGTTGAAGGGCCAACGACCAAGCTGTCTTATATCGAGGTGACCAACGGCCAGCATTTCGATGGGTTTATCGACGCGATACCGGGCTATGCCAAGCGGTATATCCCGATGCACGTCTACCTGAACCGCGCTTTGGACGCGGTCTATACCAACCTGAAGACCGGCACGGCGTTGCCGCCGTCCCAGGTGGTGCGGACCACGCCGCGGGGCGGCAACGATACCGACGTCGTCGGACCGCAAATTCTGCCGTCCAACGTGCCGCCGATCTCGCTCACGCCCGCAGCCGGAGACGTGATCCTGGTGACGGATACCTCGGTGGACGTGCCGAACTGACCGGGTGTCTCGAAGTGCACGGCCATGCATTTGCAGTCTGTACAACTTGCATGGCCGTTCCCTTGAAATGTCAACGCAAAGCCCTATCTTTCGGGAGTAACGTGTCCGGCTGGGCATTTGCGAAGTGGTGGCCGCGTCGCAGCCACTTCGCCTCCCCGCATGCGGACACACTTTCTAAAGAGAGAGGTCTCCCCAATGCGAATTGACAAACTCACCACCCGGTTCCAGGAAGCGCTGGCAGAAGCGCAATCGCTGGCGCTGGGCCACGATAACCAGTACATCGAACCCCAGCATCTGCTGCGCGCACTGCTGGCGCAGGACGACGGCGCGGCCCGCACGCTGCTGTCGCGCGCTGGCGTCAACGTGAACGGCCTGCAAACGGCGCTCGACGCGGCGATTCAGCGTCTGCCCCAGGTACAGGGCACCAACGAGGTCCAGGTCGGACGCGATCTCAACAATCTGCTCAACGCCACCGAAAAGGAAGCGATCAAGCGCAATGACCAGTTCATTGCCAGCGAGCTGTTCCTGCTGGCCGTGGCCGACGACAAGAACGAAACGGGCCGTATCGCGCGCGAAAACGGTTTGTCGCGCAAGTCGCTGGAAGCGGCCATCACGGCCGTGCGCGGCGGCGACAGCGTGAATAGCGCCGACGCCGAATCGCAGCGCGAGGCGCTCAAGAAGTACACCGTGGACCTGACCGAGCGCGCCCGCGCCGGCAAGCTCGACCCCGTGATTGGCCGCGACGACGAAATCCGGCGCGCCATCCAGATCCTGCAGCGTCGCACCAAGAACAATCCCGTGCTGATCGGCGAGCCGGGCGTGGGCAAGACCGCCATCGTCGAAGGGCTGGCGCAGCGCATCGTCAATGGCGAAGTGCCGGAAACGCTCAAGAACAAGCGCGTGCTTGTGCTAGATATGGCTGGCCTGCTGGCCGGCGCCAAGTATCGCGGCGAATTCGAGGAGCGCCTGAAGGCCGTGCTCAGTGATGTGGCCAAGGACGAAGGGCAGACCATCGTCTTCATCGATGAGATCCACACCATGGTCGGCGCCGGCAAGGCCGAAGGCGCGATCGATGCGGGCAACATGCTCAAGCCGGCGCTGGCGCGTGGCGAGTTGCACTGCATCGGCGCCACAACGCTGAACGAATACCGCAAGTACATCGAAAAGGACGCCGCGCTGGAGCGCCGCTTCCAGAAGGTGCTGGTGGACGAGCCAAGCGTGGAGTCGACCATCGCCATCCTGCGCGGTCTGCAGGAAAAGTACGAACTGCACCACGGCGTGGAAATCACCGACCCGGCCATCGTCGCGGCGGCCGAGCTGTCGCATCGGTATATCACCGACCGGTTCCTGCCCGACAAGGCCATCGATCTGATCGACGAGGCGGCCGCACGCATCAAGATGGAAATCGATTCGAAGCCTGAAGCGATGGACAAGCTCGAGCGCCGCACGATCCAGCTCAAGATCGAGCGCGAGGCCGTCAAGAAGGAAACCGACGAGGCTTCGCGTAAGCGTCTGGAACTGATCGAACAGGAAATCACGCGCCTGGAAAAGGAATATGCGGACCTGGACGAGATCTGGCGCGCCGAGAAGGGCGCCGCGCAGGGCACGGCCGCGCTGAAGGAAGAGATCGAGAAGATCAAGCTGGAAATTTCGCGGCTGCAGCGCGAAGGCAAGCTCGACAAGGTGGCGGAGCTGCAATACGGCAAGCTGCCGGCGCTGGAAGGCAAGCTGCAGGCTGCCAACAAGGCCGAGGCCAGCGAGCAGAAGCAGCCCAACAAGCTGCTGCGCACGCAGGTGGGCGCCGAGGAAATCGCCGAGGTGGTGAGCCGCGCCACGGGTATCCCCGTGGCCAAGATGATGCAGGGCGAACGCGAGAAGCTGCTGAAGATGGAAGACCGCCTGCATCAGCGTGTGGTCGGCCAGGACGAAGCCGTGCGGCTGGTGTCCGATGCTATCCGCCGCTCGCGCGCGGGCCTGTCGGACGAGAACAAGCCCTATGGGTCGTTCCTGTTCCTGGGACCGACCGGCGTCGGCAAGACCGAGCTGTGCAAGGCGCTGTCGGAATTCCTGTTCGATTCCGAGGAGCACCTGATCCGCATCGACATGAGCGAATTCATGGAGAAGCACAGCGTCAGCCGTCTGATCGGCGCGCCGCCGGGCTATGTCGGCTACGACGAAGGCGGCTACCTGACCGAGGCCGTGCGCCGCAAGCCGTACGCGGTGATCCTGCTCGACGAAGTCGAAAAGGCGCACCCGGATGTCTTCAACGTGCTGCTGCAGGTGCTTGACGACGGTCGCCTGACCGACGGCCAGGGCCGCACCGTGGACTTCAAGAACACGGTCATCGTGATGACGTCGAACCTCGGTTCGCACGTGATCCAGGCGATGTCGGGCGAGCCGCAGGAAGCGATCAAGGGAGCAGTCTGGCAGGAAGTGCGCACGCATTTCCGGCCCGAGTTCCTGAACCGGATCGACGAGGTGGTGGTGTTCCACGCGCTCGACCAGAAGAACATCGAGTCGATCGCGAAGATTCAGCTGCAGCGTCTTCAAGCGCGCCTGGCGCGGATGGACATGACGCTCGACATCAGCGAGAAGGCGCTCGAAAAGATCGCCAGCGCGGGTTACGACCCGGTGTTCGGCGCTCGTCCGCTGAAGCGCGCGATCCAGCAGCAGATCGAGAACCCGGTGGCAAAGGCCATCCTGGAAGGCAAGTTCGCGGCCAAGGATGTGGTGCCGGTGGACTACGTGGACGGCGAGTTCACGTTCGGACGCATCGTGCATTAACGCCGTACGCACCCGCGTCATGCAAGGGACCTCTTCGGAGGTCCTTTTTTTTCGTCACAATACGGGCTTGCGCGATTTCCCAACCGGAGCGATCCCATGGCTCAAGGCGAGCACAAGTATCACGTCAATGTGGAATGGACCGGCAACCGCGGTACCGGCACGTCCGGCTACCGCGCCTACGGCCGGGACCACACGATCCGCGCGGGCGGCAAACCGGACATCGCGGGCTCGTCGGATCCGGCGTTCCTTGGCGACGCTGCGCGCTGGAATCCCGAAGACCTGTTGGTGGCATCGGCGTCAGCCTGTCACAAGCTCTGGTATCTGCATCTCTGTTCGGACGCCGGTATCGCCGTGGTGGCTTATATCGACGAAGCCGAAGGCACGATGCGGGACGGCCCGCAGGGCGGACAGTTCACGGAAATCGTGCTGCGCCCGCGCGTGACCATTCGGGCGGGCGATGACGCCGAACGCGCGGCGCATCTTCATCACGTGGCGCACGAAAAGTGCTACATCGCGCGTTCGGTCAATTTTCCGATCCGCTGCGAAGCTGTAATCGAAGCGGCATCCGCGTGAATGTCTGATTGCCAACGCTGGCAAAACCCTATGTGCGCATAAGACGCTTGTCTTATGCCGCACATGTACTAGTCTGGACACATCGTTGACATATCCACGATCAGCACCGTGACGATTCCCCGCAGTGTCCTGACCAACTCGTCCTAGCCTTTCGCACCGAGCCCCCCGCATCCCGCGCAGGATGCGCGGTGTTTCCCCATTCCGCCGCAGCCTTTTTCCGGACACTCACCGCCGGTGGATGGCGTTCGTCCTTACGAAGAAAAACACCTCGACAGGCGCCTGCCGCATTGCCCCACGCCTGCCGTTCCAACGATCGATCGCAATCCGCGCCCCAGGCGCTTCTTGAAGCTGGAGGAATCATCGTGTTGCAAAAACGGAAGGCCCCCCTGGCCGTGGCGTGCGCTGTCGCGAGCGCGCTGCTGGTCATTTCCTGCGGCGGCAGCGACGACAACGGATCGACGCCCACCACGCCGACAACCCCGACGACCCCGCAGGCCGACAACAGTTGCCAGGTGCTGGCCAGTAACGGCAGCACCGTCGTGGTGGGTTCAAACCAGCCCGGCGATCCCGCGCTGCCCGAGCCCGCCACCGGCTATCGCACCGGGCTCAAACCGGTCTACGCGAAGACCTACATGGTCTCGACGTCGAACGCCTATGCCAGCGCCGCCGGCTGTGCGGTGCTCCAGAAGGGCGGCAGTGCAGCCGATGCGGCCGTGGCCGTGCAGGCGGTGCTGGGTCTGACGGTGCCGGAAGCGACGGGCATGGGATCGGGCGGGTTCATGCTCTATTACGATGCGGCCGCCAAGACGATCCAGGCCTACGACGGGCGCGAAAGCGCGCCGGCCGCCGCCACGGAAAACTATCTGCGCTATGTCGACGACGCCACGGACACGAGCCTGCCAAAGCCCAACGCGCGCGCCAGCGGCCGGTCCATCGGCACCATTGGCGTGCCAAGGCTGATCGAACGCGTGCAGAAGGAACACGGCAAGCTGGCGTGGAAAGACCTTTTCGGGGATGCGATCTCGCTGTCCACCAACGGCTTCCCGATCGGCGGCCGGCTGGCCCAGGCCATCGCATCGAACGCGACGAATCTGAAGCGCGATCCCGAGGCGACGGCGTACTTCTTCAACGCCGACGGCACGCCCAAGGCGCTCGGCACGATCCTGAAGAATCCCGCCTATGCGAATACGCTGAGCGCGATGGCCGCGCAGGGCGCCGACGCACTCTACAAGGGCCCGATCGCCAACGACATCATCGCCAAGATCGGCTCGACCGTAGCCGCCGATGGGACGCCGACCACGCCGGGCAAGACCACGCTGGCCGACCTGGCCGCGTATGAGGCCAAGTTGCGCACGCCGGTGTGCGTGACGTACCGCGCGTACTGGATCTGCGGCGCGCCGCCGCCGACTTCGGGCGGAATCACGGTGGCCGCGGCGATGCAGATTCTGGAGAACTTCGACATGGCGTCGCTCAAGCCGAATCCTGTCGATGGCGAAGGCGGCAAGCCGACGGTCCAGGGCGTGCATCGGGTCAGCGAAGCCGAGCGACTGGCTTACGCCGATCGCGACAAATACGTCGCGGACACCGATTTCGTGCCGTTGCCCGGCGGCACGTGGGACACCATGCTCAACAAGACCTACATGCAGTCGCGCGCCGCGCTGATCGACCCCGCGCATTCGATGGGAACGGCCACCGCCGGCAACCTCGGGCCGGTGCCGCTCGGCGTGTCG
This sequence comes from Cupriavidus pauculus, assembly GCF_008801835.1. Classification (GTDB taxonomy): domain Bacteria; phylum Pseudomonadota; class Gammaproteobacteria; order Burkholderiales; family Burkholderiaceae; genus Cupriavidus; species Cupriavidus pauculus. The sequence goes on along the minus strand of NZ_VZOW01000001.1, from coordinate 584,301 downwards.
TCGCTGATCGAGCATGGCACCAACCACTACTCGATCGTCGATGCGCAGGGCAACGTGGTCAGCGCCACCACATCGGTCGAATCGAGCATGGGATCGTTCCATATGACCAATGGCTTCCTGCTGAACAATCAGCTCACCGATTTCAGTGCGGCGCCAACCGATACCAGCGGAAATCCGATTGCGAACCGCGTGCAGCCGGGCAAACGTCCGCGCAGTTCGATGGCGCCCACCATGGTGTTTCGCAAGGCTGCCGATGGATCGATGGGTGACTTCCTGATGGCCACGGGATCGCCGGGCGGCGGCACGATTCCGCAGTACGTGGTCAAGACGCTGGTCGGCGTGCTCGACTGGGGACTCGACGCGCAACAGGCCTCCGGGCTGGTCGATTTTGGCGCCAGCAACAATCCCACCACGACCATTGGCGGCGAGCATCCCAATATCGACATCAGCAACGGCGGCAACAACGATCCGCTGATCACCGGCCTGAAGGCGCTCGGACACACCATCTCGACCAGCGCGCAGTCGAGCGGCGTCAATACGATCCTGCGCACCCAGACCGGTGGGGCGTCGGTGCTGCAAGGCGGTACCGACCCGCGGCGCGAGGGCGTCGTGCTCGGCAATACCTTTACGCCGTAAGCGCCGTATAGGCGTCACCAGCCAGCCGCAACGCCGCGCGGCTGGTTGCCAATTGCAACAGATTGCATGGGTTTGATCGGAATCGGTTGGTGATTGACTTGTGTCAACCTGTTGCGGCGTGCGGCTGGTTACTATCACATCCGTCATGGAGATGCGGGGGCGCTCTTCATGACTTGTCTACCCGTTTCCGGAATGGAAACTTGACCCGCAGCGCAACTCCGGCACTGCGGGTTTTTTCTTTTTGGCGTGACGTCATGCTTGGCCCACTCGGGCGCAGGATTCCGGTCCAAACTCTGACGCCCCCTGGCCGACCCGCCTCGCCGTCTTCGGGCATGTCGATATTTCCGCGCGATCTTATGCGGAAAACGTGCTTGGATCGGCGAAACCATTCGTTCCGTTCAGATAGCCGCGCCGGTAGCCTTTCTCCCTGACAAGAAGCCAAAGAAGCCCCGTTGCCTTGCGACGGGGACATTTCACGACATCTCTGACGGGAGCATCTGAACATGATTCGCAAGCTGGCCATCGGCCTCGCAGTACTGTCCGCCCTCGGCGCCGCCCAGACGGCCCTGGCCAATACCAGTCTGCTCAACGTGTCCTACGACCCCACGCGCGAGCTGTATGTCGACGTGAACAGCGCCTTCGCCAAGGCATACAAGGCGCAGGGCGGCGATACGGTGCAGATTCGCCAGTCGCACGGCGGCTCCGGCAAGCAGGCGCGCTCGGTCATTGACGGACTCGACGCCGATGTGGTCACGCTGGCGCTGGGCTACGACATCGACGCCATCGCCGAAAAGGGGCTGATCAAGCCGGACTGGCAGAAGCGTCTGCCGCACAACGCCTCGCCGTACACATCGACCATCGTGTTCCTGGTGCGCAAGGGCAATCCCAAGCAGATCAAGGACTGGAACGATCTGATCAAGCCGGGCGTGCAGGTCATCACACCCAACCCCAAGACATCGGGCGGCGCGCGCTGGAACTATCTGGCCGCTTGGGGCTACGCGCTGCGCCAGCCGGGCGGCAACGAGGCCAAGGCCCGCGAGTTCGTTGGTGCGCTGCTCAAGAACGTGCCGGTGCTCGATTCGGGCGCGCGCGGCGCCACCACGACGTTCGTCGAGCGCGGGCTGGGCGATGTGCTGATTGCGTGGGAAAACGAGGCAATTCTGGCCATCAAGGAACTCGGTCCCGAGAAGTTCGATATCGTCGCGCCGTCGGTGTCGATCCTGGCCGAGCCGCCGGTGGCCGTGGTCGACAAGGTGGTCGACAAGAAGGGCACGCGCAAGGCCGCCGAAGCCTATCTGCAATTCCTCTACACCGACGAAGGCCAGGAAATCGCGGCCAAGAACTACTACCGTCCGATTTCGGAAAAGGTGGCCGCCAAGTACGCCGCCAACTTCCCCAAGGTGAAGCTGTTCACGATCGACGAGGTATTCGGCGGCTGGGCCAAGGCCCAGAAGGCGCACTTTGCCGATGGCGGTTCGTTCGACCAGGTCTACCAGCCTGGCAAGCGATGATCGCGACGCCGAGGCGGCCAGCGCTGCCCCGGCGCCCCTGAAGAAGGAGTCCGCCATGTCCGCTGCTCGCATCGTCCGCCTCGCAGTGTCTTGCATCGCCCCGGAGCGATGTCCCGCCTGATCTGAAGATTCCCCACGCATGACCCCTGCGATGCCGCGCGAAGGCGCCGGCAGGGCGTCGTGCCGCCACAGATTTCATCGCCATCGCCTTGCACGGACCCGACATGACCACTTCCAGAACCGGAACACTTGCCCGCCAACCTGCCTCGCTGCGCCGCCGCCTGATCCTCGGCGCACTCGTGATCGCCACCGGCGTGATCTACGGCGTCACCGCCTCGCCGGCCCGCGCCCAGTCGTCCAACACCAATCCAAAGCTGCTGCGTATCGGCTATCAGAAGTACGGCACGCTGACGCTGCTCAAGGCGCGCGGCACGCTGGAAAAGCGCCTCGCGTCGCAGGGCATCAGCGTGAAATGGACCGAGTTCCCGGCCGGCCCGCAATTGCTCGAAGGGCTCAACGTCGGTGCCATCGATTTCGGCACGGTCGGCGAAGCGCCGCCGATCTTCGCGCAGGCCGCCGGCGCGCAACTGGCCTATATCGGCAATGAGCCGCCCGCGCCCAAGTCCGAAGCGATCGTCGTGCCGAAGACGTCGACGCTGAAAAGCGTGACCGATCTGCGCGGCAAGCGCGTGGCGCTTAACAAGGGCTCGAATGTTCATTATCTGCTGGTGCGCCAGCTTGAAAAGGCCGGAGTGGCCTGGAGCGACATCCAGCCCGTGTACCTGCCGCCGGCCGACGCCCGCGCGGCATTCGAACGCGGCGCGGTGGACGCCTGGGTGATCTGGGATCCGTTCCTGGCCGCCGCCGAAAAGCAACTCGGCGCGCGCGTGCTGGCCGACGGCCGCGATGCGAGCGGCCGGAACGTCGTCAGCAATCATCAGTTCTATTTGGCCTCGCGCCCCTACGCGAATGCGCGGCCCGACGTGGTCGAGGCAATCCTTGATGAACTGGCGCAGTTGGGCCAGTGGGCCGAAAAGCATCCGCACGACGCCACGCAGTTCCTGGCCAAAGAGACCGGACTCGACACCAACGTGCTGGCGCTGGCCGTCTCGCGCTTTTCCTATGGCGCGAAGCCCGTCACGCCCGAGGTCCTAGCCGAACAGCAGCGTATCGCCGACGCGTTCGTGACGCTGAAGCTGATTCCCAAGCCGATCAAGGTGGCCGATGCCGCATGGGCGCCGCCGGCACAGCAGGCGCGGCGCTGATCCACGCCATCGCCCATCCCGACCACAACAGGTAACAGGCACACGAGGCACGACATGCAAGTTTTCTGGTTTATCCCCACCCATGGTGACAGCCGCTACCTTGGCACGTCCGAAGGCGCGCGCGAGGTCAACTTCGACTACCTGAAGCAGATTGCCGTCGCGGCCGATACGCTCGGCTACGAGGGCGTGCTGATTCCCACTGGCCGCTCGTGCGAAGACCCGTGGGTGGCGGCGTCCGCGCTGGCCGCGGTGACGCGCCAGCTCAAGTTCCTGGTGGCAGTGCGTCCGGGGCTGATGACGCCGACGCTCGCCGCGCGCATGGCCGCGACATTCGATCGCATTTCGGGCGGCCGCTTGCTGGTGAATCTGGTGACCGGCGGCGATGTCGCGGAACTGGAAGGCGACGGGCTATTTCTCGATCACGCGGCACGCTACGAGGCGTCTGCCGAATTCATCCGCATCTGGCGCGATGTGCTGGCGGCCAGCCACGATGGCGGCGAGATCAGCTTCGAGGGCAAGCATCTGCATGTGAAGGGCGCACGCGTGCTGTACCCGCCGGCGCAGCGGCCGCATCCGCCGGTCTACTTCGGCGGATCGTCGGACGCCGCGCACGATCTCGCCGCGCAACAGGTGGAGACGTATCTCACCTGGGGCGAGCCGCCGGCGGATGTCGCGCGCAAGATCGCCGACGTACGCGCCCGCGCCGCGAAACACGGCCGCACGGTGCGCTTCGGCATCCGGCTGCACGTGATCGTGCGCGAGACCGAAGCCGCCGCGTGGGCCGCCGCGGACGAACTGATTAGCAGGCTCGACGACGAAACCGTGGCGCGCGCGCAGGCCGTATTCGCCAAGATGGATTCCGAAGGGCAGCGACGCATGGCCGCGCTGCATGCGGGCGGGGCCAAGCGCACGCGCGAGGCGCTGGAAATCAGTCCCAACCTGTGGGCCGGCGTGGGTCTGGTGCGCGGCGGTGCGGGCACGGCACTGGTCGGTGATCCGCAGACCGTGGCCGCGCGCATGCAGGAATACGCGGACCTGGGCATTGACACGTTCATCTTCTCGGGTTACCCGCATCTGGAGGAAGCGTACCGGTTTGCCGAACTGGTATTCCCGCTGCTGCCGCGCCAGTTGCGCGACAGACTGCCGGGGCAGGTGCTATCGGGCCCGTTTGGCGAAGTCATGGCCACCGGCATCGTGCCGCGCGCCTCGCAAAGCTAAGGCGGCGATCATGGCGAACCTGGAATCCGTGTCGCAACCGGTATCGACATCGACGCGTGGCCGCGGCGCGGCGCAGGCGGTCGCGCCGTGGATCGTGCCGGTGCTGCTGATCGTGGCGTGGCAGGGCGCATCGCAACTGGGATGGCTGTCCAGCCGGGTCCTGCCCGCGCCGCTGGCGGTGGTGGAAGCGGCGTGGGGTCTCGCGGCATCCGGCGAACTGTGGCGCCACGTCTGGGTCAGCACGTGGCGCGCGCTGATCGGACTGGCCGTCGGCGGCGGGCTGGGCCTGCTGCTCGGTCTGCTGACTGGCACGTTCCGCACCGCGGCCACACTGCTCGATAGCACGCTGCAGATGGTGCGCAACATCCCCACGCTGGCGCTGATTCCGCTGGTAATCCTGTGGTTCGGCATCGATGAGACGGCCAAGCTCTTTCTGGTGGCGCTGGGCGTGTTCTTTCCGGTGTACCTCAATACGTTCCACGGCATCCGTGCGGTGGATCCGGCGCTGGTGGAAATGGCGCGCAGCTATGGGCTGTCCGGATGGCGGCTGTATCGCGAAGTGATCCTGCCCGGCGCGTTGCCAAACATTCTGGTCGGCGTGCGTTTTTCGCTGGGGCTGATGTGGGTGATCCTGATCGTGGCAGAGACGATCTCCGCGCAATCGGGCATCGGCTACATGACGATGAACGCGCGCGAATTCCTGCAAACCGATGTGGTGCTGGTCGGCATCCTGCTCTATGCGCTGCTGGGCAAGCTGGCCGATGTGCTATCGCGCGCGCTGGAACGCTTCTGGCTGCGTTGGCATCCCGGCTATCAGGCCGCTTGAAACGAGCGAGGCATCCGGTAGCGGATAGCGGTACGTCATTCCACCCAGGTCACCGGTAGCGATCCGTTGCGAACCGAGGAGAGATTCATGCAGACACTTTATCCCGTGGAACAGGCCGCACTGGCCTGGCTCGAACACGATCTGGCCCGCCGCGAGGCAGCGCGTCCCGCAACGGCGCCGACGCCAGCCGAAGGCGGCGTGGCGCTGCGCGTGCAACAGGTGGTAAAGCACTACAACGGTCGCGCAGTGCTACATGGCGTCGACCTGCAGGTTCGGCCCGGCGAGTTCGTGGCCATTGTTGGGCGCAGTGGTTGCGGCAAGAGCACGCTGTTGCGCCTGGTGGCCGGGCTTGAAAATGCCGATGGCGGCGCCGTCACGCTCGATGATCGCAACGGCCGCGACTTGCAGGACAGTATCCGCGTGATGTTCCAGGATGCCCGGCTGCTGCCGTGGAAGCGCGTGCTGGACAACGTCGCGCTGGGCTTGCCGCGCGAGCGCCGCGCCGACGCGCAGGCCGTGCTGGCGCAGGTGGGGCTGGCCGAACGCGCCGCCGAATGGCCGGCGCGGCTTTCCGGTGGGCAGCGGCAACGCGTGGCGCTGGCCCGCGCGCTGGTGCACCACCCACGCTTGTTGCTGCTCGATGAGCCGCTTGGTGCGCTCGATGCGCTGACGCGCATCGAAATGCAGGCGCTGATCGAATCGCTGTGGCGCCGGCTCGGCTTCACTGCGCTGTTGGTCACCCACGATGTGTCGGAGGCGATCGCGCTGGCCGACCGCGTGGTGCTGATCGAAGACGGCCGCATCGCGCTCGATCAGCCCGTCGCGCTGGCCCGGCCACGCCAACGCGGCGACGCTGCGTTCGCCCGGCTGGAAGAAGCGGTGCTGCGTCGCGTGATGAAACTGTCGCCCGACGCCCCATCATCAACGAATCTTCATGCCGCGGTTGCCGCCTAGCTCCTATCATGAGCCATTGGCCGAACCGCGCGCGTAACGACATGGACCGAGCATGACCATTGCTACCGCACTCGAACGCTATCTTGAAACGCTGCCGCGCGAGCCGGTCCCCGGCCGCGAGCTTTGGCGCGATACGCGCGGACAGGTGCAGGGCCAGTACTTCAATTGCTCGCTGACCAGCGCGTTCGAGCCGCTGGTGACCTTATCCGGCCGCGACGTCGTGGCGCACGAGGGGTCGATCCGTACCTATGCCGAGGACGGCGTCGGCCTGGCGGCGTGGAAACTGTTTGCGATGGCGGCGGACGACGCGTCGCTGGTGTCGCTGGATCGCTTGTCGCGGCTGGTGCACGCCATGAACTATTTCGCGGCGCAGGGCGAGCACAAGCTCGTGCTCAATGTGCATAACCGTTTGCTGGCCGCGGTGGCTGACGATCACGGTGCGGCGTTCCGGCGCGCGCTGGAATCGCTGGGCCTGCCGATCGAGCGATTCGTGATCCAGGTGCCCGCCAGTGCCAACGATGACCTGCCGCTGTTGCTGCATGTGGTGGGCAACTATCGCCGCAACGGCTTTGCCGTGAGCCTGCAGGCGTCGGACCCGGCCGAAGCCGGTGCGCTGATGGCGCATGCGCTGCCCGACTGGCTCAAGCTCGACATGCGGCGCACCTGGACTGACCGCCAACTGGCCGGGCTGCGCGCCAGCGCGGACGGCGCGGGCGTGACGCTGATCGGCCGGCGCTTGCAGAACGACGAGGTCGTCGAGCGTTTGCAGAACGCCGGCATCGTACTTGGACAGGGCGAGGCCGTGGCTGGCGGACCGGTGTCGGCACGCGCCTTGCATGCTCATGATGTAGCTGGCAGCACCCCATAAGCACTGAACAACACGAGCGAGAGAAGGAGAACGTATGGTGGCATCGACACTATCGGGTGGCGGCGCGCGGCTGCAAGTGCCGCGCGGTCTGCAGATCCTCACCGTTCCAGGCTTGCACGGCAGCGGGCCGGCGCACTGGCAGAGCCGCTGGGAAGCGTTGTATCCGGACTGGCAGCGCATCGAGCAGCACGACTGGGGTCGGCCGAGCCTGCCGCTGTGGGCCGAGCGCGTATCCGAAGGCGTGTCCCGCGCGCAGCGCGTGGCATCGCGCGGGGCGGTGCTGGTGGCGCACAGCTTCGGATGCCTGGCAACATTGCGCCAGGCGTCGCTCGATCCGGTCGGCATCGCCGGCGCGTTGCTGGTGGCTCCCGCCGATCCCGACAAATTCGGCGTCGGCACGCTGCTGCCGACCTGGCGTCTGCCGTTTCCGACCATCGTGGTGGCCAGCACCAACGATCCGTGGATGTCGCAGCGCACGGCCTTCAGCTGGGGCACGCTGTGGGGCAGCGAACTGGTCGATGCCGGCCCGCGCGGCCACATCAACGCCGATTCGGACCTCGACGACTGGCCCGCGGGACAGGCGCTGCTCGCCACGTTGCTGCAGCGGATCGACTCCATGGGACGCATTCTTAACATGGGTGATGGATCAGACACCTGGGAAGCGTCTGCGGATGTCGTGCAGCCGGCTCCTTATATCTAAAACGATTAAGAAAATTCGAAAAGATTCGTTCTGTTTATAAGGGCGCATCTTCAAAATTTGTCTCGTAGACCGGCGCCTTATGCGCCGCGATCATAAAGACGAGACGACATGCCTTCCACAATTTCCCTGGCGGACGCGCCCCCGCCCACGGTTCCCGCCGCGCAGTTGCGCCCGGCACCCGCCAGCCAGCGCTATACGGTGCTGCCGGGTTTCGGGCTGTCGCTGGGCTTCACGATCTTCTATCTGACGCTGATCGTCCTGATCCCGCTCTCGGCGACGTTCCTGAAGACGTTCACGATGACGTGGGATGCCTTCTGGACGACGGTATCGAATCCGCGCGTGGTGGCGTCGCTGGAACTGAGCTTCGGCGCGTCGCTGGTGGCGGCGATCATCAATACCGCGTTTGGCCTCGTCGTGGCGTGGGTGCTGGTGCGCTACCGGTTTTTCGGCAAGCGTTTTATCGATGCGCTGGTGGATCTGCCGTTTGCACTGCCTACCGCAGTGGCGGGCATCGCGCTGACCGCATTGTTTGCCGGCAATGGCTGGATCGGCCGCTGGCTCGAGCCGCTTGGCATCAAGGTGGCCTTCACGCCGTTGGGCGTGGTGGTGGCGCTGACCTTCATCGGCCTGCCGTTTGTGGTGCGCACTGTGCAGCCAGTGCTCGAAGACGTCGAGCGCGAACTCGAGGAGGCTGCCGCCAGCCTCGGCGCGACACGCCTGCAGACCTTTCGCCGCGTGATCCTGCCGGCCATCCTGCCAGCGCTGCTGACCGGATTCGCGCTGTCGTTCGCGCGGGCCACCGGCGAGTATGGATCGGTGGTCTTTATCTCCGGCAACATGCCGATGGTGTCGGAGATCGCGCCGCTGATGATCTATTCGAAGCTGGAGCAGTACGACTACGCCGGCGCCACTGCCGTGGCCGTGGTGATGCTGGTGATCTCGTTCGTGCTGCTGTTATTGATCAACCTGCTGCAGGCGTGGACGCGCCGCCATCAGAGCGGCGCCCGCGCCGCGGCGCTGCCTGACGGCAATCCGGAGGTGAACTGACATGGCCGGAGCCGTTTCCCGCCTGGGCGCATCGGGCGCCGCGCATCCGTACGGCGCCACGGGCGAATCCGCCTGGGTGCGCTATACGCTGATTACCGTTGCGGTGCTGTTTCTCGGGCTGTTCCTGTTCGTGCCGCTGGCGTCGGTCTTCTATGAAGCCTTGCGCAAGGGCGTGCAAACCTATTTCGATGCGCTGGTCGAGCCGGATGCGGTCGCGGCGATCCAGCTGACGCTGACCGTGGCGGCCATCGCGGTGCCGCTCAACCTGGTGTTCGGCGTGGCGGCGGCGTGGGCCATCGCCAAGTTCGATTTCCGCGGCAAGAATCTGCTGATCACGCTGATCGATCTACCGTTCTCGGTGTCGCCGGTGATCTCGGGGCTGATCTATGTGCTGATGTTCGGCGCGCAGGGCTGGTTCGGCCCATGGCTGGAGGCGCACGACATCAAGATCATGTTCGCGGTGCCGGGCATCGTGCTGGCTACGGTGTTCGTGACCTTCCCGTTTGTCGCGCGCGAGCTGATTCCGCTGATGCAGTCGCAGGGCAGCGAGGAAGAGGAGGCCGCCATCGTGCTGGGCGCATCGGGCTGGCAGACCTTCTGGCACGTCACGGTGCCCAACATTCGCTGGGGCCTGCTGTATGGCGTGATTCTCTGCAATGCGCGGGCGATGGGCGAATTCGGCGCCGTGTCCGTGGTGTCGGGCCATATTCGCGGGCTGACCAACACGATGCCGCTGCATGTGGAAATTCTCTACAACGAATACAACTTCGCGGCCGCGTTTGCCGTGGCGTCATTGCTGACGCTGCTCGCGCTGGTCACGCTCGGTATCAAGACGCTGGTCGAAATCCGCGCCGGCAAGGAACACGCACAGGAAGGGCAGCCATCATGAGCATTCAGGTCAGGAACGTGCAGAAGCGCTTCGGCGATTTCGTGGCGCTCGACAACGTCTCGCTGGACTTCGCCGAGGGCGAACTGACGGCGCTGCTCGGGCCGTCGGGCTGCGGCAAGACCACGCTGCTGCGGATCATCGCCGGGCTGGAGCGCGCCGATGCGGGGCAGGTGGTCCTGGCCGGGCAGGATGCGTCGACCCAGCACGTGCGCCAGCGCAACGTTGGCTTCGTCTTCCAGCACTACGCGCTGTTCAAGCACATGACGGTGTTCGAGAACGTGGCCTTCGGCCTGCGCGTGAAGCCGCGCGCCGAGCGCCCGTCGGAGGCCGTCATCCGCGCCAAGGTGAAGTCGCTGCTGGAACTGGTGCAGCTCGACTGGCTGGGCGACCGTTATCCGTCGCAGCTCTCCGGCGGCCAGCGCCAGCGCATTGCGCTGGCCCGCGCGCTGGCCGTGGAGCCGCGCGTGCTGTTGCTCGACGAACCGTTCGGCGCGCTCGACGCCAAGGTGCGCAAGGAACTGCGTCGCTGGCTGCGCCGCCTGCACGACGAACTCCACGTGACCAGTGTGTTCGTGACGCATGACCAGGAAGAGGCGCTCGAAGTGGCCGATCAGGTCGTGCTGATGAATCGCGGCAAGGTCGAGCAATTCGGCACGCCCGAAGCGGTCTACAACCATCCCGCCACACCATTCGTGTTCGGCTTCCTCGGCAACGTGAACCTGTTTCACGGCCGTCTGGAAGTGGGCGATACGGGCGGCCTTCTGCACACCGGCGAAGCCGTGCTGCCGGTGGTCGGGAGTGGGCATGAGACAGCGGGCGATGCGGTGGCGTATGTGCGGCCGCACGATCTGGAAGTCGAACGCTATGCGCCGGGCACGGACGGCATCGCGGTGACATTGCGGCGCGCGCTGACGCTGGGCCCGGTTGCGCAACTGGAACTGGAGCGCGAAGACAACCAGGACGTGATCGAGGTGGCGTTGCCGCTCGAACGCTTCCGTCACCAGGGCTTTCGCGAGGGCGAACTGTTGGCGGTGCGGCCGCGCCAGTTGCGCGTCTTCAATCGCAGCCAGACTAACGCGGGACAACAAGGGACGGCCAAATGAATTTTCAGCAATTGCGATCGATCCGCGAGGCGGTGCGCCGCCAGTTCAACCTGACCGAAGTGGCCAACGCGCTGTACACATCGCAGCCGGGCGTGTCGCGCCAGATCCGCGAACTCGAAGAAGAACTGGGCGTGGAGATCTTCGAGCGCTATGGCAAGCGCCTGACGGGTCTGACCGAGCCGGGCCGCGAGATCGTGCGGATCGTCGAGCGTCTGCTTCTGGAGGCCGAGAATCTCCGGCAGGCCGGCGATGAATTCGCGGGCCGCCATACCGGCCGGCTGACGGTGGCCACCACGCATACCCAGGCGCGCTACGCGCTGCCCAAGGTGGTGCAGAGCTTCCGGCGCGAATATCCGCACGTCACGCTCGCGCTGCAGGAGGCATCGCCGTCGCATATCGTGGAACTGTTGCTGACCGGTCAGGCCGACATCGGCATCGCCACCGAAGCCGTGGCCAGCGAGGCCGGGCTGACGTCGTTCGAGGCCTACAGCTGGCAGCACGTGATCGTGGTCTCGCCCGAGCATCCGCTGACGCGCTTGCCCGAGCCCACGCTCGAAGACCTGTGCAATTTCCCGATCATTACGTACGACGCCGGCTTCACGGGTCGCCGCAAGATCGACGGCGCGTTTGCCGACGCGGGTTTGCAGCCCGAGATCGTGCTCACGGCGATGGACGCGGACGTGATCAAGACCTACGCCGAACTGGACCTCGGCGTCGGCATCATCGCCTCGATGGCCTATGACGAACGCAAGGACGCCGGGCTCGTGCGGATTCAGGCTGACCACCTGTTCGAACCGAATACGACCAGCGTGGCGGTGCGCCGTGGCGCCTACCTGCGCGGCTATGCGCACGCGTTCATCAACATGTTCGCGCCGCATCTGTCGCGCGACACGGTGTCGACCGCGCTGGCCGAGGCGTCGAGCCGGATCGCCGTGGCGGCCTGACGTCGCCGAATGGCGCCCGAAATTGCCTGAAACCGCGCGGTTCATACGCGCGTTTGCCGCGCGCGGATCTACCTGCCGGTAGGATCCGCCAACCGGTCGCGCCGCCAGTCGTCAGTTCGTCGCAAGCCGCTTTCCTCGCGCCGCCGTCAGGCGTACATTCCCTCTCATCGCAGCCGCCCCATCCGACCGAATGCATGGGGCGTTGCCTATGCTGCAGTGCATCACAGATTTGCACGCGGCTTGTGGAGCAGAAGGAGGGAGAGAACCATGCGCATGCCAGGCGCGGTGCCGTCGCGGCTCAACATTCTTGCGCGCGATCTGCTGTTCGTGGTCTGCATGAACACAGTCATTGCCGCCAGCCTCAACTATGGGTTCCGGACCGGCGGCTCGCTGGTGCAGAACTTCGTCTATAGCCAATTGATCGGGTTGTCGATCTGGGTGCTGATCGATGTGCCGCGCGTGCTGATCTGGTGGAACGACCGGCCGCGCCGCTGGCCGTTCATGTGCCTGGCAGTGGTGGCCGTGCCGATGGGCGTGGTGCTAGGCAGCTGGGCCACGCGCGAACTGCTGAACCTGCCCGAAAAATCGCCGGCCGCCACCGGCGATATGCTGCGCATGTGCCTGATCGTCGGCATGCTGGCGTCGGCGAGCATGATCTACTTCTACTGGTCGCGCGAGAAGCTGGCCTATCTGGAACGCCAGGCCGCGCTGGACGCGCTGCAGCGCGAGGAAGCCGAGAAGCAGCTGGTGCGGGCGCAATTGATGGCGCTGCAGGCCCAGATCGAACCGCACTTCCTGTTCAATTCGCTGGCCAATCTCGACGGTCTGATTGCGACCGACCCACGCGCCGCGCGCCAGTTGCTGCAACGGCTGATCGGCTTCCTGCGGATGTCGCTGTCGCACACGCGCGCGGAGCATTGCACGCTGGCGCAGGAATTCGAACTGCTGCGCAGCTATCTCGATATCCAGGGCATGCGATTCGGTTCGCGGCTCGATCACGCCGTGGAATTGCCGGCGGCGCTGGCCGACGCCGAGATCCCGCCGATGCTGATCCAGCCGATAGTCGAAAACGCGGTCACGCACGGCATCGAGCCCTGCATGCGCGGCGGCAAGATCCTGCTGTCCGCGCAGCAGACCGCGGACGGCAGCCTGCAGGTGATCATCGCCGACACCGGCGTTGGCTTCACGCAGGGCGCAAAGAGCGGCAAGGGTGGATCGGGTCTGGGGCTGACCCACGTGCGCGAACGCCTGGCGCGTATTTTCGGCGCCGCGGCCAGCATGCAGATGGAGGAAAACGTGCCGCGAGGCGTGGTGGTGCGCCTGACACTGCCGTTGACACGCAGCACCGATCCGACCGTCGCGCCGGTGCGGGCAGCGCAGGAGCCGCCGCGCGCGTCGGCGTCCGCCCACGTGACGCCGGCGATTTCGCGTCCGTGAGGCCGCGGTACGCCGCGCATCGCCCAATTTCTTGAACCGCAGTCCCTGACATTCGCGCCCCCATGTCTCCGACCCTGCTGATCGCCGACGACGAGCTGCTGCTCGCGCGCGTGCTCGAATCCGAACTGAAATCGTTGTGGCCGGAAGCCACCATCGCCGCGGTGGTCCACGATGGCGTGGCCGCGCTGGAGGCAGCGCGCGCGCACCAACCCGACGTCGCCTTTCTCGATATCCGCATGCCGGGCATGAGCGGCATGGACGTGGCGCGCGAGCTGATCGAATTCGACAACCCGCCGCTCGTGGTGTTCGTGACCGCCTACGATCAGTTCGCGCTGGAGGCGTTCGAGCGCGCGGCGGTCGACTATGTGCTCAAGCCCGTACAGCACGAGCGACTGGAAGCCACCGTGGAACGCCTGAAAGCGCGCATCGTGCTGCGTCATGCCACACCCACCCATGACGGTCGCACCGATGACCATGCCGGCGACGCCGCACCGGAGATCGGCGCGATGGTTGACGCGGACAAGCTTGCGCAACTGCTGCAGCGGCTGGAATCGCTCGACAAGCCGGCTGTCGCGCGCGGCCAGTACTTGCGGTTTATCAAGGCGCTGGTCGGGCAGGAAGTGCGCATCATCCCGGTCGACGAGGTGATCTATCTCGAAGCCACCGACAAGTACGTGAACGTGGTGGCTTCCAGCGGCGATGCGCTGATCCGCACCAGCCTGCGCGAACTGACCCAGCAGCTCGATCCCGACCGTTTCTGGCAGATCCATCGCGGCACCGTGGTCAATATCGATTGCGTGGCCAGCGCGGTCAACCAGTCGCTGGGCCGCCTGTCTTTGAAGCTGCGCGACCGGCCCGAATCGCTGCCGGTGGCCAGACAGTACGCGCATCTGTTCAAGCAGATGTAGCGCGCCATGTGCGCGGCAGGCATGCGACGGCCGGTGGCGCGGAATTTCCTCTAACATGGCCGCTTTGTGCCACTCACGAACTGTCAGAGGAGTCATCGATGAAGCCCGTCACCACCGATCTGTGCGACGCCAATGAATCGCGCCTGGCCGACGGCACCTTGCGGGTGCTGTCGCCGGGGTTTCTCCACTTTGGCAAGCGCGTGGCGTTTGCCGGCCCGGCCGCCACGCTGAAGGTGCACGAGGACAACTCGCTGGTGCGCGCCGCGCTGGAGACGCCGGGACAGGGCAGGGTGCTGGTGGTCGATGGCGGCGGATCGATGCGCTGCGCGCTGGTCGGCGGCATGCTCGGCGAACTGGCCGAAAAGAACGGCTGGGCCGGCATCGTCGTGAACGGCTGCGTGCGCGACAGCGTTGAACTGAACGCCTGCGACGTCGGCATCCGCGCGCTCGGCGTGCATCCGCAAAAAAGCCAGAAGCGCAATATCGGCCAGCCCGATGTGGCGGTGCAGATGCCCGGCGCGGTGGTGCGTCCCGGCAACTGGATCTACGCCGATGCCGACGGCGTGCTGGTCGCCGACCAGCAACTGGAGGCCTGATCGATGCCGCGCGTTTTCGTCTATGGCACGCTGCGCGCAGGCGAGGTCAACGATCTGAATCACGCCGCCGCGCGACACGGCATTGCGCCGCCGACGCTGGTCGGCAGCGGCGCGATCGCGGGCCGGCTCTATGACTTCGGCAGTTATCCGGGTCTCGTGCTCGATCCATCGGCCGGGCCCGTGGCCGGCGACATCTACGACATTCCCGATGCATTGTTGCCGGTGCTGGACGAGATCGAGGAGGTCTATCCCGGGCAGGCCACGCTGTTCATCCGCGAATCCCGGCCGGTACTGTGCGATGGCGTCGCGCTCGATTGCCTGATGTACCCGGTGGCCGACGGCGCCGTGACCGGCCTGCCGCGCATCGATGGCGGCGACTGGGTCGCGTGGCGCCGCGCGCGCGATGCGGCGGCGGCCTGAGATTCGCCGTTTCAAACGCCGTCGCGCGGTATGCGGCGGCGTTAGCATGGGCGACGATGACATTCGATACTGTCAATGCCCGACGCCATGACCCTGCCGATTTCCTCGCGGCCATCGCCGCTCGCTTTTCATATCCAGACAGGCACTGTGCGGCTCGCCGCCTCGGCGTGGGGCGACCCAAGCCATCCCGTCGTGGTGCTGGTGCACGGCTATCCCGATAACAGCCACGTCTGGCACGGCGTGGCGCAGGCGCTGTCCGAGCGTTTTCATGTGATTGCCTACGACGTGCGCGGTGCGGGGGCCTCGGACGCGCCGCCTAACGTGTCCGACTATCGGCTTGAACGCCTGGCTGACGACTTTATCGCGGTGATCGACGCCGTTTCGCCCGATCGCGCCGTGCACTTGGTCGGGCATGACTGGGGATCGATCCAGGGCTGGGAATTCGTCACCGATCCGCGCCTGTACGGGCGCATCGCTTCGTTCACGTCATGCTCGGGGCCGTGCCTCGATTACGCCGCGATCGCCTTGCGCAGCGTCGGCCGGCGCTCGCTCCGGCAGTGGGGCGCCACGCTGCGTCAGGCGCTGGCATCGTGGTACATCGTGTTCTTTCATCTGCCGAAACTGCCGGAATGGAACTGGAAGGTCTGGCTCGGCCGAAGCTGGCCGTTCTGGCTGCGCAAGACCGAAGGACTGTATGCGCCGGCCAATCTCACCCAGACTGCCGACGGTGTGAACGGGCTGCGGCTGTATCGCGCCAACTTTCGCGTCCGCCTGCGTGCGCCGCGCGACAGACGCGCCCATGCGCCGGTGCAGATCATCGTGCCGCTGCGCGATCGCTATGTGCGGCCGGCTGTGACCGAGGGATTCGGGCGTTGGGTCGCGCATTTGTGGCGCCGCGAAGTCGATGCGCATCATTGGCTGCCGCTGTCGCATCCGCAACGCATGGCCGCCATGATCGGCGAATTTGTCGACCATCTGGCCGGCGCGCCCGCATCGACCGACCTGCAGGCCGCGCGTGTGAATCCCGAGGCTGCTGAAATTTCATGATGCGGAAAGCTGTTTTGTTTCGCAAAAACATGTCGGTGCGCAGCACAAGCTCCGTTTCTCATGATGGAAGACTCCCTTCCACATCGTGGCATACGATCGGCAACTCATTGAAAGTAAAGAATAAAAAAACGAGGCGTTGACCACAGTTGGCGCTGTTGCGACGCGGGATCGTTCCCTACACTCTTATATAAGACACATGACTTGAGACGCTGGAACCACAGCGTCGCCTAGGTCTCCCCGGCAACGGGGCCGTGTCGCAAATTTCGAAGCGAATCCCTGGCATTGCTATCAGGAGAGTGAATATGACTACGCGCCAACAACAGATTGAAGCCCTGCAAAAGGATTGGGATACCAACCCGCGCTGGAAGGGTGTGAAGCGCAACTTCACCGCTGAAGACGTGGTCCGCCTGCGCGGTTCGGTGCAGGTCGAACATACGCTGGCCCGTCGCGGTGCGGAAAAGCTCTGGCACCTGCTGAACACCGAGCCGTTCGTCAACACGCTGGGCGCGCTGACCGGCAATCAGGCGCTGCAGCAGGTCAAGGCCGGACTCAAGGCGATCTATCTGTCGGGCTGGCAGGTCGCTGGCGACGCCAACCTGGCGGGCGAAATGTATCCGGATCAGTCGCTGTATCCGGCCAACTCAGTGCCGATGGTGGTCAAGCGCATCAACAACACCTTCCAGCGCGCCGACCAGATCCAATGGAGCGAAGGCACCGGCGACACCGATTTCTTCGCGCCGATCGTGGCCGATGCCGAGGCCGGCTTCGGCGGCGTGCTCAATGCGTTCGAGCTGATGAAGTCGATGATCGAGGCGGGCGCCGCTGGCGTGCACTTCGAAGATCAACTGGCGTCGGTCAAGAAGTGCGGTCACATGGGCGGCAAGGTGCTGGTGCCCACGCGCGAAGCCGTGGCGAAGCTGACCGCCGCGCGGCTGGCCGCCGACGTGTCGGGCACGCCGACGCTGGTGATCGCCCGTACCGATGCCGAAGCGGCCGACCTGCTGACGTCGGACGTGGACGAGCGCGACCAGCCGTTCCTGACCGGCGAGCGCACCGTGGAAGGTTTCTACCGCACGCGGCCCGGCATCGATCAGTCGATTGCGCGCGCCGTGGCCTATGCGGAGGTGGCGGACCTGGTGTGGTGCGAGACCGGCAAGCCCGATCTGGAATTCGCCAAGCGCTTTGCCGAAGCGGTCCACGCCAAGTTCCCGGGCAAGATGCTGGCGTACAACTGCTCGCCATCATTCAACTGGAAGAAGAATCTTGACGATGCGACGATCGCCAAGTTCCAGAAGGAATTGGGCGCGATGGGCTACAAGTTCCAGTTCATCACGCTGGCCGGTTTCCATTCGCTGAACTACTCGATGTTCAACCTGGCCTACGGCTATGCCCGCAACCAGATGAGCGCGTTCGTGGAATTGCAGGAAAACGAGTTCGCCGCGGCCGAGAAGGGCTTCACCGCCGTGAAGCATCAGCGCGAGGTGGGCACCGGTTACTTCGATGCGGTGACGCAGACCATCGAGGGCGGCCAGTCGTCGACGACCGCGCTCAAGGGCTCGACCGAAGACGAACAGTTCTTCGACAAGAAGGTGGCCTGAGCCATTCGGCCAGGCAACGCGAAAGGTAATTCGGGGACGGCGTGCGACCATCACGCCGTCAGTTTGGCACCGCGCCGCATGACCTGCGGCGCGGCTTTTTTTGGCAGGGCGGCTGACTATCGATAGACGATAACGGGAATATCCGTGTGCGTGAGGACCTTCTGGGTCTCGCTGCCGAGCAGCAGGCCGGACAGGCCGCGCCGGCCGTGCGAGGCCATGAAGATCACGTCGCAGCCATGACGCTCCGCCGCGTCGATGATGCCGAGATAGGGCACCGCGAAGGTGGTCATGTCCGCATCGAACGGCAGCCCGGCGGCGACCGCGGCGGTTTCAATCTCCTTCAGGTACAGCCTGGCCTGGTTCTCGATACGTTCCTTGAACGCCTGCGGAGCCTCGACCACGATTTCGCTGAAGGGCGTGTACGGATATTCCTCAAGGCAGACATAGGCAGTGACGCGGGCGTTGATCGCCTTTGCCAGTTCCAGGCCGCCATCGATGGCCTTCTTGGACAACTCAGAACCGTCGGTGGGTAGCAGGATGTGCTTGAACATACCGGACCTCCTTTCACGAGTGGGGCAGGCCAAGTCAGCGCCTGTCTGATTGATTGTAGTCAGTGTGAAGTGTCCGTCATTGCGAAATATCAAACCGATTGGTGGGCGAAGGAACTTTTGTCCGCCAATCGCGCGAATTGCGATTCAAGCAATCGGCGATGTCGCGTCGGCCGCGAATCTGGTCCGCGCAGTGGGTCCGCGCCACTGGCCAGCTTAGTCGGCACCGCTGGCCGGCGCCTGTTCGGCGCGTCGCCAGTAGGCCGGGTTGCCATAGGTGTTCTTGAGATGATCGATGAACAGACGAACGCGCAGCGGCAGATGCTTGCGCTGCGGGAATACCGCATGAATGCCGATCGGCGGCGCCTGGAATTCGTCCAGCACGGTGACCAGTCGGCCGCTGGCGATCTCATGGCCGACTTCCCACCAGGAGCGCCATGCCAGGCCGTGGCCTTGCAGGCACCAGGCGTGCAGCACCGCGCCGTCGGTGCATTCCATCGTGCCGCCAACCTTGACCGTGATGGCGCGGCCATCCTGCTGGAATACCCAGCCGCGCTGCACATTGGCGCTGGCGCCAAAGGCCAGGCAGTTGTGGCGCGACAGGTCGTCCGGCTGCTGTGGCGATCCGGCGCGCGCCAGGTATTCGGGCGACGCCACCACCACGCGCCGGTTTTCGGCCAGGCGGATCGACACCAGGCTCGAATCGGGCAGATCGCCGAGGCGAATCGCGCAATCGAAGCCTTCGTTGACCAGATCGACCACGCGATCGGAAAGGTCGAGCGTCAGCGTGACGTCGGGATGCGATTCGATAAACAGCGGCACCACCGGCGCCACATGCTTGCGGCCGAAACCGGCCGGCGCGGTCACGCGCAGGTGTCCGCTGGCCTTGACGCCGCCCGCGGAGACGCTCGCTTCGGCATTGTGCAGATCGTTCAGGATGCGCTGGCAGTCCTCCAGGAAGGCCGAGCCCTCAAAGGTCAGCGTGATCTTGCGCGTGGTGCGGACCAGCAACTTGACGCCCAGGCGCTCTTCCAGCGCGTCGATGCGCCGGCCAATGATGGCCGGCGCCACGCCCTCGGCAGCCGCCGCGGCGGAGAGGCTGCCACGTGATGCGACCGATACAAAAGTCTCCAGTTGCTTGAAATGGTCCACGAATGTTCGCTGGCTGATACACAGTCTTGATGAGGAAGGCCAAGATTAGTAGTGCAAAAGTAAAAGATCAAGTGACCGCACTTGGCTTTGCCGCACTGCAACGCGTCTCTAGAATTCGATGCATTCAATCGTGTACAGCCCCATTCAGTCCCTGGCGTTTATAGAGTCCATAGATGAACAAGATCCGCGCGGTCGTTTTCGATGCCTATGGCACGCTGTTCGACGTGTATTCCGTCACGGCGCGCGCGGAGCAATTGTTTCCGGGCAAGGGCGAAGCGCTGGCGCTGCTATGGCGCGAACGCCAGATCGATTATTCGCGGCTGCGCTCGCTGGCCGCGCCGGACGGGGCGCGATACAAGCCGTTCTGGGACATCACGATCGACGCGCTGCGTTATGCGGCGGACCGGCTGGCGCTGGACCTCGACGAAGCGTCGCAGGCTCACTTGCTCAAGGAATATGCGTGCCTGTCGGCGTTCCCCGAAAACCTCGCGGCGCTCAAGCGCTTGCGTCGTGCGAATCTGCCGCTGGGCATCCTGTCCAATGGCAATCCGGAGATGCTGGACATCGCGGTCAAGAGCGCAGGCATGCACGGGTTGTTCGACCATGTGCTGTCGGTCGATGCGGTGCGCCAGTACAAGACCGCGCCGGCCGCGTATGCGCTGGGACCGCAAGCGTTCCGGCTGCCGGTCGCCGAGATCCTGTTCGTCTCGTCGAACTGCTGGGATGCATGCGGCGCCACGTGGTTCGGCTACACCACTTTCTGGATCAATCGTGCCGGCCACCCGGCGGAGCGCCTCGACGTGGCGCCCACCGGCACCGGGCACGACATGAACGACCTGCTTGCTTTCGTTGCCGCCTCGGGCGCAACGGTCTGACAAGCGTGGTCATCCCCTCACACACCATCGCACATACAGGAGAAGACTGATGGCTATCACGCTGCCCGCGGGCATGAAGATTACCGGCGAGATCCTGCCGGCTTACGAAGACATCCTCACGCCGGAAGCCCTGGCCCTGGTCGACAAGCTGCACCGCGCCTTCGAGCCGCGTCGTCAGGAACTGCTGGCTGCGCGCGTGGCGCGCGCCAAGCGCCTGGACGCCGGCGAGATTCCCGATTTCCTGCCGGAAACCAAGGCCATTCGCGAAGGCGACTGGAAGGTGGCGCCGGTGCCCAAGGCGCTGGAATGCCGCCGCGTGGAAATCACCGGCCCGGTCGAAGCCAAGATGGTGATCAACGCCTTCAATTCGGGCGCTGACAGCTACATGACCGACTTCGAGGACTCGAACACCCCGAACTGGCACAACCAGATGCAGGGGCAGGTCAACCTGAAGGCGGCGGTGCGCCGCACGCTGACGCTGGACAGCAACGGCAAGCACTACAAGCTCAACGACAAGATCGCCACGCTGCAGGTGCGTCCGCGCGGCTGGCATCTCGACGAAAAGCACGTCACGATCGATGGCAAGCGCATTTCGGGCGGCATTTTCGACTTCGCGCTGTTCCTGTTCCATAACGCCAAGGAACAGATCGCCCGCGGCGCCGGCCCGTTCTTCTACCTGCCGAAGATGGAAAGCCATCTGGAAGCGCGCCTGTGGAACGACATCTTCGTGATGGCGCAGAACGAGATTGGCCTGCCGCAAGGCACGATCAAGGCGACCGTGCTGATCGAGACGATCCTCGCCGCGTTCGAAATGGAAGAAATCCTGTACGAACTGCGCGACCACAGCGCGGGCCTGAACGCCGGCCGCTGGGACTACATCTTCTCGTGCATCAAGAAGTTCA
Source organism: Cupriavidus pauculus (assembly GCF_008801835.1). Lineage (GTDB taxonomy): Bacteria > Pseudomonadota > Gammaproteobacteria > Burkholderiales > Burkholderiaceae > Cupriavidus > Cupriavidus pauculus. Next base: position 562,857 of record NZ_VZOW01000001.1, on the reverse strand, counting down.
AGGTGGACAAGAACTTCTGCCTGGCCGACCGCGCCAAGGTGACGATGACCTCGCCGTTCATGCGCGCCTACGCGCTGCTGCTGCTGAAGACCTGCCACAAGCGCGGTGCTCCGGCGATCGGCGGCATGAGCGCGCTGATCCCGATCAAGAACGATCCGGAGAAGAACGCGATCGCCATGCAGGGCATCATCGGCGACAAGCGTCGCGACGCCACCGATGGCTATGACGGCGGCTGGGTGGCTCACCCGGGGCTGGTCGAGCCGGCGATGAAGGAATTCGTGGCCGTGCTGGGCGACAAGCCCAACCAGTTCGAGAAGCAACGCCCGGACGTCGAAGTCAAGGCGGCCGACCTGCTCGACTTCAAGCCCGAAGCGCCGATCACCGAAGCTGGCCTGCGCATGAACATCAACGTCGGCATCCACTACCTGGGCGCCTGGCTGGCCGGCAACGGCTGCGTGCCGATTCACAACCTGATGGAAGATGCGGCCACCGCCGAGATCTCGCGTTCGCAGGTCTGGCAATGGATCCGCTCGCCGAAGGGCAAGCTCGAAGACGGCCGCAAGGTGACCGCCGAGCTGGTGCGCGGCCTGATCCCGGAAGAACTGGCCAAGGTGAAGGAAGTGGTCGGTGGCGAGACGAAGACCTACGATCGCGCCGCGCAGATTTTCGAGCAGATGTCGACTTCGGAAGACTTTGCCGAATTCCTGACGCTGCCGCTGTACGAGGAAGTCTGAGCGTCGCTCGTTGTTCCGGCGTCCGCCAGCAAAAAACCCCATGGCCAAAACCATGGGGTTTTTTGTTGATACCGATTCAGACCGGTCGCGAGCCCGGCGCGTCGTATCCGCCGGACTTCCATTCTATAAAGCACAGGCCATGCCCGAATGGATCGGACAGGCGGGCCTGGCGGCCCCATGCGAAATCCTGCGGCCAGTCTTCCAGTTCCGCGCCGGCGCCAAGCGCCTGTTCGATGGCGGGTTCGAGCGCCGCGACCACGAAGTCCAGGTGCACGGGCGTCCAATGCCGCGTGTAGTCGCGCCGCGTGTCGCTGCGCGTGGTGGCCAGCGAGCCGGCCGCCTTGGCCAGCAGATAGATCGGCGCGCATGCGCCATGCATCTCGGCCACCGTGCCGTCGAACAGCTTGCGGTGAAGCCGCAGCCCCAGCCCTGCCTCGTAAAAGCCGATGCCGCGTTCGAGGTCATCGACGTCGATGTTGATCAACAACTCCATGCCTGCCTCCTGAGCGTTCTCCGGCGCGCGCCCGCGGAGCCGCTCCTGACGGCTCCTGACGACTGGTGACGACTACTGACGCACTTGCACACACCGGGCCAGCATTCTGCGCGCCCGCTCCTGACATGTTTTGTCAGCAGTGATGACGGACGCCGCGCCCATGTCGGCGACGCAGCCTCGCGCGGGAGGGCCCATAATATGCAAATTCACGATTGGGAGAGTCAAGTTGCGTTTCGAACACCTGGTGGAGATCAATGACCCAGGCAACCCGGCGCTGGAGCCGTTGTCGGCCGACCAGCTCTGGCAAGGCCTTGTATTGCGGGCGGAATCGCCGGAACTCTTCATGCTGGGCCTCGACAGCGCGGAAATTGTCGACCGCGGCGACGGCTGGATCGAACGGGTGTTGCATTTTGGCAAGGCCCATGTGCGCGATCGCGTGGTGTACGAGCCGCGACAGGCCGTGCGCTACGAATCGGCCGCCACGGCCGAGCACGCAGGCGGCACGCTCGAAATGATCATCGAGACGCCCGCGCCCGGCGCGTTGCTGGTGCGCTTTATCTATCAGACGACCATGCCGGCGGTCGATGCCAGCGGTGACGACCGCTATGCCGAGATCGTCAAGTCCGCATACCACGAGGCCGATCTCGACACCGTGCGCAAGATCCGTGAAATCGCGCTGACGGGCAGGCTAGGGTGACGCGGCCGTCCACTGCGCCGGCACGTACCGGCAGCGGGGATGCGGCAGGCAGGGCGGACAGAAGCGGCGGGCCGGACGAGCCTGACGACAAGCCCGGCAAGCCCGGTGACAAGCGCGGCGGCCCCACGCGCGCGACGCTGCGCGCCCGCTATGGCGACCGCCTGCGCTGGCTGATTCTGGTGACGCTGATGCTCGGGACGATGTCGTCGATCATGTCGTCGACCATCGTCAACGTGGCCGTTCCCGATCTGAGCCGCCATTTCCATCTGGGACAGGAACGCGCCCAGTGGGTCGCCGCCAGTTTCATGATTGCCATGACGCTGTCGATGCTGCTGACGCCATGGCTGCTCAACCGCTACGGGCTGCGACGCACGTTTATCGGCTCGTTGCTGTTACTGGGCCTGGGCGGATTCGTCGGCGGGTTTTCTCCGACCTTCGGCGTGATGCTGGCCATGCGCGTGGCAGAAGGCATCGCCGCCGGCATCATGCAGCCGTTGCCCAATATCTTCATCCTGCGCGTGTTCGAGGAGCGCGAGCAGGGCAAGGCGTTGTCGCTGTTCGGCTTCGGCGTGGTGCTGGCGCCCGCCATCGGGCCCAGCGTGGGTGGTTTTCTGGTGGAAACCTTCGGCTGGCGCTCGATCTTTTTCGTCGTGGTGCCGTTGACGCTGATCGGCCTGTGGATGGGCCGGCGCTTCATGGCTGTGGATTCCGCGATGATGGGCGAGCGCAAGCCGCTGGACTGGCGTGGGCTGGCGCTGGTGGGCGTCGCCACGGTGAGTCTGCTCAACGGACTGGTCGCCATGCGCGAGAGCCTTGGCGAAGGGCTGGGCCTGGCCGCCTTCGGCGTGGCGATGCTGGTCGCCTTCGTTGCCTGGCAACTGCGCGCGGCCGATCCGCTGATGAACATGCGGCTTTACAGCTACCGACAGTTTGCCGCCGGCGCCGTGGTGGCATTCATCTACGGCGCGGGTTTGTTCGGATCCACCTACCTGCTGCCCGTCTACATGCAGACGGCGCTGTCTTATACGCCGTCGGCGGCCGGCATCGTGCTGATGCCCGCGGGCATCGCGCTCGCGCTCACGATTGCAGCGGCGGGGCGCCTGACCAGCCGGGTGCCGCCCCATCGACAGGTGTCGTTCGGCCTGGTGCTGCTGGCCGGGTCATTCCTGCTGATGGCGACCGTGTCGACGGTCACGCCCTATCTTCTGCTGGTGCTTTACGCGATCGTTGGCCGCATCGGCCTGGGTTGCATCCTGCCGTCGCTGACGCTGGGTTCGATGCGCGGCGTGGATTTTTCTCTGATCGCGCAGGGGTCTAGCTGCATCAACTTCCTGCGGCAGCTTGGCGGGGCGATTGGCGTGGGGCTGGCTGGCGTGGGTTTGCAGTGGCGGCTTGCCGAACATGGGGCAGTGCTCGGCACGGGCGGCGATGCGGCGGCCCAGGCCGCGCGCATTCACGCATTCGACGAGACGTTCCTGGCGGTCGGGCTGGTGATTGCCACCGCGATTCTGGCCGCGTGGCGCATTCGCCCGCGGCCGGTTCCGGCGGCCTGAGGATCAGCTGGCGCGACCTGCCAGCAGGTCGCCCACCAGCTCGATGTATTTCTGCTTGGCGTCGTCCTGGCTGGTGCCCTTGAGCGCTTCCCACGCTTCGAACTTGTAGCGGCCGACGAAATCAGTCATGCCCGGCTTGTCGCCGTGCGCGTCGCCCTCGGCGCCTTGCTTGTACAGCGCGTAAAGGCGCAGCAGCGTCATGTTGTTGGGGCGCTCGGTCAGGGTCTTGACGTCGATTTGAGCCTGGTCGAATTGGGCCTGCAGGTCGCTCATGGTGTCTCCGGGGTGGCAGTTTGTCGATAACAGTTGCGGATGATATAGGGCGGCGCCGTCCGTATCGGACAAAAAAATCCGAAGAAGCTCTCGGTCGGCGGCGCGCTGGCCTTTGCCGCGCGAGGCGTTTGGCGCGCACGGCCATCGCCAGTACAGCTTTGCGCGTGAGAGCGGATACAATCGCTGCCATGTCCTGGATTCTTGCTGTCGAGACCTCCACAGAGTGGTGTTCCGTTGCACTCGGGCGTGCCGTTTCCGGCGGCGCCGTCGAGTGTTTTTTCCGTCATGAGCATACTGGTGCGCGCTCGTCGTCGCGCGTGCTGCCTGCCGCCGGCGAGGTGCTGGCCGAAGCCGGCATTCGTCTGGCCGATTGCGCCGCGATCGCGTTTGGCGCGGGCCCCGGATCTTTCACCGGCCTGCGCACGGCGTGCGGCGTGGCACAGGGTCTGGCCTTCGGCGCGGACCTCCCTGTCATTCCCGTCAATGTCTTGATGGCCTGCGCCGAAAGTGCGCGCACCGCCACGCCCGGTCTGCCGGCCGGCGCGTCGGTGCTGGTCGGACTCGATGCGCGCATGGACGAAGTCTATGCCGCGGCGTTCCGCTGGGACGAAGGCCGCGGCGATTGGTCGATGGAAGGGGCGATGCATGTCGGCGCGCCCGAGGCAATTGTTGCGCCCGCCGGGCCTTACTGGCTGGCCGGCAATGCGGCAGCCGTGTTCGGCGAGCGCCTGGCGGTAGCCGCGCAGGCGGCGCGGATTCTGCCGGACGCGTTGCCCGACGCCCGCGCGATGGTGTCGATCGGCATGCGAGCGCTGGCGCGCGGCGAGACCATCGACGCGGCCCAGGCCATGCCGATCTACGTGCGCGATAAGGTCGCGCAGACCATCGTCGAGCGCGAAGCCGTCGCGGCGGCCAAGGCTGCAGCCGCCGCCACCGCGGCAAAGGCCATGGAAGCGGTCCCGGGCCGGGGAGATGTCGCGTGAGCGCCGCGCCGGAGCGATTCGCCAATACGCTGGCTTGGCCCGATGTGCCAGAGATGCCGACGATGGCGCCTGGCTGGCAACTGCATCAGATGAGTGCGCTGGATCTGCAAGCGGTGGCCGAGATCGAACAGCGTGCGTACAGCCATCCGTGGACGCGCGGCAATTTCGAGAACTCGCTCAAGGCGGGGCACTTCGGCCTGACGCTGCGCGATCCGGCGGCGGTGCTGGTCGGGTACGTCATGCTGATGCCGGTGGTTGACGAAATGCACCTGCTCAACATCACGGTCGATCCGGTCTACCAGCGGCAGGGCTATGGGCGCCTGTTGCTGGCCGTGGCGCTGGCCACGTCGCATGCGCAGCATCTGCATACCATGCTGCTGGAAGTGCGCCCGTCGAACACCGGCGCGCTTGCGCTGTATGCCGAAGCTGGATTCGTGGAAATCGGCCGACGCAAGCACTACTATCCGGCCACTGCAACGGGACGCGAAGACGCCCTGGTGCTGCGGCGCGTCTGGTCGGATGCCCATGAGGGAGATCCGGTATGAATCGCCGCGTCATGTTTCTGGAAGCGCTGGGCATCACGACCGAGTGGCTGCCGCGCGGGCTTAACGACGCGCAAGCCGATTCGCATGCCGATGCCGCGTCCGATCCGGAGCACGGCGTTGCGCCGCAAGCGGGCACGACCAGCGCCACGCCAGCGCGTGATCTTGCCGCACCCGCCATGGTCGAACAGTCCGCGCCGGCACAGCCCGCCACGGCCCATGCCGCAGGCGATGTCAGGACAAATCCAGTCGCCGACGCGATGGTCGATGCCAATGCCGCAGCCGCGGCGGCTCACGTGGCCGATGTAGCGCGGATGGCCGAAGCGTTTGATGCGCCTCCGCCGCTTGATTCCGCGCGCCCTGTCGCGCCGGCGCCGCGTCAATCCTCGCCGGCGCAGCAATCGCGCGAGGCCGCCATCGCGCAGATGCCGTGGACGGAACTGGCGCAGAGCGTGGCCGGTTGCACCGCTTGCGGCCTGTGCGAAACGCGCACGAATACCGTGTTCGGCGTCGGTGATATGAACGCCGAATGGATGCTCGTCGGCGAGGCGCCCGGCGAGAACGAGGATCTCCAGGGCGAGCCGTTCGTCGGCCAGGCCGGCAAGCTGCTCGACAACATGCTGGCTTCACTCGGCATGGCGCGCGGGCGCAATGTCTACATCGCCAACGTGCTCAAGTGCCGGCCGCCTGGCAATCGCAATCCCGAACCGGACGAGGTAGCGCAATGCGAGCCATACCTGAAGCGGCAAATTGCGCTGATCAAGCCGAAGGTGATCGTGGTGCTGGGCCGGTTTGCCGCGCAATCGCTGTTACGGTCCACCACGCCGATCGGCAAGCTGCGCGGCGCGGTGCACCAGTACGAAGGCATTCCGGTCGTGGTGACCTATCACCCGGCCTATCTGCTGCGCACGACGACCGACAAGGCGCGCGCGTGGGAAGACCTCTGTCTGGCGCGCGAGGTACATGAACGTGCGGGAGCTCAAGCCTGATCCTGTCCAGATGGCGTGCCCCGGCGGGCCACCAGCCACCGCCGGCGTAGCGCCTGCCGACGCGCCGCCGCTTTGGCGCAGCGCCGCGTCGCAACGCACGCGCGACCTGGCGTGGTGCTCGCTGTCGCCGCAGTTACTTTCCAGTCTGCCTCCCGGCGTGCAGCACGATGACGTGCGGCTGGCGCGTCTGCCAGCCGGCGTCGCCAGCGACTGGACCTCGTGGCTGGCCCATGCCGATCCCGCGACGTTGCCCGAGACCATTGCGGAACTGAGCGGCCATCCCGACCCCACCGCCAGCCGCAGCCTGCGGCTGGGCCGCCATGCCGAACGACTGCTGCATTTTGCGTTCACGCGGATGCCTGGCATCGAACTGCTGGCCGCCAATGTGCCGATCCGCCGCGCCAATGGCCACGGCGTGCAGACGCTGGGCGAACTGGACCTGATCTGGCGCGAGCCCGCTTCGCGCCAGATCGTGCACTGGGAAATGGCCGCGAAGTTCTACCTGATGGCCGATGCAGTGCCTGACCGGCGCGCGTTCGTCGGGCCGAATCTGGTCGATCGCCTCGGCGACAAGCTCGATCACATCCTCCATCGACAATTGCCGCTGGGCCGCACGGCCGAGGCGCGCGCAATGCTCGGGCACACCATCGACCGCAGCGAAATCTATCTGCTCGGCTGGTTGTTCTATCGCGACGGAGAGATCCCGGCCGGTCTCGATGCGCTGGGCATCGCGGCTGATCATCTGCACGGCTGGTGGTCGAACCTCGATGCCTGGATGGCGCGAGCAGCCGCTGCCGACGGCGCTGCGGTGCGGTGGTATCGGCTGCCGCGCGCGGACTGGCTGTCCGGCGCCCGGGTCGCGGAGTCGCAGACCGAATCGGCTGCATCGCTGCATGCGGCGTTGATACGCCGCTTCGCCGATCCCGAGCATGCGTGGCGGCGCGAATCGCCGGTGATGGTTTGCGAACTGGAGCCCGCCGACGAACCAGGCTTCTGGCAGGAGCGTTCGCGCGGATTCATCGTGCCGCAGGACTGGGAGGCGCGGGCGCGGCTGCGCACGCGCTGACTGGCCGGGACGGCGCCGCCGTCAAGAGGGTGTGAGCATGGGATAAGCGGCCAGCGCAGTGCGGCCGGTTGGCAATCGAGGCGGCACCGAGGCCGCCGGATGCCGCTGGCGGGCTAGTGGTGCTTGTCTTCGCCGATCATCGCCAGCGAGTTGTGGATTTTGACGTTGTGCTTGTGCAGTCGCATGACCAGCGCCATGGTGACGCAGATGAACAGGCCCAGCGCGACGATCACGAAGCCGATCGGAATGTTCAGCTTGATCATCAGTGCGTACAGGCACAGCATCAGCAGCACGGAAACATTCTCGTTGAAGTTTTGCACCGCAATCGAGTGGCCCGCCGACAGCAGCACGTGACCCCGGTGTTGCAGCAGCGCGTTCATCGGCACCACAAAATAGCCCGACATCGCACCGACGATCATCAGGAACACGTACGCGATGGCCATGTAGAGCGGCATGTGCATGCCCAGCACATCGAGCGTCACCGCGGGCATGGTGTCCTTGGTATAGAACGCCATCAGCATGACCGTGGCGCCCATCGCGACGCCGAATGGCAGCACCGACAGCGACTTGCGCAGCGGAATGCGCGCGGCGGCCATGATCGCGCCGACCGCCACGCCGACGGCCACCACGGCCTGCAGCAGTGCGCCTTGCGACAGATTCAGGCCAAGCGATTTTTCCGCCCACTTGAGGACGATGAACTGCAGCGTGGCGCCGACGCCCCAAAACAACGTGGTGACAGCTAGCGAGATCTGGCCCAGCTTGTCGCGCCACAGCGCGATGAAGCAGTCGCCGAATTCGGCAATCAGCTTGATCGGGTTCTTTTCCTGTTGCGGATAGCGGGCACCGGTATCGGGAATGAACAGGTTGAAGACCGAGGCGATGAAATAGAACAGCATGATCACCACCATCGCTGCTTCGGCCGGCGTGTTGATGCCCGTATCGATATAGGGCAGGTCGAAGCGCAGCAACAGCGACGAAATGTGCACGGAGATCAGCGCGCCGCCAACCACCGTACCCAGGATGATCGACCCGACCGTCAGGCCTTCGATCCAGCCGTTGGCCATCACGAGTTTTTCGGGCGGCAGCAATTCGGTCAGGATGCCGTACTTGGCCGGCGAGTAGGCCGCCGCGCCGAAGCCCACGATGCCGTAGGCCAATAACGGGTGCAACCCGAACATCATGATGGCGCACCCGACGATCTTGATCGCATTGGTGATCAACATCACCTTGCCCTTGGGCATCGAATCGGCGAAGGCCCCTACAAATGCCGCAAGCACCACATACGACAGCACGAAGAACAGCTTGAGCAGCGGTGTCATCCACTGCGGGGAGTGCAACTCGGTCAGAAGGGCAATGGCCGCGATGAGCAGGGCATTGTCGGCCAGCGACGAGAAGAACTGCGCGGCCATGATCGTGTAGAAACCCTTCTTCATACTGTCGACTTTGTCTCCATCGCGGATGTCCGTGTGGACGGGCAAAAGCGCGCCGGCGGGCAGCGTCGCGGCTTGCAGGGAACCTGCTGCGCCGGCCTTGTCAAACTGGGGCTGCTGCGCAACTTTCGCGCGCCTTGCGGCTTGCCTCGCCGTCATTGACATATTGCTTCTCTTTTAAAACATGGCCGGAGCGTCCGGCTTTATATCACGAAACTGCGACGATTCAGCACACTGGCAAACGCGGATTGGACACAATGTCGCTCAATGGATTCCCGGAATCTTCGCTTTAATGTGGTCAAATATCGCCTGCGAGAAAGTCGCCCGGACGATGCCGGCCGCCGGTTGTCCCAGATGCCCGCTACCGCACAGTCCGTGCCATCTCAACGCTCAAATTCTGCGGGTTGCCGACCGGGTCTTCCCTGATCTGGTGCAGCGCCGGGCGATCTCCCGCCAGGCAATCCGCCCAAGTCGTCATATTTCATGCCCAGACCCATTCACGCCGTCATCCACCAGCCCGCGCTGGCCAACAACCTTGAGGTGGTGCGCCGCCACGCGCCAAACGCCCGCGTCTGGGCGGTAGTCAAGGCCAACGCCTATGGGCACGGCATTCGCCGCGCGTTCGCCGGCCTCAAGGCTACGGACGGTTTCGGCCTGCTAGACCTCAGCGAAGCCGTGCTGCTGCGCGAGCTGGGATGGCAGGGCCCGATCCTGCTGCTGGAAGGATTTTTCGATCCGCAGGACATCGCGGTGATCGAGCAATACCGGCTGACCACGGCCGTGCACTGCGAAGAGCAACTGCGCATGCTTGAGCAGGCCCGGCCGAAGGGGCCGCTTGCGATCCAGCTCAAGCTCAATACAGGCATGAACCGGCTTGGCTTCCGTCCGGCGCAATATCGCGCTGCCTGGGAACGGGCCCGCACCATGTCCTGTGTGGGCAGTATCGTCCACATGACGCATTTCTCGGATGCGGATAGCCCGCGCGGCATCGCGCACCAGATAGAGGCGTTCGACGCCGCCACCGCGAATCTGCCGGGCGAAGCCAGCTTGTCGAACTCGGCGGCCGTGCTGTGGCATCCCGGGGCGCATCGCAACTGGGTGCGCCCGGGCGTGATCCTATACGGCGGCTCGCCCACGGGCCTGAGCGCCGATATCGAGCACACCGGGCTGCAGCCGGCCATGTCGCTGCACAGCGAACTGATTGCCATCCAGGATCTGCAGCCCGGCGATACCGTAGGCTACGGCTCGATGTTCACGGCCGAGCGCGCGATGCGAATCGGCGTGGTCGCGTGCGGCTATGCCGACGGCTATCCGCGTCACGCGCTGGGCTGGGGCGAGCGGCGCGCACCGGTGCTGGTCGATGGCGTGCGCACCGACCTCGTTGGTCGCGTGTCGATGGACATGATCTGTGTGGACCTCACGCCGTGCCCGAAGGCGAAGATCGGGTCGCCGGTCACGTTGTGGGGTCACGGCCTGCCGATCGATGACGTGGCTGCCGCGAGCGGCACGGTCGGTTACGAGCTGATGTGCGCATTGGCGCCGCGCGTGCCGACCACCGTCGCCACGCTGACCACGGCGGACGACGTCGCCCGCGCCTGATCCGCCTGACCCTCAAGCTGACCCGATCCCGCTCCCATTCCATGGCAAAAACCAAGACTGTCTATACCTGCACCGAGTGCGGCGGCACCGCGCCGCGCTGGGCTGGCCAGTGTCCCCAGTGCAATGCCTGGAACACGCTGGTCGAAACGGTGGCCGATACGGGCTCGTCGGCCGCGCGCCGCTTCCAGCCGCTCGCGGCGTCCGCGGTGGTGCGCAAGCTGTCCGAGATCGAGGCGGCCGATGTGCCGCGTTTCTCTTCCGGCATCGACGAATTCGACCGCGTGCTCGGCGGCGGCCTGGTCTCGGGCGGGGTGGTGCTGATCGGCGGCGATCCCGGCATCGGCAAGTCGACGCTGTTGCTGCAGGCGCTGGCAAACCTGTCGGCCTCGCGGCGCGTGCTGTATGTCAGCGGCGAGGAATCCGGCGCGCAGATCGCGCTGCGCGCGCAGCGCCTGGGCGTGGAAGCCGCCACGCTCGGCTTGCTGCCCGAAATCCAGCTCGAAAAGATCCAGGCCGCATTGGAATCGGACAAGCCCGAAGTGGCGGTGATCGACTCGATCCAGACGCTCTATTCCGATGCGCTCACGTCCGCGCCGGGGTCGGTGGCGCAGGTGCGCGAATGCGCGGCCCAACTGACGCGCATTGCCAAGAGCAGCGGCATCACGATCATCCTGGTCGGCCATGTCACCAAGGAAGGCAGCCTGGCCGGTCCGCGCGTGCTCGAACATATCGTCGATACCGTGCTGTATTTCGAGGGCGACACGCACTCGTCGCACCGACTGATCCGGGCCTTCAAGAACCGCTTCGGCGCGGTCAACGAACTTGGCGTGTTTGCGATGACCGAGCGCGGGCTGCGCGGCATCAGCAACCCGTCGGCATTGTTTCTGTCGCAGCATGAAGACCAGGTGGCGGGCTCATGCGTGCTGGTAACGCAGGAGGGCACGCGGCCGTTGCTGGTGGAAGTGCAGGCGCTGGTCGACACGGCCAACGTGCCCAATCCGCGCCGGCTGGCCGTGGGGCTGGAACAGAACCGACTGGCGATGCTGCTGGCGGTGCTGCATCGCCACGCCGGCATCGCGTGTTTCGACCAGGATGTTTTCCTGAATGCTGTGGGGGGCGTCAAAATCACGGAGCCCGCGGCCGACCTGGCCGTGCTGTTGTCGATCCACTCGTCGTTGCGCAACAAGCCGCTGCCGCGCGGTCTCGTGGTGTTTGGCGAAGTCGGCCTCGCGGGCGAAATCCGCCCCAGCCCGCGCGGCCAGGAGCGCCTCAAGGAAGCCGCCAAGCTGGGCTTCACGATCGCCGTTATCCCGAAGGCCAACGCGCCCAAGCAGGCGATCGAAGGCCTGCAGGTGATCGCGGTGGATCGGCTCGAACACGCGATCGACCGCGTGCGCAATCTGGACTAGCGCCGACGCCGGCCTTTCGGACTTCGCGCGATGCGTCGCGCAGATTCAGAGGGTGCGGCAATCCGCCACGGCGACAGGTGTGGCGGATTGTTTCGACACTGCCATCGCCGCACGAAAAATCGGTAATAATTCGCGTCGATGCAATCCTTGCCCATGGACCCATGCAAGCCAATTCCCGTGCCTACTTCCTGCTGATCGCCGTCGTCTCGTTTGCGATGCTCGGCGCAGCGCTCTATATGCAGTATGTCGAGGGCCTGCAGCCGTGCCCGCTCTGCATCATGCAACGCTTCGCGTTCCTGGGCATCGGCATCTTTGCGCTGCTGGCGGCGATCGCGCAGAACACGCGCACGCTGTGGCAAGGGCTGGGCATGCTGTCCGGCGTGGCCGGCATTGCGGTGGCGGGCTACCACGTGTCGCTGCTGCTCAACCCCAAGGCGTCGTGCGGAATCGATCCGCTGGAAAACTGGGTCAACGCGCTGCCCACCGCCAAGCTGCTGCCGCAGGTGTTCTACGCGGACGGCCTGTGCACGGCGCCGCTTCCGCCGCTGTTTGGTCTGTCGATCCCGGCCTGGTCGCTGATCTGGCTCGTGATCCTGACCTTCACGCTCGCCATCGGCCTGATCCGGCGCGAGAAACACTATCGCTGAACCGCGCTGCAATAAAAAAATGGCTGACACTTCGATGTCAGCCATTTTGTTTTCAGCGCAGTCTCACGCAATCTGTTCGATCTGTTCCTGCAGTTCCAGCCATCGCTCTTCCAACTGATCGAGTTCGCTGGTGACTTCGCCCTGGCGCTTGAGCATTTCCATCAGCCGGGTCTTGTTGGCGTCTTCGTAGCTGGCCGAGTCGGCCATGAAGGCGTCGATTGCGGTCTTGTCGGCTTGCAGCGTCGCCATGCGTTTTTCCACCTTTTCCAGTTCGCGGGTCAGCGGCTTGCGTAGCACGGAAAGCCGTTGGCGTTCGTCTGCCTCGGCGCGGCGCTGGTCCTTGCGGTTGACTGCCGGCGCCGACATATCGGCGGCGTGCGCGGCGGTGGCGGCGTTGCGCTTGGCGGCGGCCTGTTGCAGCAGCCAGTCGCGATAGTCGTCCAGGTCGCCGTCGAACGGACGGATGGTGCCGTCAGCCACCAGCATGAACTGGTCCGACGTGGCGCGCAGCAGATGCCGGTCGTGCGACACCAGGATCAGCGTGCCTTCGAACTGTGCCAGCGCCATGGTCAGTGCCTCGCGCGTGTCCAGGTCCAGGTGGTTGGTCGGCTCGTCCAGCAGCAGCAGATTCGGTTTTTGCCAGACGATCAGCGACAACGCCAGCCGGGCCTTTTCGCCGCCAGAGAACGGCTCGATCGGCGAAGTCGCCATATCGCCGCGGAAGTTGAAGCTGCCCAGGAAATCGCGCAGTTCCTGCTCGCGCACGTCCGGTGCCAGCCGTGCCAGATGCTGCAACGGCGAATCGTGATCGCGCAGTGTTTCCAACTGGTGCTGGGCAAAGTAGCCGATGACCAGTCCTTTGCCGAGCCGCACGGTGCCGTTGAGCGGCGGCTGGGTGCCGGCCAGCGTTTTCACCAGCGTCGACTTGCCCTGGCCGTTGGCGCCCAGCAGACCGATGCGCTGCCCGTTCTGGATCGAGAGCGCAAGATTGTGCAGGATGGTGACGGGCGGATCGGCTTCCGCGTAGCCGCAGTCCACGCCATCGAGCACCATCATCGGATTGGGCGCCGAATCGGGCTCGCGGAACTCGAACGCGAAGCCGGCCGCCACATGCACCGGCGCCAGCCGTTCCATTTTCTCCAGCGCCTTGACGCGGCTCTGCGCCTGGCGCGCCTTGGTGGCCTTGGCCTTGAAGCGCGTGATGAACGATTCCAGATGCGCGATTTCCTTCTGCTGGCGCGAATACGCGGCCTGCTGCTGGGCCATCTGTTGCAGCCGCATGGTTTCGAACTGCGTGTAGTTGCCGCCGTAGCGCTTCAGTTGCTGGTTTTCGATGTGCACCGTGACGTTGCAGATGGCATCGAGAAATTCGCGATCGTGAGAAATCATCACCAGCGTGCCTGGATAGCGCGCCAGCCAGTCTTCCAGCCAGACGATTGCATCGAGATCCAGGTGATTGGTCGGCTCGTCCAGCAGCAACAGATCGGACGGGCACATCAGCGCCTGCGCCAGGTTCAGGCGCATGCGCCAGCCGCCCGAAAACGATGCCACCGGCTGCGACACCTGCGGCAGCGTGAAGCCCAGGCCCAGCAGCAGCGCCTCGGCGCGAGCCGCAGCGGTGTAGCCGTCGGCATCGGCATAGGCCGCATGGGCTTCGCCTTCGGCCGAACCGTCGCCGCTGGCTTGCGCGGCGGCAATGCGGGCCTCGATCTCGCGCAGCCGCGTGTCGCCGTCGATCACATAGTCCACCGCGGTGCGGCCCACCGCCGGGGTCTCCTGCGCCACATGCGCGATGCGCCATTGCGCGGGCACGAACAGGTCGCCGCCATCCGGATGCAGTTCACCGCGCAGCATCGAAAACAACGTCGATTTGCCGCTGCCATTGGCGCCGACAAGGCCCACGCGCTCGCCGGGGTTGAGCGTCACGCTGGTGTGGTCGAACAGCACTTTGGTGCCGCGCTGGAGGACAAGCTGGTCGATTCGTATCACGGAGGAAGGCTTGAAGCTGGAAGACGCCGATTGTTCGGCAGGCCGGCATTGTAGCGCGCCGCTGGCGTGGCAAGGCCTTGCACGGCCCGCCCGGCATGTTCGCGTCCATGTCTTCAGGGATTTCCCCTAAATGGGCACTTTTCGGGTTTCAGGCACATGAATTGCGTGTAAATTTATTTACATAAATTGACGCACTGCGAAAGTGCCTTTTCATCGCCGTTTCCTGGAAATGGTGCCGAAGTGGTGCAACGCATTTTTCCGAACCCACGCTCCGAGCTGCCCCGCATGTCAAACGGCCAGTCGATTTCCGAACGCATTGCACGCGCCTTGCCCACGCTGACGCCGGCGCATCAGCGCATGGCGAACTACGTGCTGGACAACCTGTTCCGCGCGGCCACGATGCGGATCGACGAATTTGCCACGGCCGTCGATGTATCGGTGGCCACGGCTAATCGGTTTGCCAAGGCGCTCGGGTTCGACGGCTATCCGCAATTCCGCGCCGAACTGGTGCGCGGCTTCGAGGCGACGCTGGCGCCCGTGGAACGCCTGCGCGACGAACTGGCGCGTCCGACCACCGTGGCCGAAGTCTTTGCGGCGTCGCTGGACGAGGGCGCCCGCAATCTGGAGTCGACGCGCCGCAGCCTTGACCCGGAATCGATCGAACGCGCGGTCGACGCGATCCTGAGCGCGCAGCGTGTGTACGTGATGGGCTTTGGCGCCAGCGGTTTTCTGGCGGGTCTGATGCAGCACGGACTGGAGATGCATTGCCATATGGTGACGTCGGTTTCCACCGTCGGCGGCGCCTCGCACGCGGCGCGCCAGCTGTTCAAACTGACTGCGCAAGATCTGGTGGTGGTGATTGCCTTTCCGCGCTACGTTACCGATTCGTTGATGCTGGCACAGCGCGTGAAGGACCACGGCGGCCGTTTGCTGGCGTTGACCGATGGTCCGACGTCGCCGCTGGCACCGCTGGCCGATATCGCGCTGTACGCGAACGCGGGCAACCGGCTGTCTGCCAATTCCGATGCCACGGTGCTGGCGTTGATCGAAGCGCTGTGCGGCGCGGTGGCCTATCGCTCGGCGCGCTCGGTGAAGGCCGCCGCCGCAATGACCGAGTTCCTGCTGCCGTGGCTGTACGGCGCGCCCGGTGCGCGCGACGGCCGCGCGGCGCCGAAATCATCCGACTGAATCTGACTGAATCTGACTGAAGTAGAAGGATCTATGCCCCAAGCTGTTATCGCCATTCACGGCGGCGCCGGAACGATTACCCGTGCGGCCATGGACGCGCGGCGCGAGCGCGAATACACCGCCGCGCTGGAGCAGGTGCTGCAAAGCGGCCAGCGCGTGCTGGCCGAGGGCGGCAGCGCGCTCGACGCCGTGACCGAAGCCGTGCGCCTTCTCGAGGACTGCCCGCTGTTCAATGCCGGCAAGGGCGCGGTGCTGACGCACGCCGGCACCTATGAGCTCGATGCCGCGGTGATGGACGGGGCGACGCGCAACGCCGGTGCGGTGGCCTGCGTCAAGCGCCTGCGTAATCCGGTGCTGGCCGCGCGCGCGGTGCTAGAGCACAGCGAGCACGTGCTGTTTGCCGCCGAAGGCGCCGAAGCGTTTGCCCAGGCGCAGGGACTGGAACTGGTGTCGCCCGACTACTACTTCACACAGGCGCGCCACGACCAATGGCAGCGCGCCCAGGCCGGCACTGGCATGGCGCTGCTCGATCACGACGCCGCCGCGCTGGCGGCCAAAGGCGCCGATCCGCTCGACGCCGACAAGAAGTTCGGCACGGTCGGCGCGGTCGCGTGCGATGCCAATGGCAATCTTGCCGCCGCGACATCGACGGGCGGCGTCACCAACAAGCAGGTGGGACGTGTTGGCGACACCCCGGTGATCGGCGCGGGCTGCTACGCCGACGACATCGCGGCGGTCTCGGCCACCGGCACCGGCGAGATGTTCATTCGCACCGTTGCGGCGTTCGACGTATCGGCGCAAATGCGCTACGCGGGTTTGTCGCTGGAGGAATCGGCGCGCCGCGTGGTGATGGAAAAACTCGTGGCGATCCATGGCCGTGGTGGGCTGATCGCTGTCGACCGGGACGGCAACGTCTCGCTGCCGTTCAACACCGAAGGCATGTATCGCGGCGTGGCCCGCGTCGGCGAACCGGTCAACGTCTGGATTTACGGCTGATATGGCGACTACTGTTTCAAGGCAAGGCATCGTGCTGCCCCCCGAGCGGGTGGTGGCGGTAGACAATCTCACCGTGCGCTTCGCCACGTCCGAGCGCACGGTCGAAGCCGTACGCGACCTCTCGTTCCACATCGATCGCGGCGAGACGCTCGCGGTGGTTGGCGAATCGGGATCGGGCAAGTCGGTCACGTCGCTGGCGTTGATGCGGCTGGTGGAGCATGGCGGCGGCAAGCTCGCCAGCGGCAGCATGCTGCTGCGCCGTCGCGGCGGCGAAGTGCTCGATCTGGCCAAGGCAGGCGAATCGACCTTGCGTACGGTGCGCGGCGCCGACATCGCGATGATCTTCCAGGAGCCGATGACATCGCTGAATCCGGTATTTCCGGTCGGCGAGCAGATCGCGGAATCGATCCGCCTGCATCAGGGCAAGAACAACGCGGCGGCGCGCGCCGAGGCGCTGCGCATGCTCGAACTGGTACGCATCCCCGAGGCACGTCGCGTGCTGGACCGCTATCCGCACCAGTTGTCCGGCGGCATGCGTCAGCGTGTGATGATTGCCATGGCGCTGTCGTGCAAGCCGGCGCTGTTGATCGCCGATGAACCGACCACCGCGCTGGATGTCACGATCCAGGCCGAAATCCTGCAGTTGATCCGCAACCTGCAGGCCGAAATGGACATGGGCGTGGTCTTCATTACGCACGACATGGGCGTGGTGGCCGAGGTAGCCGATCGCGTGCTGGTGATGTATCGCGGCGAGAAAGTCGAGGAGGGCACCTCCGACGACGTGTTCCACGCGCCGGCCCACCCCTATACGCGCGCGCTGCTGTCGGCCGTGCCCAAGCTGGGCGCGATGTCGGGCACCGATCTGCCGGCGCGCTTTCCGCTGGTGCAAATGCGTGACGGCGCGGCGCCGGTCGTGGAGCTGCCGCAGGACACCGTGCCGGCGGGCGCCGAACCGATCCTGCGCGTGCGCGATCTGGTGACGCGATTCGATGTGCCGGGCGGCCTGTTCGGCAAGGTCACGCGTCGCGTACATGCGGTGGAGCGGGTCAGCTTCGATCTCTATCCCGGCGAGACGCTTGCGCTGGTGGGCGAATCGGGCTGCGGCAAATCGACTACGGGCCGCTCGCTGCTGCGTCTGGTCGACGCGCAAAGCGGCACCATCGAGTTCGCCGGTCAGAACATCAGCAAGATGCAAGGCCCGGCGCTGCAGGCGCTGCGCCGCAATATCCAGTTCATCTTCCAGGACCCGTTCGCATCGCTCGATCCGCGCGTGCCGGTCGGTTATTCGATCATGGAGCCGTTGCTGGTGCACAAGGTGGCCAGCGGCAAGGACGCCGAGGCGCGCGTCGCATGGCTGCTCGAAAAAGTCGGCCTTACCGCCGCGCATGCCTCGCGCTATCCGCACGAGTTCTCTGGCGGCCAGCGCCAGCGCATCTGCATTGCGCGCGCGCTCGCGCTGAATCCGAAGGTGGTGGTGGCCGACGAATCGGTGTCCGCGCTCGACGTGTCGATCCAGGCGCAGATCGTCAACCTGATGCTCGATCTGCAGCGCGAACTCGGCGTGGCATTCCTGTTCATCTCGCACGACATGGCGGTGGTGGAGCGCGTCAGCCATCGCGTGGCGGTGATGTACCTGGGCCAAATCGTCGAGATCGGCCCGCGCCGCGCGATCTTCGAGAATCCGCAGCACCCGTACACCCGCAAGCTGATGTCGGCGGTGCCGATCGCCGATCCGGCGCGCCGCCATCTGAAGCGCGAACCGTTGTCCGATGAAATCCCGAGCCCGATCCGCGCGGTCGGCGACGAGCCCGTGGTGCAGCCGCTGGTGGCCGTCGCGGGCAGCGGTGCGCATGGCCATTACGTGGCGCGGCACGCCGTCGGCGGCGCCTACTGATCGATCCGTTTTTGTACCGAAGTACTGAAGTCCCTGTATTCCCTGAGAGGAGAAGAGATGTCCAAGGTTTCTTTCCGGCTGATGGCCGGTGCTGCCGCAGTAGGCGCCGTCGGCATGCTGGCCGCCGCGCCGGCGTTTGCCGCCAAGGATGCGGTGATGGCGGTGTATTCCACCTTCACCACGCTTGATCCGTACGATGCCAACGATACGCTGTCGCAAGCGGCGACCAAGTCGTTCTATCAAGGCCTGTTCGGCTTCGACAAGGATCTGAAGCTGGTCAACGTGCTGGCAGAGAGCTATGAAGTGAGCAAGGACGGCCTGGTCTACACGTTCAAGCTCAAGAAGAACATCAAGTTCCACGACGGCACCACCTTCGATGCCACGGCCGTCAAGGCCAACTTCGACCGCGTGACCGATCCCGCCAACAAGCTCAAGCGCTACACGCTGTTCAACCGCGTGGCCAAGACCGAGGTGGTGGACCCGTACACCGCCCGCGTGACGCTCAAGGAGCCGTTCTCGCCGTTCATCAACGTGCTGGCCCACCCGTCGGCCGTGATGATCAGCCCCACGGCGCTCAAGAAGTACGGCAAGGAAATCGCGTTCCATCCGGTCGGCACCGGCCCGTTCGAGTTCGTCGAGTGGAAGCAGACCGACTACCTGAAGGGCAAGAAATTTGCCGGCTACTGGAAGACCGGCTATCCGAAGATCGACACCATCACGTGGAAGCCGGTGGTCGACAACAACACGCGTTCGGCCGTGATGCAGACCGGCGAAGCGGACTTCGCGTTCAGCATTCCGTTCGAGCAGGCCGCCGTGCTCAAGGCGAGCCCGAAGGTCGACATGATCGACTCGCCTTCGATCATCCAGCGCTACCTGTCGTTCAACACGATGGTCAAGCCGTTCAACGACCCGAAGGTGCGTCAGGCGATCAACTATGCGATCAACAAGGAAGCGCTGACCAAGGTGGCGTTCGCCGGTCATGCGGTGCCGGCCGAAGGCGTGGTGCCGCCGGGCGTCGACTACGCCGAAAAGCTCGGCCCGTGGCCGTACAACCCGGCCAAGGCGCGCGAACTGCTCAAGGAAGCCGGTTATCCGAACGGGTTCGAGACCACGCTGTGGTCGGCCTATAACCACACCACCGCGCAAAAGGTGATCCAGTTCGTGCAGCAGCAGCTGCAGCAGGTTGGCATCAAGGCGCAGGTCCAGGCGCTCGAAGCCGGCCAGCGCGTGGAGCGCGTGGAAAGCGTGCAGAAGCCCGAGGACGCCGGCGTGCGCATGTATTACGTCGGCTGGTCGTCGTCGACCGGTGAATCGGACTGGGCGCTTCGTCCGCTGCTGGCGTCGGAATCGATGCCGCCCAAGCTGCTGAACACGGCCTACTACAAGAACGATCAGGTCGACGCCGACATCGCCGGCGCGCTGCGCACCACTGATCGCGGCGAAAAGGCCAAGCTCTACAAGGACGCGCAGGAACGCATCTGGAAGGATGCGCCGTGGGCCTTCCTGGTGACCGAGAAGATCCTGTACGCGCGTTCGAAGCGGCTCACCGGCGCCTATGTGATGCCGGACGGCTCGTTCAACTTCGACGAGATCGACATCAAGCAGTAAGCGTGTGTCGCATGCCGCGCTGCGCAAACAAGGCGCGACGCGGTGCCGCTGCCACGGCCGCGCAGGCCGTGGTGGCAACTAGCACTCAGGCAGTGCCATAACAAGCTGTTCAACGATGCGGTAAGCCGTGAGGCCGCCTGCCCGTGTACGCGGGGTGAAAGGGTGGGCGGCCGCCGGTCTCAATTTCTGGTTTTCTGGTGTCAGGATGCTGAATTACTTCCTCAAACGATTTCTGGGCGTAATACCGACGATGCTGATCGTGGCAGTGTTGGTGTTTCTGTTCGTCCATCTGCTGCCTGGCGATCCGGCGCGGCTGGCCGCGGGCCCGGAAGCCGATTCGGCCACTGTCGAGCTGGTGCGCAAGGACCTTGGGCTCGATTTGCCGATGCACGAGCAGTTCGTGCGCTATTTCTCGAACGCGCTGCGGGGGGATTTCGGCATATCGCTGCGCAGCAAGCGCCCGGTTTCCGACGAGATCGGCGAGCGCTTCCTGCCTACGCTCTACCTGACGATTACCTCGATGGTGTGGGCCGTGGTATTCGGCATGGCGGTCGGCATCAGTTCGGCCGTGTGGCGCAACCAATGGCCCGACCGCCTGGGCATGACGCTGGCCGTGTCGGGCATTTCGTTTCCCGCCTTCGCGCTGGGCATGCTGCTGATGGAAGTGTTTTCGGTGCAACTGGGCTGGCTGCCGTCGATCGGCGCCGATAGCTGGAAGCACTACATCCTGCCGTCGCTGACGCTTGGCGCGGCGGTGGCCGCGGTGATGGCGCGTTTCACGCGCGCGTCGTTCATCGAAGTCCTGCAGGAGGATTTCGTGCGCACCGCGCGCGCCAAGGGCGTGCGCGAAACCGTGGTGGTGATCAAGCACACGCTGCGCAACGCGATGATTCCCGTGGTCACGATGATGGGCCTGCAGTTCGGCTTCTTGCTGGGCGGCTCGATCCTGGTCGAGAAAGTGTTCAACTGGCCCGGCCTGGGCCGGCTGCTGGTGGACGCCGTGGAAATGCGCGACTACCCCGTCATCCAGGCTGAAGTGCTGCTGTTTTCGCTCGAATTCATTCTGATCAACCTGGTCGTGGACATGCTCTACACGGTGATCAACCCAACCATCCGCTACAAGTAAGGAGGCCGACATGTCCGAGCTTTCCACGTCTGCCGCCGTTGCATCGAACCCGGTCCCCGAAGCGGTGCGCACCCCCTGGACCGAATTCTGGCGCAAGTTCCGCAAGCAGCATCTGGCGCTGGGCGCCGGCGCGTTCGTGCTGGTGCTGGTGGTCATCGCGATCCTGGCGCCGTATATCGCGCCGTACGATGCGGAGAATTTTTTCGACTACGACGCGCTGAACGCCGGGCCGTCGATGGCGCACTGGATGGGCGTCGATTCGCTGGGCCGCGACATCTTCAGCCGCATTCTCGCCGGCACGCGCATTTCGCTGGCTGCCGGCTTTTTCTCGGTCATCATCGGCGCCATCATCGGCACTGTGATGGGCCTGCTGGCCGGCTACTACGAAGGCTGGTGGGACCGCATCGTCACGCGCGTCTGCGACGTGCTGTTCGCGTTTCCCGGCATTCTGCTGGCGATCGCCATCGTGGCGATTCTCGGCAACGGCATGGTCAACGTGATCTTTGCCGTAGCGGTGTTCAGCATTCCCGCGTTTGCGCGGCTGGTGCGCGGCAACACGCTGATGCTCAAGCGCCTGACCTATGTGGAAGCGGCACGCAGCATCGGCGCGTCCGACTGGACGATCCTGATGCGGCATATCCTGCCAGGTACGGTGTCGTCGATCGTTGTGTATTTCTCGATGCGGATCGGCACGTCGATCATCACCGCGGCGGGGCTGTCGTTCCTCGGTCTGGGCGCGCAGCCGCCCACGCCCGAGTGGGGCGCGATGCTCAACGAGGCGCGCGCCGACATGGTCACCGCGCCGCACGTGGCGATTTTTCCCAGCCTTGCGATCTTCCTGACGGTGCTCGCGTTCAATCTGCTCGGCGATGGCCTGCGCGACGCGCTGGACCCGAAGATCGACCGCCGCTGAGCCATGCCTGACACGTCCCATGCGCGCATCGCGCCGCCTGCACCGTTTGTCGGCAGTCTGCCTGCCGGCGCGCGCGATGCGATCACCGATGTGCCCGGCGTCACGGTGGGCCATTGCACGCTTGCCGAAGGCGCCTGCCAGACCGGCGTCACGGTGATCCGCCCGCACCCGGGCAATGTCTATGTCGACAAGACGCCCGCCGCCGCCGCCGTGATCAACGGCTTCGGCAAGAGCATCGGGCTGGTGCAGGTCGATGAACTTGGCGTGCTCGAGACGCCGATCGCGCTTACCAATACCTTTTCGGTGGGCGCTGTCGCGCAGGCACAGATCCGCGCTGCGATTGCCGACAATCCCGACATCGGCCGCGCATGGCCCACCGTCAATCCGCTGGTGTTCGAATGCAATGACGGCTATCTGAACGATATCCAGGCCATGGCGGTGCAAGCCCAGCACTATGACGCCGCACTGGGCGCCGCGGCAGCGCAGTTCGCGCAAGGCGCGGTCGGTGCCGGACGCGGCATGTCGTCGTTCGGTCTGAAAGGCGGCATTGGCAGCGCGTCGCGTGTCGCCGGCGGCCATACCGTTGGCGCGCTGGTGCTGGCCAATTTCGGCACGCCGGAATCGCTGGTGTTTGCCGGCCGGCCGTTGGGCGATGCGCTCGCCGCGCGCCTGCAGCAGGAAAAATCGCCCGAGAAGGGCTCAATCATCATGATCGTGGCCACCGACGCGCCGCTCGATGCGCGGCAACTGCGTCGCCTGGCGATGCGCGCCGGCGCCGGCCTGGCACGGACCGGGTCGGTCTACGGGCATGGCTCGGGCGATATCGCGCTGGCCTTCTCGACGGCCTATACCGTTCCGCATCGCGCCGAAACGCCGATGCCCGCTGTGGCGATGGTGCATGAAGCGCGGATCGATCCGCTGTTCCGTGCCGTGGCCGACTGCGTCGAACAAGCCATCGTCAGTGCGCTGTGGCACGCCGAAACCGTCCATGGCCGCGATGGCCATTTCCGCCGCGCGCTGCGCGAGACGTTGCAAGACCTGATCGCATGAAGATTCTGATTTCCGCCGATATCGAAGGCGTGGCCGGCGTATTCCACACCGAACAGACGCGCGCCGGCAACGGCGAATATGAACGCGCCCGCGCATGGATGACCGCCGAGGCCAACGCGGCCGTGCAGGGCGCGTTCGCGGGCGGCGCCACGGCCGTGCTGGTCAACGATTCGCATGGCGGCTTTCGCAACCTGCTGCCCGACCAGATCGATCCGCGCGCGCAGCTGGTGCTGGGCAAGCCGCGCTACCTGAGCATGATGGCCGGCGTCGAGCAGGACTGTGACGGCGTGTTCATGATCGGCTACCACAGCCGTGCGCAGAGCCGCGGCGTGCTGGCGCATACGATCAACAGCAGCGCCTTCGCGCGGGTCTGGTTCAATGGGCTCGAATTGGGCGAGGCCGGCATCTACGCGGCGCTGGCCGGCGAGTTCGACGTGCCGGTGCTGATGGCCAGCGGCGACGACGTCTTCATCGCCGAGACCCAGCCGCTGATGCCCTGGGTGCGCTTCGTGCAGACCAAGACGGCTGGCGGGCAGGGCAGTGGCACCACGCTGTCGCCAGGGGCCGCGCGCGAGGCGATTGCCGCCGCCGCGCAGGCCGTGACGCGCGAGGCGATCGCTCATCCGCAGGCGCGCTGCCTGGAGCTGGCCGGACCGGTGACGTGCCGATTGCAGACGCAGACCACCGCGCATGCCGACCTGTTCTGCCAATGGCCCACCTTCGAACGTGTGGACGGCGTCACGCTGTCGTTTGTCGCGCCCAGCGTGCAGGCCGCCGTGCGGATGCTGAACTGCTGCTCGGCGATGTCTTTCATGCTCAAGTGATCGGCGTGGCGCCTGCGCGGAAATGCGCGGAGCCGAAGGGATTCGCCCAGATCGGTGCTGCAAGATAACGGCGTGCCGATCCGCGCGGGAAAACGGCAAGATGACCAAACAGTGGGACAATACCGGCCGTTTTCCCATTTGCCACGCCGATGACTTCACCCATGCACGGGAGCTGGATTCCCGTTCGCAAGGACTTTGCCGATCCGTCGACCACACGCTGCCATGCGCGCAGTGCCAAGGGTGGGCGGCATCATGGCTTCCCCGAAGGCCACGCATGGATCCTGCGCGGCCCGGACGGCCACGAGTATCCGTTCGGCCTGGAATGCGCGCGGGCCGCGCTGGCGGTGCCGGGCATGCTCGACCAGATTCCCGACTATACCGAGCGCGACGCCATCCATCGCCTCGACGCCGCGCTCGCGCCGCTGCCGCGCCGCAAGCCGACCGCCGCGGAACTGGAACTGGAGCGTCGCAACGCGGCTACGCGCTATGTCGTGCTGCGCATGGAAAAGGTCGCATCGGTGCCGCGCGTGCAGCCGACGGTGCGCTTTGCCGCGCTCGACGACCTCTACCAGCAGATCGCCGCTGGGCGTCCGTTGACGCAGGCACAAGCGCAGCGCGTGCTGGCGATCGAACGCAGTCCCGCCACGCCGCCCAAGCTCAAGAGCGTCAACCTGCTCGATGTCTACACCGCGCACGTCAAGCTCGAGTGGCTGATTGCCGCATCGAACCGCGTGGATCGCATACGTTTTCTGCGCAGCCTGCATGACTGGCTGGCCAGACATCTGGTGTTATCCGCCGCGCAGATCGAAGCGGCTGGCATCGTCATGCATCCGCATGCATTCCGTTCCGCATGGCCTGACGAAGACGGCGCGGCCGAACGTTTCTAGCGCCGTCTGGCAATCCGGGGGCGAATGGCGTTACATTGACGGCATCCCCACTCGGCCCCGGTCCAACGTCCCGCCATGGCTGCCAGTCCGAAGGTTCGTTCCGCGCGGTATTTCGCCCGCAGCTATGCCGAAGCGCGGCAAAAATTTCTCGATGCCGCGCACGCGTGCGGCGCTTCCCTGACCGAATTTCCACATCCCACCGAGACCGGCCGCGATGGCGAAACGCTGGCGATGGATGTCGCATGGCTTGGCGATGCGCAGGCGCAGCGCGTGGTGCTGGTGACATCGGGCACGCACGGCGCCGAGGGGTTTTGCGGATCCGGCGCGCAGGTGGCGATGCTCGACGACACCGCGCTGCATGCGGACTGCCGGCGCGCCGGCGTGGCGCTGATGCTGGTGCACGCGGTCAATCCCTATGGTTTCTCGCATCTGCGGCGCGTCAACGAGGACAACGTCGACCTGAACCGCAACTTCATGGATTTCGATCGGCCGCTGCCGCTCAATCCGGCCTATGCGGAAGTGGCGCCGCTGTTGCTGCCATCGCAATGGCCGCCGTCGTGCGACGAGCACACCGCGCTGATGACGGCCGTGGCGCGCAAAGGGATGCCGTGGTATCAGGCCGCGGTCAGCGCCGGGCAATATCAGGATCCGCACGGCATGTTCTTCGGCGGGCAGAAGGCCACGTGGAGCAACTACACGCTGCGCCGCGTGCTGGCGCGCTTCGGCGCGGGCCGCAGCGCGTTGCGCTGGATCGACGTGCATACCGGGCTGGGTCCCTGGGGCTACGGCGAGCCAATCTATATGGGCCCGGACGACAACGCGCATCTGGCGCGCGCCCGTACGATCTGGGGCGCCAGCGTGACCTCGATCTATGACGGCTCGTCGTCATCGGCCAATCTGACCGGACTGGCGTGGCTGGCCGTGCCGCAGACGTTGCCGTCGATCGACTACGCCGGCATCGCGCTCGAATTCGGCACGTTGCCGCTGTCGGAAGTACTCGATGCATTGCGCGGCGACCACTGGCTGCACGTGCATCCCGAGGCCGACGAGAATCAGCGCGCGCTGATCAAGGACGCGGTGTGGCGTGCGTTCTATGGCGACGCCGACGATTGGCGCGAAGGCGTGGTGACGCAGGTGACCGATGCCGTGCGCAAGGCGCTGACGTCATAGCGGCGATGTGGTTCAGGCGCCTGTGATTCGGCCATTGATGGGCGCGCTGCGCTCGACTCACGCATCCGCGCCGCTTTCCTCGATCAACCATTGGCGGAAGGCGCGCGCCGCCGCCGGCTCGGCACGGTCGCGCGGCCACACGGCGTAATAGCCGCCGCCCAGCGACGCGCTGGCGTCGCACGCGCGCACCAGCAGTCCGGCCGCCACGCAGCGGTCGATCATGTGTTCCCACCCCAGTACGATGCCCTGGCCTTCGATGGCCATCTGCACCAGCACCGGATAGGTATTGGCCACGAGTTCGCGCTCGAAGCGCGTTTCACGCAGGCCGTTTCGTGCAAACCATGCAGGCCACGACATCCAGATGCGCTGGGCGTCTTCCAGTACCAGCAGCGACTCCCTGGGCAGGTCGGCGACGGCGAGCCGCCTGCCGGCCAGGTAGGACGGCGCACAGACCGGATACACCTCTTCGTCGTACAGGCGGCGCGCGGCCATGCCGCTCGGCGCGCCTTCGCGCAGGTAATACAGGCCGATATCGAAATCGGTGTCCGACAGCGACGCCAGGCTGTCGTTGACCACCAGCCGCACATGAAAATCGGGATGCCGCGCGCGAAACGCGGCCAACCGCGGCGTCAGCCACAGCACGGCGACGCCCGACGAACAGGCCACGGTCAATTCGACCTGGCCCTTGCGCTTCATGACGTCCTCGGTGGCTTGCGCACAACTGACCAGCAGGCGTTGCACCTGCTCGGCGTATTGCTGGCCGCTGACGGTCAGCCGCAACGCGCGCGGTTCGCGGATAAACAGTTTCTTGCCGAGAAAGCGCTCGAGCTGCGCCACCTGGCGACTGATCGCGCTTTGCGTGAGATGGAGTTCGGCGGCGGCGCGCGTGAAGCTGCCGTGCCGCATCGCCGATTCGAAGGCGACCAGGCAGGCAAGCGGCGGGAGCGGGGAAATGCGCATGGGGCAGGCGTCATCAATGGCGAGGTTGCTGCCAATGATAGACGCAAGCCCCATGCCATCGGGGCGCGACGGCTTCTAAGGTGTGCCCGCGAAGCGCGCTCCAGCGCGCACTACGCGGTGCGCCGTCCGTTATGCGTTGTGGATCTTGCCGGCCTGCATGACCAGCTCGATGCGCGATGCGGGGCCGGCCAGCACGCCGATGTCCGCAAGCGGATCGCCGTCGACCACCAGCACATCGGCCAGCGCACCGGCCTGGATTGCGCCGAGTTCGCCTTCGCGCTGCAGGATCTGCGCCGCGATCGAGGTGGCCGAACGCAGCGCTTCGGCATTGCCGAGCAGCGCCGCGCGGATCAGGAATTCCTCGGACTGGTACTGATGCATTTCGCCGAGCAGGTCGGAGCCGAAGCCCATCGGCACACCGGCTTCGGCGTAGATCGCCAGCGAATCGCGGCCGGCCTGGCGCACGGTTTCGATCTTGGCCACCGAATCGGCCGGCAGGCCCAGGCGTGCGCCGTCACGCGCGAGCGCGTCGTAGGTGATCAGCGTGGGCACGACGAACGCGCCATGCTCGCGCATCACGCGCGCCGCGGCGGCGTCCACGAGATTGCCGTGCTCGATGGTGCGCACGCCGCAGCGGACGGCGCGCGTGATGGCGCGGCCGGTGTAGGCATGGGCCATCACGTAGGTCTGCGCAGCCTCGGCTTCGGCCACGATGGCGCGGATTTCGTCTTCGCTGTACTGCGTGTTGCCGATCGGATCGGTCGGCGATGCCACGCCGCCGGACGCCATGATCTTGATCTGCGTGGCGCCTTTCTGGATTTCCTCGCGCACCGCCAGACGCACCGCGTCGACGCCGTCGACCACGCGGGCAATCGCGCCGGCACGGAACGCGCACGAACACGGCTCCAGCGTGTCGGAACGCGGGCGGAAATCGCCATGGCCGCCAGTCTGCGACAGCGCCTTGCCCGACGGGAAGATGCGCGGGCCCGGAATCAGTCCGGTGGCGACGGCCTGCGACAGGCCCCAGTCGGCGCCGCCCGCATCGCGCACGGTGGTGAAGCCGCGTTCGAGCATGCCGCGCATGATCGGCATGGCGCGGAACGCCACCAGCACGTTGGGCTGCACGGCGTTGATGCCCAGGTTGGCGAGCGATGCCAGCACATGGACGTGCAGGTCGATCAGCCCGGGCATCACGGTCTTGCCGCTCACGTCGATCACCTTGGCGTGCGGCGCGCTGATTGCAGCGGCGGATACCTCGACGATGCGCTCGCCGTCGATCAGCACATCATGGCGCGCCAGCAGTGCGCCGCGTACGGGGTCCAGGACGTTGCCGCCCTTGAGCAGGATCTGGGTCATGCGGATTTACTTCTTGTTGAGGTAGGCGGGCTCGCGCACCAGGCGCGTGCCGCAGAAACTGATGGCCGCGGCGATCATCACGTAGATGGCCGGCGCCATGGTGCTGCCGGTGCTGGCAATCAGCCATGTGATGAAGAACGACGCAAAGCCGCCGAAGATCGTCACGGCCAGGTTGTAGGCCACGGACAGGCCCGTCGACAGCACCTTGGCCGGGAACAGCTCGGCAAACGCGGCCAGGATCGGGCCGGTGTACGCGGCGATCAGCACGCCGAACACCAGCTGGAACACGAGCAGCGACGCCAGGCCCGGCGTGTGGTTGATGTACGCGAACATCGGCCACGCCAGCACGAAGATCAGCGCGGCGGCGCCGGACAGCAGCCCGCGGCGGCCGATGCGGTCGGCCAGCATGCCAACCAGGGGTGCAAACACCATGATCGCCAGTCCGCCTGCCATGCCGGCAATAAAGCCCGTCGATTGCGGCACCTTGAGCACCTTCACGGCATACGTCGGCATGTAGAACAGCAGCACGTAGGTGCAGACCGTCCACAGGATCACCATCGAGAAGCTGGCCGCGGTCTGGCGCGGGTAGTCGCGCAGCACTTCGGTCAGCGGCGAATCGGTCTTGTCGGTGGTGGCCTGGAACGTCGGCGTTTCATCGAGGTTGTGGCGGATATAGAAGCCGACCGGCCCGATGATCATGCCGATCAGGAACGGTAGCCGCCAGCCCCAGCTGTTGAGCGCCTCCGGGCTCAGCGTCGCGGTGACGAAGGTGCCGACGGCCGCGCCGAGCAGCACCGCCACGCCGATGCTGGCCTGGATCCAGCTCGAATAGTAGGCGCGCTGGTGTTCCGGAGCGTATTCGGTCAGGAAGGCCGTGGCGCCGCCCATTTCGCCGCCGGCGGAAAAGCCCTGCATCAGCCGTGCGAGGACGATCAGCAGCGGTGCGAACAGGCCGATCTGGTCGTAGGTGGGCGCGATGCCGATCAGCGTGGTGCCGGCCGCCATCAGCAGGATGGTCAGCGACAGCGCCGCCTTGCGGCCGACGCGGTCGGCGTAGACGCCGAGGATGATGCCGCCCACGGGCCGCATGAAGAATCCCACGCCGAACGTGGCCACCGCCAGCAGCAGCGAAGACAGTTCATTGCCGGTGGGAAAGAACAGCTTGGCGATGATCACGGCAAAGAAGCTGTACACCGTGAAGTCGAACCATTCGAGACCGTTGCCGATCACCGTGGCGATGATGGCGCGGCGGCGTTGGCTGGCCCCGATGTGGGGCCCCGTGCCGGTATAGATGGGGGCGCTGGCTTGCATGTCTCTCCTTTCCTCCTGAACGCCGCTGCGGCGCGCCCGCGCTTGTGGGGGCTGGCCGTTGGGCTTGCCCGATCTTAGGGGCGGCGTCGTGACACCGGAAACGAATTCTGCGCATGCCGCCATGACGCCAGCGCATACCAGCCGCGCGCCGGCCGGAATGCATCAGATCTCAATCGCCGTTTTGCACGGTAAAACGGAATGGGTTCTCGGGTTCGGCAAAGCGCAGCCGCAGCGGCGGCCGATCCGCGGCGACAAACCTGCTCCGGAACGTGTAGTACGAAATCAACAGGCCGGTGCGGGCCTCGCCCTCGGTATCGATGACGTAGGTGTTCTTCGGAAACAGCAGCTCGCCGGACTCGCTTGCGATCACGGCGCGGCACGATGACAGCAGGCTCGGCAGATGCAGCAGCCGCGGCCGCCCGCGAATGCCCAGCGGGTCAAGCAGCAGGTAGATCTGCGCGTGGCGATTCGCTTCGCCGGAGCCGTCGCTATGACCGGTCACGCATAGCATCGGAGGTCGATTGCCGTTGGCGTCCGAGGCAAACACGGTGGCACTTGCGGGATAGATTTTCGAAAATTGCTCGCGTCGGAATGTCGTGGCGCGCCTGAAGCGGAAATCCCTGCCGTTGACGACGATGCGGTCCTCGCCGATCTCGATCTTCAGGCGCTGGCCGTAAAACGAGGTTTGCGCATCCACGTACATGCCCGGCCGATCGGCATAGGAGTAGAGCGTGTTGTCCGAAGTGGTCAGCGGCGTGTCGAACACGGCGCCCGGCAGGGCGCCGTAGAAGGCGTCGTAGTCGTCATAGACGGGGTCGGCGGCGAGGGCTCTGGCAGGCAGCACCGAGACAAGGCCGGCGAGGAGGGCGATGGAGAGGCCGGTGATCCAGCG
Source organism: Cupriavidus pauculus (assembly GCF_008801835.1). Classification (GTDB taxonomy): domain Bacteria; phylum Pseudomonadota; class Gammaproteobacteria; order Burkholderiales; family Burkholderiaceae; genus Cupriavidus; species Cupriavidus pauculus. The sequence continues at coordinate 532,278 of NZ_VZOW01000001.1, read as the reverse complement.
GGGAAGGAAAGTGGCCTGCAAGGCAGAGATCGGGGCCGCCAGTCTTGAAGGGAATGTCATCGGTGCGCGCACGGTGATCCAAGGATCCGCGATTATGCTGCCGGCGATTCGCGCATGCGCCGTTTATGCCGTCTGGTTGATGCGGGTCAGGGCGCCTGTGACGCCATATGCGCATAGCGCTTCGAGTTGCGTAGCCACGGTATCGACGAATTCACGCGACTGGCCCAGATCGCCAAACACTGGCGCGAAGCCGGCGATGATGCGCACGCGCGCCCGCTCGCGCGCATGTGCATCGAACAGCTTTTCGGTGTCGCGTGCCGCCTGCGCCATGGCGGCAGCCAGCGGCTGAGCCAGTGGGTCTTCGATCGGGAACGCGTTGCCAGCTTCGTCGTAGCCGCGCAGGAAATGCAGCCAGGCGGCCACGCCCAGCGCCAGGCGCGGAAACGGCAACCCGGCCGCGATGCGCTCGCGGATCGGCGCAAGCAGGCGCTGCGGAATTTTCTGCGAACCGTCCATGGCGATCTGCCGCGTGCGATGCCCGAGCGCAGGGTTGGTGAAACGCGGCAGCAGGCTGGCGCGATATGCGTCGACGTCGAGCCCGGGCAACGGCGGCAAGGTGGGCTGTGTTTCGCGCGCCATGGTGTCGGAGATGAACGTGCGCACGGCCGGCTGTGCGATCACGCGGTCGGTGGTGGGCCAGCCCGCCAGCACGCCCATGTACGCCATCATCGATTGGCTGCCGTTGACCAGGCGATGCTTGAGAACTTCGAACGGCTTGGCGTCGGCGACGAACTGCGCGCCGCCCGCTTCCCAATCGGGCCGGCCCGCTGCGAAGCGCTCCTCGATGACCCACTGGAAGAACGGTTCACCGACCACGGGCCATGCGTCGTAGCGCCCCAGCGCGCCCGATACGCGCGCGATATCGTCGGCCGTCGTCTTCGGCACGATGCGGTCGACCATCGAATTGGGAAACGTGCAGCGCGCCGCAACCCAATCGCGCAGTGCGGGATCGATCTCGGCGCAGAACGCCAGCAGCACGCCGCGCAGCGTGTCGCCGTTGCTGGCAAGGTTGTCGCACGACAGCAGCGTCACCGGGCCAAGGCCGCGTTCCATGCGGCGCTGCAGGCCGCGCGCCAGGTAGCCGATCGCCGTAACCGGATGCGCGGGGCCGGACAGATCTTCGACGATGCCGCGATCCTCGCGGTTCAGCGCGCCCGTGGCGGGATCGTGACAATAGCCCTTCTCGGTGACAGTAAGGCTGACGATGCGCGTATCGCGATGGGCGATGCGGTCGAGCACCACCTCGGGGTCTTCTTCGGCGACCAGCACATCGATCAATGCGCCAATCACGCGCAACTGCTCGGTATCGGCGCTGCGCAGCGACAGTGTATAGAGACCGTCCTGCGCCTTGAGCGCGTCGCGCGTATCGGGCCGACGCAGCGATACGCCAACGATGCCCCACTGCAATCCGCGTTCACCGGCGGCCTCGATGGCGGTCTCGGTGATCTCGGCCTGGTGGCCGCGATGAAACGCGCCCACGCCCAGATGCACGATGCCTGCGCGCAGCTGCTCGCGCGGATAGGCTGGCCGTCGCACCGCGGCGGGCAGCGCGCCGAGCCGGTCCGGATGCAGCCGTGGCAATTGCGTGATATCGCTCATGGTCCTCTCCTACCAGTGCCACAACGTGCCGTCGTGCGCGAGCCGGTTCACGGGCAGATACGCACGCTGGTAAGGGTACTTCGCGGCCAGCGTTTCGTCGATCTCCACGCCGTGGCCCGGCGCATCGCCCGGCACCAGCATGCCGTCGGCGAACTTATAGCTGTGCGGGAAGACCGCGTCGGTTTCCTCGGTATGGCGCATGTATTCCTGGATGCCGAAGTTGGGCACCCAGATATCGAAATGCAGCGCCGCGCCCATGCACACCGGCGACAGGTCGGTGGCGCCATGGCAGCCGGTGCGTACCTGATGCATGGCCGCGAAGTCGGCAATGCGCCGCAAATGCGTGATGCCGCCCGCGTGCACGACCGTGGCGCGGATGTAGTCGATCAGTTGCTCCTCGATCAACGTCTTGCAATCCCAGACGCTGTTGAAGATCTCGCCCACGGCCAGCGGCGTGACCGTGTGCTGGCGGATCAGGCGGAACGCGCGCTGGTCCTCGGCCGGCGTGGCGTCCTCCATCCAGAACAGGCGATACGGTTCCAGCGACTTGCCGAGCCGCGCCGCCTCGATCGGCGTGAGGCGATGGTGCACGTCGTGCAGCAGGTGGATGTCCGGGCCGACCGCTTCGCGCACCGCCTCGAACAGCCGCGGGGTGTGTTCCAGATAGCGCTCGGTGCTCCAGTCGTGTTCGGACGGCAGGTCGGCGTCGGCGGGCTCGTAGAACAAGCGGTCGCGCGATACGCCGTAGACCTTGTTGAGTCCCGGCACGCCCGATTGCGCGCGGATCGCCTTGTAGCCCATTTCCTTGTAGCGCAGCACTTCGTCGACGGTGTGCGCGATATCGCTGCCGTTTGCGTGGCCGTAGACCATCACGCCGGTCCGGCTCTTGCCGCCCAGCAACTGGTACAGCGGCAGATTGGCGGCCTTGGCCTTGATGTCCCACAGCGCGGTATCCACCGCTGCAATCGCGCTCATCGTTACCGGGCCGCGCCGCCAGTACGCCCCACGGTACAGGTATTGCCAGATGTCTTCGGACTGGTGCGGATCGCGGCCGATCAGGCACGGAATCACGTGGTCCTGCAGATAGCTGACCACCGCCAGTTCGCGGCCGTTGAGCGTGGCGTCGCCAATGCCCGTCAGTCCTTCATCGGTTTCGATCTTGAGCGTGACGAAGTTGCGGCCCGGGCTACACACAATGACGCGCGCGTTGGTGATCTTCATGCAGGTCTCCGGATAGGGAAAGACGTAACCGTTACATCACCGCGCCCAGCGTCCAGGGCACGAATTCGTTCTGGCCGTACCCGTGGATTTCGCTGCGGGTCTTGCGGCCCGACGCGGTATCGAGCATCAGCCGGAAAATCTCGGCGCCTTTCTCGGCGATGGTCGACGCGCCGTCAATGATGTCGCCGCAATTGATGTCGATGTCCTCGCCTTGCCGCTGCCACAGCGCGTTGTTGGTGGACAGCTTCAACGATGGCGACGGCGCGCAGCCATAGGCCGATCCGCGCCCCGTGGTGAAGCAGATGAGGTTGGCGCCACCCGCCACCTGGCCGGTTGCCGACACCGGGTCGTAGCCGGGCGTATCCATGAACACCAGCCCATGCGCGCGGACCGGTTCGGCGAACTCGTAGACGTCGACCAGGTTCGTCGTCCCGCTCTTGGCCACCGCGCCAAGCGATTTTTCGAGGATCGTGGTCAGGCCGCCGGCCTTGTTGCCGGCCGATGGGTTGTTGTCCATGCTGCCGGCATTGCGCGCGGTGTATTGCTCCCACCAACGGATGCGCGCGATCAGGCGCGCGGCCACGTCGGGCGATACGGCGCGGCGCGTGAGCAGATGTTCGGCGCCGTAGATCTCGGGCGTCTCCGACAGGATCGCCGTGCCGCCCTGCGCCACCAGCAGGTCCACCGCCGCGCCCAGCGCGGGATTGGCCGTGATGCCCGAATAGCCGTCCGACCCGCCGCATTGCAGCCCGACCACGAGATGGCTGGCGGATACCGGCTGGCGGGTGACGCGGTTGGCGTCGTCAAGCAGCGCCTGCACGATGCCGATGCCGCGCGCCACGGTCTTTGCGGTGCCGCCCGTGTCCTGGATATTAAAGCTATGGAAGCGCGTGCCGGCAGCCAGCGCCGCCATGCCCGGTTCGTCGAGCAGCGCGTCGATCTGGTTGGTCTCGCAGCCGAGTCCCACCACCAGCACGGCGGCAAAATTGGCATGGCGCGCATAGCCGGCCAGCGTGCGGCGCAGCACGCGCAGGTTTTCGCCATCGCTGTCGGTGGCGCAGCCCGCGCCGTGCGTGAGCGCCACCACGCCGTCGATGTTGGGAAACGCTTCGAGCGCCTCGGGGTGGATGTCGCGCCGGAAGTGATCGGCGATTGCACGTGCTACGGTGGCCGAGCAATTTACCGATGTCAGGATGCCGATGTAGTTGCGCGTGGCGATGCGGCCGTCGGCGCGCACGATGCCGTCGAACGTGGCGGCATCGCTGGCGGCGGGCGTCGCGTGGACGTCGCTGCCGGCCGCGTAGTCGCGCGCGAAATCGCCCATCGCCAAATTATGCGTATGGACGTGCTGGCCCGGTACGATGGCCTGGCGCGCAAAGCCGATGATCTGGTTGTAGCGGCGCACCGGCGCGCCCGCTGCGATGGCACGCACGGCCACCTTGTGACCGGGCGGCACCATGCCGGCCACGGTGATGCCTTCCTCGGGCAATACGGTGCCGGGCAGCAACTGCCGGCAGGCGATGACGATATCGTCGGCGGGATGGATCCGGATCGCGGCGGGTGCGGCTGACATGCGCCACTCCTGTTTGGGGCCTGCGTTGTTCTGGGCCTGTGTAGCAGGGCCCGCTCAGTTGGGCCGTTTAGTTAGGCCGCTCAGTTGGACCAGCCGCCGTCGATGATCTGCGCGGTGCCGGTGGTGAAGGCCGATTCGTCGGATGCCAGGTACACGGCCAGCGCGGCGATTTCGGCAGCGGTGCCAATGCGTCCCATCGGCTGGCGCGCGATGAAATCGGCTTCCACTTGCGCCAGCGTCTTGCCGCTGGTGGCCGCCTGATTGCTGATGCGCTGGCGCAGCGAAGGCGATTCGACGGTGCCCGGGCAGATGGCATTGCAGCGAATGCCGCGCGTGATGAAATCCGCGGCCACCGCCTTGGTCATGCCGATCACGGCGGCTTTGGTCGCGCCGTACACGAAGCGGTTGGGCGCGCCCTTGATGCTGCCCGCCACCGACGCCATGTTGATGATCGATCCGCCGCCGGCGTCGAGCATCGCCGGCAAAAACGCGCGCATCATGCGATACATCGCGCGCACGTTCAGGTTCATCGAGAAGTCGAAAGCCTCGGCATCGCACTCGAGGATCGTGCCGTGATGCACGAACCCCGCGCCGTTGAACAACACGTCGATGCGGCCCGTTTCGTGCGCGGCGGCGTCGACTGCGGCGCCGTCGGTCACATCGAGCCGCAGCGTGCGGCAGCCCGGCAGCGCGGCCAATCCGGCCAGGGTTTCGGCGTTGATATCGGCAGCGATGACCTGTGCGCCCTCGCGCAGGAATGCCTCGGCCGTGGCGCGGCCGATGCCTTGTCCGGCGGCCGTGACCAGCGCCGTCTTGCCGGCGAGTCGATTCGACATGGATAGCTCCTTGATAAGCGTAAGCGGTTCAGGAAACGCTCGCGCGCGCCTTGGCGCGGCGCTCGATTTCGGGCCAGTCCCACGCGATGCCAAGTCCCGGCGCATCGGGCGGCCGGGCGTGGCCATCGATGATTGCCACGCGGCTGTGCGCGATCGCGTCGAGTTGCGGGATGTATTCGAGCCACGCCGCGTTGGGCACGGCCGCGCACAGCGACACATGCAGTTCCATCAGGAAATGCGGGCAGATCGAGACGTTGCACGCCTCGGCCAGATGCGCCACCTTGATCCACGGCGTGATACCGCCGATGCGCGCCACATCGGCCTGCACGATCGAGCACGCGCCGAGGCGCAGGTAATCGGCAAACTGGCCGATCGAATACAGCGACTCGCCCACGGCGATCGGCAGATGCGTGGACGCAGCCAGCCGGACGTGACCAGCGACATCGTCAGCGGGCAGCGGCTCTTCGAACCAGCCGAGCCCAAGCCCGGAAAAATGCGCGGCGCGTCGCACCGCTTCGGACGCGGTGAAGCATTGATTGGCGTCGATCATCAGCGCGAAATGCGCACCGGCCGCCTCGCGCACGGCATGGAGCCGCTCGATGTCGTCGGCCAGTTGCGGCTTGCCTACTTTGATCTTCGCGCCGAGAAATCCGGCTTCGCGCGCGGCCAGCGTCTGTTCCACCAGCGCCCGCTGCGACAGATGCAGCCAGCCGCCCTCGGTCGAGTAGACCGGCACGCGCGAGTGGGCGCCGCCCGCGGCCAGCCACAGCGGCTGGTTGTCGCGGCGGCAGCGCCAGTCCCACAGCGCCGTATCGATGGCGGCCAGCGCCAGGCTGGTGATGACGCCCACCGAGGTGGCGTGCGTGCTGAACAGCAGGTCGCGCCAGATGGACTCGATAGGTGCCGGATCGCGGCCGATCAGCTGCGGCGCGAGATGGTCGCGCAGCAGCGCCATGACCGACGAACCGCCGGTGCCGATCGTGTAGCTGTAGCCGATACCTTCGCTGCCGTCCGCGCAGCGGATGCGGACCAGCGGCGTTTCCTGCGTGGCGAACGACTGGATGGCATCGGAGCGCGCCACCGGCGGGGTCAGATCCACCTGGATCAGATCGACATGAGTGATCGTTGTCATTTGCTGCCCACCAGGCCGGGCAGCCACAGCGTGATGGCCGGCACGTAGGTGATGGCGATCAGCGTCAAGAACAGCGGCACGAGCCAGGGCAGGATCGCCATGGTGGTGCGCTCCACCGACAGCCGGGCCACGCGCGCCAGCACGAACAGCACCATGCCCAGCGGCGGATGCAGCAGGCCGATCATCAGGTTCAGCGTCATGATGAGCCCGAAGTGGATCGGGTCGATGCCGAGCTTGAGCACGATCGGCAGCAGGATCGGTACAAGGATGGTGATGGCCGCCGTGGTGTCGATGAAGCAGCCGACGATCAGGATCAGCACATTGGCCAGCAGCAGGAACACCCATTTGTTGTGCGTGAAACCGAGGATCGTGTCCGTCAGCGCCTGCGCGGCCTGGCTGGTCGTAAGCAACCACGCGAAGATCGACGCGGCCGTGACGATGAACAGCACCGACGCGGTGGTCTCGATGGTGTCCAGCGTGGCGCGCGCCAGCGCGCGCATCGTCATCGACCGGTAGCGCACCAGGCCAAGGAACAGCGCCCATATCACGGCGGCGACGGCCGCCTCGGTGGGCGTGAACCAGCCGAGCGTCATGCCGCCGATCAGGATCACCGGCGCCATCAGCGCCATCACGGCCGAGAAATCGAAATACCAGTCGAGCGCCAGCAGCACCACCAGCGCGATCATCGCGGCCGTATTGGTCGATACGCCGGCCGACACGGCCAGCCAGATCGCCAGCGGGAACGCTAGCACCACGACGATTTCCATCGAGGCGGCGCGGAGCAGCTTCCACGAAAATGCGGTGTCGCCGCCCCAGCCGCGCCGGTGCGCGATCCACGCCACCGTCGCCATCATGAACAGCGTCAGCACCAGCCCCGGCACAATGCCCGCGAGGAACAGCGATCCGATCGAGACGTTGGCCATCATCCCGTAGATCACGAACGGCAGCGAAGGCGGAATGATCGGGCCCAGCGTGGCCGATGCGGCGGTCACGCCCACCGCGAATTCGGTTTCGTAGCCGTGGTCCTTCATCGCCTTGATCTCGATCGTGCCCAGCCCCGCCGCGTCGGCGATGGCCGTGCCGCTCATGCCGGAAAAGATCACCGAACCGATGATGTTGACGTGGCCGAGCCCGCCGCGCATCCAGCCGACCAGCGCCACCGCAAAGTTGTAGATGCGCCCGGTGATGCCGGCCACGTTCATCAGGTTGCCGGCCAGGATGAAGAACGGTACGGCCAGCAGCGGAAAGCTCTCGACGCCGGCGATCATGCGCTGGGCCAGGATGACGTCGGGCGCCGTGCCGCTGGCCCAGATATAGAACAGCGACGCCAGCGCCATCGACATCGCGACCGGCATGCCCACCAGCATCAACAGCAGAAACGATGCAATCAGGATCCACATTGCCGCTGCTCCTCAGTTGTCCAGCGCATCGAACGCCGCGGGGCGTTCCAGGATCGAATATCCGTTACGCCAGTTCTGCCACGTCACCTGCAGCGAGCGCGCGGTCATCAGCACGAAGCCGGCCAGGGCAAGCCAGTAGACGTAGCTCTTGTTCCACGCGACGGTGGTCATCGGCTCGTCGCCGACGATGCCGATGAAGCGCCACACCAGATACACCGCATAGCCGAGGAAAGCCGTGCGCACGACGTCGACCAGCGTCGACAGCGCGCGCGCCGGGCGGTGCGGCAGGTAGCGATACAGCAGGTCCACCTGGATATGGCGGCTCTTGCGCACGCACATCGATGCGCCGATAAACACCACGCCGATCAGGCAGTAGGTGGCCAGTTCCTCGGTCCACGCCAGCGAATCGTTCATCACGTAGCGCGTGAAGAACTGCAGGAAGACCAGCAGTGTCATCAGCCAGAACAAGCCGAAGTTGAACCAGTCCTCGGCAGCGTAGCCAGACAGGTCCACCGGTTGCGCATCGGCCTCTTCGAAACTCTGGACGATTTCCTCGACCGAGGACATGTGCGGCGCGCCTTCGGACGGCGGCTGGGCGGGCGCATTGCCGTCCATGGCTTGGGATCGCATTTGCATCGCATCGGCTCCGTTCTGCTGAAGGGCAGGGCTGTGCTGCGGGACAGGCCCCCGGGGAAGGGCGAAGTGGCCCGGCGCGCGTCTAGCGCACCGCCTGGATCTTTTCCCAATCGGCCTGGCGATATCCCTGCGATTCGAAGCTCACGTTCTTGAGCACGGCGTCGCGATATTCGGGCACGCTGACCGGAGTGACCGTGAGGCCTTTCTGCTTGAACACGGCGACCAGTTCCTTTTCGCGCGCTTCCACGTCGGCGCTCGCGCGGGCGGCGGCTTCCTGCGCCACCTCGCCGAACATCTTGCGCTCCGGTTCCGACAGCCGCTTCCACAGCGATCCGGAAATCACCGTGTTGAGGTGATCGACGATATGGCCGGTCAGCACGATGTACTTCTGCACTTCATAGAACTTCTTTGCCTCGATGGTCGTCAGCGGGTTTTCCTGCGCTTCGACCGTACCGTTCTGCAGGGCCAGATAGACCTCCGCAAACGCAATCGGCGATGTGTTGACGCCACACGCGCGCGGCATCGCCAGATAGGCGGGCACATCGGGCACGCGCATCTTCAGGCCCTTCATTTCCGCGCAATGCGAGAACGGCTTGTTCGAGGTGGACTGGCGTGTGCCGTAGTACGTGGTCGCCACGATATGGTTGCCGGTTTTCTGTTCGTAGCCAGTGGTCAGTTCCCGGTAGATGTCGCTCTTCGTATAGGCCAGCAGATGCGCCGGATCGCGGAACGTGTACGGGTAGTACGTCACGCCGATACGCGGAAACGATTTGGCCGCGAAACTCGAGCCGGAGATGATGATGTCCACCGTGCCCATCGCCAGGCCCTGGTTGATATCGTTTTCCTTGCCGAGCTGCGACGCGGGGAAGACATCGATCTGATATTTGCCGTTGCTGCGTTTTTTGATTTCATCGGCGGCCCATACCGACCACTTGTGGAACGGCTCCGAGGTCTCGTATACGTGCGCCCACTTGAGTTTGATCGGCGCCTGTTGCGCCAGGACGGGCGTGCAGAACGCAGTGGCGGCGAGCAGCATGCCCGCACCAAGCATGCACGAGAACTGCCGGCGGATTCGCATCATGGGTTGTCTCCTGTTTTTGGTTGAAGCCGCCGGCCCTTGTTGGTATGGCGTTGTCGGTCGGGCCGGTCGGTTGCGAGGCGCGCGCCTCAGCCAGTCAACTGCACCTTGGTACTGCGGGATTTGTCGGCCGCCAGATGGAAGGCGTCCACGGCCTGCGCCAGCGGCAGCTGTGCCGACAGCAGCGGGCGTACATCGAGCCGCCGGCTGGTCAGATAGCGCACCGACCAGTCGAACTCGCGGCCAAAACGGAAGGCGCCGACGTAGTCGAGCTCGCGCGCCATGATGTCGTTGGCCGGAAAACGCAGGCCTTCGGCCGGCAGCGTGCCGACCTGGACGATGCGCCCGCCGCGGCGCGTGGCAGCCAGGCAGGTGCCAAGCGCCGCCGCGCTGCCCGCGGCTTCCAGACTGACGTCGGCGATATCACGCAGTGCGTCGGGACTGAGCTGCGATGTCTGGATGGTTTCATCGGCACCGACCGCGCGCGCCACATCGAGCGGACGCTGGGCGATATCGCACACCACGATGCGCGCCGCGCCTGCGAGGCGCGCCGCCATCACCGTCAGGCTGCCGATGGTGCCGCCGCCGGTTACGAGCACGGTCTTGCCGAGTAGTTCGCCCGCGCGATTGACGCCATGCAGCGCCACCGACAATGGTTCCGCGAAGGCAAGCTCGCCCAGCGAGATGTCGGCGTCCACAGGCGTGAGCTGTTGCTCGTGCATCAGGAAGTGCTGGCGGAACATGCCCTGCACATGCGGATAGATGCTGGCGCTGCCCAGGAAGCGCATGTTGCGGCAAAGGTTGTCGCGCCCGGTGCGGCAGTAATCGCATTGGCCGCATGCGTGCGACGGATTGATGGCGACCTTGACGCCGGGCGCGACGCGCGTCACGGCGCTACCCACGGCTTCGACAATGCCCGACGCCTCGTGCCCAGGCGTCAACGGCTCCTTGATCACGAATGCGCCCACCTTGCCGTGGAAGTAGTAGTGCAGGTCCGATCCGCAAATACCGGCGGCGCCCAGGCGAACCAGCACCTCGTGCGGGCCGGGCGCGACGGGGGCGACATCGCTGAAGCGCAGGTCTTCGCTGGCGTGGATATGGCAGGTCAGGGACATCACGATTCCTCGCTGAGCGTGTTGGCGCCGACATCGGCCTTCGCGGATTTCCTGCGCCGCTGGCGTGCCGGAGACGTCGGGCCGGCTGGCGCTGATGGCGCGGGTTGCGTCGCGCCGTCGGCATGGCCGGGCCACGCCGCGTAGAAGCGGTTGTGCGATTGTTCGAGGTGATCGCACATCGCGGCGCGCGCCGCGTCCGGCGAGCCCGACGCGATTGCGGCGATCACGGCGCGATGCTCGGCGATGGCGGCGGACCAGCTTTCCGCGTTCTCGAAATGATTGCCGAACTGCGCGAACAGCGGGTTGTGCCGTTCGTCGAACAACTCGGCTACCAGCCGCGACAGCACAGCGTTCTCGGACACTTCCGTGATGCGCAGGTGGAACAGGCGATCGCCGCGCACGGGAATATTGCCCCCGGCGGCCTCTTCTTCCATCATGGCCACCGATGCGGCCAGCGCATCGAGCAGCGCGGGCGTGCACTGGCGCGCGGCGTTGGCGGCCATTTCGCCCTCGATGGTCTGGCGCGCGCGGATGACATCCAGCGGCGGCTCGGCCATCACGCTGCCGGCGGGCGTGGCGAGCGGCGCGGGGTCCGCGGCGCAGGCGTAGATGCCGGAGCCCATCCGCACTTCGACCAGCCCTTCCACTTCCAGCGCGATCAACGCCTCGCGCACCGATGGGCGTGACACACCAAGTTGCGCCGCTAGGTCGCGCTCGGGCGGCAGGCGCGACCCCACCGGAAACTCGCCGCCTTCGATCAGCCGTCGCAACTGGTCGGCAATCTGGCGGTACAGGCGACGCGGTTCGATCTGCTGAAGCGGCATGGGGTTTCCCGGGCGAGCAGCGGACAAATGGTCAAGCGGTCTGACCAATTTCTAGGAAACTTTCAGCATGGCCGCAAGAAGAAGATGTGCCGCGCCGCAGCACGGTCGCGGAAATTGCTACACACGATACTGGCCGAATCTGCGTGCGCCAGCATTCGGGAACGGGCACGCGGACTTGCGCCGATTTCACCGCGGTGGCCCAAGTACCTGAATCGATTGGCAAAAAACGTCATTGTTCGGACGATTTCCGCATATCTGACAATGCGGGCCCCGCAATTGCTACTAAGCTTGGTTGGGGCTGTCCGGTTCGCGGGCAGTCTGCCGTGTTCCATCTGTGAGGAGATCACGATGAAAACGAAGACGTTAATACCCGCCGTCATGGTCGCCGCCGGTCTGCTGACCATGCCGTTCGCGCAGGCGCAGCAGCAACAGCCGATGCAGGGCCAGATGCAACCGATGCCGGGCCAGAGCCAGCCGTCGGGCCCGACCCCGATGCCGTCGCCCGGACAGGCTGGCGCGATGCCACCGTCGGCCACGCCGATGCCGCCGGCACGTGGCGGCACCCCGCCACGCGGCATGGCGCCATCGCGCCCCGGATCGATGCAGCAGGGCATGGAGCCCGGTATGCAGCAAGGGATGCAATCCGGCAGCAGCGGCAGCATGCCGATGGGCGCGCAATCGCCGTATACGCCGCAGAAATGGAGCAAGGGGCAAAAGCTGCCCACGGAGTTCCGTGACCGGCAATACGTGATCGACAAGTTCAAGGACTACAACCTGCCCGCGCCGAAGAAGGGTTATCACTGGGTGGGGGTTGGCGCCGACTACTACCAGGTGTCGTCCAACGGCACGATTTACTCGGTCGGCCCTGGCGGCATGTGACGCGCCATTGCGCGCGCCTTGCCAAACGAAAACGCGCCATGATCACTCATGGCGCGTTTTTTATTGGGCGACCGGATGTTTCGCCTGCGCCGGCGCGCGCAGGGGGCGATCCGCTCCTCTCAGTCGGGCAATGCGTCGTACGTGACCAGGAACACCTGATCGTCGCCGGCACTGATCGACAGCCACACGATATCGAGCTCCGGGAACGCAGCCTGCACGTTGGCGTGTTCATTGCCGATTTCCACCACCAGCACGCCGCCCGGATTCAGGCGCTTTTTCGCGCCGGCGACGATACGGCGGACGATGTCCATGCCGTCGTCACCGCCAGCCAGCGCGATGCGCGGCTCGGCCAGGTATTCGGCCGGCAGGTCGCGCATCGACTGCTCGTTCACATAGGGCGGATTGGTCAGGATCACGTCGTACGTGGCGCCCGACGGCAGCGGCGCGTAGAGATCGCCCTGATAGAGCGCGATGCGATCCTCCATCTTGTAGTCGGCCACATTGCGACGCGCCACGGCGAGCGCATCGGACGAGATATCGACGGCATCGACATGCGCATTGGGCCAGACGTGCGCGGCGATGATCGGCAGGCAGCCAGACCCCGTGCACAGCTCCAGTACCGGGCCAATCTCCTCGACGTCGCCAAGCCACGGCTGCAGACCGTCCTGCAGCAATTCGCCGATAAAGCTGCGCGGCACGATTACGCGGGAATCGACGTAGAAGCGCAAGCCGTGCATGAACGCTTCATGCGTGATGTAGGCGGCTGGCACGCGTTCGGTGACGCGACGGTCGATCACCTTCAGCACAGCGTCGATTTCTTCGGGCAGCAGTCGTGCATCGAGAAACGGATCGAGCGTATCGAGCGGCAGGCTCAACGTATGCAGCACCAGATAGGCCGCTTCGTCGTAGGCATTGGCGCTGCCGTGGCCAAACGACAGCTTGGCGGCGATAAAGCGCGACACCGCCAGGCGAAGCAGGTCGCGGACGGTTCGCAGAGGGGATGGGGTAGGCATGGCGGGTGTCGCTCCAACGATCAGGCGATCAGGCGTTCGAGCACGCCACGATAGACATTCTTAAGCGGCTCGATGAAACGCACTTCCACGTGTTCGTCGATCTTGTGGATGCTGGCGTTGGGCGGGCCGAACTCGATCACCTGCGGGCAGATCCTGGCAATGAAACGGCCGTCGGACGTGCCGCCCGTGGTCGACAGCTCGGTGGTGACGCCGGTTTCCGCCGCGATGGCAGCGGCCATCGCTTCGGAGAGATCGCCGCGCGGCGTCAGGAACGGTTCTCCGCCGAGCGTCCAGTCCAGCGTGTACTGCAGGCCGTGCTGGTCGAGAATCGCATGCACGCGTGACTTCAGGCCGTCGGGCGTGCTGGCCGTCGAGAAGCGGAAATTGAAATCGATCGTGACGTGGCCCGGGATCACGTTGGTGGCGCCGGTGCCGGCGTGGATGTTCGACATCTGCCAGGTGGTCGGCGGGAAATACTCGTTGCCCTGGTCCCAGGTTTCGTTCACGAGCGCGGTCAGCGCGGGCGCGGCCAGATGGATCGGGTTGCGCGCCAGGTGCGGGTAGGCAATGTGGCCTTGCACGCCCTGGATCGTCAGCTTGCCCGACAGCGAGCCGCGCCGACCGTTCTTGACCATGTCGCCCAGCGTGTCGACCGACGTGGGCTCGCCCACCACGCAGTAGTCGAGACGTTCTCCGCGCGCCTGCAGCGCCTCCACCACCTTGACCGTGCCGTCATGCGCAGGACCTTCCTCGTCGCTGGTGATCAGGAAAGCGATCGAGCCGGCGTGGTCGGGATGGCTGGCGATGAACTCCTCGCACGCCACCACGAAGCCGGCAATCGACGTCTTCATGTCGGCGGCGCCGCGGCCGTAGAGCTTGCCGTCGCGGTGCGTCGGCTCGAACGGATCGGACGACCATTGCTCGATCGGGCCGGTGGGCACCACGTCGGTGTGTCCGGCGAACGCCAGCAGCTTGCCGGCGGCGCCTTGCGTGCCGCGCTTGACCGCCCAAAGGTTGGTCACACGGAAGCTGTCAGGGCCGCTGACGATGTTTTCGCAGGTAAAGCCAAGCGCGGACAGGCGCGCCTGCAGCACGGCCTGGCAGCCTTCGTCGGCGGGGGTGACCGAGCGGCGGCGCATCAGGTCTTCGGTCAGGGCAAGGGTCGGATTCATGGGGCAGGGTGGAGCAAGAAACGTCAGAACAGCGCGGCGTAGGCGTCGGCGGAGAACCCGACGCTGACCTGGCCGTCGTGGTCCAGCACGGGACGCTTGATCAGCGAAGGGCTGGCCTGCATCAGCGCGATCGCGCCGGCCTCGCTTTCGGCCTTTGCCTTGTCGGCATCGGACAGCGCGCGATAGGTGGTGCCCTTCCTGTTGAGCAGCATGGCCAGCGGTACGTGCCTGAGCCACGCGCGCAGCATCTTTTCGTCGACGCCTTGCTTCTTGAAATCGTGGAACGTGAATGCCACGCCGTTCGCATCCAGCCACGTGCGGGCCTTCTTGACGGTGTCGCAATTGGGAATGCCGTAAAGCAGGACGGTCATGATGGTGGTGCGGGTCGGCGGCCTGGCGAGGGGCCGGGTTAGCGGAAAAGCAGGTTGAGGGCGATCACCAGCCCGCCCAGGCCGAGCGCCACGCCAGCCATGGCCACGGCGGTCATCAGCCGCAGGCGCCGGTCCAGGCGCGCGGCCTCGCGGCGCAGCGCCTCGATCGTGATGGCATGCTGTTCGGCCAGCATCTTGACCGACTCGGCCTGCTGCACGGCCGCCGCCTCCAGCTCCGCGATGCGGACGGCCGGGTCGCGCGGCTCCGTTGCGTCAGGCTGCGCGCCATCGTCCCGGCGCTTGCCTTTCTTGAGCTTCTCGATGGTCTTGTTGGCCTGTTCGAGAATGGTCGGCAGCAGGGAGAGCACGGTACTGACAGTGGCGGGATCGAGGGCCATGAGTCGCTTGCGAAGGGATGGCATCGGCGGGACTTCCAGCCGCCGGGAATGGCCCGGCGGCGATTGCGTCAACCGGCTGGCGGGATCAGTCGCCGCGCAGCAGGTCGTTCAGGCTGGTCTTGGCGCGGGTTTGCGCGTCGACCTTCTTCACGATCACGGCGCAGTACAGGCTGTACTTGCCATCCTTGGACGGCAGGTTGCCCGCCACCACCACCGAGCCAGCCGGCACGCGGCCATAGTGGATCTCGCCGGTTTCGCGGTCGTAGATCTTGGTCGACTGGCCAAGGTACACGCCCATCGAGATCACCGAGTTTTCTTCGATGATCACGCCTTCCACCACCTCCGAACGCGCGCCGATGAAGCAGTTGTCCTCGATGATGACCGGGTTGGCCTGCAGCGGCTCCAGCACGCCGCCGATGCCGACGCCGCCGGACAGGTGCACGTTCTTGCCGATCTGCGCGCACGAACCGACCGTGGCCCAGGTGTCGACCATGGTGCCTTCATCGACATAGGCGCCGATGTTCACGTACGACGGCATCAGCACCGCATTGCGCGCGATGAACGAACCGCGGCGCGCCACGGCGGGCGGCACCACGCGGAAGCCCGCGCGTGCAAAGTCTTCCTGGCTCCAGTTGGCAAACTTGGTCGGCACCTTGTCGTAGAACTGGGCGAAACCGCCGGCGCTCATCGGCGCGTTGTCTTCCAGGCGGAACGACAGCAGCACGGCCTTCTTGACCCACTGGTTGACGATCCAGTCGGCGCCTTGCTTCTCGGCCACGCGCAGCGTGCCGGCATCCAGCTGCGAAATCACGTTGGCGACGGCTTCGCGGATATCGTTCGGGGCGGACTTCGGCGACAGGCTGGTGCGGTCTTCCCAGGCCTGGTCGATCAGGGCTTGCAGAGCTTGCGTCATGGCGAGTTTCTCAGTGTTGATTTGTGTAGGAGATGCGGCGTCGAGACATGCGCCCCGGCGCCTGGGCGTTCAGTAAAGCAATCGGTGCGCGGGCGAAAGATCAGCCCAGCGACTTGCAGAATTCGACAATCCGGCGCGCGCCTTCCAGGCATTCGTCGGGCGTGGCCACCAGCGCCATGCGTACGCGCTGTGTGCCGGGATTCACGCCGTGCGCGTCGCGTGCCAGGTAGCTGCCCGGCAGCACCGCGACGTTCTGTTCGGCCAGCAGCCGCACCGCGAACTCGGTGTCGCTCAGGCCGGTACGCGAGACGTCGGCCCAGAGATAGAAGGCGGCATCGGGCATTTGCACGTCGAGCACTTCGGCCAGCATCGGCGTGACCTGGGCGAACTTGCGCACGTACGCCGCGCGGTTTTCGCGCACATGCGCCTCGTCGTTCCACGCCGCCACGCTAGCCGCCTGCACCGCGGGATTGAGCGCCGCGCCGTGATAGGTACGGTATAGCAGGAATTTCTTGAGGATCGCCGCGTCGCCGGCGACAAAGCCGGAGCGCAGGCCCGGCACGTTCGAGCGCTTGGACAGGCTCGAGAACATCACCAGTCGCTCGAACCCGCGGCCCAGACGGTGGGCGGCTTCGAGCGCGCCCAGCGGCGGCGTGGCCTCGTCGAAATAGATTTCCGAATAGCACTCGTCGGAGGCGATCACGAAACCATAGCGGTCCGACAGCTCGAACAGTTGCTTCCAGTCTTCGAGCGACAGCACTGCGCCGGTCGGATTGCCCGGCGAGCACACATAGAGCAATTGCACGTTGGGCCAGACATCGGCGCCGATCTGGTCGAACGCCGGCGCGAAATTGCGCGCCGGATCGCTGTTGGCGAACACCGGGCGTGCGCCAGCCAGCAGGGCCGCGCCTTCGTAGATCTGGTAGAACGGATTGGGGCAAAGCACCAGCGGATCGGGCTTGCTGGCGTCGATCACGGTCTGGGCGAATGCGAACAGCGCTTCGCGCGAGCCGCTGACCGGCAGTACCTCGGTGGCCGCATCGACTTTCGGCAGGCGATAGCGGCGCTCCAGCCAGCCCGCGATGGTCTGGCGCAGCGCATCGGTGCCGGCGGTGGCCGGATACACGGCCAGGCCCGACAGCGACGCGGTCATGGCGTCCTTGATGAACTGGGGCGTCGGATGCTTGGGCTCGCCGATGCCAAAGCTGATCGCAGGCTTGTCGGCGGGTTTCACGTCGGCCACCAGCACGCGCAGTTTCTCGAAGGGATAGGTCTGGAGCAGGTCGAGGCGCGGATTCACGGTGGCTGGCGGCGGGGCGGTTGAAACGCAGCATTATAAAGGAATGCCGCGTATCGCCCCCACCTGCGGAATCGGCGCAAATAGGCACGCCCCGTGCGGGGCGCGGCGGATGTCAATACAACATCACGCGCGACACCATGGCGACGATCGGCCGCCGTACAAAACTTTCGAATCGGGCGTGCAGGTGCAGCGGCCGCAGCAGCATCTTGACCGTCATTTCGAGCGGAAGATGGCGGCGCACCACGGCGCTGCAGCGCGAATTGAGCGCGCGGACCTCGTGCTCGGATACGTCCTCGCGGTCCTGCTCGATGCGCAGCACGTTGCGCAACGCAATCTCGGCGTCTTCGTTCTTGATTTCCAGCAGGCGCCGCGCCAGCGCCGCCAGCACCCGCGTGCGCCCCAGCCGCTCGCGGTCGGCGAGCGTATTGAAATGGCGGAAGAAATGCTTGTAGTGGCGGACTTCGTCATTGGCGATGCGGCGTGTCAGGTCGCGCAGCACCGGCTCGTCGGTGGCCTGCTCGAGTGCGCGGTAATACGTCGCGGTGCCGGTTTCCACCACGCAGCGCGCCGCCATTTCCAACGCCTGCGAGCGCTCGAAATTGTCGATCGAACAGGTCTTGCTGTATTCCTCGAAGAAGCGCTGGTAGCCGCGCTCCCAATCGAATTCGGGCCAGACGTGCGCGACGTAGTGGCGCAGGGCGCGTCCGTGCTGCAGTTCCTCGCTTTCCCAATGGTCAGACAGCCATTCGGCGGCGTCGGGCACATCGGCGTAGTACTGGGCGAGATTGCCTGCGTAGGTGTCGGAGCCGCTTTCGATGAACGACGCCGCGGTCAGCAGGTAGAACAGGGTGCGATCGTCCCGCACCTTGGCGATATCAATGGACGAGTAGTCGATGTCCGAAATCGACCACGGGAGATCAGCGGAAACTGGCGCCGATGATGGTGCGGTCATGCTGGGTCCTCCAGGCTGCTGTACCGATTGCAATCAGGCTTCAGACTGGCCGCTCGGGTTGGCGGACAGTGTTTGTCGAGGCCGAGCGGCGGGGAGAGCGCTTCCCGTAGAGGGCCTCCGGGATCACGCAGGCATTTGCAGAGACTAGCACTAACCCTAGGAAGTTTCCGTTGGATTTAGTGCGATGACGTTTTCATGAAACAGTTTTACGGACTAGAAAATACTTGCAGCAACTCATGCAAGTTGCGAATGTAAAAAGGTTTTTCGTAGCGCCAGGCAGCGTGTTCATGATGCGCGCAACGGTCGAGAAAGCGTCCGGAGGGGCGATTGGCGATGGTATGATTACCGCCAATCTCACGGGCTCCGGGAGTGATTTGCGGCGCTGGCGTCACGTCCGGCCGCGGACTCTGGCATCGGCCCGGCCTTTCCATTTCTCGTATCGCCCAAACCACACGACAACCGTGCGACTGTCCTCGATCAAGCTGGCGGGCTTCAAGTCCTTCGTCGATCCCACCAATTTTCAAGTGCCCGGCCAATTGGTCGGCATCGTAGGTCCCAACGGCTGCGGTAAATCCAACATTATCGATGCGGTGCGTTGGGTGCTTGGTGAGTCACGCGCGTCTGAGTTGCGTGGCGAATCCATGCAGGATGTGATTTTCAACGGCTCCACCGCGCGCAAGCCCGCGGGGCGCGCCAGCGTGGAGCTGGTGTTCGACAACGCCGAAGGCCGCGCGGCTGGCCAGTGGAGCCAGTACGCCGAAGTGGCCGTCAAGCGCGTGCTCACGCGCGACGGCACGTCCTCGTACTACATCAACAATCAGGCGGTGCGACGCAAGGACATCCAGGACATCTTCCTGGGCACGGGCCTTGGGCCACGCGCCTACGCGATCATCGGGCAGGGCATGATCTCGCGGATCATCGAGGCCAAGCCCGACGACATGCGGATCTTCCTCGAAGAAGCCGCCGGCGTGTCGAAGTACAAGGAACGCCGCCGCGAAACCGAAAACCGTCTCGGCGACACGCGCGAAAACCTGACCCGCGTGGAAGACATCCTGCGCGAACTGGGCAACAACCTCGAAAAGCTCGAAGGCCAGGCCGAAGTGGCGCAGCGCTTCAAGCAGTTGCAAGCCGAAGGCGAAGAAAAGCAGCACCTGCTGTGGCTGTTGCGCAAGCGCGAGGCGCAGGCCGAGCAGGAACGCCATGCACGCGCCATCGAGCAGGCCCAGATCGACCTCGAAGCCCAGACCGCGCAGCTGCGCCATGTCGAAGCGGAGCTCGAAACGATGCGCGCGGCGCACTACGCGGCGTCCGATGGCATGCACGCGGCGCAGGGCGCGCTGTACGAGGCCAACGCCGAAGTCAGCAAGCTCGAGGCCGAAATCCGCTACGTGGTGGAGTCGCGCAACCGTCTGCAGGCGCAGATCGCGGCCCTGAGCGCGCAGCGCGAACAGTGGCAGGGCAAGGCCGACCAGGCCAGCGAAGAGCTGGCGCAGGCCGAGGAAAACCTGGCGCTGGCCGAGGCCCGCACCATCGAGGCGCAGGAAACCGTGGCACAGAAGAGCGATGAGCTGCCGACGCTGGAAGCGCAGTGGCGCGATGCGCAGACCATGCTCAACGACCAGCGCGGCGGCATCATGCAGGCCGAGCAGGCGCTCAAGCTGGAAGCCGCGCAGCAACGCAACGCCAATCAGCTGCTGCAGCAGCTGGAGCAGCGCAAGGAACGTCTGCAGGGCGAGGAAAAGAGCCTGGACCGCCCGGACGAAGTGCGCCTGGAAGAATTGCGCGTCGACCTGGCCGAGCAGGAGGCCATGCTCGAGGAAGCGCAGGCCGTGCTGATGGATTGCGAGGAAGCGGTGCCGCGCCTGGACGCCGAGCGCCGCGCCGCGCAGGAGCGCGTGCAAAGCGAAGCCGGCGCGATCGCAGCGCTGGACGCACGCCTCGCCGCGCTGCGTCAGCTTCAGGAAAACGTGCAGACCGATGGCAAGGTGCAGCCGTGGCTCGAGCGCCATGGTCTGGCCGAACTGCCGCGGCTCTGGAAAAAGGTACACATCGAACCGGGCTGGGAAAACGCGCTCGAATCGGTGCTGCGCGAAAAACTCGCCGCGCTGGAAGTTTCCAACCTGGACTGGGTCAAGGCGTTCCTGTCGGATGCGCCGCCGGCCAAGCTCGCTTTCTACACGCCGCCGGCCGCCGCGCGTCCGATGGAGGTCCCGGCGGGCTTGCGTCCGCTGATGTCGCTGCTGCAGATCACCGAGCCCGGCATCCGCGCCGTCATGCAGGACTGGCTGGCCGATGTCTACACGGCCACCGACATGGCGCAGGCGCTGGCCGCGCGCCAGTCGCTGCCCGAAGGCGCGCAGTTCGTGGTCGCCGAGGGCCATCTGATCGGCCGCAATGCGATCCAGATCTATGCCGCCGATTCCGAGCAGGCCGGCATGCTGGCGCGCGAGCAGGAGATCGAGAACCTGCAGAAGCAGTCGCGCGCGCAGACCCTGCTGGCCGATGAGGCCAAGTCGGCATCGGTGCGCGCCGAAGCGGCGTACACGCATGCGGCCACGGCGCTGATCGATGCGCGTGCGCGCGCCGAACAGGCGACGCGCCGCGTGCATGCGCTGCAGATGGATGTGCTCAAGCTGTCGCAGGCGATGGAGCGTTTTTCCGCGCGCAGCGGACAGATCCGCGAGGAACTGGCCGAAATCGATGCGCAGATCGATGAGCAGCGCGCCATCCGCGCCGAGTCCGAGGCCGCGTTCGAGCAGCACGACGCGCAACTGGCCGAGCTGCAGGCGTCGCATGAAGACCAGCAGATGGCCTTCGATGCGATGGATGCCAAGCTGGCCGGCGCCCGTCAGCAATTGCGCGATCTGGAGCGCGCCGCGCAGGAAGCGCTGTTTGCCGAGCGCAACCTGGCCGGACGCATCGACGAATTGCGCCGCAATATCCAGATGGCCGGCGATCAGAGCGAACGCATCGCGGAATCGCTCGAAAACGCGCGCGCGGAACTCGAGACCATCAACGAGCAGACCGCCAATACCGGGCTGCAGGAAGCGCTCGAGATCCGCGCCGAAAAGGAGCAGAAGCTGTCCGCCGCGCGCATCGAACTCGATGCGCTGTCCGCGCAACTGCGCCAGTTCGATGAGCAGCGCCTGGCCGCCGAGCGAAGCCTGCAGCCGCTGCGCGATCGCATCACCGAATGCCAGCTCAAGGAACAGGCGGCGCGCCTGAACCAGGAGCAATTCACCGAGCAACTGGCCACGGCCGAAGTGGACGAGGCCGCGCTGGCCGAAAAACTGACGGCGGACCTCAAGCCGTCGTACCTGCAGGGCGAAGTCACGCGCCTGAACAACGCCATCAACGCCTTGGGACCGGTCAACATGGCCGCGCTGGACGAACTCGCCGCCGCGCGCGAGCGCAAGACTTTCCTCGACGCGCAGTCGGCCGACCTGACGGACGCCATCAATACGCTGGAAGACGCCATCGCCAAGATCGACCAGGAAACGCGCGCGCTGCTGCAAGGCACGTTCGATCAGGTCAATCATCACTTTGGCGAGTTGTTCCCATCGCTGTTCGGCGGCGGGCAGGCGCGCCTGATCATGACTGGCGAGGAAATTCTCGATGCCGGCGTGCAGGTCATGGCGCAGCCGCCGGGCAAGAAGAATTCGACGATCCACCTGCTGTCCGGCGGCGAAAAGGCGCTGACGGCAATTGCACTGGTGTTTGCGATGTTCCAGCTCAATCCGGCGCCGTTCTGCTTGCTCGACGAGGTCGATGCGCCGCTGGACGACGCCAATACCGAGCGCTACGCCAATATGGTGGCGCGCATGTCGGACAAGACCCAGTTCGTATTTATTTCCCATAACAAGATTGCGATGGAGATGGCCCATCAACTGATTGGCGTGACGATGCAGGAACAGGGTGTTTCGCGCATCGTGGCGGTGGACATGGATGCAGCCGTATCGATGGCGGAGGCCGCTTAAGATGGAACTGCAAAACGCACTGATCATCGCGGGGGTTGTATTGCTGCTGTTGCTGGTGGCCTATAACCGCTGGCAGATTCACAAGGCGCGCCGCGTGCGCCCGCTGATGCCCGAGGATGACCTGCCGCCGATGCGCGAGCCGGTGGTCGGCAAGACCACGCAGCCCGAGACGCAGGCCAGGCTCAAGGAAGCGCCGCCCGAACACGTATCGCGCCGCGAGCCCACGCTGGGTCAGGCCGGCAAGGGTTTGCAGCCGGAACGCGACGATCCGGCCGATGTCGCCACGGCGACCGTGGCCGCGCACGCCGCCGCTGGTTCGGCCGATGCCGACGAGATCGTGGCCGACGAGGTGGCGGTAGCCGCCGGGCACGCCGAAGCCGGTGCAGCCGCGCAATCGGATGCGCATGCGGACACACGTCAGGACGCCCATTCCGAGGCCCATTCGGAAACTCACGCGGACAGCCGCACCGAAGCGCACGCGCACGCCAGCGCACAGCCAACCGCCAAGGCCGAGCCCGCGGTGCCGGACGGCCAGCCCACGCCCGCCTTGATCGATCCGCTGATCGACTGCATCGTGCCGATGCACCTCGAACGCAAGGCCTCGGGGGACCGGATCCTGCCGTTGACGGGCCGCCTGCGCCGCGCCGGAACCAAGCAGGTGCACATCGAAGGCCTGCGCGCGGAAACCAACGCCTGGGAAGCCGTGACGGCCGGCCATCAATATGAAGACCTGCAAGTGGCGGTGCAACTGGCCAATCGCAGCGGTCCGCTCAACGCGCTGGAATTCTCCGAGTTCGTCAACGCCGTGGAGGCGCTCGCCGAATCGCTTGATGCGTCGGCCGATCTGCCCGACATGACCGAAACCGTGGCCAACGCGCGCGAGCTGGACGGCTTTGCCGCAGGGGCCGATGTGCAGCTTGGCGTCAATGTCATCTCGGACGGCGCGCCGTGGTCCGCCGCCTATGTGCAGACTGTGGCCACGCAGGACGGCCTGGTGCTGTCGCGCGACGGCACGCGCTTCATCCGCTACGAACCCGATGCCGACGGCGTGCAGAAGCCGCTGTTTACGCTGCAGTTCGGCGACACCAATTTCCTGCGCGATGACCTGACGCTCAACGCGGGCCGCCAGATCACGCTGTTGCTGGACGTGCCGCAGGCGCCGCAGGAAATCAAGCCGTTCAAGACGGTTTGCGAATACGGCTACAGCCTCGCGCAACGCATGGGCGCGCAACTGGTCGACGACAATATGCGTCCGCTCACCGAGGCGTCGTTCGTGGCGATCTTCACCCAGCTCGAAAAGCTCTACGACAAGCTGGAAGCCCGTGGCATGCCGGCCGGATCCCCGGTGGCCGTTCGCCTGTTCAGCCTGTAGCAGGAGTCCGTCCCATGACTGCCAAGACCCCAGGCGCGCCGGCTCCGGCCGTGGCGCCCGCCGGCGCTTTGCCCGCCGATGCGACGCCGGCGCAGCGCGTGCAATGGCTGCGCGCTGAAATCGAGCGCCATAGCCATCAGTATTACGTGCTCGATGCGCCGACGATTCCCGATGCCGAATACGACGCGATGTTCAGCGAGCTGCAGGCACTGGAGACCGAACACCCCGATCTGCTGACCGACGATTCACCTACGCAACGGGTGGGCGGGGCGCCGTTGTCGGCATTCGACACCGTGCGTCACCGTGTGCCGATGCTGTCGCTGAACAACGGCTTCGAAGACGAGGACGTAATCAATTTCGACCGGCGCTGTGCGCAGGGGCTGGGCCGCGCGCCCGCCGCCGCAGCACCCGCGGACGATCTGTTCGGCGCGGCCGATGCCGCCGACAACGCGGTCGAGTATTCGTGCGAACTGAAGTTCGACGGCCTGGCGATGTCGTTGCGCTACGAGGACGGCAAGCTGGTGCAGGCCGCGACGCGCGGCGATGGCGAGACCGGCGAGGACGTGACCGCCAATGTGCGCACGATCAAGGCCATTCCGCTGAAGCTGCGCGGCAAGGCGCCAGCGGTGC
Source organism: Cupriavidus pauculus (assembly GCF_008801835.1). Lineage (GTDB taxonomy): Bacteria > Pseudomonadota > Gammaproteobacteria > Burkholderiales > Burkholderiaceae > Cupriavidus > Cupriavidus pauculus. Next base: position 507,827 of record NZ_VZOW01000001.1, on the reverse strand, counting down.
TGGAAGTCCGCGGCGAAGTGTTCATGTATCGCGCCGAATTCGACAAGCTCAACGCGCGCCAGGCCGACGCGGACGAGAAAACGTTCGTCAACCCACGCAATGCCGCGGCGGGCAGTCTGCGCCAGCTCGATCCGCGCATCACGGCCAAGCGTCCGCTGTCGTTCTTTGCCTATGGGCTCGGTGAACTGCAGGGCGCCGACCGGCCGCCGACGCACAGCGTAATGCTCGACGGGTTTGCCGCAATGGGTCTACCCGTTTGCGACGAGCGCCGCGTGGTGCGGGGCGCGCAAGGATTGTTGTCGTTTTACCGCGATATCGGTCAGCGGCGCGATCAGTTGCCCTACGACATCGACGGCGTGGTCTACAAGGTCAACGCGATTTCGGAGCAGGAGCAACTGGGCTTTGTCTCGCGCGCGCCGCGGTTTGCGCTGGCGCACAAGTTTCCAGCCCAGGAAATGACCACCACAGTCGAGGATATCGAGGTGCAGGTGGGCCGCACCGGCGCAATCACGCCGGTCGCGCGGCTGGCGCCGGTGTTTGTCGGCGGCGTGACGGTGACCAACGCCACGCTGCACAACGAAGACGAAATCCGCCGCAAGGGCGTGCATATCGGCGATACCGTCATCGTTCGTCGCGCGGGCGATGTGATCCCCGAAGTTGTGGCGGTGGTGCTGGAGCGGCGTCCCGCCGACGCGCGGGCGTTTGTCATGCCCACGGCGTGCCCGGTATGCGGATCGCATGTCGAAAAGCTCGAAGGCGAGGCCGTGGCGCGCTGCACGGGCGGACTGATCTGCGCGGCGCAACGCAAGCAGGCGCTGCTGCATTTTGCGCAGCGCCGCGCCATGGATATCGAAGGCCTGGGCGACAAGGTGGTGGAACAACTGGTTGACCAGGGCATCGTGCGCACGCCGGCCGACCTATACAAACTCGGCGTGGCCAAGCTGGCGGCGCTCGATCGTATGGCCGACAAGTCGGCCGCCAACCTCGTGCAGGCGATCGACGCTTCGCGCGAAACCACGCTGAATCGCTTTATTTTTGCGCTCGGCATCCGACACGTGGGCGAAGCCACGGCGAAGGATCTGGCCAAGCATTTCGGCAAGCTCGACAACCTGCTGGCCGCCGACGAAGCCGCCTTGCTGGAAGTCAACGATGTGGGGCCCGTGGTGGCGCAGTCGATCGCGAACTTCCTGGCCGAGGCCCACAACGTCGAGGTGATCGAACAGCTGCGCGCCGCCGGCGTACACTGGCCGGAATCCGAGCCCGCCGCGCGCGCGCCGCTGCCATTGGCGGGTAAGACAATCGTCCTGACCGGCACCTTGCCGACGATGTCGCGCGAGGACGCCAAGGAAAAGCTCGAAGCGGCCGGCGCCAAGGTGGCCGGATCGGTCTCGAAGAAAACCGACTATGTCGTGGCAGGCGCCGAGGCCGGCAGCAAGCTCGAGCGGGCGCAGGCGCTTGGCGTGCCGGTACTCGACGAGGACGGCATGTTGAAACTGCTGGCCGATTCCGCTGCAGTGCAAACCGGAGACGCGCAATGATTCGCGAGATTCTCAAGATGGGCGATCCGCGGCTGCTGCAGAAGGCGCGGCCCGTGACGCACTTCAATACGCCCGAGCTGCGGGTGCTGATCGACGACATGTTCGACACGATGGAACATGCCAACGGCGCCGGGCTTGCCGCGCCGCAGATCGGTGTGGACCTGCAGGTGGTGATTTTCGGCTTCGACCGCAATCCGCGTTATCCGGACGCGCCCACCGTGCCGAAGACGGTACTGATCAACCCGGTGCTCGAACCGCTGTCCGACGACATGGAGGAGGGCTGGGAAGGGTGCCTGTCGGTGCCCGGCATGCGCGGCGTGGTGCCGCGCCATGCCAGCCTGCGCTATTCGGGATTCGACCTGCTGGGCAATCCGATCGACCGCGTGGCCGAGGGGTTCCACGCGCGCGTGGTACAGCACGAGTGCGACCATTTGATCGGCGTGCTGTATCCGATGCGGATCCAGGACTTCACGCGCTTTGGCTTTACGGAAGTGCTGTTCCCGGAGTTGCCGGCCAACTACGACGACTGAGCCGGGGCGGCGGCGCAGCGCGCCTGCACCGGTTGGCCGTGGCGCGTGTGATAAACCAGCGCCGCGGCCACCAGGATCGTCATCACGCACAGTTCCGCGCCCAGGCTGGCCAACGTGGCGTCGAGATAGCCGCCGCCATGATGGAGCGACTGGGCGAATACCGAGCCCAACAGCGCGGAGCCCAATCCCAGCGCAGCCTGCTGCACCGTTGCCAGTGCGGCACTGCCCGCACCGGCGTGTTCGGGCGGAATATCCGCCAGACCGATGCGGTAGAAGCAGCCCACCACCATCGCATTGCCCACGCCAATCAGCATGGTCGGCGCCGCCAGGTTCAGCAGGTCCGGATGCGGCCAGACATGGCGCAGTGTCCAGGCCAGCGCCGCCATGCCGGCCATCTGGATCAGGCAACCGCACACCAGCACGCGCGTGCGGCCCAGCCAATTCACGATGCGCGGACTCTGCAAGGCGGTGACCGAAAACGCCAAGCCCAGCGGAATGAACGCGTTGCCAGCCATGGTCGGCGTCATGCCGCCGCCGCCCTGCAACGCCAGTGCCAGCACGAACATAAAGCCGCTCCAGCACGCATAGAACAGGATCGCCACGATAAAGCCGAAGCGCACACTCGGCAGCCGTACCAGCGAAGGCGGCATCAGGGGCCGGGCGCCGCGCCGCTCCTGGCGCAGTTCAACGCGCCACAGCCATAGCGTAAGCGGTGCGGCGGACATCAGCACCGTCAGCAACGGCCACGACCAGTGGAACATCGGCCCCATCGAAATGGGCAGCAGGATCGCCAGGATGATGATGGCCAGCAGCGTCGTGCCGGGAACGTCGACGCCGGCTGCATTGTCGCGGCGCGTTTCCGGAATGACGCGCGGCGAAAGCGCAAGGATCGCCGCGCAGACGGGCAGGTTGATCAGGAAGGCGTTGCGCCAGCCGAGCCCGCCAATGTCGGCGTCGACCAGGAAACCGCCCAGCACCTGTCCGATGATGAACGCGATGCCGCCCACCGACGCAAACAGAGCAAGCGCACGCGCGTGCGACGCACCACGCAGGCCGACGTGGATCGTCGCCAGGATTTGTGGCACCAACAGCGCGGCCGCCGCGCCTTGCAGCAGCCGCGCACCGAGCAGCATCGGCATCGATCCGGCCACGCCGCATAGCAGCGAGGCGATGCCAAACAGCAGCACGCCCAGATTGAAGATCCGTCGCCTGCCGAAGTTGTCGCCAAGCCGACCGCCCATCGCCAGACAGACGGCGAAGGCCACGCCATAGACGGCCACCAGCAGTTCCAGCTCGGTCGCACTGGCATGCAGGCCGTGCTCGATGGGATGCAGTGCGACGTTGACGATGGAGAAATCGATCTGCGGCAGCAATTGCCCGGCCAGCAGCACGTAGAGACCGCCGGGGCCAAGCGTCGGCGTGGCGGCAGTCGATGCTGGCGTGGCAGCCGGCGTTGCAGTGGAAACGGTAGCGGGTGGGGTGCGCATGGAGGACCTCGACAAAGCTTGAGGTCCGGAGTATGGTCACCCATCCAGACTGGTACAAGAGTCCAGTTAGACTGGTATAAAAAGTGTCAGGCTATGCAGGAGTGAAGCATCGTGAACGCCCGCCAGGACCCTTCATCGTTATTGGATTCGGATCTCGACTCACACGAGGCCATTGCGGCGACGGGCCGTGAGGCTGAACTTGGCGCGTTCCTGCGCGCACGCCGCGAAAGCCTCGATCCGGCGCGGCTTGGCTTGTCGCGGATCGGACGCCGCCGCACGCCGGGCTTGCGGCGAGAGGAAGTGGCAGCGATGGCCGACATCGGCATCACCTGGTACACCAAGCTCGAACAGGGTCGCCCCATTCGCGTTTCGCCAAAGGTGCTGAACGCGGTGGCGGCGGCGCTGCAGTGCTCGGCATCGGAAACCGATCATCTGTTCACGTTGGCTGGTCTGCAACGTCCGTCGGCCCTGGCGGGCACGGCTGCTTGCGAAACGGTATCGATCACCGTGCAGCGTCTGCTCGACCAGCTCGATCCGATTCCGGCGCTGGTGCAGAACGCGCGATTCGACATCGTGGCGCACAACGACGCGTATTGCCGGCTGCTGGGCGTCGATATTCCGCGCCTGCCGCCCGAAGACCGCAATTGCATTTACCTGGCGCTGACGCACCCGGGCTGGCGCAGCGCGGTGATCGATTGGGAAGGCATGATCTGCCATATGGTCGCGCTGTATCGCGCGGCGATGGCCGAGCACGTGCAGGATCCGCTGTGGGAGGCACAGCTTGCGCGCTACATGGCGGCGTCGGATCGTTTTCGCGGGTTATGGCAGCGCTATCAGGTGCGGGGCATTCAGAACCACGTAAAAGGCTTTACGCATCCCGCGACTGGGCCGTTCAACCTGACCCAGACGAATTTCTGGACCGCGCCGCGTAATGGAGCACGGCTGCTGGTCTATGTGCCGGCCAACGAGCACGCCGAGGCGGCGTTGCGCAAGCTGCCGGCGCTGCGCGACATCGCACAGCCGGCCTGAGCATTCGAAGCGTCGCGCCGTGCGCCGCGGGCGGCGGTGCACGGCGGTCGGCAAGGCGTCAGAATTTTTCGAACGCGCCCAGGAAGCGCCATTGGCCCGGCGGCAGATCGCCCAGCACGATGCGGCCCATGCGCACACGCTTCAAGCCGACTACCTTCAGTCCCACCTGTTCGCACATGCGGCGGATTTGGCGTTTACGTCCTTCGCGCAGCACAAAACGCAGCTGTTCCTCGTTCTGCCAGCTCACCTTGGCCGGCTTCAACGGCACGCCATCGAGCGACAGGCCAAAACGCAGCCGTTCGAGCAGGTCCTCAGGAAATACCGCGCTGATATTGCGCTCGACCGGGCCCTGCGGCGATTCCCACTCCACGCGCACCAAGTATTCCTTTTCGACATTGGAATCGTCGCCGATCAGGGCGCGCGCGATGCGGCCGTCCTGCGTCAGCACGAGCAGGCCCGTGGAGTCGATATCGAGCCGGCCTGCCGGGGCCAGATTCTTGCGCTGCCACGGCGCAAAGCGCTTGCGCGTGGGATCGTTTTCCCACTGGTTTTCAGGCGCGAACAGCACGGCGGCGGGCTCGTAGCCGTCCTCGGCCTGGCCCGACACGTAGCCGATCGGCTTGTTCAGCAGCACGGTCACGCGCTCGCCTTGTTCCGAACGCGCTTCCTGCAGGATTTCGATTTCCGCATCGGGGCGCACGCGCGTGCCGAGCTCGGTGATCGGCTTGCCATCGACGAGCACCCAGCCGCGCGGAATCCACTCGTCGGCTTCGCGCCGCGAGCACAGGCCCATTTCGGACATGCGCTTGGAAAGACGGACGAGACCGTCGTCGCGCGGCTCTGCTGGCGCCTGCGCAGCGGCGGGACGCGGCGCCGGGCGATCGTCGCGCTCGGTGCGCACCGGGCGGGCGCGGTCTGCGGTGTCGCTGAAGCGACGCGCCGGCGCAGCACCACGGCGCGGGCCGTTGTCATCGCGACGCGGACGGTCGGTCTGATTCTGGTCGTCGAAGCGACGCGGACGCTCGGCGCGATTGTCATCGCCATAACGGCGCGGGCGATCGGTTGCGCCTTCGTTGCCGGCAAATCGGCGCGGCCGGTCGGCCTGGTTCTGGTCGTCGAAGCGACGCGGACGTTCGGCGCGATTGTCATCGCCGTAACGACGCGGGCGATCGGTTGCGCCTTCGTTGCCGGCAAATCGGCGCGGACGGTCGGTCTGGTTCTGGTCGTCGAAGCGACGCGGACGTTCGGCGCGATTGTCATCGCCGTAACGGCGCGGGCGATCGGTTGCGCCTTCGTTGCCTGCGAATCGGCGCGGACGCTCCGCGTGATTGTCATCGCCGTAACGACGCGGGCGATCGGTTGCGCCTTCGCTGCCTGCGAAGCGGCGCGGACGATCGGTTGCGCCTTCGTTGCCTGCGAATCGGCGCGGCCGGTCGGACTGGTTCTGGTCGTCGAAGCGACGCGGACGTTCGGCGCGATTGTCATCGCCGTAGCGGCGCGGACGATCGGTTGCGCCTTCGTTGCCGGCAAATCGGCGCGGCCGGTCGGCCTGATTCTGGTCGTCGAAGCGGCGCGGACGTTCGGCGCGATTGTCATCGCCGTAACGACGCGGGCGATCGGTTGCGCCTTCGTTGCCTGCGAAGCGGCGTGGACGGTCGGTCTGATTCTGGTCGTCGAAGCGACGCGGACGTTCGGCGCGATTTTCATCGCTGTAACGACGTGGCGCGCGTTCCCCTTCGGCCGGACGTGGGCGCGCTGGGCGGGCCTGGCGTTCCGGGCGCGGCGCGCCTTCCGCGGGCTTGCGCTTTTCCTTTTCGGATGCGCGCTCCTTGGCTTGCTTGATGCCCGTGACCACGTCCTGGACGCGCTTGCGGTTCAAGTCCGATACGCGTACAGGCCGCTTCGCCTTGCGCGGTGCGTCGGAGGTGGAGGTGGTCTTGATGCCCAGCGTCTTGCGGCCGGGAGGGGTGCTATCGGTCATATCGTTCCAAGCGCTCATGCGCTGGCCATCGGAAGAGTCAGATGGCCAGCGCGTCGAGCAAATCCTGTTCAAGCTGAATCTGCAATCGGTTGTCGGCGGTCAGGCGCGAGCCGTCGACCAGGAACACGTCTTCCACGCGTTCACCGAGCGTATTGATGCGCGCCGAATGCACGGACACGCGATGTTTGGCCAGCACCCGCGCGATGGCGTAGAGCAGGCCGGTGCGGTCGTTGGCGGACACCGACAGCAGGTAATACTGGCCACGTTCGTCGGGACGCAAGTCCACGCGCGGCTTGATGGGGAAGCTGCGCGACTGGCGCGACAGCCGGCCCTGGGTGGGGTCGGGCAGTGGGCTTTCCTGGCGCACGTGCTGGGCCAGTTCGTGCTCGACCAGCGCGAGGATGTCGCGATAGTCGCCGTCCAGGCCGGGATCGGTGATCTGGAAGGTGTCGAGCGCGTAACCATCGCGCGTGGTCTCGATCTTGGCGTCCTGGATCGAAAAGGCCTTGCGTTCGAAATATCCGCAGATCCGCGCGAACAGGTCGGGCTGGTCCTTGACGTAGACCACGACTTGCAGCCCTTCGCCGGCCGGCGAGATGCGCGCCTTGACCACCGGCTCGACCGCATCGACCTGGTTGAAAAGGTGCCGCGTCAGCCAGGCGATGTCGCGCGCATCGTGGCGCATGAAGAACGACATGTCGAGCTTGTTCCACAGCGGCTTGGCCAGTTCGGGGTCGAACGCCTTCAGGCGCAACTGCGCGATCGTGTCATCGCGCTTCTGCGCCCACAACGAATGCGGATCGAGCTGCGCGCCGCCCAGCACGCGCAGCGTGATGCGGTACAGGTCTTCCAGCAGTTTGCCTTTCCACGCATTCCAGACCTTCGGGCTGGTGCCGCGGATATCGGCGACCGTGAGCAGGTACAAGGCCGTCAGGTAGCGCTCGTTGCCGACCACCTGCGCAAACGCCTTGACCACCTCGGGATCGGTCATGTCCTGCTTTTGCGCCACGTGGCTCATCGTCAGATGATTTTCCACCAGCCACGCAATGAGGTCGGTGTCCTGGCGCGAAATGCCATGCTGCTTGCAGAAGCGCCGCGCATCGACGGTGCCGAGCTTGGAGTGATCGCCGCCGCGGCCCTTGGCGATGTCATGGAACAGCGCCGCCACCCAGAGCACCCACGGCCGGTCGAAGCTGGCCATCAACTGGCTGCAGAACGGAAATTCGTGCGTGTGCTCGACGATGGCAAAGCGGCGCATGTTGCGCACCACCATCAGGATGTGCTGATCCACGGTGTAGACGTGGAACAGATCGTGCTGCATCTGGCCGACGATGCGGCGGAAGTTGATCAGATAGCGGCCCAGCACGCTGGTCTGGTTCATCAGGCGCAGCGCATGCGTGATGCCTTGCGGTTCCTGCACGATGGCCAGAAAAAGCTTGCGGTTGACCGGGTCGTTGCGCCAACTGGCGTCCATCACCGTGCGCGCGTTGTACAGCCCGCGCAGGGTGCGCGGCGACAGCCCCTTCACGCCCGGCGTGCGCTCGTACAGCAGGAACGTTTCCAGGATCGCGTGCGGATTCTGTTCGTACAGATCGTCGCTGGTGATTTCCAGCATGCCCTGGCGTTCGACGAAGCGTTCGTTGATGACGCGCGTCACCTTCGATTCGCTCGGGAACAGCATCGCCTCGATGTTCAGCAGCAGCACGCTGTTGAGCTGCGTCACCGCCTTGGCGGCCCAGTAATAGCGCCGCATCAACTGTTCGCTGGCGCGCTTGTGCGTGGTCTGACGATAGCCGAACGCTTCGGCCAGCGCAGTCTGCAAGTCGAACACGAGCACGTCCTGGCGCCGCCCGGCCAGCAGGTGCAGGCGCGCGCGGATCGTGCGCAACAGACGTTCGTTGCGCGCCAGTTCCTGCGATTCGCGCTCGGTCAGCAGGCCGCGCTCGAAAAGCTCTTTCCAGCTGTCGCCGAGGCCCGCTGCCTTGGTCATCCACAGGATGACCTGGAGATCGCGCAATCCGCCCGGGCTTTCCTTGCAGTTCGGTTCCAGCGCGTAGGGCGTGTCCTGATACTTGGCGTGGCGCTGCCGCAGTTCCAACAGCTTGGCCTGGAAGAAATCGGCGGCGTCCATATCGGCCAGGTAGCGCGTCTGCATGGCCTGGAACAGCGGCTTGTTGCCGGTCAGCAGCCGGGCTTCGAGCAAGGACGTGCGGATGGTGATGTCCGCCGCCGACTCGCGGATGCAGTCGTCGACCGTACGCACCGACGAGCCGATTTCCAGGCCCAGATCCCAGCACAGGCCGATGAAGCGCTCGAGCCGGGCGGCCGTGTCGGCGTCAGGCTCGGCTTGCAGCAACAGCAGCACATCGACGTCAGAATACGGGAACAGCTCGCCGCGGCCATAGCCACCCACGGCCACCAGCGCGGCGCTGGCCGGCAATTCCAGGCTCGTCCACGCTTCCACCAGTGCGGCGTCGACGGCGCGGCGCAGCCTGGTCACCAGCGGCGTGACCTGATTGGTGACGTCGAAATCAGCGAACAGGGCCTGCTTGTCGGCCTTGAGCTTGTCGCGAATGCGCTGGCAGAGCAGCAATTCCGGCGTGGTGTCCATGGGGTAGGCGGGCGAGTTCGTGGGCACGGCTGGAAGAAGAAAGGGCGCCTTGGTGGGCGCCCTGGCGTGGATGCGGGATCAGGCCGCGACGGTGTCTGTGATAAAGGCCGGCGGCACGGGCGAGCCCGCCGACAGCGTGAGCACCTCGTAGCCGGTTTCGGTCACCAGCACCGTGTGTTCCCACTGCGCCGACAGGCTGCGGTCGCGCGTTTTTACCGTCCATTGGTCCGGCATCGTGCGGATGTCGCGCTTGCCGGCGTTGATCATCGGCTCGACCGTGAAGATCATGCCGGTCTTGATTTCCATGCCGGTGTTGGGACGGCCATAGTGCAGGATCTGCGGATCGGAATGGAATACCTTGCCGATGCCGTGGCCGCAGTACTCGCGCACCACACTGTAGCCCGCGCCTTCCGCGTGAACCTGGATGGCATGCCCGATATCGCCCAGGCGCGCGCCGTTGCGCACCTGCTGGATACCCTTCCACATGCATTCATAGGTGATCTGCGACAGGCGCTTGGCCAGGATCGAGGCTTCGCCGACCACGAACATACGGCTGGTGTCGCCGTAGTAGCCTTCCTTGGTGATTACCGTGATGTCCAGGTTCACCACGTCGCCGCTCTTGAGCACGCGGTCGCCTGGGATGCCGTGGCAGATCACGTCGTTGACGGAAGTGCAGATGGCGCCCGGGAAGGGCGGGTATCCGGGCGGCGCGTAGTTCAGCGGCGCCGGCACGGTGCCCTGTACGTCACGCATATAGGCGTGGCAGAGCTTGTCGAGTTCGCCGGTGGTGACACCGGGCTTCACGTGGGGCGTGATGTAGTCGAGGACTTCGGAGGCAAGGCGGCAAGCCACGCGCATTTGGGCGATGTCTTCGGCGGTGTTGATATGGATACTCATGCTGCGTTGCCTGGAAATGTGATGGCGCAGCCACAAGCTGTGCCGAAATCTGTTCGCAAAGCGGGATTATCTCACCTTCGTGACGACAAAGCAGGGAAATACGGGGATTCGTCGATTGACTAAAGCTCGCAGGGTGTTCTTCGGGTTGCAAGCAGGGCTTGAGCAGACCATGGCTTTGTTGCTACAATCGTCGGCTTGCTTGGTGGCGGTCCCGAATTGATTGGGCAGTTCGCCGGCAAATGTTGTTGATTGGTCGTTTTTTGTAAATCGCTGGTCCGCCCATCCGGGGTGTTCCTTTTCAGGAATGTCGGGGCGGACTTCAGACACAACCCTATTGGAGTCCCTCACATGTCCGTCACTATGCGCGAAATGCTGGAAGCCGGTTGCCACTTTGGCCACCAAACCCGCTTCTGGAACCCGAAGATGGCCCCTTACATCTTCGGTCATCGCAACAAGATCCACATTATCAACCTCGAAAAGACCCTGCCGATGTTCCAGGACGCGCTGAAGTACGTGCGTCAACTGGCTGCAAACCGCGGCACCGTGCTTTTCGTGGGCACCAAGCGTCAATCGCGCGAAATCCTGGCTGAGGAAGCTGGCCGCGCCGGCATGCCTTACGTCGACGCCCGCTGGCTCGGCGGCATGCTGACGAACTTCAAGACCGTCAAGATCTCGATCAAGCGCCTGAAGGACATGGAAGCCGCCAAGGAAGCCGGCGCGCTGGAAACCATGAGCAAGAAGGAAGCGCTGATGTTCGAGCGCGAAATGGACAAGCTGCAAAAGTCCATCGGCGGCATCAAGGACATGGGCGGCGTTCCGGACGCCATCTTCGTGGTTGACGTCGGCTACCACAAGATTGCCGTGACCGAAGCCAACAAGCTGGGCATTCCCGTGATCGGCGTGGTCGATACGAACCACACCCCGGAAGGCATCGACTACGTGATCCCGGGCAACGACGACTCGAGCAAGGCTGTGGCCCTGTACGTGCGCGGCGTGGCTGACGCCATCCTGGAAGGCCGTGCCAACGCGGTGCAGGAAGTGGTGGAAGCCGTGCGCGGCGACGACGAATTCGTCGAAGTTCAGGAAGGCTGATTGCCCGCCTGCGCCTGAGGCCGGGGCACACCGGTCACGGGCGCTCGCCTTGCGGCATCCAAGAAAGGGGGCACTTCTGGCGCCCCCTTTTTGCAAACAGATTCAGTGTCATCCGTGGCGGATAAGCTTTGCCGCGGATGAGGCCAACCACACAAGGAGTGACAAATGGCGGCAATTACCGCAAGCATGGTTGCAGAACTGCGCGCGAAGACCGACGCGCCGATGATGGAATGCAAGAAGGCCCTGACCGAAGCCGATGGCGATCTGGGCAAGGCTGAAGAGCTGCTGCGCGTCAAGCTGGGCAACAAGGCCAGCAAGGCCGCTTCGCGCGTGACCGCCGAAGGCATTGTCGTCACCTACATCGACGGCACCACCGGCGCGCTGGTCGAGCTGAACTGCGAAACCGACTTCGTTTCGAAGAACGACGACTTCCTGGGCTTCGGCGCCAAGGTTGCCGAACTGGTCGCCAAGCAGGCCCCGGCCGACGTGGCCGCGCTGTCGGCGCTGGAAATGGACGGTTCGACTGTCGATGCAGTGCGTTCGGCGCTGATCGGCAAGATCGGCGAAAACATGACGATCCGCCGCTTCGTGCGTTATGCCAACGGCGGCAAGCTGGCGTCGTACCTGCACGGCACCCGCATCGGCGTAATGGTCGAGTTCGAAGGCGATGACGTGGCCGCCAAGGATGTGGCGATGCACGTCGCCGCCATGAAGCCGGTGTCGCTGTCGTCGGACCAGGTGCCGGCCGAGCTGATCGCCAAGGAGCGCAGCATCGCCGAGCAAAAGGCTGCTGAATCGGGCAAGCCGGCCGAGATCGCCGCCAAGATGGTGGAAGGTTCGGTTCAGAAGTATCTGAAGGAAGTGTCGCTGCTGAACCAGCCGTTCGTGAAGAACGACAAGCAGACCGTCGAGCAGATGCTCAAGGCCGCCAACACCGTCGTGAAGGGCTTCACGCTGTACGTGGTGGGTGAAGGCATCGAGAAGAAGCAGGACGACTTCGCCGCCGAAGTGGCCGCCCAAGTGGCAGCCGCCCAGAAGGCCTGATGTCCGGGTGGCGGGCCAGTTTGCCGAGGAGCACTGATCCCGCCACCGTATAATGCCGAGGGGCGCCGCGAGGTGCCCCTCTGCACAAGTACGGCACGCGCCTGGCGCGATGCCAGTCAGTTTTCGCAGTCACCGGCAGTTTGCGGGATTTTAGTCGCGCGATACCTGCAGATGACGGCGAAAACCGGCTAATCAGCTGTCAAGCATTCCATATTCATGCGCGGCCGGTGCGCAGATGCTTCGTGCCGCCCGCGCCCATCCATCCGTTCAAACGAACGATCAAGAACCAGCCCGAGGGTGAACATGCCAGCCTACAAGCGCGTCCTTCTGAAACTGTCCGGTGAAGCCCTGATGGGTGACGATGCCTTCGGCATCAACCGGGCCACTATCGAAGGCATGGTCAATGACATTGCCGAAATCGTGAAGCTGGGCGTCCAGGTTGCCGTCGTGATCGGCGGCGGCAATATTTTCCGCGGCGTGGCCGGCGGTGCGGCCGGCATGGACCGCGCCACTGCCGATTACATGGGCATGCTGGCCACCATGATGAACGCGCTGGCGCTTCAGGATGCCATGCGTCACGCCAACATCGAGGGCCGCGTCCAGTCCGCGCTGCGCATGGACCAGGTGGTGGAGCCGTACATCCGTCCTCGCGCCATCCGTCAACTGGAAGAGGGCAAGGTGGTGATCTTTGCGGCCGGCACCGGCAATCCGTTCTTCACGACCGATACGGCCGCCGCGCTGCGCGGCTCGGAAATCGGTGCCGAAATCGTCCTCAAGGCCACCAAGGTGGACGGCGTCTACACGGCCGATCCCAAGAAGGACCCCAGCGCAACGCGCTACACCACGATTTCCTTCGACGAAGCCATTTCGCGCAACCTTCAGGTCATGGACGCCACCGCGTTCGCGCTGTGCCGCGACCAGAAGCTGCCGATCAAGGTGTTTTCGATCGTCAAGCCCGGCGCGCTCAAGCGCGTGATCCTGGGTGAGGACGAAGGTACGCTGGTGCACGTTTAAGTGCTTTTGGCCGCGGCAGAATGAAGATTCTGTCCGGCCTGAGGGTAGAATGTTCCATTTTCGATCCCGCCCGGCGGGATCCTGTCAGGCAGTTTTCCGGAGGTAAACATGACCGTCGCCGACACAAAGAAGAGCGCCGAGCAGAAGATGCAGAAGTCGATCGAAGCCTTCAGGGCCGATCTGGCGAAAATCCGTACCGGCCGTGCGCACACCGGCTTGCTCGACCATGTGCAAGTGGATTATTACGGTTCGCCTGTGCCGATCAGCCAGGTGGCCAACGTTGGCCTGGGCGATGCGCGCACGATCACCGTGCAGCCGTGGGAAAAGAAGATGGTGCAGGCCGTGGAAAAGGCCATCCGTGATGCGGACCTGGGTCTGAATCCCGCCACCATGGGCGACGTGATCCGCGTGCCGATGCCCGCGCTGACCGAAGAGCGCCGCAAGGAACTGATCAAGGTGGTCAAGAGCGAGGCGGAAGGTGCGAAGGTCGCCGTCCGCAACCTGCGTCGCGACGCCAACGAACAGTTCAAGAAGCTGGTCAAGGACAAGACCATTTCCGAGGACGACGAGCGTCGCGGTGTCGATGACGTTCAGAAGCTGACGGACAAATACGTGGCCGAGATCGACAGGCTGGTCGGCGAGAAAGAGAAGGAGATCATGACGGTGTAAGGCCGTCCCGGCGGCTTGCCGCCGGGTTGCCCGATACCGTCCGCACATCCATGCAGCACATCAGTTCGACGCTCGGCGTTCCAGATACCACTTATGTGCCCAGACACGTCGCCATCATCATGGATGGCAACGGTCGCTGGGCGACGCAGCGTCACTTGCCGCGCGTGGCCGGTCATACGCGCGGCCTCGACACAGTGCGCGAGATCGTGCAGGCATGCGCCGCGCGCGGCGTGCAGTATTTGACGTTATTTGCGTTCAGTTCCGAAAACTGGCGCCGCCCGGTGGACGAAGTGTCCTTTCTGATGCGGCTGTTCATGACCGCGTTGCGTCGCGAAGTGGTCAAGATGCACGCAAATAACATCCGCTTGCGAGTGGTGGGCGATCTCAGCCGCTTCAGCCCGCGCATCCAGCAACTGATCAAGGATGCGGAGGCTCGCACTGCGGCCAACACCGGACTGACCGTGACCATCGCCGCCAATTACGGCGGGCGTTGGGATCTGCTGCAGGCCATGCGCAAGATGCTGGCCCGGTCGCCCATGCTCGACAGCGAGTCGATCGACGAATCGGTGCTGGCGCCGCATCTGGCGATGGCCTATGCGCCGGAGCCAGACCTGTTCATTCGCACCGGTGGCGAGCAGCGCATCAGCAATTTCCTGCTCTGGCAGCTCGCCTATACCGAGTTGTATTTCACGGAGACGTTCTGGCCAGATTTCGACGCTGCCGAACTGGACAAGGCGTTTGCGTCGTACCGTCAGCGCGAACGCCGCTTTGGACGGACCAGCGCGCAACTGGTGGCTCCCGGCCTGTCCGGAACGGCCTGAGCCATCGTCGCCGTACCCTTCACACCATCACGGGACCCGCAGCCGCATGCTACTTACCCGCGTCATCACCGCCGTATGCCTGTTGCTGTTGATCCTGCCCATTCTGTTTCTGGCGCCGCCCACCGCGCTTGCCGTGCTGGTGGCAGTCATCGTGTTGCTGGCCGGCTGGGAATTCGGGCGCCTGATCAAGCTGCCGCATCCATGGCCCTACGTCTATGCGGTGCTTTGCCTGCTGGCGATGATCGGCTGGCATCTGGCTCCCGCCGGCGATGCCATCAACTGGCTGCTTGAACTGTCGCTGGTGGCGTGGGGTGTGGCAGTCATGCTGCTGGCGCGCGGCGTGCGCCAGCCGACGCCCGCTTTCACGGTGCTGGGCGCCGTGCTCGGCCTCATCATGCTCCCCGCGTTCGGCCATGCCGTCATGGCGTTGCGCGTGGCCGGCATCGGCGTGCTGCTGACGGCCGCCGTGCTGGTCTGGGCGGCTGATATCGGCGCATATTTCGTTGGCAAGGCGATCGGCCGCCGCAAGCTGGCGCCGACCATCAGCCCGGGCAAATCATGGGAAGGCGCGATTGGCGGCTGGCTGCTGGCAACGTCGCTCGCGCTGGGGCTTGCCGCCACTCATGCGTTTGCACCGACCTGGTATTCGCTCATGGCGGACCACGGGGGACTGCTCTTCCTGGTTGCGCTCACCACCCTGCTGGTGGCTGCCAGCGTTGTTGGCGACCTGTTCGAATCGCTGCTCAAGCGGCAGGCCGGCATGAAGGACAGCAGCCGGCTGCTGCCCGGTCATGGCGGGGTTCTGGATCGCATCGACGCGCTGATTCCGGTATTTCCCCTGGCCGCATTGCTGCTGGCCTGGGTCTGATCACAACTGAATTCATCTGGTTCTATGCAACGTATTACGATCCTGGGCGCCACGGGCTCCATCGGCGAAAGCACGCTCGACGTCGTTCGGCGCCACCCGGACCGCTATACCGTGCACGCGCTCAGCGCGCACCGGCAGGTTGAAAAGCTGGCCGCCGCTTGCGTCGAGTTCCGTCCGGCCCGCGCCGTGGTCGGATCGGCCGATGCCGCGGCCGACCTCGCGTCCAGACTGCGCGCCGCTGGCCTCGACACGCAAGTCGAATACGGCCCCGAGGCGCTCGAATCGATTTCCGCGGATCCGCAAACCGATGCCGTGATGGCCGCCATCGTCGGCGCCGCCGGCCTGCGTTCCTCGCTGGCCGCCGCACGCGCGGGCAAACGGGTGCTGCTGGCCAACAAGGAATCGTTGGTGATGTCGGGTGCCATCTTCATGGATGCGGTGCGTGAACATGGTGCGACACTGCTGCCCATCGACAGCGAACACAACGCGATTTTCCAGTGCTTGCCGACCTCCGACCCGCGTTACGGTGCCGGCGTGTCGAAAGTGCTGCTGACCGCGTCCGGAGGGCCGTTCCGCACGCGCGACCCGTCCACGCTGCACGACATCACGCCCGATCAGGCGTGCGCGCATCCCAAGTGGGTGATGGGACGCAAGATTTCGGTCGATTCGGCCACCATGATGAACAAAGGGCTGGAAGTGATCGAGGCTCACTGGTTGTTCGGCGCGCCGGCCGACCGGATCGAGGTGCTGATCCATCCGCAGAGCATCGTCCACTCCATGGTTGCCTATGCGGACGGTTCGGTGCTGGCGCAGTTGGGTAACCCGGATATGCGTACGCCGATCGCGTATGGCATGGCGTACCCTGAGCGCATCGATTCGGGCGTGACTCCGCTGGATCTGACGGTGGCCGGCGGTCTTCATTTTGAGATTCCTGACCTTGAACGCTTCCCGTGTCTCGGATTAGCCTTTGATGCACTGCGCGCAGGCGGTCTGGCGCCGGCGGTGCTGAACGCGGCCAACGAGATCGCGGTGGACGCTTTTCTGGCGGGACGGATTCGTTTCACCGATATCGCGCGCGTGGTGGCCGATGTACTGGAGGAGCCCGTGCAAGGCTCGGCAGATTCGCTCGAAGGCGTCCTGGCGGCAGATGGTGAAGCACGCCGCTCCGCGCAGGCCATGCTGCAACAATTGGCTGGCCGTTGACCGCTGCGCGGCGCGGCCGGATCTGGAAAGGGTGAATTGCCATGCAAACCGTTATCGCGTTCGTCGTCGCCCTCTGCATCCTGATCTTCGTGCACGAGATGGGGCACTACCTGGCCGCGCGCGCGTGCGGCGTCAAGGTGCTCCGCTTTTCGATCGGTTTTGGCCGGCCCCTGGCGCGCTGGGTCAGCAAGGGGCGTGACCGCACGGAATGGACGCTGGCCGCGATTCCGCTCGGCGGCTACGTCAAGATGCTCGACGAGCGCGAGCGGGACCCCGAAACCGATCCGCCCATCGACGCCGCTGAGCTGCCACGCGCGTTCAACCGGCAACCGGTCGGCAAGCGTTTTGCGATCGTGGCGGCCGGCCCGCTGGCGAATTTCGCGCTGGCCATCGCGCTGTATATGGTGTTGTTCGCCGGTGGGGTGCGGGAGCCCGTGCCCGTGCTTGCCGCGCCGGCGGCGGGCACCGTGGCCGCCGCCGGCGGCGTGCGCGACGGCGACACCGTGCTGTCCTTGGCAGCCAATGGCCAGGAAGAAGCCGTGCGGTCCTGGAATGACCTGCGCATGGCGATTTTTTCGCGCGGATTCGGCGATACCAGCGCCACCTTGCGCGTGCGCGGCAATGATGGTGGAGAGCGCGATGTCGCTCTGGGCCGCCTGCCGGACACGGGAAGCAATCCGGAGATCGATCCGCTCGCCACGCTGGGCCTGGCGCTCAAGGGCGGCCCGGTCACCATTACCGAAATCGTGCCCGATTCCGCGGCCCAGCGGGCCGGGCTGAAAGCCGGCGATACGATCGTCGCCTGGCAGGGCCAGCCCTTGACCCAGGCAGGTGAACTGATTCGCGGCGTGCGCGCCCGGCCAGGCCAGGACGTCGTACTGGGCATCGAGCGCGCGGGGCAACGGTTGAATGTCACGGTTAAGCTGGACGCCTCCGCCGGCGGCAAGCCTGACCAGAGCGGCGCGCCGGCAGCCACGGTGGGCAAGCTCGGCGCCGCGCTGAATCAGGCCGTGCGGACCGAGATCGTGCGATATCCGCTGGTACAGGCACTGGCGCGCGCGACGGACCAGGTCTGGAGCACCAGCGTGCTGTCGTTGAAACTGCTCGGCAAGATGCTGGTGGGGCAGGCGTCCCTGCAGAATCTCAGCGGTCCGCTGACCGTCGCCGACTACGCTGGACGCGCCGCCCATATGGGCTGGCAGCCTTTCATCAGCTTTCTTGCGCTGGTCAGTGTCAGCCTCGGTGTACTGAATTTGTTACCCATTCCGGTGCTGGATGGGGGGCATTTGCTGTATTATTGCGTGGAATTTTTGACTGGCAGGCCTGTACCAGACCACTGGCAAGCGATGCTGCAGAAGGTCGGCATCGCGTGCATCTTGCTCCTGACTTCACTCGCTTTGTTCAATGACGTCAGCCGACTGTTTCTTGCGCGCGGCTAGTTTCGCGCAGCCAGAAGCGTAAGTCGGCCGGGGGCAGTCGTATTCCGATGGGCATGTATCCATCGGAGCAGATCGGTACTGCCGGCATTATCAGGCGTAGCTGCAAATGGCATTGGAGCCATTACCCTGCATGAAATCGATGAGGAAGAGGGGATCGACTTTGATCAGAAATAAGCGCATCTCGCTGGGCTTGCTGACGAGTGCCATTATCGCGGCGTGGAGCCCGGCGGGCTGGGCCGCGGATCCGTTTGTGGTCAAGGACATTCGCGTTGAAGGCCTGCAGCGCGTGGAACCGGGTACCGTGTTCGGTTATCTCCCGGTTCGCGTCGGCGAAACCTTCACCGACGACAAGGGCGCCGACGCGATTCGCGCCCTCTACAATACCGGCTTCTTCAAGGACGTGCAGATCCGCGCAGAGGACGGCGTGCTGGTGGTGCAGGTGGAGGAACGCCCGGGCATCTCGCAGCTCGAGTTCGTCGGCATCAAGGAATTCGACAAGGACACGCTGCGCCGTTCCCTGCGGGCCGTCGGCGTGGCCGAGGCGCGTTACTACGACAAGGCGCTGATCGACAAGGCCGAGCAAGAGCTGAAGCGCCAGTATGTGGCGCGCGGCTACTATGCCGCCGAAGTGCAGACCACGGTGACGCCGGTCGACCGCAATCGCGTCTCGGTCGTCTTCAATGTGGAAGAGGGTCCGGTCGCCAAGATCCGCCAGATCAATATCGTCGGCAACAAGGCTTTCAAGGAAAGCACGCTGCGCGACGAAATGCAGCTGTCCACGCCCAACTGGCTGTCGTGGTACACCAAGAACGATCTTTACTCAAAGCAGAAGCTCACGGCCGACCTGGAAGCGCTGCGTTCGTACTACCTCAATCGCGGTTATCTGGAATTCCAGATCGAGTCGACTCAAGTCTCGATCACGCCGGACAAGAAGGATATCTACCTGACGTTGAATATCAACGAAGGCGAGCAGTTCAAGGTATCCGACATCCGTCTGGCGGGCGAACTGCTGGGCAAGCAGGAGGAAATGGAGAAACTGCTGCAGTTGAAGAAGGGCGATATTTTCTCGTCCGAGAAACTCACTGCCAGCACGAAATCGATCACCGACCTGCTTGGCACCTACGGCTACGCTTTCACGACGATCAACCCGCAGCCGCAAATCGACAAGGAAAAGCGCGAGGTTGCGCTAACGCTGATGGTCGATCCGGGACGCCGCGTGTATGTGCGCCGCGTAAACGTGGTCGGCAACAGCAAGACGCGCGACGAGGTGGTGCGTCGGGAAATGCGCCAGATGGAAAGCTCCTGGTTCGATAGCGAGAAGCTCACGCAATCGCAGGCGCGTATCAATCGTACCGGCTATTTCACGGACACCAACATCACGACCGAGGACGTGCCCGGCGCGCCCGATCAGGTCGACGTGAACGTGAACGTTACCGAAAAGCCGACCGGCCAGATCAGCTTGGGTCTCGGTTTTTCGTCGACCGACAAGCTCGTGCTGCAGGCGGGTCTGCGTCAGGACAACGTGTTCGGTTCGGGCACGAGCCTGGGCCTCGATGTCAACACGGCCAAGTCGTTCCGTACGATTGCGCTAACCCAGTACGATCCGTATTTCACCGTGGATGGCATTAGCCGTTCGACGGATATCTACTACCGTACGTCGCGCCCGTTGTATTACACCGGCGACGAAGACTACAAGATCGTTTCGGCCGGCGGCGGCTTCAAGTTTGGTGTGCCGTTCTCTGAAAACGACACGGTGTTCTTCGGCATCGGTTACGAGCGTACGCAGGTGTACACCTCGACCAATACGCCGAGCCAGTACACGGCGTGGCTGCAGAAGGTGGGCAAGGCCAGCGGCGATCCGATCAACAACTTCCCGTTCACGATCGGCTGGGCGCGTGACCGTCGCGACAGCGCACTGATCCCGACCAAGGGCCCCTACACCCAGGCCAACCTGGAAATCGGCGTGCCCGGCGGCGATACGCAGTACTATCGCGCCAGCTTCCAGCAGCAGTATTTCTATCCGCTCTCGAAAGCCTTCACGCTGGCGTTCAACGGCGAAGTGGCCTACGGTCATGGCTACGGCAACACGCCGTTCCCGGTGTTCAAGTACTTCTACGCCGGCGGTATCGGGTCGGTGCGCGGTTACCAGACCAGCACGCTGGGACCGAAGGACCAGAATGGCAACCCGGTGGGCGGTGCCTCGAAGATGATCGGTAACGTGGAATTCGTGTTCCCGCTGCCGGGCTCGGGTGTCGATCGCACGCTGCGCCTCTTTACATTCTTCGATTTCGGTAACGTCTATCAGGAAGGTGCGCCGCTTTCGTTCAGCGATTTGAAGTACTCGACTGGTTTCGGTATGTCGTGGCTGTCGCCAATCGGCCCGCTCAAGGTCAGCATGGGTTTCCCGCTGAAGAAGGACGAGAACGACAAGGTTCAACGCTTCCAGTTCCAGATCGGTACCGCGTTCTGATCCCCAAAAAGGATTTGTTTGATGAAACTCCATACTCCATTGATGAAATCCCTGAGCGCGGCCGCGCTGGCCGCTGCGGCCTTTTGCGTGGCAGCCCCGGCGATGGCGCAGGAGGCTCGTATTGCCGCGGTGAACTCGGAACGTATTCTGCGTGACTCGCAACCCGCCAAGGCGGCACAGGTCAAGCTTGAGCAGGAGTTTTCCAAGCGTGACCGCGAGTTGCAGGACATGGCGCAGAAGATCAAGGCCATGGCGGACAAGCTGGACAAGGACACTGCCGTACTGGCGGATTCCGATCGGCAGCGCCGTCAGCGCGAGGTGGCCGATCTCGACCGCGAATTCCAGCGCAAGCAGCGCGAATTCCGCGAGGACCTGAACCAGCGCCGCAACGAAGAACTGGCGCAGGTTCTGGAACGCGCCAACCGCGTGATCCGCCAACTGGCCGAGCAGCGCAAGTACGACCTGATTGTGCAGGAAGCCGTTTATGTGAACCCTCGCATCGACATCACGGACGACGTGATGAAGGCGCTCAATAGCGGCTCGGGCAAGTAAGCGGCGACGCACTGGTCTCTCGCTTACGTTTTTCAAGGAAGTACTGCCATGAAGACACCCACACTGGGTCAGCTCGCCACCGAGAACGGCGCGCAGGTTGTGGGTGATCCCGACCTGGCTGTGAGCGGCCTGGCGCCGCTCGACCAGGCTGGTCCGGGCGATCTTTCGTTTCTTTCGAATCCCCTGTACCTGACACAGGCGCTGGCATCGAAGGCTGGCGCTATTATCGTGTCGCCTTCGGATCTCGACCGCATTCGTGCCGAAGGGACGTCCGACGGCCGCAACTGGCTGATCGCGCGTAATCCGTACGTGTGTTTCGCGCGTGTCGCGCAGCGTTTCGATCGTGAGGCGAATACCGACCCGCGTGTGGGCATCGACCCGCGCGCCAGCGTAGCCGCCGATGCATTGGTGCCCGCATCCTGCTTTGTCGGCCCCAATGTCGTCATTGAAGCCGGCGCCAAGCTGGGCGAACGTGTGCGGATCCTGGCAAATGCCTTTATCGGCGCAGGCGCGGAGATCGGCGACGATACGCTCATCTACGCAAACGTTTCTGTTTATCATCGTTGCGTGGTCGGTGCGCGCAACATCCTGCACAGCGGGGCGGTGATCGGTGCGGACGGCTTTGGTTTTGCGCCCGATATCGGTCCGACTGGAGTCGAGTACGTCAAGATCCCGCAAGTCGGCCGGGCCGTGCTGGGCAACGACGTCGAAATCGGGGCGAACACCTGCGTGGACCGTGGGGCGATGGCAGACACCGTGATCGAGGACGGGTGCAAGATCGATAACCAGGTGCAGATTGCGCACAACGTGCACGTCGGCGCGCATACGGTCATCGCGGGTACGGCGGCAGTTTCGGGCAGCACGAAGATCGGCAAGTTCTGTGTGATCGGCGGCGCCGCCAATTTTTCCGGCCATTTGAATATCGCCGACCGAACCACGGTTTCGGGCGGCACGTCGATTACCAAATCGATTACAAAGCCCGGTGGGCATTTCACAAGCGTCTTTCCATTCACGTCTCACGGCGAATGGGAGCGCAATGCCGCCATCGTGCGCGGCTTGTCGAAGTTACGCGAGCGAGTCGTTCAACTGGAGCGTCGGCTACGCGGCGCATCCACCGGGGCCAATAGCAAACAAGACGAAGAGAAATCATCATGACAGCCTCCGACATCGACATCCGCAAGATCCTTAAGCTGCTACCGCATCGGTATCCGATCCTGCTGGTTGACCGCGTGCTGGAATTTGAACCGCAGAAGCGGATCAAGACCCTGAAGAACGTGACGATCAACGAGCCGTACTTCATGGGGCATTTTCCGGAACAACCGGTAATGCCCGGCGTCATGATTCTGGAAGCGCTGGCCCAGTCGGCAGGACTGCTGACGTTCGGTGCCGACATGGAGCGCAAGGAAGGCGCGCTGTATTACTTCGTCGGTATCGACGGCGCGCGTTTCAAGCGTGTCGTTTATCCCGGCGATCAGCTGCATTTGAACGTGACCGTCGAGCGCTATATTCGCGGCATCTGGAAATTCAAGGCCAGCGCCACCGTGGACGGCGAGGTGGCGTGCGAAGCCGAACTGATGTGCACGGTCAAGCAAGCCGAAGCCTGATGCGCTGCATCGAGCAGAACCGAGACACCACAGGACACGACGTATGACGCAAATCCATCCCACCGCACTGGTCGATCCGAAGGCTGAACTCGCTTCCGATGTGGAAGTCGGTCCGTTTTCGATCGTCGGCCCCAATGTGCGGATTGGCAGCGGCACGCGAATCGGCTCGCACTCCACGATCGAAGGCCACACCACGATTGGGGAAGGGAACCGCATCGGCCCGTACGCGTCGGTGGGCGGCGTTCCGCAGGACATGAAATACGCCAACGAGCCCACCCGGCTCGAGATTGGCGATCGCAATACGATCCGGGAATTCACGACCATTCATACCGGCACGGTCCAGGACCGCGGCGTCACCAGCCTGGGCCATGACAACTGGATCATGGCCTACGTGCATATTGCGCACGACTGCCGCGTGGGAAATCACACGGTCTTTTCGAGCAATGCGCAGATTGCCGGTCACGTCGAGGTTGGCGACTGGGCGATCCTTGGTGGCATGAGCGGCGTGCATCAGTTTGTGCGGATCGGCGCGCACGCCATGCTGGGCGGCGCGTCGGCGCTGGTCCAGGATGTGCCGCCGTTCGTGATCGCGGCGAGCGACAAGAGCGGTAACAAGGCCACGCCCCATGGCATCAATGTCGAAGGTCTGCGTCGGCGCGGTTTCGATGCGGCGCAGATCGCCGCGCTGCGGCAGGCTTACAAGCTGCTGTACAAATCGGATTTGAGCTTCGACGATGCGCGCCAGGAAATTTCGGCGCTGCTGGGCCAGTCGGACGCCGTCACCGCTGCGCCGCTGCAGTCGTTCGTGGAATTCCTGTCCGCGACGCAGCGCGGCATCGTTCGCTGATCCGCGCCGGACATGATTGACGCCGCCGTCCAGGCCGCGCTTCCCGCGGAAGTGGAAGCCAACGTGAACAAGCGCGGCACGATTGCCATGGTGGCCGGCGAGGCCTCCGGCGATCTGCTGGCTTCGCTACTTTTGGAAGGGCTGCACGCGCGACTCGGCGATTCGGTGGAGTTCGCCGGTATTGGCGGACGTCGCATGCAGGCGCAGGGCTTTGTCTCGCATTGGCCGATGGAAACGCTGTCGGTCAATGGTTATGTCGAAGTGCTCGGGTCGCTGCGCGAAATTCTTGCCACGCGCCGCGCGATTCGAGAGCAATTGCTGGCGCAGCCGCCATTGTGTTTCATCGGTGTCGACGCGCCCGATTTCAATTTCGGGCTGGAAGTGCCGCTGCGGCGCGCGGGGATCCCGGTCGTGCATTTTGTCAGCCCTTCGATTTGGGCTTGGCGGGCCGGTCGTATTCGCACCATTGCGCGCGCCGTCGACCATATTCTTTGTCTGTTTCCGTTTGAGCCGGAAATCTATGCCAAGGCTGGAATTCCGGCTACTTATGTCGGTCATCCGCTGGCTGACGTAATTCCAATGGTGCCCGACGTGGCCGGCGCCCGTGCAAAACTGGGATTGCCGGAAGGCAAGCGAATCGTCGCGGTATTACCCGGTAGCCGCCAGTCCGAAGTCCGCAATCTTGGCGCCACGTTTTTCGATGCCATGGCGCGCATGCAGCGCATGGACGGCAATCTGGCATTCGTGTTGCCCGCTGCCAATGCTGCATTGCGCGAAATCGTGCAAGAGCTGCACGCGCGCTATCCCGAGATCGCGCTGACGATTGTGGATGGACAGTCGCACCTGGCGATGGAATCTTCGGATGTCGTGCTGCTCGCAAGCGGCACCGCAACGCTGGAAGCCGCGCTGTACAAAAAGCCCATGGTCATTTCGTACAAGGTGCCCTGGCTGACTGCGCAGATCATGAAGCGGCAGGGTTACCTTCCTTACGTCGGACTGCCTAATATCCTTTCAGGGCGTTTTGTCGTCCCGGAGCTGTTGCAGGATGACGCAACGCCGGAGGCACTGGCGCGCGAAACGCTTTTGCAACTGAATGACGAAGGGAATATCGCCTTTCTGCGCGAACATTTCACCGCGATGCATGAAACGCTGAAACGGGACACCGCTAATCTGGCTGCGGGCGTGGTCGTCGATCTAATGCGTGCCCGGGGAGTGCGCTGATGCCGCGTGCAAAATCCGATGAATCGCCACAAATGGGGTTGGAACTGACGCAGACGGTCGCCGTCATTCAACACCTGTGCGGCGTGGACGAAGCGGGGCGCGGACCGCTTGCCGGTCCCGTTTATGCGGCAGCGGTCGTATTGAATCCCAAACGGCAGATTCGCGGTCTGGCCGATTCGAAAATCCTGACGGCGGCCAAGCGCGAGAGCCTGTTCGATCGGATTTGCGAACATGCGCTCGGGTGGCATATTGCCTTCGCCACGGTCGAGGAAATCGATTCGATCAATATTCTTCACGCCTCGATGCTGGCCATGCAGCGTGCGGTGCAGGGTCTTGCCGCCAGCGGTGTTATTCCCGATCTGGTACAGGTGGATGGCAATCGCTGCCCGCAAGTGGCATATCCGGTCGAGGCAATTGTCAAAGGCGACGCCAAGGTGCGGGCGATTTCCGCGGCGTCGATCCTGGCCAAGGTGGCGCGGGACCGTAATCTGCTCGCGCTGCACGAGGAATATCCGCAGTACGGATTCGATTCCCATTTTGGTTATCCCACGCCGCAGCATTTTGCCGCGCTCGAGGAGCACGGCGCGACCCCGCATCACCGCCGCTCGTTTGCACCGGTGCGCATGGCGCTCGAAAGGGAACGCCTGTCGGGCATTCCGCAAGAAGCGCCGCCTTTTTGAGCACGTCCTTGAAGCACGTCACGTCGCGCGATAACGCGCTATTCAAGCATCTGAAGGCCCTGACGGGCTCCACGCATCAACGCCGCAAGGCGGGGCAGTCTGTGCTCGACGGCGTGCATCTTGCGCAGGCCTACATCACGGCGCTGGGCCAGCCGGTGAGCTGTATCGTTGGCGAACGTCACTATGATCATGCCGAGGTGCGCCCGCTGCTGGACCGGATCGATCCGGACAAGGTGGTCGTACTGGCCGATGCCCTGTTCGCGCAGATCAGCCCCGTCGCCAATGGTGTGGAGCTGATGCTTGTCATCGATACGCCCAGCGGGCACCTGCCGGCAACGATCGACACGGATTGCATCATCCTTGATGGCGTTCAGGATGCGGGCAACGTCGGGTCGATTTTGCGCAGCGCGGCCGCGGCTGGGATACCGCACGCATTCCTGACCACGGGCTGCGCTTTCGCCTGGTCTGTCAAGACGCTGCGCGCTGGCATGGGTGCAAATTTCCATTTGAACATCGTCGAGCACTGCACGCTGGACATGCTGGAAAGCCGCCTGCGCGTGCCGCTTCTGGCCACGTCGTCACATGCCGACGCAGCTGTCTTCGATACCGACCTGCGCCAACCGCTGGGCTGGGTGGTCGGCAACGAAGGGTCCGGTGTGAGCGAGGAATGGATGGCCCGCGTTGCGCGCACCGTCGGCATTCCTCAGCCAGGCGGCCTGGAATCGCTGAACGTTGCCGCCGCAACGGCGGTGTGCCTGTTCGAAACAGTGCGCCAGCGCCGGGCAGGATAATCGCGCGCTTTTGGCGCAGGCGCGCTGCCGGCCTCCGTCGCAATCATCTGTCGGTGCCACCGTAAGACGATTCGGATAATACGGTGGACAGGCCGGTCAGTAATTGTCGCGGTCGACCTTGATTTCCTGGAGGATCGTGGTGGCGATCTCCTCGATCGACTTATGTGTCGAGGATAACCATTTGATGCCCTCGCGACGCATCATTGCCTCGGCTTCATTCACTTCGTAGCGGCAGTTTTCCAGCGCAGCATATTTGCTGCCGGGACGCCGCTCGTTACGGATTTCCGTCAGCCGTTGCGGATCGATCGACAAGCCGAAAATCTTGGGCTTGAACGCATAGAGCGCCGAGGGCAGGCGGCCGCGTTCGAAATCGTCGGGAATCAGCGGATAGTTGGCTGCCTTGAGGCCGTATTGCATGGCCAGATACAAACTCGTCGGCGTCTTGCCGCTGCGCGACACGCCTACCAAAATGACATCGGCTTCCTGCAGGTTCTTGTGCGATTGCCCGTCGTCGTGCGCCAGCGAGAAATTGATCGCTTCGATCCGGTTCTTGTAGGCCTCGGTATCCGCATTTTGGTGGAAGCGGCCAATCGCGTGGGTCGACTTCAGCCCCAGTTCCTTTTCGAGCGGTTCGATAAAGGTCTGGAACATGTCGAGAATCATGCCTTTGGCGCGCCGCATCGCCTTGTTCGATTCGGCATTGACCAGCGTGGTGAACACGATGGGCGGCACGCCTTCGTTATAGAACGCCTCGTTGATCTTGCCGACCGCCACATGTGCCTTATCCGGGGTGTCCACAAACGGCATGCGGACCTTGCGAAAGCGCATTTCGAACTGCGCCAGGATCGAATGGCTAAATGTCTCGGCGGTAATGCCCGTGCCATCGGAAACGATAAAGACCGTACGCACAGCAGGGCGATCGGCGCTCGCAATGGCCGGCGCAGGCGCGGCCGCTGGATTGCCGCTCACGTCCGGCGCAGTCTGGGATGGCGGGGTGGAAGCCGGTGGCAGTGCGTCGGGCGCGTCGGGCAGGGACATGTCTTAACAATAATTTGGAGCCGCCGCTGCGCGAAAGTGCGATGCGGCACGGTAGAATAGCGGCGATCTTTTGGCTAAGCAATTCCGCCAACGCCGGCCAGCCAACGATTTTCGGCCGGATTGTCGACAATGTGCATTGCAGCATCGGAGCTTTCCGATGGCAGTCGGAATTGCTCAGCCAAGCGATCCGCCGGGGGCAGAACTCCAACAACATACCGGTCGGTGCAAAAGATTTCTTACTTTGCTTTGAGGCTTTTATGACCAACCAGGTAGACAACGGCGCTTATGTGCTTCCGTTCGAAGAATTGCGCATGCAGGACGTGGAAACCGTCGGCGGCAAGAATTCTTCGCTGGGTGAAATGATCTCGCAACTGGCCGGCGCCGGCGTACGCGTGCCCGGCGGCTTTGCTACCACCGCGCTCGCTTTCCGCGATTTTCTTGCGCACAACAACCTGACCGCACGCATTTCGGATCGCCTCAAGGCGCTCGACGTGGACGACGTGAAGGCGCTTGCCGAAGCCGGTGCGGAAATCCGCCGCTGGGTCGTCGAGGCTCCGCTGCAGCCGCGTCTGGATGCGGAAATCCGCGAACACTACGCCCGGGTTTCGGCACGCGAGGGCGCCGAGGCGTCGTTCGCGGTGCGCTCGTCGGCCACTGCCGAGGACCTGCCCGATGCGTCGTTTGCGGGCCAGCAGGAGTCGTACCTGAATGTGAGCGGTATCGATGACGTGCTGGACAAGATCAAGCACGTATTCGCCTCGCTCTACAACGATCGTGCCATTTCGTACCGCGTGCACAAGGGTTTTGCCCACGACGTGGTGGCGCTGTCTGCCGGTGTGCAGCGCATGGTCCGTTCGGACCTGGCCGCCTCGGGCGTGATGTTCACGATCGACACCGAGTCGGGCTTCCCGGACGTGGTCTTCATCACCTCCAGCTACGGCCTCGGTGAAACGGTGGTGCAGGGCGCGGTCAATCCGGACGAGTTTTACGTCTTCAAGCCGACGCTGGAAGCCGGCAAGTATCCGGTTATCCGCCGCTCGATCGGCTCCAAGCTGATCAAGATGGAATTCACCAAGCCTGGCGAAGCCGGCCGCGTGAAGACCGTCGACGTGCCGCCCGAACTGCGCAACCGTTATTCGATTTCCGATGACGATGTCAGCGAGCTGGCGCGCTACGCGATGATCATCGAGAAGCATTATGGCCGCCCGATGGATATCGAATGGGGCAAGGACGGCAAGGACGGCAAGATCTACATCCTGCAGGCCCGTCCCGAGACCGTGAAGAGTCAGGCGGCCGGCAAGGCCGAGCAGCGCTTCAAGCTCAAGGGCACGTCCGCGGTGCTGACCAGCGGCCGCGCCATCGGCCAGAAGATCGGTACGGGCCCGGTGCGCGTCATCAACGACCCGTCGGAAATGGAACGCGTGCAGCCGGGCGATGTCCTGGTGGCCGACATGACCGATCCGAACTGGGAGCCGGTGATGAAGCGCGCGGCGGCGATCGTCACCAATCGCGGCGGCCGTACCTGTCACGCGGCGATCATTGCGCGCGAACTGGGCGTGCCTGCCGTGGTGGGCTGCGGCGACGCGACCGATCTGCTCAAGGACGGCACGCTGGTGACCGTGTCCTGCGCGGAAGGCGACGAAGGTCGGATTTACGACGGTCTGCTCGAGACCGAAGTGACGGAAGTCCAGCGCGGCGAGATGCCGGCGATTTCCACCAAGATCATGATGAACGTCGGCAATCCACAGCTCGCTTTCGATTTTGCGCAGATTCCCAACGACGGCGTCGGCCTCGCGCGTCTCGAATTCATTATCAACAACAACATTGGCGTCCACCCGAAGGCCATTCTCGATTATCCGCAGGTCGACGCCGACCTGAAGAAGGCGGTCGAATCGGTGGCGCGCGGCCACGCCAGCCCGCGTGCGTTCTATGTCGACAAGCTCGCCGAAGGGATCGCCACGATCGGTGCGGCGTTCTATCCGAAGCCGGTGATCGTGCGCCTGTCGGACTTCAAGTCGAACGAGTACAAGAAGCTGATCGGCGGTTCGCGCTATGAGCCGGACGAAGAAAACCCGATGCTGGGTTTCCGCGGCGCGTCGCGTTATATCGCTGACGATTTCGCCGAGGCCTTCGAAATGGAATGCAAGGCCATGAAGCGCGTGCGCGACGAAATGGGCCTGACCAACGTCGAAATCATGGTGCCGTTCGTGCGCACGCTTGGCCAGGCCGAGCGCGTGATCGAACTGCTGGCGAAGCACGGCCTGAAGCGTGGCGAAAACGGCCTGCGCATCATCATGATGTGCGAAGTGCCCTCCAACGCGATTCTGGCCGAGGAATTCCTGCAGTTCTTCGATGGTTTCTCGATCGGCTCTAACGACCTGACGCAGCTCACGCTGGGTCTGGATCGCGATTCGGGCATGGAACTGCTGGCAAAGGACTTCGACGAGCGCGATCCTGCGGTTCGCTTCATGCTGCAGCGCGCCATTTCCACGGCGCTGCGCCTGGACAAGTATGTCGGCATCTGCGGCCAGGGTCCTTCGGACCACCCCGACTTTGCCGCCTGGCTTGCCAAGGAGGGCATCAAGTCGATCTCGCTGAATCCCGATTCCGTGGTGGAAACCTGGCAGCAGCTGGCTTCCTAAGGCATTCCGCGTCACAATAGCAAGACACCACACCTGAGCGGCGCGCGGTCGAAAGACCAGCGCGCCGGCTGGCACCGGCCTCGTGGCAGGTGTTACCACTGCCCCCGCAGCGCCGTCGGCGTTACGCGGGGGTTTTTGTTTTTGCTGCTTGTTTCCAGGAAGGAAGCGAGATGACGTCGTACTATCTTTGGTTCGCTGCTGCAGTCGTGTTGGTCATCGCCGAGATGGCCACCGGAACCTTCTATTTACTGATGATCGCCTGCGGCGTCGTGGCAGGAGGCTTGGCCGCGATCCTGGGGCTCGATGTCCCGCTGCAGACCGTTGTGGCGGCGCTGGTTGCGGTGATTGCCATCGTTGCGCTGCGCCGCACGCGCTTCGGTAAGGTACGCCGGCGCGATGCGGCCACCGACCCTGGTGTCAACCTCAATATCGGTCAGGAAGTCGATGTTTCGGATTGGGATGACTATCGTCGTGCCCGCGTTCCTTACCGTGGGGCAGAATGGACGGTCGAGTTGGCACCCGATGCTGATCCGGCCGCCGGGCGCTACCGGATCGTCGAGGTTCGTGGCGCTACGTTGATCGTTTCGCCGCTCTAGTGTGCATTCTCAACCCGCTGCTTTGGGCAGCGGGTTTTCAATTGCCATGCATGGCCGTTTGGGCCATTTTTCGACGGAGTCCCACATGCTTGCCTTTCAGCTCGGTCTGTTTCCGCTGATTCTGCTTATCGCCGCGATCGTGCTGATCGCCAAGTCGATCAAGATCGTTCCGCAACAGCATGCCTGGGTGCTCGAACGTCTCGGTCGCTACCACGCGACGCTGACGCCCGGACTTTCCATTGTCGTGCCATTTATCGACCGGGTGGCATACAAGCATATTCTCAAGGAAATTCCGCTCGATGTGCCCAGCCAGGTATGTATCACGAAAGACAACACGCAATTGCAGGTCGATGGCGTGCTGTATTTCCAGGTAACCGATCCGATGAAGGCGTCGTATGGATCGAGCAATTTTGTGGTGGCCATCACGCAGCTCTCGCAAACCACGCTGCGCTCGGTGATCGGCAAGCTCGAGTTGGACAAGACTTTCGA
Source organism: Cupriavidus pauculus (assembly GCF_008801835.1). Lineage (GTDB taxonomy): Bacteria > Pseudomonadota > Gammaproteobacteria > Burkholderiales > Burkholderiaceae > Cupriavidus > Cupriavidus pauculus. The sequence goes on along the minus strand of NZ_VZOW01000001.1, from coordinate 476,674 downwards.
GGAGCGCGAATTCATCAATCACAGCGTAGTGAACGCGCTCGACGAAGCAGCGGCAAATTGGGGCGTAAAAGTCCTGCGCTATGAGATTAAGGACCTGACGCCGCCGAAGGAAATCCTGCACGCGATGCAGGCGCAAATCACCGCAGAACGTGAAAAGCGCGCCTTGATTGCCGCATCGGAGGGCAAGCGCCAGGAGCAGATCAACCTCGCTTCGGGTGCGCGTGAAGCGGCCATTCAGAAATCCGAGGGCGAACGGCAGGCGGCGATCAACAAGGCGCAGGGCGAGGCGTCGGCTATTCTCGCAGTGGCCGAGGCAAATGCCCAGGCGATCGCAAAAATCGGTCACGCCATCCGCGGCGAAGGCGGTGCGGAAGCCGTCAACCTCAAGGTGGCCGAGGAATATGTGGCAGCCTTCGGCAATCTTGCCAAGCAGGGCAACACATTGATTGTGCCCGGCAATCTCGGGGAAATGAGTTCGATGATTGCGTCGGCCCTGCAGATTGCAAAGGGTCAGAAAGCGGACAAGGTGCTGTAGTCCCTTATCGTGTTTGCCAGAGCGCCCCGGCACTCAATGTATTGATCATGACAAGTCGCCCCCTTCATTGCAGGACATTTGAAGTTGAGACGTTTTCTTGATAGGTGCAGCGGTCGTACGTTGACGCTGCATGTAGAACCGGAAATGGTATATGGCAAGAATCGGATGGGCAGCTTTATGCTGGTCGACGAGCAGCGCGACGAAGCCATAGGGGAGGTCAGTTTTAGAATCTGTCAGGCCGATTCGGAATTGTCCATCCAAAGAATCGACGTGTTTGGCCATAGCAATGCGGCTGACGCCCACAATCCTTTTCCCGGTGTGGGCCGATTACTGATGTACCTGGCTTGTCGCCACGCGTCGACGATGGGGCTTTCCACGCTCCGTCTGGTGGCCAAGGATTCGGCGATCGGTTTTTACACGCGCATGGGATTGCGAGCCGATGTTCATCGCCCGCCGCCGCGTATGCCGGCAATTCAATTTGTGGGTAACAAGCTAAATCGCGCTTGGCTGGACGCGTTCGACGATCATTTCAGTATGTCGAGGGATATCGACGAAATGACCAGCGAGATTTTCGCAGTGCTGTCGAATATTGAGGGGCTCGTCGCCGCGCAGTGGCAGGAAATCACGGCCTAGGCACCACGGCCAACCGGCGGCCGCGCTGCCAGCTTTACACCAGGCGGCCCACCTTATTCCTTCTCGCCGCCTTTCATGATCCGCGCCTTTTCCCGCTGCCAGTCTCGATTCTTCTCCGTTTCGCGCTTGTCGAATTGCTTCTTGCCCTTGCCCAGGCCGATCTCACATTTGACGCGTCCGCGCGTGTAATGCAGGTTCAGCGGCACCAGGGTGTAGCCGCGCTGTTCCACTTTCCCAATGAGTTTCTTGATCTCATCGGCCTTCAGCAGAAGCTTGCGGGTCCGAACGGGGTCCGGTTTTACGTGCGTCGATGCGCTTTGCAACGGGCTGATGTGGGCGCCGATCAGGTACATCTCGGCATTTCGCACGACGACGTAGCCTTCCTTGATCTGCACGCGGCCGGCGCGGATTGCCTTGACTTCCCAGCCCTCCAGAACGATCCCGGCCTCGTAGCGTTCTTCGATGAAGTAGTCGAAAAAGGCCTTCTTGTTGTCAGCGATCGTCATGCGGGAGGTGAGTTCCTAGGCAAGGTTGCCGCTCGTGGTCGAGCGGCCGGTGGTTCAGTGGCGTGATGCCGTGGTTGCCGCCCAGCGTGCCGCATCGGCCGCCGTCGGCTAAAATCATGATTTTAGCAAACCGCTCCGCCTCGGCCCAGACCGGACGGGGCCAGTTTCCCGAATACATGGCAGACGTCCATAAATCCGTCCTGCTCGGTTTCTCGGCCGAACAGATGTACGACCTGGTCACGCGCGTTGAAGACTATCCCAAGTTCCTGCCCTGGTGTGGCGGGGTGGAGATCTTCGAGCAGACCGACACGCTGCTCGACGCCAAGATTCACATTCATTTCAACGGCATCAAGCAGTATTTCCACACGCGCAACACGCAGGAACGGCCAACCCGTATCGATATGACGTTTGCTGACGGCCCTTTCAAGGCCTTCAACGGGACGTGGCGTTTCACGCCGCTGCGCGCGGATGCGTGCAAGATCGAATTCCACCTGCACTACGAGTTTTCCAGCGTCATTCTGGAGAAGATCATTGGCCCCGTGTTCAGCATGATCGCCAATACCTTTGTCGACGCCTTCGTGAAGCGAGCCGAGGTGGTCTATGCCAGCCAGTCCTGAAAGCGCCGACATTCGGCTATCGGTCTGCTACGCGCTGCCGGATGCGGTGTTCCTGCGCGAGATCGCGGTCGCGGCCGGTACGACGATCCTTGATGCCATCCAACTGAGCGGCTTGACGACAGCGCATCCGGAAGTCGATCCCACGACGGCGCGGGTCGGCATATACGGCAAGCTCAAGACGCTCGACACCATCGTGCGTGAGGGCGACCGGGTGGAGGTCTACCGGGCGCTCACTGCGGACCCAAAAACCGCGCGCCGCAAGCGTGTGCAGAAGGTGCGGCAGTCCGGTGTGCGCGAAGGCCAGAAGTGGCTGCGCCGCCGGGACGGAACCGGCGGACAGGGCGCCTGACACGCTTTTCCTGACGCCATTCCTGTTGGCACGATCCAGTTGAAAAGTTGCGTCAGCCGCTGCAGGCCTGGTTCAGCGATTCATTGGCGCGGGCAAGTTCCGCTTCGCGTTCGGCGCCATCGAGACGTACCGGCGAACCATCCGGAGCGACACGCGACACCCGCAGGCCCTGGCTCAGACCCGTGGCGTAGTTGCGCATTTCCTCGCACTTTTGCTGCCGTGCCAATTGTTCGCGTTCCTTGGTTGCCGCTTCAAGATCGGCCTTGATACGCGCGTCGCGGCGTTCCCGGAACGCTTCGTCGGGATCGCTCGATTTCTCGGATTTTGGCTTTGCGCTGACGGGCTGCATGCGCGGCGCGTTGCCGGTCATCCTTGCGTCCGGTTTTGCGTTGGCATCCGCTTTGGCGTCGGTCCTGCCCGCTTCGTCCTCCAGCGGACGATATGCGCCCGCAAGCCGGCCCGGTGCGGAAATCACGGCGCGCTCGGGCACCGATGGCGGCGGCGGGACGTCACTGTAGACCGTCCGGCCGTTGGCGTCTTTCCATTGCCATTGCGCGAACGCGGCGGCCGGTGTGGCCAGGCTTGCGGCGATCAGCAGGTACAGCGCGGACGATCGTGTCATGGCGGGTGCAGGTGCAGTCGAGCGGGTTGTATGGTCCATCTGGCGCCAGTGGGGGGGTGGACTTCGATGTGATCCCGCCAGCATCGCCTGCCAGTCTACTGAGACTTGTCGGTGGCGTGCAAGCGGACCGACCATGCCACGCCGACCATCAGCAACACAATGGCGGCGAGTTCCAGCGGCCGGGGCCAGCGGTGGTCGAACACAAAGCCGTATGCCAGCGCGAATAGCGTCTCGAACACGATCATCTGGCCGGAAAGCGTCAGGGGAAGGCGACGGCTCGAGATGTTCCAGAGATTGTTGCCAATAAGCGACGCTCCGAGCGCAACGGCCGCGTTGACCATCCAGAACCAGCGCCAGTCGCGCCCGCTGTCAGCCGCGGTCAGCGCGTCGCCAAATAAGGCCCAGCCGATTGCGGCCAGCACCAGCGACACCAGTCCCGTCGACAGCCCGTACAGCGCGGACCATTCGTTGCCGCTGAAGTGCGGGTTGCGCTGCAGATATCGTGCGTTGTCCACCGCGTAGAGCGTCCAGCAAATCAGCGCGCCGACCGCGCACAGCACGCCCGCAATCTTCTGCCACACTGGGCGCGCGATTTCGCCGGCCGCGGCGCCGTGCGCAGCGCCTGCGCCGCCGAACAGGTCGATGTTGATGCAGGCGATGCCCGCGCCCACCACGAGCAGTGGTAGCGCAAGTCGTTGCAGCGGCACCGCGCCGTGGTCGCGCCGTCCCATCAGCGTTACGGAAATCGGCAGGATGCCGATGATCAGCGATGTCGGCCCCACACCCGCCAGCTGCACGCCGAATGCCAGCAGCACGTAGTAAAGCAGGTTGCCGGTAAAGGCCTGGCGCAGCAGGGCAGCGCAATCGGCGCGCGTCAGCTTGCGCGCGATCCGGCGCATCAGCGGCAGCGCCGCGACGAACGCCACCACCCCGTACGCCAGGTAGCGGCCGATCGCCAGTTCCCACGGCGAAAACACCGGCAGCAGCTTCGGTGCGATAAACACCATGCCCCAGAACGCGCCGGCCAGCAGGCCGCACAACACGCCAATTCCCATGCTCCGCCGATCCCGTTTGAAAAGGTGGCCGAGAATAGCAAAGGCCTTGCAGGAACGCATCAGCAAATCCTGCATTCCTGTATAATCTGCTTTTGCGCCTAGAGGATTCGCTATGCGTCTTGTCCAGAAAGCACTCACGTTTGATGATGTGCTGCTCGTCCCGGCCTATTCGGCCGTCCTGCCTCGGGATGTTTCCCTCCGCACCCGCCTGACCCGTTCGATCGAACTCAACATTCCGCTGCTGTCCGCCGCCATGGATACGGTGACGGAAGCGCGCCTGGCGATTGCCATGGCGCAGGCCGGCGGTATCGGTATCGTCCACAAGAACCTCAAGCCCGCCGATCAGGCCCGCGAAGTCGCGCGCGTAAAGCGTTACGAATCCGGCGTCCTGCGTGATCCGATCACCATTTCGCCCGACATGAAAGTGCGCGATGTGATCGCACTGTCGCAGCAGCATGGCATTTCGGGCTTTCCGGTGCTGGAAGGCAAGACCGTCGTCGGCATTATCACCAACCGCGATCTGCGCTTCGAAGAAGAACTGGATGCGCCAGTGCGCGCCAAGATGACGCCGCGCGAAAAGCTCGTGACCGTGGCCGAAGGCGCGCCGCTGGACGAGGCCAAGCGGCTGATGAACCGCCACCGCCTGGAGCGCGTGCTGGTCGTCAACAGCGCGTTCGAACTGCGCGGCCTGATCACCGTGAAGGACATCCAGAAAGCCGTGGACAACCCGCTGGCCAGCAAGGATGCGCATGGTCAGTTGCGCGTGGGCGCCGCGGTCGGTGTGGGCCCGGACAACGACGAACGCGTCGAATTGCTGGTCAAGGCCGGCGTGGACGTGATCGTGGTCGACACGGCGCACGGACATAGCCAGGGCGTGCTGGACCGCGTGCGCTGGGTCAAGCAGAACTTCCCGCAGGTCGAGGTGGTCGGCGGCAATATCGCCACCGGCGCCGCGGCACTGGCCCTGGTCGAGCATGGCGCCGACGGCGTCAAGGTCGGCATCGGCCCGGGCTCGATCTGCACCACGCGTATCGTGGCAGGCGTCGGCGTGCCCCAGATCACCGCGGTGTCAAACGTTGCCGAGGCGCTGAAGGGCACGGGCGTGCCGCTGATCGCCGATGGCGGTATCCGCTATTCGGGCGACGTGGCGAAGGCACTGGCGGCAGGCGCCCACACGGTGATGATGGGCGGCATGTTCTCGGGCACCGAGGAAGCGCCGGGCGAAGTGTTCCTGTTCCAGGGCCGTTCGTTCAAGAGCTACCGCGGCATGGGTTCGGTCGGCGCGATGAAGGACGGCGCAGCGGACCGCTACTTCCAGGAAGACAACACTGCCAACGTCGACAAGCTGGTGCCGGAAGGCATCGAAGGCCGCGTGGCCTACAAGGGTCCGGTGCAGGCGATCATCCACCAGCTGACCGGCGGCATTCGCGCGTCGATGGGCTACTGCGGCGCAAGCTCGATTCCGCAATGGCACGAAACTTCCGAGTTCGTGCAGATCACTGCGGCCGGCATGCGCGAATCGCACGTGCATGACGTGCAGATCACCAAGGAAGCGCCGAACTACCATATCGATTGATTCGATCTGGCCCCGCCCGACAGGGCATCACGGCCGCGCTGGTTTCGTTGAAGTCGACGGGGCCGCGCGGCCGCGCCGCAATAAGGAGCGCCCATGAAGGTATTGCTGCGAGCCGTGCTGTTTTTCGATGCGCTGCTTCACTTGCTGCTCGGCATCCTGCTGCTGATGTCGCCTTTTTCCACGCTGTACGCCGCGCTGCAATTGCCCCCGGCCCAACCGGCCCTGTTCGGGCAGTTGCTGGGCGTGGCAACGATCGGCCTGTCATGGCTGCTGTTCCTGGCCACCATCAATGGGCAGTTGACGGTGCCCGTGGCCCGCACGGTGGGCTATACCAATCTGGTCAGCGCCATCATGATCGCTGTCTGGACGCTGTTCCTCGATATGCCCGTGCAGGGCGCCGGCAAGGTCTGGCTGCTCACGCTGGCCGCGATGATGCTGTTCTTCGCCATCGTGCAGATTCCATCTGCCAAGAAGGTGCGGCTGCGCGAGCGCGTGCTGGCCGACCAGGCCAAGGCCGAGCGCGACGCACGCGCAACTGCTGTCTACCATCCGAACGATGTCCGTGACGTCACCGACGTCGCCGATGTTGGCGCGGCCCGTCCGGCGCGCGCCAACGCATCCACCGTATCTCCCGAATACCGGCGCGAGCCGGTCATCACGCCGCCGCCCGGCTATGGTCCGGGCACCGAGGTGATGCCCGAACCCGATCCGGACGCACTGCCAACGGCTCATCATGCACGACAAAATCCTCATTCTTGATTTCGGCTCGCAAGTCACGCAGCTGATCGCGCGCCGCGTTCGCGAAGCACACGTCTACTGCGAGATCCACCCCAACGACGTCAGCGACGAGTTCGTCCGCGAGTTCGCGCCCAAGGGCGTGATCCTGTCCGGCAGCCACGCCAGCACGTACGAAGACCATCAGCTGCGCGCGCCGCAGGCGGTGTGGGATCTCGGCGTGCCCGTCCTGGGCATCTGCTATGGCATGCAGACCATGGCCGTGCAGTTGGGCGGCAAGGTGGAATGGAGCGATTCGCGCGAGTTCGGCTACGCGGAAGTGCGCGCCCATGGCCATACCAATCTGCTCAAGGGCATCGAGGATTTCAGCACGCCGGAAGGTCACGGCATGCTCAAGGTCTGGATGAGCCACGGCGACAAGGTCACGGCGCTGCCCGATGGCTTCAAGCTGATGGCATCGACGCCGAGCTGCCCGATCGCCGGCATGGCCGACGAGGCGCGCGGTTATTATGCGGTGCAGTTCCACCCCGAAGTCACGCACACGTCGAAGGGCCGCGAGATGCTCGAGCGCTTCGTACTGCAGATCGCCGGTGCGAAGGCCGACTGGGTGATGCGCGACCACATCACCGAAGCCGTGCAAAAGATCCGCGAGCAGGTGGGCGATGAGGAAGTGATCCTGGGCCTGTCCGGCGGCGTCGATTCGTCGGTGGCGGCGGCGCTGATCCACCGCGCGATCGGCGACCAACTGACCTGCGTGTTCGTCGACCACGGCTTGCTGCGGCTCGACGAGGGCAAGATGGTGATGGACATGTTCGCGGGCCGCCTGCACGCGAAGGTCGTCCACATCGATGCTTCGGAACAGTTCCTGGGCCATCTGGCCGGCGTGACCGACCCCGAGCAGAAGCGCAAGATCATCGGCCGCGAATTCGTGGAAGTGTTCCAGGCCGAAGCCAAAAAGCTCAGCAATGCCAAATGGCTGGCGCAGGGCACGATCTACCCGGACGTGGTGGAATCGGGCGGCACCAAGACCAAGAAAGCCACCACCATCAAGAGCCACCACAACGTGGGCGGCCTGCCGGAGACCCTCGGCCTGAAGCTGCTGGAGCCGCTGCGCGACCTGTTCAAGGACGAAGTGCGCGAACTCGGCGTGGCGCTGGGCCTGCCGCCCGAGATGGTCTACCGCCATCCGTTCCCGGGCCCGGGCCTTGGCGTGCGGATCCTGGGCGAGGTCAAGCGCGATTACGCGGAACTGCTGCGCCGCGCGGACGCCATCTTCATCGAGGAACTGCGCAAGACCATCGCGACCGAGCAGGATGCAGCCGCTGGTCTGTGCGAGCCGCATCAGGTAGGCAAGAGCTGGTATGACCTGACCAGCCAGGCATTCGCCGTGTTCCTGCCGGTCAAGTCGGTAGGCGTGATGGGCGATGGCCGCACGTACGATTACGTCGTGGCACTGCGCGCCGTGCAGACCACCGATTTCATGACCGCACACTGGGCGCACCTGCCGTATGCGCTGCTCGGCCGCTGCTCGAACCGCATCATCAACGAAGTCCGCGGCCTGAACCGCGTCGTCTACGACGTATCGGGCAAGCCGCCTGCGACAATCGAGTGGGAGTGAAATCAGGTACTTCCGGGGCTATCGCCGGCTAGCGAAACAAGTCGGCGAGAAAGCCTGCCGTAAGAACCGGAGGCTGGGCTCAAAGAATTCCCGTCCACCGATTCCGAAGCGATTGCGGCACCGGCCGGAGGTTTGCCATTCCAAAAAAGGTCACTGTTTAGTGATCTTTTTTGTTTTCAAAGAAACCGGACGTCGTCACTGCGACCGTGGCCAATCACCGCTGGCCACGCGCGGCACCAGGCCGTGCAGACGTGACAGCACCAAACGGGCCGCTCGCGACAGCGGATGATGCTGGGTCAGCGCCAAGCTGATCGAGCGTGTCAGCCGCGGCTCGACGATTTCGGCCGCAGCCAGCTGTCCGGTGCCGATTTCACGATCCACGGCCAGTTCGGGCAGGATGGTCAGGGCGTGACCCGATAGCGCCACCTCCTTCATCGTATTGAGCGATTCCACTTCCAGTGCCACGTCCAGCGTCACGCCTTGCTGCCGGGCATGCTGGTCCAGGATCGAGCGCAAGCCATTGGGGGCGGGCGGCAATACCAGCGGCACGCCATCGAGCTGTCTGAAATCGACGGTGCGCCGGCTTGCCAGCGGATGGTCGGGTTTGCCGATCAGATAGGTGGTCACGTTGGCGAGCACGTCTTCGTTCTGGCGCGGACTGGGTCCGTAGCGGTTGATGACGGCCAGGTCGAGATGGCCGGAATCGAGCTGTTCGTCGAGCTGGCCGCTAAATCCCTCACTGACGCGCAGCCGCACACCCGGCGCGGTGATCGTCAGATCCTCAAATAGCGCCGGAATCAGCCGTCGGGTCATCGAAGGCAACACCCCGATCCGTACGATGCCAGTCGGCACGCCGGCCGCATTGCGCACCTCGTCATGCAAGCGTGCCGACTGCACCAGCAGCAGCTCGATTTCCGGCAAGACGCGCTTGCCGAACTCGGACAGGACCACGCCCCGTCCGGTCCGCTCGAACAGTCGGTCGCCCCATTCGGACTCGATCTGCGCAATCGCGCGGCTGACCAGCGATTGGGCGGTCCCCATCGCCCGCGCCGCGCGCGAGAGCGACCCAAGTTCCGCCACCAGCGCCACGGTTTCCAGCTGTTTTAGATTCATTTTCTGCAGCCATCCAAAAAATGGATATCAGGTATCGCAGACTATACGCTTTTGCGTCGGCTGAAGTCTCCCTACACTGCGGTCATCCCTCCATGCAGAGAGGGGCGACCAACGATATGGAGACAAGATGCGAACCTTTCCGAAGATATGGGGGGCGCTGCGCCGGCCGTTATGCGCGTTGGCGCTGGCCATGGCGCCGCTGGCGTTCGGCGCCATGGCGCACGCGGCCGCCGGCTATCCCACCAAGCCGGTCCGACTGATTGTGCCGTTTCCGGCGGGCGGCCCAACCGACGCCATGGCACGGCTGATCGGGCAGCATCTTTCGCAGCAGCTTGGCCAGCCGGTGATCGTCGACAACCGCGGCGGCGCGGGCGGCACGATCGCCACCGAAGCGGCGGCTGGCGCAGCGCCCGATGGCTATACGCTGTTCTTCGCCACCACAGGCACCATGGCCATCAACCCGTCGCTCTATCGGTCGATGAAGGTCGACCCGGTCAAAGCGTTCGATGCGGTGGGCTCGGTGGCGTCTACGGTGAACGTGCTGGTGGTGCCCAACAGCCTGCCGGTCGCCAGCGTCAAGGAACTCGTGGCGCTGGCAAAACAGAAGCCGGGCTCCCTGACCTTTGGCTCCGCCGGCAACGGCAGCTCCAATCACCTGTCTGGCGAACTGTTCAAGTCGATGGCTGGCATCGATATCGTCCACGTGCCTTACAAGGGCTCGGCCGCTGCATTTACAGACCTGCTGGGCGGGCGTATCTCGATGATGTTCGATACGGTCTCGAGCCAGGTGCAGTACATCGGCAGCGGCAAGGTCAAGGCACTGGGCGTGAGCGGCCCGACGCGCTCGGAAACGCTGCCCAAGGTGCCGACGATCGCCGAGTCCGGGCTGCCGGGGTTTGACGTCACCATTTGGTTCGGACTCTCAGCGCCCAAAGGCACGCCGCCGGAAGTGATCCACCAACTCAACGGCGAGCTGCAGAAAGTACTGGCGCAAGCCGACGTGCAGCGCCAACTGGCCGCCCTGGGAGCGCGGCCACTGCCGGGCACGCCTGCCGATTTCGCAAAGCTGGTCCAGCATGACGCAGCCAAGTGGTCGCCCGTGGTCAAGGCATCGGGAGCGACCCTTGACTGAGACCTTCAACGCGCTGTTTGCGCCGGCCTCGGTGGCCGTCATCGGCGCCTCGGACAATCCCAACAAGGTGGGCGGCCGGCCGATCCACTACCTACGCCAGTTCGGCTACCAGGGTGAGGTGTTTCCGGTAAATCCAGGGCGCGACACGATCCAGGGCTATCGCGCGTATCCCACGCTCGACGCCATCGGAAAAACGCCAGACGCGGTGGTCATCGCGGTATCGGGTGATGCCACCTTGGAGCAGGTACGGGTCTGCGCCGAGGCCGGGGTCAAGGCGGCGGTCATCATGGCGTCGGGGTTTGCCGAAACCGGCGAGGCCGGGCGGCAGCGCCAGCAACAACTGGTGGACGTGGCGAATGCGGGCGGCATGCGGCTGGTGGGCCCGAATGCGCAGGGCACGGCCAATTTCGCGAGCGGCGCCGTGCTGAATTTCTCGACGATGTTCATGGAGGTGGCGCCCCAGGATGGACCCATCGCCATCATCAGCCAGAGCGGCGCGGCCAGCGTCATGCCCTATGCGTTGCTGCGTCAGGCCGGATTTGGCGTGCGCTATCTGGTTGCGACCGGCAACGACGCAGACCTGGACGCCTGTGCCATGACCTGTGCCGTCGCCGAAGACCCGGAGGTGCGGTTGATCCTGGTCTACCTGGAATCGATCTCGGACCCGGCTGCACTGGCCCGTGCCGCCGCGCTGGCGCGTAGCCGTGGCGTCAGTATCGTGGCGATCAAGGCCGGCAACAGCCAGCGCGGCGCGCGCGCGGCGGCATCGCATACCGGCGCGCTGGTTGGCAACGATGCGGCCATCGACGCCTTTCTGGCGCGTCACGGTATCTGGCGGGCCGGCGACATCGGCGAACTGGTGCGTGCCGTGCCGCTCTACCTGCAAAACCGCACACCGGGGCAAGGCCGCACCGTGGTGATGAGCCATAGCGGCGCCGTCGGCGTGATGGCGGCGGACTTGGCGGAGCGCCACGACTTGCCGCTGACGGAGTTGCAGCCGGAAACGCTGGACCGGCTTGGCGCCATCCTGCCTGAATTCGGTACCGCGAATAATCCGCTGGACATGACGGCGGCACTGATGGGCCACGGTGACATGTTCCCGCGTGTGCTCGATGCGCTGGGCGCTGATCCGCAGGCCGATATGGTCATGGTCGGCATCCCCGTGGCGGGCCCGGGCTACGACGTGGAGGCGCTGGCCCGCGATGCGGCCGCTTTTAGCGAGCGGCTGGGCAAGCCGCTGGTGGCCAGCGCGCCGCAAGGGTCGGTGCGCGAGGTCTTCGTGCGCCATGGCGTGCCCACCTTTGTGACCGAGGCCGATGCGATTGCCGCGTTGGCCCAGTACGCCGCCCATGCACGGCTGGAGGCCGCTGCCGAGGATTGCGTGCCTCCGGCCGCGCAGCCACTGCCGGGCCACGGCCTGCAGGATGAGGCTCGCAGCCTGTCGCTGTTGGCCGAAGCCGGCGTCCCGGTAGTGCCGTATCGCTTCTGCGCAAGCGCCAGCGAAGCGGTGGCCGCGTTTGCTGCGCTCGGTGGCGGGCCGGTCGTGGTCAAGGGCTGCGCTGCCGAGGTCCCGCATAAGAGCGAGCACGGACTGGTGCGCCTGCGGCTGTCCGATGTACCCGCCGTGGCGCAGGCCGCCGAAGACTGCCTGGCCACGCTGGGTGTCCTGGGCGTGGACGCCCCGCGCGTGGTGGTGGCGCCGATGGTCAAGGGGCGCCATGAGTTTGCGCTGGGGGTATCGGTCGATCCCGTGTTCGGGCCGCTCGTGATGATCGGCGAGGGCGGCACGCTGCTCGAGTTGCGCAAGGACATTGTCACGTTGCTGGCGCCGTTCAACGTGGCGCAGGCGAAGGCGGCTTGCGCGCGGCTGCGGCTGGCGCCGCTGTTCGATGGCTACCGCGACATCCCCGCGCTGGACCTCGATGCGCTGGCCTCGGCAGCCGTGGCGCTCGGCAACTGGGCGCTGCGCCATCGCGGCGCGCTGAAGTCGGTCGACATCAATCCCATGATGGTGATGGCCGCGGGCGAGGGCGTCCTGGCCGTCGACGCCGTGGTGGAACTTCATGGAGCCTGATATGGAACCTGTGCTTGTGGAGCGCGATGGCAGCCTGGCCGTCGTCACACTAAACCGGCCGGCGCGCATGAATGCCGTCAACGATGCGCTGCGCGGCGAATTGATCGCCGCGCTGGGCCGCCTCAATGCCGATACGTCCGTGCGGGCGGTGGTGCTGACCGGGGCGGGTGGGCGCGCGTTCTGCGCTGGCCAGGACCTGGACGAAGCCGCCGCGGTGACATGGCAGCAGATCGTGCCGTGGCTCAATCGCCAGCGGGCGATGTACCAGGCCGTGCGCGATCTCGACAAGCCTTGCGTAGCTGCAGTGCAGGGCGTGGCCGCAGGCGCCGGGTTCCAGCTGGCGCTGTGCGCGGACTGGCGGCTGACCACGCCGGACAGCCGCTGGGGACAGCCCGAGGTAAAGGCGGGCTTGGCCAGCATCGTCGGCTCGTACCTGATGACGTTGCACGTGGGACACACGCATAACGTGCAGATGTCGCTGTCTGGCGAACTGGTGTCCGGGCAGCGTGCCTACGAAATCGGCCTGGTAACGGCATTGCATGCCGAGGCCGAATTGATGGATGCCGCGCTGGCGCGCGCGCGTTCGCTCGCGTCGTTGCCTCCGACGTCGGTACGCTTGTCGAAGCAGCGCTTGCGCGCCATGACCCAGCCAGGCTTTGACGACGCCTGCGTGGCGGGCATCCGCGCGCAGCTTGAATGCTATGCCGATGGCGAACCACAGCGCGTAATGGCCGAATTTCTCAGCCAACGCAATGCGAAGGAAAAACAATGATCGAGTGGAACCAACACTTCATCGATGGCCAGCGATGTGCGGTTTCCGATGGCAGGACCGTGCGCATTCATGACGCCGCGACAGAAGCCCCATTGGGCGACGTGCATCTTGGCAACGCCCGCGACGTCGACCAGGCAGTCAAGGCCGCCGCGCGCGCGCTGGCCGCATGGCAACGGCTAGGCGTGCATGCCCGTGCGGCGGTGCTGCGCGCCGTTGCCGATGCGCTGGAGCTTACCGGCCAGGCGCTGGCACAACAGATCTCGCGGGAAGTTGGCATGCCGCTGAAGCTGGCACAGCGCATCCAGGTGGATGCACCTGTCGCCGCCTGGCGTGCCACGGCGGCTCTGGCGGGCACCTTCGCCTTCGTGCGCGAAGTCGGTCACTCGCGGGTCACGATGATGCCCGTGGGCGTGGTGGCCGCCATCACACCCTGGAACTATCCGCTGCACCAGATCACCGGCAAGCTCGCGCCCGCCCTGCTGGCGGGGTGCACGGTGGTGCTGAAACCCTCGGAACTGGCGCCGGCAGCCGCGGCGCACCTGATGTCGGCGTGCGAGCAGGCTGGCATGCCGCCGGGCGTGTTGAACATCGTCTGGGGCGACGGCGAAGTGGGCGAGGCACTGGTGACGCATCCCGGTGTGCAGATGGTGTCGTTCACCGGCTCGACGCAGGTCGGCCGCAAGGTGGCAGCGCTGGCAGCGGGCGACATGAAGCGCGTGTCGATGGAACTGGGCGGCAAGTCGCCAGCCATCGTGCTGCCCGGCGCCGACCTCGCCCGCGCGGTCAAGGCAACTGTCGCTTCGTGCTTTCTCAATGCCGGACAGACCTGCAGCGCGACCACGCGCCTGATCGTTCCCCGGGCCGACTATCCGCAATGCCGCACGTTATTGGCGGACGCCGTCGCCGGCATGGTGTTGGGCGATCCGGCTGATGGCGCGACTCGCGTGGGCCCGCTGCTGTCCGCCTTGCAGCGCCAGCGCGTGCTGGCCCATATCGCCGAGGCGGAGCGGGCCGGCTTCGAGCGCATCGCCGGTGGCCCCGATGCCGCCGTCCCGGGGCGCGGCTACTTCGTGGCCCCGACCGTCTACGGCAACGTATCGCCGGACAGCCGCCTGGCCACCGAGGAGATCTTTGGCCCGGTGCTGGCCGTGCTCTGCTATGACACCGTCAACGAAGCGATTGCGCAGGCAAACGGCACTCGCTACGGGCTGGCCGCCACCGTCTGGGCAGCCGATGACGCGAGCGCCGAGGCGGTGGCCGATCAACTGCGCGCGGGGCAGGTGGATATCAACGGTGCGCGGTTCAACGCCGCCGCGCCATTCGGTGGATTCGGCATGTCCGGCGTCGGGCGTGAAGGCGGCGTCTACGGACTCGAAGAGTTCCTGGAGCCACGCGCGGTCCAGTTTCCACAGTAAGCCAATTCCAGGAATTCCAGCATGTACCAGGAAATCACGGTGACCCGTTCCGAGCGGAACGATCATGTCGCCATCATCACCATGAACCGGCCGGACAAGCTCAATGCCTTGACCAAGGTGATGGAGGCCGAACTGCGCGACGCCATGGAAGCGGCGGACCGCGACGACACCATCCGCGTGGTGGTGTTGACCGGCGCCGGCAAGGGCTTTTGCGCGGGCATGGACATCAACGAACTTGAGATACTGCCGCCAGGCGATATCCGCGCGGCGCAATGGATGCGGCCGTACGACATGAACCGGCGCGCCGACTACCAGTCCCGCTACGGATACTTTCCGGCGATGCGAAAACCGGTGATCGCGGCGATCAATGGCGCGGCGGCGGGGCTGGGACTCGTCTTCGCGCTGTACAGCGACATGCGCTTCGCCAGTAGCCGGGCGGCATTCAACACAGCCTTCGCACGGCGTGGCCTGATTGCCGAGCACGGCATCGCGTGGCTGCTGCCGCGCGTGGTGGGGCCAGGCCATGCGGCGGACCTGCTGTACTCCGCTCGCAAAGTCACCGCGCAGGAGGCGCTGCAGATGGGGCTGGTGGACCGCCTATACGAGTCCGACAGCCTGATGGCCAGTACGCTGGCCTATGCGGACGATCTGGCCGAAAACGTTTCGCCACGCTCGATCGGCGTAATGAAGCGCCAACTCTGGGAGCAACCGTTCCAGACGCTGGCGGAAGCCACGCAACTGGCCAACGCCGAAATGTTCGAGAGCATCCAGAGCGAGGATTTCACGGAAGGTGTGTCGCACTTCATCGAACGGCGTCCGGCGAGGTTTACCGGAAGGTGAGGCGACTATTTACGTGGCCGTATCGGCAAAGGCGGCAATCGTGACTGCCTCGGTCTCAGCAATCTCGTGCGGCGTTGCGATTTGGAACTGGAAGATCATGGGCTTGGCGTCGTTCCAGAAAATATGGAACAGCCTGGACCTGTCGTCGCGCCACGCGGCCGGGCATTCGGCGACGGATGTGGTGCCGGTTGCCGGGGCAGCCGGCAACCGATCGCTGAGGCCGGCAGTTATGCCGATCGTTACTCCGAGGCAGGCGGCTCGCTCGCCGGCGCTGCGGCGGCGGCTTCGGGCGCGGGTTTGGGGCGTCGGTTCTGCAGATACTGAGCGCGTCGCGCGTCGGCCTGCGTGACGCTGCCTTGCGGCTGCCCCGTCAGATCCAGGCGCGGGGCGCCTTCCACAAGAGCGATCCAGTAGCGGGCGCCGCGGCACCACGTGCGGATCGCATCGCGTAATTCGGCCTCGCTCAGGCCCAGTTCCTGCGCGTGTTGCAGGATGTCCTCGAGGATGCCGATCTTGAGCGGCACCTTGGGCGCCGGCTTTTTCGGAAATGCCTGAGGGAATCGCTTCTGCAGCCGGCCGATGGTCTGGACCACTGGATCGACAGGTTTGGTCGGGCCGGCTTTTGCTGCGCCAGCCTTTGCAGCGCCGTCCTTCGCTCCGCCGGCCTTGGCCGCACCGGCCCCTGGCTTGCGTTGCGGGCGTGCCGGCTTGGCCGTCGATTCGCGCGACGGCTGCGCTTCGCGTTTGGCTTGCGCCGCCTGCTTTGCCTTTGCTGCCAGTTCTTTCTTCAGTGCTGCAAGTTGTTCGAAACCCATCGCCTTAAGCCAAATAAAAGTTTGCGCCGATTATAGCCGCGCGCGCTTCGCCGTGGATTGTGCGTGTACCCGACTCGCGGCAGCAACCCAGCAGGCGCCGCGCAGGCAACCGGGGCGGTCGCCGATCGGCGGACGCTGCCGATGCCATCGATGTCGCTATCGGGGCGCCGCGGCCGGGCGCTGCGCCTTCACGCGGCTGCGGGCGCCGAAACCCCGGCGGGGACCTTGAACCGGTTGTATCCCCACAAATATTGCAGAGGGAATCGTCTGATCATCTCTTCCAGCTCCGCATTGATCCATGCGGCTTGCGCCTCGACCGTCTCGGGCAGCGGCCCGGTCAGCCGCTTCACGTGCATGCGCCATCCCTTTCCATCCGGCAGACGTTCGCCCGCGGCCACGATCAGTGGCGCGCCGGTCTGCGCAGCGAGCTTGCCGGGCAGCGTGATCGTGTAGGCCATGCGGCCGAAGAAGGGCGCCCAGACGCCATCCCCCTTGGGCGCCTGATCCGGCAGCAATCCAATCGCTTCGCCGTGCCGCAAGGCGCGCACGAATGAACGAACCCCCTGGGCCGTGGCGGGCACCGCCTTCAGCTTTGACGTATCGCGCACGAATTGCAGCAGCCCGCGCAGTTTTGCCTTGCGATGCGGACGGAACATGATCGTCAGCGAGATCCTTTCTGCGGCATAGCGCGCGGCCAGTTCGAAACAGCCAAGGTGCGGGGTCAGCATGATCAGCCCGCGGCCTTCGGCCAGCGCCTCTTCGATCACGGCCCAGTCGTCGCAGATCACCTGGTCCAGACTGACCTTGCTGCGGAACCATACGCGCGACAGTTCGGTCATCATCGCGCCTGTTTCGCCAGCGGCCTGCCGGGCAAAATCCGGATCGCTGAATCCGGCCTGGGAAGCATTGCTGCGCAGATGCCGCCGATAACCGCCCGGCAGCGCGTACACCAGACGCCCCAGCAAGCGGCCGGCGATATGCACTGCCGATAACGGCAACGCCGAAAACAGGCGCAGCGACGTGCAGAGCACATCATTCGAAGACTGAGGACGAGGATCCATAAGCAGCACGCGCATGAGAAAGGTGAAAAACCCACGCGGTGCTCGATGTGGGGGCGGGCGACAAGAAGCGAGCGATCGGCGGCGGCAAGCGGATTCCCGATCCATCAGCCGGGCTCGATTAGTCGTCGATATAAATTCAAGCCCAGGCACGTCGAATTCGGGGCGGTTTGCGCCACGCGGCATGCCAGCCGTAGACGTAAGGGCGCTAACTGTAGCACGCGTGTTGGATTTACCCGGTTTTTGTCGCTTTGCCCGAATCTGCTATCGCCGGATATCGGCAAAGCCGCCCGTCGCCCAGCGCGTGGCGCTTTCCCGAGTCAGGCGGAAATCCGGCGGCACGGTCGCGGTTGCAAGGACGTCACCGAAGGCGCCGACGGCCGTCAGGGTCGCAAACGGTTCGAACTCGTCGGGCGTGATCGCCAGCTTTACCGTCACCGTGTCCGATTCGATCTCGATGGTCACCTGCTTGTTGAGCTGCGCATGCAGTTGCTGCTCGTGGCGGCGGATGACCTCCGAGGCGGTCTTCACCAGCGTCTGGTGCGCCGTCGTATCGAGCGGCTTGGGATCGACCTTGTTGCGACCCATGGTCCACGGACCGACCAACGCGGGTTCCGCACTGCCATCGCGGATCATTTCGACGGCCCAGCCTTCGCCATCTTCGTTCTTGATGACGCGCGCGGTCCAGCCGCGGTCGCGCCATAGCCTGGGTTCATGGATCGGCGGAGATTCGGTCTCCGGCGCGCTGTCGTGGTTTTGATTCATAACGGCGGGTGTTCAATGAGTGAGGGACGACACAGCGCGCTGCATGCACAGGCATGAGGCGACGGGCCGATTGCCGGACGCGCGGCCGGGCCGTCCGGGCATTGGATCAAGCGACCCAGTTGACCTTGGGAAAACGCGCGGCAAAGCCTTGCGGCATCGGTACGACGCGCTTGCTGGCGTAGTCGAAGAACACAAAGCCGGATTTGGCCATGGCGATCAGGGCGCCATCCTGCGGCCGCGTGATGCGGAAGATGATGTCGCCGCCGTACTTGTTGAAGTCCATCACGCCGACTTCGAACAACAGCTGGTCGCGCGCGTGGGCCTCGTTGCGGTACATCGTCGCCAGATCGGTGACGATGATGCCGGCGCCTTCCACCCGGTCGCCTTCGCTGCCGTACTCAAACAGGAAGCGGGCCCGCGCCTCCGAAATCATGGAAATCATCGAATCGTTGGCCAGATGATTGGCCGCGTTGATATCGGTGACACGTACCGTGAGATGGGTGGAAAAGCACAACTGGTCGGCGGGCAGATCGAGTTTGAGGCGGGCCATGGCAAGCGTTGCGGGAACAGCGGAAATCGAAAAGGGCATACATCTTAGTCGATACGCGCCACGATTCCCGGGTTGCTGACCGAATGGCGGCCCATTGGCAGACTCCCGGCAAAGAGCCGATAACACATGGCTGGCTCGTGGTTGAGGCGGAAAGTGCGTCCCCGAGCCGCGCGAGACTTTGGATTGTTCGTGACATGGGGATGAAGCGACGGACGAAACAGGAGCGGCTCGGCGCGGCGGCAATGCAGGGGCTACCAGTACATCTGCCACACGAGAGGCGATTTTTACCTGCCCGACGTCGGCATGGGCCACGGCTATGGCCCGGCGTGGCGCATGCCGCGGGATGGATACCCATGGCACGTATCCTGCACGTGGATGCGATGTCGAGCCGTCGGGCTCATCGCCATGGAGATACAACATGCTTCACAACGATGTGCAGGATCGCAACCAGAAAATGCAGCAGTTGCGCGGCACGCGCCGCTACACCTGGACGCATCCGATCTTCCTGATCGGCATCGCGCTGATCGTGGTCGGCTTTGTCGCCACGCTCTGGTAAGCATGACGAGATTGCCGATCAGGCGCATCTGATTGCCTGCAGACGACGCCTGCGATGGCGCAATGCCACGCAGGCCGTACCGGGCAACGCGGAGGACGTCGAAGTGGCGGTACTCGTGGGATTCATCGCGCCGCACCCCCTGAACCGCATCGCACGCCATCACGCCGGCGCATCCAGCGCGCCGGCGTGATGCCGCCAATCAGACCGGAATCTTTTCGGCGTCGGGACGTTGCCACCAGCGATGCTGCCCGACGGCGTCCAGGAAGGCTTGATGCTGCTTGGCATTGTCGGCTTTCGCCACGATCAGCCCTGGGCCCGCAAAACCGCCGTCGATGCCCGTGCGCCGCGCAGCCTCTGCCACCAGCATCGCGCCGCTGCCGCCCGCGCCAACCGCCTTGTAGTGCTTGTACGACTCGCTGATGAACAACAGCGCTGCGGGATCGGGATCGGCCGGCGGCGCCTTGCCGTCGGGCACATAGACGGCGTCGAACAGCACGGACCCCACCGACGACAGCGCATGGTCGACCGGCAGCGACGCGCCGCTTGCGGTGGTGACGCTGTTGGCGCGCGGACCGACGATGCGGATATTGGCGCGGGCCGCGCTGGCCAGCTTCTGCAGCGAGGCGATCGCGCCATCATCGACGCCATCATTGACCAGCACGGCGATATTGCGGCCCGTGATATCCCCCTTGGGCTGCGCGTCGAGACTCAGTGCCGGCGAAGCGTCGATGCCGTAATCGTTGATCTGGATGTCGGCGCCGACAGGTTCCACTTCGATGCCAAGGTTTTGCGCTACGCCTTCCGCCAGTTCCGGCGCGATATGGACGATTTGCCCGACCACGCGCGCCCGGATCGCCGGGTCTGACACTTTGGACAGCTCGAAGGTATAGGCGGCGATGATCTGCTGGCGTTCGACATCGGACTGGCTGCGCCAGAACAGGTTGGCCTGCGAGAAGTGATCGGCAAAGGTTTGGCTGCGGATTCGCGCCTTGATCGCGCCATCCTCGGCGGGTGCGGGGAAATGCCGGTAGGCGTCGGCGTCGCCAGCCAGGAAAGGACAGCCGCCGCTGACCGAATTGGGCTGGTAGCTTTCCTTGCCCTGCACGATGGTTTGACGCATAAAGCCGTCGCGCTGGTTGTTGTGCACCGGGCACAGCGGCCGGTTGATCGGCAGTTCGTGGAAGTTGGGGCCGCCAAGCCGCGTGATCTGCGTGTCGATATACGAGAACAGCCGCGCATGCAGCAGCGGATCGTTGGTGAAATCCATGCCGGGCAGGATGTGGCCCGGATGGAAGGCCACCTGTTCGGTCTCGGCGAAGAAATTGTCGGGGTTGCGATCGAGCACCATCCGGCCGATGCGGCGCACCGGCACCAGTTCCTCGGGAATCAGCTTGGTGGGATCCTGGAGGTCGAAGCCGAGCTTGAGCATGTCGGTTTCGGGCACCAGTTGCACGCCCAGTTCGTACTCGGGATACTGGCCCGCCTCGATCGAATCCCACAGGTCGCGCCGATGAAAATCGGGGTCCTTGCCGTTGATCTTGAGCGCCTCGTCCCAGATCAGCGAATGCGCGCCGCCCACCGGCTTCCAGTGATATTTGACCAGCGTGGCTTCGCCTTTCGCGTTGATCAGCCGGAACGTATGCACGCCAAAACCTTCCATGGTGCGGAAGCTGCGGGGAATCGCGCGCCCGGACATGGTCCAGAGGACCATATGCATCGATTCCGGCTGCAGCGAGACGAAATCCCAGAACGTATCGTGCGCCGAGGCGGCCTGCGGAATTTCATTGTGCGGTTCCGGCTTCACCGAATGCACGAAGTCCGGAAACTTGATGCCGTCCTGGATGAAGAACACCGGGATGTTGTTGCCCACCAGATCGAAATTGCCTTGCCGCGTGTAGAACTTGGTGGCAAAACCGCGCACGTCGCGCGCCAGATCGGCCGACCCGCGCGAGCCGGCAACGGTCGAAAAGCGGACGAAGACCGGCGTCTTCTCATTGACGCGCGTGAATAGGTCAGCGGTTGTGTAGTCTTCGAGCGATTCGGTCAACTCGAAGTAACCATGCGCCGCAGCACCGCGCGCATGCACCACGCGCTCGGGAATGCGCTCGTGGTCGAAGTGCGTAATCTTTTCACGAAGATGGAAATCTTCCAGCAGGGTCGGGCCGCGCAATCCCAGCTTGAGCGAATCGTCGTCCTGCGGAATCTGCAGCCCCTGGTTGGTGGTCAGCGTCCTGCCGGCGTTCGACACCAGGTTGCCGACACTTGGCGACCCGAGCCGTGCGGGCCGCTTGGCGAGCCGATCCGCCACCGCGCTTTCGTAGGAGCCGTCGTTGTTGTTGCCGGCGGCGGTGTTCTGGCTGGGATTCGGATCGTGCTGCGCGATTCCCTGCTGCGTTGCGGCATCGCCTTGCGAGGCGGATTTCCGTGGCGTCTGCTTGTTCGGCGGTTGCTTCGGCATGGCGTTATCTCCGTTGTCGTGCGTGAAAAAGGACCGTTCTGGCCGCTCGCGCGTCCAGCGCAAACGCGTACCTCCGCAGAATGCGTGCCATGCCTGCATCGACGACCAACAGGTCGCGCACCACACTTGGAAAATCCCGTGGATTTGTCAGACCGCCACCGATAGCGTTATGGCTCGCGTGCGCGTAACACTGCTGTCATCGAAGGATTCGAGGGAGAACCAAAATGGCGTCCAACATCCATGTCGTGCCGGCGGGCGAGGGCTGGGCCGTAGAAGCTGCCGGCAGCGGCCACAGAACGCTCTACGCGACGCAGGACGAGGCGATCGAGGCCGGCACGGCCCGAGCGCAGCGCGACAACGTGGAATTGCTGATCCATGGTCGCGACGGGCAAGTGCGCGCGCGCAGCTCGTTTGAGCACGATCCACGGCGCTACGTCGGCTAGAGCGCCACGTACGCACGCAGGTCATCGGCGTATGTCGAGCGCGCTGATGCAGTTCTCCGACTGGTTTGGCCGCGGCAACGACCTGACGTGGTATCAGATGGCGCTGCGCGCGGCGGTGATCTTTTTCGCCGCATGGGTCATGCTGCGCGGCGCGGGGCGGCGCGCGTTTTCGCAGCAGACCGCATTCGATCTCTGCATCATCCTGTTGCTCGGCGCGGTGCTGTCGCGCGCGATTGTTGGCGCGAGCCCGATGGGTGCCACGCTGGCCGCCGCGCTGATGCTGGTCTCGCTGCATCGTCTGCTTGGATGGCTGGCCAGCCGCCATCCCTGGCTCGATCGCGCGATGGGCGGCACGGCCATCGATCTGCTCAAGCACGGCAACCTCGACCGGAGCGCGATGCAGCGGTCCATGCTCAGCGAGGAGGATCTCGCCGCGAACATCCGTGCGTCGCTGCAATCGGATTCGCTTGCCGATGTCGAGCGCATCGTGGTCGAGCGCAATGGCAAGGTCACGTTCGTGAAACGAGGCAAGGAGAAGTCGGAGGACAAAGCGGCTTGAGTCGGGCGCGCAATGAAGCGGGCGTCGCAAGTCGCCTCGCCCGGTTCAATCCGTCGGCATCGCCTCGGCCGATAGGGCGGCCAGCATCGCCAGATGATCGGCAAAGCCGCCGCGCGCGCGGCCCTGCGCACGTGCGCTGGTGATGACGCGCGGCTGCGTGCTCCAGGCAATCTGTGCGTCGATGGCGATCAGGCGCTGAACCAGTGCCACGTCCTCGCTAGTCGCATGCGGCGGAAAGCCGCCCGCGCGACGATAGGCGTGCGAACACACGCCCAGGTTGGCGCCGTGAACATGGCGGTGGTTGTCTTCCGGGCGATAGCGCGCCGCAAAGCGCGCCGGCACGTGTGCGGGCTGTTCGCTCCAGTCGTCCACGGTGACCAGCCCGCATACGGCGTCTGCACGCAACGCCAGCTGCGCAACCAGCCAGTCCGGCGCCACGCGGCTGTCCGCATCGGTAAACGCCAACCAGCGCGCATCGCGCGCCAGCAAATATTCGGCGCCAGTGTGGCGCGCCATGCCGACGTTGCGCGCCGAGATCGACAGGCAGATAAGCGGCGTAGTGGCGTGGCGTTGGGCGATCGCATGCGAATCGTCATCGCATTCGTCCAGCACCACCACCACCAGCACCGGTTCGCTGTTGAGATCGGGATGCAGCGCGGCCGCGCTCAGCGCCATCAGGCAGCCTTCGAGGCAAGCCTCCTCGTTATGCACGGGCACCACGACGCCGATCATCGCGCGGCCTCCCGCTGGCGCAGAGGCGTGGCGTTGCGCGACCACACCTCCAGCAGAAAGTCGGGCTCAAGATGGCGCACATGGCGATGCAATCCCGGCTGCCGCGCGATCTCCGCATGGATCTGGCGGGTCGGCATGCGGCGCTCCGCGAACGGACGCAACCAGTGGCAGGCCACGATGGTGCCGTTTTCAGCCAGCGCCGCTGCGGCGCGTTGCACAGTGTCGGCCCAGTCCTGCGGCGAGAAGAAGTAGCCGAGTTCGCTCAGTACGATCAGATCGAACCGGCCTGCCGGAAAGTCGCGCGGCAACTCGGCAACGCGCACGTCGACGTGAGGCTGGTCAGCAAGTCGCGCCCGCGTGCGTTCGATGGCACGTGGTGCCACGTCGACTGCCAGCAGCGCATCGCAGCGCGCCGCCAACCGCTCGGTCTGCATGCCCGTGGCGCACCCGGCTTCGAACGCGCGCGCATAGCGCTGTTCGGGCAGGCACGCGATCAGCACATCGCGTTTGCGGGCTTCGTACCAGAGTGACTCGAATCCCCATGGATCCGCTTGCGCGAGGATCGCGTCGAAATCGGACGTGGGCGTCGTCGTCGCGGGCGTCATAACGTGATGTCCGTATCGATTTCGCGCAGCGCCATGCCGAGCGCAGCAAGGTCCCGCTCGGCATGGCTCTGGCGCAGGAAAACCGGCAGGTCGGCGAACAGCGCGGCCAGGCGCGCATCGCGACAAAGCGGGCCGGCGCCGAGCACGCTGCCGGCGCGGTGCAGCACGCGCTGCACTACGGCCTCTACCGTGGTGCGCGCCCGCATAGCTGGAACGAATGCATCGGCGTCGGGATGGGCGTCGATCCACGCGGCGGTTTCACGCAGCAATGCCGCGGCCGCATGCAGATCGCCGTGGATAGCGCCGAGGTGGGCGGCCGCATGCGCATCGCCACGCCGCTGCACGGCCTGTCGCACGGCGTGCGCCATCGGCAGCACCGCGCCATACCAGCACGCGGCGATGCCCGCGCCACCGTGCCAGAAGCCCGGGCGCTCCACATAGCCACGCGGCGGCCCGATCAGCAGCGCCGGACAGTTGTCGAGCAGGACGTCGCCGCTGCCGGTATCGGCCATGCCGACGGCATGCCAGCCTTCGTCGGTAATCGTGACGCCCGCGCCGTTCAGGTCTATCGCGGCCAGCCACGCGCCGTGGTCGCGATCCTCGCAAGTGATCAAGGCGTGCGATACCCCGCGCGCGCCGGAACACCATGCCTTGCGGCCATCGAGCACGACGGGACGGACGTCCGTGACCCCAATGGCGGCGGCGAGTTCGTGCGCGGCGGCGCGTGCTGCGGCTGTGTCCGCGCAGGCGCTTGCGCGCACACGCGCGTCGGGCGGCTCGGCCGCCCACACTGCCCATCGCGTGTCGCGCGGCGGGGTCGCATCGGCCAGCTCCGCGAGAATCGCCAGCGCATCGGCATGGGCCTCGAACAGCTTGATGGCGACCGCGCCATGCTCGGCGGCGATCCGCGCGAACAGCGACCAGCGCTGCGCCGTACTGCCGCGGCCGGGCAGGGGAACATCCTCGCGCCCCATATGGGCGCCGATCAGCGCGGCAAGGGTTTCGCGAACGTCCATGGAACCGGTGAGAAGTTTCAATGGAACGGGAAATCGCAAGATCCCTGCCAGCCAGATGTGCAGACCCTGCCGCAGAGGTTGCGGCGTGGCGGGCGAGTCGTGAAACAAGGGAAATGGGCCGTTGCCGCCGTCTGGCGATCACGATCGGCGCCTCGTTGTGCGCCGCGCTACGGCCCTGCTTGAAAGACGTGCCTGTAAGCTCGTCGTCGATGGTAGAACTGCCCGCGCGGACGCGGTATTTCATGCGATCAAAGCGGGCCGCCCGGTTCCGTCCAATACGGGGTGCGTTCGTAGTAGCTGTAGAGATCGGTGGCCCACTGCGGGTCAGCCATTCTGGGCCAGCTGTCCTTGTTGAAGCCCGGGGCGTCCTTGATGCGCTCGGCGGTCAGTCCAAGCCGGAAGCATTTGGCATCGGTGTCCATCACCAGCGCGCTCCACGGGATGGCGTGAAGCGTATCGCCGATGCCGAGAAATCCGCCGGTAGTGAGCACGGCGTACGCAACCCGTCCGCCCTGCACATCGATCATGATTTCCTTGATCTCGCCGACATGCTCGTTGTCGGACGAATAGACCTTCGTGCCATCGAGACTCGACGCGGCCATCACTTCCGGACCCGGGCCGGCGCCCACGCCGGCGCCGACGATTGTTGCGCCCGAATGCGATCCGAGATTGGGATTGGTAGGTTCCATCGCTGTCTCCTTTGAGGTTGCGTTTTGGAGCCCGTACCTGTGCAACAAGCATGCCGGAGAACCGGCGGCGCGGTGGGGTGCTGCCCGACTGTTATTCGAGCTCCACGCCGTTCAGTTCGGGGATCAGGAAGAACGTGGCCAGCATGTCCAGCACATAGAGGCTTGCCAGCAGCGCAATGGCAATCTGGAATGACCATGTGGCGGCAATGGCGCCCACCACGATCGGCCCGAGTCCGCCCACGGCGCGGCCGATATTGAACAGCACGTTCTGCGCGGTGGCGCGCGCCGCGGTGGGATACGCCTCAGAGATCAGCGCGCCGTAGCCGCCGATCATGCCGTTGACGAACATGCCCATCAGCGCACCGGCCCACAGCATCGTGAACGGGTCGGACAGCCGCGAATAGGTCAGCACCATCGCCACCGCGCCAGCCTGGAACAACAGGAAGGTGGGCTTGCGGCCGATGCGGTCAGCGAGAAACCGAGCGTCTTCGACAGGTAGGTCGGCAACCAGATCATGATGCCGTAGTAGCCGAAGTTCTGGACCGCGCACAGAATGACGATGCCGATGCTGGTACGCGTGGTACGCGCGTCGGCCACCAGCAAGCGGAAGGCGTTAGCGTGGCTTGCGGTCTGCGCGCTGCGCACGAACACTTCGGGCTCGTGCAACCGATTGCGGACATACCACGCCACGAATGCCGGAATCACGCCGACCAGGAACATGCCGCGCCAGCCGATCAGCGGCAGCAGCAGCGGCGTGAGCAGGGCGGCCATCAGTACGCCGCTTTGCCAGCCCAGCGCCACGTAGGACGACACGCGGCCGCGCTTGCTGGCGGGCCAGGCCTCGGCGGCCAGTGCCATGCCGATGCCGAATTCGCCGCCCAACCCGATCCCGGCGATGGTGCGATAGACCAGCAAATCCCAGAAGCCCTGTGCAAACGCGCAGAGACCGGTAAACACCGCGAACAGCACGATGGTCCACGTCAGCACGCGCACGCGCCCGTAGCGGTCGCTCAGCGCGCCGAAAATGATGCCGCCGGCCACCGCGCCCACCAGCGTCCACGTCACCAGCGCGCCGGACTGGCCAGTCGATAGCGCCAGACCGGCCGTGATCGCGGGCAGCATGAAGCCCAGGATCAGCAGGTCGAAGCCATCCATGGCATAGCCGAGCGTGGAGCCGGCCAGCGCCTTCCAGGCGTAGGACGAAGTGGGGGCCTTGGTGGCAGGAACGGAATCGAGGGCCGGTTGACTGTGCATGCGGGGCGAACTTGGAAAATGGGGGATGGCGGCGCAGCGGCGCGGGCCGAAGTGTAGCGCATCGATCGCGCCGCGATGGCCGGGATCCGTATGCGCTGCGGCGCGTCCCGTGCAGCGCCAGCATGCCGCGCCAATCCGGTCTATGCTCTGGCCTGCGGCCGGACGCGTTCCCTCAAGCCCCCGCTGGCGGGTTCCCAGACGCGGCCGGAAAACACGCACACCAGACACATCCCACGACCCATCCAAGGAGCGCCCATGGCCCTCTCGATGTACGAAGTATCGATACCGGTATTTATCCGCGCACTTACCAACCTGTCTGCAATCCTCGACAAGGGCGCCGCCCACGCCCAGGCGCAGGGCATGGACGCCGCCGATTTGATCCAGACCCGGCTGGTGGCCGACATGGATCCGCTGCCCGCCCAGGTGCAGCGCGCCAGTGACGCGGCCAAGGGCTGCGCGGCGCGTCTGGCCGGGATCGAGGTGCCGTCGTATGCCGACGACGAGAGCACCTTTCCCGCGTTGCAGGAGCGTATCGCCAAGACGATCGGCTTCCTGAAATCGAGCCGCCCGGAACAGCTCGACGGTAGCGAGACGCGCGTGATCGAACTGAAGCTGCGCGCCAACGCTGTGACGTTCGATGGCAAGAGCTATCTGCTCGGTTTCGTCCTGCCGAATTTCTTTTTCCACGTGACGACCGCCTACGACATCCTGCGTCACAAGGGCGTGCAGATCGGCAAGATGGACTATCTGGGCCCACGCTGAAGCGATCTGCCGTGCGCAGCATGACAAACGGGCCCGCAGGCCCGTTTTTTTCTGGTTGATGTCAGCGCGCTGCGGTCAATCCCACTTTGGCGCAAAGCCCGGATTTGCCAGCCGTTCGCCGCGATCGAGTCCGCCGATCGCGGCCATTTCCGCGTCCGTGAGCGTCACCTGTCTGGCGGCTAGATTGCTTTGCAGATTGGCCCGCTTCGTCGACGAGGGAATCGCCGCGTAACCCTGCTGCATCAGCCACGCCAGCGCGATCTGCGCGGGCGAGACGTCGTGCGTGGCGGCGATATCGCGCAGCACCGGATCGTCCATGACCTTGCCATAGGCCAGCGGCATGTAGGCGGTCACGGCGATGCCGTGTTCGGCCATGAATGCGGTGACCTTGCGATTCTGCAGAAACGGATGCACTTCGATCTGATTGGTGGCGATCGTCCCGGCACCCACCACGTCGATGGCCTGCTTGAGGTGCGCGATCGTGAAATTCGATACGCCGATGGCCGTTGTGAGTCCGTCTGCCTGGGTTTGCGCCAGCGCTTGCAGGGATTCGTGCAGGGGCACGGCGTCCTTTGGAGACGGCCAGTGGATCAAGGTCAGATCCACGCGATCGAGCTTCAGTTTCTGCAGGCTGGTTTCGAGGCTGGCGCGCAGCGCGTCGCGGCCCAGGTTCTCGGTCCAGATCTTGGTCGTGACGAACAACTCGTCGCGCGGCACGCCGCTGGCGGCGATGGCCTGGCCGACCTCGGCTTCATTGCCGTAGATCTGCGCGGTGTCGATATGCCGATAGCCAAGTTCGAGGCCCATCGTCACGGAATCGATGACCTGCTGATCCTTGAGTCGGAAGGTTCCAAGGCCGAGTTGAGGCATTTGCATGAGAGGCTCCAGCGAAAAAGGTCGAAATGAATGAATGCGATGGCAGCCATCAGTGCTGCACGGCGCCGGCGGGCAAGCCGCCGGACCGCACGTCGATGCCCGCGGCGCGGTCCAGACGGCCGCTCAGTTCGGTCAGGCCCAACGCCACCAGCACCACCAGCGCGCCGACCCAGGGCGTGTGCATCAGCCCCAGGTGTTCCACGATCAATCCGCCAGCCCATGCCGCGCCGGCAATGCCCAGGTTGAACGCCGCGATATTCAGACCCGAGGCCACGTCGACGGCCTGCGGCGTGTGGTGCTCCGCCTGCTTGACGACATAGACCTGCAGTCCCGGCACATTGCCGAAGGCGACGGCGCCCCAAGCCAGCACGGTGGCCACCACCAGCCAGCGATGCGGCGCGGTGAATGTCAGCACGAAAAGCACCGCGGCCAGCAGCACGAACACGATACGCAATGCGGCGATGGGCCCGTGACGGTCCGCCAGGCGTCCGCCCCAGATATTGCCAAAGGCCACCGACACACCATAGACCAGCATCACAAGTCCGACCGCGCTCGCGCTGAATCCGGACACGTCTTGAAGGATCGGCGCGAGGAACGTGAACGGAATGAACGAGCCACCGTAACCGATCGCGGTTTTGGCATAGACCAGCAGCAAACGCGGTTCGGCGAGCACGCGCGCCTGCTGCAGCAGCGACGCGGGCGGCGTATGCCGGATCGACGACGGCACGAACAGCAGACTGCCGACAAACGCGATCACGCCCAGCGCCGAAACGGCCAGGAAGGTCTCGCGCCAGCCGAAATGCTGACCGATGAAGGTGCCGAGCGGCACACCGGTGACCAGCGCCACGGTCAGGCCCGTAAACATGATGGCGATGGCGCCGGCCGCCTTCTCGCGCGGAACCAGGCTCGTGGCGATGGTCGATCCGATCGAAAAGAATACGCCATGCGCCAGCCCGGTAAGGATGCGGGCCATCACCAGCGATTCGTAGCTGGGCGCGCGCCACGCCAGCAGGTTGCCGGCCGTGAACAGCGCCATCAACGACAGCAGCAGTGCCTTGCGCGGCAGCCGGCCAGTCAGCGCGGTCAGCACGGGCGCGCCCACGGCCACGCCCAGCGCATAGAGACTGACCAGCAGCCCCGCCGACGGCACGCTGATGTGCAGATCGGCGGCAATCGTCGGGATCAGTCCGACGATTACGAATTCGGTGGTTCCGATGGCGAAGGCGCTGATGGTCAGCGCCAATAAGGCAATAGGCATGATGCGCTCCGGTTTTTCAGGTTGGAGCGCAGTGTGCCGGCGACTTTCTTGCAGAAAAAGCCGGTGATCGACAGAACATATTTGACTAGAATTCAAGAATGACGCTGACACTTGAAGAACTCCTGGCCTTTGTCACCGTGGTCGACAGTGGGTCGATCACCGCCGCCGCCGAGCAGCTAGACCTTACCGTGTCGGGTATCAGCCGCGCGCTGTCGCGGCTTGAAGACAAGCTCGACACCACGCTGCTGCGGCGGACCACGCGCCGGCTGGAATTGACCGAGGAGGGCGCGGTGATGCTGGCGCATGCGCGGCAGATCCTGGCCGCCGCCGACCAGGCCGAAGAGCAGATGCGGCTGCGGCGGCAAAAGCCGTCGGGACGCCTGCGCGTCAATGCCGCGTCGCCATTCATGTTTCATGTGGTGGTGCCGCTGGTCGGCGCGTTTCGGCAGGCGTATCCCGAAATCACGCTCGAACTCAACACCAACGACCAGATCATCGATCTGCTGGAACACCGTACCGATGTCGCGATCCGCATCGGCCCGCTGCGCGATTCCACGCTGCACGCGCGACCGCTGGGCACCAGCCGGATCCGCGTGGTGGCCAGCCCCGCGTATCTGAAGGCCAATGGCCGGCCCCAGACGACGCAGGATCTGGACAATCACACGCTGATTGGCTTTACTCAGCCCGAAACCCTGAACCGCTGGCCGCTGCGGGACGCCGCCGGCAACGAACTGCAGATCCGCCCCGCGCTGACGGCTTCGAGCGGCGAAACGCTGCGGCAACTGGCGCTGGCCGGGCAGGGCATCGCGTGTCTTGCCGATTACATGACCGACGCCGACCGTCGGGCCGGCGATCTGGTGCAGGTACTGACGCAGGAAACCATCGAGGTGCGGCAGCCCATCCACGCCGTGTACTACCTGAATACGCAGTTGTCGGCGCGGATCGCCGTATTTCTCGATTTCCTGTCGGAGCGGTTGCGGGCGCTGCCATAGCCGCGGCCCCGATCGGCCGAACGCTGCCGCGGCGGCCGAGGGCGGTCGAGGGCGGTCGAGGGCGGTCGAGGGCGGTCGAGGGCGGTCGAGGGCGGCTGTCTGCGGCAGGCTTGATGCGGATCACGTCGAACTTAGCGGAAACCCTAGGTTCTTGATACAATTACCGGTTACCCGCGTCGCGGCCTTTGCCTAGTTTTTAAGCAATCCGCGCGGATCCGTCCCGCCAGGGCGAGGCGCAGCAGAACAGCGCAAATCGCAAACTCAGCCACCATCACCGCCATAACTACCGCATCCCGCAATCGCATGACCTACGCCGTCAAGGAAATCTTCTACACGCTGCAAGGCGAGGGCGCCAACGCCGGCCGCGCCGCGGTGTTCTGCCGTTTTGCCGGATGCAACCTGTGGACCGGCCGCGAGGAAGATCGGGCGCGCGCGGTGTGTCAGTTCTGCGATACCGATTTCGTCGGCACCGACGGCACGCGCGGCGGCAAGTACCGCAGCGCCGAAGAACTGGCCGCGGTAGTCGCGTCGGAATGGCCGGCGAGCGCGGGCGGCAGCCCGCTGGTGGTGTGCACCGGCGGCGAGCCGCTGCTGCAGCTTGACGCGCCGCTGATCGACGCGTTGCATGCGCAGGGCTTCGAGATCGCGATCGAGACCAATGGCACGATCGCCGTGCCCGACGGCATCGACTGGGTTTGCGTGAGTCCCAAAATGGGCGCGGAATTGGTGGTGAAGAAGGGCGACGAACTCAAGGTCGTGATTCCGCAGGACGGCCAGGACTTCGCGGCATACGAGCAACTGGATTTCCGCTATTTCATGGTGCAGGCCATGGACGGCCCGCTGGCGCGGCAAAATACGGCCGCTGCCGTCGATTTCTGCCAGCGTCATCCGCGCTGGCGCCTGTCGCTGCAGACCCACAAGCTGCTGGGCATTCGCTGACACATGAGCAAACAAGTTTCCATCACGCGCCGGCTCGAATTCGATGCCGGCCACCGCATTCCGAGCCACGGCGGCCAGTGCCGCAACATCCACGGCCATCGATATCGACTGGACTTGACGCTGTCCGGCGAAGTCCTGCATCAGGAAGGCGCGCCCGACGACGGCATGATCCTCGATTTCGGCGATATCAAGACGCTGGCCAACGAACACCTGGTATCGAAGTGGGATCACGCGTTCCTGATCTATCGCGGCGACACCGCGCTGCTGAATTTCCTGCAATCGATGGATAACCACAAGACCGTGGTGATCGATAGCATCCCGACGGTCGAGAATCTGGCTCAGGCGGCGTTCGACATCCTCGCGCCGGTGTTCAAGGACTGCTTCAACCATCATCTGCAACTGACCCGGCTGGTACTGTTCGAAACGCCGAACTGCTGGGCCGAAGTCAGCGCGCCGCTGCGCTTGCCGGCGCAGGACTGAAAGCCCGATAACGCCATGCCCGACGCGCCCGTATTTGCCGACGAAGCCGCGCGCGACCGCTTCTATATGGCGGCGGCGCTGGAAGAGGCGCGGCTGGCGGAAGCCGCCGGCGAAGTTCCGGTGGGCGCGGTAGTGGTGTGGAACGATCAGATCATCGCGCGCGGGCATAACCTGCCGATCCGCTCGGTCGATCCTTCGGCGCACGCCGAGATGCAGGCGCTGCGCGCCGCCGCCAAGGTGCTGGACAACTACCGGCTGCCCGAGTGCGAGCTCTATGTCACGCTGGAACCGTGCCCGATGTGCAGCGGCGCGATCCTGCATGCGCGGCTGCGGCATGTCGTGTTCGGCGCCACCGATCCTAAGACCGGCGCGGCAGGCAGCGTGGTGGACCTGTTCGCGCAGGCCACGCTCAATCATCAGACCACGCTTGCGCGCGGCGTGATGGCCGACGAATGCGGCCAGTTGCTGCGCGATTTCTTCGGCGCCCGCCGCCGCGCGCAGAAGGCTGCCCAACAGGCCACGCGCGCCGCGGCACTGCCCGCCTTGGATGACGCGCTGGACGCGTCGCCCTCGCAATCGCCGGCCGATTCGGACAGAATTCATGCTTCCGATCCAGAATCCGAAGCATGAGCCACAGCACCGAAGTCCGACTGATCGCCTCGTCCGGCTATCCGCATGACGTTGCCATTGCCGCGCGCGGCTGCGCCTGGCTCAGGCATCACGGCTACCACGTCAGCAATCCCGATGTACTGGCGCGCCGCTACCTGCGGTTTGGCGGCACCGACGCGGAGCGGCTGGCCGACCTGCACGCGATCGGCACCGGCCCCACGCGCGAACTGACGCTTGCCGTGCGCGGCGGCTACGGGCTGGGGCGCCTGCTCGGCCAGATCGACTTCGCCCGCATTGCCGACCAGGCGCGCGCCAGCGGCACGCCGATCGTCGGTCATAGCGATTTCACCGCGTTCCAACTGGCCTATCTGGCGGCCACCGGCGGCGTGACGTTTGCCGGCCCGATGCTGCTGGCCGATTTCGGCGAAGAGCACGTCGATCCGTTCATGTGGGAGCATTTCGAGGCGATCCTGCGCAACCGGACGCATCACATCGAAATCGAGGCGCCGCAGGCCATCCGCGCGCCGGCTACCGTGCAAGGCACGCTGTGGGGCGGCAATCTGGCGATGCTGTGCACGCTGCTGGGCACGCCATTCATGCCGCGCATCGACGGCGGCATCCTGTTTCTCGAAGACGTCAACGAACCGCCTTACCGCATCGAACGCATGCTGCTGCAGTTGCTGCAGGCCGGCGTGCTGGCGTCGCAGCAGGCCATCGTGCTGGGCGATTTCTCAAATTACCGCACCGCCGACTACGACAACGGCTACAACATGGACGCCGTCTTCGATTATCTACGTGCGCAGTTGGGCATCCCGCTGCTGACCGGCCTGCCGTTCGGCCATTGCCCGCGCAAGTTGACACTGCCGGTGGGCGGCCAGGCGCGGTTGGTGGTCCGGGCCGACGGCTTTGCGCTGTCGCTGTCCGAATATCCGACGCTGTAGGCGCCGCGCGCCGCGTGTCTTACGGGATGCGCGCGCGAGTGGTAAAATTCCGGGTTCCGCATTTTCGCTGCGCCGGGCCCGCCAATCGGGGCGAGCCAGGGTCGACCGACCGGCAGCAGCAGCCATATCCGGCGTGCCCAGGCGGCGCGCCCACATTCCAGACAAGGTTCAGACGTGCTTTCTACCGCAAACATCACCATGCAGTTCGGCCCCAAGCCGTTGTTCGAGAACATCTCGGTCAAGTTCGGCGAGGGCAACCGCTACGGCCTGATCGGCGCGAACGGCTGCGGCAAGTCCACCTTCATGAAGATCCTCGGCGGCGATCTCGAACAGTCGGCCGGCACCGTCATGCTGGAGCCGGGCGTGCGCCTGGGCAAGCTGCGCCAGGACCAGTTCGCCTATGAAGACAACCGCGTGCTCGACGTGGTGATGATGGGCCACACGGAAATGTGGGCCGCCGCCAGCGAACGCGACGCGATCTACGCCAACCCCGAGGCGACCGACGAAGACTACATGCGCGCGGCCGAACTCGAGGCCAAGTACGCCGAGTACGACGGCTATACCGCCGAGGCGCGCGCCGGCGAGCTGCTGCTTGGCGTGGGCATCCCCACCGACCAGCACCAGGGCCCGATGAGCGACATCGCACCGGGCTGGAAGCTGCGCGTGCTGCTGGCGCAGGCGCTGTTCTCGAACCCGGACGTCCTGCTGCTGGACGAGCCGACCAACAACCTGGACATCAACACGATCCGCTGGCTGGAAGACGTGCTCAACGAGCGCAATTCCACCATGATCATCATCTCCCACGATCGCCACTTCCTCAATTCGGTGTGCACGCACATGGCCGACATGGATTACGGCACGCTGAAGGTCTATCCGGGCAATTACGACGACTACATGCAGGCGTCGATGCAGGCGCGCGAGCGCCAGGTGGCCGCCAACGCGCGCGCCAAGGAACGTATCACCGAACTGCAGGATTTCGTGCGCCGCTTCTCGGCCAACAAGTCCAAGGCGCGCCAGGCCACGTCGCGTCTGAAACAGATCGACAAGATCAAGGTCGAGGACATCAAGCCGTCGTCGCGCCAGAACCCGTTCGTGCGCTTCGAATTCGAGAAGAAGCTGCATAACCTGGCCGTGGAAGTCGAGGGCATTACCAAGACCTACGACCGCAAGATCATCAACAACCTGTCGATGGCCATCCAGGCAGGCGAGCGCGTGGCGATCGTCGGCGAAAACGGCGCGGGCAAGACCACGCTGCTGCGCAGCCTGCTGAACAACATCGTTCAGACCGGCGTGCAGCGCGGCGTCGAAGTCGACCGCGGCACGGTCAAGTGGGCTGAAAACGCCAACGTCGGCTATATGCCGCAGGACACGTACGAGGAATTCCCCAACGACGTGAACGTGATGGACTGGATGAGCCAGTGGACGCAGGCCGGCGACGACGACCAGTCGCTGCGCGGCACGCTGGGTCGCCTGCTGTTCTCGGCCGACGACATCAAGAAGAACGTCAAGGTGCTGTCCGGTGGCGAAAAGGGCCGCATGATCTGGGGCAAGCTGATGCTGGGCCGCCATAACGTGCTGGCGATGGACGAGCCGACCAACCACATGGACATGGAGTCGATCGAATCGCTGCAGATCGCGCTGGACAAGTATCCCGGCACGCTGATCTTCGTCTCGCATGACCGGGAGCTGATCAACGGCCTGGCCACGCGCGTGATCGAAGTGCGCACCGACGGCACCATCACCGACTATCTGGGCACGTACGACGAGTATCTGCAGTCGCAGGGCATCGAGGCGTAACCGTCAACGACTGCCGCCCGGCCGGGCTCGCGCACGGCCTGACGCGCGGCGTCGCATGACAAAGAAATCCGGCCCGCCGTCACAGGCGTGCCGGTTTTTTTACGCCTGGCGCGCGGGCGCGACGCCCATTTCCGCCAGCAGCGCGTCCAGTTCGCCGATGATCGCGTGCGCGGTGATCTCGCCTTTCGATTTCTGCAGCGCGGTCCCCAGCGCATCGCGCAGGGCGGCTAGTTCCACCACGGTCGCGGCCTTTTCCACCTTGACCTGCAGGACGTAGCCGCGCAAGCCAAGATGATGGCCGATCACATCGGTAAAGAAGTGGTAGAGCCGCTTGTACCCGTCGGCGCCACTGGACACCGGGGCCAGCGGGCCGGCCGTGACGGGCGTGGAAGGGGCCAGCGCCGGGGCGATCGTGGTGTCTGCCAGTACGTCTACGCGGTCGTCGATGCCTTTGCCAGCCGCCGAATTGAAGCCCGAATAGGCCGCGAACAGGTTGGTCTCGCCGCGCGCCTGGCGCGCGCCGCTCTGGGCGGACGCCGCCGCCGGCTGCGCCG
Organism: Cupriavidus pauculus; assembly: GCF_008801835.1. Classification (GTDB taxonomy): domain Bacteria; phylum Pseudomonadota; class Gammaproteobacteria; order Burkholderiales; family Burkholderiaceae; genus Cupriavidus; species Cupriavidus pauculus. Next base: position 440,374 of record NZ_VZOW01000001.1, on the reverse strand, counting down.
AGGCCGCCGAAGTCGCTGACACTGAGGTCGGCGCGGCCTTGCCGGGATCGCGTACCGCCTCGATCAGCCCCAGCGCCAGCAGCGTGTCCATGGCGTCGGGCGTCACACCCATGCCGCTGACCTGCGCCAACAGCTCGGATCTGGCGCGTTCCCCGTTGACCATCAGCAGCAACGCCCGCAGTTTCTGGTCCAGCTTGCGCGCGCGCGTGCGGATTTCCTCCTGACCAGCCTCCGTCTTGTGATAGATCGGGTCGACCATGTCTCGCTCCTTTTGTTATCGATCGGCCGCCCGCGGAGTGAGTCCCTTCGGAAAGATACTGCGCGGCCGATTATCGCCATCTTGTTGTCAGAGCCGGTTGCCAGGGAAAGAAAAGTGAATCGGCAAACCGCTCTACAATGTGGTGCACCATAAAAGTAACAAAAAAATTGCAATCGCCGATCCACTAATGAGGGCTTGTGGCCATGCAACAACGAGACAAACTTTTTATTAACGGCAAATGGGTGGCGCCCCACGGCTCGGGCAGCATCGATGTCGTGCATTCCGCCACCGAGGCGATCATGGGCAAGATCCCCGAGGGGCACGCCCGTGACGCCGAGGATGCCATCGCGGCCGCGCGCGCGGCCTTTGATGGCTGGGCCAGTACGCCGCCGGCCGAGCGCGCCCGGTATATCCGCAAGATCGCCGAAGGGCTGAAGGACCGCGCCGAGGAACTGGCGCAACTGATCGCGGGCGAGGTCGGCATGCCGATCAAGCTGGCGCGCGCGATCCAGGTGGGCGGACCGGTGTACAACTGGGGCCAGGCCGCCACGCTGCTCGAGTCATTCGAATTCGAGGAGCAGGTGGGCAATTCGCTGGTCGTGCGCGAGCCGGTGGGCGTTGTGGCCGCCATCACGCCGTGGAACTATCCGCTCAACCAGATCACGCTGAAGGTCGCGCCTGCGCTTGCGGCGGGCTGCACGGTCGTGCTCAAGCCGTCCGAGGTGGCGCCGCTGAACTCGTTCGTGCTGGCGGAGGTGATCGAGGCCGCTGGCCTGCCGCCGGGCGTGTTCAATCTGGTGACCGGCTATGGCCCGGTGGTCGGCGAGGTGCTGGCCAGCCATCCCGAAGTCGACATGGTGTCGTTTACCGGATCGACGCGTGCGGGCAAGCGCGTGTCCGAGCTGGCCGCGCAGTCGGTCAAGCGCGTGGCGCTGGAGTTGGGCGGCAAATCGGCATCGGTGATCCTCGACGACGCCGACCTGCCGGCCGCGGTCAAGGGCACCATCAGCGCGTGTTTCCTGAATTCCGGCCAGACCTGCTCGGCGCACACGCGCATGCTGGTGCCGCGCAGCCGTTACGACGAAGTGAAGGCGATTGCCGCCAAGGTGGTGGAAGGCTTCACCGTCGGCGATCCGCATTCGGACGCCACGCGCCTCGGGCCGCTGATCTCGGCGGTGCAGAAGGACCGCGTGACCGGCTACATCCGGCGCGGGCTGGAAGAGGGCGCCGAACTGGTGGCTGGCGGCCCGGACAGCCCGGCCGGCTTCGACCGCGGCTTCTTCGTCAAGCCCACGGTGCTCGGCAATGTCGATCCGAAGGCCACCGTGGCCCAGGAGGAGATCTTCGGCCCGGTATTGTCGGTGATTTGCTACGACACCGAAGACGACGCGATCCGCATTGCCAATGACAGCATCTACGGCCTGGGCGGCGGCGTCTGGTCCGGTGACGAGGCGCGCGCCATCCGCGTGGCGCGCCGCATCCGCACCGGCCAGGTCGACATCAATGGCGGCCCGTTCAATATGAACGCGCCGTTCGGCGGCTTCAAGCAGTCCGGTAACGGGCGCGAAGGCGGCAAGTTCGGCCTCGAGGAATTCCTCGAATACAAGTCGCTGCAATTGAAGAAGCCGGCCTGACCGGCGGATTTTGTCGCTTTCATCGATGCCCGGCCAGTCCGGGCATTTTTGTTCGCGCGGAAATCTGCGATGCTTGCGTCTTTCCATCGGGAGGAAATGCGATGCGCTGGTTCAAACGGCTGGGGTGGATCCTGCTGGGCACGCTGCTGCTGTCCGTGACCGGCGCGATCGGCGGCTATATCTGGTATCGGCAGGCCTCGCAGCCCGATACGGCCGGCACGATGCGCTTGCCCGGGCTGCGCGATCGCGTGGTGGTGGTGCGCGATCGCAACGCCGTGCCGCATATCCAGGCCGCCAATGCGCTCGACGCCTATTACGCGCTCGGATACGTGCACGCGCAGGATCGGCTTTGGCAGATGCAGATGAACAAGCGCATCGTGGCGGGCCGGCTCGCGGAAATCCTCGGCCCCAGCGCGCTCGATACGGACCGTTTCCTGCGTACGCTCGGGGTACGGCGCAATGCCGAGGCGATCCTCGCGCAGTCCTCGCCCGAGACCCGCGCGGTGCTGCAGGCCTATGCCGACGGCGTCAATGCGTTCATCGACACGCGCAAGGCCGCGCTGCCGCCCGAATTCCTGATCCTCGGCACCCGGCCGGAACACTGGGAGCCGGCCGATACGCTGGGCTGGCAAACCATGATGGCGTGGGATCTCGGTGCGAACTGGACGCAGGAGGTGCTGCGGATGGGGCTGTCGCAGCAATTGCCGACCTCGCGCATCGCCGAAATCCTGGCGCCCTATCCAGGCGACAAGCCGATGCGCACGATGGACTACGCAAGCTTCTACCGCCAACTGGCGGCGGTGGCCACCGCCATGGCGCGCGTGGCGGACGCGGCGCCGGGCGGCTACGTGGAGGGCATGGGCTCGAACAACTGGGTCGTCTCCGGCGCGCACACGCGCAGCGGCAAGCCGTTGCTGGCCAACGATCCCCACCTGGGATTGCAGGCACCCGCGCTGTGGTATTTCGCGCATCTGCAGGCGCCTGGCCTGGATATCACCGGCGCCACCCTGCCTGGGGCGCCGCTGGTGGTGCTGGGCCACAACAAGCGCATCGCGTGGGGCTTCACCAATACCGCGCCCGATGTGCAGGACCTTTACATCGAGCGGATCGATCCGGCCAATCCCGATCGCTATCAGACGCCGGACGGCTGGGCCAATTTCGATACGCGCACCGAGACCATCCGCGTCAAGGGCGCGGACGACGTGACGCTCAAGGTGCGCGCCACGCGCCACGGGCCGGTGATGTCGGATGTGGCCGAGCCGATCGGCGCCGCCGCCAAGCCGCTGGGCGCCCAGTACGTGATGGCTTTCCAGTGGACCGCGCTGCGGCCGGACGACCGCACCTTCCAGGCCGGCCTGAAGATCGGCACCGCGGGCGACTGGCAGGGCTTTGTCGCGGCGCTGCGGGATTTCCATGCGCCGCAGCAGAACATCGTCTATGCCGACGTGGACGGCAATATCGGCTACATCGCGCCGGGCCGCGTGCCGATCCGGCGCGCGGACAATGACCTGATGGGCCTCGCGCCAGCGCCGGGCTGGGACGCGCGCTACGACTGGCAGGGTTTCATTCCGTTCGAGCAGTTGCCGCAGCGTTTCAATCCGCCCACCGGCATGATCGTGACGGCCAACCAGAAGATTGTCGACGACCAGTACCCGTTCTTCATCACCAGCGAATGGAGCGTGCCGTACCGCGCGCAGCGCATCCAGACCCTGCTTGAAGCGGAGCCGCATCACACGCCCGACAGTTTCGGCGCGATTCAGAAGGACGTGGTGTCGCTGGCCGTGCGCGACGCACTGCCGCTGCTGCTGGCCGCGCCGGTGGCCAGCGACGCCGCGCGCGCAGCGCGCGAGCGCGCGTTGTTCGACGCCTTGCGCAAATGGGATGGCACGATGGCGGCCGATCGCGCCGAGCCGCTGGTGGTCACCGCATGGCTGCGCGAACTGTCACGCCTGCTGTTCGAGGACAAGGTCGGCGATCCGATGTTTGCGAAGTTATGGGAGCAACGCAACGTACAGCTGCCGATGCTTAACGCGATCCGCGATCCGCAAGGCGTCGGCGCGTTCTGGTGCGACAACTCGCGCACGACCGCGCGCGAAAGCTGCGCGCAGACCATCGGGCTGGCGTGGCAGCGCGCCATCGCGGACCTCGACCAGCGCTATGGCGACGATCCGGCCAAATGGCGCTGGGGCAAGGCCCACACCGCGCGCTCGGAGCAAAAGCCGTTCGGCAAGGTGCCGTATCTGGCGGGGCTGTTCAACGTGCGCGTGCGCACCGGCGGCGATACCTATACAGTCGACGTGGGACGTCACAATCTCCGCGACGAGAAGGCGCCGTTTGAAAGCGTGCACGCGGCCAGCCTGCGCGCCATCTACGATCTTTCAGATCTGTCTGATTCCCGATTCATGTCCTCGACCGGACAATCCGGCAATGCCCTGTCGCCGCACTATCGCGACTGGACGGACAAGTGGGCCGGCGTGCAGTACATCACCATCGGGTCCCACCGACGCAATCCCGGCGGAGACAGTTTCGAGACGCTGGTGTTGCGCCCCGATTCCGAAGCGCGCGACGGCCAGCGCTGATTCGCTGATTAGCTAATTGTTCGTGCAACCTTTTGAAGCTGTGGTGCCATCGAGTTCGACGTGCAGTGCGATCTTTCCTGTTCGCCCCAATTGATCCAAGACCGACCGACGTAATTGATGCAGGAGTTATCTGATGAGTGAACACCGTCAACGGCGTACCGACGTGATCCAGCATGTCGCATTCGAGCATGCCGGCGTCATCGCCGATGTGGTGCGCGACCGCGGCCACGAGATCCGCCTGTTCCAGGCCGGGGTCGACGACCTGACACTCGTGGCGAGCGATCCCGCCGACCTGCTGGTCGTGCTGGGCGGGCCGATCGGCGTCTACGAAACTGAGGCCTATCCGTGGCTGGAAGTCGAGATCAACGTGATTCGCCAGCGGCTGGAGGCCGAACTGCCGATGCTCGGCGCGTGCCTGGGTGCGCAGTTGATCGCCGCCGCGGCCGGCGCGCGGGTCTACCCCGGCACGCGCGAAATTGGCTGGGCGCCCATCACGCCGACGCCGGCCGGCCTGGGCTCACCGCTTGCGGCGCTGGCCAGCGCCGATTGGGAGGTGCTGCACTGGCACGGCGACACCTTCGACCTGCCGGCTGGCGCCGAACTGCTGGCGTCCACCGACGCCACGCCGCATCAGGCCTACGCCATCGGCAAACAGGTGCTGGCGCTGCAATTCCATCCCGAGGTCAAGCCCGGTGACATCGAGACCTGGCTGATCGGCCATACGGTGGAGCTGTCCAAGGCGGGCATCGATCCGCGTACGATCCGCCGCCGTACCGCCGAGATCGGCGCAACGGTGGCCAGCGCCGGCGAACTGATGTTCGCGCGATGGATGGAGGAAGCCGGGCTGTGAGCATGGTCGAGATCGACATTCCGATCGATACGGTATTGGCCGGCGCGATCCGGCCGTTCGGTCCGAAGGGCGTGCCGAGCGCCATCGACAAGAAGCCGGTGGACGGCCCTGTGCGCGTGATGCGCACGGGCCTGGCAATCGACGAACAGGGCGATCCGAAACACCACGGCGGCCAGGAGAAGGCGCTCCATCATTACCCGCGCGATCACTACGCCGCGTGGCGCGACAATCTTGCCGCGCATGGCGCGAACCTCGCCATGCTTGATCGCGCGGGCGCGTTCGGTGAAAACTTCAGCACGTCGGGTCTGATCGAGGCCCACGTGTGTGTGGGAGACCGTTTCCGGCTTGGGTCGGCGCTGGTCGAGGTATCGCAGGCGCGCCAGCCGTGCTGGAAACTCAATCACCGTTTCGGGTTTGCGGGCATGTCGCGCGCGGTGCAGGGCAGCGGGCGGACGGGCTGGTATTACCGCGTACTCGAAGACGGCGAGGTTGCGGCCGGCAGCCGGCTGGTGCCGCTCGATCGGCCTTTTTCGCAATGGACCCTGCAGCGCCTGCTTCGCGTGCTGTACGTGGACCGGCTTGACTACGCGGCGCTTGAAGAGATGGCGCAGTTAGCGCCGCTGGCGGAAAGCTGGCGCAAGCTGGCGCGCCAACGCGTGGCAAATCGCGAGGTCGAGAATATGGAAAGGCGCCTGGCCGGAGGATGATGCGCCGGTGGGCCGCTTCCCGGCTTGGTGACTAGCCGCGCTGGAAGCGGCGCGCCGTACCTTCACGAGTGATGCGCTCCCAGATCACCTGCTTTTCGGCGTCGCTATAAAACACCCAGTTGCTGACTTCGGCCGCCGTTCGGCCGCATCCCTGGCATACGTCGTCGAACAACGTGGAACAGATGCCGACGCACGGGCTGTCCGGCCGGTCGTCCAGGCCCTGGTCCGGGCGATGCTCCAGCCGCGTCTGCGCCGGGTCGGGGTCGACAGAGTCGACAGCGGCGGTGGGGACGGGCATTTCGGAAGGATCGGCGGGCATCAAGAGGGACGGGGGCAGCAATTAGCCGCACATTATAAACGGGCCGGGTGGTCGCCCCCGACGGTGGGGGATTACCCCGGAAGTCATTGTGGTCGGCGTGCATGGCGACTAGGCTGAACCGTGCCTTCGATTTCGTTTTTCCCCTTTTTCCCTTTTTCCATTTTTCCCGTTTGCCATCACCGGAGCCCGCTGATGTCCAACCCTGAATCCGTCCCGACCGTCGATCCCCGCAACGCCGCGATGCTGGAAGCCGTGCTGATGGGCTCGCCGGTGGCGCGCATGCTCGGTATGCGATTCGATGTGGTGGCGCTCGATCACGTCGAGGTGCTGCTGCCGTTCAGCATGCAACACATCACGGTGGGCGATATGGTCCACGGTGGCGTGATCGCGACGCTAATCGACGTGGCCGGCGCGGCCGCGGCATTTACCGGCGTCGACCTGGAAGTGGTGAAGGGCGGTGCAACTGGGTCTTTGTCGATCCAGTACCTTGCGGCGGCACGGTCCGCAACGCTGCGCGGCGTGGCCGATGTGGTGCGGCGCGGCAAGCGCCAGGTGGTGACGGAGGTGTCGGTCTACGCGCAGCGCGATGCCGAGGCGGCCGTGCTCGCGGCCAAGGCGCTGACGAGCACGGCCCTGCTGTAGCGGCGGGCGGAGGCGTTCTGCGCGTGGTGTTGCCCTATGGCACTTTTCCGGGCGCGGTAGGCCGCATCGGCGGCCCGCGGTGTCGATCGTCGGGCCGCCTCGCCAGCTATCGCGTCAGTACTTCCAGAAGATTTCCTGCAGCGCCTTCGGGTCGTTGGTCTTGGTCAGCGCCAGTGCGGTCAGGATACGGGCCTTCTGCGGCAACTGGTCATCGGTGACCACCCAGCCGTACTTGTCGTCGGGCTGTTCCGCGTTGCGCACCACCACGCCGCTGCCGGTGCGCGATGCCCGCACGATCTGCACGCCCTTGGCCTGCGCGGCCTTGAGCGGCTCGACCATGTAATCGCCCACGCTGCCGTTGCCGGTGGCTGCATAAACGATCGCCTTCGCGCCGTTCTTCACCGCGGCATCGATGCTGGCCGGATTGACGTTGCCGTAGGCGTACACCACTGCAACTTCCGGCAGCTTGTCGATCTTGTCGATGTCCCATTCGGTCTGCAGCGTGTGCGGACGCGCCGGAATGCGGTAGAACAGCGTGCGGCCTTCCACCACGTAGCCCAGCGGGCCAAACGGCGAACGGAACGTCTCGGTCTTGAACGTGTTGGTCTTGGTGACGTCGCGGCCGGTGTGGATTTCATCGTTGAGCACCACCAGCGTGCCCTTGCCCTTGGACACCGGGTTCGACGCCACCAGCACGGCGTCATACAGGTTCAGCGCACCGTCCGCGCCCAGCGCGGTACCCGGCCGCATCGAGCCGACCACCACCACGGGCTTGTCGCTCTTGAGCGTCAGGTTCAGGAAATACGCGGTCTCCTCGATGGTGTCGGTGCCGTGCGTAATGACGATGCCGTCCACATCGGGCTGCTTGAGCAGTTCCGATACGCGCTTGCCCAGTTTGAGCAGTCGCTCGTTGTTGAAGCTCTCCGAGCCGATCTGGAAGATCTGTTCGCCCTTGACGTTGGCAACCTTCGAGATTTCCGGGACGGACGCGATGATCTTGTCGACCGGCACCACGGCGGACTGGTAGGCCGCGGTGTTGGTGGCCGATGCACCGGCGCCGGCGATGGTGCCGCCGGTGCCGATGATCACGATGTTGGCCTTGCGCGCTTCGGCCGGGGCGCTCGCGGGCGCCCCGGGGCTCGCGGCCGGTGCCGGGGAAAGCTGGGCGTGGGCGGCGCCGGACAGCAGGCTGGCGGCGAGCAGCAGGGCGGCCAAAGGCTTGAGATGGGCAGTGCGTTGCATGGTTCTCCTCTTGTCGGCGTGGCGCGGGTCTTGTGGATACGCGCGGGCCGCTTGTCATCGTTTCACGGATTTTCGCCGGCACGGCATGCCTGGGTTCTGCCTGGCATGTCTTGCCAACGGAGCGGCAACTATACCGACGCATGTGCGTTGCGTCGACAACCTGGCGCAATGCGCGCCCTCGCAAACGTATGCCCGTTAAGACAAAGCGGCATCTACCCTCCCGGGCAGATGCCGCCGCCAACCGTGCGCGAAGACTTGCGAGGATGGATTAGAACGCGTCCGCCGGCACGCGCACCCAGCCTTCCATCAGCACGCGGGCGCTGCGGCTCATGATGGCTTTCGTCACGGTCCATTGGCCGTCGGCGAAGGTGGCCTGCGCACCCACGCGCAGCGTGCCCGACGGATGGCCGAAGCGCACGGCCTGACGCTCGCCGCCGCCGGCCGCAAGATTGACCAGCGTGCCGGGGATCGCGGCGGCGGTGCCGATGGCGACGGCCGCGGTGCCCATCATCGCGTGGTGCAGCTTGCCCATCGACAGCGCGCGGACCAGCAGGTCCACGTCTTCTGCCTTGACCGTCTTGCCGCTGGACGCGGTGTAGGCGGCCGGCTTAGCGACAAACGCCACCTTGGGGGTGTGCTGACGCCGCGCGGCTTCGTCGATGTTCCGGATCAGACCCATGCGCAACGCACCGTGGGCACGAATGGTCTCGAACATCGCCAGCGCCTTGGGATCGCCGTTGATGGCGTCCTGCAGTTCGGTGCCGGTGTAGCCGATGGATTCGGCGTTGACGAAGATCGTCGGAATCCCGGCGTTGATCATCGTCGCCTTGAGCGTGCCGACGCCGGGCACTTCGAGGTCGTCGACCACGTTGCCGGTCGGGAACATCGCGCCGCCGCCGTCATCGCCTTCCTCGGCGGCCGGATCCATGAATTCGAGCTGGACTTCCGCGGCCGGGAACGTGACGCCATCGAGTTCGAAGTCGCCGGTTTCCTGCACCGCGCCGTCGGTGATCGGCACATGCGCGACGATGGTCTTGCCGATGTTGGCCTGCCAGATTTTCACGACCACGGTGCCGTTGCGCGGAATGCGTGAAGCATCGAGAAAGCCGTTGCTGACCGCGAACGGGCCGACAGCCGCCGACAGATTGCCGCAGTTGCCGCTCCAGTCGACAAACGGCTGGTCGATCGACACCTGGCCGAACAAGTAATCGACATCGTGATCAGGGTGCGTGCTCTTCGAGATGATCACCGCCTTGCTGGTGCTCGACGTGGCCGCGCCCATGCCGTCGATCTGCTTGCCGTACGGATCGGGGCTGCCGATCACGCGCAACAGCAGTTTGTCGCGCGCCGGTCCGGGCCTCTGCGCCGCTTCGGGCAGGTCCTGCAGGCGGAAGAACACGCCCTTGCTGGTGCCGCCACGCAGATACGTGGCGGGGATCTTGATTTGAGGTGCGTGAGACATGGTGATGTTTCCCGTTCGTTCCCGTTCAGGCCGCCGCGCGCGACGATTCGAGGAAGTCTTGCGCAAAGCGCTGCAGCACGCCGCCGGCTTCGTAGATCGACACTTCCTCGTCGCTGTCGAGACGGCACAGCACCGGCACTTCCACTTTTTCGCCGGTACGGCGATGGATGACCAGCGTCAGTTCCGCACGCGGCCTGCGCGCGCCGACGATATCGAAGGTTTCGGTGCCGTCGATGCCTAGCGTGATGCGGTTGGTGCCCGGGAAGAACTCCACCGGCAGCACGCCCATGCCGATCAGGTTGGTGCGGTGGATGCGCTCGAAGCCTTCGGCCACGATGGCTTCCACGCCCGCTAGCCGCACGCCCTTGGCAGCCCAGTCGCGCGACGATCCCTGGCCGTAGTCCGCGCCGGCCACCACGATCAGCGGCTGCTTGCGCGCCATGTAGGTCTCGATCGCCTCCCACATGCGCACGACCTTGCCTTCGGGTTCGATACGCGCCAGCGATCCCTTCTTCACGGCGCCATCCACCACGGCCATCTCGTTGGTCAGGGTCGGGTTGGCAAAGGTCGCGCGCTGCGCGGTCAGGTGATCGCCGCGGTGCGTGGCGTACGAATTGAAATCCTCTTCGGGCAGGCCCATCTTGGCCAGGTATTCGCCGGCCGCGCTGTCCGGCAGGATGGCATTCGACGGCGACAGGTGGTCGGTCGTGATGTTGTCGCCCAGCACCGCCAGCGCGCGCATGCCGCGCAGCGTGCGCTCGCCAGCCAGCGCGCCTTCCCAGTACGGCGGACGGCGGATGTACGTGCTCTGCGGACGCCAGTCATAGAGCGGGTCCACGCGCTCGCCGCTGTCGGCGTGAATCGCGAACATCGGTTCGTAGACCTTGCGGAACTGCTCGGGCTTCACGCTCTGCTTGACGATGGCGTCGATTTCCTCGTCGCTGGGCCACAGGTCCTTCAGGTATACCGGCTGGCCGCTCGCGTCCGTGCCCAGCGCATCGCGTTCGATATCGAAGCGGATCGTGCCGGCAATCGCGTAGGCCACCACCAGCGGCGGCGACGCCAGGAACGCCTGCTTCGCGTAGGGATGGATACGCCCGTCGAAATTGCGGTTGCCCGACAGCACGGCGGTGGCATAGAGGTCGCGGTCGATGATCTCCTGCTGGATCTTTGGGTCCAGCGCGCCCGACATGCCGTTGCAGGTGGTGCAGGCAAATGCCACGATGCCGAAGCCGAGCTTTTCCAGATCGGGCAGCAGTCCCGATTCTTGCAGATAGAGTTCGACCGCCTTCGATCCCGGCGCCAGCGACGACTTGACCCACGGCTTGCGCGTCAGGCCGCGCGCATTGGCGTTGCGCGCCAGCAGTGCGGCGGCAATCACGTTGCGCGGGTTACTGGTATTGGTGCAACTGGTGATGGCGGCGATGATGACCGCGCCGTCGGGCATCAGGCCCGGCGTTTCTTCCCACTTGCCCGCGATGCCGCGCGCTGCCAGATCGGAGGTCGGCAGGCGCTTGTGCGGGTTGGACGGGCCGGCCATGTTGCGCACCACGCTGGACAGGTCGAAATGCAATACGCGCTCGTATTCGGCGGTCGCCAGGGCATCGGCCCAGAGACCCGCGGTGCGGGCATAGGTTTCCACCAGTTGCACCTGCGCGTCGTCGCGGCCGGTCAGGCGCAGGTATTCGGTGGTCTGCGCATCGATGAAGAACATCGCCGCCGTGGCGCCGTACTCGGGCGCCATGTTCGAAATGGTGGCGCGGTCGCCCAGCGTCAGGCTGGCAGCGCCTTCGCCGCGGAACTCCAGATAGGCGCCGACCACTTTTTCCTTGCGCAGGAACTCGGTCAGCGCCAGCACGATGTCGGTGGCGGTGATGCCGGGCTGGCGGCGGCCGGTCAGCTCCACGCCGACGATATCGGGCAGGCGCATCCACGACGCGCGGCCCAGCATCACGTTTTCGGCTTCCAGGCCGCCCACGCCGATAGCGATCACGCCCAGCGCATCGACGTGCGGCGTGTGGCTGTCGGTGCCGACGCAGGTATCGGGATAGGCAACGCCCTGGTCGGCGTGGATCACCGGCGACATCTTTTCCAGGTTGATCTGGTGCATGATGCCGTTGCCCGGCGGGATCACGTCGACATTGCGGAACGCCTTCTTGGTCCAGTTGATGAAGTCGAAGCGGTCCTCGTTGCGGCGATCCTCGATGGCGCGATTCTTCGCGAACGCATCGGGATCGAAACCGCCGCATTCCACCGCCAGCGAGTGGTCGACGATCAACTGCACCGGCACCACCGGGTTGACCTTGGCCGGATCGCCGCCCTGATCGGCAATCGCGTCGCGCAGGCCGGCCAGGTCGACCAGCGCGGTCTGGCCCAGGATGTCATGGCACACCACGCGCGCCGGATACCACGGAAAGTCCAGGTCGCGCTTGCGTTCGATCAGTTGCTTGAGCGACGCGGTCAGCGTGGCGGGGTCGCAGCGGCGCACCAGATTCTCGGCCAGTACGCGCGATGTGTACGGCAGCTTGTCCCAGGCGCCCGGGGAAATGTCGTTGACTGCGGCACGGGCGTCGAAGTAATCGAGCGCGGTGCCGGGCAGCGGTTTGCGGTATGCAGTGTTCATGGCGTCGTGGAGACTGTCGTGCCGGCCGCCCGGCAGGTGCGCGGGCGCGGGCGGCGGCACTGTTCTTGTTGCGGGTGACGATCAGGCGCGCTTGTCGATCGGCAGGAACTTCAGGTTCTCGGGGCCGGTGTAGTTGGCCGTCGGGCGGATGATCTTGTTGTCGATGCGCTGCTCGATCACGTGCGCGGCCCAGCCAGAGGTGCGGGCGATCACGAACAGCGGCGTGAACATCGCGGTCGGCACGCTCATCATGTGATAGCTCACGGCGCTGAACCAGTCCAGGTTCGGGAACATCTTCTTGGCGTCGGCCATCACGGTTTCCAGGCGCTCGGCGATATCGAACATCTTCATCGAACCGGCGTCCTTCGACAGCTTGCGCGCCACTTCCTTGATCACCACGTTGCGCGGATCGCTGATCGTGTAGACCGGGTGGCCGAAGCCGATCACCACTTCCTTGTTTTCCACGCGGCGGCGGATATCGGCCTCGGCCTCGTCCGGCGTGTCGTAGCGCTTCTGGATCTCGAACGCCACCTCGTTGGCGCCGCCATGCTTGGGACCGCGCAGCGCGCCGATGCCGCCGCAGATCGCCGAATACATGTCGGAGCCGGTGCCGGCCACCACGCGGCAGGCAAACGTCGAGGCGTTGAACTCGTGCTCCGCGTACAGGATCAGCGACGTCTGCATCGCGCGTTCCCAAAGCTTGGACGGCGCCTCGCCGTGCAGCAGGTGCAGGAAGTGCGCGGCGATCGAATCGTCGTCGGTTTCCACCTCGATGCGGCGGCCGTTATGGCTGTAGTGGTACCAGTACAGCAGCATCGAGCCCAGGCTTGCCATCAGGCGGTCGGCAATATCGCGCGCGCCCGGCGTGTTGTGGTCGTCCTTTTCCGGCAGCACGGTGCCCAGCACGGACACGCCGGTGCGCATCACATCCATCGGATGCGCGCTGGCCGGCACCCATTCGAGTGCCGCCTTGACGTTGGCGGGCAGGCCGCGCAGCGATTTCAGCTTGGTCTTGTAGGCCGCCAGTTCAGAGCGGGTGGGCAGTTTGCCGTGCACCAGCAGGTGGGCGATTTCCTCGAATTCGCAGGTATCGGCGATGTCCAGGATGTCGTAGCCGCGATAGTGGAGATCGTTGCCGCTGCGGCCAACGGTGCACAGCGCGGTATTGCCGGCGGCAATCCCGGACAGGGCAACGGACTTCTTGGGTTTTGGCGTGGCCAGCGGTTGGGCTTCGGACATTGGGGTCTCCTTGCTTCTTGTGGATGGTTTGCGAGCTGCCATGGTGTGTGGCGCGACTTGCGTCTCGTCTCGGTTGTCTTCTGGATGATTGGAGGCCGCTTACTTGGCCTTGCCTTGGGCGAACAGCGCGTCCAGCTTCTGCTCGTAGGCATGGTAGTCGATGCGCTCGTAAAGTTCGGCGCGGGTTTGCATCGTGTCGACCACGTTGCGCTGGGTGCCGTCGCGGCGGATCGCCGTATAGACGTTCTCGGCGGCCTTGTTGGCGGCGCGGAAGGCGGACAGCGGATAAAGTGCCATGGCGACGCCCACGCCGCGCAGGTCGTCCAGCGTGAAATACGGCGTGGCCCCAAATTCGGTCAGATTGGCCAGCACCGGCACCTTCACCGCATCGACAAACCGCGCGTACATGTCCAGGTCGGTCATGGCTTCCGGGAAGATGGCGTCGGCGCCGGCTTCCGCGCAGGCCACGGCGCGCTCGATGGCGCGGTCCAGGCCTTCCACGGCCAGCGCGTCGGTGCGCGCCATGATCACGAAGTTCTCGTCCGTGCGCGCATCGACTGCCGCTTTGATGCGGTCGACCATCTCATCCTGGCCGACGATTTCCTTGTTGGGACGATGCCCGCAGCGCTTGGCGCCGACCTGATCCTCGATGTGCATGGCTGCCGCGCCAAACTTGATCAGCGACCGCGTGGTGCGCGCCACATTGAAGGCCGACGAACCGAATCCGGTGTCGACGTCGACCAGCAGCGGGGTGTCGCAGACGTCGGTGATGCGGCGGATATCGGTCAGCACGTCGTCGAGGTTCGAGATGCCCAGGTCGGGCAGGCCCAGCGATCCAGCCGCCACGCCGCCGCCCGACAGATAGATTGCGCGGTAGCCGGCGCGCTTGGCCAGCAGCGCGTGATTGGCATTGATCGCGCCAGGAATCTGCAGCGGTGTTTCGTCGATCAGGGCTTGGCGGAAGCGTGCGCCGGCAGAGCGCGCGAGGTCGTTGGCGGAAAAAGTCATGGGTGTGGATCTGTGAGTCTGATGTTCGTGAGCCTGTCGAAACAGGGGCGGCGCAGGTAAGCGCAAGGGGTGTGCCAGCGGCGGTGTGCGTTTCCAAAAGGTGGGCCATACGCCATTTTTCGGCTAAAAAGTGCTTACGAATCAGCGGCTTGGCGGGATGTCTCGGGGCGCCGCGCAGTGTGCTTCATGCGGCGTAAAGTTGAGTTGAATTTCATTTGTGAAATTCATGGATTTCAAAGTTGAAAATCGGCGCGCGTGGGAAGACAATGGCAGGACTTTCGCGCTCCCGGCAGACCTCGGCGTGGGCTTGCGCGATTTACCGCAGGATTGCCATGTCATCGCTTCCATCCCCCATCCCCCTCAATCCCGCCCCCGCGCTGGCGGCCGGCGCCCGGCCACGCATCTGGGCGATGGGCATCAGCCGCCTGTCGCGCGCCTTTGCCGACCTGATCCCGGCCTATGCCGCGCGGGCCGAATTCCGCATCGTCGGACGCGCATTCGAAGCCGCTGCAAGCGCGATCAACCGTGAGGCACGCGAGAACCGCGTCGATGTGGTGGTGGCCGGCGGATCCAACGGCGCCTATCTGCGCCAGCATGTCGATGTGCCGGTGGTGCTGGTCAAGGTGACGGGCTTCGACGTGATGAATGCGCTGGCGACCGCCCGGCGCATTTCGCCGAAGGTCGCGCTGGTCACGCACGCATCGACCTACGCGGAAGTCGACGAATTCGTGCGCGCCTTCGGGCTCGATATTCCGCGCTACACCTATCTGACCGAAGACGACGCCACGGCGCGCGTGCGAGCCTTGAAGGAAGAGGGCATCCGTGTGGTGGTCGGGCCTGGCATGGTCACTGATCTGGCCGACAAGTACGGTCTGGTTGGCGTGTTCCTGTACTCCGGAAACGCCGTGCGGCTGGCGCTGGAAGACGCGATCGAGGCCGCGCGCCTGCGGCGCATCGAATCGACGCGCCGCGACTATGTCAACGCCATCCTGGCCCATCTGAACGAGGGCGTGGCGGCAGTCGACGCGGAAGGCCGCGTGCAGGCGTTCAATCCGGCCATGGAGCGCTTTCTGGGCACGCCGGCTGGCGTTGCCGTCGGCCGCAAGCTGGCGACGCTGGCGCCGGGTTTGTCGCTCGACGGCGTGATGCACAGCGGCACGCGCGAGCTCGAGGCGATTCATCGGCTCGGCGACAAAATGGTGGTGGTCAACCGGATTCCCATCGTCGGCGATACAGGCACGTCGGGCGCGGTGCTCACGATCCAGGACGCCAACGCGATCCATCGCGCCGACCGCAATCTGCGCTCGCGCACGCGCACCCGCGCGGCCGGCGTGCGCTACAGCCTCGACGATCTGGCCGGCGATTCCGCGGCGATGCGCGATCTGCGCGGACTGGCGCGGCGTTACGCGATGGTCGATTCGACCGTGCTGGTGAGCGGCGAAAGCGGCACCGGCAAGGAAGTGCTGGCGCAGGGCATGCACGATGCCAGCCCGCGCCGCGCGTTTCCGTTCGTCGCCGTCAACTGCGCGGCGTTTCCGGAGACGCTGCTCGAATCGGAGCTGTTTGGCTACGAGGAGGGGGCCTTCACAGGGGCTCGGCGCGGCGGCAAGGCCGGCCTGTTCGAATCGGCGCACAACGGCACGCTGTTCCTGGACGAGGTGGGCGACATGCCGCCGGCGCTGCAAACGCGGCTACTGCGCGTGCTGCAGGAAAAGCAGGTGTTGCCGATCGGTGGCATCGAAGCCGTGCCCGTCAACGTGCGCGTGATCGCCGCCACGCATCGGGATCTGAGCGCGCTGGTGCGCGAAGGATCGTTCCGGCAAGACTTGTATTACCGGCTCAATATCCTGCGCATCGAAATGCCGCCGCTGCGGGAGCGCTCCGCCGATCTGCCGGCGCTGGCGGCGCTACTGTATCGCCGCGCGCAGGAGCGGCTCGGGCTCGACGCGCCGCAGCCGTTGCCGGAACTGGTGCGGGCGAGGCTGGCGCACTACGCATGGCCGGGCAATATCCGCGAACTGGAAAACGTGACCGAGCGCGTGGCCGTGCTGGTGGCCGGCG
The DNA here is from genome assembly GCF_008801835.1 of Cupriavidus pauculus. Taxonomy (GTDB): domain Bacteria; phylum Pseudomonadota; class Gammaproteobacteria; order Burkholderiales; family Burkholderiaceae; genus Cupriavidus; species Cupriavidus pauculus. Next base: position 423,749 of record NZ_VZOW01000001.1, on the reverse strand, counting down.
CGCAGCTCGATGCCGCGGCGTTGCGGCGCGAAGTGCAGGCCGCCGTTCCGGAATTGTTCGCCGGTATGCCGGCCGTCGCGCCAGCGGACACCGCCCATGCCACCGGCGACGCCCCACGCTCATTGGCGGGAGTGGGGCGCGCCACCGAGGCAGAGCATGTCAGGCGTGTGCTGGCCGAATGCGACGGCAACCGTGCCGCGGCCTGCGCGCAACTTGGCATCAGCGCGACGACGCTGTGGCGTCGCCTGCGCGACGGCTGATTTTCCGCTGTGCTTGCGTAGCTACTGTCGCGCACCCACATCCCAATCCTTTTTTTTGATTCTTTGGTTTGCAATTAACTGCCATACGAGGCGATCGAAAGACTTGAGCCTCTTCCGCCTGCGGAAGAGGCTCAAAATGCCTGGCTTTCAGAGAGAGAAAGGATTTGTCCGGGGAATTTGGGAATCCGGGACTCGCAGCGCAGCCGGCTTGCTGTTGCCGCGTCACGCGTCGTCGGCCAATCTGAGGCCGGTGAACTGCCAGCGCTGATGGGGATAGAAGAAATTGCGATAGCTGGCGCGGATGTGCGATTCGGGCGTCACGCAGGAGCCGCCGCGCAATACCATCTGGCTGCTCATGAACTTGCCGTTGTATTCGCCCACGGCGCCGGCGCTGGGTCGAAATCCGGGATACGGCAGGTAGGCGCTGCCCGTCCATTCCCATACGTCGCCGAACATCTGGCGCAGGACGCCCGATGTGTTCTGGCGATCGGGCAGCGGTCGCAGTGCGCGCCCTTCGATGAAATTGCCGGTGGCCGACAGATCCTGCGCCGCGTGCTCCCATTCGGCCTCGCTCGGCAGGCGCCGTTCGGCCCAACGCGCGAACGCATCGGCTTCATAGAAGCTGATGTGCGTCACAGGGCTGTCCGGGTCCACCGGATGCATGCCGCGCAGGCTCATCTGCCACCACGTTCCGTCGCGCGCTTCCCAGTAGAGCGGCGCATCGATCTGGTTGTCGCACACCCATCGCCAGCCGTCGGAAAGCCAGAGCCCGGCCGACTGATAGCCGCCATCTTCGATAAATTCAAACCATTGCCGGTTGCTGACCGGATGCGTGCACAGCGTGTACGGCCGCAACAGCACCTGGTGGCGCGGGCCTTCGCAGTCGAAGGCAAAACCGTCGCCGTCGTGCCCGATGGCGACGATGCCGCCCGCAAACGACACCCACTCGGGCGCCGGGCGTGGGTCGGCAACTACCGGCACGGTCAGCGCCGGGGCGTAGGCGGGCCGCAGCGGATTCTGGGCGAACAGGTGGAGGATGTCGGTCAGCAGCAATTCCTGATGCTGCTGCTCGTGATGCAGGCCCAGCGTGATCAGGGCGGCTTCGTCGTCGGTCTGGGCAGTCATCAGCAATGACAGCATGCTGTCGTCCACGGCCTCGCGATAGGCCAGGATTTCGTCGAGCGACGGGCGCGTCAGCAGACCCCGCCGCGGCCGCGGATGTCGCGCGCCGACCGCCTCGTAATACGAATTGAACAGATAGCGGTATTGCGGATCGACAGGCTCGTAATCGGGCAGTCGGGCGCCGAGCACGAATTCCTCGAAAAACCACGTCGTATGGGCCAGATGCCATTTGGCGGGGCTCGCGTCGTCCATCGACTGCACGGTTGCGTCGGCATCGGACAAGTCCGTCACCAGCGCTTCCGTCGCCGCACGCACGTGCCGATACTGGCTTAGCAGCGCGGGCTCGTGGGGTGGATGGCTGACGGCGGCAGGCAACAGTGCTGAGGCTGTGGTCATGCAGGCTCCCGGAAGACGGATGGAGATTTGGCGGGTAGGCGCGGGCCCGTCGGCCCCGACGGGCGATCGGTCGAACCATCATAGACCCATACGCCGGACGCGGCGAGCGGGGTGCAGTCCGGCGCGCTTGTAGGCGGTCCCCTACAGCTTGACCGCGGGCCGCCAACCCGTCGCTGGCCATGGTGCGGTTTCCGGCTGTGGTCGAAAAAAAAACAGGCACCCCGTAACGGGATGCCTGTCTGGAACAGCACCGGCGCCGAAGGGGCAGCGCCGGGTACTTCACGGAGACGGGCGCGCCTGCGCGGTGGCAGGCGCGGGGGACTGCATAGGACGGCGCTTAGGCGGCGGCGCGGCCGGCGTCATTGAGCGCGGCGATCTGAGTGCGGGCCGTGGTCAGACCGGCGTCGCGCGCTTCGGGACCCATCGCCAGGCCATGGGCGCGCACGAAGGTGATGTCCGTGATGCCGAGGAAGCGCAGCACCGTGTCGATGGTGATCTCATGCAGATCCAGCGCGTTGGCGTCCTGGCGCACGCCGCCGCGCGACGACACCACGATCGCGCGCTTGCCGGTGGCCAGACCTTCCGGGCCGTTGGCGGTGTAGCGGAACGTACGGCCGGCCTGCGCGATACGGTCGATCCAGGCCTTCAGTTGGCTGGGGATGCCGAAGTTGTATTGCGGCGCGCCAATTACCAGCACGTCGGCGGCCAGAAACTCGGCCAGGAACTGCTCGGTACGTTCCAGTTCGGCCTGCTGCACATCGTTCAGGCCGTCCTTCGGGCCGCCCAGCACGGGCAGCAGATGGTTGACCAGGTGAGCGGGGGCTTCGCGGTCCAGGTCTCGCACGGTGACCTTGGCGTCGGGATTCTTCGCGACGATATCGGCCACGATGCTGGCGGTCAGGTTGCGCGATACGGAGTTGTCGCCCAGTACGCTCGAATCGATCTGCAGGATGTTCATGTTTGGCTCCACGGGGGTTCGGTTGGGATGAGTGAAAGATAGAGATTCCCCATTGATGCCGGTAGTGAGGCAAAATGCAAATGATTGTTCTATCGGTGCAACGAGACTCCAAGGAGCGGGCCCATGCAGGATCTCAACGATTTATCGCTGTTCGCGCAGGTGGTGCAGCACGGCAGTTTTTCCGCCGCCAGCCGCGCTACGGGCGTGCCCAAGTCGCGCCTGTCGCGTCGCATTGCACAGCTGGAGCGCGATCTGGGCGTGCAGCTGCTGCGTCGGACCACGCGCCAAGTGCGCGTTACACCGCTTGGCGAGGCCTATTACGCGCGCTGTCGCGACATGCTGCAGGCCGCGGAAGCCGCCCGCGAAGTAATCGACAACGCGCGCGAGCAACCAGGCGGCATCCTCAAGATCAGTTGTCCGGTGGCGATCGTTCAGGTGCTGCTGGCGCCCAACATCGGCAGTTTCATGCGCGCCAATCCGGGCATCCAGCTGGAAGTCGATGCGACCAACCGGCGCGTCGACGTGATTGGCGAAGGCTATGACCTTGCGCTGCGCGTGCGCAACGTGCTCGACGATTCCAGCCTGGCGGTTCGTACATTCGGCAAGAGCGACCTCAAGCTGGTGGCCAGCCCGGCGCTGCTGGACAGCATCGGCCGGCCGCGAACGCCGCAGGCGCTGGAGGGCATGCCGGGGCTTGCCCAGAAGCCGCATGAAGGCCGGCATATCTGGACGCTGTTCGACAAGGCCGGCGATCCGGTCCACATCGGCTACGACCCGCGCCTGATTTCGGATGAATTCGCGCTGCTGCGCGAGGCCGCGGTGGCGGGCGTGGGCGTGGCGATGTTGCCGCGCATGTATTGCCGCGACGAAATCGAGCGTGGCGAGCTCGAAGTGCTGCTGCCGCAGTGGGATTTGCCGTTGGGCGTGTTGCATGCGGTGTTTCCCTCGCGGCATGGCGTCACGCCCGCGTTGCGGCGCTTCCTCGATTTCCTGGCCGAGGTGTTGCCCGAGCACGGGCGCAAGGTCGGGATGATGACCGCCACCACGCCGATGCATGCCGCGCCGCCGATGGCGCCGATGGCGCCGGCGCTGGACCACAACGATTCGGAAGCGCCGCGCTAGGCAGACCCGCGCCGCATCGACGTTTGCCGATGCGCGGGCGCCACGCGGGCCGGACGCTGCGCCTTTACCTTCACGCCAGCACGATCTAAGGTAGTTGTGCAGGTCACATGCTGCGCACGCAAACAACCGCAAGGAGCCAACGCAATGAGCCGCACGCAAGGAACGCAGGATCTGGGCAAAGCCATTCTCCGCATCGTACTGGGCGTGCTGATCCTGTTGCACGGCATCGCCAAGGTGATGGCCGGTCCCGGCTTCGTCGTCCAGGTGGTCACGCAGGCCGGGCTTCCCGCGCCGGTGGCCTATCTGGTCTATATCGGCGAAGTGGTCGCGCCGATCCTGCTGATCATCGGACTCTGGACGCGCCTCGGCGCAGTGATCATCGCGGTCAACATGCTGTTTGCCTTCGCATTGGTCCATGCCAAGCAGATTGGCGAGATGGCGCCAACGGGCGGCTGGGCGCTGGAGTTGCAGGGGATGTACCTGGGCGCCGCCCTCGCCGTGGCGCTGCTTGGCGCGGGGCGCCTCAGCGTGGGCGGGTACGACGGCAAATGGAATTGACCGAGCCGGCCATGCGCCACCGATCCTTCCCGGGCGCCTCGTGGCAGCCCGCGGCGCTGGCGCTTGTGGCGATGATGCTGGCAGGCTGCGCCATCGGCCCCGAGATTCGTACGGACTACAACCGGGCCAACGACTTTTCGCATTACCGTACGTTCGCATTCGTGCCGCGCGTCGGCACCGACCGCCAGGGCTACGAGAGCCTGACCACGCAATACCTGAAAGCCGCCGCGCAGCGCGAGATGACCGCGCGCGGCTACACCTACGCGCCGCGCAACCCCGATCTGCTGCTCAATTTCAACATGCAACTGCAGCAGAAAATCGTCAGCAGCCCCGCGCCGCTGCCGCCGCCCGGCTACATGGGCTACTACGCCTATCGCGGCGGCATGTACGCGCCGTGGCCCGGCTATGGCTTGTACAGCGATACCTATACGTATACCGAGGGCACGCTGAACATCGACATCGTCGATGCCGCAAAGAACCAGCTGGTCTGGGAGGGCGTGGCCCAGGGCGAAGCGGGCCAGACCGATCCGCAGAACAATCAGGCGGCGATCGACAAGGTGGTTGGCCTGATCTTCGCGAAGTATCCGTTTCGCGCCGGGCAATAAAGCGTAAGTTTCCGTGCATGCTTGGCGTTGCGCGCAGCCAGACCCGCTACAATCGCTGCCCGTGGTTTTCATCGTGTCATATCAAAAATGGGTCTGGGCTGGTTCGGATTGTCGACCTTGTGGCTGCTGCCGCTCGTCTGGCGAACGGTAGGCCGCGCGCTTGCCGGCGATCGCCGTGTATTTGGCCGCGGCTCGCTGCGCGTGTGGATGGGGACGGTGCTGGTGCTGGGCGCCAGCGCCACGCTGGAGGCGCTGACCGGCGGCGAGGGCGGCACGGCCGGCGGCGCTGCCGGGCATGCATTGGCAGGCGTGGCATCCGGCCTGCTCGGCTGGACCGGCGCGCTGCTGATGATGCTGGCGCTGCTTGGGCTGGCGGCGCCAATGGTATTTGGAGAGACGTGGCGCAGCCTGTTCCTGCTGCGTCGTCCGCGCGCCGTGTCCGACGACGAGCCCATCGCGCCGCGTGCCGAGCCGCGCACCGACATCCGCACCGACCGCACCGACCGCACGGACTTTGGGCCGCAAGCGTCTGCCGCCCGCGAGGCGCCGCAACGCTGGGAAACCACGTCGCTGCCTGCGCAGTCGGCTGCCGCGCGGCAGCCGGCGCGCCACAAGGGCATCGAAGCCGTATCGGCACGGCGTCAACCGGCATGGCAGCCGCCGCCGCGCACGCGCCAGTCGCCTCCGCAACCCGGTGAGATCTGGCTCCATCATGCTCCCGCGCCGGGCGCGACCCGGCGCGATCCGGCCACCGCCACAGCCACCGCATCGACTTCTGCGGCAGCCATCAAGCCCGCGCCAGCACAGCCGGCCGGCAGGGCTGAAACCGTCGCGCAGAAGCCGCAGCCCAGGACGGCGGCCAGGCCCGAAGCGCGTCCCGCTGCGCGCGCGGAGACCCGCGCCGAGCCAAAGGCCGCCCCGCAGGCCACCATCGTGAGCAGCCCGTTCCGCAATCCGCAGCTCGGTTTGCGCTCGGCCATCACGACGCTGCCCGAAGCGATGAGGAAGCCGGCACCGGCTGGGGACGCCTCAGCGGCCACGGCAGTCGTGGCGGAAGTGGCAGTGGAAAGCAGCGCCGTCGTGGCGACCTCGGCGAGCCCGTCGCCGTCCGCCGAAGTTGCGACGGCAGCGGCGGGGGCGTCCCAGGTTGCTCCCGCATCGGTCGATCCTCATACCGCAACCATTTCGGACGTTGGTGCGACAGCCACGCCTGCACCCACATCGCCTGAAGCGGACACGTCCGCGTCGCCGCCGGTCACATTCGATGCGCTCCGTGACGAGGCGCTGGCGCTGCTGGCCGAACTGCGCGAGCTGGCCGGTCGGCCGATGGGCATGGCGACGCCCGCAGCGATGACTGCCCTCAGCGCGCCGGAAATCTCTCAAATGGCGGCGCAGGCCGACACGCCCTCGCAAGACCAAACGTTATTGGTGGCCAAGCCGATTGCCGCAGCCGTCGAGGAACACATGACCGCGCCGGCACCCGAAAGCGATGCGCCGTTCGACATCGGCCCGCTCGAACCGACGGTCGACGACTTGCCGGCCGAGCCGACGGTCGTGCAGGCCATTGAGCAGGCCGTCGCGGCGTCGATCTCGGAAGCCGAGGCAGAAGAGGCCGCTGCCGACGCCAGGGCACGCGCTGAAGCCGTTGTTTCAGGCGAAGCCGGATCGATGGCTGCCGCCGGCGTGAGCCCGAGCGTGGCATTCGACGAGGCTGAGACGGCCGATGCATCGTCGCCCGCGGATGACACGGAAAGCGGGGATGCGTCATCGGCCGACGATGCTGCGGCGGTCGAGGATGCCAACGCGTTCGTGCAGCCGGCGCCGAAACCCCGCATCGTGTTGCCGGCCGTGGTCGGCCGGACCGTGCCGCTGTCGTCGATTGCGCCGGCCGTCGCCGCGTCGCCGACGCCCGCCGTGGCAGCAGCTCCGGTGATTCCGCCCGCGCCGCCCGCGCCGCGCATGGTGGTCGACTATCGCCTGCCGGGCGCCGATCTGCTGGAGCCGGCCGACGAACATGCCGAACAGGTCTCGGAAGAACGGCTGCAGCAAACCGGCGAACTGATTTCCCAGCGACTGGCCGAGTTCAAGGTGCCCGTGTCGGTGGTTGGTGCCAGCGCCGGTCCTGTTATTACACGATTTGAAGTCGATCCCGCGGTTGGCGTGCGCGGCGCGCAGGTGGTCGGCCTGGTGAAGGACCTGGCGCGCGCGCTGGGCGTGACTTCGATTCGCGTGGTCGAGACCATTCCGGGCAAGACCTGCATGGGGTTGGAACTGCCCAACCCGAAGCGCCAGATGATCCGCCTGTCCGAGATCGTCAGCGGCAGCGCCTTCCACGCGCATGCATCGAAGCTGGTGCTGGCGATGGGCAAGGACATTACCGGCAATCCGGTGGTGACCGACCTGGCGCGCGCGCCGCACTTGCTGGTGGCCGGCACCACTGGCTCGGGCAAGTCCGTGGCGGTCAACGCCATGATTCTGTCGATGCTCTACAAGGCGACGCCGGAAGACGTGCGCCTGATCATGATCGACCCGAAGATGCTGGAGCTGTCCGTCTACGAAGGCATCCCGCACCTGCTGGCGCCGGTCGTGACCGATATGAAGCTGGCCGCGCACGCGCTGAACTGGTGCGTGGGCGAGATGGAAAAGCGCTACCGCCTGATGTCCGCGCTGGGGGTGCGCAATCTGGCTGGCTACAACCAGAAGATCCGCGCGGCGCAGGCGGCCGGGCAGAAGGTGCCGAATCCGTTCTCGCTGACGCCCGATGCGCCCGAGCCGCTTTCCACGCTGCCGCTGATCGTGGTGGTGATCGATGAACTGGCCGACCTGATGATGGTGGCTGGCAAGAAGATCGAAGAATTGATTGCGCGGCTGGCGCAAAAAGCGCGTGCGGCTGGCATTCACCTGATCCTGGCGACGCAGCGTCCATCGGTCGACGTGATCACCGGGCTGATCAAGGCCAATATCCCGACGCGCGTGGCGTTTCAGGTGTCATCGAAGATCGATTCACGCACGATTCTGGACCAGATGGGCGCGGAAAGCCTGCTGGGGCAGGGCGACATGCTGTTCCTGCCGCCGGGCACCGGTTATCCGCAGCGCGTGCACGGTGCGTTCGTCGCCGACGAGGAAGTGCACCGCGTGGTGGAGCACTGGAAGCAGTTTGGCGAGCCCGACTATGAAGAAGCGATCCTGGCCGGCGACGTGCCCGAAGGCGCTGCCGGCGACCTGCTGGGCGACAGCGGCGAGGGCGAAGCGGATCCGCTCTATGATGAAGCCGCGCAGATTGTGCTGACATCGCGCCGGGCCTCGATTTCCGCGGTTCAGCGGCAATTGCGCATCGGCTACAACCGCGCCGCGCGACTGATCGAACAGATGGAGGCGGCGGGACTGGTCTCGCCGATGGGCCGCAACGGCACGCGCGAAGTCCTCGCGCCCGGCGGGCCCGACTAGATCTGCACGCCAGCACGGCTGGCGGACCGGACAACGCAAGATCGCATCCACAGGAGCATTCGGCGATGGCATCCGTTCAGGGCAATCTGCTGCACGACGTACCTGTGCATGCCGAAGGCGAGGTCTTTACCGATCTGCTGACGTGGCAGGCCACGGGCCGCGTGCGCATCGAACGGATCGTGTCGAACGGCCAGGCGAGCCCGCCCGGCTTCTGGTATGACAGCGCCGACGACGAGTGGGTGCTGGTCATCAGCGGCAGCGCCGAGGTGGAAATCGACGACGGCACCATGCATACGCTGGGCGCTGGCGACTGGCTGCAACTTCCGGCGCACTGCAGGCATCGCGTGGCGCGCACCGACGCCGCGCAGCCGACGATCTGGCTCGCCGTTCATGTGACGCCAACCGCCTGACACCTGACACCTGAGGCCTGACGCCGGACACGCCGCGCTTGTATGGCCGTCGTATGGCTTTATGATGACGGGACGATCCCTCCGGAGGTTCCGGCTTGCCCCATATCGCCCGGTCGCACCGCGCCTGGCCGTCGCCTTTCTGGCCAGTGCCCGCTCGGATACTGCATTGGCCTCGCATGTACCGCCAGGCCCGCTCCCGGTCGCACCGCGCCTGGCTTAACGCGGCGCTGGCCGTGCTGTGCCTGCTGCTTGCGCCGAGCCTGGCCGCGCAGGCCGACACCCTGCGCATCGGCTCGAAACGCTTCACCGAGTCATACATCCTTGGCGAAATCCTGACGCAGACCGCGGCGCGCCATGTCGACACGCGCCATCTGCCGGGGCTGGGCAATACCGCCATCGTCTTCGAGGCCCTCAAGGCGGGCAGCATCGACGCTTATCCCGACTACACCGGCACGCTGGCCAGCGAGATACTGAAGCTGCCGGGCAAGGTGTCGCTCGAACAGATCAACAGCGCGTTGGCGCCGATGGGGCTGGGCGCCGCGGTGCCGCTGGGCTTCGAGAACACCTATGCGATTGCCGTGTCCGATGCGCGCGCCGGCAATCTGCGCACACTCGACGATCTGGCGCGCCAGCCGACGCTGCGGCTGGGCCTGTCGCACGAATTCATCGGCCGCGCCGATGGCTGGCCAGCGCTGGCGCAACGCTACGGCCTGCCGCAACGGCCGGTCGGGATCGACCACGGCATCGCCTATGACGCGCTGGCCAGCGGGCAGATCGACGCGATCGACATCTATTCCACCGATGCCAAGATCCGCCGGTTCCAGCTGCGCGTGCTCGAAGACACGCGCCATGTATTTCCGCGCTACGACGCGGTGATCGTCTACCGGCTAGACGTGCCGCAGCGCTTTCCTGCCGCGTGGCAAGCGCTGCAACAGTTGTCCGGGCGCATCGGCGTGGCGGCCATGATCGACATGAATGCGTCGGCCGAGATCGACGGTGCGTCGTTCGCGGATATTGCGAGCCGTTTTCTCGCGGGCCACGACGCCGCGCCGGGCCAGGACGCGCATCGTCAAGGCCTGTTGCGCGTGCTGACGGGCGCCGAGACATGGCGGTTGACCGCGCGGCATCTGGCGCTGGTCGGCGGCGCGGTCGGGGCTGCCACGCTACTCGGCGTGCCGCTGGGAATCGTGGCGGCCCGCCGCCGACGTATCGGACAGATGATGCTGGCGGCCGTGGGCGTGCTGCAGACCGTGCCGTCGCTGGCGTTGCTGGCGATGCTGATCCCGCTGCTAGGCCGGATCGGCGTGTGGCCGGCGATGATCGCGCTGTTTCTCTATGCGCTGCTGCCGATCGTGCGCAATGCCTGCACGGGCCTGCAGGGAATTTCCCAGGGCATGCGCGACGCGGGGCGGGCGCTGGGGTTGCGCCCGATGCAGGTGCTGCGGTACGTGGAGATGCCTCTGGCGATGCCCGTGGTGCTGGCCGGCATCAAGACCGCGGCCATCATCAGTGTCGGCACCGCGACCATTGCCGCATTCGTCGGCGCAGGCGGCTACGGTGAGCGCATCGTCGCCGGCCTGGCGCTCAACGATTCCACCCAACTGCTGGCCGGAGCCATTCCGGCAGCGGTGCTGGCGCTGGCGGTGCAGGGCGCATTTGGCGCGATGGAATGGTGGAGCCAGCGCAATCGTGCACAGTAACTTCGGACCGACCACGCCCATGCGACACGTCATTGCTATTCGCCTGCTTGCGCCGCTGACCATCTGCATCGCGATGTCGGCCGGCATGGCCCGGGCTGCGCCCCCTTCGGCACCTGCTTCGGTGCTCCCGGCCGCTTCCCCCGCATCGGCCGAGCAGATCGAACGCGGCCGCTACCTGGCGCGCATCGCCAACTGCGCGGCGTGCCACACCGCCGAGGGCGGCGCGCCGATGGCGGGCGGCCTGGCCTTGCGGACCGATGTCGGCGACGTTTATTCCACCAACATCACGCCCGATCCGGACAGTGGCATCGGACGATATACGTTCGGCGATTTCGATCGCGCGGTCAGGCGCGGCGTGGCGCGCGATGGCAAGCGGCTGTATCCGGCCATGCCCTACGTGTCGTACGCCAGGATGACCCGCGACGATGTCGCCGCCATTTATGCCTGGATGCGCAGCGAAGTGAAGCCGGTGCGGCAAGCCAATCGCGAAACCGTGTTGCGCTGGCCGTATCGCATGCGCTGGCTGCTGGTGCCGTGGAACTGGCTGAACCTCGATGAAGGCGCGATGCGCACCGATGCAGCGCGTGACCCCGTGTGGAACCGCGGCGCTTATCTGGTGAAGGCCGTGGCGCATTGCGGCGCGTGCCATACGCCGCGGGGCATGCTCTATGGCGAAAAGGCCGGCGACGAACGCAGCCGGCATTTCCTGTCCGGCGCGACCGTGGAGGGATGGTCCGCCACCAACCTGACCGGCGACGTGCTGACCGGCCTTGGCGCGTGGTCGCAGGCCGATATCGTCGAATACCTGCACACGGGCCGCAATGCCCACGCCACCTCGTTCGGACCGATGTCGACCGTGATTGCCGCGTCGACGCAATATCTGAGCGCGGGCGACCTCGTCGCCGTGGCCACCTACCTGAAGTCGATCCCGGGCGCACGCGGCGAGACGCAACCGTATCGGCACGACCCTGCGACCGCCATGCGGCTCGCGCAGGGCCGCTTCGACACGCCCGGTGCACGCCAGTACGCCACCTATTGCATGCCGTGCCACAACGCCGACGGCAAGGGCTTCGCGCGGGTATTCCCGCCGCTGGCGGGCAATCCTACCGTGGTAGATCCCAATCCCGCCTCGCTGATCAACCTGCTGCTCGATGGCGCGGTGACCGCACGTGTGAATACCGCGCCTAGCGACTACCACATGCCCGGCTATGGCTGGACCATGGAAGACCAGGAACTGGCCAATCTGCTGACCTTTATCCGTGGCGGCTGGGGCAATCGCGCGGGACCGGTGTCGCCCGAGGCCGTCGCCGCACGCCGGCAGGCGCTTGGACCGCGCGCCCGCATTTCGGACACACCATGACGATCACCCGCAGAGATTTTCTGAACGGTACTGCGCTGACGATTGCTGCCGGCATTGCGCCCGCCGGGCTGGCGCGCGCGGCGGCATCGCAAGCGGCAATGGCTGCGGCGGCGTCATCGGCAGCTTATCCGCCGGCGCTGACGGGCCTGCGCGGCAATCACGCCGGCACCTTCACGCTGGCGCACAGCCTGGCGCGCGAGGGCGCCACCTATCCTGGCGTACTGGCGCGTGAATCGTACGATCTGGTAGTAGTGGGCGGCGGTATTAGCGGACTGGCCGCCGCGTGGTTTTATCAGCAGAAATTCGGCATGAATCGGCGCATTCTGATACTCGATAATCATGACGATTTCGGCGGCCACGCCAAACGCAATGAATTTACCGTGCGCGGGCGCACATTGCTGACTTATGGCGGCAGCGCCGAAATGCCGCCCTCGGTGAACGATAATGCCGCTGTGCGTACGCTGCTGGCAGACCTTGGGATCGATCCGGCAGCCCGCACCCGGCCAATGCCCGGCGACGAGTACGAAAAACGTGGACTTGGCCGCGCCGTATTTTTCAATGCCGAGCATTTCGGCCGCGATCAATGGCTGACCGGCGATCCCTTCGCGGCATGGGTCGATGCGCGCAATCGCCGCACCACGTCGAATATCGAGCCGCTGCGTGATTTTCTCGGCAAGGCGCCAGTCTCTGCGGCGGATCGCCAGGCATTGCTACGCCTGCTGCAGGGCGAAACGGATTACCTCGCGGGCACGACGGCGGAGAATCGCGCGCGCTTTATCGAAACCACGCGGTATGCCGTGTTCCTGCGCGACAAGGCGGGGCTGGGCCTGTCGGCCTTGCGTTTCCTGCGCAGTCGCAGCCTTGACGCATTCGCGCTCGATGCCGACGGCATTTCCGTGGCGCAGGCCATCTCGATTGGATTGCCCGCGGGTGCGGGAATGCCGGCTCCGGCCATCGATCCGCGGCTCGGTAAATCGCCTGCATCCAGACTTTGGTTTCCGGACGGTAATGCGACGCTGGCCCGCGCCCTGGTTCAGCGGCTGGTGCCCGATATTGCGTCGCCCGGTCCTGGAGGACTGAGCGGGGCAAGGTTTGATTATGGGAAGCTCGATCGGGACGGCAGGCCGGTGAGAATCCGGCTCAACAGTACGGCTATCGCCATCGAACCCGATGTCCGGATTACTCGCGTCACGTATGGCTGGCAAGGCAATCTGCAGCGCGTGGAGGCGCAACACGTGATCGTGGCCGGTTACAACATGATGGTGCCGTTTCTGCTGCCGTCCTTACCGGCGGCGACAAAAACGGCGTTGCGGGGATGCGTCAAGGCGCCGCTGATTTATAGCAAAGTGGCATTGGACAACTGGCGCGCATTCGAAGCGCTGAAAGCCTGGCGCATTCATGCGCCGACCATGCCGTATGCCGATTTCTGGCTGGAGTCGCCCAGCGGCGGCAGCGGCGACCCGGTTGTACTGCATATGCTTTATGTGCCCGTCGTGCCCGATAGCGGCATGCCGGCGCGCGACCGGTTTCGCGCGGGAAGGGCATTCCTGCTGGGCACGCCGTTCGATGTGCTCGAGCGCGATATTCGTACGCAACTCGATCGGGTGCTGGGTGCGGGCGGATTCCGCTCGGCGCGCGATATCAAGGCCATTACGGTGAATCGCTGGGCGCACGGTTATAGCTATATGGGATCGACGCTGTCGTCCGATGATGGCCAGTGGCAGGCTGCGCTGCAAATGGCGGAGCACGGCGTCGGCAATATTCGCATTGCCGGCGCCGATACAGCGGGAAGCCCGTCAGTCACTGCCGCTATCGACCAGGCGCAGCGCGCCGTCGCGTCGCTGGACGCAGCGAATTGAATGACCACGCGGCAGTATTGAGGGGAATCTGGGCAGTGCGATGGACGCGCCGGAATCGACACGGGCCTGCCCATTGCGGCATCAGCTGCCAGTGACGAATTTCTGCAACAGCCGGCGAAATTCTTCGAATTCCTCGACTGAAAATTCCCTCAGCCGGTGATTCAGTACTTCCGGCGCAATGGTCGGGAGTTCCTCGGAAACGTGTTTGCCCTTGGGCGTCAGGGTCAGATTCACTACGCGACGGTCATCAATACTGCGACTGCGCTCAAGCAGGCCTTTCTCTTCCAGTTTGTCCAGCATGCGCGTCATCAGGCCGCTGTCGATGCCGAGCAGCTTGCTGATTTCAAATGGCGTGCTGGCCATGCCGCGCGTCAGGGAAAGCAGAATACCCATCTGCTGGGCATTGATATCCAACGATCGTAATGCGGCGTCCATATCCATCAACAAACTATTGCGCGCCTTGTTCAAATGAAAGGCAATGCTTTGGGTTAGTTGAAAATTTTCCGGCGTGTAGTGCTTCACGGTCGCTCCTCTGGTCTTGCAGCTAGGGGAATATACCCATTCGGGTGATCGATTTCAGCAATGATGAATGCACCGGCTGGGGCATTCAGTGGGTCCTAGTCTGGCAAATGACGATCCCGATGGGAATTCAATTTTGTGATTTTTCGATATAGAAGAAATGAATCTCGCGAGACCTGTTCAATAGCTAACTGATAATGCAAACAAGGTACTGAGATAATCACCCGTATGGGTTAATCAAATAAGCAGACATTTAAATGTCAAGGCGCCAAGCGGCGCCAATACAGGGCGGCGCGGCATCCGACCTGTCTGGGTGATATAGGAAAATACTTAACGAGTGGCGCAAGAAAGTTCATGACGTCAAGGCACGCCATGGCCGGCGCGCTCCAGTACATTGCTCCAGACCTGCTGGCCCACCATTCCATGGCGGCGTCATCGTGCTTCAGCCCGGGAGTCGAGCAATGCCGTTGGATCTTGCTGTCAGAGTCATGCGCAATCTGGCCGTTTTGTGCGCCGTCTGTCTGTTTGCGCACGCGCACGCCCAGGGGAGCGCCGATGCCGCCAACAAGACCAATAATCCGTTGAATCCGGCGCCGTCCTTCAATATCCATAGCTATTATTCGCCGCGCCTGTCCGACAGCAACGCGCACACCGCGGACTTTCTGTTGCGTCCGACCCTTCCGCTGGCGCCCGGCAAATGGATCGGCGTACCGCAGATCGTTCGCGGCACGCTGCCGGTCAGCATTCGGCCCACATTGGACGGCTCTTATCAGAGCGGCATTGGCGATATCAGCCTGTTCGATATATTCCTGTTGCGCAGCCGTGGCGTACAGATTGGCGCCGGGCCGTTATTGACCATTCCCACCGCAACCGATCGCAGTCTCGGCACCGGTAAATGGCAGGCCGGCGCAGCCGCCGTAGTGGTCGACGCCAAGCAGGCGCGGCTGTTGGGCATGCTGCTGCAGTGGCAGCATTCATTTGCCGGACAAAGCAGCCGGCCAGATGTTCAGACACTTACCGCGCAGCCCTTTGTTATTTTCAATCTGCCGCAGGGCTGGTACTTGCGATCGACCGGCGTGTGGACATTCGACCTGCAGCACGGCAATTACTATGTGCCGGTCGGATTCGGCGCCGGCAAGGCATGGAAGGACGGCAAGACCATTTTCAACGCGTTTATCGAGCCCCAGTATTCCGTGTTGCACGCGGGATCGGGGGTTCCGCAGTGGACGATTTTTGCAGGATTGAATATGAACTTCGGACGATGACATTGACACGCCCCATATTGATTTGCACGACGCTGACGCTGCTTGCAGCCGCAGCGTCGTTGTCGTTGGCGCACGCACAATCGGTGCCGCCGCCCACCAGCCCGCCTTCGCCCGCCAGCGCCGGCGCACCGCCAGTCGCCAGCCCGGCCGCTGCCGACGCTCCGGCCGCTTCTGGATCCCCACCGTCGGCCGCAATCTCGCCATCCGCCGCGCCAAAAAAGCTGTCTTTCTTCGATCCGGAAGACGGCATGCTCGATCTGAGCGATTTTCTGTTGCATCACAAAGGTGCATTGCCGGTACCGACGATCATTACCGAACCGGCCGTGGGATACGGATTCGGATTGGGTCTGATGTTCTTTTCGGAATCCATGGCGGAAGCCGCGCAGCGCGCAAAGGAAAGCGGCAAGGGACCGGCGCCGCCAAATATCACCGTGATCGGCGGCGCGTATACGGAAAACGGTACGTGGGCCGCGGGCGCCGCGCATTTCCACAGCTGGGACGGCGATCGCTATCGCTATCTCGGTGCGGTCGGCAAGGTCGACGCCAATCTCGAATACTTCGGCGTGGCAAACCAGGCGCGTTCGTATGAACTGCAAGGTTTCGCGTTGGTGCAGCAACTGCTGGTGCGCGTCGGTGATTCGCGTTGGTATATCGGTCCGCGTTATGTTTTTGCCGATACCACCGCGACCTTCAAGTTCGGCAATACGGTCAATGAACTCGCATCGATCGACAAGTCTCAGCGTATCGGCAAGGGCGGTTTCGTGATCGACTATGATTCGCGCGACAATATCTTCTATCCGCGCAAGGGCATCTACGCCGAACTGGAGGCGCAATTCGCACGGGGCGGTTTTGGCAGTACGCAGACGTTCAATATGTATAACGCACGGGGCTTCACCTGGCTGCCGCTTTCCAACAAATGGATTCTCGGATTACGTGCCGATACCAAATTCTCGTCGGGCGATGTGCCGTTCTACGCGCAGCCCTATGTCGATTTGCGCGGCGTCCAGCGCGGCCGTTTTCAGGACCGTAATGCGCTGGCCGTGGAAGCGGAAGTGCGTTACGACCTGACGCCACGCTGGTCGCTGCTGGCGTTTTCGGGCGCGGGCAGGGCGTATGGGCGCTGGCACGATTTTTCCGATGCCAGCAACGTGGTCAGCGTCGGCGGCGGATTCCGCTACATGATTGCGCGCAAGCTGGGGCTGTCGATGGGTATCGACGTCGCCCACAGCAAGGATCAGAACGCGTTCTATATCCAGGTGGGAAGCGCCTGGCACTGACCACGTGCGGCCCCGCACATCCTGCGTGCCGGGGCCGGACCGCGCGTCATGCCACGGCGGGAAAATCGAGCGTGGTGTCGTTGACCCGATTGATCATGTTGGTGAAAAGGATCGCGCTGATTGCCTGGATCGCCTCGACGATTTGCGCGTCGGTATATCCTGCCGCGCGCACCGCTTCCACAGCGCTTGCCGGCACCGTTCCGCTGGTGCTCACCAGTTCCACGGCGAAGCGTGTCAACGAGTCGATCTTTGCATCCTCCGGGAAGCTGCCGCGACGCAATTGTTGCGTCTGTTCGATGCTGTAGCCAGCCTGCTTGGTCGCGGACAACGTATGTGCGGCCAGACAGTAGTCACATCCGCTGTGCTCGCTCACGGCCAGGTTGATGGCTTCCAGTTCCTTGGCCGACAGGCTCCCTTGCTTGAGCACCGCGTTGGTCTGCAGCGCCTGCGCCAGGACCGCAGGCGAGTTGCTGCCGATCGTGGCATAGGCGTTCGGCACCTTGCCGACGGCCTTGCGGATGGCGCCGAACAGTTCAGCGGTTTGTCCCGTGGCGTCTTGTGTGGCGATGGTATGCAGGCGCGTGGTCATGACGTTTCTCCTTCGAGTCTGAGTGGGCCGCTAGGTCGGCCAGTGGTTGCGTTTCGATCGTTGCGTTCGGGCGTTGCTTGGTACAGCGCTGCCTTGGACTCAATGGTAGGTGCGCCAGCGATCCGTATCGATTAGAATCGGCTCAAATTTTTGCTCGATCGTCTCAAGCCGATATGGATAGTCTTAGCGAACTGGTGCGCCTGCTGGCGCCTTCGGGCACCGTGGACTTGCATTGCCGGGTGGCCGGGGCGTGGTCCGCCCATCACGAGCAGGCGCCGCCGGGGCATGTGCCGTATCACGTGATCCTCGACGGGCAGGCCGACCTGGCGGTCGGCGAGCAGCGCCTGCAGGTCAAGGCCGGCGATGTGCTGCTGTTTCCGCACGGCGCGGCGCATACGTTGTCGGCGCAATCGATGCAGTCACGCCAATCGCCCCAGGCGGGGCAGCCGGACGGCAGGCGCAGGTTCACCGAATCGCGTCATTTCAACGGCGTGGTGACCGAAGTGTCGGTGCCGGGCGCGCTGGCGCCGCTCGATATCCTGTGCGGCACGTTCGTGCTGGGCAGCTCGGCGGCGATCCTGCTGCGGGCCATGCCGGAAATGCTGTGCGTCGGCACGGATAGCGGCGATGCCTCGCGCGGCGACGATGCGGGCTGGCTGCGCGGGCTGATCGGCATGATGCATACCGAAGCCAGCGCCGCGGGGCCGGGCAGTGCAGCGATCATCGCCAATCTTTCGACCGCGCTGTTCACGGTGCTGTTGCGCACGCTGCTGGTCCAGGGCGCTGTGTCGCACGGCGTGATGGCGTTGCTGGCCGACGCGCGTATGGCGCGGGCCGTCGACGCCGTGGTGCGTCATCCGGAAAAACCGTGGACCATCGATGCCTTGGCCTCGGTGTGCAACGTGTCGCGCGCCACGCTGGCGCGGCGCTTTGCGCAGCTTGGCATGACGCCGCTGGAACTGGTGACGACGTTGCGCATGGAACGCGCCGCGCGTCTGCTCCGTCAGGACGGAATGTCCGCGACGGCCGTTGCCGAGCAATGCGGATACGCATCCCAGGCCGCTTTCGGCCGGGTTTTCACACAGCATTTCGGCGTCGGTCCCGGCGCGTATCGCCGGGCGCATCGCGATCGGCGCCATGCGTCGACGGCCAGCGTTTAACGGGATCGTTTCCTATGGTTGCCAAACAAACCGCCAGCCCTGGCGTCAATCGCGGTGCGGCGCGCACCCAGGACAACTGGGACGATTATCGATATTTCCTGGCGGTGGCGCGTGGCGGCACGTTATCGGCCGCGGCCCAGCAGTTGGACACCGAGCACACCACGGTGGCGCGACACATTCACGCGCTGGAACGCGCGCTCAACACGCGGCTGTTCCATAAGAGCCACGTCGGCTACGCGCTGACGGCGGCGGGCGAGCGCCTGCTGGCTACTGCCGAAACCATCGAAAGCGCGCTGCTGGCATCGAAGGCCGCCGCTGCTGGCGAGCAGGACATCGCCGGGATCGTGCGTGTCGGCGCGCCTGATGGGTTCGGCAGCATGTTTCTGGCGCCGCGCATCCATGCGTTGACGGCGCAGCATCCTCGGCTCGAAGTGGAAATCTTTGCGGCGGCCCGCCTGTTCAGCCTGACCCGGCGCGAAGCCGATATCGCGATCGGCCTGTCCGGCACCGAGCATCTGCGCGTGGCGTCGCGCCGGCTGACTGACTACCGGATGTTCGTGTACGGCACCAAGTCATATCTGAAGCAGGCGGAGCGGATTCGCACCAAGGAGGATCTGGCCCGGCATCCGTTCGTCGGCTACGTCGAGGAACATCTGTTCTCGCCGGAACTGAGCTTTCCCAGCGCCATCGGTGTCAACTATCACGCGCGCGTGCGCAGCACCAACCTGCTGACGCAGGTGCATTCGACCTTGTCGGGTCAGTGCCTGTGCATTATTCCGGCGTATGTTGCGGCGGCATTTCCGACGCTAATGCCAGTGCTGCCCGATCAGGTGGAAGTCACGCGCACGTTCCATATGCATGTGCATGAAGACCACTGGAAGGCCGCGCACGTGCGCGCCGTGGCCAATTTCATCGCCGAACAGGTGGATGCCAGTACGTCGTTGTTCATGAACGGATAAAGCCAGCCGGCACGATAGCCTGGACGGCGCCAGGTTGTGCATCGATGCACAACCGATGCGGATTTTCGGGCTGTCGCTGTGCGTAAATCGGGCGAATAATTATCGGCATCGTCGTTTCCTGACGCCGCGCCCCACGCGGCGCATCGTGCCGTGACTGCCCCCGCCGCTTCCGCTCGCTCACCATTCCTTCTCCGTTACCACGCATGGCGCCAGTTGGCCCGGACCGTCGCACAAGTGGGCGCACTGCTGGGCGTCTGGTTCTGCGCCGACTGGCTGACCCGCAGTCTGGGCTGGTCGATTTCCCCCGGCGTGCTTGGCATGCTGGCGGTGCTCGGCCTGTTGTTGTCGGGCAAGGCTGACATCGGCTGGGTCAAGTCGGGATCGGACTGGCTGCTCGGTGAACTGGTGCTGTTCTTCATCCCCTGTGTGGTGGCGGTGGTCAACTATCTGCCGCTGTTTCGCGCCGAAGGCGTGCAACTGACCATCGCCGTTGGCGTGGGCACGATTCTCGTCATGGCCGCCACCGCGTTGGCCGTGCATGCGGGCTGCCGCCTGGAGCGCCGCATCACGCAATGGCGGGACGCCGCAGACGAGCAGGGGCAGTCATGATCGCGCATCCAGGAACGCCGCTGGCGTCGCTCTTCTGTCTGGCCTGGACGGTCGCGCTGTATTTCGCGATCAAGCCGTTCTATCTGCGCCGGCCGCGCATCTGGCTTTCGCCCGCCATCGTCGTGCCGGCGCTGACGATAGCCTTGCTGCTGGCGGCCGATATTCCCTATGCGGCCTATGTGGCCGATACGCGCTGGATGGTCTGGCTGCTGGGGCCTGCCACTATCGCGTTTGCGGTACCGATCTACGAGCATCGCGCGATCGTGCGCCGGCACTGGCTGGCGCTGGCGCTTGGCGTGGTGGCTGGCACGCTGGTGGCGATGGTCAGCGCGCGACTGCTGGCGCAAGCGTTTCATTTCAATACCGAGATCACGCGCAGCCTGATGGCGCGTTCGGTCTCCACGCCGTTTGCCGTGGCCGTGGTCTCCCGCACTGGCGGATCGGCCGATCTGGTCTCGTTGTTTACGGTGATGACGGGTCTGGTCGGCATGATCGTGGGCGACACAGTGCTGGCACTGCTAAGGCTGCGCTCGCCGGTGGCGCAGGGCGCATCGCTCGGCGCCGCGGCGCACGGCTTCGGCACGGCCCGCGCGCGCCAGCGCCACACCGAGGAGGGCGTCGTGGCCAGCCTCACGATGGTGCTGGCCGGCATCCTGATGGTCATCGCGGGCCCGGCGCTGACCAACTGGATCACGGCGCTGATCGGTTGAGCACGCGCGCCACGCCTGGCGTGGCGGCCCCGGCACAGGACGTGGCGTGGGGTGTCGCGTGCGGCGCATTCCCTCGACTTTGCTGGCGGAGGACGCGTCTCGCGGACTAGACTTTTCTGACATCGACCGTCGCCTTTGCGGAGGATGCCGTCATGGTCGCACGTTCCATTGCCTCGCTATCGATCAGTTTCGGGCTCGTATCGATCCCGGTGAAGGTGTTTTCCGCCACGGAAAGCAAGTCTTCGATCAGCTTCAACCTGCTGCACAAAGGCTGCGGGTCGCGGCTGCGCCAGCAGTACGTGTGTCTGAAGGAAGACGTGGTGGTGGAGCGCGCCGACATGGTCAAGGGCTACGAGTTCGAGAAAGACCGCTACGTGACCTTCACGCCCGAAGAACTGAAGGCGCTGGAAGACGCCGCCGCGCAGACCATCGACATCCTGTCGTTCATGCCGGTGGGCGCGATCGATCCGATCTACTTCGACAAGGCTTATTACCTGGGCCCGGACAAGCGCGGCGCCAAGCCCTACAACCTGCTGGCCGAGGCGATGCGGGAAACGGGCACGTGCGCGCTGGCTAAGTGGGCATGGAAGGGCAAGCAGTACATGGTGCAGATCCGCGTCGGCGACGATGGCCTGATCCTGCAGCAATTGCTCTATGCCGATGAGGTGCGGGACATGGCCGATCTTCACGTCGAACGCACCGACGTGCAGCCCGCCGAATTGAAGCTGGCCCAGCAACTGATCGAGCAGAACTCGGTGGACGGCTACGATGCATCGGCCTACACCGATGAGGAAAAGCAACGCATTCTCGAGCAGATCGACAAGAAGATCGCCGGCAAGAAGATCACGGTGGCCGCCGAAGCGCCACCCGCGACCGGCGGTGAGGTGATCGACCTGATGGAGGCGTTGCGCAAGAGCATCGGCGCCAACAAGCGGCAGCCCGCGGCCAAGAGCGCGGGCAAGGCGACACCGAAGGTGGCCGCGGAAGCCCCGGCGCGCAAGACCGCGCGACGCGCCGCGTCGGCGCCCACCGAAGCCCCGAAGCGCGCGGCGCGCAAGTAGGAGGCCGGCGCGACAATGCAAGCCTATTCGATGCGGGAAGTCCAGGCGCTGCTGGGCATCTCGCGTACGGTGATCACCGCCCTGATTGCGGCGGGCGTGATTTCGCCGCGCCGTGGCGCGCGGCGCGAATATCGTTTCAGTTTCCAGGATGTGGTGCTGTTGCGCACCGCGCAGTCGCTGCGCGAGGCGCGCATTCCCACGCGCCATATCACGCGCTCGCTACGCCGCCTGCAAGGCCTGGGCGACGGGCGTCCGCCGACCGGCATGCGCGTCACGGCAGTAGGCGGCGACGTCGCGGTGCAGGACCGGCACGGTCGCTGGCAGATCGATTCCGGGCAGTTCATGCTCGATCTGGACGACGCCGCGCCGGCCCGCGCACCGGGCGACGTGGTGACGCTGCGCCACGCGGGCAGACCCAATGCTTCAGTCGATGCCGGCGAGTGGTTCACGCGCGGCGTTGCGCTGGAGCACGATCGGCCCGATCACGCGGAAGCTGCCTATCGCCATGCGGTGTCGCAGGCGCCGGATTTTCTCGACGCATGGCTCAACCTGGGCTGCCTGCTGTGCGACCACGGCAGAATCGCCGAGGCCATCGACGCGTATCGGGCCGCGCTCAGCTATCTGCCCGCGCAGCCGCTGCTCCATTTCAACCTCGGTGTTGCGCTGGAAGACGCCGGAGCCGACCGCGAGGCGCTCGATAGCTATCACGCCTGCATCGCGCTGGCGCCGGATTTTGCCGATGCGCACTACAACGCCGCACGTCTGCACGAAGCGCTTGGCGATCCGCATCGGGCCATCCGGCATTACAACCAGTACCGCAAGCTCGAACCGGTGATCTGACACGCGACATGGCCGTCGTTTGGCGCCAGTTGATCCTGCGCGATCGCACGACGCCCCGCGAGAGCCCCGGACATCACCCAGCCGCGAGCTGCCACAGCAGTGCGCCGTTCAACAGGATGATGATCACGGCGGACGCGCCCGCCAGCAGCAACGGCGCGCCGCGCACCCGCCAGACGCCCATCAACTTGCGATCGGCGCCAAACATGATCAGCGGTACCACGGCCAGCGGCAGCGTGAGGCTGAGTACCACCTGACTGGCAACGAGCAGGCTGGCCGATCCATGTTCGCCAAAGGCCCACACGGCGGCCAACGCTGGCACGATGGCGACGGCGCGCGTCAGCAGGGCGCGCCGCATGCGCGAGATACGCAGGGCAAGAAATCCCTCCATGACTGCCTGCCCGGCCAGCGTGCCGGTCAGCGTCGAATTGAGTCCGCACGCCAGCAGCGCCACGGCAAACAGCACGCTTGCCAGATCGGAATGCAGCAGCGGCGCCAGCAGCCGATGCGCGTCGGCCAGATCTTCCACGTCGGTGAATCCGTTGGCGTGAAACGCGGAAGCCGCGAGGATCAGCAGCGCGGCGTTGATGAGGAAGGCAAAGCCGAGCGAGCCGAAAGTGTCCAGGTTCATGCCGCGCAGCGTCTCGCCGAGCGAATGGCGGCGTGCCACGCGGCTGCCCGGAGGCGGTGTGAAGCGGCGCACCAGCGACGAATGCAGGTACAGGTTGTGCGGCATGACCGTGGCGCCGACGATACCGGCCGCCAGCCACAGCATGCCGGCGTTGCGCACCAGTTCCGGCGAGGGCGCGAAGCCGCCCACCACATCGGACCATTGCGGCTGGGCCATCGCCAACTGGGCGACAAAGCACAGCGCCACCAGCAGGATCAATCCGGCAACCATCGCTTCCATCTTGCGCTGGCCGTAGCGCTGCACCGCCAGCATCACGATAGTCACCACTGCCGCAATCAGCACGCCAACCCACAGCTTGACGTGGAACAGCAACTGCAAAGCCACGGCGCTGCCGACGATTTCCGCGACGTCGCACGCAATGATCGCGATTTCGCTGGCGATCCAGAGCGCCAACGCCGTGCGCCGGGAAAAGCGCTCGCGGCAAAGCTGCGCCAGATCGCGCCCGGTGACCACGCCGACGCGCGCCGCGATCCATTGCAGCAGCATCGCCACCAGGCTGGACAGGGCAATCACGCTCAGCAAGCTGTAGCCAAATTTGGCCCCGCCAGCGATTGCCGTCGCCCAGTTGCCGGGATCCATGTAGCCCACGGCGACCAGCGCCCCCGCTCCAAGAAAGGCGAGACGCGATCGACGCGCGGGCGGCGCGGCGGGGAGGGTGGCTGATTCGATCGGCGGCGGCATGGTTGGCGGGTCGGTGGATGAGGCAAGGCAGCCTGTCTGCTGGATTCTAGATCGTTGTTGAGAATAATTCCCAATTAGATTTATTTACCGCCTCCATTTGCCGTCATCGTACTCGGGCGCCGACTATTTCGCATTCGGACACAAAAGTTATGAAATTAGGCACAGATGGAATCACTTTATGGACCGTTATGCACATAGACTGGATGGCCCGTTGCGACCTGCCGAGGTCGCAACTACACCAAACCACCTCAGTCCCTTTTCAAAGGGTACGTAACGAACGTACACTATGCATGCCGTGTTTATTGAGCTGCCGCCGTTCGAGCGGCATCGGGAAACGTTTCTGGATGACGACGCATTTCGGCGTCTGCAGGCGATGCTGGTGATGCATCCGGAGGCGGGTGACGTGATACCGGGCGCCGGCGGGCTGCGCAAACTGCGCTACGTCGATGAGCGGCGGCACAAGGGAAAGCGTGGCGGGCTGCGCGTGATCTATTACTACTGGCTGGGCGGCGCCCAGTTCTGGCTCTTCACGCTCTATGACAAGGACAAGCAGGATGACCTCACTGGCGCGCAGCGGCGGCAGCTGGGGCAACTCCTGGCGTTCGAATTGAAAGCGAGGCAATCAAATGACGCGGGATGTATTCGGTGAACTGGTAGAAGGATTCGAGGCGCTTGCAGACGAGCGCCAGCGCAAGGTCACGCTGCGGTCGCACAAGGTGAAGGTGGCCGATCTGGAAGCGGTGGCCGCCCAGGAACTGGTGGATTTGCGGGACAAACTCAACATGTCGCGGCCGGTGTTTGCGATGTACCTGCGCATCAATCCGAGGACGCTGGAGAACTGGGAGCAGGGCAGGGCAAAACCGAATGCGCAGGCGACCCTGCTGATACGGCTGGTGCAGAAATATCCGGAGACGATTCAGCGCCTGGCTTCGCTGGCATGATCGGGCCGTTGGGCGCTTTGGTCGCGGCGGGTCGTGCTGGAAAGGCGGCTTCAGCGATTGCCCCAGCCGGGGCTGCTGGCGCGGCCGGCCAGTTTGACCGGGCCGCAGCAGGCGCAGGCCGAGCCATGGCTGGCGGTGTCGCCGGCGGCGCTTGTGCCCGCAAGCCCAGGGGCCGCCACCAGCGCACGCGCGGCCGTGCCGCCACAGGTCGGGCAGGCAGCCGGCTCGTCGCGTCGGGCCATCGGTCGCAATTCAGAAAAGTCGCCGCAGCTAGCGCAGCGATAGTCGTAGGTCGGCATCGCCGCTCCAGAGACAAATCGATGTTGCCGGCAAGCTTAGCTCAATCCATCGCGGCGTGCGCCAGCGTATCGTCACCGTCGTGCCGCGGCGCCGGCCGGATCAGCAGGATCAGCGGCACCACCACCAGCGTGGCGATGAACATCGCCTTGAAGTCGTTCAGGTACGCGATCATTGCCGCCTGCTGGTCAATGGTGCGTCCGAGCAGCGCAAGGTCGAGGCGCGATCCCTGCGCGAGCATCGATTGCAGTGCATGATTGTAGGGATTGACGTGGGTGACCAGATCGCTGTGCGCCACTTGCGTGTTGCGCGTCATCATGGTCTGGATCAGCGAAATGCCGATGCTGCTGCCGATATTGCGCATCAGGCTGTAGGTGGCGGTGCCATCGGCGCGCAACGCCGGTTGCAGCGTGGAAAACGTCAGCGCCGAAAGCGGCACGAACACCAGCCCCAGCCCAAAGCCCTGGATCACGCCGGGCCAGACGATGTCCGAGACCGACAGCACGATCGTGTAACCCATCATCTGCCACAGCGCGAAGGCCGATATCAGAAATCCTGACAACAGCAGCAACCGGGCGTCCACGTGCCGCAGCAGCCGGCCGGCCAGCATCATCGAGATCATGGTGCCGATGCCGCTGGGCGCGGTCACGAGCCCGGTGGTGGCGACGGGATAGCCCATCAGGTTCTGCAGCATCGGCGGCAGCAGCGCGCGCGTGGCGTACATCACCGCGCCGATCACGAAAATAAAGCACGCACCGGTGACGAAATTGCGGTCCTTCAGCAACGCCGAGCGAAAGAACGAACGTTCGCCGGCCGTGGCCGTATGCACGACAAAATAAGCGAACGCGATCACGCAAAGCAGCGCTTCGATGCGGATTTCGAGCGACCCGAACCAGTCGAGTTGCTCGCCGCGATCGAGCATGGCCTGCAGCGCGCCGATCGCCAGGCTCAGCGTGGCAAAGCCGAAAGCGTCGAACTTCATGCTCCGTGCCGGGGCGCGGTTGGGCAGCGTCGCCAGCACCCCAAACAATGCAAACGCGCCGATCGGCACGTTGATGAAAAAGACCCAGCGCCAGTTGTAGCTGTCAGTCAGCCACCCGCCGAGCGTCGGCCCCAGGATCGGCCCGACCATCACGCCCATGCCCCAGACGGCCATCGCCTGCCCCTGTCGCGAAGGCGGATTGATATCGAGCAGGATCGATTGCGACAACGGCACCAGCGCCGCGCCGAAAATCCCCTGCAACAGCCGCGCGGCCACGATCTGCGTCAGCGAGTCCGCCATGCCGCACAACGCCGATGCAATCGTGAAGCCGCCAATCGAGATCGCCAGCAGCTTCTTCACGCCCAACTGGTCCGACAGCCAGCCGGTGAGCGGCGTGGCAATGGCCGCGGCGACGATATATGAGGTCAGGACCCAGGTGATTTCATCCTGCGAGGCCGACAGCGCGCCTTGCATATGCGGCAACGCCACATTGGCGATGGTGCTGTCGAGCGTCTGGATCAAGGTGGCCAGCATGATCGAAAGCGTGATCATCGGGCGATTGAGCGGCTTGCCAGCGGTCTGGGCGGGCGCGGGGACCACGGAGGACATGGAGCGGTTCGGACGAATTGCCGACTAATTGATAAGCGTGCTTATTATATGCGCGACAGGCGATGTGCGGTGTTTCGATAATTTCCGGGGATCCGAAGGTATGCGAACGCCGCCAATCCCTATAATCGCGCGCATGGAAAAGGATCTTGAAAAGCGATTTGGCTTTCTGGTGGCGGACGTTGGACGCCTGTCAGGCAAGCGTTTCGACGAACTCTCGCGTGCAAAGCTGGACCTGACCCGGGCGCAGTACCGGGCGCTCGCCTATTTGTCGTATCACGGCGAGATGAATCAGGTTTGCCTGGCCGATCTGATGGAAGTAGCGCCGATTTCCGCAGGCCGGCTGCTGGACCGCATGGAAGAGGGCGGATGGATCGCCCGTCGCCCCAATCCGCTGGATCGGCGCGAACGGATGGTGCGCATGACCGACAAGGCCGACCAGGCGCTGGACGCCGCGCGCGAGGTTGGCGACGAAGTCACGCTCCAGGCGCTCAACGGCTTCGGCGCCGCGGAGACCGATCAGTTCCTGGATTTCCTGCAGCGCGCCCGCGCCAACCTGTCGAAGGGCGCCGGCAGTTGAACGTCGCCCGAAGCCCGGTGCGGTCTCGGGCTGCCCCGCGCCGAGGCATGCGGCAGCGTCCGATATCAGGCTTGTATCAGCCGACCGCGTCCCGCTTCGAGTCAAAGTCGATCTCGACCGTCAGCCCGCCGCCGCGCGTCTCGTGTAGCGACACCGCGGCCCCATGCAGCCGCGCGATCTCGCGCACAATCGACAGGCCCAGTCCGCTGCCGGCGCGATTGGCGCTGGCAGCGCCGCGATAGAAGCGTTTGAAAACCGATTCGCGTTCGGAGGCCGCCACGCCAGGGCCATTGTCTTCAACCAGCAGGCGATGACCGTCGACGCGCACGGTGACGACGGCGCCGCGGCCGGCATAGCGGATGGCGTTGTCGATCAGGTTGCCGAGCATTTCCTGCAGCAATTCGGCCTGACCGTCGATCTCAAGCGGCGCACCGCCTTCGAAACCCAGGTCGACGCCATCGCGCCGCGCAAGCGGCGCCCAATCGAGCGTGATCGACGACGCAAGCTGGTCGATCCGCAGTGGCCTCATGGCGGGCGCGTAGCCGCTGTCCGGCTCCAGCCGCGACAGCGACAACAACTGCGCCACTTCCCGGGCGGCAAGCTGAACCGAATCGTGCAGCCTGTGCAGATGGACGCGAACGCCGGGCAGATCCTTCTCACGCAGCGCCAGTTCCGACTCGGCCTGGATGATCGCCAGCGGCGTTTTCAACTGGTGCGCGGCGTCGGCAAAGAATCGCTTGCGGCCTTGCACCATCCGATGCAGCCGCCCGACGTACTGGTTCACCGCCGATACCAGCGGCTTGGTTTCCACGGGCAACGTCATGTCTTCCAGCGGATCGAGATCGTCGGGGCCGCGCGCGGCTACTGCGTCGGACAACTTGTGCAGCGGCCGCAGGCCGCGCCGCACGCCAAACCAGACGATTGCCAGCGCCAGGGTCACCAGTATCAGCTCCTGCTGCAGCGAGCCAATCAGAATCTCATACGCGAGACGCTCGCGCGGCTCGGTCGATTCGGCAATCAGCACCCATACCATTTGCGTGCGCGCGGATCGCACATCGTGCAGCGGCAGCGCCATCGACGCCATGCGCACGGGCATGCCCTGGTAGTCGGCGTCGTAGAACTGCGTGCGGTACAGCGCGCGCACTTGCCGCGGCGGCATCGGCAGATTTTCGTAGCCGGTGATGGTCGCGCCATGCTCGTCGCGAATCTGGTAGAAGATGCGCGAGCCGGCTTCGGCATCGAAGACTTCCAACGCCAGATAGGGCACTTCCACTTCAACCCGCCCATCGCGCAGGCTGATGCCCTCGCGCATGGCTTTGAGCGACGCGGCCAGCGTGCGGTCGAATGCCTGGTGCGCGGCGGCCATCGCACGGCGGTCGGTCAACCAAGCGTCCAGCGCCAGCAGCCCCAGCAGCGGCAGCAGCAACCATAGCGTCAGTTGCAGCCGCAGGCTGCCGGACTTCATGGATGCGGATCCACCGTGGCCGCGTCGCGTGCTTCGAGCAGATAGCCAAGGCCGCGCAGCGTGACGATGCCCACGCCGCTGCCTTCCAGCTTCTTGCGCAGCCGATACACATAGATTTCGATGGCATCCGCGTTGACCGATTCGTCGATGCCGAAGATCTTTTCCGACAGGGCCGCCTTGTTCACCGCGCGGCCGTCGCGCAGCAGCAGTACCTCCAGCACGGCGCGCTCGCGGCCGGTGAGCTGCAGCAATTCCCCATGCAACGTGAAAGCGCGACTCACCGTGTCGTAGTGCAGCGGGCCGCAGTGCAGGCCCGTGCGATCGTGGCCGTGGCTGCGGCGAATCAACGCCCGCGCGCGCGCTTCGAGCTCGCTCAGCGCGAAAGGCTTGGCCAGATAGTCGTCAGCGCCCAGGTCGAGTCCCCGCACGCGGTCTTCGACCGATCCATGCGCGGTCAGGATCAACACCGGCAACGGATTGCGACGCTGGCGCAGTCTGCGCAGCACTTCCAGCCCGTCCAGGCGCGGCATGCCGATGTCGAGGATCGCCAGCGCATAGTCCTGCGTGGTCAGTAGGTGGTCGGCACTGGCGCCGTCGTGCATGCAATCGACCGTGAAGCCGCTCTGGCTCAGCGATTCCTTGAGGGATTCGGCCAGTCTGAGATTGTCTTCGGCAAGGAGGATACGCATGGGGGCTACTGCAAGGCAGGTCTGCAAATGTCGCGCGAGGAGTGATACCTGCAACGGGCAGGGCGTGCCTAGCTAGGGAAACTCCCAATCGTGGTGCATGCCCCACGCCCGAAATGAAGGACGCTTCGAAAGCGAACTGAAAGTGCGCGCCCCATACCATCCGCCCCATTCACAACTAGAACCAATCAAGGAGACTGGGATGAATCGCAAGGCAGTGGCTGTGGCGGTGTTGGGATGCGCGGTATCTGGCGGCGCGGCGGCGCAATCGAGCGTGACGCTGTACGGCCTGGTGGACGCGGGTGTCGAATATGTGAGCCATGCCGGCCCGAACGGCAACTCGCAGGTCAAGATGACCTCGGGCGGCAAGAACACTTCGCGCTGGGGCCTGCGCGGCACGGAAGACCTCGGCGGCGGCCGGCAGGCGATCTTCGCGCTCGAATCGGGCATCGCCATCGACACCGGCAAGCTCGATACCGACAACACGTTGTTCGACCGCCGCGCCTGGGTGGGCCTGCAGGACAAGACGCTGGGCAGCATCCGCATGGGCCGCGATTTCACCACCACCTATGACTTCATGCTGCCTTTCGATCCGATGGGCTATGCGCCGAATTATTCGTGGGCGACGTCTGCCACCGCCACGGGCGGTCGCAAGGACGGCATGTTCTCGCGCTCGGCCAATGTCGTGCGATACGACGGCCAGTTCGGACCGGTCAAGCTGGGCGGCACGATGTCGTTCGGCGAAGTGCCGGGCAGCTTCAAGAGTTCTTCCAAGTACGACCTGGGCCTGGGCTACAACGCCGGCAAATTTGCCGCGGCGCTGACGTGGGATCGCCAGATGGGCGCGGGCACCAGCACCACCCCGGCTGATTCGGTCGATTACGTGCAGGGCATCCACGCTGGCGCAAGCTACGATTTCGGCGCGCTGTCGGTCTACGCTGGCTACCGCAACTATCGCAAGACGTTCACCACGGCAGCGGCCAAGCAATTGAGCGATCTGTACTGGGTGGGCGCAGCGTACGACTTTACGCCCGCCTTCACGTTGTATGGCGCGGTCTACAAGCAGAACATCAAGGGCGACACCGATGCGGATCCGATCCTGTTCTCGGTGCGCGCTCAATACAATCTTTCCAAACGCTCCATGGCCTATCTGTCCGCAGGTTACGCCAAGGCGCGCAATGGTCAGAACGTGAGTGTCTCGCGGGATTTCGTTGGCTATGCCAACAATCAGGTCGGCGTGACGGCAGGCTTGCAGCACCGCTTCTGACCATTGTTTCGGGCCGCCGTGGTGGGCGGTCTTGCGGCGGCGCGAGGGGCTCGCGCCGCCGCTTTTTGCTTTCGACGCCCCATCGGTATCCGTCCTGGATCGCCGTCGCGCTCGATGCCGATTCAGTTGGCGCCCGTGACGCGCCAGACCATATTGCCGACATCGTCGGCCACCAGCAGGCCGCCGCGCTTGTCGACGGCCACGCCGACGGGACGACCCTGCGCGTTGCCCTCGTCATCGAGAAATCCGTCAAGCACGTCGAACGGCGCGCCCTTGGGCTTGCCTTGGTCGAACGGCACGAATATCACCTTGTAGCCCGCGCGTGGCTTGCGATTCCACGAGCCATGCTGGCTCACGAACATGCCGTCGTGAAAGCGCGCGGGCAGGCTGTTGCCGGACGCACCGGTCATGCCGATCGAGGCGGTGTGCGATCCCACCGCGTAGTCGGGCACGATGGCCTTGGCAACCATGTCGGGCGCGGGCGGTTTCACGCGCTCGTCGACGTGTTGCCCGTAGTAACTGAAAGGCCAGCCGTAGAAGCCGCCGTCCCGCACCGACGTGATGTAGTCGGGCACCAGATCGCTGCCGATCTCGTCGCGCTCGTTCACCGACGTCCACAGCATGCGCGTGGTCGGCTCCCAGGCCATGCCGTTTGGATTACGCAGGCCGCTGGCATACACGCGGTGCTGCCCGGTCTGCCTGTCTACTTCCCATATCGCGGCCCGGCCCGCTTCCTTGTCGAGGCCGTTTTCGCCAGCGTTGCTGTTCGATCCGACCGTCACGTACAGCTTGCTGCCGTCTGGGCTGGCGATGATGTTCTTGGTCCAGTGATGATTCAGCGGCCCGGCCGGCAGATCCACAAGTTTCTGGCCGGGCTCGGTGATGCTGGCCTGTCCCGGTGTGTAGCGGTAGCGCACCACTGCGTCGGTATTCGCCACGTAGAAATCGTTGTCGACCAGCACCATGCCGAATGGCGAGTTCAGGTCTTTCAGGAACACCGAGCGCTGATCTGCGACGCCGTCGCCGTCGGTATCGCGCAGCAGCGTGATGCGGTTGGCGCTGGGCGTACCCGCGCCAGCGCGGCTCATCACCTTCTTCATGACCCAGCCTCGAATGCCCTTGCTGTCCTCGGGCTTGGGCGGGGCGTTGGTTTCCGCCACCAGCACGTCGCCGTTGGGCAGCACGTAGAGCCAGCGCGGATGATCGAGCTTGTCGGCGAAAGCGGCCACCCGCATGCCTTCGCCAGCCACCGGCGTCTTGCCGTTGTCCCAACCCTTGGCCGGCGCAATATGCACGGTGGGAATCATTGTTTTGTTGGGCGCCGGCAACTGGGGCGTCGGGCCGAAACCAGCCGTCTCGGGCAGTTTCGCGGAGTCGCCGCAACCGACCAGCAGCGTCACCGCCGCGATCGAAAACAGCGTTGCCAGGGGATAGATCAGGTATTGGCGCATCGCGGGCTCCAGATGCCGGTTCGAGTGGTTCGAGTTGTGTGACTGGAGCATAGAAATCCGCACGTGCCCTGTCTGTCGGCGCGCAGGCAAGGCGATGTCGGCGGCTGTCCGACGATGTCTGTCACGACAGCAGGCCGTGACGTTCATGCCATTCGTGCAGCGACTCCTCGGGCCACGTATCGGTATGGACGTGCCCTTTGCCGCGCGGCACGTCGACCCAGGGCGCGACCCAGTTCAGCGCCGCTTCCACTACCTCCGGCGGCTTGGGCAGCGGTGTATCGATGGCGCTCGCATTGGGATGCACCAGCTCGGGCCAGCGCGCGTCCCACAGCCACAGCGGGCTGCCGCATTGCCGGCAGAAATGCCGCAGCGCCTTCGATCGCACCGGCCGCTTTCCGGGCTCGCGGATCACGGCGTGGAACTGCGCGACGTGCTTCTGGCCTCTGACGCGCAACGTCTTGGCGTCGCCGCCCAGATTGATGCCATAGCCGCCGCTGCCCCCGGTCTTGCGGCAGATCGAGCAATGACAGTGCATGTACGGGTAGGGCGAATCGGATTCCAGACTGAAATGCACCGCACCGCATTGGCACGAACCTTCGAGATGCATAACGACTCCTGAATCGGGTTGTCGATGCGATCCAGTGTGGGCGACGCAATGGGCGCAATCAAGCGCGTTGTGGCTTCATGGGCGGCCAAAACTGTGGCGTTGTCAGGCGTTGTCTGTCAGCGCGCGCGAGTTTTTGTAAGGAGATGTGTGAATGCGGCACGCGGGGCCCGACAACGCTACTAAACTCGGGAACACGGTGTGCGGATGACGCATGCGATGCTTTGTTTCCTGGCCGTTGAACGCCAGTGCATCGCGCGGCTGGGGCCGACGACACGGCCGAGCCCACCCGCACCGGTTCTCTCCATAACAACAGCTGAGAGGTCTCATATGTCCACAAATCGAATCATTCGCACCACTTCGCTGATCGGCGCGCTGACCGCTGGCCTGATCTCCGCCACGGCCTTTGCGCAGACGCCGGCCACCGCGCCGGCCGATTCGACCGCGGTGCCGCCGGGCACCACGCAGATCCAGCCGCCGAAGGATCCGCTGGTGGAACGTCGCGAGGCACGCAAGGCCGCCAGCGACCAGTACAAGGCCGAGAAGGCCGCCGCAAAGGGCCAGTACAAGCAGGAAGTGGGCGCCGCAAAGCAGGAGCGCAAGGACGCCAACAAGGCAGCCAACGAGGCGGCAAAGGTCGAATTGCAGCAAGGCACGACCAAGCAGTAACCAGTAATCGGCATCGACACGGCCGATTACGGTCCGCCGTCGCCTCTCTGGCATCACGCCGGGAGGGCGTCGACGTATCGCTTAAGGTCGGCCGGGTAGACCAGGCCCGCATGAAGCCTGGTCGCGCTGAAACGGGCGCGCCGCGCATCTCGATGCGGCGCGCCCGTTTCGTTTGCGTGGGATGTCAGACCAGACGCGCACCGGGCCACGCGCCAGACATCACCGTGTTGCGCACCGACTGCCGCACCGTTTGCATGATGTCCCACAGCTCCGGCACCACGGGCCGGTTGCGCGCCGTGGTGAGCGCCACCTGTCGCGTGACCACGGGTTCGACCACACGCGCCGATAACAGCCGTCCCTGCGCAACGCGGTCGGCCACCGCGGCAAACGGCAGCAGCGTCGCGCCGCAACCGTCTTCCACCAGCCGCATCGCCACCGTATTCGACGCATCGCATTCCATCGCCATGTTGAGCGTGATGCCGACGCGCGCGGCCAGCGATTCAGTCAGCACGCGCAGCCCGTTGGACGTGCTCGGCAGGATCAGCGGCACTTCGCCGAGCCGGCGCGCGGGGAAGGTCGGACCCAGATGGGTCCACGACGTGGGTGCGACGAGCGTGAGATCTTCTTCGAGCAGCACGTCCACCTTGAGCGCGCCTTGTTGCTCGGGCAGATAGAGCAGCGCCACATCGATGTCGCCAGCCGCCAGCCACGCCAGCACCGGGCTGGCCAGGCCCTCGACAAAGCGCAGTTTGGTCGCCGGAAAGCGCTGCTTGAGCGCCGTGCCGATGGCGGCGAACGCGGTATTGGCGATGGTCGGCTGCGCGGCGATCACCAGTTGCGCAGGGCCCTGCGCGGTCGATGCCCGCACCGCGGCGCGCGCCTCCGACAGCGTGGCGGCTACCTGACGCGCGTAGCCGAGCAGCGTGGTGCCAGCTTCCGTCAGCACCACACCGCGTCCACTGCGATGAAACAGCCGCGTATCGAGCGCCGCCTCCAGCCGGGCGATTTGCCTGCTGACGGTGGACTGGTCGGCGCCTAGTTCGAGCGCCGCGCGCGAAATGCTCTGCGTACTGGCGACGCAGACAAAGCACGCGAGATCGTCGGAATTCAGCGCGGACATCAGGCCTTCGGCGTATCGCCGATGGCAAAGGCCGACATATGCTCGATGGCCTTGACCAGCCCGGAATGATCCCAACCAGCGCCGCCCTGCGCGACGCACACGTTGAACAGCTGCTGCGTGGATGCGGTATTCGGCAAACCCAGACCGAGCGACTTCGCGGTGGACAACGCCAGGTTCAGGTCCTTCTGGTGCAGTTCGATGCGGAATCCCGGATTGAAGGTGCGCTTGATCATCCGTTCGCCGTGCACTTCAAGGATCTTCGAACTGGCAAAGCCACCCATCAGCGCCTGGCGCACGCGCGCGGGGTCGGCGCCGGCCTTGGCGGCCAGCACCAGCGCCTCGCTGACGGCTTCGATGTTCAGGGCCACGATGATCTGGTTGGCCACCTTCGCCACCTGTCCGTCGCCCACGTTGCCCACCAGCGTGATGTTCTTGCCCATCAGTTGCAGCAGCGGCAGCACCTTGTCGAACACGTCCTGCTTGCCGCCGGCCATGATCGACAGCGTCGCGGCCTTGGCGCCCACTTCGCCGCCCGACACGGGCGCATCGACATAGTCGCAGCCGAGCTGCTCGATCTTGACGGCAAACTCGCGCGTGTCGATCGGCGAGATCGAACTCATGTCGACCACGATCTTGCCCGGGCTCAGGCCCGCCGCCACACCGTCGTCACCGAAAAGCACGCGCGCCACGTCGGGCGTATCGGGCAGCATCAGGAACACCACGTCCGCTTGCCTGGCCACTTCCGTGGCGCTGCTGCACGACTGCATGCCGGCGTCGAGCAGGTCCTGCGGCACGCCGCTGCGCGTATGGGCGAACACGGTATGACCGCCGGCCTGAAGATGTTGCGCCATGGGCTTGCCCATCACGCCCAGTCCGATAAATCCGATTTTGCTCATGGTTGTTTCCGGTTACTGCGGGGTTCAGGATGCGAAGCGCTCGCGCAACGCGCGCGCGGCATCGCGCAATAGCAACTGGTCGATGCCGACCGCCACGAAGTGCGCGCCCATGTCGAGGTAGCGCCGGGCGTCGGCCTCGACGGGCGTCAGCGTGCCGATGGCCTTGCCGGCGCGATTAGCGGCGTCGTAGATCTGCCGGACCGCGGCCTGCACATCGGGATGATTGGGATTGCCGAGATGGCCATATGCCGCGGCCAGATCGTTCGGCCCGATGAACACGCCATCGACGCCGGGCTCGGCGCAGATCTCGTCCGCCGCTTCCACGCCCTTGCGGCTTTCGATCTGCACCAGCACGCAGATGTTGTCGTTGATCGTCTTGAAGAAATCGGGCAGCGTGCCAAAGCGGTTTTGCCGCTGCGCACCTGATACGCCGCGCGTGCCGTCGGGCGGATAGCGGGTGGCCCGCACCGCGCGGCG
This sequence comes from Cupriavidus pauculus, assembly GCF_008801835.1. GTDB lineage: Bacteria > Pseudomonadota > Gammaproteobacteria > Burkholderiales > Burkholderiaceae > Cupriavidus > Cupriavidus pauculus. The sequence goes on along the minus strand of NZ_VZOW01000001.1, from coordinate 387,553 downwards.
CGCTTCTTCGGCCGATTCCACAAACGGAATCAGGAAGTTGTAGAAGCCGATGTCGAGCAGGCGCTTGAGCATCACCGCGTCGTTCCACGGCGGACGCACTACCGGCGCGCTGGTGCTGTCCTTCAGCGCCATCAGCTGCGGCGCGAACGTCAGCACGTCGTTGGGCGAATGTTCGCCATCGAGCAGCAGCCAGTCGAAACCGGCCAGCCCGACGATCTCGCTGGTCACCGGCTGGCCGAGTGAACTCCACAGGCCGATCAGGCGTTTGCGCGCCAGTACGTCGGCGCGAAACTTGTTGGGCAGCGGCGTGATCTGCGGCAGGTGAGGGGTAGGGGAGATGGTCATGTAAGCGTTCCTTTTCAATCGACGGCCAGCGCGGACAGCGGCCCCGGCGATGCGCCGCGCGATTGCAGCACGCGCGCGGCGGCATCGTCGAGCTGCGCCAGCGTGCCGCTGTCGACCGGGATGAATTCCGCGCGGGCGCGGCGCCACGCGCGTTCGGGATCGCCCGGCAGGCGGATGGCGTCGTTGCCCGGCTGCAGGCGCGACGCCTTCATCCATTCGACAAACGCCTCGACCTCGTGGCCGAACGTGGTGCTGGTGCCCATCCGGGCCGGATCGAAAATGATCGCCAGCATGTTGTTCCACACGGCGTGCTCGTGCGTAAGCGTTTCCGGGCGGATCGTGTGGCCGCCGGTGACGGCCGCGCCCAGCAGTTCGCACATGACGGCCAGCACATAACCCTTGTGTTCGCCGAACGTGCGCAGCGCGCCTTGCGGCGTGCCCGGATGCGGGAACATCACGGACGGGTCGTCAGTCGGGTGTCCGTGCGGGTCCATCAGGCAACCGGGCGGCACATCGACGCCCTTGTTGTGGGCCACCCGTACCTTGCCCAGCGCGATCGCACTGGTGGCAAAGTCGAGCACCAGCGGCGGCTGGTCCGCCAGCGGCACGGCGATCGTGAACGGATTGGTGCCGAAGCGCGGATCGTAGCCGCCGTGCGGCGCGACGATCGGTTTTGACAGCACGTTGACGAAGTGGATCGAGATCATGCCCGCCGCGGCCGCCTGCTCGGCCCAATGGCCGACCCGCCCCAGATGGTGCGAGCGGCGCAGCCCCAGCACGCACACGCCGTGTTCGCGTGCCCGTTCGATACCGATGCGCATGGCCTGCTCGGTCACCGCCTGGCCCATGCCGCGGTTGCCGTCGAGACTGACGATGCCGCCCGATTCATGCACTACGCTGACCTGCTGGTTGAGCTGCAACTGGTCGGCCTGCCACGACAGCACGTATTTCGGGATCATCCCCACACCATGCGAATCGTGGCCGGACAGGTTGGCGCCCACCAGATGGTCGGCGGTCAGCCCGGCCTCGCGCGCGTCGGAGCCCGCGGCCAGCCAGAGATCGACCACCCAGCGATGCAGCGCGGCGGTCGGAATACGATGTTCACTCATGCTCACTCCAGATGAATATTGGCCACCTTGATCAGGTTTGCCCATTTGGCCACTTCGCTTTTCTGGAAACTGGCCAGTTCGGCCGGCCCGATGCCCGACGGCTCGACTCCCATCGACGCCAACTTGGCGCGCACGTCGGGCTGGCGGATGATCTTGCCGATTTCGGTGGAGAGCCGGTTGACGATCGGCGCGGGCGTGCCGGCCGGCGCGAAGATGGCCTGCCAAGACACGATCTCGTAACCGTTCAGGCCCGATTCCGCCATGGTGGGCACGTCGGGCAATTCGGCGGCGCGCTTGGCGCCCGTGGTGGCCAGCGCGCGGAACTTGCCGGACTGAATCATCGGCATGGCCGCCACGCTGTTTTCGAACACCAGATCCACCTGATTGCCCAGCAGCGCCTGCACGGCCTGGCTGCTGCCCTTGTACGGCACATGGGTCATGCGCAGGCCGGCCATGTTGGCAAACAGTTCGGCGGCCAGATGCTGCGACGTGCCATTGCCCGACGATCCGAAGTTGATGGACCCAGGCTTGGCCTTGGCGGCGGCAATCACGTCCTGCACGCTTTTCCACGGACTGCTGGCGTTGACTACCAGCACGTTGGGCAGCGTGCCGATCAGCGCGATCGGCTGGAAATTCTTGATCGGGTCATACGGCATCTTGGGATACAGGCTCACATTGATGGCATGCGAGCTGATGGTGCCGCCCAGGATCGTGTAGCCGTCCGGGGCAGCCTTGGCCACGTAGTCGGATCCGATATTGCCGCCGGCCCCGGCACGGTTTTCCACCACCACCGACTGTCCCAGCGTTTGCGACAGGCGCTGTCCGATCAGGCGGCCGAGCAGGTCGGTGGTGCCCCCCGCGGCGAATGGCACCACATAGGTAATCGGCTTGCTTGGATAGGAATCGCCCTGGGCCTGCGCGTGCGGCGCGAGCGCCATGCATCCAGTACAAAGCACGGCCAGCATTGGCCGCATCAGGCGTTGGTGAACAAGCATGCAATGTCTCCGGTTGCGCAGACGCGCCGCTGGTTGCCGGGATGGCGCCAGCACGCGGCGTTGCGCTTGGGTTATGGTTCTGCCTGTCGGGCTCGTGCGCGATCTGCGGCAGACTCGGGGCGTCTTTTGTCGCGCCCTGGCGTGCAAATCTACACGGACAGCCGCCGCGCCGACTTGCGGAAATTGCATAACAGAAATGCACGATAGACCGCGCAGCCATGCGCGTCAAACGGAACAATCGCAGACATTGCTTGCCGACCCGCCGCATCCAACTTCCCGGACATCGCCATGACTGACCCTGTTGCATCTTCTGCCCGCACTGGCGGGCGCGTGCTTGTCGACCAACTGCGCATCCATGGCGCCGAGCGCATCTTCTGCGTGCCGGGCGAAAGCTTTCTCGATGTCCTGGACGCGCTGCACGATCAGCCCGCCATCGACCTCGTCGTCTGCAAACACGAAGGCGCAGCGGCCAACATGGCCGAGGCCGACGGCAAGCTTACCGGCCGCCCGGGCATCTGCTTCGTCACGCGCGGACCGGGCGCCACGCACGGCAGCATCGGCGTGCATATCGCGCAGCAGGACTCCACGCCAATGATCCTGTTCGTGGGACAGATCGCACGCGGCCACAAGGGCCGGGAGGCGTTCCAGGAAGTCGATTACGCCGCGGTGTTCGGATCGATGGCCAAATGGGCGGCCGAGATCGACGATCCTGCGCGCATCCCGGAGATGGTCGCGCGCGCGTTCCAGGTCGCCACGTCGGGCCGGCCCGGGCCGGTGGTGCTCTCGCTGCCCGAGGATGTGCTCGACGGCCTCGTCGCGTGCGCAGATGCCGCGCCGTATCGCGCCGTAGCCGCCGCGCCGCGCGCCGAAGATGCGCAGTCGCTGGCCGACGCGCTGGCTGCTGCGCAGCGCCCACTGGTGATCGCCGGTGGCGCCAACTGGACCGACCAGGCGGTCCGCGATTTCGCCGCGTTCGTGAAGGCCTGGGATTTGCCCGTGGCTTGCGCCTTCCGTCGCCAGGACGTGATCGACAACCGCGATCCGCATTACGTCGGCCATCTGAGTCTGGGCGTCAGCCCCAAGCTGGCGGCGCGGGTCAAGGGGGCGGATCTGATCGTGGCCTTCGGCACGCGGCTGGGCGACATCGCCACCGATGGCTACACGCTGCTGGATGCGCCGTTGCCGCAGCAGAAGCTCGTGCATATTCATGCGGACAGCGCGGAACTAGGGCGCGTCTACCAGGCCGCATTGCCGATTCACGCCGGGATTGCGCCGGGTGCGGCGATGCTGGCGTCGCTGCCCGCGCCCGCGTCGTTGCCATGGCGCGAATGGACTGCCGGCGCGCGCGCCGAGCACGAGGCGTTTGTGACGCCGCCGAAGCCGCATGCGGAACTGACCGGCGTCGACATGGCGGCTGCCATGGCGCATCTGAACCAGACGCTGCCCGACGACGCGATGCTGACCAATGGCGCGGGTAACTACACGGTCTGGCTGCATCGTTTCTACGCGTACCGTCGGCCGCGCACGGAACTGGCGCCCACCTGCGGCGCAATGGGGTACGGCCTGCCGGCGGCCATCGCCGCCAAGCTGCGTCATCCCGAGAAGACCGTGGTGTGTTTTGCGGGCGATGGTTGCTTCCTGATGTACCCGCAGGAAATCGCCACGGCCGCCGCGCATGGCGCCAACCTGATCGTGATCCTGGTGAACAATCGCATGTACGGCACGATCCGCATGCATCAGGAGCGCCGTTATCCAGGGCGCCAGAGCGGCACGGCGATCGTCAACCCGGATTTCGTCGCGATGGCACAGTCGTGCGGTGCATGGGCGGAACGGGTCGAGAAAACCGACGATTTCGCCGCAGCGTTCGAGCGCGCCCAGCGCGCAGGCAAGCCCGCCGTACTCGAATTGATGACCGATCCGCTACAAATCACGCCCGCAATGCGTGTGACGGATCTGCCGCATTGAATGGTCGTCGGCCGGGTTTAGGGCGAATTATGGAATTTCAATAATTCGCCCTAAACCCGACGAGGAGCCCCGTCGGCGGCAGCAGACGGCCCACCAGCGGCGGGATGTGGCCACTAGTGGTCAGCCTGGAATAACGATCCCTGCCTCAGGGTGTCTTGAGGCGTGGTCCGGCGCGCCGCATCGGGCGGATTCAGGATCTGGCGGATCTGGGCCAGATAGCGCTCGCCCACCGCGCGATGGGTCTTGCGCGCTTCCTCGGCAAACATCCGGCGCGTTGGCGGTCGGATCTTCAGTAGCCGGCAAATCGTTGACAGATAAGGCTTTTTTCCTTCGGCGGCGGCCCGGCGCGCGGCCGATGCCAGCGCGGCGTCGCCAATGCGGCCGCGCAGCCAGACCAGGATCTGGCGGTCATATTCGTTTTGCACACGGATCAGGTGTTCCATCAGAAAACTCCCAATACTGTTCATGCATACAGTACCTGTAAATATATACAGTAATCGGGATTTTTCAAGGGCGAAAGACGGGCAAGCCGCGCGCGTCGGTGCCACAATGCCAGCCGTTTCCGATCCACGACGCCGTGCCATGCCTGCCAGTACGACCGATTCGCGCCACATATTCGACCCGCTTCGCCCGCGCACTGAACGTACTGAATTGCGCTGATTTATGCGACTCCCCAGTCTGATAGCCCTCCAGATGCTGGAATGCGCCGCGCGCCTTGGCAGCTTCACGCGCGCCGCGGCCGAACTCAATGTCACCGAGAGCGCCATTTCGCGCCAGATCCAGGCGTTGGAAGCGCGCCTTGGCGTGCGATTTTTCGAGCGCGTCCGGCAGCGCGTCGTGCTGACATCGGAAGGCGACCGTTATGTGCGCGAAATTCGCGCCGAACTGAAGGCCATCGAACGCGCCACCAAGGATCTGGCGTCGCGCGCGGGCGGCATGGAAGTGATCGAGCTGGCCGTGGTGCCCACCTTTGCCACGCAATGGCTGATCCCGCGGCTGGCCGGCTTCCGCATCGACAGCCCGCGTATCGTGGTCAATATCCACGCGCGGCCCGAGCCATTCCACTTTGGCGATTCCGTCTACGATGCGGCGATCTATTTCGGGGATCGACCTTGGGATGGCCATCCGAGCGCCGCGTTGATCGACGAAGGCCCGTCGATTCCGGTGTGCAGTCCCACGCTGCTGGCCAACGCCAAGCTGCGCCGCCGCGAGGATTTGCTGCGCCTGCCGTTGTTGCACCTCGCCAGCCGGCCCGACGCCTGGCCCGACTGGTTCAGCGGCGACGACGAAGCCGTGCGTCGGCGCGCGCGGCTGGGCCCGCGCTACGACCTGTTCACGATGGTGACGCGCGGCGCCATTGCCGGACTCGGTGTGGCAGTGCTGCCGGAAATGATGGTTCGTTCCGAAATGGAAAGTGGGCAGTTGGTGACGCTGCCATTTCCCGCCGCGCACGATGCCGGGCGCAGCGGTTCGTATTTCCTCAGCTATCGACAGGAAAAGCCCGGTGAAACCAAGCTCGCACGATTTGCTGCGTGGCTGGTCGGGCAATGTCGGGACGTTGCGCCGGCATCCTGATGAGATGACGACAATCCCGGCTTGATGCCAGAACTGCATCAAGTCGGGAAAAAATATCAATTGCGCACCCGAGCGGGCAAGGCGAAACTTGGCGCCGTTCGTTTTTGCCGCTGTCCGCGATCGCGGCGCGCCGATTCCCTGCAGTCAGTCAACACAATGTCTTCGACCCATACGCCCCAAAGCCAGATCCGCGCGCAGTTTTCACGCGCCATGTCCGACATGTATCGCGCCGAAGTGCCGCAGTACGGCACGCTGATGTCGCTCGTTGCCGACGTCAATGCTGACGTGATTGCCCGCGTAGGCGCGGCGGCCGCGGGAGCGGCGGGGCAGGAAGCGCGCCTTGAAGTGGAACGGCACGGCGCCATCCGCGTCGGCACGCCGGCCGAGCTGTCCACCATCCGCCGCCTGTTCGCCGTGATGGGCATGTTTCCGGTCGGCTACTACGATTTGTCCGTCGCGGGCGTGCCGGTGCATTCCACCGCGTTCCGACCGCGTGACACCGCCGGGCTTGCCGACAACCCGTTCCGCGTCTTTACATCGCTGCTGCGCCTCGATCTGATTCAAGACGTGGCATTGCGCGAAGCCGCCGCGCAGGTGCTGAGCCAGCGCTCGATCTTCACGCCCGGCTGCATCGCGCTGATCGAACGTGCGGAACAGCAGGGCGGGCTCGATCAGGCGGACGCGGCGCAATTCGTCGCCGAAGCGTTGGAAACCTTCCGCTGGCACGGCAAGTCGACGGTCACCGCCGATCTCTACTGGAAACTGCGCAAGACCCATCCGCTGATTGCCGACATCGTTTGCTTTCCGGGGCCGCATATCAACCACCTCACGCCGCGCACGCTCGATATCGACCTGGTGCAGGCGCAGATGCCCGCGCGCGGTATCCGGCCAAAGGCTGTGGTGGAAGGGCCGCCCACGCGCAAGTGCCCGATTCTGCTGCGCCAGACCAGCTTCCTGGCGCTCAGCGAGCCGGTCAGTTTTGTCGACGGCGGCGAAGCCGGCACGCACACCGCGCGCTTTGGCGAGATCGAGCAGCGCGGCGTGGCGCTGACGCCAAAGGGCCGGCAACTGTACGACAGCCTGCTGGCCGAGGTGCGCAAGCGGATCGAGCCGGCCGGTGACGGGTCCAATGCCGATGCCTACCGCCAGGTGCTGGGCGACGTGTTCCGCGATTTCCCCGACACTCATGACGCGCTGCGGCAGCAGGGGCTGGCGTATTACCGCTACACGGCAGGCAATGCCGCCGCGCCGGGCGAGCACGATGTCGAGGCGCTGATCGCCGCCGGCGCACTGGTGGCCGAGCCGATCACGTACGAGGATTTCCTGCCGGTCAGCGCGGCAGGTATTTTCCAGTCGAACCTGGGCAATGAACGGCGCGACGACCTGCAGGCGTCGCCAAATCGCGCCGCGTTTGAAAGCGCACTGGGCGCCACCGTCAGCGACGAACTCGCGCTGTACGCCGCCGCGCAACAGGCATCGCTCGACGCCGCGCTGCAGGCGCTTGGGATTACCGCACGCGCCTGATTGGCGCCGCCCGCCGCCCGCCGCGCATCTCGCGCAGAACATGCGCAGGAAAAGAAAGAGGCCCGCCGGGAAAGACTCCCGCGCGGGCCCATGAAAAGACGAAGGGAAAGTCTTCGTCGTGGAGCCGTGCGGCGGCGTTCGATACGCCGCGCTGCGCGCACGATCACCGGTCGCCGTGGCGCCGCTGTGCGACGCCGTTGAAAACCGTCAGACGCGCTTAGAAACGATGGCGCACGCCGATGATCGCGCCAAACTGGCTTTGACCCGCGCCCACCTGTTCGGAGGTAGCCGTCAGCGTGCTGGCGCTGCGGTTCAACGACGGGCCAAAGCCGGACAGGCCCATCGCCGAGCCGTTGCGATTCTGCGCGTAGGCGGCAATCGCATAGACATCGGTGCGCTTCGAGAAGGCATAGGTGCCCGACAACACGAAGCTGTACGGATCGCCGTTGCTGTTGCGCACATCGGTGTAGTAGGCCGCGCCGGTGACGGCGATGGCCGGCGTCACCTGGTAGGTCGCGCCGACCCAGTACAGGTTGGTGCGCAGCGAACTGCTGGCGAAGTCGCCGTAATACCAGCGATAGCCCGCGAAGGCGCGGCCCCGGCCAAAGTCGTAGCTCGCGCCCAGCGTGGCGCGGCGCTCGCGGTTGTCATCGGTGGCGATGGTGCTGCCGCGCACTTCGTCATACACCACGCGCGCCGACAGCGGGCCCGAGTCGTAACCGCCAGCGACCGACCAGTTGCGGCCGGCCTTGTAGTCGCCCGGCACTTCGCCACCGGCGCTGCTGTCGTAGCCGGTGCTGTAGAACAGGCCGTAATAGAACGCGCCGGTGCGGCCGGTGAGTTTTAGCGAGTTATCGGCGCGGCCCGACATCCACTTGTCGTGCATCAGCACCGAATAGCGCGTGGCGATCGCCATCGGATCATAGGTCACCGAGAAGTCATACAGCACGGTCTGGTGGCGGCCCAGCGACAGCGTGCCGTACTGGTTCTGCAGGCCGACAAACGCCTGGCGGCCGAACAGGCGGCCACCCTGGTTCAGGCTGCCGGTATCGAGATCGAAACCGCTTTCCAGCGTGAAGACCGCCTTCAGCCCTTGGCCAAGGTCTTCCGCGCCGCGCAGGCCCCAGCGCGAGGTGGACAGATTACCTGCCGACATGCGCACGACGTTGTTGCTGCCGCCAGTAGCGGTGTTCGGCGCGTGGGTCAGGAATTCCACACCGGCGTCCACCACGCCATAGAGCGTGATGTTGCTTTGGGCCTGCGCCACTGCGGGCAGGGCAGGCAATACAAAGGTGGCGGCGGTGGTAGCCAGGCAGGCGAGACGGGTCTTCATGCTTCGTTATCCTTATGTTGAGACGCGCGCACGCGCGCCTCCAACGGGCTCGGGCGCAGTGCGGCGCCTGAAATGTAACGACTGGCCTCGAAGCAAAGAAGAGCGATTCGCCTGACAGTTTGTTTGTCGGTGTGGACAATGTCCTAGCTTGCAACCTCCATCAACGCATCGACCACCACCGCGCCCGATTCGCCGAGCATGACCGGGTTGAGATCGACCGAGCGGATCTTGCCGTGCGCGTGGTGCACCAGGTCGCCGACACGGGCGGCCAGCGCGCAGAGTGCAGGCACGTCGAGCGGCGCTTCGCCGCGCACGCCGTCGAGCAGCGGCGCCATGCGCAGGCGTCGCACCGCGCGTTCGATGGCGGCGGGCGTGGCGGGCGCCAGCAGCACTGCCGTGTCACGCACGGTTTCCACATACTTGCCGCCATCGCCCACCAGCAGCACCGCGCCGAACACAGGGTCCCAGTGCGCGCCGACCATGCATTCGCGCCGCCCGCGCGTCATGCGCGCGACGATCACGCCTTCGCATGGCGCATGCATCGACTGCAGCGTTTGCGTCTGTCGCGCAAAGGCCTCGACGATGGTTGCGCGATCGTCGCAGTGCAACGCCACGAGCCCGAATTCGCTCTTGTGCGGCACCGCCGCAGAACTGGCTTTGACGGCCACTGGGGCGCCGATACGCTGCCAGGCGGCCACTGCTTCGTCGGCGGTCTTGCAAAGATAATGTTCGACAACCGGCACGCCGGCCTCTGCCAGATGCGCCAGGCTGGCCGCTTCGCTGAGCGTGAGCGCGGCCGCCGGCAACGAGGGAGACGAAGCCGACGATGCGGGCCGCGCAGGCATCGCAGGCTCGCTGGCGTTATCGCGTAGCAACTGCTGGTGTGCGGTCAACTGGTCGAATGCTGCCAGTGCATCGGCGGCGTGGAAGAACGTCGGCACATTGGCGGCGCGAAGCACGCTGGCCACCGATTCCTGCCACGCGGCCACCGCAACCGGCTTGCCAGCCTGATCGGCAAACTGCGCGGCGTCGCGCGCAAAGCGGGGCACGTCATAGCCCATGCCCGCCACGGGAATATCGAGCAGCACCAGATCGGCCGAGTCGTCGGCGCCCACCACCGGCAGCACGTCGCCAAACAAGCCGCTGTTGGTCAGCAGCGCGGCGGTGACGTCCACCGGATTGGCCGTGGCGGCAAAGCCGGGCAGGCGCTCGGCCAGCGCCGATTGCGTGGCGGCCGATAGCGGCGCCATGGCGATGCCTAGCGTGTCGGCGGTGTCGGTCGCCATCACGCAACTTGCGCCCGAATTGCTGACCACCACCAGCCGCCGCCCGGATGGCTGCCAGCCGCGCAGGTAAAGCGGCGCGCAGCGCGCGAGCGCATGCGCGTCTTCCACGCGCCAGATGCCATGACGCGCCAGAAAGGCGTCCACCGCGCGATCCTCGTTGGCCATGGCGCCCGTGTGGGACGCGGCGGCGCGTGCGCCGGCCTGCGAGCGTCCCGACTTGACGGCGACCACCGGCACGCCGCGCGCACGCGCCACGGCGGCGGCTTCGGCCAGCACGTCGGGATCGTTCAATGTTTCCAGATAGAGCAGCAGCAATCGCACATCGGGATCATGTGCGACGGCCAGCGCCAGTTCACTGACGGTGACATCGGCCTGGTTGCCGGTGGCGTGCACGTGGCGCACGCCAATGCCCTGGTGTCGCAGCAGCCCATATACCAGCGCCGCGGTGCCGCCACTCTGGCTGACCACCGCGACCGGGCCGTCCTGCGGCGCAATCTCGATAAACATGGTCGAGAAGCTCGCGATGGCACCATTGCCGAAGTTGGCCAGCCCCTGGCTGTTCGGCCCGACGATGCGCAGGTTTGCGTCGCGCGCAATGCGCACCATCTCGTCCTGCTGACGCTTGCCGGCTTCGCCGGCCTCGCCGAATCCGGACGCAATCACGATCGCCGCATTCACGCCAAGTCGCGCGCAATCGGCCACCGCCTGCACCGCCGCGTCGCCGGCCACGACAATCACCGCCAGATCGGGCGCCTCGGGCAGTGCGTCCAGCGATGGATACGAGCGCAGGCCCTGCAGCGTGTCGCGCTGCGGATTCACGGGATAGATCGTGCCGGCGTAGCCCATCTGCTGCATGTAGTGGATCGGCCGGCCGCCGATCTTGTGGATATTGTCGGAAGCGCCGACGATGGCGACGGAACGCGGCGAGAGCAGGGCGGAGAGCGTGGAAGTCATTGCGTCAGGTTGGAAAGTGGGGATGTGTCAGGAGCGCGTGAACCGCAGCAGCATTTGTCCGTCGACATCGAAAAATCCGGCGCGTACGCGCTGGCCGATGACGATGCCGGGCTCGGCATGGCCCATCACGCGCGGGCCTTCATCGAGCGTGGCCAGCACCAGCGTGTATGGCGCCAGCGCCTGGAATGCCTCGGTAGGCGCGCGGAACACTTCGGTCACGGCATAGACAGTGGCCATGCCTGCGGCATCGCGCCAGATCAGCCGCGTGTTGCCGCATGCCCGGCAGGCATGGCGCTGCAGGGGCTGCCACGCGCCGCACGACTCGCAGCACTGGAAACGCAGCGCGCCTGCGGCAAGTCCTTCGGAAAATGGGCAGCTCATGGCGTCTCCAGTACCAGGCTGACGTGCGACGACAGCACGCCGCCATCTGCGTGAAACAGTGCGCGCCGACGCGCCGCGATCTGGCGCGAGCCGGCCCGTCCAGCCAGTTGGCGCGCCGCTTCGGCCAGATGCATAAGCCCGCCGGCTACGCCGGAATGGCCGAATGCCAACAGGCCGCCGTGTGTGTTCAGCGGCAGCAGTCCATCGGCCGCAAAGTCGCCCTTGCGCAGCCGTGCCACCGCTTGACCGCGCGGCGCCACGCCAAGTTCTTCGAGCAGCATCACCAGCGTGATCGTGAATGAGTCGTAGATCGCCAGATAGTCGATATCGTCGAGCGTGCGCCGTGCCTCGGACAGCGCGCGCGCGGCGGCATCTGCCGCGCCGCTGCGCATCACATCGTCGATCGCACCGAGATGCTGATGGCGATGCGCCTGTCCGGCGCCGGCGATGCGCACCGGCACGCCCGGGCCCGCTTCGGCGGACACCACCATCGCCACGGCGCCGTCGGAAATCGGGCAGCAATCGGACAGGCGCAGCGGGCTGGCGATGGGCCGCGCGGCGCGCGCCGCGTCAATGTCGAGCGGCTCGCGCAGGTGCGCATCGGGATGCCCGGCCGCATGCGCACGCATCAACACCGCAAAGTCGGAAAGATCGTCGGCCGCCATGCCCGCTTCGTGCAGATAGCGCGACGCCAGCAGCGCGTAATAGGCCGGCACGGAAGCGCCGTTCGGCACCTCGATCTCGGGCTCGCCGACTTGCGCCAGCGTCTGCATCGACTGGTCGCGGCTTTGGCCGCTCAGCCGGTTTTCGCCGGCCACGACCAGCACATGGCGGCAGCGTCCCGCGCGCACCAGATCGTGCGCGAGCATCGCCATCAGCCCGCCCGTGGCGCCGCCGCCCGCCATGCCGTGCGCATATGCCGGCTGCAGCGACGCGAACTCGCAGAAGCGGTCGGCCAGCATCAGGTGCGGCAACGTGGTTGCGTAGCCGCACAGCACGCCGTCGATGTCGCGGCGGCCCAGTTGCGCGTCATCGAGCGCCGCATCACTGGCCTGCGCCATCAGCGTGAGCGGAGTGCTGCCCGGCAGCCGGCCAAAGCGCGTGTTGCCGACGCCGCGCACGTAGCTGACGCCGTCGCTCATTTCTTCAGCAGCGGGCATTGCGATTTGGCCGCGGGCATGAAGGCCTGATCGCCGGGCACGGTGGCCAGCAGCTTGTAGTAGTCCCACGGATACTTCGATTCTTCGGGCTTTTTCACTTCGAACAGGTACATGTCGTGCACCATCCGCCCGTCTTCGCGGATGCGGCCATTCTTGGCGAAGAAATCGTTGATCGGCATCGACTTCATCTGCTTCATTACGGCCGCGGTGTCGTCGGTGCCGGCCGCCTGTACGGCCTTCAGGTAATGCGTGACCGACGAATAGACGCCCGCCTGGCTCATGTTGGGCATCTTCTTGACCTTGTCGAAGTACTTGCGCGACCACGCACGCGTGGCGTCGTTCATGTCCCAGTAGAACGCTTCGGTCAGTACCAGCCCCTGCGCGGTTTTCAGGCCGATGGCGTGGATATCGTTGATGTACAGCAGCAGGCCCGCCAGCTTTTGCGTGCCGTTGCGGGTCAGGCCGAATTCGGAAGCGGCCTTGATGGCGTTGACCGTATCGCCACCGGCGTTGGCCAGTCCCACCACTTGCGCGCGGCTGGCCTGCGCCTGCAGCAGATAGGACGCGAAATCGCTGGTGTTGATCGGATGGCGCGCGGCCCCGAGCACCTGGCCGCCCGCCTCGGTCACGACCGTCGTGGCGGATTGCTGCAGCGTGTGGCCGAACGCATAGTCGGCGGTCAGGAAGAACCAGCTCTTGCCGCCGCGCTGCACCATCGCCTTGGCCGTGGTGTTGGCCAGCGCGTAGGTGTCGTAGGCGTAGTGAACCGATACCGGCGTGCACAGGTCGTTGGTGATGCGCTCGGTGCCGGGGCCCGAGAACACCACGATCTTGTTCTTCTGTTTTGCCACGTCCAGCACGGCCAGCGCGGGCGCCGACGCGGCCACGTCGAGGATCGCGTCGACCTTGTCCTGATCGAACCATTCGCGCGCCTTGTTTGCGGCGATATCGGCCTTGTTCTGGTGATCGACGACCACCAGTTCGATTTTCTTGCCCAGCACCTTGCCGCCGAAATCATCGATCGCCATCTGGGCGGCGGCTGCGCTGCCGCGGCCCGTGACATCGGCGTAGAGTCCGCTCATGTCGAGCAGCAGGCCGATCTTGACGATATCGTCGGAGATGCCGCCCTTCGGCTGCGCGCTGGCCGGTGCCGCTGCGCAGAGCGACGCCGCAACCGCGATGGCGCCCAAAACGTGCTGGATGACGCTGTTTTTCATGGTGTCTCCTCCATGGTGGCTCGAATGTGTGGCCCGTTTCGATCCGCCGTGCATGCCGCGGCGGCGACGGGCCTCGGTATGGTCAAACGGTGGCGATCGGCGTGGTCGGAGACCCCACCGCGCCCGGCAGACGCAGCGGCGGGGCGGTCAGCATGAAGCGCGTGCGGCCGTGCGCGCGCAGCCAGTCAGCCAGTTCGCGCAGATACCAGAGCTCGCCCAGCGGCAGCCCCAGCTTGAACAGGCAGTGATGGTGCAGCGGCAGCAGCGGATGCGTTTTCGCATCGTCGGCGGGCGGCAGCGCCGGATAACGCTCGACGGCATAGTTGTCGGCGATCAGCGCGGCGATTCCCGCGTCGGTGATCCAGTTCAGCAGCCGGTCATCGCGTCCGTTCAGCGCGCAGCAGCTGTGATGCAGCACGTGTTCGTCGGGATTGCGCTGCATCGACAGCACCACCTCGGCAAAGCCGGTGCGCAGCAGCAGCATGTCGCCGCGCTCGACTTCCACGCGATGCGTTTGCATCGCGCGCATCAGGTCGTCGTAGCCGACGTTGCGGAAATCGTTGCCGTAAACATCGGCCAGATCCACCAGCACGCCGCGGCCCTGCATGCCTTTCACGGCGAAATTCTCGATGCCGAGTGCATCGGCGTGGCTGGCATGGCCATGGCCGCAGTCGTGCGCCTCGAAGTGATCGTCCTCGGCGTAGTCCACCGGGCCCACCACATCGGTATTGGCGCGAAAGCCGTTGTAATAGACGCGCTCGGCGCGCCCATCGCCATCGGCATCGAACAGCGCGCCCACATGCGCCAGCGAATCCCATTGCGTCGAATACTGCAGGCACAGCAACACCTGATCGTCGCTGATCACGTCGGTGGCGGCTGGATTGACCTTGGCCAGCGGGAAGTTCAGGTAGGGGATGTCGTCGCGAAAGGTGGGGCGGAGCTGCGGCGGATGCCGGCGCGGATTGAGCTTGTTGCCGCCGGGGTAGTCGAGCGGCATCGACAGGCAGAAGCTGATGCCGGCCTGAATTTCTCGCGCGCCCTTGACCACCTGTTCCGGGCCGATCAGGTTGACGCGCCCGAGTTGATCGTCAGGGCCGAAATCGCCCCAGTTGGAGCCTTCCGGACGTTGCTTCCAGCGCATGCTTCATGCCTCCTCGGGTGGTTGGGAATGTCTTTGGGGCCGGCCGGGCGCGGCTGCAGGCGTGCGCCATGCCGCGCTGACCGCGTCGGCCTCGCGGCGCAGGGCGCGCGCCAGCGCCGGCTCGCGCTCGGCAATGCGCTCGTTGAGTGCGGCGATGCTGATGGCGCCCAGCGGATAGCCATCGGGGCCGGGCAGCGCGATGCCGATGCCGCCCATGCGCTCGACCACCACGTCGAGCAGCACCGCATAGCCACGTTCGCGCGTGGCGTCGACATGGCGGCGCAGCATCGCCACGTCGATCAGCGGATAGCGCTTCAGCGACGGCTCGATGCACGCCAGCACCGCGTCGATCTCGTCGTCGGGGAGCGCCGCCAGCAGCGCGAGGCTGCCGGCGCCTACGCCGAGCGGGCGTCGGCTGCCGATATCGAGATAGTTGGCGCGGATCGGGAAGCTGCCGAGCCGCAGCTCCAGGCATACCGATTCCCATCCGCTCGGCACCGACAGAATCGCCGTGTCCTCGAAGGTATTGGCCAGACGGATCAGGGCGGGGCGCACCAGCGGGCGCATGTCCAGCCGTCGCTGCGATGCGGCCTGCAGCGTGAGCCATTCGCGTCCGGGAGAAAACGCCTTGGTTTCGGGGTCGCGTTCGACCATGCCTTCGGCCATCAGCGTGTCGAGCAGACGCAGCGCCGAAGCCTTGTCCACGCGCGCGGCGGCGGCCAGATCGGTGAGCCGCGCGTGGCGCGTATCGGACAGCGCACGCAGCAGCCGGCAGGCTTTCTGCAGCGATGTGCTCTGGACGGTCACGGATACGTCTCCCCCTGTTCGAATTTCATCGCATGAAATACTTGGGTGCGCGGCAACGGTTGGTTTATAGGCGATATGCCGCGCGCGGTCATTCTGCGATGCATCAAAGTTTTGCGGGATGAAATCCGTGCGGCCGGTTTGACACGCACGCGCGTATGGCACACGCGGAAGTCAGGCGCGCGGCCTGTTCGGCGCGATGAGGAGGAGAGGACGGGAAGGGTGAATGAGGTGGCGCCGCCGGTCGACGCCTATTGCGGCGATTACTCGCCAAGAAATTCTGCGAGCACTTCCAGACCTTCGACGTGGTCTGCCACCACTTTGATGATGACCGCCAGCGGGATGGCCAGCAGCATTCCCGCCACCCCCCATAGCCATGTGAACACCAGCAGCGCAACAAAGACGGCGACTGCATTCATGCGGGCCATGCGGCCCGTCATCCAGGTCGTCATGCCATTGCCGATCAGCGTGGCAACTAGCAGCGATCCACCGGCCGCGGCCGCGGCAATCGCCAGCGTGCCGAATTGCATGAACGCGGCAACGCCCAGGCAGATGGCAATCAGCACCGCGCCGAAATACGGCACCAGGTGCAGCGCTCCAGCGGCCAGAGCCCACGCGCCGGCGTTGTCGATGGACAGGAATTTGAGCAGCACATAGGTGCAGATGGCCAACGCGCTGTTGGTGATCAGGAGCATCAGCATGTAGCGCTGGATCGACCGGTTGATCTCCTCAAGCATATGCACGTTGATCTTCTTCTGGCTGATCGTCTTGCCCGCCATCTTGATGAACTTGCGCTTGAAGATGTCGCCCGCCAGCAGCAGGAACCATGTCAGGAACAGCACTACCACGGCCTGCGCCATCATCGCGAATACGCCGATCGATCCGGCCCACAGCATCGTGTTGAGGCTGTCGGCCGGGCGCTCGACCACAATCGGGCCGCCACGCACGGGCGCCTGCCCGGTGCCGCCAAGGATTGTTGCGGCCCGCCGCACTTTCTGCAGCATCGAGTCGTCGCCGCTGAGCAGCGCGCCCACTGAACGCGACAGCTTGCTGGCGATCTCGGGAAGGCGGTCGACTATCGACGCAACCTGACCTTGCAGCAGATAGATGGCGCACAGCATCAGCGCCAGTCCGCCCAACATGACCACTGTTGCGCCCACCGCGCGCGGCACGTGCTGGCGCTGCAACAGGTTCACCATCGGCGACAACAGATAGGCGATGACGACGGACAGCACGATCGGCACGATGACGGGACGCGCCAGATGCAGCATGAAGACGGTGCCGAGTGTGGCCAGTATCACCAACGCGATGCTGGCGCGGCGCATCGACCCGGTCCAGGCGGGCGGTGTGTAGTCGGGCATGGTGACCGGCGCGGCGGCCGAGGCGATCGATCGTTCCGCAGGCGCCGCGCTGGTTTCGAGAGCTGCTTTTACCGCTGCGCCTGAAATGCCGGCGGGATTGTCCTGTGCCGCCAATGGCGGTTCAGCGCTGGGCATGCCGCCCGGAGATGGCGTTGCAGGGTGC
Organism: Cupriavidus pauculus; assembly: GCF_008801835.1. GTDB lineage: Bacteria > Pseudomonadota > Gammaproteobacteria > Burkholderiales > Burkholderiaceae > Cupriavidus > Cupriavidus pauculus. The sequence goes on along the minus strand of NZ_VZOW01000001.1, from coordinate 370,240 downwards.
GGCGCGGCGGAAGAGGGTGGGACGATCGACATGGCTCGCGGCGCAGTTAACAACGCTGGTTTGGGGGCTCGATGAAGGGATAGACCTGCTCCGAGCATAGCGGGCAGCGGCGGCGCCAAGTGTCGGCGCGCAACGGGTCGGCGTGTAGGACAGACGCGCAACGCGCGCAGCCTGCGGCGTGGCGGGCGCTTGAATGCAAAACGCCGGTCTTGTGAACCGGCGTTTTGGGAAAGCTGAAAAAACCTGAGCTGGCGGGTGATTCAACGCGTCAGCGTGGGCGGATCGTCCGCGCATGGGCCTGAAGACGCATCGAGCAGCTGGTGCTGTTTGAGCAGGGGGTCGTTCTTGAGCATCCACCGTGCACCGAAAGCCAGTGCCACGATGCAGGCCAGCATATACGCAACGATCGCAGTGAGAGTCAGCATGGTTCTGTCACAGGAGAGGGTTGCGACCGCAGGGACCGACGTTTGCAAAAAATCGAAGCAAGAACCACAAACGCGGTGGGCCGGATGGGATCGGATTGTATGTGACAGCAGACGTTGATCCCAACCTATCGCGCCTGAAATTTTCTGTATGCCGATCTAAGCGTCACTAATATCGGCAGGATCTGCGATATGCCGGTGGCCAATATCGGGCCAGTGCTGGGGATGACTGGATGCGGCGGCCGAGCCGTTGATACGTATCAAGCGGCAGGCCGGCAAGGTGGGAGTATGGTCTTGCCTCTTTCAACTTGCCGAAGACAAGAGGACCTGCCCATGTATCCGAACCTGATCGTCCGCTGCGGATCGGGCCCGCAACGGTTTCTGCCGCTTCCGCGTAATCACCTCGAACTGATCCTGGAATGTCCGTCATCGGCCGCACAGGCGCCAGCGACCGCCAACCTTGGCGACAATCTCGCGCTGTTTGTCCGCAGCCCATTCCAGGAGATCTACTTCGAGAACCTTCCCTCCATCACCTGGCGGACAGCCTACGACGTGCGCGAATTGCTGGCGCCGGACGGATCGGTGTTCTACGTGGGGGACTTCACCAACGTCAGCGTCGCCATCTCGACGCTGACCGGTACTTACCAACGATTTGGCCAACAAGCTGTGTCGGCCGATATCGCGGTCCAGGACCGCGTCGAGCGACAGCTCAAGTCGCGCTTGTTGCTGATCGATGCTGCAGCGCACTGGCGTGTGCTCACGCTGCGCGACGTCGACCGGTGGCGCACGTGACCGCCGCAGGCATCGGCATCGGCATGGCATGGGCATCGGCATCGGCATCAGGCGTCCCGACGGCCGGGGCCGGTCTGCGCCCTCAGTCTCAGTAGAAGCAGCCAAGTTCGTACTGTTCCGCACGCAACGCGCGCACATTGTCGCGATAGCGGTCGGCGCGGCTCCAGTATTCGGTCTGCTGCATCGCACGTTCCGACGCCCGCGCCTGATACTCGAGTGCCCGGCACTGGTTCCAGAAGGCGTTCTGCGCGCGCCATGCCACTTCCTCGTCGCGCGTGTCCCAGTTCTGGATCTGTCGGGACATCTGCGCGCGGTTTTCCAGATACGCCTGTTCGTCCTTCTTTACCCTGGCCGATTTGGTGACTGTGGTGACGTTGCCGCGCATAGTAGACGTCACGTCCCGATAGCCGGCCGGGCAGGACGCCGCCGTATAGAGCGTGTCGCCCGCGCCCTGGCATTTGGTGACGGCGTGCGCGGCGCCGGCGGCGGTCAGCATCAGCAGCAACAGCGGGGCGACGAGCGGTCGGCACATGATGGCGCTCCGGGGAGTCGGGATGCCATCACTGTAGGCAGCCGCGCGCGTCGTTGCCAGCGGATCAAGGTATCCAGATATTTCCGCGCGCATGGCGGCATTGGCGGCATGTCGGCCAGTCGATAGCACTCAGGGCGCACGCCGGATTCCCTTCCCTTCGATCATCCGGCGCCGGTGTCCGTCCGCACCGTCAGACCAGCGCCCAGATTCCGTCGACGTCCCGCGCCGCGCCATCGGCTTCCAGCTTGCGCAGATGCGCCAGCAGCGAGCGCTGCGCCACGGGATGCATGCGCGGCGGCACATCGTCATAGACGCTGGCCAGCAGCGTGGCGATATCGGCGGGGGCCAGCGCGCGCAGCGCGTTCATGACCTTGGCCTCGCGTTGCTGGCGATGACGGATCAACAGCCGGATCGCATCGTGAGGCCGCGGCATCAGGAAGCCATGCCCGGGCGCGATCCACTCCAGATCTTCCGACAGCAGCGCCTGCAGCGAGGCCAGATAGGCGCGCATGTCGCCATCGGGCGGATTGATGACGACGGTCGAGCCCTGCATGACGTGGTCGCCGGTGAACAGCGTTTTCTCTTCTTCGAGCAGGTAGCACAGATGGTTGGACGCATGCCCGGGCGTGTGGATCACGCGCAGCGTGGTGTGCGGACCGAGCGCGATGCGATCGCCATGTGCGGGCATGTGATCGGGCCGGAACGTCTGGTCCTGCCGATCGAGGACTGCGGTGGTGCGGCCCCATACCGGCGCCGCAGTGGCCTCGCGCAGGCGGACCGATCCGGGCGAATGATCGAGATGGGTATGCGTGACCAGGATCCATTTCACCGGCCCCGGCGCAGCAGCCATCACGGCGTCGAAATGCGCGGTGTCGTCGGGGCCGGGGTCGATCACGGCCCACTGGTTGTCCGCGCCCGCTACGAAATACGTGTTGGTTCCTGGGCCGGTCATGGCATTGCCATTGTTGGCCGTAACGCGCCAGACGCGCTCAGAAAGCCGGACCGCCAACCCAGGTTCCAGCGTGTAGCGCGCATGGCCGGCACCATCGGGATCGATGCGAGCGATCTCGGCGTAGGGCGCTTCCTCGGGCATCACCGGCCGCTGTCCCTGGGGGCCGTCGGCAAGCCGCGGCATCACCAGCGGGATATGGCGCTGCTGGCGCGCGTAGTCGATACAGGCCTGCGCCGTTTCGAAATGCGCAATCGACTGCAGGATCTTGCGCGTGGCGTTGACCAGAGTGAGACGATTGGCCGGATCGATCGCGTCCACCGGACGCATCCAGCGGTGTTCCACGGCTTCCACGCCGTCATGGATCGCCGTCTGCCCGGCGGGCAGCAACGCCATGAAGAAGCGCGTATCAAAGCGCTTGGCCAGCCCCGGCGGCGTCAGCCAGTAAGCGCAGTAGGCAAGCTGGTCCGCCGCCACTTTCAAGCCGAGCATCTCGCACACATGGGCCAGCCCCTTGCCGCCGTAGCCCGCCGCCTCGCGCAGTTGCTCGCGCACCTGCGCATCGAGTTCGTCGAGCCGGACGATGCGCCCGTCAGCATCGTACGCAAATAACAGATTGGCTTCCTCGAACGCTTCGCGGACCGCGCATAGGTAGTAATCGAGCCCATTCGACGCCACGCCGAGCCGGGCGCTGGCCTGCGCGTCGTCGAGTCCCGCGCACAGCGGATGCAGTGCCGTGTCCTGCGGATCGAGCACGCCGCCGGGAAACACGAAGGCGCCCGCGCTGCGATCGTCCTCGCGCTGCGGCCGGCGCATCATGAGGATTTCCATGCCTTGCGGGCCGTCGCGCAGCACCAGCATGCTGGCGGCGTGACGCATCGCTTTGGAGCGGACCGGAGCGGCGAAACTGTCGGACGGCGCGGCGGACGGGGTGGTGGAGGAAGCAGAAGCGGCAGATGACATGGGGCGGGACGAAGTCTCTTCGGATTCTTTATCGGCGAATGTCGGCGATTGTAGCGGGTTGCCGCATTGCCGCATCGCAGCAAAAATCCGCCAGACCGTCCTATTGCGGAAACAGCGCCATCTGCCCGGTCAGCAAGGTCTCGAAATCGTCGTCCAGGAACGGCAGGATCGCGTCGGCGATGGGCTGCAATTGGCGTGTGACGTAGTGTTCATAGTCGATCGGCGCGGCGCGTGTTTCCAGTGGCTGCGGGCCGGCTACGGTCATCAGGTAGCTGATCCAGCCGCCGTTCTGGTACTGGCGCGGACGCCCCTGGCTGTCGTTGAAGGCATCGGCGATGCGGGCGGCGCGCACATGGGGCGGCACGTTGCGCTGATACTCGTCGAGCTGGCGTCGCAGACGCTTGCGGTACACCAGCAGGTCGTCCAACTCGCCGGCCAGCGTGCGGCGCACCGTGTCGCGCACGTAATCGCGATACGGTTCGCGATTGAAGATCTTTTCGTACAGCGTCTGCTGGAACTGCTGCGCCAGGGGCGACCAGTCCGTGCGCACGGTTTCCAGCCCCTTGAAGACCATGTCCACGGTGCCGTCGGCGCGCATCACCTGGCCCGCATAGCGCTTTTTGCTGCCGAGTTCGGCGCCGCGAATGGTCGGCATCAGGAAGCGCCGGAAGTGCGTTTCGAACTGCAACTCCAGCGCGCTCTCCAGCCCGTACGTCTGCCACAAATGATCGCGCCACCAGTCGTTGACATACGCCACCAGGCTGCGACCGATGCTGGCGGCGTCGCCTTCGTCGCGCGCCCGGCGCAGCCAGACGAAGGTGGAATCGGTGTCGCCGTAGATCACTTCATAGCCGCGCGCTTCGATCAGTTGGCGCGTCTGGCGCATGATTTCGTGTCCACGCATGGTGATCGACGAGGCCAGCCTTGCGTCGAAGAAGCGGCATCCGCTTGACCCGAGCACGCCGTAGAAGGCGTTCATGATGATCTTGAGGGCCTGCGACAGCGGCTTGTTGCCGTCGCGTTTGGCGGACTCGCGGCCCTGCCATACGCGCGCCACGATCGACGGCAGGCAATGTTTGGTGCGCGAGAAGCGGGCGCCGCGAAACCCCGGCACCGAATCGGCGTCGTCGGGATGCGCGAGCCCTTCCACCAGACCGATCGGGTCGATCAGGAAGGTGCGAATGATCGACGGATACAGGCTCTTGTAGTCGAGCACCAGCACCGATTCGTACAGCCCGGGGCGCGAGTCCATCACGAAGCCGCCCGGGCTGGCCTCGGGTGTCTTGTCGCCAAGATTGGGCGCCACATAGCCCTGCCGATGCATCAGCGGCATGTACAGGTGCGTAAATGCGGCCACCGATCCGCCGTTGCGGTCGGCCGGCAAGCCCGTCACGGTGGCGCGTTCCAGCAGGAACGGCAGCAGCTCGGTTTTCTCGAAGATGCGCGTCACCAGTTCGCAGTCGCGCAGGTTATAGCGCGCCAGCGCGGGCTTGTCTTCGGCAAACATGCGATCGATCTCGTCCATGCGGTCATAGGGGTTGTCGATCGCCTTGCCTTCGCCCAGCAGCGTACGCGCCACCGATTCCAGGCTGAAGGACGGAAAGCTCCAGGTCGCCGAGCGCAACGCTTCGATGCCGTCGATGATCCAGCGGCCCGGCGCCCCAGCGAAGTAGTGCTGCTGGCGATTGTGCTCGCGCCATTCCATCTCCGCGCCGCCGCGGCCAAGCTTCAGCGGGATTTGATATTGACGCGCATGCTCGCGCAGCACACGCAGGTCGAACTGGATCAGATTCCAGCCGATTACCGCGTCCGGATCGTGCAACGCCATCCAGTCATTGAGTCGCTCGATCAGTTCCTGGCGCGATGCGCAGTATGCGAGCGCGAAATCGGTGTCGGACGCGGCCGCAGCCGGATCCCGCTGTGGGGCAGGGCCGAGCATATAGACCTGACGCTGCCCACAGCCTTCCAGCGCAATCGAATACAGGTCGCCGAATGCGTTTGTCTCGATGTCGAGCGACGCCAGACGCAGCGGTGGCCGATAGTCCGCCGCCGGTTTCAGTTGCGCGTTGCGCAGCACGCCGTCCGCACCGGCATCGCCGTCGAACCAGACCGGCGCGGTAATGAAGCGCTCCATCAGATAGCGCTCGGGTGGGCGGATGTCGGCCTCGTAGACATCCACGCCCGCCTCGCGCAGCGTCTTTTCCAACTGGATCAGTTGCCGATGCTGCTGACAGTAGAGGCCGAGCACGGGACGGCGCTGGAAATCCTGCAGTTGCAGCGGCCGAAGCGCCGCATTGCGTTCGCCGCGCAACAGCGCCTCCGCCACTTCGCGCTGGCTTTCGGGAATGAAGGCGGTCGACGTCTGGGCCGGCAGGCGCACCCGGCGCGAGCCATCATCGGTAGCGAGCCAGAACTCGACCTCCGTGCCGGCGGGCGTATCGCGCCAATGTCGGGTCAGGATAAAACCCTGCTGAAGTGCCACGCTGCAAGACCTCGGGATGTGTTTCTGGCGTGGATTCTAGCGGATCGGCCATGGCGCGGCCGGTTAGGCGCGCGCCGCTACCGGCAGCCGTGCCAAAGTCGCCGAGGGCTGATTTGGATACCGACAGACACGTGTGATCGTCAGTATTTCGCCGCGCATAGTTTGATGTTTCTCTATCTAATTTCCGAAAATATCGCATATGCGCGACACATCAAAGCAAGGCGAAATCCATGGATAATCAAACTCAACATTCCGTCGATCGCGTGCCAATTGCAGAATTCTTGATGTAGACGGACAGGGGCGGCATTTGACAATGCTAACTTCTGACTTTGCCACGTTCCGAATGCTGGACGTACCACGCCACACGCGCCACCACCTTCCTCACAGCCCAATCGGTGAAATCCATGAACGAAACGCAAGCCGCTATTTCCATTCAAAAAGCCTGGCGCTCATTTGCGAGCGATCGAAGAAATGTTGTCAGCGAAAGTCGCGGCATTGCGCTGCGGATCGGCCATCGCATCCGTGGCTGGCATGATTTCTACCGCTATCAGAGGCAAAACAGAATCGTTTTGGTCTTCAATGGAAATGCCGAGAATCCAATGGTCGGTCATTCCTACTTTGCGCTTCAGAACGTCTTGTGGAGCCTTGTTTTGGGGCCCCGGCGCGATATTGCCGCGCGGGTTGCCGGCGCTTTTTCGCGTTATCCGGTCGGCGCCGACCGCCCGCATGCGGGAGAATTTGCGGGTATCGTATCCGGCCGCGAAGGCGTGCCTGACATGACCATTTTCAGGGAAAAGATCGAATACCTGGGAACGAAAGGCAATCTCTTCGTGCTCGATGCGATCTACACGCGATTCTTTCGGCAAGCATTCTATGCTGAGGTCGGGCAATTCACCGCAATGCCTTATTCGTATGGCCTGCACTACAACTGCAATACGCTCGTTAGAAACGTGCTCAGGCGGCTGGTGCAACTTGCCGCCGAAAGCCCCGCGCCCCGAGCTCAGCAGCCGCGCGTATATACCGATGCGGACGCGCTGTCCGTACTGATGGGGTGAGATGGCGCGGGCCAACCATGGTCAGTTAGGCGCGCCGATTCGTTGCTGACTTGAACCATCTCAATGCGGGAATACAGCAAAGGCATGCAGAGTAACGCTTTTATTCTTTTGCTACGACATAATGATTCCATCGGAAGCCGCAATGCGCATCCAGCGGGCCTGGCGCGTCTTTGCAAGAGAAAGCCGCCATGTGGTTGAAGAATGCATGGCAATTGCCGGGCGACTAGGAACTCCGGTGCATGATTGGGATGACTTCCAAAGGTATCAGGCAAATGGACGCATCGTCGTGCAGATCAATGGCGATGCCGCCAGCCCCTTCCTTGGCCACTCCCGCTTTATCGTCAACGGCATGTTCTGGGAGCTTCTGCTGAACACGCGGTCGATTCTGGAACCTCTGGTCGGCGACAATTTCGCTCGTTATGAAAGTAGGCGGGACACAAATTCAGTCACATACGCAGGCATTTCCTGTGGCCGGGAGCACATGCTTCGCTGCGTCAACTTCAAACGCAAGATTGCGCGTCTCATGGCTGCCGATCGGGTTCTGGTTCTCGACGACGCACACACGCCGTATTTCAAGCCGTTTTTTCTCGCAGAAGTGACGCGTTTTACCTCGGGACCATATTCTTACGGACTGCACTACAACTGCCATACCCTCATCCGCAACGTGCTGTTGCGCATGGAAAAGGTGGCAATGTCGAATCTGTAAAAATGGCCCGCCATTTTTAACCTCACGGTCGATTTTCCTATCTCTTGATGAATCCCTCGATAGACATCGTCCGGACGGAATCGGCCAGACGCATCCAGCGATGTTGGCACGCGTTTGCAACCGGTCGGCGATATGCGCCAGATGATGCCAGGGCACTTGCCCGGCGTCTTGGCAATCCGGTTGTCGACGAAAGCGATTACTACGCGTCGCTGTCGAAGAAACGCGTTCTCTTTTACATCAATGGCGCATCTGGAGACCCAACTAATGGGCATTCGGCCTTTATATTCGACGATGCGTTCTGGCATCTCGTGATTGGTGTCAGGTCGTTGATGACGGCTCGCGGGCAGTCCAACTTTTCGCGATACCCAATCGCTCATCGACCGCGCAATGACCTGTACTCGGTGATTTGCTGCCATGACACCTGGTCGGTGGATACCGATCCCCATTACGCGGCGAAGGTCAGGTACCTGGTCGGCAAAGGCGTCTTCTTCACGCTGCGGGAACAATATGCGCCGCTTTTTCTTCCCGCGTTTCATGCCGAGCGTGAACAATTCATCGCCTCACCGTTTTCGTACGGTTTTCATTACAACTGCAATACCCTCGTTCGAAATGTTCTCATGCGGATTCTCCAAATGGCCATTCGCAAGCCGGTGTAATGCATCGATGTAAGGGAAAAGGGGCTCAGAGAAATCGGTTGGCCATTTGTTGATGCATGTGGTCATCGCTGGCAGGGAAGTCTGCTCGGGTGTGAGGCCGCAGGCGGCTTCAGATGGCTCCCATTGGAACTCGACCGATATTTGCGACCCGGGCGCATTCTGGTCCAGCGCTTATCACGTCGGACTATCCCACGCATATAGAAAATATCCGAATCAATCGAATTGACGATCTTTGAGATTCATTAACCCTTGATCGATACCTTCTCGGTTAACGTGCGCCACCCAGTCCCCTGCACCTGACCGAGACTATGAATCGCTGTTGCTATCGAGTCGTTTTCAACCGGCGCCGCCGCATGTTCATGGCGGTCCAGGAGTCGGCGACTCGCCAGGGCAAGGGCCGCGACGGCGGCAGCCCGGCCGCGACGACCACCGGCGAAGCGCACACCGTGCGCTTCGCGCGGCCGGCGATGGGGCTTGCGGTCTGGATGGCTTTGGGCCTGCCAACAAGTGGCTGGGCGCAGGTGGTGGCGGACCCCAACGCGGGCGCAAATCGGCCCACGATTGGCCAAACGGGAAACGGCCTGCCGCAGGTCGATATCACGCGGCCGTCGGCCGCCGGCGTATCGACCAACGCCTACACGCAGTTCGACGTGCCCAGGGCGGGCGTTATCCTCAATAACTCGCCGACCGTCACCGCGACGCAACAGGCTGGGTACATCAACGGCAATCCGAACCTGCTGCCCGGCGGCTCCGCACGGATCATCGTCAACCAGGTGACGAGCACGCTGCCGAGTCAGTTGCGGGGATATCTGGAGGTGGCGGGGCCACGCAGCGAAGTGATCGTGGCCAACCCCAACGGGATTCTGGTGGACGGCGCTGGCTTCATCAACACCAGCCGCGCCACGCTTACCACCGGTGTGCCCGCATTTGGGGGCAGCGGCAGCCTGGACGCGTTTCGCGTCACCGGTGGCCAGATCACGGTCCAGGGCGACGGCCTGAATGCCGCGCGCGTCGATCAGGTCGATCTGATTGCGCGGGCGGTGCAGGCGAATGGCGCACTGTATGCGGACCAGCTCAATGTCATTGCGGGCGCCAACCAGGTCAGCCATGACAGCTTGAGCGCGACGCCGATTGCGGGCGCGGCTGCCACGCCCACTGTGGGGATCGATGTCGCGCAGCTTGGCGGGATGTATGCCAACAAGATCCTGCTGGCCTCGACCGAGCATGGCGTGGGCGTCGCGCTGCGTGGCGTCGCTGCGGCACAGGCCGGAGACCTGACGCTCACCACCCAAGGCAAGCTGGTGCTGGCCGGGCAGGCCAACGCGAGCGGCCAACTGGCCGCCTACGCGCGCGGCGGGATCGACAACACGGGCACGACGTACGGCACGCAGGGCGTTTCGGTCAGCACCGATGGCGCACTGTCGAACAGCGGCACGCTAGCCGCGCAGCAGTGGCTCAACGTCATGGGCGACAGTGTGTTCTCGACCGGGACGATTGCGGCCGGCGTGAACGCGGATGGCACCATTGCCACGGGCGCGCAGGACGGCGTGATGAGTGGCGTCAACGGTGGTGTCACCGGCGGCGACGGCGATGTGCGGCTCGCGGCCGGAACAGTGACAAATCACGGGCAGGTCATCGCATTGGGCGATGCCACGATCGATGCGACGTCGCTCGACAACGCCGCAGGCACCATCGTCGCCGGCGGTCAGCTCGATGTGGCGACATCCGGCGCGATCAGCAACCGCCAGGGCAATCTGTACGGCCAGTCCGGCCTGTCGATCAGCAGTAGCTGGCTGGACAACAACGGCGGGTCGGCACAGACCCATGGCGACCTGACCGTCAGCGCAACCGGCGCCGTCACGAATACCGATGGGATGTTGGCGGCAAACGGCGATCACGGCAGCCTATCGGTTGCCGGCGCCAGCGTGGATAACACGCGCGGCGTGATCGGCAATTCGGGCGACGGCGCGACCACGGTCACGGCTTCCGCCACGCTCACCAACACCGCCGGCAGGCTGGGTGGCAATGGCGACGTCAGTGTTCACGCCCAAACACTCGCGAACAATACCGACAGCACGACCGGCGCGCTGCTGGCCGCCGGCCGCGCGTTGCATCTCGACGTTGCGACCGCGGTGGACAACCGCAGCGGGTCGCTCTACGGCGGCAACGGCCTGACGCTGGACCAGGCCGGCGCGACGCTCGATAACACGGGCGGCCAGATCCTCGGCGGCACCGACGTAAAACTGAATGTCGCATCGCTGAACAACCTGAGCGGCGCGATCCGGGCCAACCAGGACGTCGCCGTGGCCGGTGCCATCTCAGGCAGCGGCGAGATGGCGGCCGGGCGTAATTTGTCGCTGGCCATCGTGGGCGACTACAGCAACGACGCCGCGAACAGGCTGCGCGCCGATGGCGACATGCTGGTGTCCGCGACTGGCACGCTGACCAACACCGGCACGCTCGCCGCCGTCGGCGGGGTGACCGTCCAGGCGGCCGATGTCGTCAACGCCGCCGGCGCGGATATGAACGGCACGACGACCACGGTCACCGCTGCGCACGCGCTCTCGAATGCGGGTCGCATCGAAGGCGATACGGTCTACACGAACAGTCCGTCGATCATCAACACCGGCACGATCCTTGGCAACAACGTCACCGTGCAAGGTACGGACGTCATGAACCATGGCGCCGCCGCCCTGATGGCCGCTGTCCAGAACCTGAACGTCTACGCCAGCGATTCGGTACAGAATCTGGATGGCGCCACGCTCTACAGTGCCGGCAACCTGCAAATCGCCCGCGATGGCAGGCGAGACCCCGATACCGGCCTGCTGGTAGATCAGACGAAAGCCCTGACGAACAGGTCGGCCACCATCGAGGCCGAAGGCGATATCGACATCGCGGCCACGCAGGTCAGCAATACGCGCACGAGCATCGTGACCGCGCCCGGGACGCCCACATCGACCAGCCAGACGCTGACGATCTGGCAGGCCGGACTCTCGGACGGGGAACTCAGCCACCACACCAGTATCACCTTCCCCGGTTGGACCTGGAATGCCAGCAACGCACAGGTCAGCACGCCCCAGACGGAAGCCTTGCGCGCACCGATCACGGTGACGGTGGACAAGTCGACCGTCACGGGGTTGGACATCGGCAAGCAGACGCTGACATTCACTGAGTCGCCGATCGAGCAGTATGTGGGGTACGCCGCGGCGCCCAACTGCGATGTCGGCACGGGCATCTGCTCGCGCCCGATTGCTACCCATCCGACCCAGTACTACCAGTCCATCACCGACAACGGCAGCACCTACAGCATTACTTTCTGGCCGGATTGGGACCCGAACCAGCACATCCGGCCGGATCAGGTGCGTCAGGAGAACTTCGGGCACGACTACAACGAGATCGCCCGAACCACCGTCACCACCACGGCCACCGATCAACTGATCAGCGCCTCGGACCCGGCCAGGATCCAGGCCGGCGGCAGCATCCGCATCCACAGCAGCGGCGGCGACATTCTGAACCAGTCGTCGATCATGGCCGCGGGCGAAGACCTGATCCGGGTTGCCGCAGACGGCGCCGTTCAGGATATCGGCACCGCATTGCAGCAGACGGTAAGTACCGCGGAAACCTCCACGTTCTACTGGCATCAGCGCACCGGCGGCAGCCAGGACTGGCAGGACGTGGCGTATCCGTCGACGCCACAGGCGCCGACCACGGTCATGGCGCTGCCGGCCATTGCGTCGGCCAACCAGACGGTGCAAACCAGCGCGCAAACGATCGACGTCACGACGGTGAACCGCTCGGGCGAGATCGTCACCGGTAGCGGCGTATCGGGTGGCAGCGCGCAAGACGTCATCGCGAACCTGCGGCTGCCCACCAACGACCTGTATCACTACCAGAGCGCACCGGACGCGACGTACCTGATCGCCACCGATCCGCGCTTCACGCAATACGGAACCTTCCTCTCCAGCGACTACATGCTCGGCCAACTGGGGCTGGACCCCATGAAGACGCAGAAGCGGCTGGGCGATGGCTTCTACGAGGAGAAGTTGATTCGTGATCAGGTCACGCAACTGACCGGCCGCACCTTCCTGGCGGGCTACAGCGACAACCTGACCGAGTACCAGGCGTTGATGGACAACGGCGTGGCCTATGCCAGCGCTTTCAATCTGACACCCGGAATCGGCCTGACGGCCGATCAGATGGCACAGCTCAGCACCGACATGGTGTGGCTGGTCAGCCAGGAAGTGACGCTGCCCGATGGCTCGCAGCAGACCGTGCTGATACCGAAGCTCTATCTCGCGACATCGCACACCGTCGACCTGCAAAGCTCCGGGGCGCTGGTGACCGGCAGCCAGGTCAGCCTGAATGCGTCGGGCGACGTCACCAACAGCGGCAAGCTGGTGGGGGATCTGACCACCCAAGTGCTGGGCCACAACATCGTCAACCATGGCCAGATCGGCGGCACCGGAACGACCGTGGTGCAAGCCCAGCAGGACGTGCGCAACGTCGGCGGGCGCATCGCCGGAACGGATACGCTCGTCACGGCTGGGCGGGACGTGATCAACGCCTCGCAGACGATCACCAATACGACCACACTGTCCAACGGCAACAGCGCCAGCGCCACCGGCGTGGGGGCAGTGGGTACGATCTCGGCCACCAACAATATCGATGTGCTGGCCGGGCGCGATATCAGCATGGCCGGCGGCAATGTGAGTGCCGGCAAGGACGCGCTGCTCGGCGCCGGCCGCGACCTGAACCTCGGTACGGTGGCAACCGGTACCACCCAAGGCGCCTCCGCGCACGGCGGGCAGGATTATCTGCACGACGAGACCACGTCAGGCGCGGGCAGCCTGGTGCAGGCCGGCGGCAATGTCACGGCCGTCGCAGGCCGCGATGCCACGCTGAGTGGATCGGCGATCCTGGCCGGCGAAGACGCAACGCTGTTGGCTGGGCGCAACACGACGGTCACGGCGTCCCTGGACACGCACACACGCGACGCGGGCGCGTTCAGCAACAAGCAGTCTCAGTTCACGGAGTTGTCTTACGACGAGACCGCGCGTGGCAGTTCGATAAACGCGGGGAACAATGCCACGTTGGGGGCCGGGCAAACCGTGGCTGGCGCGATCCTGCAAGCCAATGGCATCACGCCTGCGGCCACCGACGTCGGCGGTACAGCCGGCGGCAAGGTCGGCGACCTCGCCATCCTCGGCTCATCGGTCACCACGGGCAGCGCAAACGGTGATGGCGGCGCGGCCACGCTCGCCGCAGCGGGCGACGTCACCGTCGGCACCGTCACCGAACAGCACACTTCCGAGGGATGGTCCCAGACGCGGCGCTCGGGCTTTCTGTCCAAGGAGCAGACGACCACGCAGACAAGCCAGCAGCAATCCGTCGCGGTGGGCTCTCTCGTATCGGCGGACAGCATCGCCGCCAGCGCTGGTCGGGATCTGACCGTGATGGGTTCCAGCATCGCGGGCAGTGGCGACGTTTCCCTGCACGCCGACCGCAATCTCGTGATTGGCGCGGCAGAGAATTTGACTTCGAGCACCACGTCGCAGGACACCCGCAAGTCGGGCATGTTCTCGAGTGGCGGCGCTTCCGTGACGTTCGGCAAACAGCAGGTCAACCAGACACAGTCTGAGCAGTCCATCACCCATACGGGCTCCATGGTCGGCAGCGTCGACGGAAATGTCAGCCTGAGTGCGGGCGAAGGCTATGCACAGACCGGCAGCGCCGTGACGGCACTACAAGGAGACGTGGACATCCGCGCCAAGACAGTCGATATCACGGCTGCCACGGATTCCTGGCGTTCCGACCAGGAATCCCACTTCAAGCAAAGCGGCCTGACGATTGCCGTGTCCAATCCGGTGCTTGCCGCGGCGCAGACCGCCACCCAGATGGCGCAGGCCCAAAGCCAGACCAGCGATCCGCGCATGAAGGCACTCGCCGGGGCGGCCACCGGGCTGGCAGGCAAGAACGCCTTCGATGCGGTGAGCAAAGATCCGCAGGCCGCCGGCGGCATCAGCCTGAGCATCACGGCGGGCAGCGCGAAGCGCGATAGCACGCAAACGCAGACCAGTACGACGGCCCGTGGCAGCCAGGTCAACGCTGGCGGCAACGTGAGCATCCAGGCGACGGGCGCCGGTCAAGGTAGCAACCTCAACATCATCGGCAGCGACATCAACGCTGGCAACGACCTGCGTCTCAAAGCCGACAATCAGGTCAATCTCCAGGCCGCAGTCAACACGGCCGAGCAGCACAGCACCAGCAAGAGCGTGTCCGGTGGCGTGGGCGTGGCCGTCGGCTACGGCTCCAACGGCGCGGCCTTCGGCGTGACGGCCAATGCCGCCGCTGCGCGAGGGAATGCCGATGGCAACGACGTGTCGTGGACCAACGCCCACGCCACGGCAGGTAACACCCTCACCATCGAATCGGGCGGGGACACCAACCTCAAAGGCGCGGTGGCGTCCGGCAATCAGGTCGTCGCCAACGTGGGTGGCAACCTGAATATGGAGAGCCTGCAGGACACCAGCACGTATTCCAGCAAGGACCGGTCGAGCAGTGGCAGCGTGACGATCGGTAATGGCTTCTCGGGCAGCGCCAGCGTCAGCCAGCAGAAGATGGACAGCGACTTCGCAAGCGTTGGCGAACAGACCGCGATCCGGGCCGGCAGCGATGGCTATCAGATCGACGTCAAGGGCCATACCGATCTCGCGGGCGCGGTGATTGCGGGCGGGACAGCGGACAAGAACCGCTTGTCCACCGACACCCTGACCGTCAACGACATCCAGAATCACGCCGATTACAGCGCCAGCAGCATCGGGATGGGTGGCGGCTATTCGTCGGGCGGCAGCAGCGGCAAGTCGGGCGTCGGCGTCAATCAAAGCGGCGAGGCTTCGACGGCTGGGTCCGGCGCCGTGCCGGGCACCGATCTGCCGACCACAGGCGGCGCTGGCCAGGGCTTCTCGTTCGCGCCCCCGATGGTGGCCGCGGCGTCGGGCGACGCCAGCAGCACCACGCAAAGCGGCATCAGCGCCGGCAACATCACGATCCGCGACGATGCGAGGCAGCAGGAGCTGACCGGCAAGAGCGCCGAGGACACCGTAGCCGGCGTGAACCGCGACACGACGAACATCGAGAATGCCTTGAGCCCGATCTTCAATGCAACCGAGATCAAGGCGGACTTCGAGATCGTGGGTGCGCTGCAGCGCGAATCGGGAATCTTCCTGAACAACCGGGCGACCGAAGCGGAGTCGGCCAAGAAGGCGGTCGAAGCCGCGGCCAAGGATCCGAACGCGTCCCCCGAGCAGATCGCCGCCCTGCAACAGCAGGCCGATGACCTCGCAAAGTGGGGGCAAGGCGGGACGTACCGTCAGGTGATGACGGCACTGACGGCGGCGGCCAGTGGCAACGTGACGGGATCGACAGCCCAGTTCGCGCAGAACGCAGCGGTGGGGTACCTGCAAGGGCTGGCGGCAAATGAGGTCAAGGGACTGGCGGATTCGCTAGGCAAGGGCACGCCGGAGGCTGAGACCGCGCGTGCGGCGCTACATGCGATCGTCGGTTGCGCGGGCGCCGCCGCGGCCAGCCAGAGTTGCGGAGCCGGCGCGATGGGTGCGGCCAGCGCATCGGTGCTGGGTTCGCTGCTGAGCCCGACCGATGGCATGACCGCGGAGCAGAAGCAGGCGCGGGAGAATGCGATTCAGAGTCTGGTAGCGGGGGTGGTGGGTGCAACGGGCGGGAACGCGGCCACGGCGATGAACGGGGCGACGTTCGAGATCGAGAACAATCAACTTGCGCTGCCGCCGCCTACACCGATTTGGATACCCGGAGAGCAGCAGAAGCCTTTCCAGACCCCTGGCATGCCCGTGGATCCGAGCGAGGCCACGCTGACTGGTGCGCCAAATAAGGCAAAGGACAATGTAACCAAGCCGTTCATGCAGCCCACGCAGGATTATGTCGATGCAGTGGTAACCGCAACAAAGAAGCCGATCTCCATCCCGTTGCAGATCGTGCAGGGGCTAGGGGCAATTTTCAACAGTGCTGAGAAGGGTTCAAGCCAACTTGGTGGTAGGTCCCTGGAAGACCTCTCGAATGCTGGTCGGCAAGTAGACCCGGCCGATCGTGGCGGCGAGATAACTACGGCAGGACGGGCTCTCCAGAAACACGGAAGCAGGCCAGATAGCGCTTTCCCTTCAGCGAAGGGCAATCCGTCACAGATGAATGACCAAGGCCAGGAAGTACTTGATGGGATATTGAAGTCGCCAGGTGCTACTGTTAAGGACAACAACCGATTTGGTGGTATAGACGTGATCGCACCAGACGGCCGCGGTGCTAGATTTGATGCAGATGGCCGTTTCCGTGGATTCTTGGAGCCCCCTATAAAATGAAGCAAGACCCTAAGCTGGAAATTGTGATCGCTAGCGATGTTGACTACGCAGAGCTGATTGCCGAAATTTATAGCGATGGCAAGTTTGTTGCGCTCGTGAGCCAAGATGATGGCATCAAGCATCTGAAGGTTGTATTCCCTGGCTGCGATGGAAACGAGGTAGCAATCGTGCGAAACGTGGGGCTTGAATGGCTCAAACAAGCACTGGTACAGGCCGAAATAGCACTAGTCGATGGCCGTAGATAGAAAGAGCAACGGGAGTGCCTTATTGCGGTTGAAATCCCGCCTTGCACCCTGCGACGCTATTTATCTCTAACGATCGAGGATGGCAAGAAAGCGAAATGAAGATTGATCCACAACGTCGTTACGCATCACCCGAATCCTTTTTTGATTTGGACGGAAGCGTCGTTATGAAGCTGTCTGCGGATTCAGCGACAGCTATTTGTCGCGCTGCGGGAGCTCGTGGGCTTGTCATCACTCGCGTTGAAGGTGGCATCTGGCACCATCCTGGCTTCGAGGCCAGAGTCGATTGTATTTGGGATGGCGTAGATCCACCCGTGAGTCGTGACGTGGCGATGGTCAATAACAAAGCTGCCCGAGATTTCATCAATGACGAAAAATCAGAACACGATACCTTCGTCATCACGGCGCTGCGTTTTGAAGGTTAGACGGGACAAATTCCGGAAACGGTGGCGCTCTGTTGCGTCAACAATTCTCGGCATGATGTTGCTGCCGCCTACCGATCACCCCAGCGAGAGCCAAAGATTTCGTCCCGCGTTGGCCGCAGGACCATGCTACCGTTGATCCGTACAGAAGACCGGTGTATTAAATCGTGACTACCAAAACACTCGCACAGTTATTCCAACAAGCAAGGGGACAGGCAATTGTTTGGGGAGACGATATGGTAAAGCAAATCTTTCTCCTTCCGCTGCATGCAGGAAATCTCCCCTGTGAGATTCAGTTCCTCGCCATAAAAAAAGTGCCCACTCAGGGTCTCCGCTTAAGGATCGAGAAGGCGTCAATCGAAGTGGAGAATCAGCACTTGACGGATCTTGTGTTGTGGACAGACACAGCACCTGACACGGTTACTTTCGAAGTAAGCGGGAAGGCCGAGCACACGCTGAAAATCTGGAATGTATGGCGAATCGACGGAATCATGCAAGCATGGGTTGGTAATGCCGGCATGGTTATTTCCAACAATGACGGCGGTACAACGTTAAGGTGCAGTGACGGTACGCAAAACGTTTCATTCGATGACTTGGTTGCGCATCTCAAATTTCGTCAATGTTAGCGCCAATTATTTCGTGGACAGGACAGATGAGCGCCAACATTTTTTATAAAATTGGCCTTGAGGTGTAGATGAGCCCTATGAAATCCTCAACGTGCTGGAATTGTCGACTGCGTGGACGAGGACCTGACCGGGTTCTCCATGTTTCCGCGCTGGACCGAAGACGACGGCCAGCCAGATAAAGTGGGCGACTATCGCATCAACACCCTGCGCATCGTTCCTACTAAAGCCGCAGGGCACGAACTATTTAGAGTCAAAGGCTGGTCGGTCGGGCTAGTCTGCTCCGAGCGCATCCGTGACTTGTTGATTTCGCAGGGCGTAACGGGGATACGGTTCACCCTGGTGAGCTAACGCGTCCGCATCCTCCGGCTTCCGCGCCGGGGTGAATCGCCATTTCACACGACAAATGAAAAATAATTCGCCGGCCACACGGTTGTGGCCGCTTTTTGCCAGTCTTTTGCTTGCAAGTCGCGCAGCATTCGCACAAACAGCGCCAGTCTCGGCTCTAACCACCCGCATCGAACAAGACCAACGCACCCGTCAGCAGCAGGAAGCCCGCGAGCGCCAGCAGTCGGTTCAATCCCCGGGGCTGCGTGCGCAGGAGGTCGGGCCAGTCGAATACCCGTCGCTGCCCACTGAAACGCCGTGTTTCCGCATCGATCGGTTCGTCGTCGAAGTCCCTGACAACCTGCCCGCGGCGTCTCGTGCGCAGGGCGCATCGGCTTTGCCACAGGATCCGTTCGCCTTTTTGCGCCAATGGCTGGACCGCTATCAAGCGGCGTGCGTCGGCAAGCAAGGGCTGGATATCCTTCTCAAAGGTGCGTCGCAGGCCATCCTCGGTCGTGGCTATGTGACGACGCGCTTGCTGCTCCCGCAGCAGGACCTGAGTACCGGCACGTTGCAACTGACGCTGATCCCTGGCGTGATCGGCGAACTGCGTTTCACCAACCCGGACTCCCGCGGCACGTGGAAAACAGCGTTTCCGGCCCGACCGGGCGACTTGCTGAATCTGCGCGATCTGGAGCAGGGGCTCGAGCAGATGAAGCGTGTGGCCAGCCAGGATGTGGACATGCAGATTGTCCCCACATCGACGCCTGGTCAGAGCGACGTGGTGATTGCCGTGCGTCGCAACAAGCCCTGGACGCTCGTTGCGTCGATCGACAATTCGGGCTCTCGCTCCACGGGAAAATGGCAAGGCAACGTGAGCGTCGGGGTCGACAATCCGCTCGGCCTGAATGACATCCTCAATATCGGGTACAACCAGGACCTGATGTTCAGCAACAAGGCGCACGGCACGCAGGGGTGGAATGGCTTCTACTCGGTGCCGTGGGGCTACTGGACGGCGACGCTTTCGGCCTATAGCAGCAACTATTTCCAGCAGATTGCCGGCGTTAACACAACGTTCGTCTCGAGCGGCAAGTCAGAGAACGTCGACCTGAAGCTCCATCGCGTACTGCGTCGCAGCCAGAATGATGTGTTCGGCGTGCAGATGCGCCTGACGCGCCGATTCGGCAAGAGTTTTATCGAAGATACCGAAATTCCGCAGCAGCGCCGCAATAACACGATGCTGGAATTCGGCGTAACCGATCGCCACTATTTCGGTCAGTCCCAACTCGACGCCACGCTGGCATTCCGGCAGGGCACGGGTGGATTTGGCGCACAGGATGACGTGCTGGCGGCCGACGGCGGTCCCACATGGCGATATCGGATGATGGTGCTCGATGCCAACCTCTCGGTGCCCTTCAAGGTTGCCGATCAGGCCCTTCGCTACGTCATGACGGTGCGCGGCCAGTTCACCAACGATCGCCTGTACTTTGTCGACGACCTGAGCATTGGCAGCCGATACACGGTGCGCGGCTTCGATGGCGAGAATTCCCTGGCGGGCGAGCGGGGCTTCTACTGGCGCAATGAGTTGCAGGCACCGTTAGGTGCCAGCGGGCATGCGCTGTATGTCGGACTGGACTACGGCCGCGTGTACGGACCCTCCACCACGGGGCAGGTTGGTACGCAACTGGCGGGTGCCGTGGTGGGGTTGCGCGGTGGCGTCGGTGCATCGCAACTGGGCAGTCTGTCCTACGACGTTTTCCTCGGTATGCCCGTCTACAAGCCCGAGCCGTTCGACACCGCCAGTGTCACGGCGGGGCTGCAGATCGTCTACCAGTACTGATCATCACGCGAGGCGTTGATCGCGGGCCATTGTGGCTTCATTGTTTGGTTTTACGATTCTCCACGGCATGCGACGCACCGGTCCCGCCCGCACCCAAGGCGCCGCCCTTATCTTTGGACAGATCCCACAAAGGGCGTGGCCAATCGACTAATTTATGCACACTCACAATGACACCCACTGAAGCCGCGACCCTCATTCAGAAAAACTGGCGCGCCTTTGTCAAGGATCGACGGTACGTGGCGAACGATTCCCGCGAGATTGCCGGGCGTATCGGGCATCTCGTGGCCACCGAAGGGGATTTTTGGGAATACGTGCGGCGCGGCAGGGTGATCGTGCAGATCAATGGCGCGCCAGACGGCCTGCGGCGCGGACACTCGTGCTTTTTCTTTGAAGGAAAGATCTGGCACTACCTGGTCGGGGAACCCGTCACGTTTCCCGATGGCACCGTGCTATCGCGCTACCCGACGCGCGTCGAGCCGTTCTTCGGCGATTACGGCGGCATCCGGCGCGACTGGATCCAGCGTGACCACGCCTATAACGCCAAAATCAACTACCTGATCTGCAATCGCCGGATTTCCGTCCTGCATGACGCATATACCCGGCATTTCACCGCGGCCTTTAACGCGGAGAGCCAACGTTTTGCTCTTATGCCGTTTTCATACGGGCTGCACTACAACTGCAACGTGCTGGTGCGCAACGTGCTCCGGCGCATCGAACGGATGGCCTTGGGCGGCGCTTCGGCGCCGGCCGCGTCGGTCAGTTCCTGAAAACGGTGGTCGACGCGGCAGGCCGGCGATTCCATCAGTTTGCCGGTCGCGATTGGGCCACGGAAGGCCCGGAAGCCGGTGCAGCGGCAGGGGCAGGAGCAGAGGGTGGGGGAGCCGCTGGCACCTGCGCCACGGTCTGCTGCGACCAGCCGCCGCCCAGTGCCTTGTAGAGCTGCGCGCGGCTGGTCAGCCGGGCAAGCTGAATCGTCACCAGCTTCTTCTGCGCATCGTACAGCTGGCGTTGTGCATCGAACACCGGAAAGTAATCGTCGACGCCATTCTTGAAGCGGATCTGCGCCAGCCGCTGCGTTTCGCTGACGTCCTTCTGCAGTGCTTCCTGCGCGGCGGTCTGCCGGTCATAGGTGCCCCGGGCCGCCAGGCCGTCGGCCACATCGCGAAAGGCGGCCTGAATGGTGCGCTCGTACTGTGCCACGTTGATGTCCTTGCGCACCTTGGAAATATCGAGTTGCGCCTGATTGGCGCCGGCATTGAAGATCGGCAGCGTGATCTGGGGCGCAAACGCCCATGCCGCCCCACCGGAAAACAGCCCGGCCAGCGTCGTGCTGGCAAGTCCAATGCCGGCAGTCAGCGAGATCTGCGGAAAGAACGCCGCGCGCGCCGCGCCGATGTTGGCGTTGGCGGCTTTCAGGCGGTGTTCGGCCGCCATGATGTCCGGGCGCTGCTCCAGCAGCGCCGAGGGCAGGCCAGCCGGCAGTTCGGCAACATACGAAGTATTGGCAAACGGCTGCGGCTCGGGCAGATCGGCCGGCAGCGGACCGCCGATCAGCAGCGCCAGCGCGTTTTCGTCCTGCGCCACCTGGCGCGTGTATTGCTCGACGTCGACTCGCGCGGTTTCCACCTGTGTCTGCGTGCGGTGCATGTCGATTTCGGCCATGCCGCCCGCCTTCTTGCTGCGGCTCACCATCTCGGCGGCGTCTTGCTGCAGCTTCAGCGTGTCCTGCGAAAGCTGCAGCAGTTGCCGGTCGGCCTGCCACGTCAGGTAGGCGTTGGCGATCTCGCCGACAAGGCTGATCTGGGTGCTGCGTCGGACTTCCTCGATCGCCAAGTATTGCTC
Organism: Cupriavidus pauculus; assembly: GCF_008801835.1. GTDB lineage: Bacteria > Pseudomonadota > Gammaproteobacteria > Burkholderiales > Burkholderiaceae > Cupriavidus > Cupriavidus pauculus. The sequence continues at coordinate 348,000 of NZ_VZOW01000001.1, read as the reverse complement.
CAGCGCCTCGTGCTTGAGGCTGCGCACGCGGCCGAAGACGTCGATCTCGAACGCGCTGAAGCCAACGCCCGCGTTCCACGCATTGATGACCGGATCCTGCCCCGGCGCGCGCAGTTCGCTACTCTGGCGCGAACTGCTGAAGCCGGCGTTGGCGTTGATCGACGGAAACTGGGCGGCGCGCTGGATGCGATATTGCGCGCGCGCCTGTTCGATCGACAGTGTTGCGACGCGCAGGTCGCGATTGTTGGCCAGACCAAGTTCAATCAGCTTGCGCAGCCGTGCGTCGGTAAAAAAATCCTGCCAGCCGAGGTTGGCGGCCGACACCTCCGGCTGCGCCGCGCGATTGTCGGCTGGCTGGCCTTCGCCGCTGGTCGTCTTGCCGTCGCCGCTGCGATAGGCGTCGCCGCTAGGCCATGCATTGGGCACGGGCGAGACGGGGCGTTCGTAGGTCGGTTCCAGTGTGCACGCGGCCAGCGCGAGCGGCAGCAGCGCCGCGGCGCTCCATCGGAAGGCTGGGTGGCGGGGCGGGGCGCGCCGTGTCGTGGTGGTCTTCATATCGTCCTCGGACATTGCTTGATCAGCCAGTGAAGGCGCGTCGCAGCAGCTGGGCCAGCGCCGTGCCCGGAAGCCCGCGATGCGCGATGTTGTGGGGCGGCTCGCTGAAGAGAAGGCGGATCAACCGGTGTCGCACAGCGGTATCCGGCATCAGCGCGATGCCGATCAGATGTTTGTCGATCCGGGCCACACGGCAAGGCACCCAGCCCAGTTGCGCCATCCAGAACGCGCCGACCGCGCCGGGAGCTACTGCGGGCGCCGCCTGGGCTTCGAATCCGGCGCCATTGCAGGACAAGTCTCGCGTCGTGCCGTCGATCTCGCGCGACACGCCGTCGTCGCCGTAGCACTGAAGCCGCGCGGCTGCCCGCAGCGGAAAGCGTTCTTCCTTGCGCGGCCGCGGCAGTTCGAAACACACCAGCAACGACGCCAGATAGAGCACCATCGACATCACCGTCCAGCCAATATTGAACGCGATGCCAGGCGCGGCGCCATCGGCCGCTACGGCACGCGCCAGGCCAAGCGCGGACAACACGAACAGCGCCCCGTACAGCGCGGCAAACTTGCCGTGCACGGTCAGCTTCGATCGGTCCAGCCCCTTGTTGGTCACCTTGAACGGCCGGCCGAACGGTTTGAACATCGCGCTTGCCAGCGTAGCCGTCACCGCCATCGCTGCCACAATCTGCGTGACCTCGGTAAACACTGGCATGGCGCGCGAATCGGTGATCCAGATGCTGTAGGCCCAGTACAGCAACAGCGCCGGCACGCCATAGGCCAGGAATTGCAGGGGCTCACCATAAAGCGTTGGCACATTGAAGAACCAGTAGAGCAGCGGCCCGGCCAGCAGCATCAGCGTGAACGGCCGGCTCAGCCAATGCAGCAGGCCGTGCACATAGTGCAGGCGCTGGCGCAGCGTGTAGCCGCGACCGCGCAGCGGGCCGTCAGCGGTCAGCGCCACCTGGATCGTGCCCAGGCCCCAGCGGCTGCGCTGACTGATGTATTCAGGCAGACCTTCCGCGGACAGCCCCACGCTGAGGCGCTCGTTAAGCCAGCGCGTGACATAGCCGTGCGGCATCAGCTTGTAGGTCAGGTGGATGTCCTCGGTGACCGTGCCGGTGGGAAATCCGCCGATCCGGCCTAGCGCGTCGCGCCGCACCACAAACGACGTGCCGATGCAGAACGCGGTGCCCCACGCATCCTTGGCCGGCTGCATCACGTCGAAGAACGCGCGCTGTTCGTCGACCCAGCATTTTGTCGAGCGCAGGTTGTACTGGATGGGATCGGCGTTGTAGTAGAACTGGGGCGTTTGCACCACGCCCACCGACGGATCGTCGAACAGGCCGATCACGCGCAGCAGGATATTCCGGTTGGGCGCGAAATCCGCGTCGAGCACCATGATGTATGGCGCGCCGCCATCGAGTTGCGCGCTGCGCTGCAAACCGTTGTTCAGGTTGCCGGCCTTGGCATGCGTGTTGTCGGGTCGCGTGACGTAGTTCACGCCCACCTGTTCGCAATACTGCTTGAGCCAGCCGCGCCGCGTGTCGTCCAGCACCCAGACGCGGAAGTTCGGATAGTCGATCGCCGTGGCCGAGACGATGGTTTTTTCGAGCACATCGAGCCCTTCGTTGTAGGTGGCGATGAAGATGTCCACGGCAGGCGCGTGGCGGTCGCCGCGCAGGCGCGCCTCGCCCGCGTCGGCCTGCGCGCTGTGGTCGCTGCGGCGCGTCAGCGTGACGATCGAAATCAGCGTGTACGCGATCGTCATCGATTCGAAACCGAAGAACACATACGACCAGAGGCTTGGGAAGTCCATGCGCCATTGGGGCAGCGTCTGCGACATGCGCCACAGGTAGTACACGATCAGCAGCACGCCGGCCGCCAAGCCGAACAGCCAGCGGTCCGCCGTGCGCCCGCGGTCGCCGCGCAAACAGAGTAGGGCGATCACAAACGCGCCGACGTTGATTTGCACGACCATATGGCTATCCAGGAAATCGGCGAACATCGTTCAGTCCTTGCTAGGGTTGTCGGGCCGCGGGGCGGTGGCGGCGGCATCGCACCGGCGGCCCAGGCAGCCGCCGGGCTGGAACGGATTCCAGCCGACTGCCGCCAGCACGGCCCACGCGGTGGCGCCCAGGTGCGGCAGATGGAAGTAATAGAAGTCGTCGGTCTTCGAGTCGGGGCCGATCTGCAGACCAGTGCGGATGCGCGCCTCCGGCGTGGCGAACAGCAGACCCGACGGCGCGCGTTGGGCCATCAGCACGGGCCATAGCGATGCGGCGTCGCGCTCGCTGGCGCGCAGCACCAGCGCCGCCTGGCCAGTGCCTTCGGTCCAGATGCCGTCGGGGTTCGCGTTGAATCCATAGCCGCCCTGAACGCCGTGCCGGCTGCGCGCCCAGTCGAGCGCGCGTTGCCAGTTGCCGGCGGCGTCGGGAATGGCGATCAACGGCCAGAGCGATGCATCGAGCGCCGAGGGCGCTGCGTTGAGCGTGCGGCCATCGTCGCGCGTGCCGATGGCAAAGCGGCCTTCATTGGGCTGCCACATGGATTCGACAAAGCGCCGTGCGCGGTCAGCGCCGGTGCGCCAGCGCGGGTCGGGGTCATAGTGAGAAAGCCAGCGAAAGGCCGCATAGGCGTCGACGTTATGCTCGGTCGATTTCCAGCCCTGCCGCTGCGGCGACGGCTCGTGGCCGAAATACCCGCCGACAAATGCGGCTGGCGCATCGGCGTTGTAGGTTTCCTTGTCGATCCACGCCATCATCGTGCGCGCCGTATCGAGATACCGTTGCGCGTGCGTGCCCTCGTAGGCGGCGAGCAACAGCAGGGCGGCCCACGCAACATTGCCGGTGGCGGTGCCTACCTGATAGCGGTCCTCGTACCAGCGTTTGGCCTTGTCGTCCCACCATCCCGGCAATGGCACCGGTCCTTGCGGCACGGCGCCCGCGCGATAGGCGTTGCGGATGCGGCCGTCGCGATAGTGGCGGTCGCGCGTGACGCCGGCGACCACGCCGTCGGCCACGCGACGCGCGGCATCACGCTGGCCACAGGCGATCAGCGCGATGCCGGCCAGCGCGTTGTCGTAGACGAACGCCGATTGCTGCAGCGGCCCGGGCAGCGGCTGCCCGCCCGGCGCGGCCTCATAGCTCGCGAGCATGACCGGTCCATCGCCGGGAATCGCCGCCACACGGGCGGTCAGCGCCTGGCAGCCGCTCTCGCGCAGCGCCTCGCGCGGATCGACAGCGGATGCCGGCGAGGCGCACAGCGCCAGGGGCGTGGCCAGCATGGCCGTCATTAATGCGTCGATCAGCCGCTTGCGCGCGGCCCGGGATCGTTTTCCTGCGGTAGTACGCTGCACGGTAGTCTCCTTCCTGCGGGCGTTGAATACATGACCAAACGATCGGCTCCGATCAGATCAGCCGGCGAAACCACGGGCGGTCGAGACTGACCTTGGCCCAGTGGCCGAGTGCGCAACGGTCCGTCTTGCCTGCGCCGGGCAGATCGGGCAGCGGCTTGTCGAGCTTGGCAATCAGATAGATTTCGTTTTTCTCGATGGGCGGGAACGGCACGAAATAGCGCGCCTGGTCGCCGTCTGGCGCGCGCGGCAGGATTTCTGCGACCTTGCCGGGCTGCGGCGTGGCGACGCCATCGACGAGCACGGTGACCTTGGCGCCAGGCAACAGGTCCTTGCTGAGGCTGCGCGGGAACACCGCCACCACACTCGGCGCCGCGCAGTTGGTGGCGCGCATCAGCGTGGCGCCGGCCGACACGCGCGTGCCCGGCGGCGCCAGCACGTCTTCGACAATGCCGTCCGCATACGCCTTGATATCGAGATTGGAAACGCGGTCCAGCCGCTGCTGCTCGGCGGCAACCAGCTTGTCGACCTGTGCGCCGTAGTCTTCCAGCTGTTTGACCTCGGCTTCGAGCTGGATGATTTCGGCCTTGAGTTCGTCGGTACGTTGCGTCAGCGCCCCGACGGCGCCATCGGTGCTGGAGCTGTAGACCTTGCTGCGGGCGGCCTCGCTGCTGTTGCGCGCGGTGTCGAGCTCCGCCTGGATCGCATCGCGCGCGCCGGCTAGCACCGTCAGCTGGTTGCGCGAGGCGTCGGTGTAGGCCTGGCTGACCGCGCCTGCCCACTGCATCGCCTGATTGCGGTTGACCACATCCTGCTGCGCGTCGATCTGTTGTTTGGCGACGGCCAGTCGCGCCTCGATGCCGCGGATCTTCGAGGCATGCTCGCGCTGCGCGGCGGACTGGTAACGCTTGACGTCGTCGCTGGTGGATGCGAGTCGCGCACGGTCGCCGTCCAGCTTGCTGCGGGCAGCCTCCAGCCGCTTCTGGTTATCGAGCTGCTTGCCGGTCAGCTCCATCAGCAACGCGCGATCCAGGTTCGGATTCTGTAGTCCCATCAGGGCCTGGCCCGCCTTGAATGCTGCGCCAACCGGCACGGCCTGTTTGGTGACGATGCCTTCGACAGGTGTGGTGATCAGCGTCACCGGACTATTGACGATGGCCCGCTCCGAAGATCGCGTGAACACGTACGGGAACATCACCGACAGGATGACCCAGATGATGAAGGCGACCATGCCATAGCTGGCAAGCCGCGGCACCACCTGCCAGACGGGGCGCAGGCTCAGCGAGCCGGCACGGCGCGGCGCCAGGGATTCGCCCTGCGGCTGCGGCCGCTGCGACGGCGGCAGGCGCGTTGGCACAGTCGGCTTGCGGTCGGAATTGTTGTCCATGCGAACTCCCGGGTAAAAGGTGGTCTTCCGCGATCGCCGATACGATTGCGGTTGTGTTTTCGCAGACAGCACTTCCCTGCCGCCCGAGCGGATGGCTCGTTCGGTGCAGAGGTGCCCACGTCCCCCAAGCAGCTGTTATGTGCCGTTGTCCCGGGCCGTTGCTACGTCGCCGGAACAGGCATGAGGATCGTGTTGACCGATCCGTTGATTCGATCGTGCGCGAGCCGCATCGGCAGGCACGAACGAGTACTTCATTGAAGGCGCGAACGCCATGGAAACTACCGTCCAGCGCTGCGCGATTGGTGCATCGCAACGCTGAGTCGCTTCAAAGTTAGACAAGTTGGCGGTGGCTTGCTGTAAGAATGTGTAAGGCCTGTGTATCACCATACTTATATCGCTGCGCGAGTGGACGTCGCGCGCCTTTGCCACGTAAGCAAGCTGCTGATTTCTAAGCGCTTACGTTAATCGGAACTTAATTTTTCAGCGCACGGATCCACCAATTTTGGTTGAACCGGGCGCGTTTTTCTTTTGCGCGCCGCATCGCCTGCTCGCATTGTCAGCCCATCGGCAGGGCCGGGATGGCGACAGTTTTTGCGGCGATGCAGCGACGGGCCTGCCGGTGTTCCGTAGGAGCCCCGCGGAACCGACCCGGTCTACCGACGAGGCCGCGCGCCCGGTTGGGCGAGGCGATATGGGATAATCGCGACTTTTCGCCCAGAGCACAGCTCAAGAGGTTGTTCGCACGGGCGCGCGGCCGTCACCCCGTGGTCCGCAACTCAATCGCGAAATCACTCAGTTCCCACAATGCCCGCATACCGTTCCAAAACATCCACCGCCGGCCGCAACATGGCGGGCGCCCGCTCGCTGTGGCGCGCCACCGGCATGAAAGACGAAGATTTTTCCAAGCCGATCATCGCGGTGGCCAATTCGTTCACCCAGTTCGTGCCCGGACACGTCCATTTGAAGGATCTCGGCCAACTGGTCGCGCGCGAGATCGAGGCCGCCGGTGGCGTTGCCAAGGAATTCAACACCATCGCCGTGGACGACGGCATCGCCATGGGCCATGACGGCATGCTGTATTCGTTGCCGAGCCGCGAAATCATTGCCGATTCCGTCGAATACATGGTCAATGCGCACTGCGCCGACGCGCTGGTGTGCATTTCCAATTGCGACAAGATCACGCCGGGCATGCTGATGGCCGCCATGCGCCTGAACATCCCCGTGATCTTCGTGTCCGGCGGTCCGATGGAAGCAGGCAAGACGCAGCTGGCCAACCCCGTCACCAAGAAGCTCGAATTCAAGAAGCTCGATTTGGTGGACGCCATGGTGATCGCGGCCGACACGTCGTATTCCGACGCCGATGTGGCCGAAGTGGAACGCTCGGCGTGCCCGACCTGCGGTTCGTGCTCGGGCATGTTCACCGCCAATTCGATGAACTGCCTGACCGAAGCGCTCGGTCTGTCGCTGCCCGGCAACGGCACGGTGGTGGCCACGCACGCGGATCGCGAGCAACTGTTCCGCCGCGCTGGCCGCCGCATCGTCGAACTGGCGCGCCAGTACTACGAAGCCGAAGATGAACGCGTACTGCCGCGCTCGGTCGGATTCAAGGCGTTTGAAAACGCCATGACGCTCGATATCGCCATGGGCGGATCCACCAACACCATCCTGCACTTGCTGGCCATCGCGCAGGAGGCCGGTATCGACTTCACGATGACCGATATCGACCGCCTGTCGCGCGTCGTGCCGCAGTTGTGCAAGGTGGCGCCCAACACCAACAAGTACCACATCGAGGACGTGCACCGCGCCGGCGGCATCATGGCCATCCTGGGCGAGCTGGAGCGCGCCGGAAAGCTGCACACCGACGTGCCGACGGTCCACGCACCGACGCTCGGGGACGCGCTGGAACAATGGGACATCACGCGCACGCAGGACGACGCCGTCAGGACGTTCTACATGGCGGGTCCGGCCGGCATCCCGACGCAGGTGGCGTTCAGCCAGAGCACGCGTTGGCCGAGCCTGGATACCGATCGCGCCGAGGGGTGCATCCGGTCCTACGAACATGCGTTCTCGAAGGAAGGCGGCCTGGCCGTGCTGACCGGGAATATCGCGCTGGACGGCTGCGTCGTGAAGACCGCGGGCGTGGACGAGAGCATCCTCGTGTTCGAAGGCACCGCGCATGTCACCGAATCGCAAGATGAAGCCGTTGAGAACATTCTCAACGGCAAGGTGAAGGCCGGCGACGTGGTGATCGTCCGCTACGAGGGCCCGAAGGGCGGCCCCGGCATGCAGGAAATGCTGTACCCGACCAGCTACATCAAGTCCAAGGGGCTGGGCAAGGCGTGCGCATTGCTGACCGACGGCCGCTTCTCGGGCGGCACGTCGGGCCTGTCGATCGGCCACTGCTCGCCCGAGGCCGCCGCGGGTGGCGCCATCGGGCTGGTGCGCGACGGCGACCGCATCCGCATCGACATCCCGAATCGCACCATCAACGTGCTGCTGTCGGACGACGAACTGGCGCGCCGCCGTGCCGAGCAGGACGCCAAGGGCTGGAAGCCGGCAAAAGCGCGCCCGCGCAACGTATCCGGCGCCCTCAAGGCCTACGCCAAGCTCGTCACATCGGCCGACAAGGGCGCTGTGCGCGATCTGTCGCTGCTGGACGACTGAGGCGACATGCCCTGACGCCAACGTAGAACGCGCCCGTTGCATGGAGAACGCAATGGGCGCGAGCGGTTGGCCGATGCGAGATCCGATGAGGTGCACCGGCTGCAAGCCGCGCGTCATTCACGCCCATCGCTGCTTTCTCCCCCAGTCGTTACCCCCATTTTCTTGCCCCATACTGCGCACCCTCGTCACCAGAGGGGCATCGCCCTGAATCGCCAGCCCCCTGTATAAATGTGCGGTTTTAGACCTACAGCGATCCGGTCGACGGTTGCTTGCTGCGGCGTACAAAGTTCCGTACAATGTTTGCGCTAGGTGAGCAATCGTAAAACCGATTCGTCGGTCTACGAGGGTTTAGTCCCGACCCCCATACCTTGTTGCGGGACCAAGGCAAGCACAACTGCTTGGGCTGGCGCAAACGACGCCGCTTGGGTGCAGAGAGGTAAGTGTATGAACGTCATGACTTTTAGCGAGGCGCGGGCCTGCTTCAAGCAGGCGTTGGATTCGGTCTGCAAGGACCATGAGCCCACTGTCATTACGCGACAGCGCGGCGAGCATGTCGTGCTGATGTCTCTCGAGGACTACAACAGCATGCAGGAAACACTGCATCTGCTGGGTTCCGAGAAGAACGCCGCACGGCTGCGCGAATCCATCGCCGAGTTTCGAGCTGGCAAGACCTCCATCAAGGAACTGCCACTAAATGTCTCAAAAGCAAAAGTCGAAGAACAAGGCAGTCGCTGAAAATAGCTGCAAAGTAGGTTTCTCCACACACGCATGGGCTGATTATCTGTACTGGCAGCAGCATGACATGCGGATCGTGGAGGAGATCAACGGGCTCCTCGAGGAGATTGCCCGTGACCCATTCAAGGGCACCGGCAAGCCGGAACCTCTGAAAGGCGACTTGACCGGGTTCTGGTCGCGGCGGATCACAAAGTCTGACCGTCTGGTCTACATCGTCCAGGATGGTACGACTTACGTATTGCAGTGCCGTCAGCACTATTGACCCAAGGGGCGCTTCGGCGCCCCTTTTTCATTGGATCTTTCGCGCGACGATAGGCGACGTCAATAACGTGTGGTTGCGATCCCGCTCAATGCTATTGCGATAAGTTTTCTTATCGCAATGGTGTCTTAACAAACCGAAAGCTGCACGGCCAAAAACTGCGGTGGACGGGGCAGGGGTTCGCGCCAGCGTCGGGGCTTTAGCGCGGCCCGGTTATTCCTTGACGGCGCCGGTCATTCCGGACACGTAGTACTCAACGAAAAACGAGTACACCACGGCCACCGGCAGCGATCCGAGCAGGGCGCCTGCCATGAGCGCGCCCCAGTGGTAGACATCGCCTTCGACCAGTTCGGTGACGATGCCGACCGGCACGGTTTTCACCTCCGAGGACGAAATAAAGGTCAGCGCGTAGATGAATTCATTCCAGGACAGCGTGAAGGCGAAAATCCCGGCCGAGATCAGGCCAGGCACGGCCAGCGGCAGGATGATTTTCACCAGGATTTCCCAGCGCGTGGCGCCGTCGATCAGCGCGCATTCCTCGAGTTCGTAAGGGATCGAGCGGAAATAGCCCATCAGCAGCCAGGTGCAGAACGGAATCAGGAAAGTCGGATAGGTCAGGATCAGCGCCCAGCGCGTATCGAACAAACCAAGCTGGAACACGATCGATGCCAACGGAATAAACAAGATCGAAGGTGGAATCAGATAGGCCAGGAAAATCGCCAGACCCACCTGCTTGGCGCCTTGAAAGCGCAATCGCTCGATCGCGTAGGCGGCCAGCACGCTTGCCGCCAGCGACGCAAATGTCGAGACCGTCGAAACCAGCACGGTGTTGAGCAGCCAGGCCGGGTAGGGCGTGTCGAACAGCAGCTTCTTGAAATGCGCCAGCGTGGGCGCCACCACCAGGAACGGATTGGCGCTTTGCATCAGCAGTTCGCCATCGGGCTTGAATGCCGTAATCGCCATCCAGTAAAACGGAAACAGCAGGACAAACACGAACACCCCAAGCGGGATATAAAGCGTGACCCAGCGGCGCGGCACGGACTGCAAATAATCCATGCCTTGCTGTTCATTGGCCGATGCCGGATCGCGCTTCATTTGTCGCCTCCCTGTTGCCAGCCGCGCCGTTGCAGTCCGAAGTAGGAAAACATGATGGCCGCCAGCAGAAACGGCACCATCATCGTCGCTAGCGCCGCGCCTTCGCCAAGCGATCCGCCCGGAATCGCACGCTGGAAGGAAAGCGTGGCCATCAGGTGTGTGGCATTGAGCGGGCCGCCGCGCGTCAGCACATAGATCAGCTGGAAATCGGTAAAGGTGAACAGCACCGAAAACGTCATGACGACCGCGATAATCGGCGTCAGCAACGGCAAAGTGACATAGCGGAATTGCTGCCACGGCGTCACGCCATCGATCGACGCCGCTTCATACAGCGTTGGAGAAATGGTCTGCAAACCGGCCAGCAGCGAAATGGCGACAAAGGGAATGCCGCGCCAGACATTGGCCGCGATGGTGGAAAAGCGCGCCAGCCACGGATCGCCAAGAAAATCGATATAGCGGTCAATCCATCCCAGTTTCACCAGCGTCCAGCTGATAATCGAGAACTGTGCGTCGTAGATCCACCAGAAGGCCAGCGCCGACAGCGCCGTCGGCACGATCCAAGGCAGCAACACCACAGCACGGAAAAACGATTTGAACGGCAGGTTCCTGTTCAGAATCAGCGCCAGCCACAGCCCGAGTACAAACTTGAGTACGCTCGCGATCAGCGTGTAGAAAATGGTGTTGAACAGCGCCAGTTGCGTTAACGAATCGCCGGCCAGATAGGTGTAATTGGCCATGCCGATCCACTCGCCGATCCGTCCGATCTTGGTATCGGTAAAACCGAGCCAGACGCCCAGCCCAAGCGGATACGTCAGAAAGACCAGCAGTAGCAATGCGGTGGGCAGCATAAACAGCAGGCCCAATGCGTGACGATTGTTTGCCAGGCGCGACAGCATGGTGTTTCTCTCCGACCGCCGCGATGCGCGCACCGCGGCGGATATCTGCACGACGTTTTCGGCCTATCGGGATGGAGCCGCCAGGGTGTCACGCCTTGTAATAGCGCTCCGCCCGCTGCGCCGCGCGTGCCGCCGCTTCCTTAGGCGTCTTGGCGCCGCTGGCGGCTTCGGCCACCATGTCCAGCACGATGTAGTCGGCCATCGACGCCGCCGACGCCGTGCCCAGCGGGCCGGCGTGGCCGTTGTCGAGCATCAGCGATGCGGCATCGCGATAGACGGTGTGCTTCGGGTCGGCCGTCCAGATCGGATTCGCTTCGTACTCCTTGAGCGGCTGGCTGACATAACCGATGGCCGCTTCCATCCACGGGTTGTATTGCTCCGGCTCCATCATGAATTGCAGGTAGGCCTTGGCCGCGTTCGGATATTTGCAGTATTTGAAAATCATCATCTGGGTGATCTGCATGAGCTCCGTAGGCTTGCCGCTCTTGCCGATCGGAAAGTGCGCGTGCTGGATATCGCGCGCCATTTCCTGCAGTTTCGGTTCTTTAGAATTCTTGGCCGCGTAGTAGACCGATATGCCGTTTGCGGTCAGGCTCACCTGTCCATCGAGAAACGCCTTGTTGTTGGAGGGGTCCTGCCACGACAGCGTGCCGGGCACGAAAGTCGCGTAGAGCTGCTTCGCATATTCCAGCGCCGCCCAGGTTTCGGGCGAGTTCACCACTACCTTGCCCTTGGTGTCGACCAGCATGCCGCCGTGCGACCACAGCAGCCAGTGCGCCCAGTTGTTGCCATCGCCTACGGCCTTGCCGAGCGCAAAGCCGCACGGCGTGTTCTTGGCCTTAAGTGCCTGGCACAGTTTCAGAAAACCGGCGGTGTCCTTCGGAATGCTGTCGAAGCCGGCGGCTTTCACATGGCTTTCGCGGTAGACCAGCGCATTGCCGACCACGCCCAGCGGCAGGGCGATCCACTTGCCGTCGTACATGCCGTATTTCTTGCAGACGTCGTACCAGCCGCCGTGCTTGCCGCCCAAATAGTTGGCCACATCGGATACATCGACGAGCTTTGACGGATATTGCTGTGGATCGTCGAACCACCCGAGCACGATGTCAGGGCCGGTGCCAACGCTGGCCGCGACGGCTGCCTTCGGTCGCACGTCTTCCCAACCTTCATTGTCGACGCGGACCTCCACGCCGGTGAGCTCGGAGAATTTCTTCGTGTTCGCATTCCAGAGGTCTTCGTCGCCCTGAACGAACCGCTTCCAGCGCAGCACGCGCAGCTTGGCGCCGGCCTCTGGCTTGTATTGCAGCGCGGTGGCAGCCTGAGCATTGCCGCCCAGCGCCGTGGTGGCGGCGGCCGCCGCCGTGGATACCAGGAAATCGCGTCTCGTGAAGTGTCCGGATTGGCTCATCGCATTGTCTCCTCGTGGTCAGCGTGGCGCGCTGTGTAGGTGCTGCCATTGATGCTGTGCTGCCTGAAACCTGTGCCGTGTCGTCGGCATGCCGCGCGGCGTGGCGATTCACTGACGCGGCAGCGCCTGTCCCGTTTCCGCATCGAACAGGTGGGAATGGAGATGATCGGGCACCAGATGTAGCGCATCGCCAGCCACAAAATCATGCCGTTCCCGGAATATCGAAATGAACTCGGTGTCGCCAAAGCGCGAGTACACCTCGGTATTGGCCCCGGTAGGCTCCACCACCGCGACGCGCGTGGGAAATCCTTCGCCCGCACTGCCGCGCCGCAGATGCTCCGGCCTGGCGCCATAGATCACGCGCTGGCCATCGACGCCCGCGCCGGGCGCGAGGCGGGCCGGGGGATGCAGCCGCGTGCCGTCGGCAAATTCGACCATCGCCTCGCCGTTTTGCCGCCGCAGTACGCCTGGCACGAAATTCATCGCCGGCGATCCAATAAAGCCCGCCACGAAGAGATTATCGGGATCGTCATACAGCGCCAGCGGCTTGCCGCGCTGTTCGACGCGCCCATCGCGCATGACGACGATCTGGTCGGCCATCGTCATCGCCTCGATCTGGTCGTGCGTGACATACACCGATGTGGTGCGCAGGCGCTGGTGCAGTTCCTTGATCTCCGCGCGCATCTGCACGCGCAGCTTGGCATCGAGATTGGACAGCGGCTCGTCGAACAGGAACACCTGCGGATCGCGCACGATGGCGCGTCCCATCGCCACACGCTGGCGCTGGCCGCCGGACAACTGGCGCGGATAGCGATCGAGCAACTGACCGAGCCCCAGGATGCCCGATGCCTTGTCGACCTTCTGCTTGATGACGTCCTTGGCCATGCCAGCCAGCTTCAGCGAGAACGCCATGTTGTCGTACACGGTCATATGCGGATAGAGCGCATAGTTCTGGAACACCATCGCGATGTCGCGCTCCTTGGGCGGCAACTGGTTGACCACGCGGTCGCCGATGGAAATCTCGCCGGCGCTTATCTCCTCCAGTCCCGCCAGCATGCGCAGCAGCGTCGATTTTCCGCAGCCCGACGGCCCCACCAGCACCGTGAACTGGCCGTCCGCGATGTCGATGCTCACGCCACGAATGACCTGGGCGCCGGCGAAATATTTCTGCACATCCCGAATCTGTACAGATGCCATGCGTCGCGTCTCCTTGTGTGTCGCGCTGCGCTGCAGCCGGTTGACCGGCGGTGAGTGTCGTCGCGCCGCACGACGGCGGCGCCAAACCATGGAATCAGTGGTTGTCCTTGGGCACGCCGGCGCCGCTCTTGCCGACGAGAAAATCGAGATCGGCGCCGCGATTGGCCTGCTGCACATGCTCGACGTATAGCCGCGTCCAGCCACGCGACATCGGCAATTCCGGTGCCTGCCACGCCGCACGGCGGCGCGCCAGTTCCTCGTCGGAAACATGCAGATGGAGCTTGCGCGCCTGCACGTCGAGTTCGATCTGGTCGCCGTCTTGCACCAGCGCCAGTGGGCCGCCCGCCGCCGCCTCGGGCGCCACGTGCAGCACGACGGTGCCGTAGGCCGTACCGCTCATGCGCGCGTCCGAGATGCGCACCATGTCGGTAATGCCCTTGCGCAGCAGTTTGGGCGGCAGCGGCATGTTGCCCGCCTCGGCCATGCCGGGATAGCCGCGCGGCCCGCAATTCTTGAGCACCAGCACGCAGGTTTCATCGACATCGAGCGATTCGTCGTCGAGCCGCGCATGCATGTGGTCGCTGTTCTCGAATACCACCGCGCGGCCGGTATGCTTGAGCAGCGCCGGCGTGGCGGCCGATGGCTTGATCACCGCGCCGTCCGGGCACAGGTTGCCGTACAGCACCGCGATGCCCGCGCCCGCCTTGAACGGCGCATCAAACGCGTGAATCACCTCGCGATTCCAGTTCGGGGCGTCCTTGCAGTTGTCCCACAGCGACTTGCCGTTGACGGTCAGCGCATCGCGCGCCAGCACGTCGCGCAGTTCGCGGATCACCGCCGGCAGGCCGCCCGCATAGTAGAAGTCCTCCATCAGATGCCGCCCGGAGGGTTGCAGATCGAGCAGGCAGGGCAGGGTATGGCCAAGCTTGTCCCAATCGTCGAGGTGCAGTTCCACGCCCATGCGTCCGGCGATCGCCAGCAGGTGGATGACCGCATTGGTGGAGCCGCCAATCGCTGCGTTAACCTTGATCGCATTTTCGAAAGCCTGCCGCGTCAGGATTTTCGACATCACGAGATTGTCGTTGACCATCTGCACGATGCGTCGTCCGGATGCGCGCGCAAGGATGTTGCGGCGGCCGTCCACGGCGGGAATCGCGGCGTTGCCGGGCAGGCTCATGCCAAGCGCTTCGACCATGCAGGCCATGGTGGACGCCGTGCCCATCGTCATGCAATGGCCGTGCGAGCGATGCATGCAACTTTCGGCCTCGAAGAATTCTTCCTGCGACATATGGCCGGCGCGGACTTCCTCCGACATCTTCCAAACATCGGTGCCCGAGCCAAGCTCCTGGCCGCGGTATTTGCCGCTCAGCATCGGCCCGCCGGAAACGCCAATGGTCGGCAAGTCGCACGACGCAGCGCCCATCATCGACGCCGGCGTAGTCTTGTCGCAGCCCATCAGCAACACCACGCCATCGATCGGATTGCCGCGAATCGACTCTTCGACATCCATGCTGGCCAGATTGCGGAACAGCATGGCGGTGGGACGCAGCAGCGTTTCCCCGAGCGACATCACGGGAAATTCGAGCGGAAATCCTCCGGCTTCCCATACTCCGGTCTTGACCTGATCGGCCAGCGTGCGGAAATGGGAATTACAGGGGGTGAGTTCCGAATAGGTATTGCAGATGCCGATGACCGGGCGGCCATCGAACTGGTCGTGCGGAATGCCGCGATTCTTCAGCCAGGACCGATAAATAAAGCCATCGCGATCCAGCCGTCCAAACCATGCCTGACTGCGGCGCTTCGGTGGCGCCGGCGGATTATCTTCGTCGTGCACTCGGGTCTCCTGCGTTCTGCTTTTTTGGGGATGCAGATCCGGATGCCCGCGACCACACTGCCGCGCCGCACGCATGCCGAGTGAAGGCAGTCTAGGTCAGGCCCTCGGACAGGTAAACTGGTATTACCAATATCCAGTATTTACCCCGATGCAGCCTTGCATGCTTCTGCGCCGCCGTGCTGCGCACGACGGCGGCGCGGGCATGCCGCAGGGCCACTCAAAACGGTTTGGAAACCGCTACATAGAAGCTTCGACGCGGCGCATACTGCGGCGCACCAACGCCGATTCCCGTGCCATCGCGCAACTGGTAGGAACGATCGAACAGGTTGATCACCGTGAAGCGCGTCTTGAGTTTGCCGATAGTGGGCAGATCAAAGGTGTGCGCGATGCCCACATTTACCTGGAAGTAAGCCGGCAAGTGCGACGTATTGGCAAAGCCATTGCGCAACCCGCTGCCATACAGCGCATCGGCAGTCAGCAGAGTGCCCTGCCACAGGTAAGGAGCGCCAAGCGAGCCCGCCACGGTCTGGTCGTGATCGAGGTGCACCCAATTGTTGGCAATGTAGGCCAGTTCGTCCGGACCGAAGTTGAACTGGCCGGTCTCGATTCCCTTGCCCATCGCACGCGATACGCCGACGTTCAGATAGGCGCCGAAGTTGCCCTGGCGATAATTGGCCGTGCCCTCCACACCGTAGATCTTGCCCTGATCGTAGTTGAACGTGGAGAAGATCAGCGCATTGCCGAACTGGCCTTCGTCCTGGAGATGGCGCACCTTCCGATAGTAGGCATCGAGACCCAGCGTCAGGTTCGCGGTCGCCTGGTGCGAAACGCCGACATCGAAGTAGTCGGAACGTTCCGAGCGCACGGCCGTATTGGCGTCGGAAGGTAATGCATTCGTGGTACCGCTGAATTTGTCCACCGTGGTGGTATCGATTTTCTCCGTTGCAGGCGGCGTGAAATACCGTGCGTAGCCGGCATGCAGCCGGGTCGAGTTGGTCACGTCATAGGTCAGTCCCAGGCGGGGACTGAGCTGCTGCTCGCTGACCACCGTATTGACGTGGTCATACCGGGCACCGAAGTTGACCGTCAGCTTGTCGGTGGCCTTCCACTCGTCCTGCAGGTAAAAGCCAAGCGTGGTGCCTGAGCGACTGTTGTTGTCGACGATGGTGAACGGCACGCCGCTGGTCTGGTTGCCGTCGGCATCGGCAGGAAATACGCTCGAGGTGTTATCCACCCCAAAGTGTTCGCGCTGCACGAAGACCCCGGTGCGCAGCGTGTGGCGTGGATTCAGGATGTAGCTGGCATCGGCCTGCAGGCCGGTGGCTTCGTTGCGCCGGGTGATGTTGGAAGCGACGCCGTTGTAGACGAGGTCGCCAATCGGATCGGGCGAGTAGTCGATCCGGCTGGTTCGGTGGAACAGCGAGACCTGGTAGTCAAGCGCGGACGAGACCTTGCTCTGATACGACAAGATCTGGAAGTCGTTCTTTTCACGCTGGTTGGCGTTCAGGTTTTCCGACGCGGGCGGCGTGACGCCGTCGAGGGTGAACTGCGGTGCCAGCCCCGGCCGGTTCGGGATCTCGAAGCGGTTGTTGGCCGTCCCGAACATGAAACTGACGCGATTATCGGCATTCAGCAGATAAGACAGCATGCCGAAACCCTTGCTCTGATCGGTGTGATCATGAATCGCGTTCCTGCTGCTGGTGGGATTCTCGATGCCGAGGTTGTTCTCGACGAACGATCCACTGAGGTAGTAGCTGAACGGGCCCTTGGCGCCCTGGATCTGCGCGTTGACCTCATGATCAGCGTGGCTGCCGATCACCGTGCCGATCTCCCCGCCGAACGTCTTCGGTTTGCCGCTTTCGTCGGTTGCCGCGCCCTTGGTGGTGATATCGATCACGCCTGCGGTGCGGTAGCCGTACTGCGCCGGCAGGGCCCCGGTGACAAGCTTGATCTCATCGGCGAAGCGCGTGTCGAGCATCTGCCCGAAGCCGCTGATCGGCTCTGGCACGAAGACGCCGTTGATGCGGTACTGGAGATTGGCATGATCGCCACGGACGTGCAGTTGCCCGAATGAGTCCTGCACAACGCCGGGCGCCTGCAACAGAACCTGGTTCAGGCTAGTGTTCTCCCCCAGCGGTAGCGCTTCGATATCCGTACTGTCGAAGCTGTAGACGGAACTGCCGGTCTGTGGCGATAGCGCGTTGCGCGCCGCATCCAGTCGCTTGACGGAGACGACGACGGCGTTCAGCGTCTTTTCGCTGCCGGCCGCGGCAGGCTGCTGCGTGGCGGCATTGGGCGACGGCTGAGTGGCGGGAGTGGATTCGGCCGATTGCGCGTGCGCGTTGAGTGCGAACGCCGACGCGGCGCCGGCCGCGATGGCTCGAAGCGGAATATTGGGCATGGTTGACCTCTGCGAAACAGGACGGACCGGGCGGCAGAGCTTTAGCCCGGCGCCCGTGAACTAGCGGAAGAATCCGTCTGGCAGAGGGGGGCCGCGACTACGGGCAGAAGGCGTGAATACCGGCGCCAGAGGGCGCCTGGAGCTTTCGGGATAGTGCCAGCGGCGTCCGCATTCGGCGATCAGCCAGCCGGCAACGGCCGGAACGGCGGCCGCAAGCGCGGCAAGCGCGTGGCAGGTGGGACAAACATCATGCGCGGGGCCGCATCGGTCGACATCGGTCGGTGCCGCGCACGGATTCGCTTGCTGGTGCGCCTGCAAGTGACCGACCGCATGGACGACCGCCGCCGACTGCCCGAACAGCAGGAACAGAACCAGCAGGATCGACAACCAGCGCTGCGGCATGGCGTGCAATGGAATGAACGGGCACCTGATGCCAAGTGGCGAATCTTCTTTGCAACTTCGTTGCAAGTCTGCCACCAGCGAATCAGGCGAGCAATCACCCGATTGCGTAGCCCTGTTGCGTGGCACCGACGGGCCGTCAGTTGTGCCTTGTGAGGCATGCCGAAGGCGCTGACCCATCGATCAAGTGTCAGGGCGGGCAAGCGCTTCGGTTGCCGGCGAACCGCGTTGTCGCGCATGCGAAGGAAGGTCCGTGGAAATCCGTTTTCAAATATTTTTACGGGATTTTTATCGGCCGCATGCCAGCCTTGACGCCGGTTCTAGCTGCCGTTGCCTAGCATCCAGTCATGGAGAGTCGACGTGCGATTGCGTTGGCTGGCGGAACAGGAAACGGCTCGATATGATCAAGATACTTGTGCCGGTCGACGGCACCGAATGCGCGTTGAATGCGCTCCGGCACGCTGCCTTTCTCGCTCGGGAAGGGGGGCGTTCGGAGGTTGTGCTGCTGAATGTCCAGGCCCCACTCGAGCGCGGCCGGGCCAGTGCATTTCATTCGCTGGCGGCGCTCAGGGAGCAAGAGCGCCGCGATGGCGAATCTGCGCTAGCGACGGCTTGCGAACTGCTCGACGAAGCCGGCGTACGGTATTCGACGCTGATCGGCCTTGGCCATACCGCCAGGACGATTGTGTCTGCGGCAGAGGACAATTCTTGCGACAGCATTGTGATGGGCGCGAGCCTTTGGTCGCAGATAAAGGCCGCCGTTGGAGGCGGGTTACCTGCGCAGGTCATACGGCGGGCCTCAGTGCCGGTGACGGTCGTCAAGGCTGGCCGCACCGCTGGAAAGGCGATTGCAGCGCAAGGTCCGTTGCCTCGGCCTGATCATCCCCACCATGCTCGGGTTGTCGACTATCTGTCGACATACCGTTCGTGATTTCAAGGGAGTCCAGCATGTGGTTACGCCTTGTCTGGGCAGGACTGGCCCTGCTGGCGCTAATTGCGCTGTTCGGTTTTCAGTACAGGTTGACCGACAATCTCAGGCAAAAAGAGGAGGAGGCCGACCATCACCTCGACGAAAGAAAATAAAAGCGCCGGCTGCGATGGCGATGCCTTTTTGCTACTTTGTCGCGCTCGTTCATTGAGGATGTTGCCGCCACGTGCATGGACGACTTGCTCGACTATGCAGGCGTGTCGCCCGTCAGACTAGCCGTCGCCATCCGACGACGATGCCGCTGACCGATATCGCCCGTAAGTTCTCGTTATTTCGATGTCAGGTTTTCCATTGATTAAGCGATGGGAAACCTGCCATGACCCGGACAAAAGTGGGGTATGTCGTGGCCGCGCAACATTGATCCCCTCGATAGTCGAATCAGGTAGATTTGTCGGCCAACAGAACAATAAACACGGGTTGGTCATGAGGGCGAGCATGTTGGTCCGCGGCACGCGGACGCTGAATGTCATTCTTCTGGTGGTAGCGGTTATCGGCTTGGTGGCCACGCTTGGGGAATGGCGGGCAGGTGGGGGCGCATTCCCCTTGCTGGCGTCCCTGGTATGGCTGGCGCCGCTGTTCCAGACTTGGCGCGCGCTTGGGGAATCGGCGACGGCGCGGTCTGTCAAAGCGGCGACCATCGCCAATTTCGTGCTGCTCGCATTTTTCGCGGTGGGCGTACTTCGCCTTCTGGTGCGTGACGAGTCCGGGATGTCGATGGTGGTGCCAGCGGTGGTAGTCGCCGCGATCATCGCGCTGAACCTGCGCGCGCTGTCGAGACGCGTGGAAGAATTGACCGCGAGCCCATCGATCTCGCCAATCGCGCGCCGGGACGCGGTCTTCACCATCGGCGAGGATGTCCAGGAAAACGACGGCGCAACGCCTGCTTCGGCAGATGCGCCGTACGTCGAGACGGAGGTCAAGGGCCTCTACGTGATGCGCCACTGGCGCGGCCAGCTTTCACTGCCGGTGTCTTACTGGATCAACGGCACCTTGCTTGGCATGCTGCTGGGTGCCGCGCTGCCGGCGCTCAAAGGATTGTTGGGCATTAGCGATTCGCTGCGCCAAGTGGCCCTGTTTTTCGTCGCCACGATCTGCATCGTCTATCTGTCTTGGTTATGGTCGTTCGTCGGCATCTGGCGCTCCGCTGGCCGGCACGCGCAGCGCGGAGGCAGTGCGTTCTGGGGATACGCCGCACGTGGCAGCGTGATGCTCGGAGTGTTCGGGGCCGTCGTGCAGATGGTGACGATCTACGGTCCCCAACTGCGCGAATTCACCATGCTCGCGATGGGGAAGGACACCATGGGCGAGATCCAGGCAACGCCATCGCCCAATGGCGACGCGGTGATGGTCTGGGGCACGCTGCGCGAAGGCTCGGCCAAGCAGGTGCTGCGCGTGCTCGACAACACTCCGGGTGCGCGGACCGTGATCCTGAACTCGAATGGCGGGCGCCTGCTCGAGGGCCGTGTGCTAGCCGATGGCGTGCGGCAACGCAAGCTGAATACTTATGTGGAAGGGGAGTGCAGCAGCGCCTGCACGTACGTGCTGATGGCGGGTGTCGAGCGGGTTGCCACGCCCAACGCAAAGATCGGCTTCCATCGCGCCAGTTTTGGCGGCGGCATGGACTCGGCGGTAGAGAGTGCGGCGGTGACGTCAATGCTGAATTACTATCGCAACGCCGGCCTCCCAGATAATTTCGTACAGCGCGTGGGCGCGACACCCGCGAGCGCGGTCTGGTATCCGAGCCGCGAGGAGCTGTTGCAGGCACGTGTTCTCACTCGAATTGCCCTGCGCAGCGAATCGCCCGGCATGTTGCAGGTGGAATCGCGCGACGTACTCGCGGAGCGCCTCAAGGAGTCTGCGCTTTATCGCGCGTTCGACCAACGGTTCCCCGGCGCAATCAGCCGGGCCGCGGAACGCGGCTGGGCCGTCAAGACACGCGGAGGCAGTGATGCAGAGATCTTTGCCGCGCTACGTAGCGAGATGAAGCAGGCGTTGCCGGGCGTGCTCAAGAACGCAAGCGACGAGGCGCTCGCAGAGTTCGTCAAGCTGCTGGCAGCCGAGACCAACGCGGCGCGCAATATCAGCGTGGATGCTTGCTCGCAATTTCTCGACGGCACGCTGGACACTTCCAGTGCATTGCCGCCGGTACTTGTCGAGGAAGAGCGCAAGACCATCGTCCAGTTACTAAAGTCCCCGCCTCACAAGGGTCGGCAACCAGACCCATATATGGCCGACGCCATGATGCGCGTGGCCTTTCAGAACCTGTCGCAAGACCAGGCGCGCGCGCTGACCGACAAGACCTTCGGCACGCGCCAACCTGCGGTGCGATGCGATGCCACGCTGAAGTTCTACCAGAACGTGGCGTCGATGCAGCAATCGGCGCAGAGCGCGGTGTTGTGGTCGATGTACCGGCGCTGATCCGGAGCGGGCAAACCAGTTTGTCCCCCGGGGTCAGAGGGCGGCGAACGCGATGACATGGCGGGCTTCGCGAAATTTGTAATTGCTACATCGGGCTTCACATCGCTGTCTCCCCAGCCAGCCGCGACATATCGCGCACTTTTTCGGGAATCCTCCTCTTCGAGACGTATTGGCACGCTTACTGCGTGCTGAGGACCCGTCAGCGCGCCGCCTCCTTTGTGGCGACGCACGCGCGGAAGAGCGCGGAATAAGCGGCTGACGGCGCCATGGCTGCCGGCGACCGAGTAAGCTTCAAGCACGTAGATTCCGCCGGGAATATTTGCAAGATCGACGGTCCCGAACCAGCGTAGCGAATATGCCCCCAATCGATACGAGCCCATCGCATGAACGATGAAGACCCCCAGCGCGCATTGATACCCGACGACACGTTGCCCGCCCCGGCGAGCGGCTGGGCAGACAACTTCGTCCGCGTGCGGGGCGCGCGCGTGCACAATCTCAAGAACGTGGATGTCGATATCCCACGCAATGCGTTGGTGGTATTTACCGGCGTGTCGGGTTCCGGCAAGTCGTCCCTGGCATTCGGCACGCTCTACGCGGAAGCCCAGCGGCGTTACTTCGAATCGGTTGCCCCCTATGCCAGAAGGTTGATCGAGCAGGTTGGCGTGCCAGAGGTGGATGCGATCGAAGGGCTGCCGCCTGCAGTGGCGCTGCAGCAGCAGCGCGGCACGCCGAATGCACGCTCCACCGTGGCTAGCGTCGCCACGCTGGGAAGTCTCGTCCGCATGCTCTATTCGCGTGCGGGCACCTATCCGCCCCGGCAGCCGATGCTGTACGCGGAGGACTTTTCGCCTAACACGGTCGAGGGCGCCTGCCCCACGTGTCATGGTCTGGGGCGCATCTATGACGTCACCGAGCAGTCGATGGTGCCCGACGATTCCTTGTCGATACGCGAGCGCGCGATTGCTGCTTGGCCGCCCGCATGGCACGGGCAGAACTTGCGCGACATCCTGGTCACGCTCGGCTACGACGTGGACAAGCCGTGGCGCGAGCTGCCGAAGAAAGATCGTGACTGGATCCTGTTTACCGACGAGCAACCCACGGTGCCGGTGTATGCAGGATTTACGCCCAAGGAGGTACGCGCGGCGCTCAAGCGCAATCTGGAGCCCAGCTACCAGGGCACGTTCACGGGTGCCCGTCGCTACGTCTTGCAGACCTTTGCCACGACGCAGAGCGCGCTGATGAAGAAGCGGGTTGCACAGTACATGATCGGGCGCGAATGCCCGACATGTCACGGCAAGCGCCTCAAGAAGGAAGCGTTGTCAGTGACGTTTGCGGGCATGGACATCGGCGAGTTCGCGAAACTGCCTCTTGGCCGCGTGGCGGAGATCATGCGCCCGATTGCGCACGGAAAATGGGCCAGCCCCGAGACGGCAACCGGTGCGGTGCTGAGCACGAAGGCGATGCGCGCCGCCACGGCGCGGCGTGTCGCGGCGGGCGGATCCGCGCACAAGGCGGCGCCCGACGTGCGACGCACGCCTAACCTTTCCGACGAAAAGCGGCTGGCTGCGCAGCGCATTGGGGAAGAGCTTGTGGAACGGCTTTCCACGCTCATCGATCTCGGCCTGGGCTATCTTTCGCTGGACCGCAGCACGCCGACGCTCTCATCGGGCGAATTGCAACGGTTGCGGCTGGCCACGCAGTTGTCTTCCCAACTGTTCGGCGTGGTCTATGTGCTCGACGAGCCATCGGCGGGGCTGCATCCTGCCGATGGCGAAGCGCTGCTGGTGGCATTGCGACGATTGAAGGCGGCTGGCAACTCGCTGTTCGTGGTCGAACACGACACGCAGACCATGCGTCACGCGGACTGGATCGTAGACGTAGGACCGGCCGCGGGCGAAGGCGGCGGGCACCTGCTCTACAGCGGGCCGCTTGACGGACTTGCCGCGGTGGATAGATCGCTTACCGCGGCCTATCTGTTTGGCGAGCAGCACGTATCGCCACGAAAGCCCCGCGACCCAGCAGGCTGGCTCAAGCTCGTGAATGTTTCTCGCAACAATCTCCATAAGATCGACGGGGCGATACCTTTGGGCTGTTTCGTGGCAGTGACGGGCGTCTCGGGGTCCGGGAAATCGAGCCTGATCAGCCAGGCCCTGCCGGAGCTGGTGAACCGGCATCTCGGCCGCACAAACGACAGCGATGCCGACGAGGAACGCGATCCGCTGTTCGCCGTCACGGACGCGCCAATTACGGGGCGTGTCGCGGGTGACACGGAGACGGTGCGCCGTCTGGTGCGCGTCGATCAGAAGCCGATTGGGCGCACGCC
The DNA here is from genome assembly GCF_008801835.1 of Cupriavidus pauculus. GTDB lineage: Bacteria > Pseudomonadota > Gammaproteobacteria > Burkholderiales > Burkholderiaceae > Cupriavidus > Cupriavidus pauculus. The sequence goes on along the minus strand of NZ_VZOW01000001.1, from coordinate 324,095 downwards.
TCGATCGAATCTGGCCACCTATACCGGCCTGTTCGATCATGTACGCAAGCTATTTGCCGACACCCCCGCTGCGCGCAAACGACGCTATACGCCGGGACGCTTCTCCTTCAACGTGGCCCAGGGCCGTTGCCCGACATGCGAAGGCGAGGGCTTTGTCAGCGTTGAGCTGCTGTTTCTGCCCAGCGTGTATGCACCGTGTACCGTTTGCCACGGCACGCGCTACCAGGCGCAGACGCTGGAAATTACCTGGCAGGGGAGGAATATCGCCGAGATCCTCGACCTGACCGTCGATGCGGCATGCGAAGTCTTTGCGAACGAACCGCCGGTGATGCGATCGCTCAAGGCGTTGCGCGACATCGGACTGGGATACCTGCGATTGGGGCAGCCTGCCACCGAACTGTCGGGTGGCGAGGCACAACGGATCAAGCTGGCCACCGAGCTGCAACGCGCCCAGCGCGGCGACACGCTCTACGTGCTGGACGAACCGACCAACGGCCTGCATCCGGCTGATGTGGACCGCCTGCTCGTGCAACTTCAGGAACTGGTGGATGCGGGCAACACCGTAGTCGTTGTCGAGCACGACATGCGCGTCGTAGCCCAGGCGGACTGGGTGATCGACATGGGTCCCGGCGCCGGGGAAGAGGGCGGCCGCATCGTGGCTTGCGGCCGTCCTACCGAGATCACAGGCGCGGCGTCGAGTCGCACTGGGGAATATCTGGCAAAGGCTTTGGGTCGATCGGGGCCGTGACGCGAGCACCCTTGCTTAAGGAACGGCAATTTTTCATCCAGATTTTTGCCTGGATGGCACAGATATTATTCCCATCGCTCATTTCATGACGTCGGCGGAAGGGTTAGTCTTCCGACCCTACGCCACGCTGTCGCCGGCCTGACCGAATTGTCATTCAGCGCCTATCAGATTTCTGTTAGAAACGATGTCCGGAACTGCGATTCCTATTGAAGAGACATCAAATGAAAATTCTGATTGTCGAAGACGAAATCAAGACAGCGGACTACTTGCGCAAAGGTTTGACAGAGAGCGGCTGCGTCGTCGATGTGGCAAACAATGGCATCGATGGCAGGCATCTGGCGGTGCAGAACGAATACGATGCGATTGTGCTTGATGTCATGCTTCCCGGTATCGATGGATTCGCCGTGCTGGAAGCGCTCAAGGCCTGCCGACAGACACCGGTGATCATGCTGACCGCGCGTGACAGGATCGAAGACCGCGTGAAAGGGCTGCAAGCGGGCGCCGATGACTACTTGATCAAGCCCTTTTCATTCCTGGAACTGCAGGCACGATTGCATGTGCTGGTCCGACGTGGCAGGCCGCAGGAAATGGTGCAGCTTCAAATCGCGGACCTCCATGTGGATCTGTTGGCGCGCAAGGCTTATCGCGGCAACGTCCGGCTCGATTTGACCGCCAAGGAATTCAATTTGCTCACCACGCTGGGCAGGCGCAAGGGAAAAATCCTGTCGAAGACAGAGATTGCGGAACTGGTGTGGGATATGAACTTTGACAGTCATACCAACGTGGTCGAGGTTGCGATCAAGCGGCTGCGGGACAAGATCGACGGACCGTATGACAACAAGCTGCTACATACCATTCGTGGCATGGGATACGTTCTGGAATCTCGGATCAACGATGTGACGCAATGATCCGCTCGATTGCATTCCGGCTCTCATTGCTGTTCGGTCTGGTCGGCCTTTTAGTGTTTGCGCTTTCCGGCATCGCCCTGTATCAAGGACTCCGTCATACGCTGGACCGGCAATTGGAAAGCGACCTGCGCGCGAAGCTGGAGGTGGTCCAGAATCTCGTCGAGAAAGTGCAGTCAGTCGAGCAGTGGGGCGAGTTGCGCGAAACGCTGACGATGTTGACCACCACGGATGGAAACACCCGATTCTGGATTTCCTGCAAGGATCCGTCCCTGAATTATGGGAAGAACTTTCCATCCGCGCTTCATACGCCAGGCGACAGCCGCATCAAGCAATGGGTGCTGGATGATCCGCGGCACCCGCTCAGAACCCTCGGGAAAATGCTGAAACCCCTGGTGGACCATCCCGAGATCCATCTGGTGGTAGGGGTCAGCACGACGCCGATAGCAGAGACGATGCACGCTTTCGCCGTGGGGCTGACGATCATCTGTTTATGCGGCATCATACTGGTCAGCGGACTCGGCTACTGGGTGGCGCGCGTTGGACTGCATCCGGTAGCGCAACTATCTGCTTCCGCGCAGGCACTCAGCGCGAGCAATCGGTCTCAACGTTTGCACCTCGTTCCGGCAGTCAGTGAGCTGACGCCGTTGGTCGCATCGTTCAATGGTGCGCTAGGCCGGCTTGAATCAGCCTACGCGCAGCTGGAAGGCTTCAGCGCCGATGTGGCACACGAGTTGCGCACACCGATAGGAAACATGCTCGGCGCCACGCAGGTCATGCTCACGCGCGAACGCAGCGCGGCAGATCTGCGCGATGTATTGCAGTCAAATCTCGAAGAGCTCGAACGTCTGCGTGCCATCGTCAATGACATGCTTTTTTTGGCCCGAGCGGACCAGGGAGAGGCGGCACAAACATTGAGGCAGACCAGGCTGTCCGACGAAGTGAAAAAGACGGTTGAATTCCTGGCGCCATTGATCGACGAGAAGGCGTTAACGGTTCAAACAGACGGAGACGTTGAAGCACTGGTGGACCAAGCGCTGTTCCGGCGAGCGATGACCAACCTGCTGCACAACGCGATCCAGTACTCGTCCCCCGGGTCCGATGTGCGTGTAACGATGCGGGCCGGCGGCGAGGGCGCTGAAATTGCGGTGTCGAACGTGGGTACCCAAATCGCAGCGGAACACCTGAATCGTTTGTTCGACCGCTTCTACCGCATCGACTCATCGCGAGCGAGCGGTGCAGACAGCCATGGCCTCGGCCTCGCGATCGTGAAGGCGATAGCACACATGCATGGCGGCACCGTTTTCGCCAGCAGTAGCGAAGGCATCAACACCTTTGGTATGAGAATTTGAGCCAGTATGTTTGCTCCTCGTGCCTTGCCGTCGCACTATTCCGTGGCAATTGATGTCTGCTGCGATGGCACGGGTTTCCGACGGTAGCGCGATAGCCTGTCAAGTCCCAGGTAGACCACTGGCGTGGTGAAGAGCGTCAGCATCTGGCTCAACAACAAGCCCCCGACCACGGCCACGCCGAGCGGCTGGCGCAGCTCGGCGCCGGTGCCGACGCCGAGCATTAGCGGTACGGCGCCGAGCAACGCTGCCAGCGTGGTCATCATGATGGGACGAAAGCGTGTGAGCGCGGCCTCATAGATGGCCTGTCCAGGACTGATACTGCGCGCGCGCCGCGCTTCGAGCGCGAAATCGATAAGCAGGATGCCGTTCTTCTTGACGATGCCGATCAGCAGGATCACGCCGATCAGCGCCATGATCGAGAAGTCAAAGCCGCCGAGCCACAGGAAGGCGAGCGCGCCAATGGCGGCCGACGGCAACGTGGACAGGATGGTCAGCGGATGGACCAGGCTCTCGTACAGGACCCCGAGGATCAGGTACACGGCGAGCAGCGCGGCCAGGATCAGTCCCGCCTGACCAGCCAGCGCTTCCTGGAATGCCTGCGCAGAACCGAGGAATGTGCCCTGGATTGAGGCGGGCATGCCGATGCGCCGACGTATCTCATCGATCCGCGTCACGGCGTCGCCGAGCGGCGCTCCCGGCGCCAGGTTGAACGATATGTTCACGGCGGGCAACAAGCCGTGGTGCAGGATCGAAACCGGCCCGGCCCTTGGCGCGGCGATGGTGACGATGGCCGACAGCGGCACCATTTCGCCGGAAACAGGCGAGCGCAGGCGCAGCGATTGAAGCGTCTCGATGTTGCCTCGGCCGTCGCCGTCCACTTCCAGCACCACCTGGTACTGGTTGGTATCGGTCTGGAATTCATTGATCTGGCGCTGGCCGAATGCGTTGTATAGCGCATCGTCGACATCGCTTGCGGTAAGACCTAGACGCGCGGCAGCTGCGCGATCAATTTGCAGATGAATGACGTTGGCGCCAAGCTGGAGATCGCTGGACAAGTCTCGGTAAAGAGGCTCCTTCTGTAGTGCAGCGACCAGGCGCTGCGACCATGTGTACAGGTCGCCCGTATCGTTCGCCTTCAACACATATTGATACTGGGCGCGCGGCTGGCCCGCGCCGATGTTGATGTCCTGCGCGGCGCGCAGGAAAAGCTGGATGCCGGGAATGGCGGCCAGCTTGGGCCGCAGCCGATCGATCAGCGCACTAGCGGAAACGTCGCGGTCCGAGCGGTCCTTGAGCACGATCCAGAAGCGCCCGTTGGCCAGTGTCTGACTGCCACCGGTCATGCCCACTGACTGGGTGACTGTGAGCACGGCAGGATCGGCACGGATAATGTCGGTCAGCGCACGGTGCTTCTCAAGCATGGCTGTGTATGGCACATCGGCGGCTGCCTGGGAGATGCCTACGATAAACGCCGTGTCCTGCAGCGGAAAAAAGCCCTTTGGCATCAGCACGAAGCCGGCTGCACTGAGGCATACGGTGATGCCGAACACGCCCAGCATCAGGCCTTGTCGGCGCAGGCACCAGCGCAGTCCAGTGGCGTATCGCTGCACCAGCCATGCGGACAGCCGGGACTCCTTGAACTCAACGCCGTGCGCACTCCGACGCATGGCTACCGCAGCCAGCGATGGTGCCAGCGTCAGTGAAATGACCACCGAGATCAGGATGGCCACGGCAGAGGTCAGCGCGAACTCGCGGAACAGTCTGCCGACCACGCCGGACATGAACAGGAGCGGAATGAACACCGCTACCAGTGACAGGCTGATTGTTGAAATGGTCGAGCCGACTTCTTCTACACCGCGCAGCGCGGCTTGTCGTATGCTCAGGCCGGCTTCCTGGTAGCGATGAATGTTCTCGATCACGACAATGGCGTCATCGACGATAAATCCCACCGCCACCACCACAGCGACGAGCGTCAGATTGTTCAGGCTGAAACCCATCACGTACATGGCCGCAAAGGTGCCCGCCAGGGACACGACCAGCACCGCCGCGACGACCAGTGTGGCAGCCAACTGGCGCAGGAACAGCGCCATCACGCCGACTACCAACGCGATGGTGATCAGCAGTGTCAACTCGACCTCGTGCAGGGACGCGCGAATGGTGCGGGTGCGGTCGTTGGTGATCTCGACTTGAATGGCCGCGGGCAGCGCTGCGCGCAGGGCAGGGAGCGCGCGTGAGATGCGGTCATATGTGGCGACGATGTTGGCGCCCGGTTGGCGCATGATCGACAAGGCGACACCTGGCCGGCCGTTGGGAAACGCGTTCACGTAGGCATCCTCCGGGCCCAGCGTGACCTGTGCCACATCCTTCAGGAATACCGGGCTGCCTCCGCGCCAGGCCACCACGAGGTCGCCGTAGGCGCCCGGGTCGAGCAACTGACCGTTGGTGTGGAGCGTGCTCACGCGCGTGTTGCCATACAGCGCGCCTTTCGGCGCATTGCGGCTGGCGGCGCGTACGGCGGCGCGGATGTCCGCCAGCGTCAGGCCAATGCCCGCGAGCGCCACGGGCGACGCCTGCACGCGAATCGCCGGTCTGCGCAGGCCGGTGGTCGTGATCATTCCCACGCCGGGCAATTGGCCGAGTTCGCGCACCAGAACACGTTCGGCATAGTCGCTGACCTCGGTCAGCGACAGCGAATCGGAATGCACGCCAATGATCGCGACCGGGCTGTCGGCTGGGTTGACCTTGCGCCAGGTCGGCATGGACGGCATGTCAGGCGGCAACCTGCTGCTAGCGCGGTTGATCGCCGCCTGTACGTCCTGCACGGCGCTGTCGAGCCGTGTATCCAGCGTGAATTGGAGGACGATGCTGGCCGAGCCCAACGCGCTGGTTGACGTCATCTCCGCAATGCCAGGTATCGCACTGAACTGGACCTCAAGCGGGGTGGCGACTGACGACGCTATGGTGTCGGGACTGGCTCCGGGCAGTAGCGCGTTGACCTGGATGGTTGGCACTTCCACCTCGGGAAGCGGTGCGACGGGCAACTGGAAGTAGCTAACGACGCCCAGCAAAACCAGCGCTATGGCGAGCAAGACGGTGCCGATCGGATGATCGACGAACCAGCGATAAAGGGTGGCGCGTTCTGTCACGTCAGATTCTCGCCTTCGTGGTGGCAATTGGAACGGTCACGCGCGCGCCAGGGCGCAGACGCGACTGTCCGTCCGATACCAGTTGGTCGCCGGCGGTCACGCCCTCGATCACGACTTGCTGCCGGTCCTGGTAGAGGACGTTGACCGGTACGATTTCCACTGTGCTGTCTTGCTTCACGCGGAACACATACGGTTTGTCCTGCTCGCCGTAGCGGAGCACCGCAGGCGTGGCAACCAGCGCGTCGCGCAGAATTCCCGTCTGCAGATGCACGGTCACGAACTGGCCAGGCCAGAGCTGACCAGCACTGTTATCGAACTCAGCCTTGACGCGTACCGCGCCATTGCCTGCTCCCACGCGGCTGTCGATCACCAGCAGTCGACCGTGCGCCACGGGCGCCCCGGCTTGGCGAGATATCGCTTGCACAGCGGCCGGCTTGTCTGCGTGAATCAGACTCTGTAGGACAGGAAGCGCCGACTGTGGCATGGCGAACTCCACCGTTATCGGTGTGATCTGCGTGACTGAGAACAGCCCCTCAGTGTCATTCATCCGGACCAGATTCCCTTCATCGACATTGCGCAAACCGACCCGTCCAGAAATCGGCGAGCGTATCCGCGTGTAAGACAGCCGCACTTCCTCGGCGGCTATCGCGGCGCGATTGCCTTGCGCAGTCGCCCGAAGCTGTTCCACCAAGGCGAGTTGCCGTTCGAGTGTCTGGCGCGGGATAGCGTCGTCGCCGATCAAAGTCTGGTAGCGCTTCAGATCCAGTTCTGCTATCCGCAGTTGTGCCTGGGTCATCTCCAGCGTGGCACGGGCTTGCTTGAGTGCCGCCTGGATAGGGCGGTCGTCCAGGGACGCCAGCAACTCTCCCTTTGTGACCTGCTGACCCTCGACCACATGGAGGCCTGTGAGATGGCCATCGATTTGCGCCCGTACCACGACGTCGCGCAGCGAACGTACCGTGCCGACACTCTCCGCCTGGCGCGGCACATCTCGAACCTCCACGCGAGACAGCAGTACGGGAACGGGTGGCGGCAACGCAGCGGGCGCGGGCGACCGGCTCGATTGGCTGCGCTTGGCGAGGCCCAGCGTGCCGAGCAGGATCAGTGCGAGGGCGGAAAACGCCAGCGCCGCGCGGCGCGAGCGGATGGGGATCGGGATGGTCGACAATTGCATTCTGGGCAGGCCATTGCGGGCATGAGTCGTTAGCCAGCAACTTATAACGGAAGCCCGCTGACGCTACGCTGACGTCACGTTGACAGTTGTGATGGGCGGCGGCCAGCGCGTGGCGATGTGAACGATGTGGGCGGATATCGCGGGATCGCCACGCGGGATATGCGTCGGATTCCTACCGCAAAAACTGCGATACAGAGCTACCAAACCGAGTCTTGCGGAAAGCGCGGAAACGCGGAAAGCGCGGAAACCAAGGAGGAATGTCGTCGCGCCCGACCCAGACGGCACGATATTTCTACCGCAAAAGCTCGACTATCACGACATCGGTGTCATCTCGCGCAACGATCGTAAGCTGCGCTTCATCGCTGACGACGACGCCATCGCGCGGCGCGAGCCGGACCGGCCCTACGTCAACCCGACCATGATCGGCAACCAGATACGCCGAACCTGACGTTGACAACCTGTGATGCACCACCGTGCCTTCGCGTAGCGTGGCGATGCGCACACGCGCGTCGGCATTGACAGGAAGCGCCCCCGCGCACACATCTTTTGGGTCGCCACTCGCCAGTGTGACGAAGCGACCTTCGCGACAACCGCGCGAACAGATGCGTGCCCCCCAACGCGGCGTGCCACCCGGCGTACGCGGATGCAGCCAGATCTGGAATAGCAGCGCCGGCACATCCCCCTCGTTGCGCTCGGTATGATGGATCGCGGCGCCCGCACTGATCGTCTGCACGGAATCGGCAACGAGCCGCGCGCGATTGCCCGCGTCGTCTTCATACGTGATCGCACCCGAACGCACCCACGTCACGATCTCCACGCCGCGGTGAGCATGGAGGTCGAAGCCCGAGTGCGGCGCGAACGCATCGTCGTTCCACACGTAGAGCGCGCCGAGCGGCGTATGGTCGGCGCGTCCGCATTCGCCGAAGCGGAAATGCAGTCGCGTATCGAGCCAGTCGCGTTTCACTGCGCCAAGCGAAAGGTACGGACGATGTTCGAACATGACGTGTATCCGCTCAAGACGCGCGTACGCGCGTCGGGCGTGGATGCGATCGGCGAAGACCGCATCCACGCACCTGGGCTGCGCTTAGATCTGCTGCTGCCCGCCATCGACAAACAACTCGATGCCGTTCACAAAGCTCGCGTCGTCGGACGCAAGGAACAGCGCAGCGCTCGCGATCTCGCCGGGCTCGCCGAGGCGCCCCATGGGGATCTGGGCAGCCAGGTAATCGGCAAGACCCTGGCGTTGGGCTGCATCGTCACCGGCGAGGTCGAGCAGGCCGGGCGTGCGCGTCGCACCCGGGCTGATTGTATTCACGCGGATGCGGCGATCCTTCAGATCGAGAATCCAGCTGCGTACGAAGGCGCGCACCGCAGCTTTCGAAGCCGAATACACGCTGAATGCAGCCGTGCCCGCGCTGCCTGCCGTTGAACCGGTAAGAATCACCGACGCTCCTTCGGCGAGCAGCGGCAACGCTTTTTGCACCGTAAAGAGCACGCCCTTCACATTGCGATCAAAGGTGTCGTCGTAGTGTTCTTCGGTGATGCTGCCAAGCGGCAGCATCGTACCGCCGCCAGCGTTCGCGAACAGCACGTGCAGATGCCCCTGTTCTTCCTTGATTTGCGCGTAGAGCGCGTCGAGTTCACCCAGCTTTGTGGAATCAACACGTACCCCCGTCGCATTTCCGCCTGCTTCGCGGATGCTCTTCACCGCGGCATCCAGTTCGGCCTGACGGCGGCCGGTGAGGTAGACGTGTGCGCCTTCTGCCGCGAAACGCTGCGCGGTGGCAAGGCCGATGCCGCTGGTTGCGCCGGTAACGAGTGCAATTTTGTTGTCGAGCTTGCGTGCCATGGTGCTTCTCCTTTCGTTTGGTAAATGGATGACTGCGTTCGGTGTTGCGTGCTGCGATGTAAGGAGAATATCGACGCCCAGAGCTTTTCGAAATAGAATTGATTGCAATCCAACGTTGCAAAAATGAAAAGATGAGAGAGGGAAATGGCGAAGCTGCCTGATTTCGAAGGACTTGCCATGTTCGCGAAGGTCGCCGAGGAAGGATCGTTCGCGGCAGCGGCGCGCGCGATGGGCGTGTCGGTGGCGACGGTCTCGCGCGGCGTGGCCCGTCTCGAAGACCGGCTGGGCGCGCGGCTCTTCAACCGTACGTCGCGCCAGCTCTCGCTCACCGAGTTCGGCCGGACGATCTGCGAGAAGGCAGGGGAGATCTATCGTCAGGCCGAAGAAGCAGAAAGCGCCGCGCGTGAGATGTCGGTGCAGCCGCGCGGACTGGTGCGGCTGGCTGTACCGATGTCGTTCGGGCTGCGCTGGGTCGCGCCCCTGTTGCCCGAGTTCTTTCGCGCGTACCCGGAGGTGTCGATCGACCTGCATCTTTCGGATGCGTCGGTCGATCTGGTTGCCGATGGATTTGACGCCGCACTGCGCATTGCCGCGCTGCCTGATTCGTCGCTGGTGGCGCGTCGCCTGTGCGCGGTGACACAATTCGTGGTGGCGTCGCCCGCGTACCTGAAGCGCGAAGGGCGGCCCGCGCATCCGCGTGAACTGGCGGACCGGCCATGCCTTTCATACGCGTATCGCGCGCGCAGCGATGTGTGGCGCTTCACGAACGCTGCGGGCGAGGAAGAGCCGGTCATGCCGACCGGTCCGTTGCGCGTAACCAATTCCGATGCGCTGCTTCCCACGCTGCTCGACGGCCTGGCGATCGCCGAGCTGCCCGAATTCATCGCCGGCGAATATCTGGCCGATGGCCGCCTGGAAGCGATCCTTACCGACTGGTCGCTGACGAAGGGCGGTCTTTACTTCGTCACGCCATCGGCGCGCGCACGTCCTGCGAAGGTGGCCGCGCTGTCCGATTATTTTGCGGAGCATCTCTCGGAGCCGTCATGGCGATGGCCAAAGTAACGCGTTGGCGAGGTTGAGCCCACTGTCTGGACGGCGGAGCATCATTGCGGTTTTGCAGTGATGGGCTCAGGCTAATCCGCTGCCGGGGTGTGACAACAAACGCAAATCTTATTTCCGTCGGGGTCCCGAAAGTACGCGCCATAGTAGTGTGCGTGGTACTGGGGCCGCGGGCCAGGTGCTCCTTCGCAGGACCCGCCATTTGCCAGCGCGCTGGCATGCACCTTGTCGACAGTGCGGCGATCGGGAGCAAGCAACGCGACCATCTGGCCATTTCCACAACGTGCAGGATTTCCATCATATGGCTTGCCGATCAGGAATAGCGGGCGTGGCGCGTCTGCCGCCATCCAGCCTGCCATAGCGGTATCTCTCTCGCAGAACTTCAACGTCAGGCCCATTTCTTCCATCACGGCCAAATAGAAATTGAAGGCACGGTCAAAGTCGGTAATGCCAACGAAAACGTGTGAAATCATCTCGATCTTCCCGGAAGGTGAACAGTACTATTAAGCATCATAACGGCGTCCGTCATTTCGGAGTTTCAGTCGCGTCGCTCGCGCATTGCGCCCGATATCGGTGAATTCCAAGGGCTGCTCAGGGTCGCAAGGCCACGCCCGGCGCTTCAAGTTGTCCCTGCAGGCGATGAATCCGGTCGACTACCGGCACCGCTTGGGAATCGGAAACTGAATCAGTCCAAGAAATCGTCCGCACCCCGGAACCGGACATTACAACTTTGCCGCTACACCACGTATGTGCATAATCTTCGCAGAGTTAAGCCAAGCTTTAGACTGCTGTCAGCACGCCGGAACCCAGTCCCGGCGCGGCTTGACGAGTGACAGCAGCGCATTAAAACCCTCGGAAATTTTTTCCAAAACTCCCTTCTTTTTCGCGTCTTCTTCGACCAGCGCCATGAACATTTCGCGCGGGTCCACGCCCGCTTCCTTAGCCAGCATGAAAGCAGTCAGGTAATCGGGCATGCGCTTGCCCGAGCAGTAGTTGTGCAGCGTCGACTGAGGGAGACCAAGCTCCTTTGCTGCCTGTAGCACGCTGCGACCATGCAGCGCGCGTTGAATAAGTTCCGTATAGCTCATTACCCCTCCTTCGTAGGGTGTCCCGTTTCCACGAACGTGGTAATTTTCGCTTCCACAAACGTGGTAATCACGTTCGTGGAATGCAAGCCGGAGCATAGCCGGTAAACGGGAAGGGGTAAACGATGGTCGTTGTGGTCACGACACTGGCAGCGCTCGCTGCCGCACGGCTCGGCTGGCATGCCGCTCGCTGGCTCGCCGCTGAAATCCTCGGCCCGGTGTGGGGTGCTTGATGTCGGCCGATATCGCTGTGCTGTTTGCACGAGCTGACAGCAACTACAAGGATCTGCCCGGTTGCGACGTGTGGGACTTCGAGCGCAACGCGCTGAACTGGCCGGGCGGCACGCCGGTCATTGCCCATCCGCCGTGCCGTGGCTGGGGCCGCATGCGGCAGTTTGCACAGCCGCGCGAGGGCGAGAAGGAACTGGCCCTGTGGGCCGTCGACCAGGTGCGCAGCTTCGGCGGCGTGCTTGAGCATCCGGAACGCTCGACCCTCTGGGGCGCGGCCGGCTTGCCTGATGTCGGCAAGCGCGATGCGTTCGGCGGCTGGACGCTGGGTATTCATCAGCATGAATTCGGCCACCGGGCCGAGAAGGCCACGTTCCTCTACATCGTCGGCTGCGAGCCGGCGAACCTGCCCGACATGCCATTGCGCCTGGACGAACCGACGCACTGCATCCGTCCCACGAGATCGTATCCCCGCAAGCCTTCGGTGACGAAGGCCGAGCGCGAGCATACGCCGCCCGCTCTTGCCGCCTGGCTGTGTGAAGTCGCGCGCCGCGCCGGCGTATCGAAAGGAATTCTGTGATGGCACTCAGGCACGTCAACCCAAAGACCGGCGAAATCATCTGTGCACCTGGCGCGCTGCGCACGCTCGGTGAGGTTGTGCTGGACGTTCTTCAGCCTTCGCGTCTCGATGGCTCGTCCCCCCGTCCTGTAACACGGGGGGAATTGGAACTTGCCGATGGTCTCGACGGTGTTAAGACGAAAATCGACTGGCTGCACGCTTCTTGGCAGGTCAAAGGCACCGATGGCGATCCGGTCTGGGTGCGCGACATGATCTTCACCGAGGGGTTCAAGTTCATCCGTCGGGAGGGCAAAGGCCTTTTCGGCTTCGCAGAGTCGGAAGACGTGATGTTCTCGGTCGGCGGCGAATTGCAGCGCGTCGCTGTGCTGGCATGGGGCGGGCAGGGCAAGCAGGCGGACATGGCTTTCCTGCAGATTACTGGCACTGGCTGCAATGCGCTGCACCTGAATGAGGATCGTCTCGACCGCGAGAACCTGCGGACGGTCTTGCAGTCCGTGGACGCCACGATCACGCGCCTGGACATCTGCTTCGACACCGAATCTCTGGGCGTGCTGGATTGCTGGTCGGCGTATCAGGCCGGCCGCTTCAACGCCTATGGTGGGCGCGGCACGCAGCCGTCGTACGACCAGGCCGGCGACTGGCTGGAGCATCAGGGCAGGGGCCGCACGCTCTATATCGGCAAGGCGAAGAACGGCAAGCTGATCCGCTGCTATGAGAAGGGCAAGCAGTTGGGTGACCCGGATTCGCCCTGGCTGCGGCTTGAGGTGCAGTGGGGCAATCGGGATCGTGTGATTCCGTTCGATGCTCTGGTCGATACAGACGCCTATTTTGTCGGTGCCGCCGATTTTTTCTCGACTGTCTTGGCTTCCGTCCCGCGCATGGTCAAGACGATTTCTAAGGGCGCGGCCATCGTGGCGGAAAAGCTCGTGCACCACGGGCGAGAGGCTTACGGCCGGCTGATCCATCAGCTTGTGCAGGCCAAGCTTTCTGCCGATCAAATCGTTTCCATGTTGCGCCGAGAGGGCGCACCTAAGCGCATGGTGCCGTTCGTCCTGAACGATCAGGCCGGCACCTTCTTTCCAAGTGGGTATTTCGAGAGGGTCATGTCATGAGTGAAGCTGCACAGCAACCGAAGATGGGTGTCAACCAAGCGTTGATCTCGGGGCGTATCGAGGAGTCGACCGCGCTGGATAACGGTGGCTTTGATACGGCCATCGCCATGCCGGCGCAAGACGAGTTTTCGTCGCCGTCGTTCATCCACGTGTATTCGGACAAGCGCATCGGCCAGAAGGGCGAATTGGTTCGGGTGATGGTCGATGTGCGCGGCTTCCGGCAGCGCATCAACGGCAAGCAGGGCGTGTGGGTGAAATACACGAACACGCTGCGCGCTGTGCAGTAACGCCATGGCCGAAACCTGCTGCACGGCCGAGCAGCTTGCCCTCATCGGCATCAATGCCCAGGACATTGCGTACGCCTATGCCTGGGGTTTCGGGGCCGTCCTTACCGCCTGGTTTTTCGGGTTCTGCGTCGGCGTTGCAGTGGACGTGATTCGCAAGGCTTAGGGCATTTGCCCAACCGGCGCCAGGGCGGTTTCCCTGGCATTTTCGGGAGATCCCAAATGGCAGAAATCTTTGCAGCTGTTGACCTGTCGGCCGTCGCCACTTTCGTTGGTGGTGCCGGCGTTCTGATCGTCGGTATTGCCCTGGCTTACAAGGGCATCAGCCTGGCGAAGCGCGCCGTTTCGAAGGCTTAAACGGGGCTGTCATGACAGGGGCACTGGTGGCGCTGTTCTATGTCCTGGTGGCGATGCTCGGCGGCATCAGTGCCCTCTGTTTCCTTTTGGCGTTCAGGGGGCGCGCAACGTGAATAAACGTCACATGGGATGGTTAATAACAGGGCTTGCGATGGCCCTGTTTTTCATTGGACAGGCGCACGCTGTCGATACGTGGATCACGTTCGATGAGAACGGCAACATCATCGGGTCATCGAGTGCAGCGCAACGCAGTCAGTTGTTGCGTGATCTCAGTGCTTACAACAGCGGCCGGGCCCCGATGCCTGCGAACGCCATGATTAATGGCGGGATGGTCACGATGGAGCGTGCCGCGACGATGCAGCTTGGTGCCGGATCTGGCCTCGGGTCTGCCGTGCGTGTCGCGCTCAAGGATATTGTCACGTCGCCTGTCGCATCGATTGGCAAGGGTGTCGCCAGTGTTGCTAGGGCCACGCCTGCCGGTATTGCTGGGACCGTTGCGGCCTCTATCTTGCTCGATGCCGGTATCAGTTGGGTCAACGGTCAGTGGACCAAGGCCGGAGTTCCTGAGCAAGCACCCAATGGCACGCCCTATCCGTCGTCTATGGGTTACTGGGAGGTGGCTGGCAATTACAGGAGCGGTTCATATGAGCAGTCTTGCTCTATGTACGCGGCGGGGATCACTGGTGGTCAGTTCACTTACAGCTATTCCGGGTTTCGATCTGTCGCCCTCAATACCGGCTACTGTCAGCTTCGCCGCGTTCATGTGCCAAGCGGTGAGGTCGCAACCGTAGAACAGCAGGCTGTCCAGCGTCCTGGTTGCGCTTCTGGTCATACGTTGTCGAATGGCACTTGTTATCCCCCTGGCTATGTCCCGCCCAAGGATTCCGCGCCGGCGACGGATGCACAGATCCAACAGGCTGTTACTGATGGTCTTTCCAGGAATCCTTCACAGGCCATGGACGTGCTCAAGAACATCTACGACAACGGTGGATGGGTGCCCTTGGACGTCGCTGACTCGGCCGGTTGGACCCTTCCGACTACGCCGGTCAAGGGGCAACCGTCTACCACCACCAGCAATAGCACTGCACCTAATGGTGATTCGCTCACTACCACCAGGACGACGACACCCACGCTCAACCTGGGCACGACTGGCAACACGGCCGGCAACAACGGTATTACCTACAACGTCACGAACAACACGACCACGACTACGACCAACAACACCACTGGTCAGACGTCTACCGAGACCGAAACTCAGGACGCTCCTATCACCTTCACTGATGCGGCGATGCCGGATCTTCCCAAGCTCTATACGCAGAAGTATCCCGAGGGTCTGGCTGGCGTTTGGCGGTCCAGTGCGCCGGACGTGCAGAACACCCAATTCTTCCAGGGCGTGAAGTCGATGTTTCCGAGCTTTGGCGCGGGGCAGTGCCCGGTCTGGCGGATGAACTTCGCCATTGGGAAGATGGGCAATTTTGGCACTGGCGATCTCACTGTGCCGTGCTGGATCTTCCAGGCGCTTGGGCTCGTCGTCCTTGCTACAGCGGCCTTCACGGCCCGGAAAATCATTTTCTGAGGGGGTATCTCATGGGCGCGTTTTTCACCGCGATCCTGGCGAAGTTTGCCGCTCTGGCTTCCTGGCTTGGATCGCTCGTTGTCGCCGCCTTTGCAGCGTTCTGGCTGCTCGGCACCGACCTGGTCTGTTGGGTATTTGAAAGTGTTCTTAAGTTGACCGGCACCTTGCTAAACGGCTTGCCTGGCACTGACGCATTTCAGGCTCTCAATCCTGCGCAGTACATCAGTGCCGCGCCGGCCGAGCTGGTCAACATCATTGGTTTGCTGAGGGTCGGTGAGGCCCTGGCGATCATCCTGGGCGCGATATCGATCAAGTTGCTCTTGCAGCTCGTGCCCTTCACACGTCTCGGGAGTTAGTCATGGATCTGTTCGGTTTTAAGCGACGCGCCTTGATCTCTAAGCTCATGGATTTGGCTGCGGATTACCAGGCTGAATACGACGAGTCACGGGATGCTTTTAACGACCTGGCGGCTGAGATCACCAGTCGCGAGGATTACCACTTCGAGAACGAATTTGGCGACAACGATTGGGACCAGCAGCTTGAGGAATTTGCCGCGCGCTCATATGCCGCGATGATTAAGCTTGAGCTCATCCAGGAACGCATTGAAGCCTTGGAGGCGTGAAATGATCAATCTCCTCTTGGGCGCGCCTGGTGGCGGCAAGAGTTATGAGGCTGTCGCGTTTCATGTGTTGCCTGCTCTCAATGCTGGCAGGCGCGTTATCACGAATCTGCCGCTTGTCCTGGATGAGTTTCCACCGGAACAGCGTGCGTTGCTTGAGCTCCGTTCCCATGCAAAAGGTAAGGCGGAGCGTCGCTCTGGCCTGGCCAGCGTCCTGGGCGACTCTGCAGACGACGAGATCTTCACCAGGCCGTTTTCGACGGTTGAGTGCTATGGCGACCCATGGCGGCACCCTGATAGCGGCTCTGGGCCGCTCTACGTCATCGATGAGGCGCACATGTGCCTTCCCAGGGAAGGTACCGGCCGTAAGGTGCGTGAGTGGTACGCGATGCATCGTCACGAGCTGGCCGACGTCCTCTTGATCACGCAGAGCCATGGCAAGGTTTCCAAGGACATCGTTGACCTGGTGCAGGTTTGTTACCGCGTTCGTAAGGCGACTGCCTTCGGCTCCAACAGTGGTTATGTCCGCAAGGTTTTGGATGGCGTCAGGGGCGAGGTGGTCAATACCTCGGTCCGGAAATACGACAAGCGTTACTTCAAGTTCTACAAGTCGCACACCAAGAGTAGCCAGGCCGGCGCAGAGCTAGCTGCTAATGACATCGTTCCCCTCTGGAAGCGGTGGCCATTTCTCGGCCTGGGCATCTGTGTTTGTTTGTTCCTGGTCTTGTTGGGGAGTGGTAAGCAAATGAACCCGCTCAAGCCTCCACAGCACCAGGCCAAGGCGATTCGTTCCAGCTCCGCTACACCTGGTCAGCCTGTCGCTCCGGCCGCGGCTCCGCATAGCCCCGCAGCCGCGCGCACGGAGGAGCACGGCGATAGGGGCGGCGCGGTGCCCGTGCCTGATCGCAAGGCTCCCCAGGTGGCCGGTCCCTTTGCTGGGCTCGGCGTTCACCTGATGGGGCGCGTTAGGCTTGCGTCGGGCCGCGAAGTGTATTCCCTGGTGATGTCTCAGAACGGCCAGCGGATCTTTTCCACGAACTCCGATGAGCTGGTGGAGGCAGGCTACAAGGTCAAACGTGTCAGCGACTGCGCCATGGCGTACAGCTATCACGATGTTGATATGGTGGCTGTTTGTGACGCACCGCAGGTCGGCGTTACACCAGGGGAGGGCGTTATTGCCGACCGTCCACGGCCGCAGGTAGCCGAGGTAAGTTCGTCGTCTTGAAAGGCTCGATGAGGGCGTCTAGCGTCAGGAGTGTCTGCGCGCTTGTCCGCACGATAGAGCGCGACTGCAACGGTCCTGTGCTCGTATCCGTTCCGGCCTCTAAGGCCACTCCGCAGACCGAGTAGCGGGCGGTGCGATGCGGCTCCGATCGGAGTCGTGTCGCTCGCCCGGCTACCCCTCATTGCAAGCCAGCTACTGCGGATACACACCGAATATCTCCCTGTGAATCCGCATCGCCTCAACCTCCCGCAACCGCAGTGTGTCAATGGTCCACGCCGGTATCGGGCGTCTTCCGGACTGCCAATCCCTGATTGTCCTGTCGCATCTACGCAATAGACGGCACAGATATTTTCGTGGTAACCCCGCTGCGTGCTTTTCGAATTCGTTCGCACTGACCCAGCGCCTGGACGGGTTTTTCATCTCGTCTCCGGCAACAAAAAAGCCAGCACCTTATGCGCTGGCTTCTGGTTTTTGAACCCCCGGTTTGGGGGCTGGCATTTGACGTAATGACTTCCTTTTTGACCCCCAAGCTGGCTCAACTCTATGCGTATAATCTTCGTTATGTTAAATAATAAATCCACCCCCAAAATCCCCCATGAACACACCCCAGCCCCCCCTCATCACGGCCTTTGAACGATCGCCCGATGGCGGTCGGGGGCTTGCGCGGGATACGCGGGTGCGTTGGGCGCTCGAGGAAGTTGGCGTGGCTTATGGCGTCCGGCATGTCTCGTTCGGGGCGATGAAACAGCCTGCGCATCTGGCGCTGCATCCGTTTGGGCAGATTCCTACCTTTGAGGAAGGCGATCTGGTTCTGTTCGAGACCGGCGCGATCGTGCTCCATATTGCCCAGCGCTATCCGGGGTTGTTGCCCGACGATGGCAATGCCCGCGCCCGTGCGATTGCGTGGATGTTTGCCGCGCTCAACACTATGGAGCCGCCGATTCTGGAGCTTGGGGTCGCCAAGTTTCTGGAGGGCGACCGGCCGTGGGCGGCGGAGCGGCTGCGCTGGTCATGGGTCGGATCCGCGATCGGCTGGTGCAACTGTCCGCGCACCTTGGCAAGTCGGACTGGCTCGACGGTGAGTTCAGCGCGGGCGATCTGATGATGGTGTCGGTGCTGCTGCGGCTACGGCCGTCGGGGCTGCTGGACGAATTTCCAAATCTCGCGGCCTACGTCGGCCGGGGCGAAGCGCGGCCCGCGTACCAGCGGGCCTTCGACGCGCAACTGGCGGATTTCAATGCCGCCAATCCGGCAGGCTGAGAAGAACCAGGACCAATAGCGCCGCCGAGTCGTTTCAGACTCCGCAGCGCCCTGCCCTCAGGCGCCTACTGGCTTGCCTTCGCGATGCCGCACCACCACCGTCGACGAGCGCGACGGGAGGTTGGCGTCGGGCCAGTTTCCGCCAGCCGAGCCGGTGCCGGTCGGGTGCTGGATGTTGATGAAGAACGTGGTCAGATCCGGCGTATAGGCCAGGCCGGTGATCTCGCATCCCACCGGGCCGACCAGCAGACGCCGCACCTCCTTCGTTACCTGATCGACGTAATGCATCGAGTTGGCGCCGAAGATGTTCGTGACGGAAGATCCCGTGCCGGCGTCGGTTTGCACCCAGAGGCGTCCCTTCGGATCGACACGGATGCCATCGGGGCTGCTGAAAGTCGCGCCGACCATGTTCCCCTTGAGATTGGCGGCGGCAATCGACGGATCGCCGGCCAGCAGCAGGATTTCCCACTTGAACTTGGTGGCCAGCGGGCTATCGCCGTCCTCGCGCCAACGGATGATATGGCCGTGCGAGTTGTTCGGGCGCGGGTTGGCGGCATCGGTCTGGACGCGGCTGCCGTTGTTGGTCAGCGTGCAGTACACCGTCCGATCCTGACCGACCGTGATCCACTCCGGGCGGTCCATCAGCGTGGCGCCGGCAACGCGGGCCGCGGCTTTGGTGTTGACCAGCACATCGGCCTGGGTATTGAAATCGACGTTCACCGGCGTGACGACGCCCGGCGCGGCCTGGGTCCAGTTGCCGGGGTCCGACGCGCCGGCGACGAGACCGTTCTTGCCCTGGGTCAGTTCGACCCATTCGCCCGTGCCGTCGCCGTTGAACTTGGCCGCGTAGAGCGTGCCGGTGTCGAGCAGGCTGGCGTTGTTCAGGCGATTGGTGGCGTCGAACGCGGCGCTCGGGATGAACTTGTAGATGCAGCCCGGCGTGCCGTCGTCGCCCATGTAGAAGGCCACGCGGTTATCGGCCGTGGTCATGAACGCGGTGTTCTCATGATCGAAGCGGCCCATAGAAGTGCGCTTCACCGGCAGGCCACTCAATTGCTGGAGCGGATCGATCTCGACCACCCAGCCGTAGCCCTGCTCTGCCTGGGTCGGATCCAGATAGTTGTCGGTGGTTTCGTCAGGTAGGTGCCCCACGGCGTATGGCCGCTGGAACAATTGTTGAGCGTGCCGATGACCACCGGTCCCACCGTCGTGGCGGCCGGGCCGGAGACGCGATACGCGGTATTGCCCGAGTAACGCTTGTTGTACAGCGAGTTGCGCTTGACGCCCCACTTGCCGGCAACGAGTTCGATCTCGATCACGGACACACCGACCGACGACAGCACGAGACGCTTCTGTTCGGGCGTCGCCGTGGCGGCGTTGTACGAGCCGGACATCAGGATTGCGGCATCCGGCGCTTCGTGATTGATCACCAGCAGGCCGCCCTTTTGCGGATCGACGCCCGGGATTTCGAAAAAGTGCATGCCGTCGTGATTGCCACCGGCCTGCTGTTCGGTTTCCATCGACGTCTGAAATGCGCCCTTGTACCCGACCGCGCCCGGCGCAACCGGATCGCCGGCGGAGAACAGCACATAGGTTTCGTAGGTCGCGGGCACGGTCACCTGGTTGGCCGTGATCTTCGCATCGAGCCCCTTGAAGGTGACGCTGTAATCGAGCGGCTGCTGCGGCGTGGGGCCAGGTGTCGGGGCCGGTGCGGGACCCGGCGCAGGAGCGGGCGCGGAATTGTCGTCGCCGCCGCAGGCCGCGAGCAGCGAGCCGCCGCCGAATGCCGACAAGAGCGACATACCAAGGCTGCCGCGCAGCACGCGGCGGCGGGCCGGGTTGGCTGCCACCAGTTCTTCGAGCGTCTGGCCCGGAACCGTCTTGATGCCTTCGGCTTCGCGACGCGGTGCGCGCAGTTCGTCAGTGATATACGACATGCTTCCTCCAGTCTTTGCGGGGCAGGCGCTCGTTGCATGCAGAGCACCCGGTTTCGGGATCAGCCGCAGATACTAGGGAAGTGATGTGTCGGTTTCGTTACTGAATGACTGGACAATCAGTCAGATAGTCAGATGCCCGGACGGGACGGTGAGATTCGGGCCGCTCAATCCAAGCCCTTCGATCCTCGGCGATACACGCCAGGCGTTTGGGATGGCAGGCGCCGATTCGCCGACGATCGCTGCATCGGCGCCCTTCCCTGCGCTCGTTCCGACTTTGGCCCAACGCCATTACGGATCGCCCGCCGCGAGATAGTCGTCCACCGCACTGCCCACGGTCGGATGGAAGCGGTCATCGCCGAACACATCGGTCAGTTCGAAGCGCCGGAGCTTGTCGCGCACCGGGTCCTTCATCTCGGCGAAATGTAGTGCGATACCGTCTTCGGCCAGCGCTTGCGCAAGTTCGCGCAGCATGTCGGCCGACGTCACGTCGACGCTGGTCACGGGTTCGGCGGCAACTACCACGCGGCGCACCGGCGTAGGCGCCGCCGCGACGGCTTCCAGCAGCCGCTGCTGGAACAGCTCGGCATTGGCGAAGAACAGCGGCGCATCCCAGCGGAACAGCACCAGCCCGGCAATCTGCTCGCCATGCGGATATCGCTGCAGGTCGTGGTAGCCGCGCAGGCCCGGCACGCGGCCCAGCACGGCAAAATGCGGCCGCCATCCATCCCACAGGAATTCGATGATCGCCAGCGCCACCGCGATGCAGATGCCGGGGATGGCGCCGAACGCCGCCACCGCGACGAAACACAGCATCGATAGCCAGAACTCCCATTGCTGGATGCGGAAGATGCGCTTGAGATCCTTGAACTCGAACAGGCCGAGGGCCGCGGCGATCACCACGGCAGCCAGCGCGCTGTGCGGCAGATCGCGCAGCAGTTTGGGCGCGAACATCAGCAGCACGGCCACCGCGACCGCGCCGACCACCCCGGTCAGCTGCGTGCGCGCGCCGGCGGCTTCCGCCACGGGCGTGCGCGACGCACTACTGCTGACCGGAATCCCCTGGAAGAACCCCGCCGCCAGGTTGGCAACGCCCAGCCCGACCATTTCCTGGTTGGGATCCACATGCACGCGTGCGCGCGCGGCGAACGTGCGCGAGAGCACGCTGGTGTCGGCAAAGGCAATCAGTGCCACCGTACAGCCGCCCAGCACGATCTTGACCAGATCCGCCCCCTCGAACCATGGCACCACAAACACCGGCAAGCCTTGCGGAATCTCGCCCAGCACCTTCACGCCGAATGCGTCCAGATCGAAAACGATGACCGCCAGCGTGGCCAGCACCACCGCGATCAGCAGCCCGGGAATGCGCAGGAAGCGCTTGAGCAGCAGGATCACCGCCAGGCTGCCCGCTCCTACCGCAAAGCTGTACCAGTTGGCCTTGCCGGCGAAGATCGACTGGGCCAACTGCCATAGTTCGGCAAGCGGTCCTGCGTCGTCGACCTTGATGGCAAACAGCTTGGGAAGCTGACTGACCAGCACGGTCAGCGCGATGCCGTTGGTGTAGCCATAGCGAATCGGCTTCGATAGCAGTTCCGTGATGAATCCCAATCGCAGCAGCCCCAGCGTGATGCAGAACACGCCCGCGACGATTGCCATCAGGCTGGCCGTGGCGATCGCGCGAGCCGGGTCTCCGGCCGATGCGCTGAGCACCACGGCAAGGATCGGTGCGGCCAGCGCGGAGTCCGGGCCGAGCACAAGGATGCGGCTCGGGCCAAACAGCGCATAGGCCAGCAGCGGGACAATCGTCGCGTACAAGCCGTAGACGCCCCCCACGCCCGACGCCTCCGCGTAGGCGATCCCGACCGGCACCAGCATCGAGGTCAGCACCAGCCCGGCCGCCAGATCGCGCGGCAACCAGGCAGCCTGATACCCCTTCAGTATCGCGATGCCGGGAAGCCAGCGCAGTGCGCCGTCCAGCGATGCGGGTGGATGCAATGCCATGGCCGTGTGCGATCCGTTTTGCCTCGATCAGGTTTCGATGATAGTCATCCACTACCTTTGCATCGCGGGCCCCGATTTGCCATTGGACTTTGGACTCACGACGCCGCGCGCGCCGCGGGCGCGGGGAATTGCGGTATCCCTTTGGGCCAATTGAGCGTCACGCCTTCGCGCACTACGTTGACTATCGAGAACGAGTACGACGCGATCTTCGCGTCGGCTTACGTCATGCCACCGGAGACGCGCAATGAGCAAACGGGATACGTCCAGCCTGGCGAGCTTGTCGCCATTCGAACTGAAAGACGAGCTGATCAAGCTTGCGGGCAGCACCAGTAACCGGCTGATGCTCAATGCCGGGCGCGGCAACCCGAACTTCCTTGCGACCGTTCCGAGACACGGATTCTGGCAACTGGGGCTGTTCGCGATGACCGAATCGGAGCGCTCGTTTTCGTATCTGAGCCCGGGCGTGGGCGGATTCCCGCGCCGCGCGGGCATCGAGGAGCGCTTTGACCTGTTTGCGCGCCACTACCGCGATGTGCCCGGTGTGCACTTCCTGGCGGGCGCGGTCTCCTATGTGCGCGATCAGTTGGGGCTCGACGGCGGCGATTTTCTATACGAAATGTGCGAGGGCATCCTGGCCTGCAACTACCCGGTGCCCGACCGCATGCTCAGGTTGAGCGAAAAGATCGTCAAGCAGTACATCCGCAGGGAAATGATCGGCAAGCATCCGTTCACCGGTGACTTCGATCTCTATGCCGTGGAAGGCGGCACGGCAGCGATGACCTACCTGTTCAACTCGATGCGCGTGAATCATCTGCTGAAGGCGGGCGATACGATCGCGCTGGGCATGCCGATCTTCACCCCGTACATCGAGATCCCGGAGCTGGCTGAATACCACCTGACCGAACTGTCGATCGACGCCGATCCCGCCGCCGGCTGGCAGTATCCGAAGCAGGAACTGGACAAGCTGCGCAACCCCAAGGTGAAGGCGTTCTTCCTGGTCAATCCCAGCAACCCGCCCTCCGTGCGCGTCAGCGACGAAAGCCTGGAATATCTGGCCGAGATCGTCAAGGAGCGTCCGGACCTGATCATTCTGACCGACGATGTGTACGGCACGTTTGCCGACAACTTTGTCTCCCTGTTCGCAATGTGTCCGCACAACACGATCCTCGTGTACTCGTACTCGAAGTACTTCGGTGCCACCGGCTGGCGGCTCGGCGTGATCGCCACGCACAAGTCGAACCTGCTCGACGCCAAGATCGCTGACCTGCCCAAGGACGAGCGCCACGGCCTCAATCAGCGCTATGCGTCGATCACCACCAAGCCGGAAAAATTGCTGTTCATCGACCGCGTGGTGGCCGACAGCCGCACCGTGGCACTGAACCACACCGCCGGCCTGTCCACGCCGCAGCAGGTGCAGATGGTGTTGTTTTCGCTGTTCTCGCTCATGGATACGGCCGAAACGTACAAGCAAACGATGAAGCAGCTGATCCGCAGCCGCAAGGCCGCGCTGTACCGCGGCATGGGCACGCCGCCGGCGCCGGTCGACGCTAACGTGGTCGATTACTACACGCTGCTCGACGTGGAGCAGATGAGCCGAGAAGTCGGTCCCGATTTCGTCGCGTGGCTGCTCGATTCGATCGAGCCGCACGAACTGCTGTTCCGCCTGGCCGAAGAAGCCGGCGTGGTGCTGCTGCCGGGCGGAGGTTTCGGCACGCGGCATCCGTCAGGCCGCGTCTCGCTGGCCAACCTGAACGAGGAGGATTACGTCAAGATCGGTCGATCCGTGCGCAAGCTGCGCGACGAATACCTGGAACGCTACCGCGCCGCGGGCAAAGAGGGCAAGGCCAAGAAAAAATAGGCGCACCCCGGGCAACGCCAGCACGCAGTTCGGACGCCGATAACAAGAGGGAAACATCATGACCTGGTTCGTTGACACGCTGAAGGCCTATCCGGAGATCGCCATATTCCTTGCGCTGGGCATCGGGTACTGGGTCGGCGGCAAGAGCTTCAAGGGCTTCAGCCTTGGCGCTGTGACGTCGACCCTGCTGGTGGCCATTGTCATCGGCATCCTGGGCGTCAAGATCTCGGCCAACGTGAAGTCGGTGTTCTTCCTGATGTTCCTGTTTGCCGTGGGCTACGGCGTGGGGCCGCAGTTCGTGCGCGGCATTGCCAAGGACGGGCTGCCGCAGGCGATCTTCGCGGCAATCATGGCGGTCTTCTCGCTGGCAGCGGCGGCCGTGGCGGCGAAGATCGCCGGCTACGATCTCGGTTCGGCGGCGGGCCTGTTCGCGGGGTCGCAGACCATCTCCGCATCGATGGGCCTGGCCACCGACGCCATCAATCGGCTGGGGCGCTCGCCCGAGGAAACCAAGGTCCTGCTGGACGGCATGCCCATCGCCTATGCGGTGACCTATATCTTCGGCACCGTGGGCTCGGCCATCATCCTGGCGCAGCTGGGGCCCAAACTGCTCAATATCGATCTGGTGGCGGCATGCAAGGAATACGAGACGATGCTGGGCGCCGGCTCGGCCAGCGCCGATGGGGCGACCGAATGGCATGACTTCGAGATGCGCGCGTATTCCGTGGCGCAGGACAGCCCGTTCATCGGCCGCACGGTCGGCGAGATCGAGGCCGGCACGCGCGAAGGCGTGCGCGCATTTGTGGAGCGGATCCGGCGCAACGGCAAGATCATCGAGATCGACCGCACCACCGTGATCGAAGCGCAGGACGTGGTGGCGATCGGCGGCAAGCGCGACCAGATGATTCTGCGGCTGGGACCGAGCGGACGCGAGGTGGAAGATGCGGAATTGCTGAACATCCCGACCGAAGGCGTCGACATCTACATCACCAACAAGAAGGTCGACGACAAGACGCTGCAGGAGCTCGCGCGCTGGCCCGGCGCGCGCGGCGTGTTCCTGAAAAAGATCAAGCGCGGCCCGACCGAGACAGTGATCCCGGTGCTGCCCAAGACGCGCCTATATCGCGGCGACGTGATCACCGTGGTCGGGCGCACGCAGGACATCAACGCCGCCGCGCGCGAGATCGGCTACGTCGATCGCCCCACCACCGTGACTGACGTGGCGTTCGTGTCGCTGGCCATTACCGTCGGCGCGCTGATCGGCGCCGTCGTGATCAACGTGGCCGGCATCCCGCTGACGATTTCGACGGCAGGCGGATCGCTGATTGCCGGCATCGTGTTCGGCTGGTTCCGCGCCATTCATCCAACCTTTGGACGGATCCCCGAACCGACGTTGTGGTTCATGAACTCGGTGGGCCTGAACGTGTTCATCGCCGTGGTCGGCATTTCCGCCGGGCCCGGCTTTGTCGCCGGGCTGCAGAAGCTCGGCATCAGCCTGTTCCTGTGGGGCATTTTCGCCACCACCGTGCCGCTGCTTCTCGGCATGCTGCTGGCAAAGTTCGTGTTCAAGTTTCACCCCGCGCTGATCCTCGGCATCTGCGCCGGCGCGCGCACCACAACGGCCGCGCTCGGCATGGTGTGCGAAGCGGCCAAGAGCCAGGTGCCCGGGCTTGGCTACACGGTTACGTATGCCGTGGGCAACACGCTGCTGACGATCTGGGGCATGGTGATCATCATCATCCTGTCCTGACGCCGGACCGCGCGCATACGCCGCCTGTCTGCGGTTATCGCCCCAGGGCCTTGGGGGCGCAGCAAGCGCCGCCTGACGTCCAACGGGTTTTCCCGCACTGTCCCAAAATGCAAAACCGTTGTCACGGATAATCAAATCGTCGCCTCCCAATACGGGATACTTCGCTCGTCGCGGCCAGCCCGGCGCGCGTAGCCGCAAGCAGGTTTTCACCTGCTGTGGCGCAAGTATTCGAGGAGACGGTTTTCATGTTCCCACGCAACCGCAACCGCACCTATGCGGACGCTCCGGCCCGTAACGGCCGCCCACCGCGTTCGCGCCATTACCCCTGGCTGGTCTTTGCATTGAGCTTTTGCCTGCTGTTGTCCGACTACATGTCGCGCCAGGTGCTCAACGCGCTGTTTCCGCTGCTCAAGGCGGAATGGCTGCTGAGCGACGCCAGCCTCGGCGCGCTCGGCGGCGTGGTGGCGCTGATGGTGGGCGTGCTGACCGTGCCGCTGTCGATGCTCGCCGACCGTTGGGGACACGTGCGCAGCCTCACGCTGATGGCGTTGCTGTGGAGTCTGGCCACGCTCGGATGCGCGCTGGCCAATTCGTTCGGCGCGATGTTCGTCGCCAGGCTATGCGTGGGCGTTGGCGAAGCGGCCTACGGCAGCGTCGGCATCGCGCTGGTGCTCTCGGTGTTTCCGCGCGACATGCGCTCCACGCTCAGCGCGGCGTTCATCGCCGGCGGCGCTTTCGGATCGGTGTTGGGCATGGCGCTCGGCGGCGTGATCTCGGCTCATTTCGGCTGGCGCTTTGCGTTTGCCGGCATGGCGCTGTTCGGGCTGGTGCTGGTTGTGTTGTACCGCATGGTCGTGACCGAACGCCGACTGCAGCAGCAGCGCGTAACAGTCGAGCCTTCGCACCCCGCCGCCGCGCCAGGCTGCGCCATGTCGATCCGCGCCCTGCCCGCGGCGCTGTTCTCGTCGCGCTCGATCCTGTGCGCGTACGTGGGCAGCGCCTTGCAGTTGCTGGTGATGGGGTCGCTGCTGGCGTGGATGCCGAGCTATCTTGGCCGCTACTACGGCATGGCCACGGCGCCCGCGGGCCTGGCATCGGCCGGCTTCGTGCTGGCCGGCGGCGCCGGCATGATCATGTGCGGCGTGCTGACCGACCGCGTAGCGCGCCGCACGCCCGCGCTGAAGTGGCGCATGGCCATGCTCTACAGCGTGGGTTGCTTCGCCCTGCTCTTCACTGGATTTCATATGGCGCCCGGCGCGGCGCAACTGGCGCTGATGGCGGGCGGCATGCTGCTGGCCGGCGGCAGCGCCGGACCGGCCAGCGCGGCGGTGGCCAACCTCACCGACCCGAGCATCCACGCCACGGCATTCGCCACGCTGACGCTCGCCAACAACCTGATCGGCCTGGCGCCAGGGCCATATCTGGCCGGCGTACTGGCCGACCACATCGGCCTGTCGCTCGCGTTGCAGTGGCTCACGCTCGGTGCGTTGCTGGCCGCGCTGTGCTTCGTGATCGGACGCCGCACCTATTCGGCCGACCTGTTGCGCCTGGCGCAGCGCGGCCGGTACGCCTGATTTCTTCCACGACACCGACTGACGATGACGATGACGATGCACCTGCCATCCGACACCACGATCCTGATCGTCCCCGGTCTGCGCGACCACGTTGCCGAGCACTGGCAAACGCTGTTGCAGGCCGAACTGCCAAACGCGCGCAGCGTGCCGCCGCTGGAGATCGACAAGCTTAGCCGCGCAGCGCGTGTCGCCGCACTGGACGCGGCCATGGCCGCCATCGACGGCCCCGTGATGCTGGTCGCGCACAGCGCCGGCGTGATGATCACCGCGCATTGGGTCCACAGCGGCTCGGCTCATCTGGGCCGCGTGCGCGGTGCGCTGCTGGCAACGCCGGCCGATCTCGAGCGCCCGATGCCGCCCGGCTATCCGGACATGGCGACGCTGGACGAGCACGGCTGGCTGCCGGTGCCACGCCGCCCGTTGCCCTTCCCCGCGCTGCTGGCCGCGAGCCGCAACGACCCGCTTGCGGCGTTCGAGCGTGCCGCCGATCTGGCCGGCGATTGGGGTTGCTGGATCGAGGACCTGGGCGAAGTCGGTCATCTGAATCCCGCTGCCGGCTTCGGGCCATGGCCGCAAGCCAAGGCGCTGATCGGGAGGCTGGCGGCACTGACGTCGCACCCGGCACCGAGCGCACCCAACGGTTCAGCGCAATAGGTTTTCGCAGTCATCCGCAGTACCCCACGTTGTAATTTCCGACGGAAAAACCGCAGCAATTCAGCACAAAAAACACAAGAGGAGACTTGTCACATGAAGCTCAAGGGCATGGCCATGGCCGCATTGCTTGCGTGCACCGGCAGCGCTTTCGCGCAATCGAACGTCATTCTGTATGGCGTGGCCGACATCAACATGGAATACGTGAACCACGTGGGCGCCGTGCCTACCGCGGCGAACGGCTTCAATCCCGGCCCGTCGCACGACGTGTACCGCATGAGTTCCGGCGGTCTGGCGGGCTCGCGCTGGGGCTTGCGCGGCACCGAGGACCTGGGCGGCGGCCTCAGTGGCGTGTTCGTGCTGGAGAGCGGTTTCAGCCTCGACAACGGCACGCTGCAGCAAAGCGGCCGGCTGTTTGGCCGCCAGGCTTTCCTGGGATTATCCGATGCACGTTTCGGGCAAATCAGCCTGGGCCGCCAATACACCTCGATGTTCGAGGCGCTGGCCAACTTTTCGCCGACCGCGTATGCCACGCAGTACGAGCCCGTGGTGCTGCAATCGGGCGCCAACTTCCGCGAGGACAACACCGTCAAGTACACCGGCAAGTTCGGGCCGGTGACCGCGTTGGCGCACTATTCGTTCGGCACCGGCCTGGCGCTGCCGGCCTCGGTGGGCTTGCCGATCCCGATCGGCGGCAATGGCGAGGTGCCGGGATCGTTCCGCCGTGACACCGCCTACGGTGCGGCGCTGGCCTGGCAGAGCGGCCCGTTCGGCGCGACGGTCGGCTATGACCAGTGGAATCCCACCATCGGCACCAGCAGCGGCACCCTCAAGAAGCTCGCGGTGGGCGCCAGTTATACCTTCGGCAACGTTGCCAAGATCATGGGCGGTTATCGCTGGGGCCAGAACAAGAACGCCGCGGGCGACACCCTCCAGCGCGACGACTTCTACTGGATCGGCGCCAACTACCAGCTGACGCCAGCCGTCGGCCTGACGCTCGAATACAACTATGACGACGTCAAGAACCTGTACGGCGCCAACGCCCCCAATCCGTGGCAGATTGCCTTCGTCGCCAACTATGCGTTCTCGAAGCGCACCGATGTCTACCTCACGACCGCCTACGCCAAGAACGCGGGCCTGATGATGGAATCGCTGGCCACGGTCTACGCCAACAGCCTGTCGCTGGGCAACAGCTACGCGCTCGCCAACGGCCAGAGCAACATGATCGGTGTGGCAATCGGCGTGCGCCACAAGTTCTGATGCCTGCCATCGACTGAAGCGTCCAGTATCTCGCGTGCGGCAGTCGGTTGGTATCGGGATCTCTTACCCCGCCCGGCACGAACCGAACCGCTTGGGCCACCCGGCACGATGCCGGCGTGGCCATTTTTCATGGTGCGGACGAGTCATGGGCTGCGCCGTGTGTGGCGCGCCACTTCGATACGCTGCAGCCAAACTGCGTGCCAAACCAGCGCGAGAACGCGCTCAGCGATGAGAAGCCGAGCAAGGTGGCCACTTCCGACAGCGGCCGTGCGCGATTCTCGATATAACGCGTGACCAGCGTCTTGCGCGCGTCGTTGACCACATCCGAATAGGTGGTGCCTTCCTGCTGCAGCCAGCGATGCACGGTGCGGCGGTCGACGCCAAGCTGCAGCGCCACGCGATCCACGGAACACGTGCCGCCCGCCAGCAGTGCGTGCACCAGCCTGCGCACCTTGTCGGCCATGCTGGCGTTGGACTGCGCCAGTAACGCGTGCAGATAGCGTCGCACCTGCTGCGCCATGACCGGATCGTACGAAGGCAGCGGTGCGTTCAGGTCCGACGCCACACACACGATGCCATCGAAATCCTGGTTGAACAGCGCCTGCATGCCGAACACGCGCAAATATGCTGCGTGGCTTTCGGGCGGCGCATGCGAAAAGCAGATGCTGCGCGGCCGCCACGACGGCCCCAGGAACAGGCTCAGCATGCGATACACCACGCCTGCGGCTAGCTCGGTAGCCTGGCGCAGCGATCCGGGCGCATCGCTGAGGATGTGCAGGCGGATCACGACCAGGCCGTCGACATTTTCCACGCGCATCGCCAGCGCCTCGTTCTGCAGGCCCATATACCGCACCATCGATTCCAGCGCGCCGCGCAGCGTCGGTTCCTCGCGCACTACAAAGGCGAGCGGGCCCAGATTAGAGAACTGGCGCAGCTCGGCCATGCGCAGCGCAAAATCGGGCGCGTTTGCCAGCAGCGCCGACGCTTCCAGCAGCCTGCCCACCGACGCGGCGGGAATGCGTGTATCGGGATCGAGCAGCGCGTTGCGCCCGATCCGTGCATTGCGCAGCATCTGGTGGGGATCGAGCCCCACCGCACGCGCCACTTCCACGTAGTTGGTAAGGCTTGCGCTGCGAAGGTAATAGGACATCGTGTTTTCCCTGACTGTCCCGAAATGTAAATGGACTGTCCCGCAGCGTCAAATTGCCGCGCGCCGTTGATCGATACTTCCAGCACCGAAACGCACCTTCAATGGAGCCAGCACATGCAATTTCTCGACGATTCGCTGCACCCGGAAAACATGGAAAAAGTGGTCATCACGGTGGCCCCGTATGGGCCGGAATGGATGCCCGAGGATTTCCCCGAAGACATCCCGGTGACGATGGAAGCGCAGATTCACAAGGCAGTGGACTGCTACGAGGCCGGCGCCACGGTGCTGCACCTGCACGTGCGCGAACTCGACGGCAAGGGCTCCAAGCGCCTGTCGAAGTTCAACGAGCTGATTGCCGGCGTGCGCGCGGCCGTGCCCGACATGATCATCCAGGTGGGCGGCTCGATCTCCTTCGCGCCGGAAGACGAAGGTCAGGCCGCGGTGTGGCTGTCCGACGATACGCGCCACATGCTGGCGGACCTGGACCCGAAGCCCGACCAGGTGACCGTGGCAATCAACACCACGCAGATGAACATCATGGAACTGCTCTACCCCGAATATCTCGAGGGTACGTCGCTGTCCAATCCGGCCTTTATCGAGGCCTATCGCGAAATGACCGTGCCGGCCGGTCCCGGTTGGGTCGAAGAGCATCTGCGCCGCCTGTCCGCGTCGGGCATCCAGCCGCATTTCCAGCTGACCGGCATCCACGCCCTGGAAACGCTCGAACGCATGGTGCGCGCCGGCGCGTACAAGGGCCCGCTGAACCTGACGTGGATCGGCATCGGCGGCGGCTTCGACGGTCCCAACCCGTTCAACTTCTTCAACTTCGTTCATCGCGCGCCAGACGGCTGCACGCTGACGGCCGAATCGCTGCTCAAGAACGTGCTGCCGTTCAACATGATGGCGATGGCGATGGGCATGCATCCGCGCTGCGGCATCGAGGACACCATCATCGACCAGCACGGCAGGCGCATGACGTCGGTGCAGCAAATCCAGCAGTGCGTGCGCGTGGCGCATGAACTGGGCCGCGAGATTGCCAGCGGCAAGGAAGCGCGCGAAATCTATCGCATCGGTACGTGGTACGACAGCGTCGATGAAACGCTCGCCGCACACGGCATGCTGCCCAACCGCCAGCCGGGCCAGAAGCGCGCGCCGCTGCGTGCCGCTGCCTGACTGCCACGCCATACGCTCTACGCAATAGGCCATGTCGACGCCCGACGCATGCACGCCAGTGCCCAATCCCTGCATCAACATCTGCCGGCTCGACGCCGCGCGCAAGTATTGCCAGGGATGCTGGCGCACCTCGGTCGAGATCGGCCTGTGGAGCGGCATGAGCGATGCCCAGCGGGCGTTCGTGATGGAAGCGTTGCCGTCGCGGCGCCAGCGCGGCAACGCGGCGCCGCCGGGAGGCCAGCCCTGAGCGGCCATCGCGCCGCTACGCGCACGGCGCATGTCCCCTGCTTTTCCCGGATCTGCTGAGATTCCGACACTTTCCTGTTCAGCCCACGCGGGGCAGGTCCGGCTCTTTACACACCTACAATATCCACACGATGGAGGAGACAACCATGCCGAAGAGAAACGCCTTGCTCTTCATCCGCCGCGCCGCGGTGCTTGCCGCAGCGGCCCTGCTAATGCCCGCGGCCCACGCATGGACCAACAAGCCGGTCCGCATGCTGGTGCCCGCGCCGGCCGGCGGCACCATGGACGTAATGGCGCGGCTGCTGGCCGAGCAGCTTACCGCTGACCTGGGCCAGCCGGTGGTGGTCGACAACAAGCCCGGCGGCGGCGGCGCGATCGCCATCGCCACCCTGCTGGCCGCCCCGGCCGACGGACAGACCGTGATGGTGACGGCCACCAATGTGCTGACCGAAGTGCCGCAGGTGCAAAAAACGCCCTACGACACGATGAAAGACATCCGCCCACTAGCCGCTGTGGGCCGCTCGCGCATGGTGCTGGTGGGCGCGCCGGGACTGCCGCCCAAGGATCTGAAGAGCCTGATCGCGTACGTCAAGGCCAATCCGGGCAAGCTGAGCTTTGCGTCGTACAGCGCGGGCACGGCATCGCACTATGCGGGGGCCATCATGAACCAGGAAGCCGGCATGGACCTGCAGCACGTGCCGTTTGCGGGTTCCGGCCCGGCGCTGTCACAGGTCATGGGCGGACAGATTCCCCTGATGTACGACGGCATGGTGACATCGCTGCCAATGATTCGCGCTGGCAAGGTGCAGCCGTATGCGGTGGCGTCGAAGACGCGCTCGCCGCTGCTGCCGCAGGTGCCGACCTTTGCCGAACAGGGCTTCCCCGATATCGATTTCAGCAACTGGGTGGGCGTGATCGGCTCATCGCATCTGCCGATGGATCTGTCCGTGAAAATCCAGAACGCCGTGTACAAGGCCGCGAACCAGCCCAAGGTGCGCGAACGCCTCGAAGCGCTCGGCTATGAACCGATGCCTCCGCAGACGCTGCAGGAACTGGAGCGCTCGCTGCACGCCGAATACGATCGCAACGCCACCATCGTCAAGAACTTCCGGATCCAGCCCTGACGCGCGCAACGCCGGCGCAACCACGGGCCGCCACCACACCCACCATCCAGCCGCCTGCCACCGCAGGCGGTTTTTTTTTCGTCCCGGCTCCGCCACGTTGCACCTTACCAGTCCGCCTGCTGTCGATTGTTGTCGTTCAGACAACACGATGAGCGCCCGCGCGACGCTACTGGCGCGCGCTTCGGCTACCTACAATCCGTTCCGACGATCGACGCACAAGCTGTTGCAGCGGTCGAACGGTCGACGAGGATGGCCGCGCAACGACGCGCGCCGAACCACATCCCCACAGTCGGTCAAGACGCGGTCCAGACCACCAGGTCCGCAAATATGGCAGCACCGCCGCACCGCGCGGCGTATCTCAACCCTACAGACAGGACTAACGAAGATGAGCGCAACCACCCGCAATGTGCAGCCGGTTACCGCCAGCCTTGGCAAGCAAGGCTCCGGCGAACTCGTATCGTCCCGCTACGCGGTACGCGTCGGCGACGTCGACGTCGTGATGATCAGCGATGGCGTTTTGCCGCTGCCGACGTCCACCATGTCCACCAACGTGAGCGAAGGCGACCGCAACGACTGGTTCGACAGCCGCTTCCTGCAGCGCGACATGTTCGACTGGGCGCTGAACATCGCGCTGATTCGCAGCGGCGACCGCCTGATCCTGGTTGACTCGGGCGTGGGCGACGGCTTCGAGTATTTCTCGCGCGCCGGTCGTTCGGTGATGCGCCTGGAGACCGCCGGCATCGACCTCGCCGCAATCACCGACATAGTGATCACGCATATGCACATGGATCACGTTGGCGGCCTGAACATCGATGGCGTCAAGGCCAAGCTGCGCCCCGACGTGCGCATCCACGTGGCGGCGGCCGAGGTGGAATTCTGGAAGAACCCGGACTTCAGCAAGACCGTGATGCCCGAGGCGGTTCCCCCCGCACTGCGCAAGGCGGCAGCCAAGTTTGTGCAGCTCTACGGCGAGAACATCGTGCAGTTCGACCAGATCGTGCAGGTGGCGCCGGGCGTCTCGGCGCGCGTGACCGGCGGTCACACGCCCGGCCACTGCGTGGTGGATGTCGCATCGAAGGGCGAGAAGCTGACCTTCGTCGGCGATGCGCTGTTCGAAGTCGGCTTCGACAACCCGGCGTGGCAAAACGGCTTCGAGCACGAGCCCGAAGTGGCGGTCGACGTGCGGATCGCGCTGCTGAACGAAGCTGCCGAAACGGGATCGATGCTGGCCGCCGCGCACGTGGCGTTCCCGTCGATCGGTCACGTTGCACGGCAAGGCGACCGCTACCGCTTCGTGCCGGTGCAGTGGGACTACTGAAATCGGCCGATCGGCGATCGTCATGAAGATGGCGCCGCCGCACCAAGTCTGCTGCCAACGGCAAGCGCCGCGGGATTCAGGCCCCGCGGCGCTTGGTTCATTCGAAATCAAAACCGCCCGCACATCGGGGCGGCTGCCGTTCAGAACGGCACGCTGCCGATGATGCCCGCGCGTTCCATCTTGCGATGGCACGGGGCATAGTCCATCACCGCGTAGTGCTGCGTGGCCGTGTTGTCCCAGATCGCCACGCTGTCTGGCTGCCAGCGCCACCGTACCTGGAATTCCGGGATATACGCCTGCGACACCAGATAGCGCAGCAGGTCCGCCGCGCCGGGATTGGCATCCTGGCCAAAGCGCACGCGCCCCGGCGTGTGGAAGTTGGTGAAGTGCGTCGTGAAGCCGTTCACGTAGAGGATCTTCTCGCCGGTTTCGGGGTGGGTGCGCACCACCGGGTGTTCGGCGTCCGGATACTGCGCCTTGAGCGCCAGACGCTTTTCGATCGGCATCGCGGCGCCGAAACTGGCCTCGATACTGTGGCGCGCGCGCAGGTCGGCGATCTGGGTCTTGACCTGATCGGGCAGCCGTTCGTAGGCCAGCGCCATGTTGGCCCACATCGTGTCACCGCCCACCGGCGGGCATGCCACGCAGCGTAGCACGGCACCGAACTGCGGTGCCTCGCGCCATGTGGTATCCGAATGCCAGCAGTTCTCGTAACGATCGTTCGGCTGATCGGGCGATTTGTAGATCCGCACCAGACCCGGATGCTCGGGATCGCTGCCCGCCACCGGATGATCCTCCAGTTCGCCGAACCGGCGCGCGAAGGCTACGTGCTCGGCGCGGCTGATCTGCTGACCGCGCAGGAACAGCACGCGGTGCTTGAGCAACTGTTCGCGGATCGCCCCGAACAGGTCGTCATTGCGCACGGCTTCGCCAAGATTCACGCCGATCAGTTCCGCGCCGAGGGCGCAGGTCAGTGGTTGCACTTGCATGATGGGTTCCTCAGATGACGAAGATCGACGATCCGGTGGTCTTGCGCGATTCCAGGTCGCGATGCGCCTGCACTGCGTCTTCCAGCGCGTAACGCTGATTGATCTCGATGCGGATGCGGCCCGCTGCCACGTGGTCGAACAACTCGCGTGCCAGCGTGGCTTTCTCGGCCGGATCGGCAATGTAGTCCGCCAGCGCCGGGCGCGTCAGGTAGACCGATCCCTTCATCGCCAGCAGCACGGGATCGAACGGCGGAATCGGCCCGGACGCCGTGCCCACGCACACCAGCAGGCCGCGCCGCTTCAGCGCATTGAGCGAAGACATGAAGGTGTCCTTGCCGACGCTGTCGAACACCACGTCCGCACCCACGCCGTCCGTGATGTCGCGCACGCGCCGGGCCACGTCCTCACGCGAATAGTTGATGACGTGATCGCAGCCATGCGCGCGCGCCACATCGGCCTTGGCTTCAGTGGAAACCGTGCCGATCACGTTCAGGCCCAGCAGCCGGGCCCATTGCGAAACGATCAGCCCCACTCCGCCGGCAGCGGCGTGCAGCAGGATCGTGTCGCCCGGCTCGAACGCGTGGATGCGGCGCATCAGGTAGGCCGATGTCAGGCCGCGCATCGTCATGGCCGCAGCGGTCTCGAAGCCGATGCTTTCGGGCAGGCGGATCAGCGGCGCAGAGGGCACCAGGCGCTCGGTGCTATAGGCGCCCAACGTGTTCAGAAATCCGGTATAGGTCACGCGGTCGCCGAGCGCGACGTTGGTCACGCCCGCGCCCACCGCCTGCACCACGCCGGAAGCCTCGACGCCCATGCCGGCGGGCAGCGGCACGGGATACGTGCCGTTGCGGAAATAGGTGTCCGCATAGTTCAGGCCCACCGCCACGTGACGGATGCGAACCTGCCCCGGCCCGGGCTCGCCCACTTCCACGTCTTCGTAGCGAAGCACCTCCGGTCCGCCGGTTTCGTACATGCGCACTGCCTTGGCCATCGTCTTGTCTCCAGGATCGCGGCGGCACGATGCGCGCCGCCATGCCTGCAAATCTAGTGGCCGACGGCTTGCCCCGCTTTGCATCGGGCACCGGAGACTTTGCATTTCATGCCAGCGGCCCTATCATTCCGCCCATCACGACAAGCACGTGGTCCGGCACGCCGCCGCGCGTCGCCCGCAACACGTGCGCATGGGGACAAACAAGGTGAGCACGCTGATACGCGCCGCGGCCCTGACCAACTTCTTCGAAGTGGCCGCCGCCATGCATCTCGACGGCCAGCCGCTGCTGCGCCGGGTCGGACTGAGCCGCGCGCTGCTGGCCGATCCCGACCAGCGCATTCCGGCGCAGGCGTGCGTGGCGCTACTGGAGGCCGCTGCGGACGCAGCCGACTGCCCCACTTTCGGACTGCGCATGGCCGAATCGCGCCAGTTGTCCGATTTCGGCACGATGAGCCTGTTGATCAGTCACCAGCCGACCCTGCGCGATGCGCTCGGCACCATCGTGCGTTATCGCCATCTGGTCAATGAATCGGTGGCGATCCTGATCGAGGACGCGGACCACGTGGTGATCATCCGCCAGGAAGTGGTGCTCGACGCGCCGTCGCGGCAAGCGACGGAACTGGCGCTGGGCGTGGTGTTCCGCCTGTGCCGCGCGCTGCTTGGCGCGCAGTGGCATCCGCTCAGCGTCAACTTCACGCACGCGGCGCCGCCGGACACGCGCGTGCATCGGCGGCTGTTCGGATGCCCGCTGGCGTTCGACGCCGAGTTCAACGGCATCGTCTGCCTGCGCGCCGATCTCGACATGCCGCATCCGATGGGCGATGCGGCCATGGCGCGCCACGCGCAGCGCATCGTCGATACGCTCCCGCGCATCAACCAGCCGTCAATCGGGCGCGATGTGCGCAATGCGGTCTACCTGATGCTGCCAATGGGCCGCGCCACGAGCGAGGCCGTGGCGCAGGGCATCGGCCTGAGCCTGCGCTCGATGCAGCGCGCGCTCGATGCCTCCGGCGAATCGTTCACCGACATCCTGACCGAAGTGCGCCGCGATCTGGCGCAGCGTTACGTCGGCAATCCGGCCTATTCGCTGCTGCGCGTGTCCGAACTGCTTGGCTACGGTTCGGCGGCGTCTTTCACGCGCTGGTTTTCAGCGCAATTTGGGCAGCCGCCCAACGTCTGGCGTCGCGAGCACGCGGGCAAGGCCGACGCGGCAACGCGAACGTAGCGCGCGCG
Organism: Cupriavidus pauculus; assembly: GCF_008801835.1. Lineage (GTDB taxonomy): Bacteria > Pseudomonadota > Gammaproteobacteria > Burkholderiales > Burkholderiaceae > Cupriavidus > Cupriavidus pauculus. The sequence goes on along the minus strand of NZ_VZOW01000001.1, from coordinate 286,284 downwards.
CTCGCCATCGGGTCAGGACGCATCGTTGCGCCGGGCGGAATTGACCTTGACCACATCGAGCACGGCGGCGGTCATCAGCGCCGTCGACAGTCCGAACATCAGGATGCCGTGCGCCGACTCGATCGGGCCCAGCATGCGCCAGCGTGCCGACATTACGATGTCGCCATAGCCCAGCGTGGCGAAGTTGACCGCCGAGTGGTAAAACGCGGCCGAGAATTCGCCGAACTCGCCAAGCAGCACAAACAGCGCGGCCCACACCGCCATCTGCGCAAAGTTGCACAGCAGCGTCAGCAACATCACGGCCGCCAGCAGCGCGACGTCGGTCCAGAACGGCCGCCGGCCGGTGCGCACGCTGCCGACATGGACGTAGCGCAGGCAGACCGCCACCACGATGCACTGCAGCAGCAGGCACACCAACATCACCGGCGCGGCAATGAGCAGATGCAGATGCATGACGCACTCCCTGGTTGCGTGAATCGATGTGCGCCGGATGGCTTTGGCGGCGCGCGCATATGGCGCTATACGGCGGCGCGCGGCGCGCTCCGGCGCCGGTCCAGCAGCAACAGCATGGCGTACGCATAGAGCGAAACGCCGGTAAACAGCGCCATGCGGATCGCGAACGCCCGATACACGTCCTTGCCGGCGGCGCTGTCTTCCACCGATTGACCGAGCAGGATGATCATCGTCACCAGGCTGTTGGACCAGAGTCCGGGCGATGTTCGCGCGCTGCGCAGGCCAAACAGCCGCCGCCCCACCAGCAGCGCGATAAATGCCATCCACAGGCAGTACATCCAGAGATGGACGAACAGGCCCAGCGCCAGCCAGAACGTCATCGCCAGCAGGCCGCCCATCAGCGTGGACCCGACCAGTTCGAGCGCTGCCTGGCGCGCCGTGGTGCAGCTCTGGCGCGCCAGGCCGATCGCCTTCATCACGATCGGCAGGTATGCGGCCGGGTCCGTCATGGCCAGCAGAAAAGTCGGCATCACGACCAGCGTGGCGCGCCATGCGAGGCGGTCGGCATCGCCAGGAACGATGGCGGACGCGGGCGCGGCGCGCGGTGGCGCGGCTGGCCCGGGAATCAGCCACACACTCACGCCCAGCGCCGCGGACGCGCACAGCAGACCCTTGCCCAGGCCCTCCACCACCGTCAGCGCCAGCGCGGTGCTGGTGGTGCCTGCCGCGGCGATCAGCGTCACGCCGGCCGCCAGGAACATCGACACCAGCGCATTGCCGCCGCGCAGCCCGTGGCGAAACGCGAGGAACAGGCACAGCCCCGTGATCAGCACCCCGCTGAACGGCGCCTGCCGCAGAATCGGCGCGATCAACAGGCCGCTGCCGGTCGTCGCCATCACCATCAGCGCCAGCCCCACACCGGCGCGCAGCGAAAGCGCCCGGTCCATCGACACGCACAGGTAGACCGCCATCACCGGCGCCACCATCGGTATCGGCAACTGCGCGCCATAGCTCACGCCAACACACAGCGCCGTTGCCAACGCAAGCCGCATCGCGCGCCGTGCCGGCGCGGCAGCGATCGACGATGGCCGCGATTCAGTAGACGATTGACTAGACGATTCAGTAGACATAGGACAGCCAGCTCATCAGCCACAGAAACAGCCGACCCAGCGGATTGAGCGGATTACCGGGCTGCGGGAATGCCATCACTTCAGCCTGGCCGCCCACGCGAATGCCGTGCAGCGAGGCCAGTTGGCCCGGGTCGATATCGACCACCACCGGAAAGCGCTGCGCGGGACGCAACCAGTCGCGGCTGGTTTGCACGGTGGGCAGGCCGCCCGGCGGCGGCTGCTGCCCTGCGCTGACGCCATACCCGATGCTGCGGATCGTGCCCTCGAAAACCTTGCCCGGATAGGCGTCGAGCACCACGGCGACCGGCGTGCCGGGGCGCAGTCTGCCAAGGTTGTTTTCAGTCATGTCGGCGCTGATCCAGACGTCGTGGATCGCGATCAGCGTCATGACCGGCTGGCCCGCCGCGGCATAACGATCGGCCTCGGCGCGCAGGTCGGTCACCAGCCCGCGATTGCGCGCGCGCACGCTGGCGTTGGCCAGATCGAGTTCGGCCTTTTCCAGCGCAGCCGCCGCACTGCGCAGCTTGGCATTGTCGTCCTCCGATCCGCCCTGCTGCTCGCGCGCGCGATCCACTTCGGCGCGCGCCGCGCTGACCTGGCTGATGGCCTGCACATGCGTGGCGCGGGCCACTTCCAGCCGGCGCACCGATATCGTCCCCGGATCATCGCGATACAGCCGCTCCAGGCGCTCGCTGTCCTGCCGCGCCTTGAGTTCGTTCGCCTGCGCCGCGCGCAGCCCCGCCTGCGCGGAAGCAATGCCGGCGGTATTGGCGCCGATCTGCCTGCGCGTGGTTTCAAGATCGGCGCGCGCGCGATCCACCGCAATCCGGTACTGGCGCGCATCGACTTCGAACAGCACGGCGCCTGCCGCGACGTCCTGATTGTTGTGGACGAAGACGCGCGTGATGCGGCCCGATACATCGGGCGCCACCGGGATCACAAAGGCCTGCACGCGCGCCTGCTGGGTATATGGCGTCAGGCGGTCGGCCAGCAGATACCACGTCAGGCTCACGACAATCAGGCCCAGTATCCAGCGGATCGTCTTGCGCGAAGGATCGGCGGGTGGCGCCGCGACGGGGGCGTCCTGCGCGGCGTCACTCATGGCCGGCTGGCTCGGGTGCGGGCAAATCTTTGCCGATCGGCGCGCGCGGCGCTTCGTCGAGCAGGTCGCCTCATGACACGCGCTTGCGCATCTGTTCGCGCGTGGCGTCGTCGACCAGCGGCTGCGCCGTGTACCAGCCGCCGCCGAGCGCCTTGTAGAGCGCGATCAGAAAGTTCACGGCGTCGCCGCGATTGAGCAGATAGGTGTCCTGCTGCGAAAACAGCGCGCGCTGCGCGTCCAGCACGCGCTGAAAGTCCGAATAACCCTCGCGGAACAGGGCGTTGGCCAGCGCCAGCGAGCGCTGCGCCGCATACGCCGCGTCGCGCAGGATCGCGTCGCGCTGCAGCGCGCGCACCAGTCCGCTGGCCGCGTCGTCCGCTTCGCGTGCGGCCTGCCGCACACTGTCCTGATAAGCGACGATCAACTGTTGCAGGCGTGCGTCCTGCACGCGCACGTTGTTGGTGATACGGCCATAGTCGAGGATGTTCCAGCGCACGCTGGGGCCGGCCACCAGCAGCAGGCCGTTCTGTGTGCCGGGCAACGACGTGGCGGACCAGCCGATGCTGCCGATCAGCGAGACCGCAGGAAAAAGATCGGCGCGCGCGACCCCGATCTGCGCCGATTGCGCCGCCATCTTCAGTTCTGCGGCGCGCACGTCGGGACGCCGCAGCAGCAGGCTGGCGGGCACGTCCTGCAGTACCGCGCGATCGATCAGCGGGACCACGCCCTCGCGGTCCGCGTTGGCGTCGAGCTCGCGCAGCGGCGACGGCGGGTGGCCCGTCAGGATGGCCAGCGCATTGCGCGCCTGAACGATCTGCGTTTCCAGCACGGGCTCGGTGCTGAGAGTGCCCAGATACTGCGTACGTGCCTGCTGGAAATCGAGCTCGTCGCTTTCGCCCGCCCTGAACAGTTTCTCGGTGATTTCGAAACTGCGCTTCTGCAGCCGCGCGTTGTCGCGGGCGATACGCAGGCGCGCCTCGGCCGTGCGCATCGCAAAGTAGGTGGACGCCAGTTGCGCATGCAGCAGCACCAGCGCGCTCTCGTGGTTGGCCTGGGCGGCAAAGTACGCGGCGTCGGCCGATTCGATGGCACGCGCGAAGCGTCCCCAGAAATCAAGTTCCCAGCCGATGTCGACGCCAGCGCTGTATTCCCAGACGCGGCTGGTCTGTGCCGTTGCGCCGGACTGCCGGCTGCGCACATACAGCGCATCGGCGCCCGCCTGCTGCATCTGCGGAAAGCGCCCCGCCAGCGCCATGCCCAATTGCGCGCGCGCCTCCATCACGCGCAGTCCGGCGACGCGCACGCCAGCGTCGTTGGCGTCGGCTTGGGCCATCAGCGCATCGAGCACGGGATCGTCGAACACGCGCCACCATTGCCGCATGTCCGGCGCGTCCTGCTGTGTGGTGGCATCCGCCACGGCCTCGTCATGCCACTGGCCGGACCAAGCCTCGCGCTGCGTCTGGAAATCGGGGCCGAGCATGGTGCAGCCGCTGGCCGCCATGGCCAGCGCGATCCATGGGGCGGCGTGCGGCGACATCGCTATCCGCCCGGCAGATCCGCATGGCCGAGCGGCGCGGGATCGGCCCGCGGCGCCATGTCCAGCGCGGCGCCGGGCTGCGGCGCATCTTCAACCCACTGCCAGAACAACTGATAGCCCACCGCCAGCACCACCGGCCCGATAAACAGCCCGATCACCCCGCCGGCCACCATTCCGCCCAGCGCCCCGATCAGCACCACCGGCATCGGTACATCGACGCCACGCCCCAGCAACAGCGGCTTGAGCACGTTATCGGCCAGGCCCGCAATGAAGACGTAGATCGCGAACACGATGTTGGCCGCGGCGATGTCCTCGGTGGCGAACACGTACACGATCACTGGGATCGTTACCAGCGTGGCCGGCAATTGCATGATGCCCAGCAGCAGCACGGCCAGCGACAGCAGTCCCGCGCCGGGCACGCCCTTGATGACGAACGCGATGCCGATCAGCAGCATCTGGATGAACGCGATGCCGATCACGCCCTGAGCGACGGCGCGGATCGTGGCGGTGCACAGCGCGGCAATGCGCGGGCCACGCTCCGGGCCGGAGATGCGCGAGGCGATCTGCACGGCCGCGTGCGTGCCGTTGGTGCCGTACGCCATGAAAATGCCGGCGATGATCAGTGCGCCAACGAACATCAGCAGCCCGACGCCGACACTGCCTACCGTGCCCAGGATCGTCACGCTGGCCGTCTTGATCTGCGGCGCAAGTTTCTGCAGCAGCCCGGTTGCGTCGGTCGACGCCATCAGCCAGAAGTCGTGCAGGCGCTGCCCGATCAACGGCCATTGCGCTACCGAGTCGGCCGGCGGCGGAATGCGGATTTCGCCGCTCTTGGCCACCGCCATGGCGTGCTCGGCCGAATCGATCAGCGCCATGCCCAACAGGTAGGTGGGCGCCAGCACCACGGCGATCACCATCAGCACCAGCAGCGCCGCGGTGTGGCCCTCACGCGAGAACACCTTGCCGTGCAGGCGTCGTTGCAGGGGATACATCGTAATCGCAAGGATCACCGACCAGACGATCAGGTCCATGAAGGGCCGGAAGATCTGGAAACACAGCACGGCCAGCAGCGCGATCAGTCCGAAGCGGATGTAGGTGTCGATCAGCGTGCGCGACACCAGCGCAACGGGAAGAGGCGAAGGCGTCATCGAAGCTCTCCTTGCATGTCTTGCCCGTGCGACGCTAGCCGCGCTGGCGTGCGCGTCCCGCGATGGCCAGCGCCGCGCCCAGCAGCGCCAGCACCATGCACCCGAGCAGCCAGTCGCGCGCCAGCACGCTCACCAGATAGCGCGGCGGATCCGCCGACAGGCGAATCATCTGCACTTCCAGCCCGCGCAGCGCCATCCTGAACAGGTTGAGCCTGTCAGGCATCTGCCCGCTGGGATCGCTAAAGAAGATGCCAAGGAACGCCAGCGCCAGCGCCACACCCATCAGGTATAAACCGGTCTTGTACATGATGGCCACCCCCATGGAAAAGAGTCCGCCATGCACCGCGCCAATGCAATTGGTCCTTGGGCCAAGCATTGGACCAAAGGCCCTTGCCAGTGAGGCCACGGTGATCCAGATTGAAGGAAACGCGGCGCACCGGCCACGTATCGGGAAGGACGCCATGGGAAAGAAGCACGCACGCGAAACCGACGCAGCCGACCACAGCGCCGTGCCCGCGCTTGACCGCAAGACCTACGACGCGGCGCTGCGCGAGCTGCATGTGGAACTGGTGCGCATGCAGGACTGGATCAAGGCCACCGGCACCAAGATCTGCGTGGTGTTCGAAGGCCGCGACGGCGCCGGCAAAGGCGGCACCATCAAGGCACTGACAGAGCGCGTGAGCCCGCGCATCTTTCGCGTGATCGCCCTGCCCGCGCCGACCGAGCGTGAAAAAAGCCAGATGTACATGCAGCGCTACATCCCTCATCTGCCCGCCGCCGGCGAAGTGGTGATATTCGATCGCAGCTGGTACAACCGCGCCGGCGTAGAGCGCGTGATGGGCTTCTGCGACGAGGACCAGGTCGAAACCTTTCTGCGTGCCGTGCCGCTGCTAGAGCGGGCGATTGTCGGATCGAACGTGCTGCTGATCAAGTACTGGCTGGAAGTGAGCGAGCCGGAGCAGACGCGACGCCTGCAGCAACGCATCCAGGATGGACGCAAGACGTGGAAGCTGACCGACATGGACCTGAAGTCCTACAGCCGCTGGTACGACTACTCGCGCGCGCGCGACGCGATGTTTGCCGCCTCCGATACCGATTTCGCGCCATGGCATGTGGTGCGGTCCGACGACAAGCGGCGCGCGCGGCTCAACATCATCAGCCACCTGCTATCGCAGGTGCCCTACGAGCGCATCCATCGGAAAAAGATTTCGCTGCCCCAGCGGCAGAAGCCGGGCGGCTACCGCGAGCCCGACTACCCGTACCGCTACGTGCCCGAGACCTACTGACGTGCCGACCGACTGAAGCCGCCGCGCAAGCTGCGGAGCCCGGCGCTCAATCCTTGATCAGCGTCTTCTTCCACTTGCCGTCAGCCTGCTGGCAGTACCAGCCTTTCCATCGTTCGGGCTGACGTCCCTGCTGGCGCAGTTCGCTGCTCACCTGGCGGCAGCGCAGACCCGCGTGCGTGCGCGTCTGTACCGGCGTGATGCTGCCTTCGGTCACTTTGCCCTTGGCGTTCGGCGACAGCGTGAAAGGCACGGCCGTGCCGTCTTCCGCCTCGTTCAGGGTTTTGGTGAAAGTGCCGACCAGTTCCGCGGTCTGGTCCTTGCCCAACGTGCCGACGATGGTCCCGTTGAGGAAGTGGTCGTAGTAAGCATGCGCAGGCCACGCCGCACCAAGCAGCAGCGCACAGCAAAAGATTCGCCGGTTCACGATGACATTCACGATGCTCTCCTGCGGTCCGGCCGCACCGGGTCTGGTGATTGCGGCCCGGCCGAACCTGTTGGCGCGCCGCGCTACTTCGCGGCCCCCGGTTCCACCGACACCGCCACGGCCTCGGTGTAGACGGCCTGGACACGGTCGCCCTTCTTCACATTCTTCATCTGATCGGGGTCGCTGACCAGCAAGTCCACCACGCGGCCGTGCGGCCCCTTGACGGTGACGATCTGGGCATCCTTGTTGACCGCTACCACCTGCGCCACGACGGTGACCTCTCGTCCTACCGTTCCGCCAGGCTTGGCGCCCGGTTCGGCCCGCTGCGAGATCTCGCGCTCCTGCACCGTGGCCGCGCCGCTACCTTTCTTCAGACTCACGGTGAGCGCCTCGTTGTACGACACGGTGACCTTGTCGCCCACCCGCAACTGCTCGAAGTTGCGCGCTTCGGGGCCGACCGTCATCTCGGTGATCTTGCCTTGCGCGGTCTTCAGCGTGATCTTGCGCGTCGCGGTATCGATGGCCGTAATCGTTGCGGTCACTTTCGCCGTGCCGGTCGCGGTGGTCTGCCCTTCGGTGCGCGTCACGTCCATCTTCATGTCTGGCTGGCTCTGCGCCATGGCAGGCGCGGCCAGCAGCAATGCCACCGGAATCACGAGTTGCTTCCACATACTTCCTCCTTAGCACAAGGCTGACTGAAAAACTTGCGGCGGGCCGTCGGCCCGTCAGCGGATCGAATAGCCGCGCCCTTGCATGCAGGCGCCCCACGCCCGGTAATACGTATCCATGGCGCCAGCCGACTGCGCCTGCGAGTTGGCCTGCGCGTTGCGCTTGTTCTGCCGCGCACGCGAGCCGCCTGCCACGGTGCCGACCGCCGCGCCAGCCGCCGCGCCCTTGCCCGCATCGCCGGCAATGCCGCCGATCACCGCGCCACCGAGCGCGCCGCGTGCCGCCCCGCCTACACGTTCTCCGCCGCCCACGGCAGGGCCGCTCGGCGGCGGCGGTGCGCTGCTGACCGCGGCGGGGTCGATGCCGGTATTGGACTTGGCCCACGCGTAGCAGGCGCCGTCATCCTGTTGCTGCTGCGCAGCGCTCTGCCCCTTTGCCGGATAGGCAACCGGCTTGGACTGCGCCATCGCGCCCGTGCAGAGACCAAATGCCCACAACACGACCAGCGGAAACCTCATCGATCTGTTCATGACTACTCCTTGATGGCGCCGCTGAGCGTATCGAGCTGGGCCTGTGCGCCGGGTCCCACCGGCCAGCCGCCCCCGAGCGCCTTGTAAAGCTGAATCAACTGGCCAAACTCTGCGCTAAGCAGACTCGACTGATCGAGCTGCGCCGAAAACAACGCCCGCTCGGAATCAAGCACCTCCAGATAGCTGGTGTAGCCGCCCTCGTACCGGTCGCGCGCCAGCAATGCGTAGCGCGACAACGCGTCGACCTGTTCGTTCTTGGCAATCAGCTGGCCGCGCGTGCGCTGCGCGCTGACCAGTGCATCGGCCACTTCGCGAAAGGCGGTCTGCACCGACTGCTGATACGACAGCAGCGCCTGCGCCTGGCGCGCTTCGGCCTGTTTGACGTCGCCGGCAATCGCGCCGCCGGTAAAAATCGGCACGCTGATCAGCCCGCCAAACGACCACGTGCGCGCAGACCCGACCCACAGGCCGGATAGCGCGGTGCTGGCCGCGCCAAATAGCCCAGTGAGAGAAATCGTCGGGAAATACTCGGCGCGCGCCGCGCCGATGCGCGCGTTGGCGGCCACCAGGTTCTGCTCGGCCAGCAGCAGATCCGGCCGTTGTTCAAGCAGCGACGACGGCAGCCCCACGGGCACCGTGGGCAACACCAGATCGCCGATTTCCTTGCCGCGCGGCATGTCGCGCGGGTTTTCGCCGAGCAATCCGGCCAGCAGATTCTCCTGCAGCGCCACCTGTTGCTGGAACTGTTCGACCGACACCTGAGCCGACGCATATTCCGAACGCGATTGCGAATACTCGACCTCGGACACCACGCCGCCCTGAAAGCGGTCGCGGAACACCTCGAGCGCGTCGGCGCGGCTGCGCAGCGTGTCCTGCGCGATGCGCAGCCGGTTGTCGAGATCGCGCAGCGTCACGTAGGCGCTGGCCACCGACGCCACCACACTGATTTCCGTGCTGCGGCGCGCCTGTTCGCTCGCGGCCCATTCGGCCCGCGCCGCTTCGGTGAGCCGACGCACGCGGCCGAACATGTCGATTTCCCACGAGGCAAATGCGTCGATGCGCACCTGATTGAAGGGGTTTTCGAGCGGCACCAGGCTGCCGCCGCTTGCGCTGACACGCTGCCGGGTGCCGCCCAACTCCGCGCCAACCTGCGGAAACAGCCCCGATCGCGCCACCATGACGCGGCCGTAGTATTCCTCCACGCGCGCGGCGGCGATCAGCACGTCGCGATTGTTGGCGCGCGCCGTGGCGATCAGGCCGTCCAGCACCGAATCGCCGATCTGCGCCCACCAGTACGCGCTGTCCGTCGGCGTGGCTGCCGCTGTAGCGGCGTCGGTTTCGCTGGCAAAGCGGTAGGTGTCCGGCACGCTGACGTCGGGCCGCACGTAGTCCGGTCCCAGCGTGCAGGCGCCGCACGCCAGCGCCGCGGCGACCATCGCGCCACGCGCGCGCCTGAGGCCGCAGGCGACCGGCCGGCTCATGCGCTGCCTCCACCTGGCGCGGCGGGATCCGGACTGACCGGCGTGACGGCCGGTGGCGTGGCCGGCGGGGTCGCTTTCTTGGCCGACGTGCGCTCCAGCCCCCAGAAGAACATCGGGATAAAGAACACCGCGATCACCGTGGCGCCCAGCATCCCGCCGATCACACCTGTGCCCAGCGACTGGCGGCTGGCGGCCGAAGCGCCACTGGCAATCGCCAGCGGGATGCAGCCAAGAATGAACGCCAGCGATGTCATGATGATCGGGCGCAGCCGCAGCTTGGACGCCTTGACCGCCGCATCGTAGGCGCTCAGCCCTTCCTTTTCGCGCATCTCCACGGCAAACTCGAAAATCAGAATCGCGTTCTTGGCCGCCAGGGCGATCAGCACGGTCAGCCCGATCTGGAAATAGACATCGTTTTCCATGCCCCGCACCAGAATGCCAACGAGCGCGCCGAACAGCGCAAACGGCACAGCCAGCAGCACGCCAAGCGGCAACGACCATTTCTCGTACTGCGCGGCGAGGATCAGGAACACCATCAGCAACGCGAAGGCGAACACCATGGCGGCCGTGGAGCCGGCCTTCTTTTCCTCATAGGCCTGCCCGCTCCACGAGAAGGCGTAGCCCTCGCCCAGCGTTTCGGCGGCCACCTCTTCCATCGCCTTGAGCGCCTGCCCTGAGCTGTAGCCGGGCGCCGCGTCTCCGGTGATCTTGCCAGCCGGAAAATTGTTGAAGCGCGTCACCAGGTCCGCGCCCGCCACATACCGCGCGTTGGTCACCGCCTTGATCGGCACCATCTCGCCGCGCGCGTTGCGCACGTACACCTTGTCGAGATCCTCGGGGCGCGAGCGATATTCGGGCTCGGCCTGCAGGATGACCTGGAACAGCCGGCTGTTCTTCGGGAACTGGCTCACATACAGCGATCCGAACATGGTCTGCAACGCCGAGTAGACCTGCTCGACCGGCACGCCCTGGGTCTCGGCGCGTTCGCGGTCCAGATCGACCAGCAACTGCCGCGAATGCGTGTTGATGGTGGTGCTGACGCCGCGCAGCTCGGGCCGCTGGCGCGCCTTGGCGATAAACGCGCGAACGCGCTCTTCCAGTTGCTGGTAGGTGCCGTCGCCCGTAGCCTGCAGCCAGAACTCGAAGCCGCCGGTGGTGCCCAGACCCGGGATCGACGGCGGATTTACCGGAATGACCAGGCCTTCGCGATAGGTCGAGAATTCCCGGTTCGCGGCGGCGATCAGGTCGGCGGCGCTCTCGCCCTTGCCGCGCTCATGAAAGCCCTTCAACGTGATGAACAGTGTGCCGGCGTTGGACTTGTTCTGCGAATCGATCAGGCTGAAGCCGTCCGGCGACGCCACCGACTTCACGCCCGGCTGCTTTTCGAACCATTGCTCGGCACGCCTGGACAACTCTCCGGTGCGGTCCAGGCTTGCGGCGTCGGGCAGGATCACCGCACCGAGCAGATACCCCTGATCCTCGACCGGCAGGAACGATGACGGGATGCGCATGAACAGCAGCACACTCACGGCAATCAGAGCAATCACCAGCGCCACCGAGATAACCGTGCGCCGGATGATCGCCTGCACGACGCTGCCGTAACCTTCCACCATGCGGTCGAAGCTGCGATTGAACCAGCGGAAAAAGCGGTTTTTCTCGTGACTGCCGGGCTTGAGCAGGATGGCTGCCAACGCCGGCGACAACGTCAGCGCCACCACACCGGACAGCAGTACCGACACCGCCAGCGTGATGGCGAACTGCTTGTACAACTGACCGGTGATGCCGGACAGGAACGCCACGGGAATGAACACGGCCAGCAACACCAGCACGATAGCGATCACGGGACCGCCCACTTCGTCCATGGCCGCCTTGGCGGCTTGCTTGGGCGGCATGTGGAATTCCATCATGTTGCGCTCGACGTTCTCGATCACAACAATGGCGTCATCCACCACGATGCCGATCGCCAGCACCATGCCGAACAGCGTCAGCATATTGACCGAGAAACCGAACGCGGCCATCGCCGTGAACGTGCCGATGATCGATACCGGAACGGCGAGGATCGGCACCAGCGTGGCGCGAAAACTCTGCAGGAACAGGTACACCACCAGGATCACCAGGATCACCGCGTCGCGCAGCGTATGCACGACCTCGTTGATCGATTCATGCACAAACTCGGTGGTGTCGAGCGCCACTTCGTATTCCAGGCCCGGCGGAAACGTCTTGCGCGCCTCTTGCAGCGTCTTGCGCACCTGTTCGGCCACAGCCAGCGCATTGGCGCCGGGCTGCTGATAGACCGCCAGCAAAGTCGCCGTCTTGCCCTTGTAGCGGCTACGTAGCGAATAATCCTTCGATCCCAGCTCAGCGCGGCCGATATCCTTGAGACGCACCAGCGCCGCATCGCCCGACGCCGCGCGCAGGATGATGTTCTCGAACTCCTTGGGCTCGGTCATGCGGCCCTTGGTGGTGACCGGAAAGGTCTGCTTGACCGGCTCCGAGGTGGGCGACTGGCCGATGCGCCCGGCCGAGAACTGTTCGTTCTGGTTGGCCACGGCGCTCTTCACGTCCTCCGCGGTGATGCCAAGCTGCGCCATGCGGTCGGGACGCAGCCAGATGCGCATTGCATAGTCGGGCGTGCCGAAGATCGCCGACTGATTGGCGCCCGGAATGCGCTTGAGCGAATCGAGAATGTAGATGCTCGTGTAGTTATCGACGAATGTCTGCGGATAGCTGTTGTCGGGCGAATAGACGGCAATCACCATCATGAACGCCTGCGAGCGCTTTTCCACCGTCACGCCCTGCCGCGTGACCGCGTCGGGCAAGGTGGGCAACGCCAGGTTGACGCGGTTCTGCACATCGACCTGCGCCAGCGAAGGATCGGTACCAATCTCGAAATAGACCGTCAGCGTCATGTTGCCGGTCGACGAGCTGGTCGACGACATGTACAGCATATTGTCCGCGCCGTTGACCTGCTGCTCGATTGGCGCGGCCACGTTCTGCGCCACCACTTCGGAGCTTGCGCCCGGATAGGTCGTCGACACCGTGATGCTGGGCGGCGTGATGTCGGGGAATTGTGCGATCGGCAGATTGAACACTGCCACGAGCCCGCCCACCACGATAATGATCGACAGCACCGATGCGAAGATCGGCCGGTCGATAAAGAAGTGCGATAGCTTCATGACGCGCTACCTTTCGGCGGCGTGGCAGGGGAAGGCGCCGGAGCATTCGGCGGCGGCACGGCAGGGGGCACGGCGTGCGGCGTGCCGGCAGCGTTCGCGGGCGCCGTCGACGGCGGACCCTCGGCCACGCGCGGGCGCGGCTGTGCAATCACCGGCTTGACTGGCGCGCCGGGCGCCAGCCGCAGCGATCCATCGACCACCACCACATCGCCCTCGCGCAGGCCCGAGCGCACCACCCAGTTGCCTTCGGACCACTCGCCCACTTCGATCACGCGCGACTCGGCCTTGTTGTCCTTGCTCACCGTCCACACCGACTGACCGCGCTGGCCTTGCACCACGGCTTCCTGCGGCACCGTGATCGCGCGCGTGCGCGAGGCGCCCATTACGTGCACGCGCACGAACTGGCCGGGGCGCAGCGTGCCGTTCGGGTTCGGCAACTCGGCGCGCACCAGATACGTGCCGGTCTCGGAATTGAACGCGGCATCGGCAAATGCAATATGCCCGCGCTGCGCATACCTCGTGCCGTCGGCCAGCACGATCTCCACTTCGAGCGCACCACGCGCCGGCATCTTCAATTCCCCGGAAGCCTGCTCGGACTGGCTGCGCAGCACCTCGTTCTCGGACAGGCTGAAGTTGACCCAGATAGGATCGAGCTTGGCCACATACGTCAGCAGGCTATTGGAGGCATCGATGTAGGACCCGACCTGCTTCTTGGCGAAGCTCGACAGGCCCGCCACGGGCGAGGTGATCGTGGTGTAGCCCAGATTGAGCCTGGCATTGGTGACATTGGCACGGGCTTGCTCGACCGCCGCGGCGGCGGCCTGCTCGTTGCCGGTTGAGTCATCGAGATCCTTCTGGCTCAACGCATTGCGCGCCGCCAGCGGCCGCACGCGCGCAAGGTTGGCGCGCGCCGTGGTCAGGCGTGCCTGCTGTTGCGCAAGTTCTGCCAGCGCGGCGTCGAGGGCGGCCTTGAACGGCTTCTGATCCATGCGGAACAGCACTTCGCCAGCCTTGACCAAGGCGCCCTCGGTGTACAGGCGCTGTTCCAGGAAACCGTTGACGCGCGCGCGGATTTCCACCTGTTGCGAACTCTGGGTCTCGCCCACGAAGTCGAAGGTCAGCGGCACATCGCGCAACGCCACGTGCATCACACCCACCTCGGTCACCGGCGGCGCGGCCGGCCTCTTGGCCTCCTGCTTGCTGCAGGCCGCCAGGGCCAGTGCCGCAAGCACCGGCAACACGTATCGACAGCCAATGGATTCCAGACCGGTTGCCATCGTCTCCCCTTCGTTCGCCTTGTCCACGCCACGCTCACCGCATGGCGCGCGCCGCGCGGGCGTGGGCCACAAGCACGCGCCTTTGCCGCCCTGCATTACCGGAAGCGCTCCCTGAGCACCAGCGCGTTGATCTTGTGGCCGTTCCAGAACACCCCGTGAATGCGCGGCGCAAGCTTGTACAGCTCGGCCAGATCCATCGTGAGGAAAGTCACCGTGACCGATGGGCGCGTGCCGTCGCCCTCCTGGCGCTCGATCTCGTCATAGGGCGGAAATCCGTAGCGCCCCAGGAACGCCTGCACGTCGTCATCGGTGGTATCGGGATGGAGATTCGATAACATCATCAGCGGCATATTCCGCTCCTCGTCGCGATTCCGGCATCACGCCCGCGAGAAGGCTGCGACCCGATATCGTCCTGACTAGAGTTTGTCTGCTATCGGGCTGTTGGCAATTGGACCAAGGACCATGCCGCCGCGCGCGCTACACCAGCGTGCTGCGCACCAGGTCGATCAGTTGCGTGGCGTTGAAGGGCTTGCGGAAATAACCGATGGCGCCGGCCGAGAGTGCGGCGTCGCGCGCTTCGGGCACATCGTGGGCGGTGATGAAGATGACCGAGAGCGGAAAGCGGGCAAGACGGCGCTGCACTTCCAGGCCGTCCATGCCGGGCATGCTGACATCGAGGATCACGCACGCGGGCAGATAGCCGGGCTGCGTGGCGATCCTGGCAAGGCAGTCGGCACCGTTGTGGAAAGTGTCGACCGTCATGCCTGCGGCACGCAGCAGGCGCGAGATGGCGCGCGCCACCGACACGTCGTCATCCACCACCACCACAAATCGACCGGTCGAAGCCATATGCGTGCGAAGAGAGCGTTACCAAGCCGTATTCCTTCAAGGCTAAGTAACCTGCCTCGCATGCGATATTGGCCCATGGTCCCATCGGATGACGTGAAAGCGGTCAGGTCGCCGCAGGCCCGGCGTCGCCCATGCCCATTCTGTCGGCAAGCCGCACCAGCGCGGGCAGCGAATTGACCTCAAGCTTTTGCATGACGTGGGCGCGATGCACCTTGATAGTCTTCTCCACGGTGCCCAGCTGGCTGGCGACCTGCTTGTTGCGATAACCGGTTACGATCCATGCCAGCACTTCGCGCTCACGCGGGGTCAGGCGCTCGATCTTTCGCAGCAGTGCCTGCTGGTCCTGATGGAACGCGAAACGCTCCACGGCTGCCACGCAGGCGCGCTCGACGGCGGACAGTAGCAGCGTGTCCGCGACGGGCTTTTCGAGGAATTCGATCGCGCCGGCCTGCATCGCCCGCACCGCCAGCGCCACGTCGGCGTGGCCGGTCAGAAAGATCACGGGTAGCTTGCGCTGCAGATCCCGCTGCAGCATCAGGCCGTCCATGTTGGGCATCATCAGGTCCAGCACCACGCAGGCCGGGCCCGTATCGAGCGTAGCGGTGTCGAGAAATTCCTGCGCCGATGCGGCCAGCGATGTCAGGTAGCCGTGTGCGCCCAGCACGCGACCCACCGCGCGCCGCACGCTCTCGTCGTCATCGACGATATGAACAGTGGTTCTGGTTTGCATGGTCCTGCCTCCGGCGATACGTTGCGGGCCGTGCCGCGCTGATCAGGCGGCGACGAGCCCGGTGTGCTGCGCCAGCGGACCGGTGCGCAACACGCATTCGAACTTCATACCTTGCGCGGCGTTGCGCAGAGCAAGGATGTGCCCCCCGTTTCGCTCCATCAACGCGCGGCTGAATGACAGCCCAATCCCCATGCCCTTGGATTTGGACGAGTAGAACGGCCGAAAAATGCGCTCCAGGTCGCCATCGGCGACGCCACAACCGTTGTCATGCACGCTCAGGCGCAGCGTGCCGTCTTTCATGCACGCATGCACCATCACCTTGCCATCGCCAGTCGGGTGCGCGGACTCCACCGCGTCCAGCGCGTTGACGATCAGGTTGAGCAGCACCAGTCGGATCTCGACCGGATCGCCAAGCGCGCGCGGCAAGCCGTGCGCCACCTCGCTGCCGATCGTCACGCCGCGCGACGCCGCGTTGGCCTGCACCATGTCGAGCGCCTGCTCGACCACGTCGCCGACGTCGAAGGGCAGCATGCGCGGCGCCTCGCCCAGCACAAGCGCACGCACGCCGCGCACGATGTCGCTGGCGCGCGAGGCGTCGCTCACGATGTCGTCGAGAATGTCGCCAAGCTCGGCCTGTTGGAAGTTCCCTGACGCCAGGTATGCGCGTGCCGCCTGCGCATTGCTGGTGATGGCGGTCAGCGGCTGGTTCAGCTCATGGGCGAGCGATCCGGCCAGCTCGCCCATGCCTTTCGGCATCGGCCCGTCCAAATGCCGGCCGCCGTCGGTGCGGTGCAGATGCTGGCCGATGCGGCGTTGCTGGCCCAGCGCGAAAGCGGCCGCCGACGCTAGACACAGCCCGACGAAAAGCCCCCACGCTCGTGCAGGTGTCGTCCGCATGCAGGACCCCCGCTGTCAGATATCAAGCTTGCTGATCTTCGTGCCTTCGAGCGACAGGTTCGCCATCAACCCAGCGTTGGTCAGTACGAAGGCGACGATGGGCGCCCGCGCGGTGTTGGTGTCCACCTGCCCGTTGGCCCCAACCTGCAAGACCGCGACCGAGCCATCCACACCGGCGGTCCAGCCCTTGCTCTGCTGGAAGCTGCGCAGCGCATCGTCGGTCATGAACAGCATGATCAGCGCCTTGGACTGCGCACCGGCCAGCAGCCCGAACGACGCCGAGGTGGTGCGGTAATAACCGACCGGCGCGTTGTTCACGCGCAGCGCGCCCTCTCCATATTCCGCGCCGACAATAAAACCGCCGGCAAGAATCTTGGGAAATACGAGCACGCCTCTGGCGTCATTGACCAGCGATTGCGCCGAACTGGCCGTATTGAAAAGCCGGGTCAATGTTCCATCCACACCGGCATCGATCTCGCGGCGCTTGGCGGCCGCATCCGATGGTGTGGCAGGCGTACCGGTGCACGCCGCTAGCGTGGGTACAACCACCAACGATGGCAACAACAGGAATAAGCGTCGGTTCACGATGTCCTCCCATAGACAGTATTCGAGCCGATACAGATGGCGATACGGGCCGCAATGGCCGGGAGGCGCGACCATTGCCCGGTTGAGGAGGCGGCCGGTACAAGAGTCGTCGAATGCGCACCGGCCCGCCGCGGAATCACGACCTGCTGCCTGGCGCCACCCCTGAAGACTATTGCGAACTATTGCTTTTTAGACGCCGACTTTTTATGGGTTTTGGCGTTTGTGCAATACACGTTAGGTCGGCAAACTGAGCATTGCAATATTTGCTGTAGAGAATCTGATGAAAATATCGATGCAAAAAAATTTCATTGGTAATTGGTGTCAATGCCTCCTATTAAGCAATTATTCGGTCAATGCCGAACGGCACACGCGCATTGCGCGTCACTACTGCAATGGCGCAGAAGCCTGCGACGGTACCTTGGTCCATCCGGGGCCAGGGTCGAACTGGTCGATCGCCGCGGCGCGCGCCGCCGTGTCTGCGCCGAGATCGCGTTCGTAGACCTGCCCGTCGTGATTGACGATAAAGCTCTTGATGCCCGACTCGCCGTACTTGACCGGCCAGGCCAGTACCGCGAATCCGCCGAACAGCATGCCGTTGACCTGGTACGAATATGCGCCGCCGGGCGCGGCAGGCCCTTGTCCGGTCAGCAGCTTGTAGCGATAGCCGTGATAGCCGCCCGCTGCGGTGTGTTTTGACGTGGCGTCGATAAAGGCCGGTCCCAGCGGACTGACGGGCTCGCCAGGCGCGCTCGGCCAGTACAGGCCGTCTTTCTTGCCCGGGGAGCTCACCAGGCGTGACGCATAGATCGTCATGCCGCGCGGCCCATGATCGCCGGCCGCGTATTCGCGCTGTGCGTCGTACACCGCGAGCATGGTCTGTATCGTGTTGAGTTCATTGCGGCCGATGCGGCGCAGACGCATCTCGTTCTGGCCGGCGCGCATGTCGAAATGCCAGCGCCCGTTGCTGCGTACCAGCGGGATCGGCAGCGTCCAGCCGTCGTTGCCCACCGTAATGCGCGCGCGGTCGGCTCCTTCCATCTGCACCGCATGGGCCTGGCTCCACGCCGACAGAAAGCGATAGCGCAGCTCGGCGCCCAGCGGCGGAATCACGCTGCGCCACCCGGGACCCAGGAGTGCCTGCACGGCGCTGTCGTTGCTCGTGGCGATGGCGTCCCCGAATGCGTGCATCGCAGTCTCTGGCGTATCGAACGCCTGTTGCGCATGCGCGATGCCGGGGCTCCCCGCGCACATCGCCAGCAACAGCATGGCCATTGCCATGTGCCGCCGCGCAATCTCCGTCAATGCCCGCATGGCCCTTCCCCCTCGTTGTCGATGGTGGCGCGCGATGCGCAATGGTGCTGGCGTGCGATCAGCGCCGTCCGCCGCCGCCACGGCCGCCCCCGCCACCGCGGCCACCGCCGAATCCACCACCGCCGCCGCTGAATCCACCACCACCACCGCCGCTGAATCCACCGCCACCGCCGCCGCGCTGGCCGGCGTTGCCGCCACCCATACCCGATGAGCCGGCGCTGGCGCGGCCGCGATCGAAGTCGCGCTGTGCGGAACCCCCGCCGCCGCCGACACCCTGGAACGCGTTGTCGCGCCCACCGCCGACGCCGTCGCCATAGCTGGTACGACTCGCCCCGCCCGCGCTGCGGTCCCCCACGCCTGCGCTGCCCCCGCGATTGCTGGAAAGTCGGTCGCCGCTGCTGGCGCGATCAGCCGTACCGGCACGGTCCCCAGCCCGGTCTCCGGCGCGGTCGCCTTGCCGGTTGCCCGCGCGATCGCCAGCCCGGTCCCCGCCGCGGTCGCCTTGCCGATTGCCTGCGCGGTCCGACACCCCTTCGCGTCCGCGTGCATCGTTGCGTCGGTCGGCGCCGCCGACGTTATTGCCGAAGCGTTCGCGCGTGGCGTTGTCGCGATATGCCACGCCTTTGCGGTGGCTGGAATCGTGCTTCCAGCGATTGCCGCCTTCCACCTTGGTGCGGTCGAAACTGCGGTCGATGTTGGTGGCGCGGTTCACGTCGATATTGACGTCGCCGCCGCCCCAGTTGCAGTTCGAGAAAATGGCGCCGGCAGCGGCCAGGCCCACGCCCCAGGCAAAGCCGGTCATCAGCGCGCCGCCCGGATAGTAGGCCGGATAAGGTGGCCAGTAGTACGGCGGATACGACGGATATCCCCAACTGCCGTAGACCACCGTGGGGTTGTAAGACGGCACGTAGATGACCTGCGGGTTGGCCGGCTCGATCTTGACGATGGTCTGCGTGGTCGCGCCCTGTGGCGCTGGCTCGACAATCACGTTCTGCTGCTCATTCGACTTCAGGTTGCCCGACTGCTGCGCCTTGGCGCGCAGGCGCTGCACCGCCGCCAGCACATCCTTTTCCTGCGCCAGGAATGCATCGCCAAGCTTCTGCGTCCAGTCGAGCTTGTCGTTCATCGGTTCGAGCACCTGCGGAAACGCCACCAGCGACTTCACGCTGACATCCCATGGCTGGTCCTGCACGGCCTTGATGGCCGCATCGCCCTTGACGTTGGGATTGGCCTTGAGCCAGCGCGCGGCCTGCACGATTTCCAGCGGATAGGTGGACGCCATCAGCGCCTGCGACAACACCGAATCGGGGTACAGTGCGATGGGCGCCACCAGCGCCTCGATTTCCTCGGGCTTGAAGGTAGGCGGCTGGCTTGCCGCGTTCTGGGCCTGGGCGCCGCCAACGCCTGCCAGCACGCAGGCGACAAGCCACGCGCCCAGCCAGCGCAGGGCCCGCGACGGCCGGATCCCTCGCACGCAGGCGTGCGTCATGGCGTTCTCCCTGACAAATCGAGCCACCACCTCCCGTGGCGGCATCGTTGAGGAACTTATAGATGGCGCGTGCGACACCGGCAATGGAACCTTGGTCCAATACGCAGCATCTGACGGCAGCGCTAATGTGTAGGGCATCGTGGATCGACGCCGGATCGCCGGTGGATGCCATGGCCCGTTACCTGCCACGCCGCATCAGACGAGCCCTACCCGCGGGTGCCGCGTTGCTGGCGCTGGCCAGCGCCGCGCCGCTGTTCGCGCAGACGGCGCCCGACCCGCAGCTGTTTGGCGCGGGCGTCCAGCGGCACGCCGACGCGGTGTTGACGCTGATGAGCTTTTCCGTGGTGCCCGATCTGGCTTCCAGTTCGCTGTCGCTGAACAATTCCCAGACCCAGAACCCGGGCATCATCATGTCGCAACTGGGCGGCGGCTTTACCTTCAGCAAGTCGTTCCCGCTGTATATGGAGGGGGCGATCGCCTATAGCCGCTACGATCCGACGTTTGTCGCCACGCAGGGATCCGAGTCTCGCCCGCTGCCCACGCGCTGGAACACCGTGTCCGGCACGATCGGTGTGGGCTGGGATTTTCCGCTGACCGACGACAAGGAACTGGTGATCCGTCCGATTCTCAATGCGTCGCTTGGCAATGTGTCGAGCGACTTGCGACTCGCCCAGGGCTTCGTCAACCACAAAACCGATCGCGACATCAACTTCCTCGATGGCGGCACGCTCAACGCGTACGGATTGGGCGGGTCGCTAATGTTGGACTGGGAACACTATCGCGAGACGCACGAGATCGACCTCGAACTGCGCTACACCCATATCCATCTGCAGAGCTTTGGCGGGACGTCCGACGCGGTGAAGGGCTCGGCCGAGGCGCAGACTGCAAGCCTGTACGCGAGATGGCGTGCGCCGACGGGCATGCATGCGCTCGATCGGCCGGTCCGATACGTTCTCGAACTGTCGCATTCCCACTATCTCGGCGCGCAGGCCGGGGCGCTGGGCTTCGACTATCTCACCACGGTCGGTGTGGGCCTGGAACTGGACACCAGCGCGCACGAGATCTTCGTCACGCGGGTGCGCACGGTGTTGCGCTATGTGTTCGGCAATAACGTGAGCGGCTTTTCGCTCGGTATCGCCGCCAGCTTCTGAACCGCGCCCGCGGCGCGCGTCACGCCGTCACACCGTTATGCCGTTACGCGCGGCTGCGGAAACTGCAGATCGAATTCGGTGTATTCGTGTTCGACCGAACGGCAGGAAATCGACGCGCCCCAGCTGCGCAGCACGTCGCGGCAGAAGGCCAGGCCGATGCCGGTGCCGCGATGCGCAGGATACGAGAAGAACGGCTGGAACATGCGTGCCAGCACATGCGGGGGCACGCCGGTGGCCGTATCGCGGAACAGCACATGGACGTTGCCTTGCCGGCTCTCGCAGCGGATGCGGATCGCGCCCTTGCCAGCCCGCTTGATGGCTTCCAGTGCGTTCTTGGTCAGGTTGGTGATCACCAGTTCGAACAGTTGCGCATTGCCCATCACCGGCATGGGCTCGGCAATCTCGATACTGACGATGTCCTGATGCGGGACGTCGAACGGAAAGCGCTCGATGGCGCGGCGAATCGACTGGCCCAGTTCGAACACCTCCTGGCGGGCCGCCTTCGGATCTTTTGAATTGGCCACCAGCAATTCCAGGCTGCTGTTGACGTGCGCGAGATCGGCCTGCAGCCGGGCCACTGCCTGCAGCAGGCCGGCGCGTTGCGCCGCCTGCGGATCCAGCGCTGCCGGCAGCGCGTTCCTGAGCCCGTTGGCGGTCATCGTCAGGCTGGTCAGCGGCGTGCGCAGTTCGTGCGCAACGGTGGCCAGCGCTACCGCCATGCCGCGCCGTTTTTCCTCCATCAGCAGTTGGCGGTCGAGCTTGATCACCACCAGCACCGCGATCACAAACGCGATGATCGGGATCTGCAGCAGCAGCGGTTGCCACGGGATGCCGGCCACCGAATGCCCCGCCACCACGAATATCGCAAAGGCCCCTGCCGCGCCGGCCAGCAGCGCGATCGTCGCAAACACCGAACTGAAGTGATAGAGCACCACCACGGCAATGATTACCGATTCGGCCCACACCAGCGACGCGTGGTTTTCCAGGTAAAAGAAGATGAATGCGAAAGGCATGCCGATCGTGATCGCAAACAATGCGTACGCGGGCAGCCAGCGCTTGTGCGACAGTGCCGATGCAAACAGCAAGGGAACGAACAGCGCCGTGCAGATTAGCCTCAGCCAGATGTTTTCATACGGCTGCGGAAATACGTAGGACCAGATGACGAAGTACAGCGGATGTCCGATCACGCCCAGCGCGCCGACCATCTGGATGCGGCGCAGCCGCACGACGCTCTCTTCGTCGAGCAGCGTGGTGCGCGACGCCTTCTCGAACATCGCGCGCCTTGCGTCCCGGGCCAGTCTGGCCACCGCGGACGGGCGTCTGGCTTGCTCTTGCGTTGCTTCCATCTCCGGCTCTGTCTCCTGCAAAGGTGCCGTGCATCGCCTATTGGGGCGAGACACCGCGTCGCGCGCGGCGCGTCGAGGACCATTCTTCGAGCCTCACCTCGTCGCGGATTTCCGCAAGTACCGAGACCAGGCGGTCTATTTCAAAGGCAGTGAGTTTCGCATGCAGCGTAAGGCGCATCAATGCCCTATTCTTGGGGGTAGCGGGCGAACAGAACACCGCGCCGAAGATGCCGCGCCGCTGCAGGGCGTCGCGCAGCACCATCACCTGGGGCTCCGTTCCCGCCTCCAGGCCGATGATCTGCTCCGAACCGTCGCTGATGTTGTAGCCCAGCGCGGTGATCGCCGCCCGCGTGGTTTTCGTGATCTCGTGCAGCTTGGCGCGACGATCGTCGGCTGCGGCGATGAAATCGGCGGCCGCCTCGAACCAGGCAATCTCATGGCGCAACAGGCCGGAGCTGAAGATCGCCGGCCGCGCCTCGACGGCAAAAAAATCCTTGAAAGCGGACGAACAGGTGACAAAGCCGGCCCGGCCGCCGAACGCCTTGGCAAGCGACGCCGTACGGAAGTGAACGCGCTCCGAAAGCCCCAGTTCCGCCACCAGCCCGCCTCCGCGCGGCCCGTGCGTGCCAAGCGAGTGCGACTCGTCGACCACCAGCACGCAGCCCGTGCGCTCGGCCACGCGGACATATTCTTCCAACGGCGCCAGGCTGCCCGTGGTGCTGTAGACCGAATCCACCATGATCACACCGGGTCCGATCCGCTCGATCTGGCGCAACGCGTGTGCAAAATCGTTATGGCGCACCGGTACGGCCTGCGCACCGGCGGCGGTGATCCCTTCCCATAGCGACGCATGGCCGTTCATGTCGATATAGACCGGCACGCCGGGCCCCGCAATACATTGCACCAGCCCAACGTTGGCGGCCCAGCCGGACTGGGCGATCAGGCCGTCCTCGGCCTGCATCAGTGCCGCCAGCTTGCGTTCGACGCGTTGCTGCGGCGTGTCGCCATGGCGGAACACCGACGACATCAGCAACTCCGGCGACTCTTCCAGCAGCGCGCGCGCTTGCGCCTGCACCAGCGATCGCTCGCCCAGCAGGCATAGATAGTCGTTGCTGCTCAGATGCAGCGCGTCCGGCCCCGGCGTGCGCCCGTGCAGCAGGTGGTCGCCGCCCCACAGTTTCTCCATCCGGTCGATGAAGTGGGCGTCCATCCGTTTTGCGATCCATTCCGGCAGCGGCGCGGATCTGCCGGGACTGATAGAAATGGCCAGGTGTGACTGATGTGCGGATAACGGCATCGATGGTTTTCCAGGTCGGAACTGCGGGGGTTGAAATAGGGAATCGCTTTGACGAAAGCTTGAGGCCTACCGGGGAATTGCACTGTGCTCCCCTGCTCCCTGCGGTGCGGAATCGACCGATGCGGGTCCGAAACGTCGTCAAATCACAACAACGCCCGGCAAGACATGTGCAATATCACCGTTGCAGCGTGCATCTTGCCTCAAAGGTATGTCCCGCACATTCCCCCAGGTGGCTGGGCGGACAAAGGCACGGAAAAGGGGCGGCGGCGGTGGCCCGGCGACGGGGCCAATTGCCGGCGCAAGGCGCGCGGCGCCCGGTGACTACGGCTTGCCGGCCGCCTCGGAATCGAGGCGTGCCGCGCTCGCGTCGGCCGCGGCCGGTGCGCATGCGCGCAATCCGCGCAGGCAGAATTCAGACACCACGGCGGCCATTTGGCCGACGTCCATCGGCTCGGGCGAAATGCTGGACACGCGCGCGTTGCTGGCCGTCAGCGTGGCCAGTCCGTGGGCGGCGATCCACACCGCGAAGGCCAGTTTGTCCTCGGAAAGGTGCACGGGAGGTTGGCCATCGAGGCAGGCGGTTACCGCTTCGCGCACGCGCGAAAACGAGTTGCCGGCGGCCTGTGCCAGTTCAGGGTACTCGTCGCGACGTTCGATCGACGGGCCGAACATCAGGTGAAAGCGCGCCGGATAGGTGTGGGCGAATTCCGCGTAACCGACCAGCAATCCGCGCAGGCGGTCAGCCGGAGTGCTATTGGGCAGGCTGGCAGCCTTTTCGCTCTTGAAATCCTTGAGTTCACGAAACGCCTGTGCGGCGATGGCGGCCAGCAGTCCGTTGCGATCCTGGAAATGGTGCGAAGGCGCGCCGGGCGATACCCCGGCGAGCTTGGCCGCGGCGCGCAGGCTCATCGCGCCGATGCCTTCGGTATCCAGCAGATGCAGGCCCCAGGCAATCAGCGATGCGCGCAGGTCGCCGTGATGCCACTGTCCCTGCGGCTTGATGGCGCCGCCGGTGGTTGCGTTGGGCGGCCGATGCGTGCCGCTGGCGGCGGCCGAGGCAGAAGCGCGGGATTCTCGGGTCATACCGGATACGCAGGAACAGGGGGCTTCCATCTTACATCGCGATTTGGCTATCGGCCGATTCGCCGCCGGGCCCGGGCTGCAGCGACGATTCGCCCGCGGCCGCGGCGGGCGCGCGCCTGCGCAGCGCGGCCTTCACCACCGCGTATTGCACGCAGAACAGCGCCGCCTTGGATGCCGCCGGATAGATTGCGATAAACGTCGGCCAGGAAGCCGTGTGCCAGACCGCCACCACAAGGTTCAACGCGGCCGACACCAGCATCAGCGCGGCCCACGCGTAGCCGAAGAGCGTCATCTCGCGCGCCACCCGCGGTGCCACTTCGGCCGGCACATAGCGATTCATCCACCCCTTGCGCAACATGACGATGCCGATGACCAGGAACAGCACGCTGGGCTTGGCCATCACGAAGCGCGCATCGGACGTCAGCCACGTGGCGATGGAAGACACCACCACCGACGCCAGGCTGATCCATTGCAACACCGCGACGCGCCGGCCCTGGAGCCGTTCGCGCGCCACTACCGCGAGCGCTATCGCCAGCCCCGCGGCGGTGGCGATGGCAACGTTGACATGCAGCGCCATCAGCACCGCAAATACCAGCACGCCCAACGTATCGAGCACCAGCGGCTTGGCTACACGCAGCAATCGGCTCATGCGCAATCTCCTGCAACCCAGTTGCCGTGGAAACCGAACGGCACGCGCTGGGGCAATGCCACGGTAGCGACCGGGCCGGCCGCGATATCGCCGGCATCGAGCACCAGCAATTCGCTGGTATTCGATGCGGCGCGCCACACCACTGCCAGGATCCAGCCGTCGCCTTCGGCATCGCCGCGCGCGGCAAACACCGGTTCAGACGTGACATCGCCGGGCGGCAACCAGAACGCGCGCGATGCGCCGGTCGAGACATCGACATGCACGATGCCGCTGAGATCAGACTCGCCGGGGCGCGACGCGGCAAACCAGCCATGGCGATACTTGCGGCCCGCATACCGGTCGTCGATGCGCGGAAACTCACCGGCCACATCGCACAGACGCTGTTGCGTGAACGTGCCGCTGCCGGGCGTCAGGTCGAAGGTCCAGCGCGCAAGGTAGGCCTGCTGGCGCGCCGGGTCGCCCGGAGATCCGTCCGGGCGCGGAAACAGCGGCGGTTCCTCGTACACCATCACGTCGGCCAGCAGCGAATTGCCAGACTGCCACGCGTTCATGGTGTGAAACACATAGCAGGCGGGACCCTCGTACCAACGCACCGTAGCGGACGGCCCGTCGCGGTCCAGCACGCCGATCATCGACGAACGGCCGCCCTCGAACGCATAGGCCGGCAGCTTCTGCTCGGCGCGCTGGCGGCTGCCGGTCAGCGGCAGGATCGGAATCAGCAGATGGCGCTCGGTCATCATGAAATCGTGGACCATGCTGCAGTACGGCGCATCGAACCTGATCTGGCGCGTGATCCGCCCGTCCGGCGCGATCGTGCCGACTGTGATGGCGGGCGTGAACGGGCCGTCGGCGTTATAGCCGAAAAAGAACATCTCGCCGGTGTGGGGATCGATCTTCGGATGCGCGGTGAACGGGCCGCGCTGTCTGGCCGAGTCTGCCCCGCCTGGTGCCGCGCCTGGCTCCCCGCCGTACTGCGCATAACCGAGCGTTTCGAGCGTGCGCGGCATGATGCCGGTCGGCCAGTGCGCTTCCTCGAGCGCCAGCAGTTGCCCGGCGTGCCACACGATATGGGTGTTGGCCACGCCGCGGTCGTCACCGGCCCAGTCGGGCGCATCGGAGACTTTCCCCGCGAAGGTCCGGAACAGTGGACGCCCGGCGCGGTCCTCGTCGCGCCATTTGGGCGTGCGCACCCAGCGGTTGCGATACGCCGCCGCGCCGTGGGTCAGCGAAATCGCGTGGATCATGCCGTCGCCGCCAAACCAGTGCGTGGCCGCCGACGGAAACCGCGGATTGGGGCCGATCCGGAACAACGTCCCGCTCAGCCCGGGCGGCAGCGTGCCCTGCACCGCCAGCCCGCCGGCGTCGATCTCCTGCATGACCGGCGCGTAGTTGCCCTGTTCCCAGATGCTCTGGGGCGCTTGCTGTACTGGATCCACTTTGCCTCCCATCAATTTGAACATCGTATAGTTCGACGTATTCAAGGTGGTAGGCTGAGTTTTGTCAAGAAACGTTTGAATCGAACGCCGGGCGCCCATGAAAAAGGCTGTCACTGCGCGTTGCAGGACAGCCTGGTTTTCTGGCGAGCGCCCGGTGGCGGCGTCAGGTCTTGGTCTTCGAGCGGTTCAGGGCCACGGCGGCCTGGATCAGCGTCCGCAGCGCTTTTTCGTCGATCTTGTCGCCTTCGTGGAAATCGATCGCCCGCCGTGTGTTGCCTTCCAGGCTGGCATTGAACAATCCGGCCGTATCGGGCAACGACGCACCCTTCGCAAAGGTCATTTTCACAGCGGTCTTGTAGGTTTCACCGGTACAGAGGATGCCGTTGTCAGACCACGTTGGCACGCCGCGCCATTTCAATTCCTCGATGACCTCCGGATCGGCCGCTTTGACGATGGCGCGCAGACGCCCGAGCATCGCGCCGCGCCAGTCGGTCATCGCGGCGATTTTCTCGTCGATCAGTTGCGATGCCGAAGGACCTTCCTGCGTGTCGTTCTTCTTCACTGCATGTTCTCCTCGGATGGAATGGAGCCTGGCATGACCGCGAGCGATGACGCCGCGCGCCGCGCATCGCCATGGCAGGCGACGCCGCACGCCAAAGCTTACTGCAGCCGTGATCGCTCTCGACAAAAGAAAAAGGACGCCAGTGGCGTCCTTGGCGTCCTAAGCGTCCTTTGCTCGGTCGGCCCCGGCCGCACACCGGAGCGCCGCGCGATCAGCCCAGAATCCGCGCCGCGTTGGGCTCCAGGAAGATCTTGTCGTTCATGCTGGCCATGATGCGGTCGCGTTCTTCGCCTTTGTCCCGCAGCCCGGTTTGGCTGTTGCGCTCGGCGGCCTTGACCATGGCGAGAATATCGATGGTGCGGGATTTCGACGTGGGCGTCGTGTAATCCTGTTCCAGCTGACCCATCACGTATTTCTGCGTCTGCTGCGACTGCTCGGCGGTTTGCGTAACCGTGGCCTTCACCAACTGGCCCTTGCGATAGGCAAATTCGGTCTGGCTGCTGGCCTTGTCGTGAATCTGCTCATAGTAATAATTCTGCGAATACTTGCTTTCGGTCAGATTGAGCGGAATATCGGGCGTCAGCGCGCGATGGTAGCTGGCGTCCAGACTGGACTGCTGGGTCTGCGTCACGCCGCGGTCGGCCTGGCCGCGTCCCTGCAGTTGGGTCGTTTGCGAAACCTGATACGCAAACGCATCCACTTCGTCGGATCGCTTCGGATTGACCGATTGTGGCGTCTGCGTGACCGACGCCGAAAAATCCGCCAGACCCGTCAGCAAGCCGCGGTCGCCATTACTGAGCGTGAAGCGCGACTGCTGCGTCGTGGTGGTGTTGTACTGGCTGTGCAAGGCGCTGAACGCGTCCTTGAACATCGACATCAACGACGCATCGCCCTGCCCGCGCGTTTTGGCGTCGTCAAACTGCTGCAGATACTTGCTGACCGCCTTGGCTTGCTGTGCCGGCGTGCCGAAGGTGACCGCCTTGGTCATGTCGACGCTGAGGTCGACGGTGCCGGCCGGGCCCGCCGCGGTGACCGAGCGATGTTTGTCGTCGGCCTGGAAGTCAAGCGTCTGCGTCTGATTGTTGCCCAGCGACAGGTTGGCCTGCAGCCGCACCGACGACAGCGCCGTGGCGTCGTATTGCGTCAGGCCGTTCAAGTCCAGCCGGGGCGGCGTCTGCGTCAGGCCATCAATCGATTTCTGGAACGATTCGGAAAGCTTGCCCAGCGCATCGCGCTCCGCATCGGTCAGTTGGCCGTCCTTGACCGACATCTGCACGCTCAGGCGGTCGCCGTTGCTGCCCAGCTTGATATTGACGGTCGCACCGCTGCGCGTGGTGACGGTCAGCGCGATTTCGTTGGCGGCCGGCGCGTGCAGGTCCGCCGACGACACGGCATCGGCCGATTGGCCCGGCGCCAGCTGCATGATCGACTGCGAAAAACTCGCGCCGTCGGCCTTCACCTGATCGAGCAGCGCCGCGCCAAGTCCGCCGAAGCGCGCCGATAACGTCGAGCCCGACATATTGCCGGCCATCCGCATCGAGATCAGGTCGTTGGACGCATGCTCCCATACCGGTGTTGGCGTCACCGGCGTGATCGAATAGGTGGGCGACGCGGCCGACTGGCCGAGCGTGACGGTAGTGGACGCAGTGGGCTGTGCCGCAGCGGGCGCGCCATTGGAGGCGGCGGCGGCGGCCGCGGCCGGGCTGCCGGACTGCGTCAGGGCGAGGCTCTGCGAGCCCACGGAGGAGATGGCGACCATACGATCCGTATCCACTAGGGTTGATCCAGTGTAGTGATCTAACGGCAACTTTCTGGTGGACTTTAGGGGCGATCAAGCGCGCCGGTCCGATTTGGATCGATCGGTTGGATCGCGCCGCCGTGTTGTCTACCATTGACGGCACGCCCCTCGATCCTGCCGATGCCCGTCAATCCGCCCGATTCCTCCAATCCGCCCGCACCCCGTCCTGCCGATCCAGCCGGCGCGGCCGAATCGTGCGCCCCGCGCCTGCCCATGCGGGTGACTTTGCGGGATGGCCGCGAGGTCCTGCTGCGGGCGATCCGCGATGACGACCGCGCGGGCGTGCTGGAAGCCTTTGACCTGCTGTCGGCCGACGCGCGTTATACCCGCTTCATGACCGCGATGAAGGATTTGCCAGACTCCATGCTCGAAGCGGTCGTCCACCCGGTCGGACACGACTGCACGCTGGTCGCCGAAATGACCGACGGCTCGGGCGATCTGGTCGGCGGCGCGCGCTACAACGGCATTCCCGGCAGCAAGCGCTGCGAATTCGCGGTCACGCTGCTGGATGGCTGGCGCGCCAACGGGCTGGCCAGGCGCCTGATGGAAGCGCTGATCGACTGCGCGCGCGCCGAAGGCTTCGAGCTTATGGAAGGCTACATCCTCGCTTCCAACCGGGGCATGCGCGGGCTGGCGCGCCGCCTTGGCTTCAAGGACGTGGCCTCGCCCGACGACGCCACGCTGCGCGTGGCGACGCTCGATCTGCGGCAAGCGCCCGGCAAGCCGCCTCGCGCGGACTGATCCGCTGCCCGCGTTCCGCCGGTTGGTGCGCCGCCGCACGGAGCGCACGCTGGCGCGCAAATACATTGCCGACGTGGACGGATCGCTTGCCCGGCCGTCCGTAGGCCCTGGCGCGCCCCATCGCTCGCCGCGATGACAAGAAAAACCGGAGAGGCATCGATGGCCCCGAGCACCCCGTCGCCTGAGGCGACCCTGCAGACCCGCGTGTGCATCATCGGCGCCGGTCCGGCTGGTATCGCCTGCGCGCTGGAACTGGCGCGGCGCAAGATCGATGTGGTGCTGGTGGAAAGCGGCGGCGCCCGATCTCATACGCCAGCGCAATCGATGTGCGACGCCGAGATCGTCGACAGCCGTCGCCATGCGCCGATGCAGGACGCCGTGCGCCGCGCGCTGGGCGGCACCTCGTGGTTATGGGGCGGGCGCTGCATCCCCTTCGATCCGATAGATTTCGAGACGCGCGACCATGCGCCGGGCACGGACTGGCCGATTTCGTACGCGCAGATATTGCCGTGGTACGACATCGCCTGCGACTACGCCGATTGCGGCCGGCCGGCATTTTCGCTGCACCAGCTTGACGCGGCCACGGCGGCGCGTCCGCTTAGCGGCACGTTCCGCGCAGGCGATTTCATCGCGTCCGATCTGGAACGCTGGAGTGGCGAGCCGAACTTCGCGCAACGCTACGCGCAGGTGCTGACATCGCATCCGCATATCCGGCTACTACTCGATTCCACCTGCGTCGCCATCGACCTCGATCCGCACAGCGAACAGGTGCGCGGCGTGGTGGTGGCCAGCGGCGAGACGGGCGCCGCGCGCGTGCGCATCCAGGCCGAGCGCTTTGTGCTGGCCTGCGGCGGGCTGGAAGTGGCGCGCCTGCTGCTCAACGCCAACACCCGCCACGACAACCGCCTGGGCAATCGCAGTGACATGCTGGGCCGGCACTATATGGGACATATCTCCGGCAAGATCGCCAGCGTGCGGTTCCATGCCGACCCGGCGCGCACGATCTATCACTTCGAACGTGACGCCCAGGGGTTCTATGCGCGGCGGCGGCTGACCGCGCCGGCCGCGGTGCAGCGCCAGCATGGCCTGCTCAATACCGCGATGTGGCTGGACAATCATCCACCCGCCGATCCCGCGCACGGTAACGGCGTGCTGTCGCTGGCCTATCTGGCGCTGCGCACGCCGGGGCTGAATCGCATGCTGGCCGCGCCCGCCATTGCCAAGAGCGTCACGGCGGCCAATGCGCGGGGCAGCCAGGCCGCGCACTGGCGCAACGTGGTCCGCCAGTTGCCGCGCATCGCCACGTTTGTGCCGCCGTTCGTCTATCGGCGCTATTTCGCGCGGCCGCGCCTGCCGGGCTTCTTTCTGTCGAGCCCGAACAATGTGTATGCGCTGCACTATCACGCCGAACAATTGCCGTCGCGCGAAAGCCGCGTGACGTTGGCCGACAGCGTGGACGCCTACGGCATGCGGCGTCTGAAGGTGGATCTGCGCTATCAGCCCGCGGACGGCGAATCGGTGCTGCGCCAGCATGCGCTGCTGGACCGGCATTTGCGCGAAACCGGCGCGGGCCGGCTCGACTACTGGATGCCCGAATCCGAGCGGCTGGCCGCCGTGATGGCGCAGGCCACCGACGGTTTTCACCAGATCGGCACCACGCGCATGGCGGCCGACGCGCGACGCGGCGTGGTCGATCCCGATTGCCGCGTATTTGGCACCGACAATCTCTATGTGGCCAGCAGCGCGGTGTTTCCGTCTTCGGGGCAGGCCAATCCGACCCTCACCATCCTGGCGCTGACCGCGCGGCTGGCCGACCATCTGGCCACCCAGCTCAGCGCGCTGGTCGCGTGCGACGTGCGCGCGCCCGCTCACACGGAGCCAGCAGCCGACGCACCGATGGCGGCAAGCACGTCGCACGGCTACGCGGGCTGATTGGGACGGCGCGAAGCAAGTCGGCGCACCGCGGCCCGTGCCGGGGTGCGACGGCCTCGGCCGCCACGTCCGGCGCGTGGCTCACACGCGCGCGCTCAGCCTTGCGCGGCGGTGAGCGTTGCCTTGTTTGCGCCGAGTTTCGCGCCCATCGCGTCGGCCAGCGCATGCAGGCCGGACATCGGCCGCACCATGACCTCGAATTCCTCGATCTTGCCCGCATCGTCGAAACGCAGCATGTCGATGCCCTTGAGCGCCTTGCCGTTAATTTCGGCACTGAACTCGAGCACCACGCTCTTGCCGTCGGCCGAGGCAAGCACGCGGTGATAGGTGAAGTTCTCGAACACCGTGTTCACGGTCTTGAGCACCAGCTTGATCGCGGCGCGGCCCGGATACGGCGTATGGGCGACCGGCGAGCGGAACACGATGCGGTCCGACAGCAACGGATCCAGCTCTTCCATGGCGTTGCGCGCCAGCAATGCGTGCCAGGCGGTCAGCGTCTGCCGCGCCTCGGGGATCAAGCCTTGGACGTCCATATCAGTCTCCTCGATGTTTTATCTGTCGTTTCCCCGCCTTTGGGGACCTATGCAACTGGTTGCATAGCGGCAAATGATAGCGCGACATCGGGACGCTGAACAGTCCGGTCGCGCGCGATATCCGCTACGCGCAAGCGTCGGCCGGCCCTTCGTTCGCTATCCAACAGACCCCGCGCAGCCCGGGCCAGATACTCGTTCGACGGCTGGAGATCCGGGGAAAGCGTTTGCCATGGCGGATTCCGGTCGACCGCGCCGCCGACTGAAATCGCCGAGGAGAAACACCGTGCCGCCCTATCTGAATGCGAACGACGCCACGCAAGCGGAAGGGACGCCATGCGGCCCGCGCACCGCGTCGTCGACCGCATGGCAGGCGCGCGCGTTTGCGCTCGGCTACGGATTGCTGTGCGTGCTTTACGGCGCGGTGGCCTATCTGTCGCTCGGTTATGACGACGAATTCACCAACATGGGCCTGGTCGAGCGATTGGGTCTTGGCGTCGTGCCGTTGATGCAGACCGAGGATGTGCATCCGCCCGGCTCGTATTTCATCAACTGGCTGCTGCATGCCATCACCGGCGACTGGTCGCTGGTGCGGCTGGCCACAGCGCTCATGACCGCGGGCGCCCTGGTGTATGCCACGGAGGCGATCCGCCAGCGCCACGGCAATCGCGCGGCGGCGCTGCTGTTCGTCTTGCTTTGCCTGAATCCCGCGATCCTGATGTGGTGCACCGGGGTGCGCTGGTACGCGTATTTCGTACCGGTGCTGGTGTGGCTGAGCATCACGCCCACGCGCGATGGCTGGCGTTACTGGGGCAAGTGTTTCGGCGGACTGGTGGTGCTCGGCTATCTCGGCTACGCGGTGTTTGTGGTGGCGTTGCCGGTGCTATGGCTGTACTGGACCGGTACGCGGCAAAGCGTGCGCGAGCGCCTCGTCGGCATCGCCTGGGCCGCGCCGTTGGCCGCGCTGCTGTATGCGTACCAGTTCCATATATTCCTGACCGTTCACCTGCAGTCGAAGGGATCGCAGGTGTCGTCGATGACCAAGAACCTGATGGGTTTTGCCATCGCGCAAATCTCCAATCAGGGCGTATTTCCGGTATCGGCGCCGGCACTGCTGTCCGCACTGGGACTGAGCGGCATGGTGGGCCTGGCGTTCGCGCTCGATGCGCGCGGCAACCTGCGCAACCGCTACCTCCACGCCTACGGACTCGGCGTCGCAGCAACCCTCGCGACCGGACTTGCCGGCAAGTTCCGCAATCTTGTGATCGTGTCGCCATGGCAGGCGTTATGGCTGGCCACGCTCCGTGTGCCGCCGGCGCGCGCCCGACTGTTCCTGGCATGTTTCGCGGCGCTGGCGCTAGGCAATCTGTGGGGCGTCTTCAACGTTGCCACGCATCAGAACACCACCAAGAACAGCTGGGACCTGCAACTCGCTCCGGTCCTGGCCGACCTGCAACGCCAGCGCGCCGAGTGCGGTGGCGATCTGGTGGTGGTGGCGCATGACCCGGCGCTGAACTGGCATGTCGATGTGGGCGGATATCCTCAACTGGGGCCGTTCTCGCGCCAGACGCTGCCGGCCGACGTGCTCGCCGCCCCGCACCGCTGCGTCGCCGTGGTGCGCAGCTACGCGGGCATGTTCGACACCGCAACGATCGACCGCATGTACGCGCAGGCGGACGCGCTGCGCCACGCCGGCGAAGCGCGCCAAGTGTTCGGCCGCGACGCCAACTATCGCATCAAGCAGCGGCTCGACGGACGCTATCCGCAATACCAATTCGATATCACGATCTATCGCGACGTCACGGGCCTGGACGCGCTGACTGCGTGGCAGCCTCTCTCGCTGCGCAACGAGGATGGAGCGCCGCATGGACGCTAGCGCCGCGCGCATCGCCGTGACCTATGTCGTACTGGCGGCGATCGCCATCGTCGCCAACATCGGCGCGCAGGATCTCTTTTTACGGCTGTACGGCGGCGCGTACGACATCGTGCTGTCCGTGGCGATGGGCACAGGCGTTGGCCTGGTCGTGAAGTACGTGCTGGACAAGCGCTTCATCTTCGGTTTCGAGGCCGACAACGCCGCGCAC
The DNA here is from genome assembly GCF_008801835.1 of Cupriavidus pauculus. Lineage (GTDB taxonomy): Bacteria > Pseudomonadota > Gammaproteobacteria > Burkholderiales > Burkholderiaceae > Cupriavidus > Cupriavidus pauculus. The sequence goes on along the minus strand of NZ_VZOW01000001.1, from coordinate 251,601 downwards.
GATGCGCGCGTGTTCGCGCTCTACACGGTCATGGGGCTGGCCACCACGGCAATCTTCTGGGCCTTCGAATTCGGTTTCGCACAGATCTTCGGCACGCACACCATGCGCTATGCGGGCGGCGTGCTGGGCCTGAGCCTCGGCTACTACACCAAGTACCAGCTGGACAAGCGCTTTGTGTTCAGGCGCGGCTGGAGCGAGCAGTCCGTTTGCATCGGAGAAGGTAAATGAGCCACGCCGCCGTTCCGTTGTGCGTCGATCTCGACGGCACACTGATCCACGCAGACCTGCTGGTGGAAACCTGCGTGGCGCTGCTGCGCAAGAATCCGCTGTACCTGTTCCTGCTGCCCTGGTGGCTGCTGCGCGGCAAGGCCCATTTGAAAGCGCAGGTCGCCAGCCGCGTGTTGCTCAACCATGCCGCGCTGCCGTTTCATCGCGAGCTGCTGCAATGGTTGACCGATGAGCGCCGCGAAGGCCGCCAGATCTGGCTGTGCACCGCATCCAACCAGCGCCTGGCCGAAGCGGTGGCGCTTCATCTGCAATTGTTCGACGGCGTGCTGGCCAGCAGCGACACGCTCAATCTATCCGGCAAGCAGAAGGCCGAAATGCTGGTGGCGAAGTTTGGCAACCGGGCTTTCGACTATTGCGGCAACGACACCGTCGACCTGCATGTGTGGTCGGTCAGCCGCGGCGGCGTGGTGGTCAACGCGCACGGCGACCTGGAGCAGCGCGCGCGCCAGGTCACCGACGTCTACCGCACGTTTGGATCGCCGGGCCATCACGTCCGCGCGCTGTGCAGGCTGCTGCGTCCGCATCAATGGGCCAAGAATGCGCTGCTGTTCGTGCCAGTGGCCGCCGCGCACCGCATCCTCGACCCCACCGCGCTGGGCCATGCCGCACTGGCTTTTCTGGCGTTCTGCCTGTGCGCGTCATCGGTCTACGTGCTCAACGACATGCTCGATGTGGAGGCCGATCGCCAGCATCCGCGCAAATCGCAGCGGCCGTTTGCCAGCGGCGCGCTGCCGTTGAAAGCCGGCTTTGCGCTGATTCCGCTGTTGTTGCTGGCCACCGCCGGCATTGCCTGGCTGCTGCCGGTACAGTTCGGCCTGACGCTCGGTGGTTACTATCTGCTGACGCTGGCCTACACGCTGGGCGTCAAGCAACTGGTGATCGTCGATGTGCTGTGCCTGGCCGGGCTTTACACCATCCGCATCGTGGCCGGCGCGGCGGCCGTGGCGGTGCCGCTGTCGCTCTGGTTGCTGCTGTTTTCGCTGTTCCTGTTCCTGAGCCTGGCGCTGGTCAAGCGCTTTGCCGAACTGCAGGTGATGCAGCGCCAGGGCAAGCTGGAAGCCGCCGGGCGCGGCTATCGGCTGGACGACCTGGCTCTGCTGGAAAGCCTCGGCACCGGCGCCGGTTATATGTGCGTGCTGGTGCTGGCGCTCTATATCAACAACCCCGTGGTGGAAACGCTGTATCGCCATCCCGAGGTGCTTTGGGCGCTGTGTCCGCTGATGCTGTATTGGATCACGCGCGTCTGGGTGGTGTCGCATCGCGGTCTGATGCACGACGATCCTGTGATGTTCGCGCTGCGCGACCGCGCCAGCCTGGTGATCGGCGTGCTTGGCGCGATCGTGATCTGGGCCGCCACGTGATATGACGCGCCAGACCGTTTTCTCGTGGGGCCGTACGGCGCCGAGCGAAAGCGATGTGCTGGCCTTGCCGAGCCGCTTCGACGCGCTGCCCGCGCTGCGCCCCGATAGCCCGAGCATGCTGCCGTTCGGCAATGGCCGCAGCTACGGCGACAGTTGTCTGAATCCCGGCGGCACGCTGCTTTCCACACGCTATCTCGATCATTTCATCGCGTTCGACGCCGCAACCGGCGTGCTGCGCTGCGAAGCCGGCGTGCTGCTGTCCGACATCCTGAAACTGATCGTGCCGCAAGGCTGGTTCCTGCCTGTTACGCCGGGCACTCGCTTCGTCACCGTGGGCGGCGCGATTGCCAACGATGTGCATGGCAAGAATCACCTGAGCCACGGCACCTTTGGCCGCCATGTGCGCGCGCTTGCGCTGCGGCGTTCCGACGGCGCGACGCTGCAGTGCTCGCCGCACGAGAACGCGGACTGGTTCGCGGCCACCATCGGCGGGCTGGGGCTGACCGGTGTGGTGCTGTGGGCCGAAATCCAGATGCGGCCGATCGCCTCGCCGTGGGTCGAGGAACAGACCGAACGCTTCGCCAGCCTCGACCAATTCTTTGCGCTGTGCCACGCCTATGCGGACACGCACGAGTACACCGTGGCGTGGATCGACTGCTCGGCCGGCGCGCATCGCGTGGGACGCGGCCTGTTCACGCGCGCCCGCCACGCCCCTGCCGATGCGCAGCCGCCACGCCATGGCGACCGCCCGCGATCGCGCAGCATGCCGTTCACGCCGCCGTTTTCGCTGGTGAACCGGCTCAGCGTCGGCGCGTTCAACACGCTGCACTATCACCGCACCGGCCGCGCGGAGCCGCCGCGCCTGACCCACTGCGATACCTTTTTCTATCCGCTCGACCATATCCTGCAATGGCATCGCATGTATGGCCCGAAGGGTTTCTACCAGTACCAGTGCGTGGTGCCGCCCGACGATGCGCGCGCGGCGCTGCACGCGCTGCTGAGCGAAATCGGCCGTAGCGGCGCGGCATCGTTCCTTGGCGTGCTCAAGCAGTTCGGCCCGCTGGCGTCGCCCGGGCTGCTGTCGTTTCCGCGCGAGGGGTTCACGCTGGCGCTCGATTTTCCCAACGCGGGTCCGCGTCTGCATGCGTTGTTCGAGCGGCTCGACGCGATCGTGGCCGGCGCCGGCGGCCGGCTTTATCCCGCCAAGGACGGGCGCATGAGCAGCGCATGCTTCCGCGCCGGATATCCGCAATGGGAAGCGCTGACACCCTATATCGACCCGGCATTTTCGTCGGGATTCTGGCGCCGCGTGACGGATGGGGCCACCCATCGGGAGATGAGCAAATGAAGAAGGTGTTGATCGTCGGCGCGACCTCGGCCATGGCCGAAGCCACCGCGCGACGCATGGCCCAGCGCGGCGATGCATTGTTTCTGCTCGGCCGCAGCGCACCGCGCCTGCAGGCCATGGTCGACGACCTGCGCGCGCGCGGCGCGCCGCACGTGCATATGGCCGTGATGGACGCCAACGACTTCAGCTCGCACGACGGCATGATCGCGCTGGCCGACGCCACGCTTGGCGGCATCGACATCGTGCTGATCTCGCACGGCACGTTGTCGGACCAGTCCGCCTGCGCGCAGTCGGTGGATCTGACGCTGGCCGAATTGCGCACCAACGCGCTGTCGGTGGTCGCCCTGCTGACCTTGCTGGCCAACCTTTTCGAGCGCCGCCGCGCCGGCACCATTGCGGTGATTTCGTCGGTGGCCGGCGAGCGCGGCCGCCAGAGCAACTATGTCTACGGCAGCGCCAAGGCCATGGTCACCGCGTTCATGTCCGGGCTGCGGCAGCGGCTTGCCAAGGCGGGCGTGGCCGTGGTCACCATCAAACCCGGTTTCGTCGATACGCCGATGACCGGCGCCTTCCGCAAGAACGCGCTGTGGATCGGCCCCGACGCCGCGGCGGGCCATATCCTTGCGGCCATCGACCGCGGCGCGGCCGTCGCCTATGTGCCCGGCTTCTGGCGCTACATCATGCTGATCATCCGCGCACTACCCGACGCGGTATTCCGCCGGCTGGCGCTGTGAGATGCCGGCTGGCGCATTGGCGCGGATGCCGGAAAGCCCATAGCGACATCGAAATGCCATAAATGCAAAATCAGACAAAGTCCTACAGCGCGCGAATTGCCACGGCCTTAATCTTCATCTCAGGACTTGACCCGTCCTGATAACCTCCCCTGCAAGCCCGTCAGGCCTTACCGCCTGGCGGGCTCTTTTTTTACGGCACGCAGGCGACGTTGGCGACGCCACCTCCGCGCACCCGCTTTGTGCGATTCCGCATGTTTTGCCGTTGCCGGCTCGGGCAATCATCGCCTCATCAGCCGACAAGAGAGGAGACATCAGACATGCGCCAACCACCGGATCTGCTCCGCCAGGCGGGCACCTTTGCCAGCATCCGCGCCCTGCCCGATGCATCGTGTCCGATCGAACCGGGATGGATGCGCAGCGGCACACCGCGCACGCGCTGCAACCAGCATTCGTCGACGCTGGACGGCTTTGCCTGGACCATGGTGTGGGACTGCACGCGCAGCACGTTCGAATGGCACTACACCATCGACGAAGTGGTGGTGGTGCTCGAAGGCAGCGTGCGCGTGACCGACTGCCATGGCGTCAGCCACACGCTGGGCGTGGGCGATGTCGGATATTTTCCCGCCGGATCGTCGTGGTTCTGGGAAGTCGACGACTACGTGCGCAAGATCGCCTTCTGCCGCGATGAGGTGCCGCGCGGCCTGCGTCTGCCGATGCGCGTCGTGCGCCGGTTGCAACGCGAATTCGGCTCGCACCGCAATGCGCTGGCCGTTGCATGGCGCCTGCTGGTTGACGGCTGCCGGCGCGTGGTTCGCCTGGGGCGCGCCACGGCGACGATGATGCTGATGAGCTTTCCGCTCTAGGCGCTACGGGCTTGGGCGTTAACGCGCGGGCGCCGCAGAGCCGTTCGCGCCGCCGCCTTCCAGCGACTGAAGGATTCGGTACGCGGCCTCGACGCGCGCCGGGATCGGCAGGTTTCGATTGGCCAGCAGCACGATGCCGATGCGTCGCCCGGGCACGAACGCGGCATAGGCGCCGAAACCATTGGTCGATCCGGTCTTGTTGATCAGCACGTCTGGCGACGCCGGTTGCGGCGGTTGCAGCGCCGTCACCGGCTGCGCTTCCAGCACCATGCGCGCGGCGTTGCCGGCCAGCAGGTCTTCCAGCGCGACCGGCCACGCATAACGTTCCCAGCCAAGCGCCTGCGTCATGCCGCCGCTCTGGAAATAGCCGGTATGCGTGGCGGACAGCGCCCGGCGCAAAGCGGCGTCGCGGATCGTCGCGCCGTCCATATTCAGTTCGACAAAGCGGATCAGGTCGCCCGCCGTGGTCTTGATCCCGTAAGCCTGCGCATCGAACACGCCCGGCGTCACGCGAACCGCCGTGTCGCCGTTGGCATAGCCCCAGGCGTAATCGCTGGCGCGCGCCTGCGGCACGCGGAGCCAGGTGTGCGAAAGCCCCAACGGCGCAAGAATGCGCTGCGTCATCGCCGTCGCAAACGACTCGTGCAGCGCACGCGCCGCCAGTTCGCCAAACAGGCCGATGCTGGGATTGGAATAGCGGCGATGCGTGCCGGGCGCGTAGGTGGGCTTCCAGGTGCGCAGCCACTGGATCATCTGCGGCATGTCGGCGATCTGGTCGGGCACCTGCAGCGGCAGTCCGCCCGCGGTGTAGGTGCCGAGTTCCAGCAGGCGGATGCGATCGAACGCGCTGCCGGCAAGCGCCGGCATATAGCGGGATGCCTTGTCATCGAGCGACAGCGCGCCGCGTGCCTGGGCGTAGGCACCTAGCGTTGCAGTGAATGTCTTGCTGAGCGACCCGATCTCGAAGATCGTGGCATCGGTAACGGGCTGCCCGCTGGCCTTCGACGCCACGCCAAAATTGAATACACGATGCTGGCCCCCGGCAGTAATCGCCACGGCCATGCCCGGCACCTTGTATTCGGCCATGACCGGCCGAATCGTCGCACTGACGACATCCGCAATGGCGTCCGGCGCGGCGGCTGCGCTGGCCGATATCGGCATGGCCATCGCGCCGATTGCGATGCCAGCAATAGGAGCAAGGCGGGAAAGACGCCCGATATGTGGGATCGACGTGCAAAACTGCGTGTTCATGGCAATTCCTGGCAGGCCACAGGCGACGAATCACTCACTGGCGACGCGGATGGCGGCGCTCGGTGCGGCAAGAACGGGTCAGCATTGTATCCGCCCGCCCGGCACTACAATGGCAGCCTCCCACCCGCCGTCGCCGCCCCATCGTCACGTAGAGCCATGGCTTGCCGAAACCGGCTGGACCGACCATGCAGACGTGGCGATCCGACGGACGCGATTCTCCATGGAGCTCTCATGAAACCCCGCATCTCCGTACTGACGCTTGGCGTGACCGATCTTGAGCGTGCCGTCTCGTTCTACCGCGACGGACTGGGCCTGCCCACGCCGGGCATCGTCGGCAAGGAGTTCGAGCACGGCGCCGTGGCGTTTTTCGATCTTCAGGCCGGGCTCAAGCTGGCGCTGTGGCCACGGGCCGCTCTGTCGTGGGATACCGGCTTGCCGGCCAGCGCGCCATGCCCGACCGGATTTTCGATCGGACACAACGTTGCCAGCAAGGCGGAAGTCGATCAGGTAATGGCGCAAGTGCGCGCGGCCGGCGGCCACATCGTCAAGCCTGCGCAGGACACCTTCTATGGCGGCTACGCGGGCTACTTCCAGGACCCCGACGGCAATCTCTGGGAAGCCGCGTGGAATCCGCAGATCCTGCCGGACGACGCGGCCTGAGCGCCGGCGTGACTCAGGGCGCCGGCTGGCAGAAGCAGATGCGGTTGCCGAACGGATCCTTCACATTCAGCAGCCGCCCCCAATCTGCGTCTTCCACGCCCGGTTTGGCGTACGTGTACTGGCGCGCCGTCAACTCCCCATGTAGCGCGTCGATATCGTCGACGGTCACGTAGATCGCCGATCCGGGCGTGGCGTCGCCGTGATGCTCGCTCAGGTGCAAAGTCAGGCCGGAACGCGTGACCTGCGCATAGAGCGGGAAATCCTCGCCAAACCGATGCTCCCAATCGAGCGTGAAGCCGAGAAAGCCCAGGTAAAACTCCTTGGCCTTGTCGACCGAAAAGATGCGCAGTATCGGAATGGCGGGCGATAGTTGCATGGCGTTTTGACGAGTTTGGGGCCGGAGGGAACTGAATTGTGGCAGCGCCCAAGTCAATGTGGAACCTTCACCACCCCTTTGCGCCACATAGATCACATTTACGCCGTCGCGCGTTTTACTTGAAATTATAGGATCCGTATAATTATTTGAATCCCATAATTCCACATAAACCATGAGCTACCTCTACCGGCGCCCTGAACTCGCCCATCAGATGGCCAGGCAGTTGCTGCATCCCAGCGTGCTGGATGAAGGGCTGCGCTCGGGCCTGTTCCTTTCCGGACTGCGTCGCATTGGCAAGACCACGTTCCTGCTCAACGACCTGATCCCGGCGCTGGAAGATCTCGGTGCCATCGTGATCTATGTGGATTTATGGAGCGATACGCAGCGCAGTCCGGCCGCGCTGATCCTGGCGGCGGTCAAGAAAGTACTGGCCGAGCTGGAATCTCCCGGTGCCAGCACCGTGCGCAAGCTCAAACGTCTGGCAGGCGCCGATGTGGCGGCCTTCGGCTTCAAGTTCGGTTTCAAGCTCGATCACCTGGGCGAGCCGGGCGGTGCCACGCTGGCGCAGGCGCTTGGCGAGATCGTCGACCAGGCCCGCACCGACGTCGTACTGATTGTCGACGAGGTGCAGCACGCGATTACCTCCGACGAAGGCAGCCAGATGCTGCTGGCGTTGAAGGCCGCGCGCGATGCCATCAATCCGCGTCCCGACACGCCCGGCCACTTCCTGTTTGTCGGCACCGGATCGCACCGCGCGCTGGTTGGCGAACTGACGGCACGCCGCAACCAGGCGTTCACCGGCGCGACTTCGGTGTCGTATCCGGTGCTGGACAAGGCGTATGTCGCCTATCTGCTCGATCGGCTGTCGGCCGAGGGTTTCACCGCCCTGCCCTCGCTCGACGTGGCGGTGCAGGCTTTCGAGACGCTGGGCCATCGGCCCGAGGAAATGATCAAGGCGCTGCGCCAGCTTCATTTCCACTTGCCGCCGGACAGCAACCCCGACGAGCACTTGCCGATGATCGCCACGACGCTGCGGTCGGCGGCGGCCGATATCGAACTGATGAAACTCGAACAGCTCGGCGGACTGGCCACGGCCATCTTCGACCGCATCGCGTCGGCCGAAGGCGACGCACGCGGACTGTTTTCCGCGGACGCCGCCGCCGCGTATTCACGGGCCATCGGACGCGAGGTCAAGGTCGAGGAAGCCCAGCCGGTGGTCAACGAACTGATGGCGACCAACCTGATCATGCGCAAGGGCCATGGCCTGTACGGCATCACCGACCCGTTCGTGCAGCAGATGTGGCGCGAACGCAAGGCGATCGAAGGCAAGCTCTAAGCGGCGGCGCACCTTCGCCCCCTCGACTGGCAGCTTCCGCGCCGGCATCCGCATGCCGTCCGCGCCCTTCGGCGGTCCACGCCGCCGCTGGGTTGCGTGGACGGCCGCCATAGACCGCGCAGTTGGTCGAGCTAGTGGAATTCGTTCGCCCGGAACTTCGATTCGGGCAGCAGCCGCCGCACCGCGCCGATCAGGTTGAAATGGCGCACACTTTCGGGCGGCCGATAGTGGCCGCTGTCGTTCGACCAGTAGAACAGCTCGCCGTGGAGAAAAACCAGTTCGCCGGCAAAAAGCACGTCTGCGCCGCGTGTCAGCGACGTATGCCCCCTGACGACCAAATCGCGGCGCGAGCCTCCCACCACATAGTTGCCACGCGACACCGCGCAATAGAGGCGTCCCGGATCCTCGACCAGGACAACGAAGACGAAGCGGCCATGCGGTACCGGTACCGGCAGCGTCTGCGGCGATTGCGGGATCAGGTAATAAACATTCTGTGCGACGCGCTCAAGCTGAAACACTTGCGCAGCGCGCGCCGGCCTTTGCAGCCGGGTGGTTGGCCGCATGCCGAGCGGCCGCATTTGCACTCGTTGCGCGTACAGCGCGGCAATGGATAGTCGTTGATCTGGTGTGAGCATATGTCGAGTCCTTCCAAACGGGTCCCGAGTCTAGTGACGCCTCGCCGCCTCGCACTGACGCAATGCATATCGGGGTTAGCTCATCGCATAAGAAAGGGTTTACACCTAGTTTTCATATAACCAGAAAAGCGTAAGGTTGCGGCTATGCATACCCGGCCGATAACCCTGACCGAGCGCGTGATCCAGTTGCTGCGTGCGGAGATTGCCGATGGGACATTTCCCGTCGGCACACGCCTGCCCACGGGCAAGCAGTTGGCCGAGCGCTACGGCGTGAGCGCGGCCGTGATCCGCGAGGTGTCCGAGCATTTGCGCTCGCAAGGCATGATCGAAAGCCGGCAGGGGCTGGGCAGCACAGTGCGCTCGCGCGTCAGCGACAACGGATTTCGCCTGGCCAGCAGCGCCGACGCCGGCGATCTGGCCGCGATTTTCGAGTTGCGGATCGATCTGGAAAGCGCGGCAGCCGCCATGGCGGCGCGCCATCGCACCGAGCATGATGTGGCGAGCATGCGCGGCGTGCTCGACGCGCTGGCCGCGCAGCTCGACGATCCGGACCACGGCGTGGAGCCGGACATCCAGTTTCACGTCGCCATCGCCACCGCCACGCACAATCCCTATTACGTGCAGTTGCTGCAGTACATGAATCTGCAACTGCACCATGCCGTGCGCACCGCGCGGCTCAATTCGCGCCAGCAGCCGGGCCTGCCCGAGCAGGTCCACGGCGAACACGTGGCGATCTTCGACGCCATCCGCGCGCGCGATGCCGATCTGGCGCGCCGCTGCGCGACCGACCATCTGCGTAACGCCGCCGGCCGGCTTGGCCTGCCGATGCGCCCCTGAATTTCGTAATCGACCGATCGAGTTGCCATCATGTCCGACCCCCTCTTCGCCCAGCGCCTGACCGAATCTCTTGGCCCCGACGTGGTTTCGACCGCCGCCGACGCGGTGGCACCCTGGCTGTCCGACTGGCGCGGCCTGTACAAGGGCCAGGCGCAGGCGGTGATCCGTCCGCGCACCACCGCGCAGGTGGCGCAGGCACTGGCGCTATGCCAGCAGGCAGGCGTACCGGTGGTGCCGCGCGGCGGCAATACCGGACTGTGCGGCGGCGCGGCGCCCGACAGCAGCCAGGCCAACGTCGTGATCAGCCTGGACCGCATGGACAAGATCCGCTCGGTCGATACCATCGCCAACACGATGGTGGCCGAAGCCGGCTGCATCCTGGGCAACCTGCGCCGTACCGCCGCGGAACACGACCGACTGTTCCCGCTGTCGCTGGCCGCCGAGGATTCCTGCCAGATCGGCGGCAACCTGGCCACCAATGCCGGCGGCGTCAACGTCGTGCGCTACGGCATGACGCGCGAGCTGGTGCTCGGCGTGGAGGCCGTGCTGCCCAATGGCGAGATCTTTCACGGCCTGCGTACGCTGCGCAAGGACAACACTGGCTACGATCTCAAGCAACTGCTGATCGGCTCGGAAGGCACGCTTGGCATCATTACGGCGGCGGCGCTGCGTCTGCTGCCGCGCGCCGATACGCGCGCCGTGGTGCTGGCCGCCGTCGATTCGTCGGAACAGGCGCTGCAACTGTATTCGCTGCTGTTCGCGCGTTGCGGCGCGCGCTTGCAGGCCTACGAATTCTTTACCGGCGAATGCCTCGATCTGGTGCTCACGCATGCCGAAAATGTCCAGGCGCCGTTCTCCGAACGTCATCCCGCGTACGTATTGCTGGAAATCGCCGACACGGCATCCGAGGAAGTCCTGAATGCGCTGCTGGAAGCGGTGATTGGCGATGCGCTGGAACAGGGCTTGTGCCGCGACGCGGCGGTCTCCGCATCGCTGGCGCAATTGCAGGGTCTGTGGCGTCTGCGCGAGGAAATTTCGGAAGCGCAACGCGCCGACGGCCTGCACCTCAAGCACGACGTGTCGCTGCCGATCGAGCATATTCCGGCGTTCATGACGTCGATGCAGGCGCGCCTGCAAGCAAGGCACCCCGGCATCCGCCCGTTTATCTTCGGCCACTTTGGCGACGGCAACCTGCACTACAACCTGTCGCGCCCGCTTGGCGCCGATCCCAAATGGGCGCTCGGAGAGGGCAAGGCGGTCAGTGACGAGGTGATGGAAGAAGTGGCGCGCTACAACGGCAGCATCAGCGCCGAGCATGGCATCGGCCAGCTGAAGCGCGACGCATTCATGACGCTCAAGGATCCGCTCGAACTCCGGCTGATGCGCGCCATCAAGCAGGTCTTCGACCCCAGCGGCATCATGAATCCCGGCAAGCTGCTGTAAAGCGCGGCCACGACGGACGCCGAACGCGGCCTCCGCACTTCGCGCGCCACCGCGCCTCAGATACCACGCCGTTCGTCCGATGCGGCTGCAGCAATGGGGCCCCGGACCGGCGTCCGGCCCGATGCGGTGGCCCGACAAATATCCCGACGATGGTCCGGCGGTGGCCCGGCGACGGACCCTACCCAATGCCGTAATAGCCGGGCGACAGCACGCGCTGGGGGTCCAGCGCCGTCTTGAGCCGGGCCAGCACCTTGGCGTAGTCGTCCGCAGGCGCGGCGGCTTCGTCCATGCCTTGAATCCCCTTGCGATACGGTGGGCATCCGGCGGCAATCAGTTCCGCTTCCATCGCGGCCCGGCAAGCTTCGGCGCGCTGGGCCTGGTCCTCGTCGGCACGATCGAAAAAGATCGCGGCCGTACAGGTGATCGCGCGGTCCGAACTCATGTTGTAGCCGATATTCGGCGCGAAGCCGAACCTCCGATAGCTACGTACAAGGATCGCCTGCACGGCTTCCACCTCGCAGCCCTTGAACGGCAAAATCGGCGCGACCCAGGCCAGGCCCACGCCATCGCTTGAAGGATTCGGATTCGGCCCCGGCGGCACGTCCTTGTCCGCGTAGCACATGTTGAGCCCCATTGCGGAAGGAATGCCGCGATACGGACTGTTTTCGTAGTATTCGACCATGCTGCTCACATCGACGCGCGCGAACCTGCGCAGCGGCGCCGCCAGCTTTCCGAGCAGCCGGGCGCGAAAATCGTCGATAAAGACAAGCTGGCTCGTCACCGGCCCCAGCACCGCGCGAATCCGCTTGCGCCGGGCGCGGCCGATCGCCGCCGTGGGCGACAGGATAACGTCCTCGCCCACCCACTGCGCGCCGCGCAAACGCTGGCGCTCGAACTCCTCGATATCGCTGAACGTGCAGCGCCGGTCCGGCGCGCCGCCCTGCATCATCGCCTGCATGCGCGTGCTGCTGGTCAGGCTCGACGTGGTCGAGAGCGTGCCTTCGAGCCGAAGCAGGCGCAGTGCGTCGATCGCGCTGGCCAGGCTGGCGCGACGATCAATGGTGTAGAAGAACGCCTGGAAGTGCGGCATTGCGCGATCGAGCAGGAATGTCGCCTGCGTGACGACGCCCAGGTTCGATTGCGAAAACAAGCCATCGAGCGCCGGACCGAGCCCCCACTTCGCCACGCCAGCGGCCCTGGCATGTGGGAACCTGCCAAAGCCGGTGCGGATGATTTCACCGTCCGGCAGTACCACCTCAAGGTTGCAGGCGGATCCGAAACGGTCGCCGAGCCGGCCTTTGCCGATGCCCCGCTCCAGGGCATTGCCAATCAGGCTTGCATCGGGCGAACTGCCGATCACCGGCCCGATGAACGCGGCGTTGCGCGCTTTCAGGTAGTCGTGCACCTGCCGGAAAGTGACGCCAGGTTCGACGGTCATGCAGCCCAATGCATCGTCGTAATCGACAATGCGGTTCATGCGCTCGAATGACATCACCAGCGCCGCGCCACGCGGCGGCAGGTTGCAGCCATATCCCCAGTTCTTGCCCGTGCTTTTCGGATGCACGGCCACGCCGTGGCGCGCGGCGCATTGCAGCACCGCCCGCACCGTTGGCGCACTGGCGGGCCTGACCACCGCCAGGATCTCGCTCCGGGACGGAAACGTCGACGTCCGGTACGGCGCCAGCACCGCGTCATCGGTCAATACCTCGCATTCGCCCGCGAGGCCGGCCAGCTCTGCCAGGCATGCGGCCGCGGCCTGTTGTTGTGCGATCGATGCCATGGTCATTTTCCCGCTCCCAGATTCAGCAGCCTGGCGATGGCCGAAGCGAGTCCCTCGGCGTGTGGCGTCTCCAGGATCGAGAAGTGATCGCCGGTGACACAGGCCGACCTGCCGATTTGCGCGCCGGCGCTTTCCCACGCAGATGCAATGTCGGGCATCGCGCTTGCGGATGCCGCCACGAGGTGCACCGTCACCGACTCTGGCCGCCGTGCATCGGCACAAGCCGCCGGATCGTAGGCCATCGCGAGCTGCCCCAGCACGATATCGAAATGTCGAAGCAGCGGACCATCGATTGGATCGCCATCATTGAGGCGCTCCATCACTTCGGCCAGCAATCGCCGCCGGTTCGGATCGATCCGATGCACCAGCGGCTCCAGGTGGTCCCGCAGCAGCGAGGCGCCGCTCGCTACGCGGCCAGCGCGCAATTGCCGCGAGATCGCGCGCGCCGCATCGGCGCCAAGTACCTGCGTCCACGGCTTGCAATCGATCAGGATCACATCGACCCGTGCATCGGCTTGGGCATGCATCTGTGTATCGACGGTCGAAGCCGAAAGACGACGCGCCATTTCATAGGCAATCGTGCCGCCGAAGGAATGGCCGAGCAGCACGATCGGACCGCCGATCCCTGCGTTGCGCAGGTCCTGCAGATTGCGCTCGACGATCCGGTCCACATCCGCCGCGGCGTCCGTCGTATCGGCTGGCGCAGGATCCAGCGCCACCACCGAAGCCATCGGGCCCAGGGCCTCGGCCAGTGGCCCGAAGCTATCCGCCAGCGCGCCGACGCCGGGCACGCATACCAGCGTGGGAGCCGACGCACCGGATCCACCGAATCGCACCACGCGGCCTTGACTGTCCCGTGCATCATGGCCGTCGATGGCGGCCAGTACGTCCTCGAAGCGCGGATGCCGAAGAATCGTATCGACTCGCAACTCCACGCCGAACTCATCGACGATGGCGCCCGCCATCAGCATGGCTTTGAGCGAGTTGCCGCCCAAGCGCAGAAAGTCGGAGGTCATGTCGACTTGGTCGGTCTTGAGCAAGGTGCGCCAAATCGTTGCCAGTCGTCCGGCGCTGCCGGCGTCGGGCACGGCCCGGGCCTCGTCGGCCGGCGTCGACCGCGGTGCTTGCGTTTGCCGCTGACGCAACTGACTCATCAGGCCGCGCTCATCGACCTTGCCGTTTGACAGCCGTGGGATGTTCGGCACGAAGCAGATCCGAGATGGCCAGACGTACGAAGGCAATGTCGCTTCGATCCAGGCCAACAGCCTGCGCTCGATCGCGCGCAAATCCGTGTCCGTGACCATATCGGCGGACAAATCGGCGACCATATCGGCGGACAAGTCGGGCACCACGAATGCAATCAGCGTCTGATCGTCGGCCACCGACACGGCGCACCCGTCAACCAGTCCCGAAGCTTCGATCGCGGCGGACAGTTCGCGCGGCTCGACGCGATAACCGCGGATCTTCACCTGCGAGTCTTTCCGGCCCAGGTATTCCAATGTGCCGTCGGGCAGTACGCGGCCGATGTCGCCTGTGAAATATGCGCGGTCCGATGCCGAGCCGTCGTCGTGGGGCAACTGCCGGAACGCGCACGCTTGCCCGGCGCCTTCGCCCGACGCCAGATAACCCAGCGCCAGCCCGGGGCCGCTGACGGCGATCTCTCCATGACAGCCGGTTGGCACAGTTCGCCCACGCTCGTCGAGGATGCGCACGGTCATTCCCGCAACGGGCACGCCGATTGGCACACTGGGGCGCTCCGGATCGGACTGCTCAAGCACATGCATCGTGGCGCAAACGGCGGTCTCGGTGGGTCCATATGCGTTGATGCAGCGCGTACCGCGCGCAAGAAAGCGGCGCAACGGATCCGCGACGGCGGGCTCCCCGGCGGAAACCAGCGTTTTCAACGCGATCCCGTACCGGTCGATGGCGCCGATCATCGAAGGCAGCAGCGAGGCGATTGCGACACGCTGTTCGCGCACCAGCGCCGCCAGCAGCGCCGGATCGCGTTGCTGCGCGCGTGACGCGATCACAAGACGTCCGCCTGCCAGAAGCGCCGTGAAGATCTCTGACACGGCGCCGTCAAAGCAGGCCGCGAAGTTGTGCAGGCAACCGTCGCCCGCCGCCACCTGGAATGCGTCGATCTGCGCCAGAACGGTATTGAGAGCAGCCGCATGGGACACCACCACGCCCTTGGGCTCCCCGGTGGATCCCGACGTGTGGATCACGTAGGCTGCCGCAGTGCCGTCGATTGCAGGCGCGGATTCGGCCGCCGGATCGGGCGATTGGGGCACTGCTTCCGGTTGGGCAAGCGCGAGCGAGCGTGGGTCAACAGCCATGACATCGACATCCGCCGCCGTCGCTTGCAGCATCGCAAGCCAATCGGCATCGGTGAGCAGCAGCGCCGGGCGACTGCGCGCGATCACGCCTCGGACCCGGGCGGCCGGCGCATCGACATCGAGCGGTGCATACATAGCGCCAAGCCGCATCGTCGCCAGCATCGACGCCACCATCGCGTCGCCGCGGTCAAGATATAGCCCGACAATATCGCCGCGCCGTACCCCGCGAGCCGCCAGCATATCCGCCAGATGCTGGCCAAGCGCCTGCAACCCGGCGTAGGTGACGGTATGTTCGCCATCGACGATGGCAATCGCATCGGGACAGCGCTTGACGGCGGCATCGAAATGATCGTGCAGCGTCTGGCAACCGGCAAGCGGTCGAGGCGCGGCCGCGCCTCGCAGCAACGACAGGGCCGGGCTCAAGCGCAGATCGTCCACCGTCCGCACCGTGCCGCTGACAATCTGCGAGATCAACCCGCGGTATCGGCGCAGCAACTCGCCGGCCACCTGTGCATCGTAGTGATGGCAATCGAAATGCAGGCGCAGCTGGAGTCTGTCGCCCGGAATGGCCATGATCGACAGCGGATAGCCGGTGCTTTCCTCCGTGAGATCTTGCCGGATTTGGAAACGCTGTCCCTGCCCCGGCGCCTGGGCGCTGCCCGTTTCGTAGTTCTCGAAGACGAACAGCGTGTGGAACAGATCGCGATCGCCGTCGATGCGTGCGGCGGCCTTGATCTGCCCCGTACCGCACTGCTCGTGCGGCAGCTTTTCCTGCTCCGCCGCAGCCAGTCCGCGCAAGCCGTCTTCGATGCGCATCGCGCCCGCCATGGGCACGCGCACCGGTGCGGTGGCGACAAACATGCCGACCGCCTGCTGCGGATTCCCCAGACTGGCCAGTGCAATGCGCCCCGACCGCACCGCACCGAACACCACCTCGCCCGCGCGTTGATGCAAGGCGAGCAGTGCTGCCCACGCGTACTGCAGCACCACTGCGGCGGTCACACCCGTCGCCGCGCTGAAGCGATGCAGCGATGCCGTCACCTCCGCCGGCAGCCAGTCGTCTACGATCGAGAAGTCAGTCTTCGGTCGCACCGCGCCGCTGCACATTCTGGCCATCGGCAATGCGGTGGTCTCTTCCCAGCCAGCCAGATATGTGTTCCAGAACGAAGCGCTATCCTGGCGCGTTTCTGACGATGCGTGCGCGCGAACGAACCTGTTGAAGGGCACCGACTCCCGCATCTCGGCAGAGGGTTCGATGCCGGCCCGGCGCGCGTCGTACAGCGCGAACAGGTGGCGCAGCACGTTCATGCTCGACCATCCGTCCAGCGCGATATGGTGGCCGGTCAACGCCACGATGGCGCAATGGTCTGCGCGCACGATCGACAGTTGCGCGAGCGATGGCGACGCCAGGACAAAGCCCGCCTCGCGTCGTGCCTCGACGATGCGCCTTGCGATGGAATCGATCGATGCATCGGGCGTGACGTCGGCAGTGTGGATGTCCACGCGAGGCCGCGCCTCGCGCAGGAAGACCTGCAATGGAGCGCCTACCTTATCCGCAGCGATAAAACAGCTGCGCAGCGCCGCGAAGTGCGCGACGGTGTCCGACCAGCATGCGCTCAGACAATCGACATCGACGGACTCGTCAAGCTCCACCACCATCTGGCAGATGTAGGGCGGTCGCGCGCCGTTCTCCCGCGCGTACCGGTCTTCCAGCATGATGCCGAGCTGCATGCCGGTCAATGCGGTCACGTCCTCGATCTGGCTGGCATCGTGGCCGACCTGGGCAACATGGTCGATCACGCGCGACAGCGCGTCGGCGCGCAACGGCTCCACATGCGCGATTCGCGACAGCGTCTGGGCCAGATCGAATGCGTCGCCATCGTCGCTGTCGTCGCCCTCGTGCCGGGCGTTACTGGCAGGTGCGCTCCCGGCAATTGCCGCGATCGCCTGCACTGTGCGCAAGCGGAATATGTCAGGCACGCTGACTGCCAGGCCCTCGTCGCCAAGTACGCTGGACAAGCGCATGGCTTTGATCGAATCGCCGCCCAGGCGGAAGAAATCGCTTTCCAGCCCGACATCGGCAATGCCAATGATCGCGCCGAATGCTGCCGCAACCGCGCGTTCGCACGCCGTACGCGGTGGCGTCACCGGGCCAACGGTCGAAACGGCCCTGGGCAGCCGCGCGAGCGCGGCACGGTCGGTCTTGCCGCCCGGTGTCACCGGCATCGACTTCAGCACATTGAACGACTGCGGCACCATGTACGCAGGCAGCCGGTTGCGCACGAAATCTTCGACGAGATCGAGGGGGCCTTTCTGGTGCGCCGCATCTTCGCGGCCGTCACGTGCCAGGCGTTGCTCCAACGAGATCGCGCCACCGAGCAGAATATGGCCAAACGCGGGCGCGGCGCCGCCGCTGGCGGGCGAGCATTCGAACAAGCGCCGGATATGCTCGATAGGCCGGGTGCCGGTAAAGCCGGCCTGGCAGAATCCCAGTCCGTGCGTGTTCATCAGCAGCCGCTGCGCGAATCGCCCGATCTGCACGTGTCCGCGCCAGGTCGTGGCCGCCTCGTCGAAGATGGCGATCGAGAAAGCCGAGCGTTCGAAGGTGGACTGGTTGATGGCCGCAAAGCGCCGTGTCTGCGCAATTTCATCGGCAACGAACGCAAAGCCATCGTCGTCGAACCGGTACAGGCCCTTGCCGGGAAGCCCCATCACGGCGCCGTCCCGATGCACCTGAACCAGCAGGGTGGGATTTGGACGGCGCTCCGCCGCGTTGCACCGAATGCCAAGCGCGATCGTGCCGAAGCTGCATCCGGGCAACGGCACGCTTGCCGCTTGGTTGGCAATATCGCCGCAACAGATGCCGGCGGCCTCGCATGCGGACTCCAGCAGTCCAAACATGTAGCCGGCTTCCACGGTCAGCAGCGCCGTAGACAACTCCCCGTACACCGCCCCGACCTCTTCCGGATCGGCACGCAAATGCAGCGTGACGCAGGCGTGCGCCGGATCCATGGCGCACGCGGCGGCCGGCATGGGCGGCGCCATCCATCCCAGCGTCAGGTCGTCGCGATCGAGACAATAAAACCCGTCCGGCACACCCGCCAGATTGGCGATCTCGACATAGAGCCGCATCGCGTAGATCGCGCCGGCGGACGGATAAAGGTATTTCGGCAATAACCGCGCGGCGCTGCGGAAGCGACCGAAATGGGCCAGCACATGCGCCAGCGACGCGAGCGTCACCGCTGAATCGCCGCAAACGCCCGGCGTCGCCGCGAGCGCGTCGGCCAATGTCGCATGAAGATCGTCGACGGACGCCTCCCCGCCGTCGTAGAAGCGATAGGTCTTGCGCTGGAAGGCCAGTGCCATCACATCGTCAACGTGATCCGCCACCGGCAGGGCGATTTCCGTACCATCGGCACCGAGTTTGACCGGCCGGTCTGCCAGCTGGTGCAGCGCCTTGCCGGTGTGCGCGGCGTAAAGGTGCATCGAATCGGGCGGCAGATCCGCGCCGTCGATGCCGGCGATTTCGCTCTCATCCACGCACAGGAAGGCGTGCAGGCCGGTGTGCCCGGTCCGTTCGTCGTCGATCGTCATGACCGCGGCTTCGGTCACCCACGGATGCATCTGTACCGTGCTCTCGATGTCGGCCAGTTCGATGCGGAATCCGCGAATCTTGACCTGATCATCGCTGCGGCCCCGGTACTCGAACTCGCCGTCGGCATTGAGCAGCGCCAGATCGCCCGTGCGATAGGTGCGGACATCGGCAGATGTGAGCGGATGTCGCATCGTCACGAAGCGCTCGCGCGTCATCGGCGCATTGTTGACGTACTCGGTCGCCAGTCCCGCGCCGCCAAGCCTCAGTTCACCGACGAAGCCAGCCGGAAGCACCGCGCCGCAACTGTCGACCACGGCAGCCAGCGTGCCGTCGAGCGGACGGCCCACCGGCACGCTGCGCCCCAGAACCGGCCCGTCGATCACGTGGTTCAACGCGGCCACCGCCGCCTCGGTGGGGCCATAGCCGTTGATACAACGGACGCCGGCCTGTCGATACTGCTCAAGGACGACGGAGTTTGCCACTTCGCCGGCACTGATCAGCGTGCGCAGCGGCAGGTCGTGAAAACCGATGACGTTCAGATACGACGGGATGAACGTCGCGACCTTGACGTCGTGCCGCCGCATCAGCGCAACCAGCTCCGCCGGATCCATCAAGGTTTCCTGCGAGGTCAGCACCAGGTAGCCGCCGTTGAGCAACGTGCAGAAGATGTCCAGGATCGCGCCATCGAACGAAATCGACAGATTTTGCAGACAGCCGTAACCCACGCGGAAATCGTAGGTGCGACGCACGCCATGCACTGTATTGCCGATGGCGCGCTGGCTGACCGCCACGCCCTTTGGCCGCCCCGTGCTGCCAGACGTGTAAACCACATAGGCCAGTTGGTCGGGCCGCGCCGCGAGGTCGGGCAGCGGCGCTGCCAACGCTGGTGCGGACGCCTCCAGCTGGACGGCGATCTGCCGGCGCCCGCTGTCGTGGTATGGCGCGCCGCCTGCCGTGATGACCGCGACGGGATCGGCGTCGGCAAGCATCTGCTGCTTGCGCTCGGCCGGAAACTGCGGATCCACCGGTACGTACGCGGCCCCCGCGACCAGCGTGCCGAGGATCGCCACAATCAGTTCGGGCGAGCGGCTGACGCAGATCGCGACCAGTTGCCCGCTGCCGATGCCATGACCGCGTAGCTCGCCGGCAAATTGCAAGGCATGCGCGAGAAGATCGCGATAGGTGAGACGCTGCTCGCCGAAGACGACCGCGGGCGCATCGGGCATCGCGCTTGCCACATCGGCAAAGCGCTGTTGCAACGATCTGAACGGCGACTCGGCCGATGTCGCGTCAAGCAACGAGAACGGCAGCGCCAGCGGATACGGCAACGCATCCAGTGCGGTATCGACATCGCGGACCACGCACTCGGCAAAGGCCGTCATGCATTGCGCCATCGCGTGCATCTGTGCGCCAGAAAAGGCACCGTTATCGAACTGGAAACGACCTTCCAGCACGGGCGACGCCGGATCGTAGAAGTAGCCGAGGTCGTGTTGGCCCCGTCCGATGCCCGTCTGCAAGGGCGTGGCCGACACGCCGCTCAACCGCAATGGCACGGCATCGATCATGGTTTCGCCGATCATCAGGTTCAGGTCCGGGCCGGACTCGGTCGTCTGCCCGGACAAGGCGATGTCACGGATTTCGGTGAAGTCGAGAACCGGAAGCCTGGAAATGTCCTTGCGATACGCGCGTACCATGTCGAGCAAATGCCTGAACGATGTCCGCGAGTCGATATCGAGCGCCATCGGAAAGCGCGAGATGTAGAAACCGAGCAGGTCTGGCTGGCCACGCGGGCGTACGTTCACCGGGTAGCCAACTGTCACGCTGTCGCGCGAATGCAATCGCGCGACCATCGCCGCAAAGAGTCCGCTCATGAAGATGAACGGCGTGATGCGCAGCGTCCGGCACAACTGCCGAACGCCCGCTGCCAGTTCCGTTGGGAAGGCGAAGTCGAATTCCTCCATCTGGCCGCTGCGCCGGCGCACGCCCAGATCCGTTGAGAGTCCGCGTCCATGCAGATGCGAACGCCACAACTGGCGCGCGTCTTCGCGCGCCTCATGGGTCACGCGCGCACAGGCATCGAGATAGCGCTGCATGTCGCTGTCGCGCATGACTTCTACGGGCGCGCCGGCCAGCGCCCTGCCGTATCCCTGCTCGATCATTGCCATGCAGCTGCGCGCCGTGGCGGCATCCATGAAAATGTGGTGGTACACGATTGTCAGCACATAGGCGGACGCACCGTATCGCGCCAGCGCAATGACGCCTGCGGCGGCCGTGATATCGAGCGTCTGCCGGTTCTGCTGGTCGATCCACGCCAGCGCCGCGTCACGCGGGCACTGGCCGCCCGAGTCGCGCAGGTCCCGGTATGCAAACCGCAGCCTGCTGAAATCCATCGGCGGCAGCACATGCTGGATTGGCTCCGACGCATCCACGATGACCGACCGGCTTGCTTCCATGTTGGCGTACGCAAATTCCAGCGCGCGCCGAAAGCAATCGTGATCGAGATCTCCCTGCAATTCATAACTGAGGAAGTTATTGAATCGATCAGACTTGTCGATGAGATAGGAAAGCCAAAGTTCGTGCTGCTGTTGCGTGAGCGGAAACTGCCGGTGGGTCAACATGGTATTGATGCGGAATACTGTGAGGGTGAAAGGCCAGACGCGCCGATTGCGCGTGGCTGGCGACAGCGCGATCACGCGCCGTAACAAAAGGTCTTTTGCAGGATCGGCCCCGATGTCAGGACATCGAAACACTGACGATGTGCGGTCGACAGATTCAGGTCGGCAACAGCTTCGGCAACGGGCAACCAGCGCCGCGGGGGCAATCCCGCTAACTCGACCGGTCGGCCCGCCGACGACGGGCGCGCGATGGCAACGCCAAGGCAGATTCCATGGGGCACCTCCGGTGCAAAGAAATCCCAAAGCCGCCCAGCGTTTTCCGGAGGAAGCCGGCATTCCGGCATCAACCGATTGAGGCGGTCGAAGGCAATCGCCTTCGGCGGCACGGAAAGCCCTGTCCCGATCGCCTTCAGATACGCCTCCTTGAGCGTCCACAGCCCTAACATATGCCGCGTATTCAGGGCGCCCGACTGCTGCCGCGGAAGTTCCTGCACTTCGCTGGTGTGGAGTTGGCCCAGCAAGGCGGTCGCCATGCCGGCATCAACATCTGTCGATTCGACATCGACGCCGATACCTTCGACACTCGCCACCGCGATGGCGACAGCCCGTTGGCAGTGCGAGATGCTGAAGTGCAATCCCACGGTGCCCCGCACCGCATCGATACGCGGCCGACCGGTCGCTTCGATGGCAAAGCACCAGCCCAGCGGCGCAATCGACGGGTGGCAGTGCGTCAGGACGTGCCGCAACATCAGCCTGGAAAGCAGATACAGATTTGCCGGCTCGACCGCGACGAAGCTGCGCCACCGAGAGATTTCATCGCGCGACAGCACCGTGCCGACCGCCGCCGTGGAAGCGCCGCCGGGCGCACCGGCATCGGACGTACGCACGTACCAGACGCTCGCGAAATGACCTCCATACGGCGGCAACGGCGATCCGTCCTTCCCGAGACTTCGGCCCGCGTGCGCAGCGCCCCCGCCGCCTGTCGATGCGGGAACTGACGCGGGCACGCCTGCGCGCGCGGTCACGGCGCGTGGGCGTCCAGATCGTCCACCGAATGCGCGCGCTCGGCCAGGTACGCTTTCATCGCCTCGGCGCAATGCGGTGGAATATCGAGACGGCTCCCGGGCCGCAGCATGGCATTCATCTTGTTCAGCCCATGCTCGCCGTGCCTGGTGAAATAATCGTCGAGAAATGCTCTTTTCTCGGCGAGAAATACCGCGTCCAGCGCAACCATTTCCCGAATCACCAGCAACGGCAATGGCGATTGCAGGGCATGGAAGTTCGCATTCCGAATGCCGGGCTTTTCACATCCTTCGTAAAACTCGCCCAGCATCAGACCCTGCGCCACAAATACCGGCTTCATGCGTTTATGAATTTCCGCAACATCCGCCGGACGGTCGAGTCGGTCGATAATAGTGAGAATGGTTTTGTGGCGCGCCTCGTCACCATCGGTGGGAATCTGGTCCCGATAAATTCCCAGCAGCGCTTCGATGGCATTATCGACGGCCTGGGCGGTTAATCCCGCAACGTCGATCCGGGTGATCCACAACGTATCCTGCGCAATTGCCACCGGCGTCCACGGGCAGACCACGCCCTTGCGGCCGAGCTCGGGATGGGGCCGGCACAGATATTCCATTACCCATTTCGCGATCGTGCCGACGCCGGCGGATGCGAAACGGTCGTCATCCATTGCTCGGGAAAACGGGATGAGTTCGAATTCGATTGTACTGATTGCACTTTGCATTTCGGGTATTGCCATACGAAAGCCAGACTAAACATGCCAGCGGATTGATGATTAATCCCAAAAATGCCAACGTGCACTGCCCAGCAGTGTGGAGATTACCTGACGTTTCCGGGAAGCATCGGCGATTGCCGGATCGAGATCTTGAATCGAACCGAATAGATGCTAGATGCCGAAGTCTATAGACCCGCTGTCATAGCGAGAATGGCACTTCGTCTAAATAAGGGCGTTGTTTATTCCGTTGTTTCAAATTTAAAAAGGCGATCGTCAATATCTGATCCTTCGAATAAACTTCACCATTCCTGAGGTAGATGCAATCCCCGTTTGAATTGCGATTCCTGTATATTTGACGCCCATCGTCGGGAGCGAGAACTCCCGCGGCGCACTTTCGCGCTTTCCATCCGCAGGATCCCAAATTGGCCGATCAAGACCTGAGCAAGCTGAAAATCGACCGTAGCGCCATGGCGCCCGTGCAGCGGCGGCGGCGCCCGTGGCGGCGTTACGCAATCATCACCGTGGTCCTCCTGGCGCTGATCGGCGTGGGTGTCAAATTGATGGGCCCGCAGCCCGTGGAAAGCACCACCGTCACCACCGCCTACCCATCCCAGAACTACACGCTGCTCAATGCCACCGGATACGTGGTGCCGCAGCGCAAGGCGGCCGTGGCATCGAAGGCGCAGGGCCGGCTGGAATGGCTGGGCGTGCTGGAAGGGTCGCGGGTCAAGAAAGACGAGATCATCGCGCGCGTGGAAAGCCGCGACGTCGAGGCATCGGCGGCGCAGGCGCGTGCGCAGGTGGAGGTGGCCCAGGCCAACCTGCAATTGCAGCAGGCCGAACTGCGCGACGCCGAAGTCAACCTGAAACGTTCCGAAATGCTGCTGGAACCGAAGGCCATCTCCAAGCAGCAGTACGACGCCGACCTCGCCCGCTACAACAAGGCGCGCGCGTCGATCAGCAATGCCCAGGCGTCTATCGTCTCGGCCAAGGCCAATGCCCGCGCCTCGGAAGTCTCCGTCGAGCAGACGGTGATCCGCGCGCCGTTCGACGGCGTGGTGCTGATCAAGCATGCCAACGTGGGCGACAACATCACGCCGTTCTCGGCCGCCGCCGACACCAAGGGCGCCATCGTGACGATTGCCGACATGGAAACGCTGGAGGTCGAGGCCGACGTGGCCGAATCGAATATCGCCAGGATCACGGTGGACCAGCCGTGCGAAATCCTGCTCGACGCCCTGCCCGGCCTGCGCATGGCGGGGCGCGTGGCGCGCATCGTGCCGACCGTGGACCGCTCCAAGGCTACCGTATTGGTCAAGATCCGCTTCGTTGACCGCGACCAGCGCGTGCTGCCCGACATGAGCGCGAAGATCGCCTTCCTGTCAAAGCCGGTGCCGCCGCAGGACAACACGCCGCTGCCGGCCGTGCAGCCGTCCGCCGTGGTCGAGCGCGATGGCAAGCCCGTGGTGTTCGTAATCGACAACGGCAAGGTGCGGCAAACCGCCGTCACGCGCGGCGCGAAGATCGGCGAACTGCAAACCGTGCAGGGCATCAAGCCCGGCGCTACCGTGGTGCTGGCGCCGGCTGACAAGCTGGCGGATGGCGCCAGCGTGACGCTGGCCAAGAAGTAAGACATGGCCGAACCCCTCGTTTCGATCCGCCATCTGGCCAAGTCTTACCAGCGCGGCGCGCAAACCGTGCCCGTGCTGTCGGACATCTCGCTCGATATCGCCGAAGGCGATTTCATTGCGCTGATGGGGCCGTCCGGGTCCGGCAAGAGCACGCTGTTGAACCTGATCGCCGGCATCGATCGTCCGGACCGTGGCGAGCTGCTGGTCGGCGGCATCGATATCTCCGGGCTGCCCGAAGCGTCGCTGGCCGACTGGCGCGCCGCGCACGTCGGCTTCATTTTCCAGTTCTACAACCTCATGCCGGTGCTGACCGCCTATGAAAACGTGGAACTGCCGCTGATGCTGACGCGACTGTCGCGCGCCGAGCGGCGCGAGCGCGTGGAACTGGTGCTGCGCATGGTCAACCTGGCCGATCGCATGGACCACTACCCCACAGAGCTGTCCGGAGGGCAGCAGCAGCGCGTGGCCATTGCGCGGGCGCTGATCACCGACCCCACACTGATCGTTGCCGACGAACCCACTGGCGACCTGGACCGCTCGTCGGCCACCGAGATCCTGGCCATGCTGCAACGGCTTAACGCCGACCTTGGCAAGACCATCATCATGGTCACCCACGACGCCCACGCGGCCGAGGCGGCAAAGTCGCTGGTTCACCTTGAAAAAGGCGAGCTGCTGCATACCGAACAGCGCCGCCCGGCGCCCCGGGACTGACGATGTTCGTGACCAAGCTGATCGCGCGCAACGCGATGCGCCACAAGCTGCGCACGATGTTGACCGTGCTCGGGCTGGTGATCGCCGTGCTGGCTTACGGACTGCTGCAGACCGTGGTCGATGCCTGGTACGCCGGCGCGTCCGCGGCATCCAACGCGCGCCTCATCACGCGGAACGCCATCTCGCTGACGTTTGCGCTGCCCCTCAATTACGAATACCGGATCAAGGGCGTGGATGGTGTGACGCTGGTGGCGCGTTCCAATTGGTTTGCCGGCATCTATCGCGATCCCAAGAACTTTTTCGCGCAGTTTGCGGTATCGGACAACTATCTGGACCTGTATCCCGAATACATCGTCCCGGCCGAGCAACGCGCCGACTACCAGCGCGACCGGCGCGGCGCGCTGGTGGGCCGCCAGTTAGCCGATTCCTACGGCTTCAAGGTCGGCGATGTCATTCCGCTCAAGGGCACGATCTATCCGGGCACCTGGGATTTTGTCGTGCGCGGCATCATCGATGGGCGCGACGAAAGCACGATCACGCGCCACATGATCTTTCACTGGGACTACCTGAACGAATCGGTGCGCAAGAGGAACCCGCGCCAGGCCGACCAGGTGGGCGTGTTCGTGCTGGGCGTCGACAATCCCGACAATGCCGCGGGCATTTCCCGCGCGGTCGACAACGTGTTCAAGAACTCGCTGGCCGAAACGCTGACCGAAACCGAGCAGGCGTTCCAGCTTGGCTTCGTGGCGATGTCCAACCAGATTATCGCGGCAATTCGCGTGGTGTCGTATGTGGTGATCGTGATCGTGATGGCGGTGATGGCCAATGCGATGGCGATGAGCGCGCGCGAGCGGATCACCGAATACGCGACGCTCAAGGCGCTCGGGTTTCGCGCCGGCTTCCTGTCGATGCTGGTGTTCGGAGAATCGCTGATCATCAGCGCGCTGGGCGGCGCGATCGGCATGCTCCTGACGCCGCCCGCGGCGAGTTTCTTCAAGCAGGCCGTGGGCGGTGTGTTTCCGGTGTTCACGGTGTCGCATGAAACCATGGCGATGCAGGCTGGCTGCGCACTGGTGGTGGGGCTGGCTGCGGCGATCGTGCCGGCCGTGCAGGCCGCGCGCGTGCGCATCGTCGAAGGCCTGCGGGCAATCGGATAGGCGCAGATGGCGATTCCGCTCCAATACATCGCGCGCAACGTGTGGGCCCGGCGCCTGACCACGGCGCTGACCGCCGGCGGGCTGGCGCTGGTGGTATTTGTCTTCGCCACCATGCTGATGCTCGATGCTGGCCTGAAGCAGACGCTGGTGACCACCGGCGAGCGCGACAACGTCGTAGTGATCCGCAAAGGCGCCGAAACGGAAATCCAGAGTTCGATCACGCGCGACCAGGCGGCCGCGATGGAAATGCATCCGTCCGTGGCGCTCACATCGGAAGGCCGTCCGACGTCGTCGCGCGAGGCCGTGGTGCTGATCTCGCTGACCAAGGCCGGCTCTCAGACCCCGTCGAACGTGGTGATTCGCGGCGTATCGCCGCTGGGTGTATCGATGCGCCCGCAGATCCGGCTGACCGAGGGCCGGGTGTTCAAGCCGGGGTCGGCGGAAATCATCGTCGGCAGCGGCATCGCCAAGGGCTACGGCAACGTGCGCGTGGGCGATCATCTGCGCTTTGCGCAGCGCGACTGGACCGTAGTGGGCCATTTCGACGCCGGCGGCAGCGGCTTCGATTCCGAGATCTGGGGCGATGTGGACCAGTTGATGCAATCGTTCCGGCGCACCTCCTATTCGTCGATGGTGGTACGGCTGACCGAAACCGACGCCTTCGACAAGTTCCGCACCGACATCGATGTCGATCCGCGACTGGCCAACGAAGCGAAGCGCGAGCAGCAGTTCTACAGCGACCAGTCCAAGGCGCTGTCGGCATTCATCAATATTCTGGGGCTGACGCTGACCACGATCTTTTCGGTGGCGGCGATGATCGGGGCGATGATCACGATGTACGCGTCGGTGGCCAATCGCGTCGGCGAGATCGGCACGCTGCGCGCGTTGGGATTCCAGCGCAAGAGTGTGCTGATGGCATTCCTGATCGAAGCGGGATTGCTGGGGCTGGTTGGCGGTGTCGCGGGGCTGCTTTGTGCGTCGCTGATGCAGTTTGCATCGTTCTCGACCACAAATTTCCAGACCTTCTCCGAGTTGTCGTTCCGCTTCCTGCTGACGCCGGCAATCGTCGCCAAGACGCTGTTGTTTTCGATGGCGATGGGCTGGATTGGCGGGTTCCTGCCGGCGTTGCGCGCGTCGCGGCTCAATATCGTCGACGCGCTGCGGGCGCGCTAGGCCTGGCCCATAACTTCCTCGCACACGGCGAGCCACGCGCGCGCCGCGTGCGATAGATAGCGCCCCGGCGACCAGATATGGGCCAGCGCCCAGTCCATGGTCGGCTCCGTCAGCCGTGCTACGGCCAACTTGTCGCGCGTTTCCAGCCGCGACAGCAGCGGCTCGGGCAGGAACGTCGTGCCAAGCCCGGCGGCGGCCATCGACGCGAGGAAATCCCAGTGGCCGCTTTGCGCCACCACATGCGGATCGATGCGGGCCTCCATAAACGCCTGACGCAGCTTGCGCGTCAGCGAGAAATCTTCGGTCAACAGGATCAGCGGCTCGTGGCGCAGCGCTTCGAGCGTGACGGTGCGTCCACTGGCCCACGCCGCGCGATGCGGCCCGACCGCCCAGATCGGATATTTCGCAAACGCGCGCGTTTCCAGCTGCAGGCCGCTGTCGCCGGGCAATACCGTGGCGCCCACTTCCAGTTCCCCGCTTGCCACCTGCTGCTCCACCACCTGCCCGCCATGCTCGGAGAGAATCAACTGCAGATTGGGATACCGCTTGCGGAACGCGCTGACCGCTGGCGAGAAAAACAGGTTCACCATCGGCGGGATGCCGACGGTCAACTGTCCGCGCCCGAGCGACGACAGGTCAGCCACCTCGAGCGTCAGCCGATGTACCACACCCAGCGCTTCCTGGCCCCGGTCATACACCACACGGCCCACGTCGGTCAGCCGCACGGTCTTGCCTTCCCGAATCAACAGCGGTTGTCCAACCTCGTCTTCCAGTTGCTTGACCATCTTGCTGATGGTTGACTGCGTGACATAGAGCGACGCCGCGGCCTGCGTGAAGCTCTTCAGTCGAGCCGTTTCAACGAAGTAGCGAAGCGCGCGGATATCGATCGGCATGAGCGCATTCCATGAATATTCCGAATAGAAGCTGGAATTTTAAATCATGACGTGAATATTTGCAGCGGGGCTACACTTGCCGTCCTACGCCCTCCTATTCACCACAATGCCGGACCACCGGCACATCACAACCATGGCTGGCTGGCCGCATGCCCGACAGTGGCTGTTTTCGCTGAAGGCATTCGCGGCCGCGATGCTGGCGCTGTATATCGCGCTGTTTTTCGGACTGCCGCGCCCTTTCTGGGCCATGGCCACCGTCTATTTCGTCTCCAATCCGCTGACCGGCGCCACGCGCTCGAAGGCGACCTACCGCGTGCTCGGGACATTGCTGGGCGCCACCGCCGCGGTCGTCACGGTGCCGCAGTTGGTGAACATGCCGATCGTGCTGATGGGTGCGATAGCGCTATGGATCATGCTGCTGGTCTACCTGTCGCTGCTGCAGCGGTCGCCGCGCAGCTATGTGTTCTTGCTGGCAGCCTATACATTGCCGATCGTGGCGCTGCCGGCCGTGATGCACCCCGCCGACATCTTCGACATTGCCGTGGCGCGCATCGAGGAAATCGTGATCGGCATTGTCTGCGCCGCGCTGGTTGGGGCCATCGTGTTTCCCGCCAACGTGGCCAGCGCGCTGCGCGAACGCACGCAAGTCTGGCTCGATGACGCCGCGGCCTGGGCTGCCGATATCGTGCGCGCCAATCCCCGCGCGGCCGCCAGCCGCCACCGGCTGGCGGCGGACATGCTGGCGCTGGACCAGTTGATCGCGCAGATGTCATTCGACGCCGGCAGCCAGCAGACGCTGTCGCACGCGCGCGCGTTACGGGCGCGGATGTCGCGTCTGATGCCCGTGCTGTCCGGTTGGGAAAGCGTGCTGCATGCGATGCGCGGCGAGCCCGGACATAAGCTGTCGCACACGGCGCTGGCAGAGACCGCCGCCTATCTGCAAACCCGCCAGGATGCGTTGATGCAGTCTTGCATCGCCCTGCAGCGAGCCATCGGCGATCACAACGGCACGTCACGGTCCGAGTCGCTTGCGGCAAGCGGGGCCACCCAGGCGACTGAGGCCGCTGAAGCCGCAGACGCGCAGGCGCTGTACCACGATCACGCGATGCTGTTGTTCGGCGCGGCCTCGGCTGGGCTTGCCGTGTTCTGCGCTGGGCTGCTGTGGATCTTTTCAGGCTGGGAGGATGGCGGCGGCCCGGTGGCGGTAGCGGCAATCGCCTGCTGCTTCTTTGCCACGATCGACGAGCCGCGCCCGGTGGCCAGGTCATTTATCCGTTGGGCCACCGTCTGCCTGCTGATCTCGTCGTTCTATCTGTTCCTGGTCATCCCGCATGCGCAGACCTTCGAAGCGCTCACGGGCATGCTGGCCGTGCCGTACCTCGGCATCGGCATGCTGATCACGCGACCCGGCTTCAATCTGATCGCGATGCTGCTGTCGGTCAATACGGCGTCATTCGCCAATGTGCAGAGCGTCTATGACGTCAATTTCGTCGGGCTCTTCAACGCCAATCTGGCCAACGCCGCGGCAATGGTATTCGCGCCGCTGTGGGCGATGCTGGCCCGTCCGTTTGGCGCCCATGTGGCGGCCCGCCGGCTGATTCGCGCCAGTTGGCAGGACCTTGCGCGTGCGGCTACCCGGCGCGGCGCCGACACTCACACCCAGGTTGGTGCGCGCATGTTCGACCGACTGGGGCAATTGATGCCCCGGCTCGGCGCCAGCCGGGGACGCATTGCATCGGACGGTTTCACCGAATTGCAGATCGGCTATTGCACGCTCGCGTTGCAGCGCGCGTTGCCGGCGCTGCCGCCCCACGCGCGCAAACCCGTCCGTCGCGTCCTGAGCATCGTGGCACGGCATTTCCGCGCGCGCGTGAAGTCGGGAGCGCCTCTGGTCGTGCCGCCGGCGCTGCATCCGTGGATTCAGGCGTCGTTAGCCGAAATGGCCTGCCTGCAGGATCGGAACCTGGCCGCCGACGTTGCCAGCGCGCTGACCGTGCTTGACGTCACGTTGCAGACACATGAAAAAATCGAATGAAAAATTGATTTTTAAATCATCACATGAATGATGCGGCGTGACTACACTTCGTCCCGTGCCGCACCACTCCGATGCGACATCGCCCACAAGGCGTCCAGGACGGCGCATCACCACTCCCCACCCCCGCACGATGCGCCGTCCACCCAATCAGTTGAAGATCCACATGCACAACTACACGATCAAGACCCTGCTTGCTACCACGATGCTCTGCGCCTGCACATTGGCCTCGGCGCAAACCAGCCAGGGCATGCAAGACCGCGGCGTTCCGGCCGACCGCTACGGCTACGCGACGCACAACGGCACGCGCGACGTCTACACCGAAGGCGCCAACGCCATCGGCAAGCGCGACGTTTATACGGACGGCGCCAACGCGCTGGGCAAACGCGACGTCTATACCGATGGCGCCCACGGTACCGCGGCGATGAACCTGGCCGGCATGGACCTGCATGGCGTTTCCGCCCCGCCGGCGCATACCGCCTGACGGGCTCACGCCCTCCACGCTCGCATTACTGCTTCGTTTTCTTGAGACCTTGTGCCGCGCCCGATTTCCGGGCGCGGCTTTTTTTCGATCGCGTGCTCAGCCCGGGCGCTTTGCCTGCTCCGTTGCCCATGCGCCAAGCGCGTCGAGCAACAGGCCCATCCCGTGTTCGCGCGATCCGGCATCGTCATAGCCATCGAGAAACGCACCATGCTCGGTCAGCGTAAGCTGCGTGCCTTGACCGGCCGGCTTGATCTCGAACGTGGCCAGCGACACCGAGATCTTGCGCGCGCCCATGTGCATCTCATAGCTGTAGACCAGCCGCTCGTTGGGGATCACGTCGAAATACACGGCATCGAACGTCGACACCATGCCGTTGTCCCACTTGCCCTGCAGATGCTCGCGCCCGCCGGGCCGTACATCCATCGAGCGCGACACCTCTGTATAGCCTGAACCACCATGAAACCACTGGCCCTTTGCCGCCGGATCGCTCAGCGCGCGGAATACCAGCGCCGGCGGTGCGTCGTAGGTGCGCTGGATCGAGAACGTGCTGTGCGCCACGGACCGCGGCGGTGTTTCCGCGCTGATCCGCGCAACCGTCTTTTCCAGCCGGTCCAGCGTCTGTAACCAGCCTTGCTCCGCGCCGCGCGTGAAATCGCCCGCCGTGGCATCGAGCAAGGTGTATTGCTGGGTCACCGTCATTTCGGTGCCGCCGCAGATGGTTTCAAAGCCGACCGCGGTGTGAGCGTTGAACAGCGGCTTGCCCTCGGTGGTCACTACGGACATGTCGATCACCAAGCGCGCGTGCGGCATGATTTCGACGTAGTGCCCGCGAATCCAGTGCTCGGACTCGCCGCCTTGCGACCGCATGCAGAGGTCGAACTTGCCGCCGGGATGGAAATCGATCTCGCACTCAGGCACGGTGTATCCCTGCGGGCAAAACCACTGCTTCAGGTGTTCTGCGGCGCTCCATGCCTTGAACACCAGATCGCGCGGCGCATTGAAGGCGCGCGATACGGTCAGGGATGGGCTCGGGTCTTGACGCTGTTGCGCGGCTTCGCGCGTTTCAGTTGCGGTTGCCATCGGATGCTGCCTCCTTTTTCATGGTTTCCAGGTACTCGCCCAGTCGATCGAAATGGCCTTCCCATTCCGCGCGCCGCGCGGTGATCCATTGCTCGGCCTCGCTTAGCGCATGTGGCGCCATTCGGCAGGTGCGCACCCGCCCCACTTTCTGCGTGTTGACCAGCCCGGCCTGTTCCAGCACGGACAGGTGCTGCATTACGGCCGGCAGCGACATGGCCAGCGGCCGCGCCAGTTCAGTCACCGACAGCGGCCCGCGAGCCAGTTGCGCAAGCATCGTGCGCCGCGTGGTGTCTGCCAACGCCTGAAAGGTTGCATCAAGCGGATCCGGAGAAGTGGAATAGTTAAGCATGTCCTTTAGTATATCGACGCGCGATAGTTAAGCAAGAACTTTAGTAAAGTATTTACGGAGCGGTCGGAAGAATCAGGAAACGGCCGACGTGGACGCCGCCCCGGCCTGGCGCTGCATCGCGGCGATGCGCGCCAGCACATCGGGCAATTCCGGCGGCGCCTGCAACCGCCCGAGCAGCCATTGCACCGATTCGACCAGCCGGTCGCGGCTGTAGTCGGCAGCGAAGCTGTGCAGCGTGGCGCCGTGCAGGAACAACCGCAACGCCAGCACCTCGGGATACGACTTGTCGGACGGGCCCTGGCCGAAAAGCCGCTCTGGCACCGTGGCCAGCAGCGGCCCAACGGCGTCGGCCAGGCGCTGGTCGCCGCGTGCCGCCATCCAGACTTCAAGGATTGCCACCGAGGTATGCCGCTGCCGGCGCTGCACCAGCATATGCAGCATCAGGTGCAGGCGTACGCGCGCCGACATCGGGCCCAGCGCGGCCAGGCGTCGGACCTCGGTATCAAGCAGAGCTTCGACCATCGCGGGCAGCAGGTCGTAGCGCCCTTCCGGAAACTGATGGCGCAGCGATCCGCGACTGATGCCGGCGAGCTCGCAGACGCGGGCCTCGCCAAAGGCGGCATAGCCTTGCTCGATCAGCAATGTGGTAGCGGCATCGATCAGCGCCTGACGTGTGAAGGCGCTTCGTTCGGCTTGTGTCGGCATGCGTGGATTGTAGCGATAACGTCATTGCGACAAGTTGAGTATTCAACCAATTCGTCGCATGTCACAAAAGAAACATACAAGTTTGTTTATATGTCGTCCGCGCGACTGTCCCGGAGCCAACGGGGACGGCGCGCTTCCAAAAACGACAAGGACTTCCACATGTTCAAGCTTCTCCGCACGCGCTGGCCGGCCGCGCTGTGCGCCCTGTCTGCCGTAGCGGCCGCATTGGCCGTCACGGCATGCGGATCCGACGACAACAAGGCGGCGGACAACACCACGCCCGCCGTTGTGGCGCCCGCGCCAAAGACGATCCAGTCGATCAAGCACGTGTTTGTGATCACGCTGGAAAACGAGAATTACGCCACGACATTTTCTGCAACGTCGAAAGCGCTGTATTTGTCCAAGACACTCACGGCCCAGGGCGCACACCTGCAACAGTACTTCGGCACCACCCACGTCAGCCTGGGCAACTACATCGCCATGATCAGCGGCCAAGCCATCACCGCCGATACGCAAATGGACTGCATGGTCTACAAGGACTTTGCCTTGACCGGCATGGGCGATCACGGTCAGGCGATCGGCACCGGGTGCGTGTATCCGGCTTCGATCAAGACCCTGCCCGACCAGCTCAAGGCCGCCAACCTGGCGTGGCGCGGCTATATGGAAGACATGGGCAACGATCCGTCGCGTGAAAGCGCCACCTGCGGCCATCCGGCGCTGAATACCACGGACGGCACGCAGGCTGCGCAGGCCGCTACCAGCGGCGGTCTGCCTGCCGACCAGTACGCGACGCGCCACAACCCGTTCATGTATTTCCACTCGATCATCGATTCGCCCGATTGCGCCACCAATGTCGTCAATCTGAACAAGCTCAGCGATGATTTGAAGTCGATCGACACCACGCGGAACTTCACGTTCATCACGCCAAACCTGTGCAACGACGGCCACGACGGCGGCAGCAGCACCTGCGTGAATGGCGATCCGGGCGGCCTGGTTTCCGCCGATGCATTCCTGCAGAAATGGGTGCCGATGATCATGGCATCGCCGGCGTACCAGAAAGACGGGCTGATCATCATCAATTTCGACGAAAGCTCGTACGCCACGCAGTCGCTGGACAACTCGACCACGCCCCCGAAGCTGACCATGGCGTTCTCCGGCAACACCTGCTGCAACCAGCAGGCCGGGCCGAACGTACCGGCACCGTCGTTCCCGATCTCGCAAACCTTCCCGGCATCCGTGTCGCACTACCCGTACGACATCGAATTGTTGACGCAGAACTTCGGCGGAGACCGCACCGGCGCCGTACTGCTGTCGCCGTTCATCAAGGGCGGTACGGTATCGACCACGCAGTACAACCATTACTCGATGCTCAAGACGCTGGAGGACATCTTCCAGCTTGGCGGATACCTTGGCTACGCAGGCCAGGAGGGGCTCGCCACGTTCGGCACTGACGTGTTCACCAACCTGTGACGCGCCGCCGCGGCCGGCAACGGCCCGGCGCGCCCAGCCGCCGCGGGACAGTGCGCCCCGGCGGCTTTCGCCATCATGACGTCTCATTCTTCCTTTCTGCGCTGGCTGGGCGCTGGGCTGCTGTGTCTTGGCATGCTTGCCGGATGCCAGCCCCGGCACGGCGCCAGCCATGCCACCAGTACTCCAAGCGGCACCGCCGCATCCACACCGGGCGGCACCTCCGCAGATGCGCGGATGGCGCCCGCCGCTGCCGACCCCGACGCCGCAACGCTGGCGCGTCTGGGCAAGGCGATGTTTTTCGACCCAACGCTGTCGGCCTCGGGTCGCCAATCGTGCGCCAGCTGCCACGATCCCGATCATGGCTACGGCCCGCCAAACCGCCTGGCCGTACAACTGGGCGGCCCCCACCTCGATCGCCAGGGCAAGCGCGCCACCCCGGCGCTGGCCTATACGCTCAATGCCACGCCGATCTGGACTCATACCCAGGCGGCAAGCCTGACCGAGCGCCTGACCGAAACCGATAACCCGCCCAAGGGCGGCTTGATGTGGGATGGCCGCTTCAACAGCCTGCACGACCAGGCCGCCGGGCCACTGCTCGATCCTGACGAGATGGCCAACGAAAGCCGCGCCGCGGTGGTCGAAAAGCTTTCACGCGCCAGCTATGCCGACGCCTTCCGCGCCGCATTCGGCGCCAACGTGTTCGACCAACCGGAGCAGGCATTTGCGCTGGCGATGCGCGCGCTCGAACGCTTCGAACTGGATGACCCCAGCTTTCATCGCTTTGACAGCAAGTTCGACGCCTATCTGGACGGCAAGGCCGCACTGAGCGCCGCCGAAATGCGCGGGCTCAGGCTGTTTGCCGATCCCGAAAAAGGCAACTGCGCGGCCTGCCATTTGATCGACAAGCGCGCGGACGGCTCGCATCCGCTGCTGACCGACTACCAGTTCGCCGCATTGGGCGTGCCGCGCAACCCGGAGATTGCGGCCAACGCCGATCCCGCATATTTCGATCTTGGCCTGTGCGGCCCCAAGCGCGCCGACAAGGCCGAGCGCGCCGATTACTGCGGCATGTTCAAGACCCCCTCGTTGCGCAATACCGCAAAGCGCGGCGCGTGGTTCCATAACGGACGCTTTCACCGGCTGGAAGATGTGGTTCGATTCTATGTGGAACGGGATCTCAAGCCGGGCAGATGGTATCCGGCCGCGGGCAGGAGCCCGAGCGAAGTCACGCTCTACGATGACCTGCCCATGGCGCTGCGCGGCAATGTCGACCACGTCGATCCGCCATTCGACCGCAAGCCGGGCGCCAGGCCAGCCCTGAACGATGCCGAGATCCGCGACGTGGTGGCCTTCCTGAAAACGCTCGACGACGGCTACGTCCCCGCCGCGCGCAAGCGCCTTTAAGGCGTCTTGCTGCGAGCGAACCCCGCCGTGAGGCCATTGCCGACTCCGATGGCCGGCTCGAGGCGTTGAACATCCAAAAGCCCGTGCCCTGCCATCCCTCGCTATATATAGTGAGTGCGCTGCGCACCGTGCCCGACGCCGCGTGTGACGCGCGCGGGTCCGTCCGGCGGCAAGCCCGGGGGAAAGCCCGCTGCCTGACGTCGATCTCCCGGCCTGGCTTTGGGCGCCGCGCAATACCCGGGCGAAACCGCGGCATCAGGTCAAGCCGATGCCGCTGTGCCCCCTGCGCAACGTGCAGCGGCGAGGGAATCGGCGTATTCTGGCGAACTTGTCATTCCTGCGTCGTAGGCGTAGTGTTTCG
Source organism: Cupriavidus pauculus (assembly GCF_008801835.1). Classification (GTDB taxonomy): domain Bacteria; phylum Pseudomonadota; class Gammaproteobacteria; order Burkholderiales; family Burkholderiaceae; genus Cupriavidus; species Cupriavidus pauculus. The sequence continues at coordinate 214,958 of NZ_VZOW01000001.1, read as the reverse complement.
CATCGCCACGCACCCCCGGGTGCCGCAGCCGCCCCACCTGATTGTCGACGGATGAACCAGAACGCCCCCAAATTCCCGGACGAGCCGCCCTTGCCGTCCACCTGGGATGCCCGCATTGCCCGCCATCTGGTGCGGCCCCTGAAAAATACCCGCATCACCCCCAATCACCTGACCACGCTGCGCCTGCTGATCGGCCTGGCCGGCATCGCCTGCATCGCGTGTGGCGGCTATGCCTGGACCAACTGGGGCGCGCTACTGGTGGTGATCTCGAATTTCGTCGATCACACCGACGGCGAACTGGCGCGAATTAGCGGCAAATCGAGCAAGATCGGTCATTTTTACGACCTCGCCAGCGATGCGCTGATTACCGTGCTGCTGTTCGTCAGCTTTGGCATGGCGACCGCCGCGACAGGCGCCGCCGCTGACGCCATTGGCCCGGTTTGGCGTGGCACCGTGGCGGGCCTGGCCGTGGCGCTGATCTTCTTCCTGCGCATGCGTATAGAATCGCGGGTTGGCAAAAGTGGCACCAAGCAGGCGTCGGCCGGAGGTTTCGAAACCGAAGACGTGTTGTACCTGCTTCCGCTGGTCACGCTGACGGACGGCATCGGACCGTTCCTGGCGGCGGCTTCGATCGGCGCTCCGCTGTTTGCCGTCCTTGTCATCATCGATTACTGGCGAGTCATGCGGCGCCCCCAGCCAGTGGCCACTACCACCGATCATTGAGATAGCCCATGCGTGAGCCAGTTATCAGCGACATCGCGCTCGATCCGCCCGTATCCCCGCAAGCCGCCCGCACTGCCCCTGCCGCCCAGGCCGGCCAAGCCGCGCGCCGTCCCGATGCCGCTGTCGCCAGCGTCGTCGCCCAGCTCGACACCGCGTCGCTGCGCGCCGATTTCGAGCGCCAGGGCGCGTTCCTTTACCTGGACAAATTTCTCGCGCCGGAAGAGACCGCGCAGCTGGTTGCGCTGGCGCGCTCGGCGCTGGCGCGCTCGCTGCAGGCCGATCTGAACCGCAACTACCTGCCCGGCCACAAGCAGGGCGGCAGCGTCAGCCGGCACACGATCGACGAGAAGGCACCGTTCATTGCCGAGCTGTACCGCTCGAAGGCGCTGATCCACTGGCTCGAACAGGTCACGGGCGACAAGCTCCAGCCCTGCCCCGATTCCGACCCGCACACCTACGCGCTCTATTACTACACGCGCCAGGGCGACCATATCGGCTGGCATTACGACACCTCGTATTACGACGGCCGCCGCTATACGCTTTTGATCGGCGTGCTCGACGAATCGTCGTGCCAGCTGGAATACGAACTGCACACCCGCAACCCCGATGTGGCCGACGAGCCCGGCGCGGTGCGCATCCCGCCGGGCGGCATCGTGCTGTTCGATGGCGACAAGCTGCGCCACCGCATCACGCCGGCCGGGCCCAACGAGATCCGCGTGTCGCTGACGTTCGAATACGTGACCGATCCGGGCATGCGCCCGTGGCTGCGTTTCATCTCGAACATGAAGGACGCGGTGGCCTATTTCGGCTTCCGGCAGGTTTTCCGGCGTTTGCTGGGCGGGAAGTCACGGGCGTGAGTCGTGCAGCATTCCTTCTGTTGTCGGTAGGCGCGGCGCTGTTCGTCGGCCTGCTGGCGTGGCAGGGCTTTGGCGCGGTTACCAGCACGCTGCTGTCCGCCGGCTGGGGCCTGGCCGTAGTTGCCCTGTTCCACCTGATTCCGCTGGCGCTCGACGCCGGCGCCATTGCCGTCCTGCTCGACCGCAAGACCCGCCACGGGTCGTTCTGCAGCTCGCTGAAGGCGCGCTGGGCCGGCGAGGCGGTCAACAGCCTGCTGCCGGCTGGCCAGATCGGCGGCCCGGTGCTGATGGTGCGCTACCTTGCGCATCGCGGCGCGCGGATGCGCGATGCCGCCGCGGCCATTACCGTCAGCACCACCACGCAGGCGCTCTCGCAGATGCTGTTCGCGCTGCTCGGCATCATGGTGTTCGGCGCCAACGATGATCTGTCCGACTACCGCGCGCCGATCGTCGCTGTCACGGTGGTGCTCGGCGCTTGCGTGCTGGGGTTCTGCGTGCTGCAGCGCCGCGGCATGTTTGGCCGGGTGATGCGCATCGGCCAGAAACTGTTCGGCAAGCGCGCCGGCAATAGCGAAGGCAATGACGAAGGGGCGGCAGCCGACGCGAAGCCGGGCCGCTGGGCCGGGCTGGCGCTGCGCGCCGATGCCGTGGACGGTGCGATTCGGGAACTGTATCGCGATCGAAAAAAGGTCGCGGCCAGTTTTGGCCTTAACCTGCTGGGGTGGATCGTCGGCACGGGCGAGGTTTGGTTGATCCTGTATTTTCTTGGCCATCCCGTGGGCTGGCACGAGGCCCTGCTGCTGGAAAGCGTGGGCCAGGCGATCCGCGGCGCCGCGTTTGCCATCCCCGGTTCGCTCGGCGCGCAGGAAGGCGGCTACCTGCTGCTGGCGCCGCTGGTCGGCCTGCCGCCGGACGCCGCACTGGCGCTGTCGCTGGCCAAGCGCGTGCGCGAACTGGCGCTGGGCATCCCCGGACTGGTGTATCTGCATTTCAGCGAGCGCAAGTTCCAGCGCCGCCGTGCCGCAACGGCCCTGTCGACCGAACGGGGCTAGCAAAACCGTCTCAATCTGCATGTGAGAACAACATAATGCGAGCAATCATTCTTGCCGCGGGCCTTGGCCTGCGACTTCAGCAACAGCCGGGCAAGCAGTTCCCGAAATGCCTGTTGCGTTTTGACGGGGTCACGCTGCTGGAGCGTCACCTGCGCATGCTCGACGCCGCCGGTGTGACCGAAGTCGTGCTGGCACTCGGCTTCGAGCCGCAGCAGGTGCAGGACGAACTGGCCCGCATGGGCCGCAACCTCGAAATCGTCATCAACCCGCGCTACGACCTCGGCAGCGTGCTGACCGTGCACACCGTGGCGGACGCCATGACGCGCGGCGGCGATGTCCTGCTGATGGACGCCGACGTGCTGTACGACGAACGCATCATGGCCAAGCTGGTGGCCGGCGACACCGTCAACCGCCTGCTGATCGACCGCGATTTCGAAGCCGGCGACGAGCCCGTGAAGCTGTGCCTCAAGGACGGCGTACCGGTGGAATTGCGCAAGCAGCTGATGGCCGACCTGCAATACGACACCATTGGCGAATCGGTCGGCTTCTTCCGCTTCAAGGAAGACTGCGCGCGCCGCCTGGCCGAAATCGTCAAGGGCTACGTCGACAGCGGCCGCGCCAACATGCCGCACGAAGAAGCGGTGCGCGACCTGCTGCTGGAACGCTCGCACGTGTTCGATACCGCCGATGTCACCGGCGCGCCCTGGATCGAAATCGATTTTCCCGGCGACGTGGCTCGCGCCGCCGAAGAAGTCCTGCCCCAACTTCTGCCCGTAGGAATCGCACAATGAACGCCATCGACCCGAACCTGCTCGCCACCTCGCGCGCCGCCCGGCTGCGCCAGATGCTGCTGTCCAACGACCTCGAATTCATCATGGAGGCCCATAACGGGCTGTCCGCGCGCATCGTGCGCGAGGCCGGCTTCAAGGGCATCTGGGCGTCCGGGCTGGCGATCTCCGCCCAGTTCGGCGTGCGTGACAACAACGAGGCCAGCTGGACCCAGGTGGTGGATAACCTGGAGTTCATGGCCGACGCCAGCGATCTGCCGATCCTGCTCGATGGCGACACTGGCTATGGCAATTTCAACAACGTGCGCCGCCTGGTGCGCAAGCTCGAGCAGCGCGGCATTGCAGGCGTGTGCATCGAAGACAAGATCTTCCCGAAGACCAACAGCTTCATCGGTGGCGAACAGCAGCCGCTGGCCGATATCGACGAATTCTGCGGCAAGATCAAGGCGGGCAAGGATTCCCAGGCCGATGACAATTTCTCGATCGTGGCGCGCGTGGAAGCGCTGATCGCGGGCTGGGGCATGGAAGAAGCGTTGCGCCGCGCCGAAGCGTATCGCCAGGCCGGCGCCGATGCGATCCTGATCCACAGCAAGCTGTCCAAGGCCGACGAGATCGTCACGTTCGCGCGCGAATGGGCCGGCCGCGCACCGCTGGTGATCGTGCCGACCAAGTACTACAGCACGCCGACCGACGTGTTCCGCAAGGCCGGCATCAGCCTGGTGATCTGGGCCAACCACCTGATCCGCGTTGCGGCATCGGGCATGCAGGCCGTGGCCAAGGAAATCCACGACAGCGAAACGCTGATCAACGTGGAAGACCGCATCGCCACCGTCAACGAGATCTTCCGCCTGCAGGATGCCGACGAATACTCGGCCGCCGAGAAAATCTACCTGACCGGCGGGCAGGCGCCGAGCAGCGCCGTGGTGCTGGCCGCGGGCCGTGGCAAGGGCCTCGAGGCGCTGACCGAGGACAAGCCGAAGGTCATGCTGCCGGTGGCCGGCAAGCCGCTGCTGCGCTGGCTGGTCGACGGCTTCAAGAATCAGGGCATCAACGACATCACCGTGGTGGGCGGCTACAAGGCCGAGGCAATCGACGCCGCGGGCATCAATCTGGTGCGCAACGAACGCCATGCCGAAACCGGCGAACTCGCCTCGCTGGCGTGCGCGGCCGACACGCTGCAGACCGACACCGTGATCGCCTACGGCGACCTGCTGTTCCGCAGCTATATCCTGCGCGACCTGCTGGAAACCGACGCGCCGTTCAGCGTGGTGGTCGATTCGTCGGAATCGGCGCCGTCCAACCAGAGCGTGCGTGACTTCGCCTGGTGCTCGGCCGCCGATGACCGCGACCTGTTCGGCCAGAAGATCCTGCTGCGCAAGATTGCCGACGAGGTGCCCGCCGGCGACGCCCCGCATGGCCGCTGGATTGGCCTGCTGAGCGTGCGCGGCGAAGGCCGTGTGCGCCTGCAGAAGCTGCTGGGCGAACTGCGCCAGCGCGCCGATTTCGACAAGCTCGACCTGCCCGACCTGCTCAACGCACTGGTCGCCGCCGGCGAACAGGTCGAGGTCAAGTACGTGCACGGCCACTGGCGCGGTGTGAACGACCTCGAGGATTTCCGTCGCGCCGGCGATTTCGCGCATACGCAAACGCCGTACGCGCTGGGCAACAACGCTGGCGAGGCCGCTCGATGATCGAGGCGGTTCAATTCGTCCAGGCCGCGCGCGAGCGCGGTTTCGAATGGTATGCCGGGGTGCCCTGCTCGTACCTGACGCCGTTCATCAACTACGTGGTGCAGGACCCGTCGCTGCACTACGTGTCCGCCGCCAACGAGGGCGACGCGGTGGCGTTCATCGCCGGCGTGACGCAAGGTGCGCGCAACGGCGTGCGCGGCATCACGATGATGCAGAACTCGGGGCTCGGCAACGCGGTGAGCCCGCTGACGTCGCTGACCTGGACCTTCCGGCTGCCGCAGTTGCTGATCGTGACGTGGCGCGGCCAGCCCGGCGGCGCGGCGGACGAGCCGCAGCACGCGCTGATGGGTCCGATCACGCCGCAGATGCTCGATACGATGGACATCCCGTGGGAACTGTTCCCGACCGAAGCGGATGACGTCGGCCCGGCGCTGGACCGTGCCGTGGCGCATATGGATGCCACGGGCCGCCCCTACGCGCTGATCATGCAGAAGGGCAGCGTCGCGCCCTACCCGCTGACCTCGCAGACGCCGCCCGAGGTGCGCGCCCGCGCCACGCCGCAACACGCGTTTGCCGGCGCCGCGCAGCTGCCGAGCCGCCAGCAGGCGTTGCAGCGCGTGATCGCCCATACGCCGGTCCATTCCACCGTGGTGCTCGCGTCCACTGGCTTCTGCGGGCGCGAACTCTATGCGCTCGACGACCGGCCTAACCAGCTCTACATGGTGGGCTCGATGGGCTGCCTGACGCCCTTCGCGCTGGGGCTGGCGCTAGCGCGTCCGGACCTGAAGGTAGTGGCCGTCGACGGCGACGGCGCGGCGCTGATGCGCATGGGCGTGTTTGCCACGCTGGGCGCCTACGGTCCGGCCAACCTCACCCACGTGCTGCTCGACAACAACGCGCACGACTCGACCGGCGGCCAGGCCACCGTGTCGCACAACGTGTCGTTTGCGGGCGTGGCGGCGGCGTGCGGCTATGCGTCGGCCATCGAGGGCGACAACCTCGAGATGCTCGACGAGGTGCTGGCGGGCGCGGCCACGGCCGCCTCGGGGCCACGCTTCGTCTGCCTGCGCACGCGCCCGGGATCGCCCGACGGCCTGCCGCGTCCGTCGGTGACGCCGGTGGAAGTCAGCACGCGGCTGGGCCGCCAGATCGGCGCCGATGCGGGCAACACTCGCCCCGCCTGATCACCGCATGCCGCGCCACGCAACCCACGCCACGCCTCACACGAAAAATTGCCAAGGACCACCATGCTGCTGCTGAACCCGGGCCCCGTCACGCTATCGGAGCGCGTACGCAAGAGTCTGCTGCAAACCGACCTGTGCCATCGCGAAAGCGAATTCTTCGACCTCCAGGACGAAGCGCGCCAGCGCCTGCTGGAAATTTATGCGCTCGACCCCGCCGCGTGGTCGGCCGTGCTGATGACCGGTTCGGGCACGGCTGCGGTGGAAAGCATGATCGCCGGGCTGGTGCCCGCGCAGGGCAAGCTGCTGATCGTACAGAACGGGGTCTATGGCGAACGCATCGCGCAGATCGCGGCGCAATACGGGATCGCGCACACGCTGGTCACGCATGACTGGATGGAAGCGCCCGATCTGGCACGCATCGACGCCGCGCTGGCTGCCGATCGCGCCATCACGCACGTTGCGGTGATCCATCATGAAACCACCACGGGCCGCCTGAACGATCTGCCGGCCATCGACAAACTGTGCCAGGCGCGCGGCGTGCGGCTGCTGGTCGATGCGGTGAGCAGCTTCGGTGCCGAGGCGATCGACTTCGGCGGCAATATCGACGCCGTGGCCGCCACGGCCAACAAGTGCCTGCATGGCGTGCCCGGCGCGGCGTTCGTGATTGCGCGCCGCGATGCACTGGCCGGCGCGGCAAGCCGCACCTATTATCTCGACATCGCGCGCCACGCCAAACTGCAGGACCAGCGCAACACGCCGTTCACGCCGTCGGTCCATGCGTATTACGCGCTGGTCGAAGCGCTGCGCGAACATCGCGACGAAGGCGGCTGGCAGGCGCGCCACCAGCGCTATGCCGCATTGGCCGAAGAAGTGCGCAGCGGCCTCGCGGCACTGGGCGTCGAGGCGCTGTGGCCCGCCACGCAGTCGTCGGTGGTGCTGCGAGCCTACCGGCTGCCAGCAGGCGTCACGTACGAACAGCTGCACGATGGGCTCAAGGCGCGCGGCTTCGTCATCTATGCCGGACAGGGTGGCCTGTCGTCGCAACTGTTCCGCATCTCGACCATGGGCGCGTTGCACGCATCGGACATGCATCGCCTGATCGCGGGCTTCCGCGAAATCCTGCACCGGTAAAAGCGCGCCGCGTCGGCCGCCTTTTTTGTTGCGACGATGGCGCAACGATCAAGGCGGCGGCAGGCGCGGTCGCTGCGTCGCACGGCCGGCGCGGCCCGCCGGCCGCTAGAGCTCGCCCTCCACCGGCAGAATCCGCATCACGCCCTGCTTGAACTTGTCCCAGGCGTTCATGTCGGGCTCGCTGGTGTACGTGCGCAGCACGCCGCCCTCGCGCGTGATCCACTGCATCGCCCCGTCTTCGAGCACGACCTGGTACGCCGCATCGAGCAGCGACTCGTCGACGCCGCTGCCGAGCATTTCGCACAGCTCCTTGCTGTCGACCACGATCCCCATTTCCGTATTGAGTTTTGCCGAGCGCGGGTCGAGGTTCAGCGAGCCGATGAACAGGCGCTGCCGATCCACCATATACGTCTTGGCATGCAGGCTGGCGCGACTGCTGCCGCCCGGCCCGCGACGCTTCTTTTCCTTGGCAATCTCCGCATAGGCGCTCGGCTTCAGTTCGTACAGGATCACGCCGGCCTCCAGCAGCGCGCGGCGCTTGGGCGCGTAGCCGGCATGAACGATCGATACATCGGTGGCGCCATAGGAATTGGTCAGGATCCGCACTTGCACGCCGCGCTTCTGCAAGTCGATCAGCCAAGCCATGGCCGCTTTCGACGGCACGAAATACGGCGAGATCAGCGTGAGGTCGTGCCGGGCGCTGCCGAGAAACTGCACGAGCTTCGGGATCGCGTGGGTCGAATCGTCATCGGGCGGAGACAGCACCTTGGCCGCGCGGTCGGCGATCACCGTTGCGTCGCCCCAGAATTCGGGCAGCCGATCCTGCTGGATCAACTGCACGATGCCGGTTTCCAGCACCGACTTGCCGTACGGCGTGGCGCGCATGGCCACGGCGTGTTCGTCCAGATAAGTGCGCAGCTTCTGCTGTTGCGCCGCGGCCTCGTCGCCGCTCAGGGGCCGGGCCAGCGCCGACAGCGGATAGGCGGCCTCGCTGTTCCAGTAGTCGTCGAACACCGCGGAGACCTCCGGCACCACCGGTCCGGCCGCCAGCAGATCGAGATCGGTGAAATCGGTCTCGGACGCGCCGTAGTATTCGTCGCCGACATTGCGCCCGCCGACGATCGTCAGCTGGTTATCGGCGGTCAGCGACTTGTTGTGCATGCGCCGGTCAATGCGCCGGAAATCGATCACGTATTCGAACAAACGCACGTCGCGGCTGGCGAACGGATTGAACAGCCGCACCTCGACATTGGGATGCGCATCGATCGCGGACAGTGCCTGATCCAGCCCGGCGAGGTGAATGTCATCGAGCAGCACGCGCACGCGCACGCCGCGGTCGGCGGCGGCCATGATCTCGGCCAACAGCGTGAGGCCCGTGTTGTCGGGCTCGAAGATGTAGTACTGGACGTCGAGGCTGCGCTGCGCGGTGCGCGCCAGGGCGATGCGCATCGCGAACGCGTCGGTGCCCGACAACAGCGGATAGAACACGGCCTGCCCCGGATGGCTTGCCAGCCGCGGCGCCAGACCACGCGCCAGCGCGGTGTCGCTGGTGTCCTGCAGCGCGTGCTCCGGCGGCAGTTCGGGCCGCGGCGGCAGCCCCGCGCATGCCGCGGTCAGCAACGCCAGCAGCAGCATCAGCGGCCGCGCCAGCCGGCCCAGCGCCGTGTCGTAAGTCGCATGCGTACCGTGAGTCATTCCGCCCTCCGAGATTGTTCCAGTGGGAACAACGTAGCGATACTAAATCGCCGCTTGCGATAGTACCGCGCACTGCTATGCTTTCGTTACTTTCAACTTGATAGCTATATAGCTTTCGCACATATCGTTATGCCGACACTTTTCGACCCCCTGCAGATTGGCAGCCTCCGCTTGCCCAACCGGATCGTCATGGCGCCGCTGACGCGGCTGCGCGCGGCCGATCCGGTGCATGTGCCGAATGCGCTGATGGCCGAGTACTACACGCAGCGGGCGAGCGCCGGCTTGCTGATCTCCGAAGGCGTGCCGGTGTCGCCCGATGGCGTCGGCTATCAGAATGTGCCTGGTCTGTGGACCGACGAACAGGTGAGCGGCTGGAAACAGGTGACCGATGCTGTGCATCGCGCCGGCGGCCGGATCGTTGCCCAGCTGTGGCATGTCGGCCGCGTGTCGGACCCGAGCCTGCTGAACGGCCGCACGCCCGTGGCGCCGAGCGCCATCGCGCCGGCCGGCAACGTCAGCCTGCTGCGTCCGCAACGGCCGTTCGTCGTGCCGCGCGCGCTGACGGTCGAAGAAATCCGCCAGGTGGTGGCCGATTTCGGCCGCGCCGCCGCCAACGCCCGCGCGGCCGGCTTCGATGGCGTGACGATCCACGCGGCCAACGGCTATCTGCTCGACCAGTTCCTGCAGGACGGCAGCAACGTGCGCGACGACGCCTACGGCGGCTCGATCGAAAACCGCGCGCGCATCTTGCTGGAAGTGACGGACGCGGTCACGGCGGTGTGGGACGCCAGCCGCGTCGGCGTGCATCTGGCGCCGCGCTCGCCCAGCCATTCGATGGCCGACAGCCAGCCCGCGCAGACCTTCGGCTACGTGGCGCAGGCGCTGGGGCAACGCGGGATCGGTTTTCTGTTCGTGCGCGAGGCGCCGGGAGAAGGCGCGCTGCTGCCGCAACTGAAGCAGACATTCGGTGGCGCGGTGATAGCCAATGACGGATTCGACCAGGATGCCGCCCAGGCCGTGCTGGACCGCGGCGAGGCCGACGCCGTGGCGTTCGGTCGTGCGTATATCGCCAATCCGGATCTGGTGGAACGGCTGGCCCAGCGCGCGGCACTCAATGCGCTCGACCCGGCCACGCTGTACGGCGCGCCAGACGGCTCGCCAGCGCGCGGCTACGTCGACTATCCGACGCTGGACGCGCTGCAGGCGGGCTGAACCTGGCCGCAGGCATCAACCCTGAACGGGCTGGATTGGAATCACGGTGCGCGCGCCGCATTCGCGCAGCAGGTCGCGCAGTTCCTTGATGACCGGGAAGACCTCGTGGTTCCAGTCCTCGCCCTGGCGGTCGTGCGCGGCCTGCTCCATTTCCACGATCTCGCGGTCTTCCTTGAAGATGCGCTCGGTAAACCAGACCAGCAGCGGCCAGGCGATGTCGAGCGCGAACGGCACGCCCGGGCGGCGGATCGACAGCATGCCGAAGGTGCGGTTGGTGCGCTGCGCGGCGTCCAGCGGCACATAGGCGATCCACAGGTCCATCACCAGCGTGCCCGACCCGGAGCGAATCTGCAGCGTCTGATACGGATAGACGGTGCGCACCGTCATCACGTCCTTGTTGTTCTGGCCGCCGTCGTTGCCGAACACCAACGCCTCGCCTACCGGCTGCTTGCCGCCTTCACGCGTGAAGGTGTAGTCGACCTCGACAAAGCCCTCGCCGCGCCGGCGCCCCAGCGACCGCGCGCGCATCATGCCCATCTGCTTGCGATGCAGAAACTGATGGTTCATATCCATCAGGTTCTCGTGCATGAACGAGTAGTGACATTTCACCTCGCGGCCGAAGCGGCGCGTCTTGTACTTGGGATCTGCAACCGAGGCAAATTCGGGCAGCGGCGTCTGCTCGGCCAGCATCGGATTGCCCGGGAACACGAAGATCAGACCGGCGCGTTCCTCGCACGGATAGGCGCGCACGCCGTTGGGCAGGCGTTCCTTGCCCAGGTAAGGCACGTCGATGCAGCGGCCCGTGCAGTCGTAGGTCCAGCCGTGGTAGCAGCAGCGGATCGATTCTCCATCGACCACGCCCGCGTGTAGCGGCACCTGCCGGTGTGCGCAGCGGTCTTCCAGCGCGAAGATCTTGCCGGTTTGGGTGCGCACCAGCACGATCGGATCGCCGGCGAACTGCACGCCATGCGCGCGCCCGGGCTTGACCTCGCGCGACCATGCCAGCGGATACCAGTGATCAGGATGAATCGGGACACGACGCAGATCTCGCGGCGGCGCTTCGGGCAACACGGGCGCGCCGGGCGCGCTGGCGGGATCGGTGGCACGGCGGTCAAGCGCGGACTCTGCATACATGCGGGGCGTCTCCTTCGTCGTCCTGGAAACTCGCGCGGGGCCGGTACGGCCGTGCCGGATACGTCGAGCGAGTGAATCCCAACGAGTCTAACCCAATGCCGCACGGCTGGTCTGTCGGCTTTTCTCCGACTGGCGCCAAATGACTCAGACATGAGGGCGGGCGGCGCGGCGCTGGGCGCGCATTGGCACGCCGCGCCGCCGGGCCGCGGGACCGGCCGTGCGATGGATGGCGCGGCGCGCCGATTCGGGGTTATCCTTACCGCCACCATACAGAGACATGCCACAACGATCATGTCCCGATCCAGCCGGACAGTGACCCCCGACCCCGCGCCCGCCGCCGACACCGGCAACGCCCCCGCCTCATACCGCACGCTGGTCGAATCGATCAGCGACTACGCCATCTTTTCGCTCGACGCCCGCGGTTACATCACCAGCTGGAACGCCGGCGCGGCCCGCATCAAGGGCTATACGCGCGAGGAAATCATCGGACAGCATTTCTCGCGCTTCTACACTGAAGAAGCCAAGGCGCGCAACTGGCCCGCAACCGAACTCGAAGCCGCCGCGCGGCTGGGCCGGTTCGAGGACGAAGGCTGGCGCGTCCGCAAGGACGGCGGCCAGTTCTGGGCCAATGTGGTGATCACCGCGCTGCGCGACGAGCATGGCCGCCTGATCGGGTTCGGCAAGGTCACGCGCGACATGACCGAGCATCGCCGCACGGTCGAGGCGCTGCGCCAGAGCGAGGAGACATTTCGCTTGCTGGTGGAAAGCGTCAAGGACTACGCGATCTTCATGCTCGACGTCGACGGCCATGTCATGAGCTGGAATGCCGGCGCGTCATATATCAAGGGATACCGGCGCGACGAAATCGTCGGCAAGCATTTCTCCGTGTTCTACACGCCCGACGACATGGCCGCGGGCAAACCCGAGCGCGAACTGGCCACGGCCCGCGCGATCGGCCGTGTGGAAGACGAAGGCTGGCGCGTGCGCAAGGACGGTTCGCTGTTCTGGGCCTACGTGACGATCACGGCGGTCTACGATGGATCGCGCGAGCTGCGCGGCTTCGCCAAGGTCACGCGTGACATGAGCGAACGCAAGCGGCTGGAGGAACTGGAACAGTCGGAGCGACGCATGAACGAATTCCTGGCCACGCTCTCGCACGAGCTGCGCAACCCGCTGGCGCCGATGCGCAACGCGCTGACGGTGATGCAGATGCGTCGCGACGATCCCGCCATCATGCAGCGCAGCGTCGAACTGATCGATCGGCAAATGTCGCACATGACCCGACTGGTCGACGACCTGCTGGACGTGGGCCGGATTGCCGCCGGCAAGATCCAGCTGCAGCTCGAACACCTCGACGCGGCCGAAATCATCGCGCATGGCATCGAGGCGGCCGAGCCCGCCCTGATCGAAAAATCGCAGACCGTGCAAGTGACCAGCGACACCGCGCCAATGCCGCTGATGGCCGATCACACGCGGCTGGTTCAGGTGATGCAGAACCTGCTGCTCAACGCCTCGAAGTTTTCACCGCCCGGCACGGCCATCGACATCTCGGCGACGGTGCGCGACCGCATGCTGATCATCCAGGTGATCGATCACGGCCGCGGCATCGGGGCCCACGCGCTGGAATCGGTCTTCAATCTGTTCGCGCAGGAAGACCGGCCCGGCAGCAGCGCGCAAGGCGGTCTCGGCATCGGCCTGTCGCTGTGCCGCTCGCTGGTGGAAATGCACGGCGGATCGATCGCGGCGGCCAGCGAGGGCGCCGGACTGGGCGCCACCTTCACGGTGCAGTTGCCGCTGGCGGCGGCATCCGAAGCCGGCCGCCAGTCCGACGAGACGCCGCCCAGCCACGGCCGCACGCGGCGCGTGCTGCTGGTCGACGACAACCGGGACGCAGCCGACAGCATGGCGATGCTGCTCGAGATGTCGGGACACACGGTCGTCACCGCGTACGACGGCATGGAGGCACTGCACGTGGCCGCACGCGTGCGCCCCGATATCGCGCTGATCGATCTGGCCATGCCGGGCATGGACGGCTTCACCGTGATCCACGCGCTGCGCGCCATGCCGGCACTGTCCGACACGCGCTACGTGGCGCTGACCGGCTTCGGCCAGGCGTCGGACCGCGCACAGACCGCGGCGGCCGGCTTCCATGTGCACCTCGTCAAGCCCGTGGAAGTGGATCTGCTGCTGAAGATCGTCGCAGGCGACGCGGACGCGCCGTGATTGGCCGCAGTGGCCTCACCCACGCCGCCGTCGCCGATCCTTCCACCCTAGCCACCCTCCCCGCCCGGCGTGCTGCCGGTTTCCCCGCGCCATCCAGCCAGCCGCGTCAGCGCGGCGGCAAAGCCCACACCCGTCCACCGCCCACCGCATAGAGGCGCTCGCCCGCGCCGGCGCGCATCGTGGCGTGGCCGGTAAACGCCCCGAATGCAGGCAGGATCATGCCGTCCGGCGCGACGACGAAACATGGCAGGCGCAACGAATCCGCGCCCGCGCCGCGCAGCACGCAGGCCGGATGCAAATGGCCCGCCATCACATAGCCATGCGGCGACGCGCCCGGCGTGTGACACAGCGCGAACGGCGCGACGATCCACGGCTCGGCGACCACTTCGATGCCCAGACCTTCGGGCGGATCGCCGGCATGGGCGTCATGGTTGCCGCGCACCAGCGTGCAATGCACGCGCGACGGCATCGCGCGCCGCCAGTCGTGCAGCGCCAGCAGCACCGCCGCGGTGCGTGCGGCGCGCGCATGGAGGAAATCGCCCAGAAACACCAGTTCACGCGCCGGGTAGCGGCGGACCAGATCGGCCAGCCGGGCCAGATTGTCGGCGGTCGTACCGTGCGGCACCGGCTGGCCCAGCGCGCGGAACGCCGCCGCCTTGCCAAGGTGGACATCGGCCACCAACAGCATCGCGGCGCGGGGCCACCAGACCGCATGCTCGGGCAGCAGCCAGAGCGTCTCGCCAGCAATCTCGACGATCTGCGCGCCGGCTTCCCGCACGGCCGGGTCCTGGTTTGTGGCGGCACTCATAGCAGCGGCAGCGGTTTGGACGGCTTGCGCGGACGGCGCGCGCCGCGCGGTTTTCGTGTGCCATCCGCCGTGCGCGCGCCCGGCGCCCGGGCGTGATCGGCCATGCCAAAGCGCGCCAGTTCGGCCACGCGCTCGGCATCCACCGCGGGCGGCGAATCGTGCATCGGCCCGCGATAGCGGCTGGCATCGGCACTGGCCCGCGTGCGGCCTTGCCGGCTGGCGCGGGCCTCGCCGCCGGGGTCGGCATCGGGCTGCGCCGCGGCCAGCTCCAGTTCGGCCAGCATGCGCGCGATGCGGTCGGCCAGCTTCTCGGTGCTGAGCTTTTCGCGCAGGAATTCCACGATCAGCGGAAACGACAGCGGCGACGGGCGTAGCAGCGCGCGCAGGTCCAGCCGCAGCGCAGCCAGCCGCGTCAGCGTATCGGCCAGCCGGTGCGCGTCCAGTTCCTGCATCAGCACTTCGCGTTCGGCCTGGCCCAGCAGCAGGTTGCCGGGATCGTGCTTGCGGAACACCTCGTAGAACAGGCTCGACGACGCCTGCAACTGCCGCGCGCTGCGATGCGCACCGGGGTAGCCCTGGAAGATCAGCCCGGCCACGCGCGCGATCTCGCGAAAGCGTCGCAGCGACAACTCGCCCACATTGAGGCTGCCCATCACGTCGGCAGCAAGATCGCGCTGGCGCTCCTCGGCCAGCACCTGCGGCAGCCAGCGCGCCCAATCCATCGGCACCGACGACAGCAATTCCAGTCCGTAGTCATTGACCGCCACGGAGAACGTGGCCGGCACCTTTTGCCCGAAGCGCCATGCCAGCAGGCTGCCCAGCCCCAGATGGACCGAGCGCCCCGCGAACGGGTAGAGAAACAGATGCCAGCCTTCGCGCGAATGGAGCGTCTCGGCCAGCAACGTATTGGGCGATGGCAGCGCCGACCAGCGCGCCTGCAATTCGACGATCGGCGCGATCAGCGGCAGCTCGGGCGTGCTGGCCGGATCGAGCCGGCCCGCTTGCACCGCGTCGAGCGTCGCCACCACGGCATCGGCCAGTTCGGTCGATAACGGCATCTTGCTGCCATTCCAGCGCGGCACCGCCGGGCGTTTGCCGCTGGCGCGCCGCACATACGCAGTCATTTCCTGCACGCGCACCAGTTCCAGCAGGCGCCCGCCAAACAGGAAGCAGTCGCCGGGCGCCAGCCTTGCGATGAATCCTTCCTCGACCGTGCCCAGCGACGCGCCGCCACTGCCGGCGCGCGTCCAGAAACGCACCTGCATGGTGGCGTCGCTGACAATGGTGCCGACGCTCATGCGATGGCGCCGCGCCAGACGGGCATCGGGCACGCGCCACACGCCATGCTCGTCGGGCATGGCGCGTCGATAGTCCGGATACACGGACAGCGTTGGGCCGCCCTGCCGCACGAAATCCAGACACCAGCGCCACTCGTCGTCGGTGAGATCGCGATAGGCCCACGTGCGCCGTACCTCGTCGCGCAGCGCTTCGGCCTGGAATCCGCCGCCCAGCGCCACCGTGACCAGATGCTGCACCAGCACGTCCAGCGGCTTGTCCGGCGATTCGCGCGCTTCGATACGCCCGGCCTCGATTGCCATGCGCGCCGCCACCGACTCCACCAGTTCCAGCGAATGCGTGGGCACCACGGTCACGCGCGAGGCACGGCCCGGCGCGTGGCCCGAGCGCCCCGCGCGCTGCAGCAGTCGCGCCACGCCCTTGGGCGAGCCAATCTGCAGCACCCGTTCCACTGGCAGGAAATCGACACCGAGATCGAGACTCGATGTGCAGACCACCGCGCGCAACGCGCCGTTCTTCAGATTCAGTTCCACCCACTCGCGCACCGCGCGATCGAGCGATCCGTGATGCAGCGCGATCTGGCCGGCCCAGTCGGGCCGCGCGTCGAGCATGGCCTGATACCAGATTTCCGCCTGCGAGCGCGTATTGAGGAACACCAGCGAGGTGCTGCTCGATTCCAGTTCGCGCAGTACATGCGGCAGCATCGACAGGCCCAGATGCCCAGCCCACGGAAAGCGCCCGGCGCTGTCGGGCAGGAGCGTATCGACGATCAGCGTCTTGGGCGTGTGGCCGTGCACCAGCACGCGCCGCGCCTCCGGCACGCCGGCCAGCAGCACGTCACGCGCGTGCTCGAGATTGCCGAGGGTCGCCGACAGGCCCCACACGCGCAGATCGGGCTGCCAGCGATGCAGCCGCGCCAACGCCAGTTGCACCTGCACGCCGCGCTTGCTGCCGATCAGTTCGTGCCATTCGTCGACCACCACCAGCCGCACGCGGCCCAGCGCTTCTCGCGCATCGGCACGCGTCAGCAGCAAGGACAGGCTTTCGGGCGTCGTCACCAGCGCCGTGGGCAGCCGCCGCGCCTGCGCCGCGCGCTCGCTGCTGCCGGTGTCGCCGGTGCGCAGCGCCACGGTCCAGTCCAGCCCCAGTTCGGCCAGCGGCGCCTGCAGCGCGCGCGTGGTATCCGCCGCCAGCGCGCGCATCGGCGTCAGCCACAGCACCGTCAGCGGCGGCGGCAGCGCGTTGGGCCGTGCCGGCGGCTCGGCGAATGCCAGCAGCGCGCCGAGCCACGCCGCATAAGTCTTGCCAGTGCCCGTGGTGGCGTGCAATAGCCCGCTTTGCCCCTTGCCGATGGCGTCCCACACCTCGCGCTGGAAGTCGAACGGTTGCCAGTGGCGCGCGGCGAACAGCGCCGGCAGCGATTGCGCCACCGGCGGCGCCTGCACAAAAGGCGTATCGCCGGCGCTCATGCGGCGTCCCTGGCCTGCGGCGCGGGCAGCATCGCTTCGAGCGTGGCCAGCGTATCGGCTTCGTCGACCGGCTTGTCGGTGCGCCAGCGCAGCATGCGCGGAAAGCGCACGGCAATGCCGCTCTTGTGCCGGCCGCTGCGCGCGATGCCCTCGAATCCCAGCTCGAACACTTGCGTCGGCGTGACGCTGCGCACCGGGCCGAACGACTCCACCGTGGTGCGCCGCACGATGGCGTCGACCGCACGGATTTCCTCGTCGGTCAGCCCGGAATAGGCCTTGGCGAACGGCACCAGCGCGCGCTCCGGCGCGCCGGGCGGCGCATTCCACACTGCGAACGTGTAATCGGTATAGAGGCTGGCGCGCCGTCCGTGTCCGCGCTGGGCGTACACCAGCACCGCATCGACCGTGTAGGGATCGATCTTCCATTTCCACCAGACGCCGACGTCGCGCGTGCGTCCCGCGCCGTACGCGGCGCTGGCGGCCTTGAACATGAAGCCCTCGACGCCCAGCGCGCGCGATGTCTCGCGCAGACGGGCGAAGTGCGGCCAGTCATCGGCCTGGACCAACGGGCTGAGTTCCAGCGCGGGATGCACGTGATCGGCGATCACGCGCGCCAACTGCGCACGGCGCTCGGCCTGCGGGCGCGCGCGCCAGTCCTGGCCCTGCCATTCCAGCAGGTCATAGGCCATCAGGATCGCAGGCGCCTCGCGCAGCAGCTTCGCGTTCAGCGTCTTGCGCCCGATCCGTTGCTGCAACAGCGCGAACGGCTGCACCTGGCCGTCGATCCAGACGATGATTTCGCCGTCGAGCACGGTGCCATCCGGCAGCATGCGCGCGGCCTCGGCAAGTTCGGGAAAGCGCTCGGTGATCAGCTCTTCGCCGCGCGACCACAGCCACGACTGGCCGTCGCGACGCACCAACTGCGCGCGGATGCCGTCCCATTTCCATTCCACCAGCCATTGCGCCGGATCGCCGAGCACCGTGTCGAAATCGTCGACCGGCGCCTGCAGCGGATGCGCAAGGAAGAACGGATACGGTTGGCCGCCGCGCGGCGTCGCCTCGCCTGTCGCCGAGGTTGGCGCGATCAGCGCCAGAAAGCGCTCGGGTGTGGGCCGCGCGGAGATGTCGGTATAGCCGACCAGCCGCTCGGCAACGCGCTTGGGATCGACGCCCGCCACCTCGCCCAGTGCGCGCGTGACCAACAGCTTCGACACACCGACCCGAAACGCGCCCGTGATCAGCTTGAACAGCACCAGCCGCGCACGCGCGTCCAGCGGGCGCCACAGCACGTCGAGCGCCGCCGATAGTGTCTCGGGCGGTTGCCCGCGCAGCGGCAGCAGACGCTGCTCGACCCATTGCGCCAGTCCCGCCGTATCGGCGTGCTCGGCCTGCGGCAACAGCAGCGCGATGGTCTCGGCGAGGTCGCCAACGGCTTGATAGCTTTCCTCGAACAGCCACTCGGGCAATCCCGCCGCGCGTTGTGCAAGCTCGCGCAACGCAGCGACGGGCACGATCTGGCGCGGCTTGCCGCCTGCCAGAAAATAGACCGCCCACGCGGCATCGGCAGGCGGCGCGGCGCGAAAGTACTCGACCAGCGCGGCCAGCTTGGCGTTGCTCGATGTGGTGCCGTCCAGCGCGCTGTAGAGATCGGCGAACGCCTTCATGCCGTCACCTCCGCGGCGGCGCCGGTGCCATCGTCATCGTCAGCGAATTCCGTCGTAAACGCCTCGGCCGACAAGCCCTGCTCCGACAGGTAGCGCACCATCACCGGCACGTTGCCATGGGTGACGATCACGCGCTGCGCGCCCGTGGCGTCGATGGCCGACAGCAGGCCCGGCCAGTCGGCGTGGTCGGATAACGCAAAGCCACGATCGACGCCGCGGCGGCGGCGCGTGCCGCGCAGCTGCATCCAGCCGCTGGCGAAAGCATCGGAAGCGCTGCCGAAGCGGCGCAGCCAGGTGGAGCGCTGCGCCGACGGCGGCGCAACGACCAGCGCGCGCTGCAACGCCGGGCTGCGCGCGGGCAGGTCCGCGGTGGTGAGCGTTGGCGGCAGGGCCACGCCGGCCTCGGCATAGGCGCGGTTCAGGTTGGCCATCGCGCCATGGATCACGATGGGCCCGGGCATCTCCAGCGCCGCGCCCGCGTGGCGCATCAGTCCATGCAGAATGCGCTGCGCCTTGCCGAAGGCATAGCAGTACAAAACGCTGGCGCGCCCCGCCGCGGCGTTGACTTGCCACCAGTGAAAGATTTCGGCCATCAGCGTGGCCTGCGTGGGCCACCGATAAATCGGCAGGCCGAATGTGCTTTCGGTGATAAAGGTGTCGCAGCGCACCGGCTCGAATGGATCGCAGGTGCCGTCGGCTTCCACCTTGTAGTCGCCTGACGCCACCCAGACCTGACCGCCATGTTCAAGCCGCACCTGGGCCGACCCGAGCACATGTCCGGCGGGATGCAGGCTCAGCGTCACGCCATGATGCGTGATGCGCTGGCCGTAGGGCAACGTGTCGAGCGAAATCCCGGGCAGCCGCGCCAGCAGCACGCCGCGACCGGGTTCGGCGCACAGGTAGTGCGCGTGGCCAAAGCGGGCGTGATCGGAATGGGCGTGCGTAATCACGGCGCGCGCCACGGGCCGCCAGGGGTCGATATAGAAATCGCCGGGCGGGCAGTACAGCCCTTCCGGCCTTGCCACGATCAGGTCCGCCGCCATCGCCGCCGTTGCTGTCTTTGCCGCCAGATGCCTTGCCGCATTCGTCCTCCGGATCAGCCCACCGGCCCGCTTGCCGCCGCGTCCGGCCCGCGTTGGTCACCTTGGCCGTCACCTTGGCCGTCACCCGGTCCGCCATCGCGCCGCGCCTTGCGCGCTTCGGCCTGGCCTCGCAGGTTCAGTGCCGCCAGCGCAAACTGCAGCACCACCAGCGCCCAGGCGCCGGAGTGCAGGCCCCATCCCACCCATAGCGCGTTGCTGAACAGGAACACCCAGAAGCCGATTTTGCGCTTGCGCGGCGACTGGCACCCCACCAGCCATGTCGCCAGCACCGTCACGGCCATCGCGGGCCACTGCAATGCATCGAGCCAGTCCACCCTCGCCTCCGCCTGTGTCTACGTCTACGGCCTTTTTGCGGCCTGATGCTCACAGGCTAGGCGCAGCGCAGCGCTTTCGTCACCGGCCCCGGTCCGCTTCGCCTGTCGGCGCATTCTCACAGGTGCACCAATTCTGGCGCTAACTACACCCGTTTTGGTTGTTTCGTCAATCAGCCGGAAGCCGATAGTGTGATCTAGCCATCTCTCCTACAATGATTCGATCACCTCCTGCCGACGCTGTCCTGCGGCCGGCGTCCCCAACCCCATTCGATACTCGTCATGCGCCCCGAAAACCAGCGACTTGCCGATCTCCTGCGTAACGAGCAGGACAATGTTTTGCGCGGCTGGGCCGCGGAATACCAAAGCGCCGCCGATGGCCGCGGACTGAGCCAGAATCTGGCCGGCGACCAGCAGGCGATCCTGCGCGGCTTCGAGCGCGGCCTGCAGGCGGATGGGGCGGCCACCGGCTTTGCCACGTCGCCGGCGTGGTCGGCGCTGCGCGACACGCTGGCGCAGTTGTCGTCGGCGCGCGCCGCGCAAGGCGAAACTGCGGACGTCACCAGCGCCTTCGTGCTGTCGCTGAAACGGCCGATCTTCGACGCGCTGCAACGCCAGGCCGCCACCGGCGGGCTGGACTCGCAGATCGACGCGATCTGGGCCACCTCGGCGCTGGTCGACCGCATGGCGCAATGGACCGTTTCCACCTACACCCGCACGCGCGAGGACATCATCACGCGCCAGCAGCATGAACTGCTGGAACTCTCGACGCCCGTGATCAAGCTCTGGGAAGGCGTGCTGGCGGTGCCCGTGATCGGCACGCTGGACAGCAGCCGCGCCCAGATGGTGCTGGAGACGCTGCTGGATCGTCTGGTCGAGACCAGCTCCGAACTGGCCATCATCGACATCACGGGCGTGCCCACCGTCGATACGCTGGTGGCGCAGCACCTGATGAAAACCGTCACGGCCATCCGCCTGATGGGCGCCGAATGCATCATCAGCGGCATCCGCCCGCAGATCGCACAAACCATCGTCCATCTGGGCATCGATCTGCAGGGCATCATCACCAAGGCAAGCCTGGCCGACGCGCTTGGCGCCGCCATGCGCATGACCGGCCACACCGTCGTGCGCAACGCCAGCTAACCGGGAGCACGAGGTAGCCATGGAACGGATTCCAATCTTGCGGATGGGCAAGTATTTGCTGGTGACGATCCAGATCGACATGCAGGACCAGACCGCGCTGCTGCTCCAGGAAGACCTGGCCACGATGGTGGAAAAAACCGGCGCGCATGGTCTGCTGATCGACGTATCGGCGCTGGAAATGGTGGACTCGTTTATCGGACGCACGCTGGTCGGCATTTCCGATATTTGCCGCATCCTCGGCGCGACGACCGTGGTGGTCGGCATCCGCCCGGCGGTGGCGATCACGCTGGTGGAGCTGGGGCTGTCGCTGGGCGGCGTGAAGACGGCACTTAACGTGGAGCGCGGCATGGCGATGCTCAACGCTGCGCAGGACGCCTGACGTGGCCGGCGAACTGGCCCCGACCGGCAGCGCCCCGGTCCGCGACGAACGCGACATCGTTCAGGCGCGCGCCGTGGTGCGCACACTGACGGCCCAGCTGAAGTTCTCGCTGGTGGAGCAAACTAAGATGATTACGGCGGCCAGCGAGTTGGCGCGCAATGCAATGGTGTACGGCGGCGGCGGGGAAATGCGCTGGGAGATCGTCCAGGACGGCATCCGCCGCGGGCTGCGCCTGCATTTCGAGGATCAGGGCCCGGGCATTCCCGATGTCGAACAGGCGCTGGTGGATGGCTGGAGCACCGGTGGTGGCCTGGGCATGGGCCTGTCGGGCAGCAAGCGGCTGGTGAACGAATTCGCGATCCGTACCAAAGTTGGCGAGGGAACCTGTGTCAGCATCACTCGGTGGAAGTAGCAACCACGGACCCCACATCGTCGTGCCGATGGGCGATGCGAGCCGCGTGGGCGAGGCGCGCCGGCTGGCCGCCGAGTTGTCCACGCGCCTCGGGTTCGACGGCACGGTGGCGGGCCGGCTGGCCGTGGCGGTCAACGAGCTGGGCAACAACCTCGTGCGTTATGCGCAGGGCGGTCGCCTGTTGCTGGCCGCGCGCGAGGTCTCGGGCAACCTGGCCGTCGAGCTGCTGTCGATCGACGACGGCCCCGGCATGGACGACCTGCAGGCCTGTCTGCGCGACGGCCATTCCACGGGCGGCAGCGCCGGCCAGGGGCTCGGTGCAGTGAGCCGGCTGGCCGACGATTTCGACATCCACACCAGCCCAGGCCAGGGCAGCCTGATCCTGGCGCGCTTCTACCGCGACCGCGTACCGGGCGGCGCCGCACGGCGTCCCGGCGGCGGCTTCGCGGTAGGCGCCGTCTGCCTGGCCGCGCCAGGCGAAAGCGTCAGCGGCGATGGCTGGGGCGTGGCCGTGCACGACGGGCGCGCCGACGTGGTGGTGGTGGACGGCCTCGGGCATGGCCCCGACGCCGCCCACGCCGCCACGGCCGCCCTCACCGCCTTCGATGCCACGCACGGCGGCGCGCCGGGTGCTTACGTGGAACGTGCGCACGGCGCACTGCGCGGCACGCGCGGCGCGGCGGTCGCGGCATACCGGATCGACGCGGGCGCCAACCGCATCCGCTTTGCCGGCGCCGGCAATATCCTGGGCCGCGTCATCTCCGGCATCGGCGACCGCACCATGATCAGCCAGAGCGGCACGGCCGGCATCCAGGTGCGCAGCGTGCAGGAGCAGGAGTTGGACTGGCCCGCGCATGCGCTGGTCGTCGTGCATTCCGACGGCATCCAGTCTCGCTGGCAGTTGGACGATCCCACCTTGCTGCAGCGCGACCCGGCCATCGTGGCGGCATTCGTGCTGTGGAAGTTCTGCCGCGGCCGCGACGACGCCACCGCCGTGGTGATCCGACGTGCAAAAGACTGATATGAACGCGCCCACCTTGCCCCCATCGCCCATGACTTCCGACGATATTGCCGCGCTGCAGGCCACGCTCGAAGCTCGCACGCAGGAAGTGCTCGCGTTGCGCGCCGAACTGGAAGAGACCAATCGCGGCGTGGTGGCGCTGTACTCGGAGCTCGACATGCAGGCCGAGCAGCTGCGCCAAGCGACCGAACTCAAGAGCCGCTTCCTGGCCTACATGAGCCACGAATTCCGCACGCCGATCGTGTCGATCCAGAGCATCACGCGGCTGCTGATCGACCGCGTCGACGGCCCGCTGACCGCCGAGCAGGAAAAGCAGGTCAAGTTCGTGCGCGACACGGCGGCCGAGTTTGCCGAGATGGTCAACGACCTGCTCGACCTGGCGCGGCTCGAAGCGGGGCGCGTAGACGTGTCGCCGGCCTGGTTCGACATGGTGGCGCTGTTCGACGCGCTGCGCGGCATGTTCAAGCCCGTGCTGACCAATCCCGAGGTCTCGCTGATCTTCGAGGAACCGCATGGCGTGTCGAAGCTGTTCAGCGACGACCGCAAGGTATCGCAGATCCTGCGCAACTACATCTCCAACGCGCTGAAATTCACGCCCAGCGGCGAAGTGCGCGTGTCGGCGGTGTGCGAGGCGCCGGACACCATCACGTTTTCCGTGCGCGACACCGGCATCGGCATTCCGGCCGCTTCCCACGGCGAGGTTTTCCAGGATTTCGTGCAGATTGATTCCCCGCTGCAGCGGCGCTACCGGGGCTCTGGCCTGGGCCTGGCGCTGTCCAAGCGGCTGGCCGAACTGCTCGGCGGGTACGTCGGCTTCGAAAGCGAGGTCGGGGTGGGTTCGCGTTTCTACGTGACGCTGCCTACCACGTACCCTGCCGCCACGCCTGTTTCCGGAGCCGATCATGCCGGATGATCCGCAGCGCGACTCTTCCGCACCGGCCGGCCGCGACGGCGCCTGGCTGGCCGCCCCACATAGCACAGGCGCAAGCGGCGCCGATGCCGCGCACCAGTTGGTGCTGGTGGTGGACGACAATCCGGTCACGCGCTACGCGACGGTGCGCGTGCTGGCCGCGGCGGGATTTCGCACCGCGGAGGCCGACAGCGGGCAGCAGGCGCTGCAACTGGCCGACACCAGCGTGTCGGCAGTGGTGCTCGATGTGAACCTGCCGGACATCGACGGCTTCCAGGTGTGCCGCATCCTGCGCGAGCGGCCCGACACCACCACGGTGCCCGTGGTGCACCTGTCGGCCACCTACGTCGCCGACTACGACAAGGTGCGCGGCCTGGACGCCGGCGCCAGCGCCTATCTGGTCCATCCGGTCGAACCGACGGTGCTGGTCGCCACGATTTCGTCGCTGCTGCGCGCCAGCGCCGCGGAACGTTCGATGCGCGAAAACGAGGCGCGCCTGCGCGCGATCTACGACCAGGCGATCGGCGGCATCTGCACGCTGGACCTGGACGGCCGGCTGGTCGACGTGAATCCAGCCATGCTGACCATGCTCAAGCGCCCCGCGTCCGAACTGGTGGGCCAGCCGGTGTCCGCGTTCGCGCCGCCGTCCTGGCGCGAACGCGTGGCCGACGCCACCGGACACTCGCGCCAGGACGGCTGGCAAGGCACCTTTCCGCTGGAAGACGCCCACGGCGAGACCATGCACCTGGAGTGGAGCATTTCGCCCGCGCTGGAAACCGGCATCAAGGTGGCCGTGGTGTCCAACATTACCGACCACGTCAACCTCGAACGCCAGCGCGAACAGTTGATCGAACGCGAGCAGGCCGCGCGCGCCGCGGTGGAACGGCTCAATCGCATGAAGGACGATTTCATCGCGATCCTGTCGCACGAGCTGCGCAATCCGCTCAATGTGATATCGGTCTGGACCCATGTGCTGACGCGCCATGTCAACTCCGATGAGGGCCGGCGCGGACTGGCCGCCGTGGAGCGCAATATCGCGATCCAGCGGCGGCTGGTGGCCGATCTGGTCGACGTGTCGATGCTCAACGTCGGCAAGATGAAGCTCGAGCGCGAGCGCGTGGATCCGGCCGACGTGGTACGCGGCGCGATGGAGAGCATGCAGGCGCAGGCCGAGGAGCGCCAGGTGACGCTGGCGATCGAGCTGGCGCCCACGCTCACGCACACCGCGTGGCTGGACGCCGCACGCTTCCAGCAGATTCTGTGGAACCTGATCTCGAATGCGATCAAGTTTTCGCCCGAAGGCGGCACGGTGCGCATCCAGGTGTCCTCCGATACCGAATCGCTGCATGTGCGCGTGATCGACAACGGGCGCGGCATCCCGGCCGAATTCCTGCCGCTGCTGTTCGACCGCTTCACGCAGAGCGAAGACGCCAATCGCCGCAAGCACGGCGGACTGGGACTCGGGCTGGCCATCGTCAAGCATCTGTCCGAAATGCATGGCGGCACGGTGCGCGCCTTCAGCGCTGGACTGGACCAGGGCTCCACGTTCGACGTGACCATCCCGCTGATGGGCCGCGCCGAGCCCAATCCCGCCGACACGCTGGCCGACACGCCCCCGCTGCAGCAACCGGCGCCGCTCAGTGCACTGGACGTGCTGGTGGTGGAAGACGACGCCGATGCCGCTGCTGCGCTGTCCGCGATCCTGGCCGACTATGGTGCCCGCGTGCGTACCGCGCGCGACTGCGAGGAGGCGCTCGACCACGTCTCGCGCAGCCGGCCGGACCTGATGATCAGCGATATCGGCCTGCCCGGCCGCGATGGCAACGACCTGATCCGCGATGTACGGGTGCACGAGGCGCTGCAAGCGCTGCCGCGCATGCCGGCCGTGGCGCTCACCGCGTTTACGCGCCAGCAGGACCGGCGCGCCGCAATCGAATCGGGCTTCGACGCCGTGTGCGGCAAGCCGCTGCGCCTGCAGGAACTGATGGACGCCATCGAGGCCGCGCTGGCGTTGGGCCGGTAGCGCGGTAGCGCGCGGCAGCCGGGAGTCCACGGCAGGCGCGCAGAAGCCCGGCCCGCACGTCGGCCATTCAAAACGAAAACGCGATGCGCGAAGCGCGTCAGACCACGCCTGCCTCGCGCAGGCCCGCGAGATCGGCCTGCGTCAATCCCAACGCGCAATAGACTTCCGCATTGTGTTCCCCCACCGACGGACCGCTGCGTGCCGGCACGGCCGTGTAGCCCGAAAAGCGCGGCACCACGCACGGCGCCGGGATCGAACCGAGATCGGGATCGGGCAGGCGCACGATGGCTTGGCGCGCCTGGAAATGCGGATCGTCGACGATATCGGCGATCGAAAAAATCTTGCTGAACGGGATCTGATGCGCTTCCAGCGCCTGCGCCACGTGCGCATGCGGGTGGGCCGCAAACCACTGGGCGAGCACGGCGTCGAGTGCCTGCAGATGGCGCACGCGCGCGGGGTTGCTGGCAAAACGCGCATCGTCGGCCAACTCCGGCTGGCCGATCGCATCGCACAGGCGCCGGAAGATCGCGCCGGACGACGCCACAAGCGAAATCCATTGCCCGTCGGACGTTGCGTACATGTTCGATGGCGCGGTGTAGGTGGCGCGGTTGCCGGCGCGCTGACGGATCTGTCCCAACTGCTCGTATTCCACGGCCAGCGGCTCCAGCACGCGGAACAGCGCCTCGGTGGCCGACAAGTCGATATCTTGCCCCGGCATGTCGGCGTTGCCCGGCCGGCGGCGTTCGGCCATCGCGCAGGCGATCGCGAACGCGCCGAACAGGCCCGCCACCATATCGCCGATCGGATAGTTCATGTGCAACGGCGGGCCGTCGGCATCGCCGGTCAGGTTCGTAAAGCCGCTCATGGCCTCGAAGATGCGCGCAAATCCGGCGCGCTGCGCATAGGGCCCGGTCTGCCCGAAACCGGTCAGCCGCAGCACCGTCAGGCGCGGATTGGCGCGTTGCAGCGTGGCGAGGTCCAGGCCCCAGCGGTCCAGCGTGCCGGTGCGGAAGTTCTCGATCAGCACATCGAAATCGGGCAGCAGCCGCAGGAACAGTTCGCGCCCGGCCGGTTTGCGCACGTCGAGCGTGATACCGCGCTTGCCGCGGTTGGTGACCTTCCAGTACAGCGCCAGGTCGTCCTTGACCGGGGACAGGCCGCGCAGCGGATCGCTGCCGTCGGGCAGTTCCAGCTTGACCACATCGGCGCCCATGTCGGCACACAGCGTGCCGGAAAACGGTGCGGCGATGACGGTGGCCATGTCGAGAATGCGCACGCCAGCCAGCGGGCCTTGGGTATTGCCTTGCATATCGTCGCGGTCCTGTCGATTAGTCCAGCGTGGTGCCGGTAGATTTGACCAGCGCGCCCCACCACGCGCCATCGGCCTTGATCTGCTGCGCGAACTGTTCCGGCGTATTGCCGACCGGCTCGGCGCCCTGCTCGATCAGCCGCTTGCGGATATCGGGCCGCGCCAGCACCTTGACGACCGCGTGGTTGAGCTTGTCGATGATCGGGCGCGGCGTGTTGGCCGGCGCCATCATGCCCTTCCACGCCGTCACCGTATAACCCTTGAGCCCGGCTTCCTCGGCCGTTGGCACGTCCGGTGCGCCCGAGGCGCGCTTGTCGCTGGTCACGGCCAGCGCGCGCAGCTTGCCGGACTGCACGTGCGGCCACAACGCCGGCATGTTGTCGATCATCAGTGTGATATGTCCGGCGATCAGGTCCGCCACGGCCGGGCCGCTGCCCTTGTATGGCACGTGCTGCATGCGAATGCCGGCGGTCTGGTTCAGCAACGCGCCGGCCAGTTGCGCCGGGCTGCCGTTGCCGGGCGATCCGAACGTGACGTCGTTCGGGTGCGCCTTGGCATAGGCGATGAACTCCTTCACGTTCTTCACCGGCAGCGACGCATTGACCGCCATCAGGTTGTGATCGCGCGCGATCATCGTCACGGGAGCCAGATCGCGCGCCGGGTCGTAGCTCATCTTCGCGTAGAGGCTCGGATTGATCACGATCTGGCCTGCCGCGGCCATCAGCAGCGTGTAGCCATCCGGCGCCGCCTTGGCGACGATATCGCCGCCGATATTGCCGCCCGCGCCGGGACGGTTGTCGACGATTACGGTTTGCCCCAGCTCTTCGCGCAGCGGCTCGGCGATCAGCCGCGCCACGATGTCGGTGGATCCGCCCGGTGCGAACGGCACCACCAGCCGGATGACTTTGCTCGGATATGCGGCATCGGCGGCGTGCGCGGGCAGCGCCGCCACGCCGCCCAGCAGCGCGGCGGCTGCCAGCAGGGGCTTGAACATGGGTGTCTCCTCGTTGTCTGGGTGCCGCGGCGCGTCAGCGGCCGCCCGCCTGCGCAAAGGTGCGCTTGGCGATGTTGAGTTGATGGATCTGGCTGGTGCCTTCGTACAGGCGGAACAGGCGGACGTCGCGATAGAAGCGCTCGATGCCGTAGTCGGCGATGTAGCCGTAGCCGCCAAACAGCTGCACGCAGCGGTCCGCCACGCGGCCGCACATCTCGGAAGCGAAGTACTTGCAGATCGACGCTTCCATCGTCACGTCCTGCCCCTGGTCCCGCTTGCGCGCGGTTTCCATGATCAACGCGCGTGCGGCGTGGATATCGGTCTGGCAGTCGGCGATCATCGCCTGCACGAGCTGGAAATCGGCCAGCGGCTGGCCAAACTGCTTGCGCTGCGTGACGAAGCGCACGGCGTCGTCGAGCATACGGATCGCCGGTCCCGTGCACAGCGCAGCCAGATGGATGCGCTGCTTGTTAAGCACCTTCATCGCGGTGCGAAAGCCCTGCCCTTCCTCGCCGCCGATCAGGTTGGCGGCCGGCACGCGGCAATTGTCGAAATGCACCTCGGACACCGGCGACCCGGCCTGGCCCATCTTCTGATACGGCTGCCCGGTGGTGAGCCCGGGCGTGTCGCGCGGCACGATAAACGCCGAGATGCCGCCCGCGCCGGCGCGCGCCGGATCGGTACGCGCCATCACGGTAAACAGCCCGGCGATCGGCGCGTTGGTGATGAAGCACTTGGTGCCGTTGAGCACATAGTGATCGCCGTCGCGCCGGGCCGATGTGACTAACGCGGTGGCATCGGACCCGGCATCGGGCTCGGTCAGCGCAAACGCGCCGGTGACGGCGCCGCTGGCCAGCAACGGCAGCCAGGTGCGCTTCTGCTCGGCCGTGCCGTCCGCCACCAGGGCCTCCGATCCGATCCCGGTATTGGTGCCCACGCGGGCGCGGAACGCGACCGAGCATTGCGACAGCTCGATGGCCGCCAGCACCAGTTCCTCGGTGGTCATGCCGGCGCCGCCGTACGCTTCGGGAATCGAATAGCCGAACATGCCCTGCGCCGCCATCGCGTCGACGAGATCCTGCGGCACCTCGTCGCGTTGCGCCACTTCCGCTTCACGCGGAACCAGCTGTTCGCGCACGAAGCTGCGCAGCGTGTGCAGGAATGCCTGGAAGGATTCTGCGTCTCGGATCATCTTGTCTCGCTCCTGAGGGGTGGATGTTGTCGTCGTTGCCGGATCGCGCCGGCCGCGCGCCAGCGGTTCAATGCGTTTTTTTGATGGGCCCGAGCGTACGCCTGGCTTCGAAATACCGGCACGCTTGTTTCGCTATCTTGAACATCGGCCGGGATAAAAGGCGGCCGCTTCGGTAAGATCGTCGCCAATGACCACGTTGCCGTCTCATTCGCCTGATGCGCCTGATGGGCCGCGCAAGCCGCGCCCGCGCCACCCCGACCCCGCCTTCGCCACGACGCTGGCCCACGGGCTGGCGCTGCTGCAGTGCTTTGGCGTGGGCGACGCCGCGCTGAGCAACAAGGAATTGGCCGAACGCACGCAGCTGTCGAAGGCCACCATCAGCCGGCTGACGTACACGCTGGCGGCGCGCGGGCTGCTGCTGTATGACACGCGCCTGCGCCGTTACCGGCTGGGATCGACCGCGCTGTCGCTGGGCTATCCGCTGCTGGCCAGCCTGCGCATTCGCCAGGTGGCCCGGCCGTTGATGAAGGCGCTGGCCGACCGCGTCGGGGGATCGGTCTCGCTGGGGCTGCGCGACCGGCTGCGCATGGTCTATGTGGAAACCAGCCGCGGGCACGATGCGATCGCGTTCCGGCCCGATATCGGCGCATCGCTACCGATGCTGTCGTCCGCAATGGGCCGCGCCTGGCTGGCGCAGGCGCCGGCGGACGTGCGTGCCGCCGTGGTCGACGCCTTGCGCGAGGCCGATCCCGGCGACTGGCAGCGCCATGCCGAGGCCATCGCCAGCGCCGTGAACGATCTTGCCGCGCTTGGCTTCACGCGGTCGGCCGGCGACTGGCTGCGCGACGTGCATGCCGTGGCCGTGCCGATGCGCCGGGCGATCGACGGCGAAATCCTGGTGTTCAATTGCGGCGTGCCGATTGCGCGCATGTCGCCGCGCAAGCTCGAACGCGAAATGGGCCCACGGCTGATCGCGCTGGTGGAAGACGTCGAGGCGCTGCTGACATGACGCGCCGTACCGTTCCGGGCGGACCGGCCGATCCCGTCGATCCCGCTGGTCCCGCCGACGCAGCGATTGGGGCCGGATCGGGATGGTCGGGCGCCTCCGGCGTCACGGCGGGTGCGATCGACGCAGGCAACCGGAACGCACCGGCCGACGCGCCTCCGAAGGATCGCCAGTTCGCCACGACGCTGGCCAGCGGCATCGACATCCTGCTGGCATACCGGCCCGGCGACGCGCTGCTGGGCAACAAGGACTTCGTACAACGCACCGGGCTGTCGAAGTCGACCGTGGCGCGGCTGACCCATACGCTGTGCGTGCTGGGCTATCTCCGTCACGAGGCGGCGCTGGGCAAATACCGGCTCGGCGCGCCGGTGCTGGCGCCCGGCTATCCGCTGCTGGCCAGCATGCAGATCCGGCAGGCGGCGCGCCCGCTGATGAAGGCGCTGGCCGACGAAGTGGGCGGCGCCGTGTCGCTGGGCATCCGCGACCGCACGCAGATGATCTACGTGGAAACCGCGCGATCGACCGACAACCTCGTGGTCCCGCCCGATATCGGCGCCGCGCTGCCGATGCTGACCACCGCCATCGGCAAGGCATGGCTGTGCCGCGTGCCGGCCGCCCTGCGCGACCCGGTGCTCAACCGGCTGCGTCTGCAGGATGGCGACGCGTTTCGCCGCGCCGCGCCCGGTCTGGCGCAGGCGCGCGAAGATCTGGAAACGGTCGGCTTCTGCTCGAATCGCGCCGAATGGCGACACGACGTATTTGCGTTTGCCGTGCCGCTCTGCAAGCCGGTGGACTCGCAGTGGTTCGTCATCAACACCGGCGTCCGCGCGCGATCGGGAGCGTTCGAGGCGTTGCGCCGGACCGTTGGCCCACGTCTGGTCGCGGTCGCGCATAACCTGGAGTCGCTTCTCGGGCTGCGATAGCGCGCGTGGCGGAACGACACCGCGCCCAGATGGCCCACCGGATCCGGCCATCGGATCGCCCACGGGTTCGCCCACCACATCGCGACAGATCGACCCGGATCAGCGATTTTCCTCGGCAAAAGCTCGCTTGACTCGCCGCCTGCAACGGTTCGGGCCTGGTCCTGTTCAACGGAAAAGCGACACAAGAGCCATGCCGCCGTGAGGCTTTCCTTGACGCATCAATTGTCCGATGGGCATAATGCGCACTGATTACGTAATGCGAGTCGTTCGCATTCGTGTTTACATTTACATCTACGAGCCACCGTACCATGATGTCCACTTCGTCGTCGGCCCTGCGCCGACCGCAAGCGCCTTCGCGCATCCGTCCCCTCGCCGCATTTGCCCGCCTCGCCGTCGTCGCCGGATTTCCGCTGTGCGCCACCGCGTACGCCCAGACGGCCACCGAGGCGGCGTTGCCCGCCGTGACCGTCAGCGCGAAGCAGGATATCGAGATCGGCCAGCCGCTCGACAAGAAAACGTCGGGCGGTGCGCTTGGCAGCAAATCGCAACTGGACACGCCATTCTCGACCGCCGTGTTCACCAGCGACGACCTCGCCGACCGCCAGGTGGCCAAGCTGGGTGACGTGTTCTTTACCGATGCGTCGGTCTCGGACAACAGCAACGCGACCAATGCCTGGGCGGCCTACACCACGGTGCGCGGCCTGCAGTTGGACTGGCGCAATGCGTTCAAGATGAACGGCATGCCGTTCATCAGCTACGGCCTGACGCTGCCATACGAGCAACTCGAACAGGTGGAGCTGCTCAAGGGCGCATCGGGCTTTATGTACGGCTTTGGCAATCCCGGCGGCACGATCAACTACGTGACCCGGAAGCCGACCGACACATTTACCGCCAGCGCGGAACTAGGCTTCCGCTCGTCGCACGTCTGGTCCGAGCATGTGGACGTGGGCGGCCGCGCCGGCCCGGACAACATGTTCGGCTATCGGCTGAACCTGACGCACGAGGAAGGCAAGCCGTCCAACGCGGTGGGGCTGAATCGGAATTCTGTGTCGCTCGGCCTCGATGCGCGCATCACGCGCGATCTGACCTGGACGTTCGACGGCATTTATCAGGACCGCAACAGCTGGGGCGGCACGCCATCGTTCTATGTCGGTGGCATTGCGCCCAACGGCCAGCTGCCCAGCGTGATCAGTGGCCGCGGCGGCCGGTACGGCGGATCGGACACCCATTTCTATTCGAACCTGCAGGTGTATCAGACCGGACTGCGCTACAAGCTCAACGACGACTGGACGGTCAGCACGCTCTACAGCTTCAGCAAGCAATCGCGCAGCCGCAATGAATCGACGCTGTTCCTGTCGAATGCGGCCGGCGACTACACCGATCTGCGCTACGACGGCGCCGAAAGCCAGCAGTTCAGCAACTGGACGACGATGGTCGAAGGCAAGTTCCGCACCGGTCCGTTCAAGCATGAACTGGTGGCGGGCCTGAGCTGGCAGGAACAGATCGATCGCTACAGCAGCAACTTTGTCAACACGCCGCTGGCCAGCGGCAATCTGTTTGCGCCGTACACCGGCGTCTATTACAGCGCTACCGCATTCAACAAGTACCGCGCCAGCGACACCACGCAGAAGGCCGCTTTCGTCAGCGACACGATCCAGTTGACCGAGCGCTGGTCCGTACTGGCGGGCCTGCGCGTGACGAACTACGAGCAGAACGGCTATGGCGTGCCGGGCAGCACCGGCGGCGACACGCAATACACCAAGAACGGCCTGTTGACGCCGACGGCGGCCATCATGTTCAAGCCGCTGCCGAGCACCACCCTGTACGCGAGCTATGTGGAATCGTTCGATGGCGGCGGCGTGGTATCGACGTTCTATGCCAACTCGGGCGCCGCGCTGACGCCGGCCAAGAGCCGCCAGTACGAACTGGGCGCAAAGACCGAGCAAGGCAACTGGAACGGAACGGCTGCATTGTTCCGCATCGAACGTCGCGCGGAGTATGTCAACTCGCAGAACGTGTTCGTCCAGGATGGCCAGTCGATCTACCAGGGCGCCGAACTGGCTGGCGCCGCGCGCATCGGGTCGCAATGGGAAGTGGGCGGCAGCGCGATGTACCTCGACAGCTACTACAGCGAAGGCGAATTCAACGTCGGCAATCGCGTCGCCGGCGCACCCAACTTCATCCTGACAGGCCGTGTTGCGTACCGCGTGCCTTTTGTGCCGGGCCTCAAACTCGGCATCGACGGCAAGTACACGGGCACTACCAAGGTGCGCCCCGAGGGCGACCTGACGCTGGGCGGATACACGGTGTTCAACCTCGGCGCCACGTACAACACGCGCGTTGCCGGCAAGTACCTGACGCTGCGCGCGGCCGTGACCAACCTGACCAACAAGCGCTACTGGGGCTTCCAGTACGCCAACTACATCCAGCCCGCCGATCCCCGCGCCATCAGCCTGAGCGCAAAGATCTCGTACTGAAGCACCGGATTTTCGGGACGTCGGATCGCTGGATCGCCATGCGACGGTCTGACGATCCGACGGGTTGATGCCCTGACGCCCCGATGCGTCGATCCGTTGCCCCCGTCTGCCGTCTGCCCGAGGATGCCCCCAACCGAGCGATCGGCGGGGCAATTTCGTTTTGTGGCCCCACCTGTCCGGCGCGGCCGCGGGCCGTATACAATCGCGTTTTTTCTTTCCCTGCCCGAGCCGCCCCATGACCACTCTTGGAACTCCCCTCTCCCCGTCCGCCACCAAAGTCATGCTGCTGGGCTCCGGCGAGCTAGGCAAGGAAGTGCTGATCGCACTGCAGCGGCTGGGCGTGGAAACCATCGCCGTCGACCGCTATGAAAACGCGCCCGGCCAGCAGGTGGCGCATCACGCGCGCACGATCACCATGAGTGACGGCGAGCAGTTGAAGGCGCTGATCGAAGCCGAACGGCCCGATCTGGTTGTGCCGGAAATCGAAGCGATCGCGACGCCGATGCTCGAAGCGCTGGAAGCCGCCGGCGTGGTCCGCGTGATTCCCACGGCGCGCGCCGCGCGCCTGACGATGGATCGCGAAGGCATTCGCCGCCTTGCCGCCGAGACCCTGAACCTGCCGACCAGCCCCTACAAGTTCTGCGATTCGCTGGAAGAACTGCAGGCCGCGATCGACGGCGGCATCGGGTATCCGTGCGTGGTCAAACCCGTGATGAGCAGCTCGGGCAAGGGCCAGAGCAAGATCGACGGCCCGGCCGACGTCAAGGCGGCATGGGACTACGCTATGGCGGGTGGCCGTGTCAGCCACGGCCGCATCATTGTCGAAGGCTTTATCGACTTCGACTACGAGATCACGTTGCTGACCGTGCGCGCGCCGGGCGCCAATGGCGAGGTGGAAACACATTTCTGCGAGCCGATCGGTCACGTCCAGGTAGCGGGCGACTACGTCGAAAGCTGGCAGCCCCACCCTATGCATCCCAAGGCCCTACAGACCGCCCAGCATATCGCGCGCGCCGTGACTGCCGATCTGGGTGGCCAGGGCCTGTTCGGCGTGGAGCTGTTCGTCAAGGGTGAACAGGTCTGGTTCAGCGAAGTCAGCCCGCGTCCGCACGACACCGGCATGGTCACCATGATCACCCAGTCGCAGAACGAATTCGAACTGCATGCGCGCGCAATCCTGGGCCTGCCGGTCAGCACTGCCCTGCGCGCACCGGGCGCCAGCGCCGTGATCTACGGCGGCGTGGACGCCGAAGGCATCGTCTTCGACGGGGTGGACGACGCACTGCGCGTTCCCCAGACGGAACTGCGACTGTTCGGCAAGCCCGAATCGTTCACCAAGCGCCGCATGGGCGTGGCGCTGGCTTACGCCGACGACGTCGAGACCGCACGCGCACGCGCCAAGGAAGCCGCTGGCAAGGTCAAGCCGCGCAAGGCCTAGCCGTAGCACCGCAGACCATCGCAGGGCCAGCCGCGGTATTGCAGTCCGCGGTGTCGCAGCAGTCCGGCGTGCCGCAATTAGTCGTGTCGCCGTCCGCTGACACCGCCAACCATCACGCTACCCGGTCCGCGCGGTCCGTATGCGCGCCGACCGGGTCGCGCGCGCCCGGATCGGCGGCCGCAGCAGCCAGCGCCGCATGAGCGCCCTGCGGCGAATGATCGCGCAAGCCGCTCAGATCGGCGCCGGACGGCGCCTGATAGAGCCGCAATCCCAGCTCGGGCAGGATCGACAGCAGGTGATCGAAGATATCGCCCTGAATGCGCTCGTAATCCATCCAGCCCGTGCGTGTGCTGAAACAGTAGACCTCGATCGGAATGCCCTGCGAGTCGGGCTCCATCATGCGCAGATTGAGCAGCAGGTCCTGGTGGATATCGGGATGGGCGCGCAGGAACGCGATGCCATAGGCGCGGAACGTGCCGACATTGGTTAATCGGCGGCGATTGACGGGGTCGGTGTTTTCGCCCAGCAGCGCCCGATTGGTCTGTTCCACTTCCTGCTGCTTGACCTCGAGATAGTCGTGCAGCAGCCGAAAGCGCATCAGCGCCTTGACCTCGGCGTCGTCCAGGAACCGCACCGTCGTGGCGTCGATACGCAGCGTGCGCTTGATACGGCGCGCGCCGGACTCGAACATGTGACGGTAGTTGCGATAGCTCTCCGAGAACAGCTTGTAGGTGGGCACCGTGGTGACGGTATTGTCCCAGTTCTTGACCTTGACCGTGTGCAGCGCAATGTCCATCACAAAGCCATCGGCGTTGGATTGCGGCATCTCGATCCAGTCGCCGATACGCAGCATATCGTTCGACGTCAGT
The DNA here is from genome assembly GCF_008801835.1 of Cupriavidus pauculus. Classification (GTDB taxonomy): domain Bacteria; phylum Pseudomonadota; class Gammaproteobacteria; order Burkholderiales; family Burkholderiaceae; genus Cupriavidus; species Cupriavidus pauculus. Next base: position 178,521 of record NZ_VZOW01000001.1, on the reverse strand, counting down.
TGCGTGCTGGCCACCAACGACAGCAGCGTGTCCTTGAAGACCAGCAGCAGCACCGCCGACAGCGCACCGATACCGGACAGCATCCACAGCGGCGAACGGTCGATCAGGATCGACAGCACCAGCACGGCGCAGACCAGCCACAGCGCAAGCTGGGCGATCTGCACATAACCCTTGATCGAGCGCGTCTGCGCGCGGCGGCTGTTGGCAAAGACGCTCTGCCAGGCACCGAGCACGCCGGAAAGCATCAGGAACACGCTGATCCAGGTGCCCGCGTGCGCCAGCCGCTCGATCAGGATCGAAAACTTGCCGAGGTTGGGCACCTGGCTTACGCCGACCGTGATCACGGCCAGGAACACCGCGTAGCCCAGCCGGCGGTAGGTGCGGTGGCGCAGCAGCGCGGTGGCCCAGTCGGCATTGCCGGACAGGCTCAGCACGCGGTAGACCAGGCGTCCCACGACGCGCGCGACCAGCCACTGCGCGATGCCCGCGATCAGCACCAGCGCCAGCACATACAGCGATACCTGGGCCCACGGATGGGCCGGAATGCGTTGCTCGAAAAGCTCAAGCAGAGCGTCGAAATTCATGGGGGATGATGCATGGATTCAGCCAGACAAGCCGCAAGTCTACCCGCCGCGCGCCTTGCTGCCATCATTTGCGGCGGCGGATTCTGGCATTTCCCCGATTTTTCAGAATCGTCTCAGGCGATCGGCATGGCCGCCCGCGGCGCGCGGCGCGCGCACAGGCGGCCGCCGCGCCGTCATTTGGCGTGCGGTGCGTACATCGCCATCAGTTGCTCGTCGGTGAAGCCCCACTGGCGCGCGTCCTCGAAAGCGATGACGGTGTCCTCGCTCTGCGTGAGATCCAGCACTTCGGGCGGCAGCGGCCGCGACTCCGCCACGGAATAGAACGCCATGACGCGCGGGCGCAGCGCTTCGTTGTCGTTCTGGCCGCAGACCACGGCAAGGCGTCCCGAGCGCAGGCGCAGCACGGTGCCCAGCGGATAGATGCCGACCGTGCGCGTAAACGCCTTGAACACGCGGCGATCGAACAACGTGTCCACCCGCACGGCGATGTATTCCATCGCGCGCGCCGGCGACCACGCCAGATGATTGGGTCGCGGCGAGGTCAGCGAATCGTACGTATCGCAAATTGCCGCGATCTTTGCGTGGATGCTGATTTCGTGCTCCAGCAGACCGAACGGATAGCCGCGGCCGTCCACCCGCTCATGGTGGTGCACGCAGACATCGAGCGGAATGTTGGTGTACAGGCGCGCCTCGTTGAGGATCCGATAGCCGGCCGACGGGTGGCGGCGCATCTGCTCTTCCTGCGCGGGCGTCAGGTCGCCGGCCTTCATCAGCAGCGATTCGGGCAGCGTGAGCTTGCCGATGTCGTGCACCAGGCCGGCCAGCCCCAGCTCGCGTACTTCGCCATCGGGCAGCTTGAGGTTGCGTCCGACCGCGATCATCAGCGCGCAGACCGAAAACGAATGGAGATAGGTGTAGTCGTCCTTGGCCTTGAGCCGCGCCATCGCCAGCAGCGCCTGGGAATGGCGCGACAGCGACGCCGATGCCGAATCCACCAGCAGCAGCGCGCCATGGGTTTCCAGGGCACGGCCCATGCGCACGTCGTTGAACAGGTTGCCGATCAGCGCGCGGCCCGACTTGATCAGCTCACGCGCGCGCTCCAGTTCTTCTTCGAAGCTGCATTCGGGGGCGTCGTCGACATCGGCCTCCATCATCTCCGGTGCGGCCGGAGTCGGCAGATTGCGTCCCTTCAATATGTCGATCCAGACATCCTGCACGTTGGCCGCCTGGATCTGCTCCACCTGCTCGTCGCTGGTGACCAGAAAGCGCGAGCGCCAGAACGGATGGTTCATCCATGGTCCGCCCAGCCTTGCCACAAACATGCCTATCTGCAGTTGCTCTGCCTTGATTCTTCTCAGCATGTACTTGCCCCTATCAATGGGTGCGAAGCGCGCTTCGCGCATCCCGTGAGCGGGGCTCTTGGCAGGCCCCTTCTCTGATACTTCTTGTTGGCCGCCATTATCGGCAGGCAACCGGATTTCTTTAGCGTTTTCTGACACGAAGCCGATCCGACCCGCGATCCAACCCGCTTCGCCGCGCTTTCGCGCGCCGACGGACAGCATGCCAAAAGTCCGGGCCATCCCATCGTCATGCGCCAAAATACAACACCGCTGGCTTCGGCCGCGGTTCGGCGTGGTAACGCCATGTTGCGCCGAACGTGCTCGCTTTGTTCGCCAGCCCGCAGACCGGCCGGCGGGCCGGCATCAACAATCGGCAACGTGCGGCGCAGCTGCGCCCGGCGCTGCGGACTTGAAAAAAGCGGCCGTATTGCCGTTATTTGTTGTCGACCACCGATATTGCGTCCTTTCCGCTTGATGCATACCCATTACGACAACCTCAAGGTTTCACGCGATGCGCCCCCGGAAGTGATTCGGGCCGCGTACAAGTCATTGAGCCAGAAGTACCATCCCGATCGCCATGCCGACAGCGACGAAGCCAATCGCATCATGCGACTGCTGAACGCGGCCTACGAAGTGCTGCGCGATCCGGCGCGGCGCGCTGAGCATGATCAGTGGATTGCCGCACAGGAAAAGCGCGAGGCGGAACAGAAGCAGCGGCGCGCCCAGGCCCAGCGAGCGGCGGCTGCGGCGCAGGCGCAGCGTCGGGCCACGCAGCCGCCGCCACGGCCTGCCGCCCGGCCGGCACCGCAGCCCGCGCCCGAGCCCGAGGCCGAACCCGACTGGGATGCGCCGCCGCGACGCCGCAAGGCCCGCCGTCCCCGTCCCGATCGTCAGGACCGCAACGACGGTCCGGCGATGCCGTTGCCCAGGTACGGCTCGTTCGCGCTGTACGCGGCGGTTGGCGCGGTGATCGTGATCCTGCTGGGCGACTGGTCTGGCGCGAGCGAAGCCACGCCCGAGCACCGCGCGTCGCAAATCATCAAATCCGCACAGGCAAGCGGCGCCACGGCAGCGCCACGGGCCGCCGCGTCAGAGACGGGCGCGGCCGCGCGCACCGGCAAGTATCAGCGGCCCGCGCTGACACCGCGCGGCCTGCCATGGCCGGCGCATTCTGGATATCTGTCGGGCTATCCGGTGCTGAACGACCGTGGCCTGTCGACGCTGACGGTCGACAACGCGCGCAGTCTGTCGGACGTGCTGGTCAAGCTGGTGGCCCTCGACGGCAATACGCCGCTGCCGGTGCGGACGAGCTTCGTGCGCGGCGGATCGTCGTTCACGATGGAGAACATCTCGCCGGGCAGCTACGACATCCGTTATCAAAGCCTCGATACGGGGGAGATTTTTCGCTCGGAGCGCTTCGAACTGGCGCAAGCGAAGGAGAACGGCGGCACCAGTTTCGGACGTACCATCCTCACGCTGCAGACGGTGCCGGAAGGCAAATCGCGCTCGGCGATGATCAGCGAGCGCGATTTTCCCTGACTCAGTTGGCCTTCGGCTGCTGGCCGTCAGGCGTCCATGGCTTGGGCTTCGGGGCAGGCACCGGCAGGTTGCCGTAGAGCTTTTGCCAGCGCGACTTCAGGCCATCGGCAATTTCTTTCTGGTTGTACTGGTCGGCAAAGTCGATCACGGTCATGCCCTGCTGGTTTTTCAGGCGCATGTCGGCGCCCTCGTCCAACAGCAGCTTGACGGTCTCGATATGGCCGCCGCGCGCCGCCATCATCAGCGGCGTGGTGCCGTTGGGACTTTCCGCATCGATATAGGCGGCGTGGTCGACCAGATACTTCACCACATCGTTGTGGCCGTTGGTGGCCGCATAGTGCAGCGGCGCCCAGCCCTTCTTGTTGACCTCGGCTTCCATGCCGTCGACCATCAGCTTGACCATGTCTAGCTCGCCTTGCAGGCTGGCCATCATCAGCGCGTTCTCGCCGGCCGGATTGGTCTTGTCGAAGTCGATATTTTTCGCCTTGATCAGCGCCGTGGCCGCCTTGGTCGATTTCTCGCGCAGCGCCACCACCAGCATTGGATTGCCGCGGTTATCGACCAGGTTTGGATCGACACCCTTGGCCAGCAGCTTTTGCACCGTATTGCCGTCGTCGAATTCCACCGCCTTGCGCATATCGTCGGCCGGCGCGGCGTGCACCAGCGCGCAACCCGCCAGCGCGCCGCAGCCGACCAGTGCCATCGCTGCGGCGAGTCGTCGAATCTTGATATCAAGCATGAGCATTCCTATCTATGTGCTTGAACAAACGGAAAAAATTTTCGGTCGTCTGTTCCGCGACGGTTGCCACGGGCACACCGCGCAGGCCGGCGATGAATTCGCCGACATGACGCACCCATGCCGGCTCATTAGTCTTGCCGCGATACGGCACGGGCGCCAGGTACGGCGAATCGGTCTCGATCAGCATGCGGTCCAGCGGCACCTTCTTCGCAGTTTCCTGCAGGTCGGCCGCGCTCTTGAACGTGACGATGCCCGAAAACGAGATATAAAAGCCCTCGTCCAGCGCCTGCCGGGCGATGTCCCATGTCTCGGTGAAGCAATGCATCACGCCACCCGCTTCGCGCGCGTTTTCCTCGCGCATCAGTCGCAGCGTATCGTCCGCCGACGACCGCGTATGGATGATCAGCGGCTTGCCGGTCTGCCGCGCCGCGCGGATATGGGTGCGAAAGCGCTCGCGCTGCCATTCCATCTCGTCGATGCTGCGGCCGTTCAGGCGGTAGTAATCGAGGCCGGTTTCGCCGGTGCCGACCACGCGCGGATGCGCGGACAGCGTCACCAGCCGTTCCAGCGTAGGCTCTTCGGCATCTTCCTCGTAATCGGGATGCACGCCCACCGACGCATACAGGTTGGGATGCTGCTCGGCCAGCGCCAGCACACGCGGGAAATCCTCCAGCGTCACCGAGATGCACAGCGCATGGGTGACCTGGTTGGTCTTCATGTTTTCGAGCAGTTGCGGCAGACGCTGCGCCAGCTCGGGAAAATCGATATGGCAATGGGAATCGACAAACATCGGGATTCTCGGTTTTTTGGACGCGGACGGTGTCGCGCCGCGTCAGTCCAGGCGACGGCCGACGATCACGAGATCGCGTTCAATGCCATCGAGCACGGCTACGCGCGGCAGGTCGCCCCAACGCACGAAACCATGCCGCTCGAAAAGCGCCAGGCTTGGCGCATTGTGGCCGAAGATGAAGCCCAGCAGCGTATTGACGCCGACCTTGGGCGCATGGGCGATAGCCTGTTCCAGCAGATACCGGCCCAGCCCCTGGCCGCGAAACGCTTCGTGCAGATAGATCGACACCTCGGCGGTGGCGCCGTAGGCGGGACGGCCATAGAAATCGGAAAAACTGACCCAACCGGCCATCCGGCTGTCGGCGGCCGTACACACCCATAGCGGGCGGCGCTCGGGCTGGTGGGCGTCGAACCATGCTTCACGCGACTGCACGGTGACCGGCGCGGTGTCGGCCGTCACCATGCGCGACGGCACCGTGCTGTTATAGATGTCGACGATACCAGGCAGATCCTGACGCGTGGCAAGGCGCACGGTGAAACCAGAATTACTCATAAATACATGTATTTGCGCGATAGTCTTCGCGCAATTTATTAGGTTACAAAGTCTGCGTGGGACGCCCCGATTCGACGGTCTTGCCCAACAGTTCCTCGACCGCGCGCTTCAGGGCGCGGCCGTTGTCGTCATCGGGCAGGTGCACGCCCACGCCGGGCGTCTTGAGCGGCGTGCCGACAGGCGTGATCCATGCCACGGTGCCCTGGATCTGGTATTTCTGCGGCCGATCCAGCAATGAAAGCACCAGAAAAACCTGTTCGCCAAGCCGGAACGGGCGGTTCGACGGTACAAAGATGCCGCCGTGCGTCAGGAATGGCATGTAGGCGCCGTAGAGCCCGGCCTGGTCCTTGATCGACAGCGACAGCACATTGGGACGCTGCGGCGCGCCCGGAGCTGCCGCGCCGCCGCTGGCGGCAGGCGGATTCCCAGGCGCAGCCGTTGCCGCGCGTGGCGGCATCGTGACTGGTGCATTCATTGTTTGACCCCTTGCTGCATGCCCGCTTTGCGCGGGCTATTTATCGTGGAACTGCGTCGCTCGATTTTTACCACGTGCGTATCACAATGCCTATGGCTTTGTCGCCCCGCGCCATCACTTTGCAGCGCCGGACCCGAACAATTGCCGATAGTCGAGAAATACCGATTCCATCACGAGCCGGGCCGCCAGCGGATGGTTTTCGCTGCGGCGATGATTGACCAGCCGGCCCGCGAACGCCTGCAGCCGATGCGCGTCGGTAGCGCGGGCGCAACGTTCAAGCGCGGCGTGTTCCTTGGGGAAATACCGCGCCACGCCGGTGCCCAGGCAGAGCGCCAACAGATCGTAGGTCCAGCGCTGCAGCGTGCCGAGGATCGCCGGCACGGGCAGCTTCTGCAATTGTTCGGCGGCGGCGAACGCATCGAACGCGGCGCCGTTGCCGAGCTGACCGACCAGCCAGCGCTGCAGCGGCTGTTCCTCGGCTTCGGCGGCGTGCATCGCGGTCAGCGGCGAACCGCCCGCCAGCGCCAGTTGCGCCTCGACATCGGCCACGCCCTGGCTGCGCAGCCAGGCCAGCGCCTCATCGGCCGTCGGGCGCGTCACGGAAAACTGGCGGCAGCGCGACAGGATCGTCGGCAGTACGCGGTCGATACGGTCGGTCACCAGCAGGAAAACGGTCGACGGCGGCGGCTCTTCCAGCGTCTTGAGCAGGGCATTGGCGCCTTCGGTCTGCAACGCATCGAGCGGATACACCACGACAACGCGCAATCCGGCGCGGTGGGTGCCGACGCCTACCGCCTCGATCAGCGCTCGCACCTGCTCCATGCGGATGATCTTGCTGGGCGCCTTTTTCTTGCTGCCACTCTCGGCGTCGCTGTCCGCATCGCCGCCCGCGCCGGTCTCCAGCGCCTCCGGCCGCACCACGGTGAAGTCCGGATGGTTGCCTTGCCCAAACCAGTGGCATGCGCTGCAGCCATTGCACGGCTGCCCGTCAGCCAGGGGCGTTTCGCACAGCAAACCCTGGGCGAAATGCAACGCCAGATCGCGCTTGCCGATGCCTTGCTGCCCGTGCACCAGCAATGCATGGGGCAGCCTGCCGCGTAGCGCAGCCAGCTCTTGCCAGTCTTTTCGTTGCCAGGGATAAAGCATGCGGATTCAGTAAGTTATCGCCACTTTCTCATGTGTTTTCGCAGTAACTGCCGGCGACATCACGGTGACGATATAAACCATAAAAATCAAAGAGTTGAGACGATTTCATCAAGTTTTTGACGAATTGCGTCGATCGACCGCGTGGCGTCGATCACTCGGAAGCGATGTGGCGCCTGCGCCGCGCGACGCAGGTATTCGGCGCGCGTGCGCGAAAAGAAGGCGCGCGACTCCGCTTCGAACTTGTCTGGCGTGCGCGCTCCGGCCAGGCGCTCGGCGGCGGTTTCCAGCGGCACGTCGAACAACAATGTCAGATCCGGCTGCAGACCGCCCTGCACCCACTGCTCCAGGACTTCCAGGCGCTCGCACGGCAGGCCACGACCTCCGCCCTGATAGGCGAAGGTGGCATCGGTAAAGCGGTCCGAGATGACCCAGTCGCCGCGCGCCAGGGCCGGTTCGATGACTTCGGCGATGTGTTCGCGGCGGGCCGCGAACATCAGCAGCGCCTCGGTTTCCAGATGCATCTTGCGATGCAGCAACAGGTTGCGCAGGTCCTCGCCCAGCGGAGTGCCGCCCGGCTCGCGCGTGGTCACGACCGGTGCGCGTGCGCGCAGGCGCTCGGCCACCCATTCGATATGGGTGCTTTTGCCCGCGCCGTCGATGCCTTCGAAGGTGATGAATTTGCCGCGCATGAAGTTATGGCTTGCCGCGCTGGTATTTGTCGACCGCGCGGTTATGTTCGGGAAGTGAATTGGAAAAATGGCTGCTGCCGTCGCCGCGCGCCACAAAATACAGCGCGTCGGTTGGCGCCGGCGCGGTGGCTGCGGCCAGCGAGGCCAGGCCCGGCAGCGCGATCGGCGTCGGCGGCAGGCCGGTGCGAGTGTACGTATTGTACGGGGTGTCGGTCAGCAGATCCTTCTTGCGCAGATTGCCGTCGAACGACGGACCGATGCCGTAGATCACGGTCGGATCGGTCTGCAGCATCATGTTCTTGCGCAGCCGATTGGCGAACACGGCGGCAATCATCGGCCGTTCGGCCGCCTGGCCGGTCTCCTTCTCGACGATCGACGCCATTACCAGCGCCTCGTACGGCGACCGGTACGGCAGGTCCGGCGCGCGTGCGTTCCAGGCGTCGTTCAGGCGCCGCTGCATGGCGCGATAGGCGTGCTTGTACAGCTCGATATCGCTGCTGCCGCGCGCAAACAGATAGGTATCGGGAAAAAACAGCCCTTCCGGCGAGGTTTCCGATGCGCCAATCGCCTTCATCAGATCGGCATCCGACATGCCCTGCGTATCGTGCTTGAGCGCCGGATTGGCATCCACGGCCGCACGCATCTTGCGGAATTCCCAGCCTTCGATCACGGTGACCACATAGTGCGTGACCTCGCCCTTGGCCAGCTTGTCGATCACGCCCAGCGGCGTCACGCCGGTTTCGAACTGATAGCCGCCCGCCTTGAGATCGGCGCCATGGCCGGTGATGCGCGCCAGCAGCTGAAACAGTTGCGAATCAATGGGCACGCCGCCCCGCTGGATTTGGCGGCCCACGCTGGCCACGCCCGAATTGGGCTTGACGATGACTTCCACGGGCGACGTGGCAAGGACCAGCGGCTGATTGGCCCACCATGCAAAACCGCCGGCGGCGGCGATGGCAAAGACCAGCAGGACGCCAAGCAGGCGCAGGAACAGACGTTTCATGTGCGATGGCAAGGACTGGCCGCCATGTCCCCGCCGGCGGGTCGGGATCAGCGGGGCGGCCGGTCGGAATGGCGACAGCCCCATATAATACCGGGAGCCTTGTGGCCGATGTGCCACTACGCGAGAAGCGTTACACCATGCATCGTCGCGATGCCTTGTATCGACGCCCGATCGCCCCCATTCATCTGTATCTTTCACCGCCTTTCAGGACCGCCTGCATGTCCGCCACTGATTTCCCGACCCTCGCCGACAGCCTCGCATCGCTGCACAGCGCCGGCATTGTGTCCGCGCCCGCCGGCCTCGGCCTGATCCGCGTGGCTGGCGACGACGCCGCCACCTTCCTGCACAGTCAGCTCACCAATGGCGTCGAAGATCTGACCGCGGACGCCGCGCGCCTGGCCGGCTACTGTTCGCCCAAGGGCCGCCTGTTGGCCAGTTTCCTGATGTGGCGCGACGCCGAGGGCATCGTGCTGCAGTTGTCCGCCGATATCCAGCCGGCAATCCAGAAGCGTCTGACGATGTTCGTGCTGCGCGCCAAGGCAAAGCTGTCGGACCTGTCCGCCACGCATCGCGTGCTGGGCGTGGCCGGTGCGGGCGCCGAAGCCGCGCTGGCGCAGGCCGGCCTGCCCGCGCCGCACGCCCCGCTGGCCACGGCCCATGCCGACGGCGTGACGGTAATCCGGCTGGCCGACGCCGAAGGCGAGCCGCGCTGGCAGATCGTCGCCGCCGCCGATCAGGCCGATGCGCTTCACGCACGGCTGGCCCAGGCGCTGGCCGGCGCCGCGCCGGCATTCTGGGATTGGCTGGAAATCGGCGCGGGCATTCCGCGCATCGCCGCCGCCACGCAAGAACAGTTCGTGCCGCAGATGATCAATTTCGAACTGGTCGGCGGCGTCAATTTCCGCAAGGGCTGCTATCCGGGCCAGGAAGTGGTGGCGCGCAGCCAGTACCGCGGCACGCTCAAGCGTCGCATGTGGCGCGTGCATGGCGATGGCGATGTGCCTGCCGCGGCCGCCGAGGTGTTTCGCCCCGAGGATCCCGAACAGCCGTGCGGCATGATCGTCAATGCCGCCGCCGCGCCGCAGGGCGGCTGGGACGGCCTGGCGGAACTGAAGATCGATGCGGCCGCCGGTGCGCTGCATCTGGGCCGCGCCGATGGTCCGGCGCTGGCCACGCGTGCGCTGCCGTACGAAGTGCCACTGCCAAACGAGGCGCAAGCCGCCGGCTGAACGCCACGGGAATCACGTCATGAGCGATCATCTCTACGTCTATTTCAAGGTGCCGGACGAGCGTGCCAGCGCTGCGCTGCCGCACTGGCACCGCTGGATGGAAACCGTGGCCGAGGCCACGGGAATTGGTGGTACGCTGATGCGCAGGCCGGAAACCCGCGCCGGCCTGCAGACGTGGATGGAGTGTTACGCCGATGTGCCGCCAGCGTTCGACGCCACGCTGGACGGGTTGTGGCGCCAGAGCGGGCTGGCGCAGTGGATCAGCGGCGAGCGGCTGTCCGAGCGTTTTGTCGACCTGGACGCGCTGTGAGCCGCACGATGATCCGCAAGCAGCAACGCGCAGCAAAGGAAGCGATATGTGCCTGATATTGGTGGCCTGGCAATCTCACCCGGACTATGCCCTGGTGGTTGCCGGCAACCGCGACGAATTCTATGCCCGCCCCGCGGCGGCCGCGCAATGGTGGCAGGACGCGCCCGGGGTGCTGGGCGGTCGCGACCTCGCCGAGGTGATCGGCGACGCCGGCACGTGGATGGGCGTCGCGGGCGGCGACGCGCAGCACGGACATCACGGCGCGCACCTGCCGGGCCCGCGCTTTGCCGCGCTGACCAACTACCGCGCGCCGTCGGAAAAACGCATCGACGCGCGGTCGCGCGGCGAACTGGTCGCCCATTTCCTGCGCGGCCACCAGACGCCCGATGAATATCTACACGCCCTGGCGGGCGCGCACGGCGCGTACAACGGCTTCAACCTGCTGGCCAGCGATCTGCACGATCTGTGGTGGTACAGCAACCGCTCGAAATCGCGCCAGCCGCAGAAGCTCAAGCCGGGCCTGTATGGCTTGTCGAACGCGCTGCTCGATACGCCGTGGCCCAAGGTGCGCAGCCGCGTGGGCGCGTTGTGCGAGGTGCTGGCTGCGGATCGCGGGCAACTGGGATCGAGTCCCGAAGCCTATCTGCAGATGCTGGCCGACGACCGCCAGGCGCCCGACTGGGAACTGCCCGACACCGGCGTGGCCGCCGATTGGGAAAAGCTGCTGTCGTCGGCGTTCATCCGCTCGCCAAGCTACGGCACGCGCGCCAGCACGGTTCTGCGCGTCAAGCACGACGGCCGCTTCGATTTCGTCGAACGCAGCTTCGATGCCGACGGTCAGACCGGCGAGGTCTCGTATCAAGGACGCCTGAACGTGGCGCGCGATACCGGCACGATCCCCGCGCCGCGCTGAGATTCGCGCCGCCGATAGGCCTCAGCCCAGGCGCTTGCGCATCTCGATGTGCGGGATGCTGGCCTCCTCGAATTCTTCCCCCACCTGCTCGAAGCCCACGCGCGCATAGAACGGCGCGGCGTGGGTCTGCGCGTTGAGGATCAGCTCACCGTAGCCCAGCTCGACGGCCTTGGCCATCAAGGCGTCGAGCACGCTGGCGCCCATGCCGGTGCCGCGCGCGACGCGGAGCACGGCCATGCGGCCGATATGCCCGTCAGGCAGCAGGCGTCCGGTGGCCACCGGCGTGCCATCCTGCGCAAACGCCAGCGCGTGCCAGCTCGGCGCGTCCATATCGTCCCACTCCAGTTCCACCGGCACGCCCTGCTCTTCGACGAACACGCTGTATCGAATGGCCCGCGCGCGTTCGCGGGCGGTATCCCAGTCACAGACCAGTACGGCGGAAGCTGGCGCCTCGGTGGACGGCGTTTGGACAGGCGTTTTGTCGGACGATGCAGGCATGGTGGTCAGCAAAAGGAGTTTGCGAAAGAGGCGCAATCATACGCCGACGCGCACTGGCGTGAACCGACGTGAACTGGCGCGAACCGACCCAAATGGGGCAAATTGAGGCGAATCCACGCGAACCGGCGCAATCGAGGTCGGACATGCGCGAATGCGCCGTGCAACGCGCGCCATCGCCCCACCGGCTAGATCGCGCGATTATCGGCCAACCTGCGAAACAGGGCAGGGATAACCCGTCTGCCCTCCGCCAGTGAAATTTGTATGATGACCTGACTACCGGATGACGTGATGGCGATGTTCGAAAAAGTTCCTGCGCGCGCGCTGACCGACAGCGTGGCTGAGCAACTGCTGGAAAAGATACAGGGCGGCGTGTTTGCGCGCGGTGCGAAGCTGCCGACCGAAGCCGTGCTGTCCGAGGAATTCGGCGTGAGCCGCACGGTGATCCGCGAGGCCATCGCGCGGCTCAAATATGAGGGACTGGTGGAATCGCGCCAGGGCAGCGGCGTGTTCGTGACCGAACAGGCCGGCATCCGGCCGCTGCGGATCGACTACACCGACGTCGATGCGCTGGAATCGGTGCTGCAGATTGTCGAGCTGCGCCGGTCGATCGAGGCCGAAGTCGCAGCGCAGGCCGCGCGGCGGCGCACCGATGCCGCGATGGCCAATATCGATGCGGCGCTGGCCCGCATCGATACCGAAGTGCTGACGGGCGGCGACGGCGTGAGCGCCGACGTGGCGTTTCATCGCGCCATCGCCGAGGCCACCGGCAATCCGTACTTCCTCAAGACGCTCGCGTTCCTGAGCCAGTATCTGGAAACCGCCACGCGCGTCACGCGCACCAACGAGGCGCGGCGCGAAGACTTCTCGCGGCAGGTTCGCGAGGAACACCAGGCCATCGCCGCGGCAATTCGTGCCGGCGATCCCGATGCCGCGCGCAATGCCGCGCAAAACCACATGTACAACGCGGCGCGCCGCCTTTCGCAGCTTGGCACGGACGAATCGGCCACCGGAGCGGCGCCGACGGGCCCCGCGCATTAATCCCGAATTCAGGAGACATTCATGTCCAGAAACATTGGCGTCATTGGCTTGGGCGCGATGGGCAATGGCGTGGCGCATTCGCTGTTGCGCGCCGGCTTCAAGGTCCATGCCTGCGATCTGCGTGCGCCGGTGCTGCAGCGCTTTGCCGACGCGGGCGGCGTGCCTTGCGCCGATCCGGCCGAATTGGGGGAACGCTGCGATGTGGTGATCACGCTGGTGGTCAATGCCGCGCAAACCGAAGCGGTGCTGTTCGGCGCGCAAGGCGCCGCGACGACGATGGCGCCTGGCAAGCTGGTGATCGCCAGCGCCACGGTGCCGCCCGGTTTTGCCGAATCGCTGGGCCGGCGGCTGGCCGAGCGCGGTGTGCTGATGCTCGATGCGCCCGTGTCCGGCGGCGCGGCCCGCGCGGCCAGTGGCGAGATGACGATGATGACGTCCGGCCCGGCCGAAGCCTATGCATTGGCCGAGGACGTGCTGGCCGCGATTGCCGGCAAGGTGTACCGATTGGGCGATGCGCATGGCGCCGGATCTAAGGTCAAGATCATCAACCAGTTGCTGGCCGGCGTGCATATCGCCGCTGCTGCCGAAGCCATGGCGCTGGGCCTGCGCGAAGGCGTCGATCCCGACGCGCTGTACGACGTGATCACGCACAGCGCCGGCAACTCGTGGATGTTCGAAAACCGCGTGCCGCACATCCTGTCCGGCGATTACACACCGCTGTCGGCCGTCGACATCTTCGTCAAGGATCTTGGCATGGTGCTCGATACCGCGCGCACCAGCAAGTTTCCGCTGCCGCTGTCCGCCGCGGCGCACCAGATGTTCATGATGGCGTCCACCGCGGGCCATGGCGGCGAAGACGATTCGGCCGTCATCAAGATCTTTCCCGGTATCGCACTTCCCACGGGCAAAGCCGCCGCAACCGACCAGCCCGGCGACCCGTCCGCGCGCCAGTCCGCCGACAAGTCCAGGGAGTGAGCCGATGACCCTCAACCGTCCGCTGCTTGGCTGCATCGCCGACGATTTCACCGGCGCGACCGATCTGGCCAATACGCTGGTGCGCAACGGCATGCGCACCGTGCAGACCATCGGCGTGCCGGCGTCGGCCAGGGGCGCCGATGTCGATACCGATGCCGACGCCATCGTCGTCGCGCTGAAGTCGCGCACGATCCCCGCGCGCGATGCCGTCGCGCAATCGCTGGCCGCGTTACGCTGGCTGCGCGAGCAAGGCTGCCGCCAGTTCGTCTTCAAGTACTGCTCGACCTTCGATTCGACCGACGCGGGCAACATCGGCCCCGTATCGGACGCGCTGCTCGATGCGCTGGGGAGCGACTTCACGATCGCCTGTCCGGCCTTCCCCGAGAACGGCCGCACGATCTTTCGCGGTCACCTGTTCGTGGCCGACGCGCTGCTGAACCAGTCGGGCATGGAACACCATCCGCTCACCCCGATGACCGATGCCAACCTCGTACGTGTCTTGCAACGGCAAAGCGCGTCGAAAGTGGGCCTGCTGCGTTACGACACGGTGGCCCAGGGCACGGGCGCAATCGGCGCGCGCATCGACGCACTGCGCGGCGAAGGCGTGCGTCTGGCCATTGCCGACGCCATCTCGGACGCCGATCTGCTGGCGCTGGGCGAAGCCTGTGCAGCGTTGCCGCTGATTACCGGCGGTTCGGGCATTGCGCTGGGCCTGCCCGAGAACTTTCGTCGCGCTGGCTTGCTGCCGGCGCGCAGCGACGCCGCACTGGTGCCGCCCGTCGACGGACACGGCGTAGTGCTGGCCGGCAGCGCATCGCGCGCCACCAACGCGCAGGTCGCCCACTGGATCGCGCAGCAACGCCCCGCGCTGAGGATCGACCCGCTGCGGCTGGCGCGCGGCGATGCGGTGGTCGACGAGGCGCTGGCCTTCGCACGCGATCACGATGCGGCCGTGCTGATCTACGCCACCGCGCAGCCAGACCAGGTGAAGGCCGTGCAGGCCGAACTGGGCGTGGCGCGCGCCGGCGAGCTGGTGGAGCACGCGCTGGCCGGCATCGCAGCGGGCCTCAAGGCGCGCGGCACGCGACGCTTCGTGGTGGCCGGCGGCGAAACGTCGGGCGCCGTGGTGCAGGCGCTTGGCGTGCAGGCGCTGCGCATCGGCAAGCAGATTGCGCCGGGCGTGCCGGCCACCATCACGCTCGATGCGCAGCCGTTGGCACTGGCGCTGAAGTCCGGCAACTTCGGCGGAGAGAACTTTTTCGACGAGGCGCTGCGGGCGCTGGGAGGCGCGCAATGAGCCAGGTCACGCCCCATCAAATCAGCCGGGAAAACGCGCTGCGCGAGGAAATTTGCCGGGTCGGCGCCAGCCTGTACCAGCGCGGCTATACCGTCGGCACGGCCGGCAATATCAGCGCGCGGCTCGACGACGGCTGGCTGATCACGCCAACCGACGCATGCCTCGGTACGCTCGACCCCGCCCGCGTGGCCAAGGTGGCCACGGATGGCAGTTGGGCGTCGGGCGACAAGCCGTCGAAGACGCTCGCACTGCATCGCTGTGTCTACGACAACAATCCCGCCGCGCAGGGCGTGGTCCACACGCATTCAACGCATCTCGTCGCACTGACGCTGGCCGGTGTCTGGCAGGACGACGACGTTCTGCCGCCGATCACACCGTACTACGTGATGAAGGTGGGACATATCCCGCTGATTCCGTATCACCGTCCCGGCGATCCCGCCGTGGCCGCGCGCGTGGCGCAACTGGCCAACGAGGTGCGTGGCGTGCTGCTGGCGCGGCTCGGCCCGGTGATGTGGGAAGACAGCGTGTCGCGTGCCGCCTATGCGCTCGAGGAGCTAGAGGAAACCGCCAAGCTCTGGCTGATGCTGGCGAACAAGCCCGCGCCGCTCGATGCCGACGCGCTGCAGGAACTGCGCGAGACCTTCAAGGCAAGGTGGTGACGCACAGCGCGTTGCGCCCGCATGACTAGCCATTATGTGCGGCGTTCAATGACCGACGTCCCTGCGATTGTCGTCACGAACATCCTCGGGCACAGCGCTGATGGGCGCCACGGGCTTTGCCATTGCTGCGCCGCTCACCCACAATACGCCGGTGGCCATCGCGGCGCTGTCGATCGCTGACGCCGGCGAAGCTGGTCAACCGCTGAGCCCTTTTCTGAATCCGCTGTTAGACGTGTTGCAAGGAGACCTGACATGCCGCGCTTTGCCGCGAACCTCTCGATGATGTACACGGAGCACGATTTCCTGGACCGGTTTGCTGCCGCGGCCCGGGACGGCTTCCAGGCCGTCGAGTACCTGTTCCCGTACGACCATCCCGCTGCCGAGATCCGCAAGCGGCTCGACGACAACGGCCTGACCCAGGCGCTCTTCAACGCGCCGCCCGGAGACTGGGCCGCCGGCGAGCGCGGCATCGCCGCACTGCCCGGCCGCGAAACCGAGTTCCGCACGGCCTTTGCCCGCGCGCTTGAATATGCCGCCGTGATCGGCAACGACCGCGTGCATGTGATGGCAGGCATCGTCGCGGCCGACGCCGACCGCGCGCAATGTCGCGCCGTGTATCTGGAAAACCTCGCCTATGCTGCAGCGTCGGCGGCCGCGCATGGCCTGACCGTGCTGATCGAGCCGATCAACACGCGCGACATGCCGGGCTACTTCCTGAACCGGCAGGACGACGGCCAGACCATCTGCCAGCAGGTGGGCGCGGCAAACCTGAAGGTTCAGTTCGACTGCTACCACTGCCAGATCGTGGAAGGCGATATCGCCAAGAAACTGGCGCGCGACTTCGCCGGCATCGGTCATATCCAGATCGCCGGCGTGCCCGAGCGACACGAACCCGATATCGGCGAACTGAATTACCCGTATCTGTTCGACGTGATCGATCAACTCGGCTACACGGGCTGGATCGGCTGCGAATACCGCCCGCGCGCCGGCACGTCGGAAGGACTGGGCTGGCTCAAGCCGTACCTGAAGCGCTAAACACAGGGAATACCGCCATCATGAATGTTCTGATTACCGGCGGCGCCGGTTTCCTGGGCCTGCAACTGGCGCGGCTGCTGCTGCAGCGCGGCGCATTGCAGCTCGACGGCAAAGCCGTCGCCATCGATCGCCTGACACTGCTCGACGTCGTGGCGCCGCAGATCGACGATGCGCGGGTGCGCGTGGTAACCGGCGACCTGTCCGATCCGGCCGTGCTCGCGCAAGCGATCGATCGCGATACGGGCGCCATCTTCCATCTAGCCGCCGTCGTCAGCGGCCAGGCCGAAGCCGATTTCGATCTCGGCATGCGCGTGAACCTCGACGCGTCGCGCGCGCTGCTGGAGACCTGCCGCCGGATCGGGCACGCGCCGCGCGTGGTGTTCACCAGTTCCGTCGCGGTCTATGGCGGCGAGCTGCCGCCCGTGGTGCAGGACGACACCGCGCTGAATCCGCAATCGTCGTATGGCGTGCAGAAGGCGATCGGCGAACTGCTGCTGTCCGACTACAGCCGGCGCGGCTTTGTCGACGGGCGTGTGCTGCGGCTGCCCACGATCAGCGTGCGTCCGGGCAAGCCGAATGCCGCCGCGTCGTCGTTTGCCAGCGGCATCATCCGCGAGCCGCTCTCCGGCATCGCGGCCAACTGTCCGGTGGCGCCCGACACGGCGTTGTGGCTGCTGTCGCCTCGCGGCGCGATCCAGGCGCTGGTCAACGGCATCGAACTCGATGGCGCACGCCTGGGCACTCGTCGCGTGGTCAATCTGCCGGGGCTATCGGTGACGGCGGCGCAGATGGTGGAAGCGCTGCGGCGCGTCGCGGGCGATGCGGTGGCCGACCGCGTGTCCTGGCAGCGCGAGCCGCGCGTGGAAAACATCGTCGGCACCTGGCCAGCCGCGTGGGACGTCACGCGCGCGAAAGCGCTGGGCTTCGAGAGCGATGCGAGCTTCGACGACGTGATTCGCGCCTACGCCCAGGACGCCGGCATCGCTCTGTAAGGCGCTCTGCTGCGGATGCGGGCCGACGCCGATCTGTCGGCCCGCGGTCTTTCCTGCCGGCGCGCCGGTCAGGCCGCCGGCTTTACCACTTCCCACGCGGCGATCGTTTCCCTTACCTGCGCGGGGATCGGCGCCGACGTCTGCGTCTTCGGGTCGGCGCACACGTAGACGATCTCGCCGGTGATCAAATGCTCGTCGCCGCGATACATCTCCACGCGGAACAGCATGCTTGAGCGCCCAAGCCGCGCCATGCGTCCCCGGATCTCCAGCATGTCGTCGAAGCGCGCCGAGGCGTGGTATTCGAGCGTGGATTTCACCACGAAGATATCGACACCATGCGCGTGCAGCACGTCTTCGGGATAGCGGATACCTACCGCGCGCCAGTATTCGGTCACGCAGATATCGCAGTAAGTGAGGTAATGCGCGTTGAAGACGATCGATTGCGGATCGACTTCGGCCCAGCGTACGCGCAACGGCACGCTGTGACGAAAATCCTCTTTGGCCATCTGTCGGGGCTCCAATGAAAAACGGGGCGCCCGTGTCGAGCGCCCCGTTGTCTTGCAATGCTTACTGACCCTTGGCCAGTCCCAGCTTTTCGATGATCGCGCGCTCGCGCTTGACCGTATCGGCCGCGAACGCCGCGTACTGGCTGCTGCCCATGTAGTACGGCTCCATGTCGAACTTGGCCAGCGACTCGCGGTAGTTCGGCATTTCCATCGCCTGCTTGAATGCGTCATGCAGCTTCTTGACGATGGCCGGATCGGTGCCCTTCGGTGCCACCAGGCCAAACGGCGAGGTTTGCACGATGCCCATGCCCAGTTCCTTGAGCGTCGGCACATTGGGGAAGCGCGCCGAGCGCTTGTCGCCCCAGGTGGACAGCAGGCGCAGCTTGCCCGATTCCACGTACTGCGCCCACGCCGGCGTGTCGGCCACCGACATCACATGGCCGCCCAGCAGCGCCTGCATCGATTCCGAATTGCCCTTGTACGGAATATGCGAGAACTGCACGCCCTGGCGCATCGCCAGTTCTTCCATCGTCAGGTGCAGCGTGGTCATCGATCCCGGCGAGCCGTAGGTCAGCTTGCCCGGGTTCGCCTTGGCATAGGCGATGTAGTCCTGCATCGTCTTGATCGGCGAATCGGCCGGCACCACCAGGCCGAAAGAATAGCCGGCCAGGTTGATCACGTAGGACAGGTCCTTGACCGGATCCCAGTTGATCTTGGTGGTGTACGGCAGGCGATACACCGGCATGGCCACCTGCGCGAGCGTGTAGCCGTCCGGTGCGGTCGATTGCATCATCTGCGCGGGCAGCACGCCGCCTGCGCCGGGCTTGTTCTCGACGATCACCGGCTGACCGAGGATCTTCGAGGCGTTGTCCGCGAGCACGCGGAACGGAATATCGGTGGACCCGCCCGCGGTGTAGCCGATTACCAGGCGGATCGGACGATTGGGAAATTTGTCCGCCTGGGCGTGGGCCGGCATGGCGGCCAGACCGATGGCGGCCGATGCGGCGAACAGGCCCGCGCGGGCCAGAAAGTGGCGGCGTTGCATAAGTCTTGTCTCCTTCTTCTGCTGCAAAAATGCGCTATTGCGACTTCGATAAAACCATTGCGGGCCGCCCCTGATTCTTGTGCGGGGTCGGACCGAAAACTTGCTGGCGCCTACGCCATGCCGAACGCGCCCTTCAGCGCGGCGACGGCATCGGCATGGGCGCCCGCTACGGCGGCGACAAAGCGGCCGAGCTTGAAAAAATCGTGAATCATCGTCGGATAGTCGGCCAGCGCCACGTCGACACCGGCCGCCGCGAGCTTGGCGGCATACGCCACGCCTTCGTCATGCAACGGGTCATAGCCGGCCACCGCGATCCAGGCCGGGCACACGTTTCGCACGTCGGCCCCGCGGCCGCCGCCGTCGAGCGGCGCGAAGCGCCAGTCGTCGCGGCTGGCGTCGCGATCGAGATACTGCGCAAAAAACCACTGGATCATGTCGGACGTCAGCAGATAGCCATCGGCCAGCGCGCGGTGCGACGGCATGTCCTGGCGTGCGCTGGTGCCGGGATAGATCAGCATCTGCAACACCGGCTTCAAACCCTTGTCGCGCGCTTCGACGGCGCAGGCCGCGGCCAGCGTGCCGCCCGCACTGTCGCCACCCAGCGCGATCCGCTGCGGATCGGCGCCCAGCCGCGCGGCGTCTTCGAAGGCCCAGTGCAAGACATCGAATGCGTCGTTGGCCGCGGTCGGAAATTTCCAGTCCGGCCCGAGCCGATAATCGACCGACAGCACCAGGCACTGTGCGCCGTTGCAGAACATGCGGCACAACGGGTCATGAGATGCGATGCTGCCCACCGTAAAACCGCCGCCATGAAAGTAGATCAGCAACGGCAGCGGATCGGCCCAGCTAGCCTCGCGTGGCGCGTATAGCCGCACCGGAATCGGATAGCCATCGCGCGCGGTCACGGTGAAATTCTCGACGCCGTGCACGGCAGCCGGCGAAATATCGAGAATCGGCGCGCTCTTTTCATATCCGATCTTCGCGTCCGCCGGATCGAGCGTATGGATGGCCGGCCGCTTGGCCCGCGCGATCAGCTCCAGCAGCTGCGCGACCTGCGGGTCGAGCGGCTGGTCGGGCAAGCCGGGCGTGGACGGAGAAGGCTGAGCGGACATGTTGACGGTCGAAATCGGACAGGCGGTCAATGGTAGACCGGCGACCGACCGGGGCATACCACAACCATGGGGTTCGAATAGTGAACGATCGTTCGATTTCCGTATCATGCCAGCGTTTGTGGCGTGCAGCATTCCGAAATAACCCTCAAGACAACCGCTGTCGCAGCTTTTGCGCGATCACCGGCCATGCTGCCAACCGCACGTTCGCCGCCTATGCTTGGAAGACGCCACACGACACACGACACAAGCCACCAGTTGGTCCTATCAAAACAGGAGACACCATGACAGGCGAACACTTGCAGGTTGTGCACGGGGATATCACGCGGATGGAAGTCGACGCGATCGTCAATGCGGCCAATAGCGGGCTGCTGGGCGGCGGTGGCGTCGATGGCGCGATCCACGGCGCGGGCGGTCCGGCGATCATGGAAGCCTGCCGCGCCATCCGCGATGCGCAAGGCGGCTGTCCGACCGGCGAGGCGGTCATCACGACGGGCGGCCGGCTGCCGGCGCCGTACGTGATTCATGCGGTGGGACCGGTGTGGCAAGGCGGCGGCCAGAACGAGGATGCGCTGCTGGCCAGCGCCTATCGCAACAGCATACGCATCGCTGCGGCGCACAATCTGCGCACGCTGGCGTTCCCGAACATCAGCACCGGGATCTACGGCTTTCCACGCGAGCGCGCCGTCGACATTGCGATCGCCGCGGTACGCGAGGCGCTGGCCAAAGCGCCGTCCATCGAACAGGTCACCTTTGTCTGCTTCGACGACCAGAACTATCGGCTCTATCGCGAACGCCTGACCTGAAGCCGCATCGGCTGCGCGCCGCGCGCAAAACGCCAATGGCGCCCGGTCAAGGCGCCATTGGCTTGTGCACGGCCCGCTTGGGCCCGTCAGGGCAGCGCGCTGCGGATCAGCAGGTTGATCCGTTCGGGCTGTTCATGGATCACCCAGTGCGTGGCTTCGGGGATCCGTTCGAGTCGCATGTCGGGCACGAATTCTTCGAGTCCGTCTACCAGCGATTTAGGCAATGCACGGTCGTTTTCGCCCCAGATCACCAGCGTCGGCACGCGCACCACGAACATCGACGGATCGAGCCGCGAAATGTCGGGCGCGGTCTCGCCGGGCGCGGGCGGATGCATCGGCGACGCGCGGTAATAATTCACGCCGCCCGTCATCGGATGCGAACCGTCGTCGCCCGCCTGGGACCATGCGGCGTGATAGCGCGCACGGGTTTCGCCGGCAAACCACGTCGGCAGACGGTCTGCCCCGCCGGCCAGCATGTTTTCCAGCAGCGCGAAGTCGTTGGCCGCCAGCGCTTGTTCGGAGCCCGGCTTGCGCAGCCAGTTCATGTACGCCGACGCCTGCTGCTGCGCAGGATCGGATGACAACGCTCGCGCAAACACATACGGATGCGGCGAGTTGATGATGATGAAGCGGTCGATCAGTTCGGGGAACTGCGCGGCCAGGTTCCAGCAGATCGCGCCGCCCCAGTCGTGGGCGACGATCGTACAGCGCTGGTAGCCCAGCACGCGGATGAACTGCACCAGATCCTCGACCAGCTGCTTCGGCTTGTAGGCCTCCACCGCAGCCGGCTTGCTGGACAGGTTGAAGCCGCGCAGATCGGGCGCGACCGCGAAATGCGTCTGGCCGAACTCGGCCAGTTGATGTTCCCATGCGTACCAGAACTCCGGAAAGCCGTGCACGAACAACATCAGCGGCTTGCCCGGCTCCCCTGCACTGCCGTAATGCAATCGCGTGCCGTTGGGCAGGTTCGCGAATTGCAGGTGATGAATCACGGCGGGTGCAGTCATCATGGTCTCCCTGGCTATCTCTGCCATCACAGGTCTCCCGATCGACGATGCAAGAAAGTGGCCAGGTCAGCCGCGCAGTGCGGCAACCAGGCTGGCGCGGACTTCCGGCTTGTCGCCGAATGGATCGCCAGGATTGCGCTGGTTGACGATGTCCTCCATGCGATGCCGAACCGTGGCCAGGGCCTGTGGGTGGGAATAAATATAGAAGCTTTCGTCGCGAATGGCGTCGAACGTCATCTGTGCAACATCGGCGGCAGTCACCTTGCCCGAATTGACTGCCTTGTCCGACAGCGCCTGCGACACCATCTGCGAGCGCGTGGGCGGTGCGTCGTTGGACAGACCCGCGGGCCGGTTGCGTTGCGACTGGCTGATGCCGGTCGGCACAAAGTACGGGCATAGCACCGAGCAATGCACCTGCTCGGTGACCAGGCTCAGATCCTGATACAGCGATTCCGACAGCGACACGACCGCGTGCTTCGACACGTTGTACACGCCCATGGCCGGCGGATTGAGCAGGCCCGCCATCGACGCAGTATTGACGATATGACCCTGGAACGACGGATCCTTCTGCGCGGCGGCCAGCATCAGCGGCGTGAAGATGCGCACACCGTGGATCACGCCATACAGGTTCACACCAAGCACCCAGTCCCAGTCCTTCTGGGTGTTTTCCCAGAGCAGGCCGCCGGCGCCCACACCGGCGTTGTTGAACAGCAGATGGACTTCGCCAAACGCGGTCATCGTGGCGTCTGCCAGCGCCTGCACCTGCTCGGCCTTCGACACGTCGGTGCGCAGGCCGATCACCTGAACGCCCTGGGCCTTGAACTCGGCCACGGTGGTGTCGAGCGCATCCTCCTGGACGTCAGCCAGCACCAGCTTCATGCCAAGTTGCGCGCCGATTCGTGCAAATTCCCTGCCGAATCCGGACGCGCCGCCCGTGATCACGGCCACCTTGCCTTCGAACTGCTTCATGGTTGTCTCCTCCGCCTCTGATTTTTTGTATCGGATGAATGCGTTCAGGCCGCGGCCTGGACGTGATAGTTCTGTCGCGGGAAATGCACGTTGACCGCACCAGCACGCGGATCCTGGCGACGGATCGTGACCACGCGCTCGCTCAGCGTCAGCAGCAGGCCGGACACCGGGTCTTTCGCGTAGTCGGTCGGTGTGACCGTCACGGCGTCGCCCGCGGCAAAGCCACCGCCGGGCAGAATCGTCGAGTCATGCGGCAGCGGATCGTGGTTGTACGCTTCGGCCACGGCCGATTCGGACGGAATCACGCGCAACTTGCCGTGCCCATACGCCTGCATGCGCGCGAACCACGTCTTGACCAGCGGATAGCCATCGAGCAGCGCGGCCAGCGGCGTGGCGCGGCGGATGAACCAGATGCAATGGAACAGCGAGAAATCCGCGATCGACAGCTCCGGACCGGCCACATGCTGCACGCCCGCCGCGAACTGTTCCTGCAAGCGCGCCAAGGTTTCGTGCAGCATGGCCGCCGCTTCGGGCAACGGCATGCGCAACGCGTTGGTATCGCCGCGCATCGCCTTGCGGTCGGCCATGAACGCCTGGATCTGTGCCGGTGTCAGGTGCGACAGCATGGCCTGCACACCGGCCGGCTGCATGGTGTACGCCACCGTTGCCGTGAACAGCGCGCTGTCGATCCACGCCGCCGCGAGGCGCGACTGCGCCGCTTGCAAAGCAGGATAGAGCGGCGGATTCGGTGCCAGCCGGTCAAGTACTTCGCAGATCAGCGCCGAATCGCAGTAGATATCCGCGCCGATCTGCATCACCGGCGTGCGGCG
This sequence comes from Cupriavidus pauculus, assembly GCF_008801835.1. Classification (GTDB taxonomy): domain Bacteria; phylum Pseudomonadota; class Gammaproteobacteria; order Burkholderiales; family Burkholderiaceae; genus Cupriavidus; species Cupriavidus pauculus. Next base: position 154,446 of record NZ_VZOW01000001.1, on the reverse strand, counting down.
ATAGCCGCCGGTCAGCGCGATCACGTCGGGCTTGGGCATGATCGGCGGGATTTCCACCGCGTTCCAGGACAAGCCCTTGGCGCCCAGTACAAGGCGGACTTTTTCCGAGAACGGCGACGTGGCGTACTGGTGAAGAATGATGTCAGGCATCCTGCCTTTCCTTTTCGAGTGAGAGTGCAACCCTCTTAATCGAGCAGATCCGGCTGTTCTTTAACGATCCGCGCGTAAAGCGGCTGGAACTGGAACCATCCGGCCTGCGCCGTGCCGACGATCGAGTACGCCTGGCGCGCCGCCGCGTCGCTGATCGTGCGCGGCGGCTCGCCCGTGCGGGCCGCGGCCGATTCGGCCAGGATCTGCACCTGGCACGAGCGCTCCATCGTGATGAACCACCACGCGGCTTCGTCCACGGTCTTGCCGACCGTCAGCAGGCCATGATTCTGCAGGATTGCCGCCTTGTTGGCGCCCAGCGCGTTGGCAATGCGCTGGCCTTCGTCCAGTTCCACCACGACACCGCCAAAATCGTCGTACAGCGCGTGATCGTTATAGAACGCGCAGACATCCTGTGTCAGCGGATCGAGCTTGCGGCCCAGTGTCGACCAGGCGCGTCCGTAAGTGCTGTGCGAATGCGCGGCCGCGACGGCGTCGCTGCGCGTCTGATGCACTCGCGAATGAATCGCAAACGCGGCGGCGTTGACCGGATAATCGCCCTCGACCACGTTGCCGTGGTGATCGCAGCGGATCAGGTTCGATACCTTGACCTGGCTGAAATGAACGCCGAACGGATTGACCCAGAACGTGTCGGCAAACTCGGGGTCGCGCGCCGTGATATGGCCGGCCACGCCTTCGTCGAAGCCGAACTTCGAAAACAGCCGGAACGCCGCCGCCAGCCGTTGCTTGCGATGCAGGCGCTCCTGCGCCGGGGTGTCGAAGCTCGGTGGTCGCGGCAGGTTGCGGTAGCGGGCCTTGACCTCTTCGGACAAGCCCGCGGCGATGTCGTCGTTGTCCGCTGGCGATTGGGGGGCGTTCATGGCTGTCTCCGGTTCTTTTGCGGGAAGGTCGTGGCGCCGATACGCGCGGCGCCGCGCGGGTCAGGCGAGCTTGACCAGTTGCTTGCCGAAATTCTTGCCCTTGAGCAGGCCCATGAATGCTTCGGGCGCGCTGGCCAGGCCTTCGGCGATGCTTTCGCGGAACTTGAGCTTGCCCTGCGCCACGAAGCCGCCAAGCTCCTTGAGCGCCTGCGGCCACACGTCCATGTGCTCGGAAACGATGAATCCTTCGATCTTGCAACGCGACACGAGGATCGCGCGCGGGTTGCGCATCGGCATATCCTGGCCGTCGTAGCCGGCGATCAAGCCGCACACGGCGATGCGGGCAAACGGATTCAGGCGGGCCATCACCACATCGAGAATGTCGCCGCCGACGTTTTCAAAATAGCCGTCGACACCCTTGGGCGTGACCGCCTTGACCATCGCATAGAGTTCCTTGGCGTCCTTGGCGGCCTTGTAGTCCACGCAGGCGTCGAAGCCCAGTTCGCCGGTCACGTAGTCGCACTTTTCCTTCCCGCCGGCCACACCCACCACATAGCAGCCCGCCAGCTTGGCCAGTTGGCCAACCACGCTGCCCACGGCGCCGGAAGCCGCGCTTACCACGATGGTTTCGCCCGCCTTCGGCGCGATGATCTTGTTCAGGCCGTACCACGCCGTCACGCCGGGCATGCCGACCGAACCCAGATAGGCCGAAAGCGGAATGTGGGTGGTATCGACCTTCTGCATGCCGCCGCCATCGGTCACGCCGATTTCCTGCCAGCCAAACATGCCGACCACCTTGTCGCCAACGTTCCACTTCGGATTCTTGCTGGCGATGACTTCGCCGACGGTGCCGCCGATCATTACCTCGTTCAGCGGCTGCGGATCGGCATACGACTTGCCTTCGCCCATGCGGCCGCGCATGTACGGATCCAGCGACAGGAAATGATTGCGGACCATCACCTGGCCATCGGCCAGTTCGGGCACGGGCACTTCCTCCAGACGGAAGTTATCGGGCGTGACCGCAGCAGTGGGGCGCGAGGCCAGGACGATGCGCTTGTAGGTTTGCTTCGACATATTCGTTTCCTTCGCTCTTGTGGAGGTACGTGTGTGGAGTGGAACAGCGCGACGGCGATCGGTCGATCAGCCGTCCGCGCCGGAATCGGCCGCACCGATCTGGCGCTTGGGCGGCTTGCGGTTGATGAACTTGAACGTGCCCGACGCCTTTGACACGATCTTGTCGTCGGCATCGACGATCTCGCCTTCGCAGAACACCATCGTCAACGTGCGGTGCACGGCAACCCCGCGCGCCCTGAGCTTGCCGCGCCCGGGCGCCATGAAGCTGGTCTTCATTTCGATCGTCACGACGCCGCGGCCTTCGGCATCGGTCGAACGGCCGGCAATGGCCATGGCCACATCGAGCAGCGTCATGAGGACGCCGCCGTGCGCCATGTCCCAGCTGTTCTCGTGACGCTTCTGCAGGTCGAGCTCGATCTCGCTGCGGCCGCCCTCCATGTAGTTGCACAGCACGCCGAGATCGGCAAGAAAGGGAATGTTGAGTTGGCGTTGAGTCATGGTCTGGGGCAACGAAAATATGTGGGCCGCATTATGCGCCCGGTTGCCGTGTCCGCATCGATGGACGCACGGCAAGCCTCTGCATCGTCAGACTGCGCTCACGCCACCATCCACCGCCAGCACCTGGCCGGTGATGTGCTTGCCGGCGTCGCTGGCAAACAGCAGCGCCGCGCCCTTCAGGTCTTCGTCGTCGCCGAGCCGGCGCAGCGGCACGCCTTCGCACATCTTTTCCACGCCAAGACGCTCCAGCGATCCCTTGGTCATCTTCGACGGAAAAAAGCCCGGCGCCAGCGCGTTCACGGTGATGTTGTGCTCGCCCCATTCCGCGGCCAGCGTGCGCGTGAAATTGATCACCGCGCCTTTGGACGTGTTGTAGGCAATGGTGTCCATCGATCCGGGCGGGTTGCCCGACAGGCCCGCAATCGACGCCACGTTGATGATGCGGCCGTGCCGGCGCGGGATCATCGACAGCTTGCCGATCTTCTGCGACAGCAGAAACAGCCCGCGGATGTTCAGGTTCATCACCTTGTCCCACGCTTCGATGGGATGGTCTTCGGCCGGCGCGCCCCAGGTGGCGCCGGCGTTGTTGACGAGGATGTCGACGTGGCCGAGCTTGGCCAGTGTTTCGTCGGCCAGCCGCGCGATGTCTTCGTCGCGCGCGCCGTCGGCGGCGATCCATTCGGCCTCGATGCCGCGCGCCTTCAGGTGCGCCTGCGCCGATTGCAGTTCGTCAGCCTTGCGGGCCGACAGCACCAGACGCGCGCCCTGCTCGCCCAGCGCCTCGGCAATCTGCAGGCCCAGGCCGCGCGAGCCGCCCGTGATCAGCGCGGTGCGGCCCTTGAGGTCGAACAGTTGTTGAATGCTTCGCATGTTGTCTCCCATTTCTTGATAGTTCTCGCAGGAGCGCCCAGCGCAGTGCGCTGGCGCTCAGCGGTTAAAACCAGGCGTCCTGCATGTCGAGCGTGGTGCGATCGAGCGATGCCAGCAGATCGAGCTGCGGGTAGATCCTGGGCAGTTCGAAGCGGAAGAAATACGCAGTGGCCGCCAGCTTGCCGCGATAGAAGTCGGCTTCGTCGCCCTGGGCCGACGCCATCGCGGCGTGCGCCACCAGCGCCTGTTCGAGCCAGATCCACGCCACCACGACGTGGCCGAACGCTTCGAGATAGACCGATGCGTTGGCCAGCGTCACGTTCGGATCGCCGGCCGCCCACAAGGTGCGCGTGACTTCGGCCAGCCGCGCGGTGGCCGCGCCGAGCGCGCGGGCCTGCTCGCCCAGCGTGGCGTCGCCGCTGTTCGCCGCCTGTTCGCAGGTGGCCTGCACCCGCTTGCCGAGCAGCTGGAACGCGGCGCCATCCTGCATCACGACCTTGCGGCCCAGCAGGTCCAGACCCTGAATGCCATGCGTGCCTTCATGGATCGGGTTGAGGCGATTGTCGCGATAGAACTGCTCGACGTTATATTCGCGTGTGTAGCCATAGCCGCCATGCACCTGGATCGCCAGGTTGTTGGCTTCCAGGCACCACTGCGACGGCCAGCTCTTGGCGATCGGCGTGAGGATATCGAGCAGCAGCGAAAGCTCGCGCTGTCGATCGGCCTGCCCGGCCGCCTTGGCGGCGTGTTCGTCGTCCACCAGCCGCGCGCAATAGAGATTCAGCGCCAGTCCGCCTTCCACATAGCTCTTTTGCGCCAGCAGCATGCGGCGTACATCGGCATGTTCGACCAGCTTGACCTGCGGCGACGCCGGATCCTTGCCTTGCGGGCCCATCGGGCGGCCCTGCGGGCGATTGCGCGCGTAATCGAGCGCATGCAGGTAGCCGGTATAGCCCAGCGCGACGGCGCCCAGGCCGACGCCGATGCGCGCCTCGTTCATCATATGGAACATGCAGGCCAGGCCCTTGTGCGGCTCGCCCACCAGATAACCGATGGCGCCTGCCTTGCCGTTCGGGCGGTATTTCATGCCTTCGCCGAAGTTCAGCAGGCAATTGGTCGTGCCGCGATAGCCCATCTTGTGGTTCAGGCCGGCCAATACGACATCGTTATGCTCGCCGAGCGACCCGTCCTCGTTGACCAGGAATTTCGGCACGATGAACAGCGAGATGCCTTTCACGCCAGGGATCAGCTTGCCATCCGGGCCGGGGATCTTGGCCAGCACCAGATGCACGATGTTGTCCGACAATTCGTGCTCGCCGGCCGAGATCCACATCTTGTTGCCACGCAGCCGGTATTGCTGGCCTAGCGGCGATTCGCCCTCGTAATCGGCGCGCGTGGTGATGTCGGACAGCGACGAACCCGCCTGCGGCTCCGAGAGACACATCGTGCCAAAGAACCGCCCTTCCAGTTCCGGTCGCACGAAGGTATCGATCTGCGCCGGCGTGCCGTGGGTCAGCAGCAGGTTTGCATTGCCGATGGTCAGAAACGGATATGAGCTGGTGCCGACGTTGGCGGCCTTGAAGTACGCGAATGCGGCTTTTTCCAGCGTCACCGGCAATTGCATGCCGCCGTACTCGTAGTCCTGCCCCGCCGCCATCAGGCCGGCCTCGCAGAATGCCTTCAGCGCGACCTTGACTTCGGGAATGATGGTGACCGTTTCGCCATCGAAATGCGGCTCCTGCGCGTCGCTTTTCTTGTTGTGTGGCGCGAACAGATCGGTGGCGATTTTCTCGCAGGTATCGAGCGCGGCGTCGAAAGTTTCGCGCGAATGATCTGCGTAGCGGGGAATCTGCGTCAGTGACTCGGCCTTCAGCCATTCGTACAGGACGAAATTGAGATCACGGCGGGAGAGAATCAGCGACATGGGAGAAGTGACTCCGGGCTGAAAACTGCGCGGCAGACAGCCGTCGCAAGGGATGGAAAATCACGCCTTCCCCGGCGTGCGGGAAAGGCGTGAAAAGCGTGTACCGGGCCGCGCAGGCCCGGCAGGCATTACAGAACTTCGAACAGGCCGGCAGCACCCTGGCCGCCGCCGATGCACATCGTCACGACGACGTACTTGACGCCGCGGCGCTTGCCTTCGATCAGCGCGTGGCCGACCAGACGCGCGCCGGACACGCCATACGGGTGGCCCACGGCGATCGCGCCGCCGTTAACGTTCAGGCGATCCATCGGGATGCCCAGCTTGTCGGCGCAGTACAGCACCTGCACGGCGAACGCTTCGTTCAGTTCCCACAGGCCGATGTCCTCGACCTTGAGGCCGGTCTTCTTGAGCAGCTTGGGCACCGCGAACACCGGGCCGATGCCCATTTCATCGGGCTCGCAACCGGCCACGGCAAAGCCGCGGAACACGCCCAGCGGCTGCAGGCCCTTGGCGGCCGCCACGCGCGCGTTCATCACCACGGCGGCCGACGCGCCATCCGAGAACTGCGAGGCGTTCCCGGCCGTGATCACGCCGCCCGGCATTGCGGTGCGGATCTTCGAGACGCCTTCCAGCGTGGTGTCGGCGCGGATGCCTTCGTCGGCGTCAATGGTGACTTCGCGCGTCATCAGTTGGCCGGTTGCCTTGTCGGCTACGCCGGCCAGCACCGTGATCGGCACGATCTCGTCCTTGAACTTGCCGGCTTCCTGGGCAGCTGCGGCGCGCAACTGGCTCTGCACGCCGTACTCGTCCTGGCGCTCCTTCGGGATGTTGTAGCGCTTGGCGACGTTCTCGGCGGTCTGCAGCATGCTCCAGTAGATTTCCGGCTTGTTCTTGTTCAGCCAGCTTTCCTGGATCATGTGGCGGTTCATCTCCTGCTGCACGCACGAGATCGATTCCACGCCGCCGGCCACGAAGATGTCGCCTTCGTCGGCGATCACGCGTTGCGCGGCCATGGCGATGGTCTGCAGGCCGGACGAGCAGAAGCGGTTCACGGTGGCGCCGGGCACGGTCACCGGGCAGCCGGCGCGCAGGGCGATCTGGCGCGCGATGTTGGCGCCGGTGGCGCCTTCAGGGTTGGCACAGCCCATCAGCACGTCTTCCACTTCGCCCGCTTCGATCTTGGCGCGCGCAATCGCGTGCTGCACGGCATGGCCGCCCAGCGTGGCGCCGTGGGTCATGTTGAAGGCGCCCTTCCAGCTCTTGGCCAGCCCGGTGCGGGCCGTGGATACGATGACAGCTTCGTTCATGTGTTGCTCCTCGGTATCTTGGTGTCTCTGCTAACTGCGAGAAATATTCGGTGGATGCGGTATCGGCCGTGCGTGAAGGTTTCAGGATTCGGGCAGCCAGGGATTGTGCTGACGGGCGGCAGCGGACAGCAGCGCTTCAGATGTCGTGCGTTCGACACCGGCATCGGCGAGCGCTCGCCATGCCCGGTCGAGCGATCCATCCAGATCGATCGCCCGGCACGCGTCCTCCACCACCACCGCATCGAAGCCCGCGGCGCGCGCATCGAGCGCGCTCCAGGCCACGCAGAAATCCGTTGCCAGTCCGACGCACACCACCCGGCGCACGCCGTGTTCGCGCAGGTATCCCGCCAATCCGGTGCGGGTGGTCCTGTCCGCTTCCACGAACGCGCTATAGCTGTCGACGCCGGCATGATGACCCTTGCGGATCAACAGCCGGGCATGCGGCACATGCAGGTCCGCATGCAACGCCGCGCCGTGCGTGTCCTGAACGCAATGCTCGGGCCACAGCACCTGCTCGCCGTACGGCAGCATGATGGTCTGGAACGGCGTTGCGCCGGCGTGGCTGGCGGCAAACGACGCATGCCCCGCCGGATGCCAGTCCTGCGTCAGCACCACATGCTCGAACGCGCTTGCCAGCCGGTTCACAACGCTCACCACCTCATCGCCACACGGCACGGCAAGCGCGCCGCCCGGCATGAAGTCGTTCTGAACATCGATCACCAGCAGGCAATCCTGCGCGCCGTAGGCCATGGTCCTGATCCCTATTTCCTATTCCCTGTTCCCTATGCCTTCCGATTCACGTCGTCGGTATCAGCCGTTGAAGCCTTTGCCTTCGTCCGCCAGCTTTTGCAGCAGCGGGGCAACCTGCCAGGCTTCGCCGTGATAACCCTTGGCGTAGCGCTTCATCGACTGGGCCACGTTGAACAGGCCGACCTGATCCGCGTAAAGCATCGGGCCGCCGCGGAACAGCGGGAAACCGTAGCCGGTCAGGTAAACCATGTCGATGTCCGAAGCCTTCGACGCGATGCCTTCTTCCAGAATCTTGGCGCCTTCATTGACCAGCGCGAACACCAGGCGCTCGACGATTTCCTCGTCGGAAATCTTGCGGCGCGTGATACCGAGTTCCTTGGAATGCTCGACGATCATGTCGTTGACCTGCTGGTTCGGGTACGGCTTGCGGTCGCCCGCCTTGTAGTCGTACCAGCCGGCGCCGGTCTTCTGGCCGAAGCGGCCGAGTTCGCAAAGCTTGTCGGCGGTCTTCGAATACTGGATGTCCGGCTTGTCCACGGCGCGGCGCTTGCGGATGGCCCAGCCGATGTCGTTGCCGGCCAGATCGCCCATGCGGAACGGGCCCATCGCAAAGCCGAACTTCTCGATCGCCTTGTCGACCTGTTCGGGCAGCGCGCCCTCGTCCAGCAGATACCCGGCCTGACGGCTGTACTGCTCGATCATGCGGTTGCCGATAAAGCCGTCGCAGACGCCCGACACCACGGCCGTCTTCTTGATCTTCTTGCCGAGTTGCATGACGGTGGCCAGCACGTCCTTGGCGGTCTTCTCGCCGCGCACCACTTCCAGCAGCTTCATCACGTTGGCAGGGCTGAAGAAGTGCATGCCCACCACATCCTGCGGGCGGCGCGTGAACGAGGCAATCTTGTTCACGTCCAGCGTGGACGTGTTGGAGGCCAGGATCGCACCGTCCTTCATCACTTCGTCCAGCTTCTTGAACACCGTTTCCTTGACGCCCATTTCCTCGAACACGGCCTCGATGACGAGGTCGGCGTCCTTGATATCGTCATAGGACAGCGTGGTGGTCAGCAGGCCCATGCGCTGCTCGACCTTTTCCTGCGTCAGCTTGCCCTTCTTGGCGCTGTTCTCGTAGTTCTTGCGGATGATGCCCACGCCGCGGTCGAGCGCTTCCTGCTTGGTTTCCAGCATCGTCACCGGGATGCCTGCGTTCAGGAAGTTCATGGTGATGCCGCCGCCCATGGTGCCGGCGCCGATCACGGCCACCTTCTCGATCTTGCGCACCGGCGTGCCTTCGGGCACATCGGGAATTTTGCTGGCGGCGCGCTCACCGAAGAACGCATGGCGCAGCGCGCGCGATTCCGGCGTGCCGACCAGGTACATGAAGCCTTCGCGTTCTTCCTTCAGGCCGGCCTCGAACGGCTTGAGCGAGGCCGCCACGGCGTCCACGCACTTGGCCGGCGCCGGGAAATTCTTGGCCACGGCGGCCACGGTATTGCGCGCAAAGGCCAGGAAGCCTTCCGGGTTTTCGTGGCGCACCTTCAGGTCGCGCACCTTCGGGTGCGGGCCGGGCGCAGCCGCCACGCTCTGCGCAAACTTGACTGCGGCGGGCAGCACGTCGCCGTCGACTACTTCGTCGAACAGCTTCGAGCCGGCAAACTTTTCCGACGGAATCGCGGTGCCGGACACGATCATGTTGAGCGCGTGCTCCAGCCCGATCAGACGCGGCAGGCGCTGCGTGCCGCCGGCGCCCGGCAGCAGGCCGAGCTTGACCTCGGGCAGTGCGATCTGCGCGCCCTTGGCGGCCACGCGATAGTTGCAGCCCAGCGCCAGTTCCAGTCCGCCGCCCATGGCCACCGAGTGGATCGCCGCCACGACCGGCTTGGTCGAGGCTTCCAGCGCGCGGATCACCGAATGCAGCGTCGGCTCCTGCGTCGCCTTCGGCGTGTTGAATTCGCGGATGTCGGCGCCGCCCGAAAAAGCCTTGCCGGCGCCGGTGATGACCACTGCCTTGACGGCCGCATCATCCAGCGCACGGGTCAAGCCTTCGACGATGCCCAGGCGGGTACTGTGACCGAGGCCGTTGACGGGGGGATTGTCGAGCGTGATAACGGCTACGCCGTCCTGAACCTGATACTGCGCTGTCATAACGCGTTCCTTTGATGAAGTTTTTGTCTCGGGATTCGAATTCTCGAATGTAGGTACCGCCAGGATGCGGGTGGGTTCTGTTTGTGCCCCGCAATCCCTTGCCGCACAAGCCCTCCGGCTTGAAAGCGGGTCAAGCATACACAAAATAGCACGGTCGTTCAATTTCATTTTTCGGCCATGGAAATCGCGTCATGCGTGCTCTTCATGACGGGCTTTTCCGGCGTTCATGTTGATCCCGCGCGCGCCGCGAAACCCTAAGGGGGAACCCCTACACCAGCGGTGCTGGTGCGCTTGCAGAATGCTGCACGCCGCACATTCGCCCGGCCATCGCGACGCCAGAACGTTTTTTTTGACGCCGGCCTCCAATCCACTAAAAAAGACACGGTAGACTCGCGCCTTTTCGTTTTTCGGCAGGCCGTCGCGCCCTTCCGGCCCACAAGGCACATTCGCGCGAGCCAACCACGCCGACGATCCAGCGACCCTGATGCCATCCCACCCACATCCCCATCAGCACCCCGTCGTCGAGCACGACGATCTGCACCGAAAACTCAAGGCCCGGCACCTGACGATGATTGCCCTGGGCGGCGCCATCGGCACCGGCCTGTTCGTGGCGTCCGGCGCGTCGATCGCGCAGTCGGGGCCCGGCGGCGCGTTGTTGGCGTACTGTCTGATCGGCCTGATGGTGTATTGCCTGATGACCAGTCTGGGAGAACTGGCGGTGCATATGCCCGTGGCGGGTTCGTTCGTGACGTACAGCGCGCTGTATGTCGATGAAGGTTTCGGCTTTGCCTTGGGCTGGAACTACTGGTTCAGCCTTGCCGTGACGATCGCGGTGGAGCTGACCGCCGCGCAACTGGTCATGCAGTACTGGTTCCCCGACGTGGCGGGCGTGTACTGGAGCGCAGCGTTCCTCTTCCTGATGTTCGTGCTCAACGCATTTTCGGTGCGTGGCTTTGGCGAAGCCGAGTACTGGTTCGCGCTGATCAAGGTGATTACGGTTATCGTGTTCCTCGGCGTTGGCACGCTGATGATCTTTGGCGTGCTCAAGGGCGGCCCGCAATCGGGCTGGCACAACTTCAGCGTCGGCGAGGCGCCCTTCGTCGGCGGGCTTCCCGGGATGTTCGCCGTGGCGATGATCGCGGGCTTCTCCTTTCAGGGCACCGAGACCGTTGGCGTGGCCGCTGGCGAGGCCGACGATCCGTCCCGGACGATTCCGCGCGCCATCCGGCAAACGTTCTGGCGCATTCTGATGTTCTACGTGGTGGCGATTCTGATCATCGGTGTGCTGATTCCCTACACCGACCCCAGCCTGCTGCGCAACGACGTAACCGATGTCGGCGTCAGCCCGTTCGCGCTGGTGTTCCGGCACGCCGGCCTTGCTTTCGCGGCGGGCCTGATGAATGCCGTGGTGTTGACCGCGTTGTTGTCGGCCGGCACATCGAGCATGTATGTGTCCACGCGCATCCTGTACGGCCTGGCCGTCAGCGGTCGCGCGCCACGCGCATTCGGCAAGCTCACGCGCAGCGGCGTACCGTTCAACGCGCTGCTGCTCACCACAGCCATCGGCGCCTTGTGCTTTTTCAGTTCGCTGTTCGGCGACAAGGCGGTGTATCTGTGGCTGCTCAACACCTCGGCGATGACGGGATTCTTCGCGTGGTTCGGCATCGCCATCAGTCACTATCGGTTCCGCAAGGGACTGATCGCGCAAGGCTACAAGGTCACCGACCTGCCTTATCGGTCGCCGCTGTATCCTTTCGGCCCGATCTTTGCGGGCGTGCTTTGCCTGGTGATCGTGGCCGGACAGAACTATCAGGCCTTCAGCGATATACCGGGCCGCTGGCAGGAAATCCTGGCCACCTATATCGGCGTACCGGTGTTCCTGGCGTTGTGGCTCGGTTATCGACTGGCGAAGGGCACGCGACTGATCGATTACGAGGACATGCCGTTCGATCTCGTGAAAAGGGACTGAGCCGGTCCGAAGGCCAGCGGAAGCCACGATCCAGATTGAGGACGAGGCGTCCAGGGAACAGGCGCCGCACGGGCGCCTTTTTTCATGCGCGCGGCTTGCAGCCCGGTATCAGACTTCGAGCCATTCCTTGCGGATTTGCGTGTTGGCTTTGAGTTCGGCGGGCGATCCTTCAAACACGATGTGCCCGTGGCCCATCACGTAGACACGCTGCGAGATGTCGAGTGCAATCGCCAGCTTCTGTTCGATCAGCAGCACCGACACGCCCCGCTCCTTGAGGGTCTTCAGGAATTCTCCCACCAGCGTCACGATCATTGGCGCCAGGCCCTCGGTCGGCTCGTCGATCAGGATCAGATCGGGATCGCCCATCAGAGTGCGGCACAGCGTCAGCATCTGCTGCTCGCCACCGGACAGAACGCCCGCGGCAGTGTGCTCGCGCTCCTTCAGCCGTGGAAACATGCGGTACATGTCGTCCACGCTCCAGCGCGGCTTGGCCTGCCGTGGATTGCGCTTTTCGCCGAGCAGCAGGTTCTGGCGCACGGTCAGGGTGGGGAAGATGTCGCGGTTCTCCGGGACGTAGCCGATGCCGGCATGGGCGATCTCGAAGGTGCGGCGACCGAGGATTTCTTCGCCGCGCAGCCGTACCGACCCTTCGGCCTTCACCATCCCCAGGATGGCCTTGGCCATGGTCGAGCGACCGACGCCATTGCGTCCCAGCAGCGCCACGATCTCGCCCGTGTCGACGTGCGCATCGACGCCGTGCAGGATGTGGCTCTTGCCGTAGTAGGCATGCAGCCCGGAAACTTCCAGCATGGGCTGGCTCATGCGTGCGCTCCTTCGACGGCCGGCTCGTCCAGCGTAGTGCCGAGATAAGCTTCCTTGACGCTGCGGTTGTTGCGGATCGCCTGCGGCGTATCGGTGGCGATGACCTCGCCGTAGACCAGCACGGAGATGCGGTCCGCCAGGCCGAACACCACGCTCATGTCATGCTCCACCATCACCAGCGTCTTGCCGACCGTCACCTTGCGGATCAGTTCGACAGCGTGATCCGATTCCGACCGGCTCATGCCCGCCGTGGGTTCGTCGAGCAGGATCACCTCTGCGCCGCCGGCGATGGTGATGCCGATTTCCAGCGCGCGTTGTTCCGCGTAGGTCAGCAGCCCGGCCTGCGTTTGGCGTCGATGCTGCATGCCGATCAGTTCCAGCACCTCCTCGGCGCGCTCGCGCGCATCGCGCAGCGCCGCCAGGCGATGCCAGAACGAATACTTGTAGCCCAGCGACCATAGCACCGCGCAGCGCAGGTTTTCGAACACGCTCAGGCGATGAAAGATGTTCGTGATCTGGAAGCTGCGCGACAGCCCCATGCGGTTGATCTCGAACGGGCGCATGCCGGCAATGCTTTGCCCGTTAAGCTTGACCGTGCCCGAAGTCGGCGCGAAGCGGCCCGAGATCAGGTTGAACGTGGTCGATTTTCCCGCGCCGTTCGGCCCGATCAGCGCGTGCCGCTCGCCCTTGCCAATCGACAGCGTGACGCCACGGATGATTTCGGTCTGCCCGAAGCGTTTGCGAACGTCGTTCAATTCCAGTGCGGCCGTCATGCCACGCCTCCCGTTTCCGCCTGGATGGCGTCCAGTTGCGCACGCACCTTCGCGCCGGCCCATCGCCATGCGGCATAACCGATGCCCCACAACGCCGCGGCCACGATCCATGGGGTCAGCGTGGCGGCGTCGAATCCAATGCCCAGCAGCGTCATGGCGGTCCCGTTGGCGCTATCGACCTGCACCTTGTAGATCATTTCGACGGTCAGGATCGTGGCGGCCAGCAGCACCAGCCCCGCGGCGCCGGCCTGCGCATACGATGGCAGCATGCGGCCCAGTTTTTTCCTGGCCAGCAGCGGCACCTGCATCAGCAGCAGGCTGGCGATACCGCCGGGCACGAACATCACCATCATCACGAAGAACAGGCCCAGGTACAGCAGCCACGCCTTCGTCAGATCCGACAACGCCACCGCGAACAGCGTGAAGACGATCGCGCCGATCACCGGGCCGAAAAACACGCCCGCGCCGCCGATAAAGGCCGCCAGCAGCACGCCGCCCGAACGCACCGCGCTGACATTTTCTGCCGAGACGATTTCGAAGTTGATCGCGGAAAGCGCACCTGCGATGCCGGCGAAGAATGCCGACAGGATCAGCACCAGGTATCGCACGCGCTGGGTGTTGTAGCCGATGAATTCGACGCGCTCGGGATTGTCGCGCACGGCATTGGCAATGCGGCCGAGCGGCGTCTGCGTCCAGGCATACATCGCCACCATCGACAGGAAGCACCAGATCGCGATCAGGTAGTACACCTGGCGCCCCGGGCCGAACGTGATGCCCAGGAACGGATCGCCAACCACGCGGTTGGTGGAAATGCCGCCTTCGCCGCCGAAGAAATCCGGGAACATCAGCGAACTGGCGAAGACCATCTCGCCGATCCCCATGGTGATCATCGCGAAGGTGGTGCCGGACTTCTTGGTGGTGACGTAACCGAACACCACGCCGAAGAACGCGCCCGCCAGCCCGCCCACCAGCGGCAGCATCGACACGGGCAGCCAGACCTTGCCGGCGCCCACCATGTTCAGCACGTGCACTGCGATGAACGCGCCGAGGCCCGAATACACGGCGTGCCCGAAGGACAGCATGCCGGTCTGCCCGAGCAGCATGTTGTACGACAGCGCGAAAATGATCATGATGCCCATCTGCGACATCAGCGTCACGGCGAAACCGCCCGTGAAGATTAGCGGCATCACCAGCATCACCAGGGCCGTGGCGCTCCAGATGATCCAGCGCGCCAGATTCATCGGCTGGTAGCGCATGGTGCGTCCCGTCACAACCGGTTGCGGGCTTTGTTGCATCGTCGTCGACTCCATCGCCTAGCTCTCCCGGGTGCCCATGAGCCCGCGTGGGCGGAAAATCAGCATCACCACCATCAGCAGATAGGGCAGCACCGGTGCCACCTGGGCCACGGTAAGGTTCCACAGCGAGCTGAATGGCGTGGCGGCCGTGACCGTCATGCCGAGTGCGCCGAACAGGCCGGCCAGCGATGCGTCAACGGTGATCGCGAACGTCTGCAGCACGCCGATCAGGATCGACGCGATAAACGCGCCGACCAGTGAACCCATGCCGCCGACCACGGCGACCACGAAGACGATCGATCCCACCGCGGCCGCCATCGACGGCTCGGTGACGAACGCGTTGCCGCCGATCACGCCGGCCAGCCCGGCAAGCGCCGCACCGCCGCCAAACACCATCATGAATACGCGCGGTACGTTGTGGCCCAGCGCCTCGACCATTTCGGGATGGGTCAGCGCGGCCTGGATGACCAGCCCGATGCGGGTGCGCGTCAGCACCAGATAGATCGCCAACAGCATGCCGAGCGACACCAGCATCATGAAGGCGCGGTACTTCGGGAACGACGAAGTGAACACTGTGAAGAGCGGGCCGTCGAGTTCGGCAGGGATCCGATACGGCACGGCGGCCAGCCCCCACACCAGCTTGACGCCCTCCTCGATCAGATAAGCGAGCCCAAACGTAAACAGCAGCTCGGCCACGTGGCCGTACTTGTGCACCGTGCGCAGCCCGAAGCGTTCCACCAGCGCGCCTGCCCCGGCCACCAGCAGCGGCGCCAGGATCAGTGCGGGCCAGAAGCCGACCTTGCCGGCCAGCGTATAGGCGAAGTAGGCGCCCAGCATGTAGAAGCTGGCGTGCGCGAAGTTGAGCACGCCCATCATGCTGAAGATCAGCGTAAGTCCCGACGACAGCATGAATAGCAGCAAGCCGTAGCTGATGCCGTTCAGTAGCGATATGACAAAGAATTCCACGGCAAGTCCTCAGGGCCTTATTCAGGCGCCGGCGTCTGACCCGGCAAAAGCCATATTGTCAGGGGTTCCGGCGCAAGGCGGAACCCCGTACCGCATGTGGCCCGGGCGTCAGTTCGGCCGCTTCATCTGGCACGACGTCGGCTGCGCCGCGACGAACTGGTCGAGCGCGGCGTCGGTCTTCCAGCCATAACCAGTGTTTTCCTGGTCGAACTTGATGTCCTTGCCGTTGACCTTGGTCCACGTCGCAACGACCAGCGGCTGCTGCGCCTGGTGGTCGGTGTTACGCATCTCCACGGTGCCGTTCATGCTCTCCACCTTCATGCCTTCCAGCGCCTTGGCCACCTTGACCGGATCGGTCGAGCCGGTCTCCTTCATGGCCTTGGCCAGCATGGCGATGCCCGTGTACGAGGCCATCACGTAGAAGTCGTCGTTGTACTTCTTCTTGAAGCCCTCGACGATGTCGCCGCCGCGGAACGTCGGATTGTTCGGGTTGTAATAGCCGACGTACTTGACGTGTTCGGCGCCCGACGCGCCCATCGCCGTCGGCACGCCGGTGGTAGCCGCGTAGTAGGTGTAGTAGTTGACCGGCAGGCCGGCGTCCTTGCCGGCCTTGATCAGCAGCGCGAGGTCGCTGCCCCAGTTGCCGGTGATCACCGTGTCGGCGCCCGATGCCTTGATCTTGGCCGCGTACGGCGCGAAGTCCTTCACCTGCGCCAGCGGATGCAGGTCGTCGCCGACGATCTGGATGTCGGGACGCTTGCGCTTCAGGTAATCCTTCGCCGCGCGCGCCACCTGGTGGCCGAACGAATAGTTCTGGTTGATCAGGTAGACCTTCTTGACCGCCGGATCCTTGGCCAGGAACGTGGTCAGGGCCTCCATCTTCATATCCGAATTGGCGTCGAGACGGAAATGCCAGTAATTGCACTTGCTGTTGGTCATGTCCGGGTCCACCGCCGCGTAGTTCAGGTAGACGATTTCCTTGCCCGGATTGCGCTCGTTGTGCTTGGCCACCGCGTCTTCAAGTGCCAACCCCACCGACGATCCGTTGCCCTGGACGATATAGCGGATGTTCTGGTCGACCGCCTGCTTCAGGATCGTCAGGCTTTCCTGCGGGCTGAGCTTGTTGTCGAAGCCCACCACCTCGAACTTGTGCGCGCCGGCCCAGTTCTTCTGATTGGCGACATCGGCCACGTATTGCCAGCTCTTGAGCTGGTTCTGCCCGACCGGGGCCATCAGTCCCGACAGCGGATCGATGAAGGCGATCTTCACCGTATCGGCCGCCGCCACTCCCGAAACCAGCACGGAACCCAGAGCAACTACTGCTGCCACACCGTTTACCAGCGGACGCAACTTCGTCATACCTGTCTCCTTCACGTTATTGTGGTTGGCCGATAGCAGCCGCCAACGCCCTCCTCGCGCGGGCGGCAGCATATCCGGTCATTTCTTCAGGATCGAACCACCGCGACAGCCCGGCGCCGCTGCGACGCAGGCCGGTGCGGCTTCAGGCGGGCAGCCTGTAGTCCTTGAACTGTTCGCGCAGCTTCAGCTTCTGCATCTTGCCGGTTGCGGTCAGCGGAATCTCGGTCACGAACGCCACGTCGTCCGGAATCCACCATTTGGCCACCTTGCCCTCGAAGAAAGCCAGCAGTTCCTCGCGCGTGACATCCATGTTGGCGCGCTTGACCACCACCAGCAGCGGGCGCTCGTCCCATTTGGGGTGATAGGCGGAAATGCACGCGGCCATGTGCACCGCCGGATGCGCGGCGGCCACGTTCTCGACGTCGATCGACGAAATCCACTCGCCCCCCGACTTGATCACGTCCTTGCTGCGGTCCGTGATCTGCATGTAGCCTTCCTCGTCGATCGTGGCCACGTCCCCGGTCGGGAACCAGCCATCGACCAGCGGATTGTTGTCGTTGCGATAGTAGTGGTCGATGACCCACGGGCCGCGCACCAGCAAATCGCCGAACGCCTTGCCGTCCCAGGGCAATTCGTTGCCCTCGCCGTCGACGATCTTCATGTCGACGCCGTAGATCACGCGGCCCTGTTTTTCCAGGATCTTGTGGCGGGCATCCTCTGGCAGGTCCTTGTGTCGCGCCAGCAGCTTGCACGATGTGCCCAGCGGCGACATCTCGGTCATGCCCCAGGCGTGGATCACTTCCACGTCCAGCGCCTCGAGTGCGCGGATCATCGCCGGCGGCGCGGCGGAGCCGCCGATCACGGTGCGGCGGAAAGTCGAGAACTTGAGCTTGTTCGACTGCACATACTGCAGCAGGCCAAGCCACACCGTCGGCACGCCGGCGGAGAACGTTACGCCTTCCTGCTCGAACAATTCGTAAAGCGATGCGCCGTCGAGCCGGGCGCCCGGGAACACCAGCTTCGCGCCGACCAGCGGCACCGAATAAGGCAGACCCCATGCGTTGACATGGAACATCGGCACCACCGGCAGGATCACGTCCTTGGCCGAGCAGCCCAGTGCATCGGGCAGCGCCGACGCATAGGAATGCAGCACCGTCGAGCGGTGCGAATACAGCGCGCCCTTCGGATTGCCCGTGGTACCCGACGTATAGCAAAGGCTGGACGCCTGGTTCTCGTCGAGATCGGGCCACGTGTAGTCGCCGTCCTGCGCGTCGATCAGATCCTCGTAGCAGAGCAGCGGAACCTTTGGATCGACCGGCATGTGCGCGCGGTCGCTCATCATCACCCAGCCCTTCACGTTCGGGCAATGCGGCGCCACGCCTTCCACCAGCGGCAGGAACGTGGCATCGAAGAACACGTACTGGTCGTCGGCGTGATTGACGATGTAGGCGATCTGCTCGGGAAACAGCCGCGGATTGACGGTATGGCAGACCGCGCCCATGCCGGACACGCCGTAGTAGATCTCGAGGTGACGGTAGCCATTCCACGCCAGCGTGCCCACCCGGTCGCCCTGCTGCACGCCCAGCGCCCCCAGCGCCTGCGCCAGCTTGCGCGCGCGCAGCTCGCAGTCCCGATAGGTATAGCGATGCAGATCACCTTCGGTTCGCCGCGAGACGATTTCCGTGCTGCCGTAGTAGCGTGCAGCGTGCTTGATGATGGAGGAAATGAGCAGCGGCGCGCTCATCATTTGACCCATCAATGCCATGAAGCGGTCTCCCGTCTGATTGTCTCGATCAAGAAAAAGCGAACAACCGTGCTTATTTTCGGCCGATCGCCCTCATACGCTGCAGCACTCAAAAAACTCTGAACTTGTCGATGATGATGTTGGTGGACTGACGCGCAGCGGACCTCTCTCGGGAACCGTACGCGCGCCCTGCCATGCATGGGATTGATGTCCACCATATGCGTCGCTTTTTGATTGGTCTGCGAGCAGCGGACAACCCTTGGCCGACAGGGGAAAACCGGTGCAAGTACAATACTGCGAGCCCCGATGCGTCTCAATATGTCGTTTTCCCCTAGCGCCGTGCACTGCACGCCCGCGCGCGCAAATGGGACAAGCCCACGGACGCATCTTTTCGATCGCGAATACGCAGCCGCAACACAGGCCACGACACAGGCAGCCGCCCCCAATGCCCACCGAATCCGACACCGCACCGCCGCGCGCGGCCGCTCCCGTAGCCTTTCCCGTGCCGTTCAACACGACGCCCGGCATTGCCTCGCTTGGCGAGCGTTTCTTTACGCGCCTCGCGCCCACGCCGCTGCCGTCCCCGTACCTCGTCAGCGTGGCGCCCGCCGCCGCGGCGCTGCTGGGCTGGGATGAGCCGGGCCTGCAGGCCGCTTCCAGGGACCCGGCCTTCCTCGACACGTTCGTCGGCAACCTCGTACCCGATTGGGCCGACCCGCTGGCCACGGTCTATTCCGGGCACCAGTTTGGCGTCTGGGCCGGCCAGCTTGGCGATGGACGCGCGATTCGCCTCGCCCAGGCGGCCATGCCCGACGGCCCGTGGGAAATCCAGCTCAAGGGCGCGGGACTGACACCCTATTCGCGCATGGCCGATGGCCGTGCCGTGCTGCGCTCGTCGATCCGCGAATACCTGTGCTCCGAAGCGATGCATGCGCTGGGCGTGCCGACCACGCGCGCGTTGTCGATCGTCGGCTCCGATGCGCCGGTGCGGCGCGAAACCATCGAGACGTCCGCGGTGGTCACGCGGCTGGCGCCGAGCTTCCTGCGCTTCGGCCATTTCGAGCATTTCGCGGCGCGCGAGGATCATGCCTCGCTCCGGCAGCTCGCCGATTTCGTGATCGACAACTTCTATCCCGCATGCCGCGATGCGGCCAATCCATACCAGGCGCTGTTGCGCGAGGTTTCGCTGCTGACGGCGGACATGGTGGCGCACTGGCAGGCGGTGGGTTTTTGCCATGGCGTCATGAACACCGACAACATGTCGATCCTTGGCCTCACGATCGACTACGGCCCGTTCGGTTTCCTGGACGCCTTCGACGCCAATCACATCTGCAACCATTCCGACCAGCAGGGCCGCTACGCGTATAGCCAGCAGCCGCAAATCGCGTTCTGGAACCTGCATTGCCTGGCGCAGGCGCTGCTGCCACTGTGGCGCGATGCGTCGGCGGCCGACGCCGAGGCCGCCAAGAACGACGCGGTGGAGGCCGCGCGCGAAGCGCTCGATCCGTTCCGCGATCGCTACGCAGAGGCGTTTTTCCGCCACTATCGCGCCAAGCTTGGCCTGCGCGCCGCGCACGAACAGGACGAGGCGCTGATGACGGACCTGTTCCGCGTGCTGCACGCCAATCGCGTCGATTACACGTTGTTCTGGCGCGGCCTGGCGCAGGTGGATTCGCGCGATGGCGCGCACGATGCGCCGGTGCGGGACCTGTTCCTCGATCGTGCCGCCTGGGATGCGTGGGCCGCCGAATATCGCGCCCGGCTGCTGGCCGAACAATCGGACGACGCCGCGCGCAGGGTTGCAATGCTGCAAGTCAACCCGAAATACGTGCTCCGCAATCATTTGGCGGAAACCGCGATCCGCGCGGCGCGCGACAAGGATTTTTCCGAGGTGGACCGTCTGCTCGCCGTGCTGTCCAGGCCATTCGACGAGCAACCGGAAGCCGAGCACTATGCGGCCTTGCCGCCAGACTGGGCATCGGGGCTGGAAGTCAGCTGCTCGTCGTAGCAGCACCCCAAACCGCCTTGCACCCTCGACCACGAAACAGGAAGCGAGATGACCACCACCAAGACCGACGCCGAATGGCGTGAGCAGTTGTCCGATATCGAATACCGTGTGACGCGCGAAGCGGCCACCGAACGCCCCTTCACGGGCCGCTACTGGGACCACTGGGACCAGGGCATCTACCATTGCGTGGGCTGCGGCACGCCGCTGTTCGAATCGGCCACCAAGTTCGACGCCGGATGCGGCTGGCCGAGCTACTTCCGGCCCATCAACGGCGAGGTAATTTCCGAACATGTCGACCATACGCACGGCATGACGCGCGTGGAAGTGCGCTGCAAGGAATGCGGCAGCCACCTGGGACATGTGTTCGAGGACGGCCCCGCGCCAACCGGTTTGCGCTATTGCATCAACTCGGCTGCGCTAAAATTCGACGATCGCGATCCGGCCGACCGCGGGTGAAGCCACCCGCACCCGGGACGCCTCGTCCGATCCGCCACGCGGATCGCCAGCAAGCCCGGCCGTCGGCCGGTCTTGCCTATCAGCCCTGGCCCGCATGAAATTTCTCTTCGACCTCTTCCCGGTCATCCTGTTTTTCGTCGCTTTCAAGCTGTTCGGCATCTATCCGGCAACCGCCGTCGCCATCGGCGCCACGGTGCTGCAAATCGCCTGGGTGCGCTTCCGGCACGGCAAGGTCGAGCCGATGCAATGGGTCAGTCTGGCCATCATCGGTGTGTTCGGCGGCGCGACGATCGTGCTGCACAACGACACCTTCATCAAATGGAAGCCGACCGTGCTGTACTGGCTGTTCGCGGTCACGCTGATCGGCTCGGTGATCGGCTGGCGCAAGAATCTGATCCGCGCCATGATGGAAAAGCAGGTAACACTGCCCGATCCGATGTGGGGCCGGCTCAACACGGCCTGGGCCGTGTTCTTCGCTGCCATGGGCGCGCTGAACCTGTATGTCGCCTATCAGTTTTCCACCGACACGTGGGTCAACTTCAAGCTGTTCGGCAGCATGGGCCTGATGCTGGTGTTCATCGTGGCGCAAAGCATCTGGCTGTCGCGCCATATCCAGGAAACCCCTTCCCAGAACGGCCGTCCGGACTGACCGGCTGGCTTTCCGCCCTCACCCCATTTGCAAGGAATCCGGATGGCAGCCGATCCCGCCACCATCGAGGCGCTGCTCCGCGCAGCGCTGGCCCCCACACACCTGAACGTGCACGACGACAGCGCGGCCCATGCCGGGCACGCCGGAGCGGCGTCGGGCGGGGGACATTACAACGTCCTGATCGTCAGCGAGCGGTTCGCCGGGCATTCGCGCGTGACGCGCCATCGTATGGTGTATGATGCGCTGCGCGAACTGTTCCCCTCGCAAATCCATGCGCTGGCCGTCAGCGCATACACCGACCAAGAATATCAATCCCGCGAAGCATCACGCGACGCTACTCGCAACTCTCAGATCTGACTCCATGAAGACCACCGTCCTCTCGTTCAGCCTGGCGGCTGTGCTCGCTGCTGGCAGCCTGCCCGCAATCGCCCAGAACGCCGCCGTTGTGAATGGCAAGCCCATCCCGTCGGCCAAGGTGGACAAGCTGATTGCCGGAACCGGCCAGCCCTCCTCGCCGGAACTGCGCGACCGTGCCCGCACCATGCTGATCGACCGGGAACTGCTGCTGCAGGAAGCCAACAAGCGTGGCATCACGCAGCGCCCCGATATTCAGGAGCAACTGGAACAGGCACGCCTGAATGTGCTGGCCGGCGCGGTATTCGAGGACTACGTCCGCACCCACGGCGCCAACGACGACGAACTGCGCAAGCAATACGACAAGATCAAGTCGCAGTTCGGCAACGGCAAGGAATACCATGCCCGCCACATCCTCGTGGAGAAGGAAGCCGACGCCAAGGCGCTGATCGCCAAGATCAAGGCCGGCGCCAAGTTCGAGGACGTCGCCAAGGCTTCGTCGAAGGACACCGGATCGGCAGCCAATGGCGGCGACCTGGACTGGGCCAACAGCAGCAGCTACGTGCCCGAGTTCTCGGCCGCGATGACCGGCCTGAAGAAGGGTCAGATGACCGATACGCCGGTCAAGACGCAGTTTGGCTGGCACATCATCGAGCTGGTGGACACGCGCGACGCGAAGATCCCGTCGTTCGAGGAAGTGAAGCCGCAGTTGCAGCAGATGCTGATGGGCGACCAGGCCTGGCAGCGCGAGCAATTCCAGGCGATGATGAAGTCGATCAAGGACAAGGCAAAAATCCAGTAAGCGGTGTTGCACTGGACATGAAAACCGGCGCCACTGCGCCGGTTTTTTTATGCCCATTTGCCATCGTGCGGGCTTCGGCACACATCGACACTATTGCCTTGTTTTCTCGGCGCGTGGCTCTCGGTAATATCGAAGCCATCGTCCGGGGCCGCCGCGCCATCGGTGTCCAATCGGCAAAACGAGGAAATTTGAGTCATGGGCGTTACGAGCGGCTACTGGCAGATGTGGCACCTCTACTCCAGTGGCATCGTCTACTGCGCATTGGGGATGCCCCACATCGAATGCACCGGCTCGCGCTGGCGCCAGCTTCACCCCCACCTGCCCGCGCGCGACCGGTACGCGCAGTCCAAGTTGCTGCAAGCCACCATTGCCTTCATGGAAGTGCGCGGCGAGGTACCGGTGCCGCCGGGCTCGGACCGCCTGCGGCTGCTGTACTCGCGCTACCTGCCATGGAGCGCGCGCCAGCATGCCGAGCCGATCCGGCCCGTGGTGCAGCCGAACCCCGCCGCTTGAGATAACCGCGCCGACGGCGCTACCCGTGGGCACAAGCCGCGCAAGCCGCACGCCCACCTCCGCATCCGGACGAAAAAATGCCCGCCATTGCAGCGGGCATTTTTTCATCTCGGCGTGGGCCTGTCAGCCGACCCACTTGCGCGCGTTGCGGAACATGCGCATCCACGGGCTGCCGCCATCGGGAATGTCCTTCCACGCATCGGGCGCCCAGCTCATCGTGGCGGTTCGGAACACGCGTTCCGGGTGCGGCATCAGCGCGGTGAAGCGCCCATCGCCGGTGGTCACCGACGTAATGCCCTGCGGCGATCCATTCGGGTTGAGCGGATACGTCTGCGTCACCACGCCGCGGTTGTCGACGAACCGAAGCGCCACGTCGACCTTGCCGATATCGCCCTGCTGCGAGAAATCGGCAAACCCCTCGCCGTGCGCGACGGCGATCGGGATGCGGCTGCCTTCCATGCCGGCAAAGAAAATCGACGGCGACTGCTGCACTTCCAC
The DNA here is from genome assembly GCF_008801835.1 of Cupriavidus pauculus. Taxonomy (GTDB): domain Bacteria; phylum Pseudomonadota; class Gammaproteobacteria; order Burkholderiales; family Burkholderiaceae; genus Cupriavidus; species Cupriavidus pauculus. Next base: position 130,645 of record NZ_VZOW01000001.1, on the reverse strand, counting down.
CGTCACGAAGCGCGCTTCGTACTGTTCCGACTGGTTGCGCGTGAACTTCGGCCATGCGCCGGCGCCCGGAATGATCGGGGCCAGGTTGCTCAGCATCTGGCAGCCATTGCACACGCCCAGCGCGAAGGTGTCCTGACGGTTGAAGAACGCGGCGAACTGCTCGGCCATCTGGCCATTGAACAGGATCGTCTTGGCCCAGCCCTCGCCCGCGCCCAGCACGTCGCCGTAGCTGAAACCGCCGCAGGCCACAAAGCCCTTGAAATCGGTCAGGTTGGCGCGGCCGGCGATCAAGTCGCTCATATGCACGTCGACCGTATCGAAGCCGGCCAGATCCATGCTGTAGGCCATTTCGATCTGCGAATTGACGCCCTGCTCGCGCAGGATGGCAACGCGCGGACGGCTGCCGCTGGCGATAAACGGCGCGGCGATGTCCTGCGCCGGATCGAACGTCAGCACCGGGCTGATGCCGGGATCGGCGGCGTCGAGCAAGAGGTTGTACTCGCTGTCCGCGCAGTCCGGATTGTCGCGCAGGCGCGCGATACGCCAGCTCACTTCGCTCCAGGTGCGCTGCAGGTCGGCCCGCGCGGCGCCGAACACCTTCTTGGCATCGCGATAGATCTCGATCTGGTCGTTGGCGTTGGGCTTGCCGATCACATGGCTGCAGGCCGAGAGCCCAGCCTCGCGCAGCACCGCGAACACCGCGTCGCGCTCCTCGGTGCGCACCTGGATCACGGCACCCAGTTCTTCCGAGAACAGCGCGCGCAGCGTGCGGTCGTTGCGCAGTTCGGCAACCTGTTGCGCCCAGTTCTTGGCGTCGCCGTAGTCCTGTTCCTGGTTCGGATCCAGCGTCAGCATGTCGACGTTCAGCGACACGCCGGTACGGCCGGCAAACGCCATTTCGGCCACCGCTGCCATCAGGCCGCCATCCGAGCGGTCGTGGTAGGCCAGCAGCTTGCCTGCGCGGTTCAGGCGCTGGATGACGTTGAAGAAATTCTTCAGGTCTTCCGGATTGTCGACGTCCGGCGCGCGATCGCCCACCTGCTGCGACACCTGCGCAAGGATGCTGCCGCCCATGCGGTTCTTGGCGCGGCCCAGATCGATGGCGATCAGCACGCTGTCGCCCAGGTCGGTGCGCAATTGCGGCGTCAGGGTCTTGTTGACGTCATCGACGGCAGCGAAAGCCGAAATGATCAGCGACACCGGCGCGACCACTTCCTTGTCGCCATCGGCATCGCTCCATTTGGTGCGCATCGACAGCGAATCCTTGCCCACCGGGATGCTGATGCCAAGCGCGGGGCACAGTTCCATGCCGACCGCGTGAACCGTGTCGTACAGTTTCGCGTCTTCGCCGGCCACGCCGCAGGCCGCCATCCAGTTGGCCGACAGCTTGACCTTGTCGAGGCTCTTTACCGGCGCGGCGGCCAGGTTCGTCAGCGCCTCGCCAACGGCCATGCGTCCCGAAGCCGGCGCGTCGATCACGGCCAGCGGGGTGCGCTCGCCCATCGTCATTGCCTCGCCGGCGCGGCCCTTATAGTCGAGCGTGGTCACCGCCACGTCGGCCACCGGCACCTGCCACGGTCCGACCATCTGGTCGCGCGCATTCATGCCGCCCACGGTCCGGTCGCCGATCGTGATCAGGAACGACTTGCTGGCCACGGTCGGATGACGCAGCACATCGCGCACCGCCTGTTCCAGCGAGATGCCGGTGACATCGACCGGCGGCAGTTCCTGCGCCACGCGCTGCACGTCACGGTGCATGCGCGGCGGCTTGCCCAGCAGCACGTCCATCGGCATGTCTACCGGATAGTGCTCCTTGAGCGCGGCGTCCACGCTGGCGTCCACCAGCTGCAACTGCTTTTCTTCCGTGGCGATGCCGACTACGGCGAACGGCGAGCGCTCGCGTTCGCACATGGCCTGGAAGCGCGGCAGGTCGTTCGGGGCGATCGCCAGCACGTAGCGCTCTTGCGACTCGTTGCACCAGATTTCCGCCGGCGACAGGCCGGATTCTTCCAGATGCACCTGGCGCAGGTCGAAGCGCGCGCCGCGGCCGGCGCCATCCACCAGTTCCGGGAAGGCGTTCGAAATACCGCCAGCGCCGACGTCGTGGATCGACAGGATCGGGTTGTCTTCGCCAAGCTGCCAGCAGGCGTTGATCACTTCCTGCGCACGGCGCTCCATTTCGGGGTTGCCGCGCTGCACGGAGTCGAAATCGAGATCGGCCGTGTTGGTGCCGGTCGCCATCGAGCTGGCGGCGCCGCCGCCCATGCCGATGCGCATGCCGGGTCCGCCCAGCTGGATCAGCAGCGTGCCCGGGGGCAGCGGGTTCTTGTGGGTGTGGTTCGCATCGATATTGCCGATGCCGCCGGCGATCATGATCGGCTTGTGATAGCCGCGCACGGTGCCGCCCACGTTCTGCTCGTAGACGCGGAAATAACCGCCCAGGTTGGCGCGGCCGAACTCGTTGTTGAACGCCGCGCCGCCGAGCGGCCCTTCGATCATGATCTGCAGCGGCGATGCGATGCGGTCCGGTTTGCCGGTCACGCGGGGCTTGTCGTCGGGATTGCGGTGCGCCACAGGCTGGGCCGCGTCGCGCGCGTTTTCCCACGCTTCGACCGCATCGGGCAGCATCAGGTTGGACACCGTAAAGCCCGTCAGGCCAGCCTTGGGCTTCGCGCCGCGGCCGGTCGCGCCTTCGTCGCGGATTTCGCCGCCAGCGCCAGTCGATGCGCCCGGGAACGGCGAGATCGCGGTCGGGTGGTTATGGGTTTCCACCTTCATCAGCGTGTGGGTCAGCGCTTCATGGCGACCGTACTTCTGGTCCGCGCCGCGCGGGAACCAGCGCTCGGCGACATCGCCTTCCATCACGGCCGAATTGTCCGAATAGGCGACGATCGAGCCCTGCGGATTCAACTGGTGCGTATTGCGGATCATCGCAAACAGCGATTTGTCCTGCGCAACGCCGTCGATGGTCCACGTGGCATTGAAGATCTTGTGGCGGCAATGCTCGCTGTTGGCCTGCGCGAACATCATCAGCTCGACATCGGTGGGATTGCGGCCGAGCTTGCCGTAATTCTCCAGCAGATAGTCGATTTCGTCCTCGGACAGCGCCAGACCCATCGCGGTGTTGGCCTCGACCAGCGCGCTGCGGCCAGCCGAAATGTCGACGAACTGCAGCGGCTTCGCAGGCAGCTCCTGGAACAGGCCGGCCGCCTCCTCGCGCGAGGCGACGACGGTTTCGGTCATGCGATCGAACAGGTGCGCGGCCACGGCGGCGCGCGTACCGGCGTCGAGCGACTTGCGGCCACGCAGCAGGCCCTTCTTGCAGATCACCGTGATCTCGATGCCGCGCTCGATGCGATGCACGTGCGTCAGGCCGCAGTTGTGGGCGATGTCGGTGGCCTTGCTGGCCCACGGCGAGATCGTGCCAAAACGCGGGATCACCACGAAGCGGTCGCCCTCGGTCTGGGCCGGGAACGGCGCGCCGTAGGTCAGCATGGCGCCGATGCGCGACTGATCTTCGGCGGAAAGCGGCGTGTCCGAATCGACAAAATGCACGAACTGGCCGTGCACGGATTCAATATCGGCGTCGATTTGTTGGAGAGCGGCAAGCAGGCGTTGCTGACGGAAGGCAGAAAGCGCCAAAGCGCCGGGGAAGCACGAGAAATGCGCCATGATCGGTACGGTCAGGAGGCGAAGGAGGGTCGGGGCAGGCGGCCGCCGACACTGCTGAATGGAATGCCGGCTGGCGGGAAGCCGCTATTGTACCTTGTTGCGGCCCGCTTTTTGCATTGCGCAATGAACCGGCGGAGATTGGCGAGGCGAAAACCGGCCGCCAACGCCCGCCGGTGGCGGATCCGGCGCCCGGCGCAGACCGCCGTGCGTGGCCGCAGACCGGCTTGCGGCGCCCTTCAGAGTGACGTTGCCGAGCGCGCGGCCTGCTCGTACAGGCCGGTCAGCACGCGCAGCAGGCGTGCCAGTTCGCCGATTTCGACGTTTTCTTCGCTGCCTTCGGTGAAATTGCTGGTCAGGCACTGCTCGCGGATCTCCCGGTATTTGGCGCACGCGGCGGCGCCGGCGACGGTGGTGGCGTAGGTGGCCTCCTTGCCGACGCGTTCGCCGGCCACCAGGTCCAGGCCGACGAGTTTCTTCAGCGAATACGTCACCAGATGTGTGTCCTCGACGTTGAGCACGAAGCAGATATCGGCCAGCCGCTTGGCGCGCCCGCGATGGTTCACATGGTGCAGCACCAGCACATCGAGGAAGGTCAGGTCGCGCACGCCGGCCGCGCCCATGCAGCGCACCACCCAGCGGCTGTAGGCGTTGTAGGCGGTATTCAGGCCGAATTCGAACTCGGACAATTCCGGACTGCGCACGGACACCAGATGCGAGGACGAGACGATGTTCACGCCTGGGGCGCGCGCTAGCGGCGCGGCCCGGCCGGCGCCGGCGTCGGATGCGGCGTCTGGCTGGCGGACCGGGGCGGGCTTGCGGGCCATGGAAATCTCCGTAGCTGAGACGAGGGGGTGACGATAGGAATGGCGATAGGTGAAAGCCCGAAGCGGCTTCGGGCAATTTCAGCTTGACAGTTTATCGGCGAATTATGAGCATGAATACCTTATTTCACCGAGGCAATGCGTGAATGCGGTCCGGTTCCGCGACGCCCTTCAGATGGTTAATCGCGCATGCTGCCTCACGCTGAATCACCGGAATCGCCCCAACCTCTCCAATCGCTGGAATCGCTGGAATCGCTTCACACCGCGCTGCGCACCGGCGTGGTCGACCGTGCCGGGCTGATCGCGCACGCCGCGGCGCGCGCGCAAAGCGAAGCCGGACGCGCGGTCTACCTGCACCAGACGTTCGCGGCCGCCAGCCAGGTGGCGCGCGCAGCCGATGCCGCCGCGGCTGCCGGCAAGCCTTTGCATCCGCTGGCCGGGCTGCCGGTTTCGATCAAGGATCTGTACGACGTGGCCGGCGAAGTCACGCGCGCTGCGTCGGCCGCGCGCCATGACGCCGCACCGGCCGCTGGGGACGCCACCGTCGTGGCGCGGCTACGCGCGGTCGGCGCGGCGTTGGTCGGCCGCACCAACATGACCGAATTTGCCTTCTCGGGCGTCGGCATCAATCCCCATTTCGGTACACCGGTGAACCCGTGCGACGCAGCCGTTGCACGCATTCCGGGCGGATCGTCGTCCGGCGCGGCAGTGTCGGTCGCCATCGGTTCGGCCGTCGCCGCGCTGGGCAGCGATACGGGCGGGTCGATCCGCATTCCCGCTGCGCTGTGCGGCATCACGGGCTACAAGCCCACGGCGCGCCGCGTGCCGCTTACCGGCGCCTACCCGCTGTCGTACACGCTGGACACCGCTTGCGCGATGGCGCGCACGCTGGCTGATTGCATTGCCGTCGACAGCGTAATCGCCGACGATGCGGTGATCCCCGCCGTGACCGCGCCTGCCGCGATCCGGCTGGCGATTCCGCGCCAGCTTGTGCTCGACGACCTCGACGAGACGGTGTCGCGCGCGTTCGACCGGGCCATGGGTCGGCTGTCGGCGGCAGGCGTGCGCATCGAGCACGTGGACATGCCGGAGCTGAACGAACTGGCCGCGCTCAATGCCGCGGGCGGTTTTTCCGCACCGGAAGCCTTCGCGCATCATCGAGCGCTGATTGCCACGCATCGTGATCGCTATGACCCACGCGTGCTGATGCGCATCGAGCGCGGCGCGCAGATGAGCGCGGCCGACTATATCGCCTTGCATCGCGCGCGGCTGGACTGGATTGCGCGCATGACCGCGCGACTGGCGCCGTTCGACGCGGTGGTGTGTCCCACGGTGCCGATGGTGGCGCCGCCGATCGCCCCGCTGGTGGCAGACGACGCGCTGTTCGTGCGCACCAACGGGCTGCTGCTGCGCAATACATCCGTGTTCAATTTTCTCGACGGCTGCTCGGTGTCGCTGCCGTGCCAGGCAAGCGACGAACTGCCGGTCGGGCTGATGCTCTCGCACGGGCCGATGCGCGACGCGCAACTATTGGGCACGGCCCTTGCATTGGAATCGATCGTTCAACCGTCACCGCGCGGGGGCTGAGCCACCTCCTTGCCGTGACCGCAGTACCGCGCCATGTCGCATACATCCGCGACCTGCGCGGCGGCAGTTCCAGGTAGTGCCAACCCGCGCGTACGGCCAGGCGCCCCGCGCAAAACACCAGGAGAGATCGAGATGCGAGTCAAGGCAACGGCAGTCGCGGCGGCGGCATTGCTGCTGGCCGCCACGGCGGCACGGGCGGATACCAAGTGGGACCTGCCGACCGGATATCCGGCCACCAATCTGCACACGGAAAACCTGCAGCAGATGGCCAACGATGTGGAAAAGGCCACGGGCGGCAAGCTCAAGATCGTCATCCATCCGAACGGCTCGCTGCTCAAGGCCAACGAGATCAAGCGCGGCGTGCAAACTGGCCAGGTGCAGATGGGCGAGATCCTGATGTCGCTGCTGGCCAACGAAAACCCGGTGTTTGGCGTCGATGCGGTGCCGTTCCTGGCCACCAGCTATGCGGAATCGTACAAGCTGTGGCAGGCGTCGAAGCCCGTCACCGACAAGGTTCTGGATCGCCAGGGCATGAAGCTGCTGTACGCCGTGGCTTGGCCGCCCCAGGGCATCTATGCCAACAAGCCGATCAACAGCGCCGCCGACATGAAGGGCCTCAAATGGCGCGCCTATAACCCGGCCACGTCGAAGATCGCCGAACTGGTCAGCGCCCAGCCCGTGACGATCCAGGCGGCCGATCTGGCCCAGGCGCTGGCCACCGGCACCGTCAACTCCTTCATGTCGTCGGGCGCGACCGGCGTGGACACCAAGGTGTGGGAGTCGGTCAAGTATTTCTACACCGTCGATGCCTGGCTGCCCAAGAACATGCTGGTGGTCAGCAAGAAGGCCTTCAACGCGCTCGACAAACCCACCCAGGATGCGCTGCTCAAGGCAGTGGCCGATGCGGAAAAGCGCGGCTGGCAGGTTTCCGAGCAGAAGACCCGCGACTATCTCGCCACGCTTGCGAAGAACGGCATGACGGTGGCGCCGCCCTCCGCCCAGCTCAAGACCGACATGCAGAAGGTGGGCGACACCATGGTCGGCGACTGGGCAAAAAGCGCGGGCGAGGACGGCAAGGCCATCCTGGACGCCTATCGCAAGTAATCCCGCCCGGCAGGGTAGTCATCGGCCCGGTCCAGCCGCGCGCGCCTCGCGCCCGCGCCGACCGGGTTCCCTCGTGTTGGCTGTGCCGCATTACAGGTAGCCTGTTACCGATATGGAAGCCCCCCTCCTTCGCAAGCGATGGCTCGACCATCTGCTTGACCTGTTCGCCGTGCTCGGCGCCCTTTGCATCCTTGCGGTCTGCATCATGATGATCGCGATGTCGGTCTCGCGTGAGACGCTGATCGTCCTGAAGGGCGGCGACGACATCGTGGCGTGGCTGTGCGCCGCGTCCGCATTCCTCGTGCTCGGCCAGACGTTCCAGCACGGCGGCATCGTGCGCGTGGAAATGATGCTCGACGCCGTCGGACCCCGTCGCCGCTGGGTGCTGGAAGCGCTGTCGCTGTCGATCTGCCTGGTGTTCGCCGCGTACGCCACCTGGGCGCTTGGCACGTTCGCGTGGCAGAGCTGGGACATCGGCGATGTTTCCCAGGGCCAGATCGTGATTCCACTCTGGATGCCGCAAAGCTTCGCGGTACTGGGCGCCGTCGGCTTCATGCTGGCGGTCGGCGACGAATGGCTGCGCGTGATGCGCCGCCGCAAGCCGCGCTATCAGTTGGCGCAGGAAGCCAAACTCGCCGCGGGTGACTTCGGGGAGACCGTCTGATGAGCACGATACTTGTTGCGCTGGTCCTGCTGCTGGTGATGATCGTCTTCCTGGCGATCGGCGCGTGGATCCCCGTGGCGATCGCCGTCACGTCATGGGTGGGCCTGGTGGTCTTTTCCGATCACGATGCGCTGGTCAACCTGGCCAATGCGTGGTGGTCGTCCAGCGCGTCGTACACGCTGGCATCGCTGCCGTTATTCGTGTGGATGGGCGAAATCCTGTTTCGCACCAAGCTGTCGGAACAGATGTTCAACGGCCTGTCGCCGTGGCTGAACTGGCTGCCCGGACGCCTGATGCATGTGAACATCCTGGGCTGCGGCATCTTCGGGTCGGTGTCGGGCTCATCGGCGGCCACCTGCGCCACCATCGCCAAATCCGCCCTGCCCGAACTGACGCGGCGCGGCTACGATGAGCGCGTCACGCTGGGATCGCTGTCGTGCGCGGGCACGCTCGGCATCCTGATCCCGCCGTCGATCACCATGGTGGTGTACGCGGTCTCGGCCGATGTGTCGATCATCCGCGTGTTCCTGGCCGGCTTCCTGCCCGGGCTGCTGCTGATGCTGCTGTTCTCCGGCTATATCGTGGTGTGGGCGCTGATGAATCCGGACCGGACGCCCGCAGCCGAAACCTTCGGCTGGCGCGCGCGCATGGCGTCGATCAGGCAACTGATGCCGTGCATCATCCTGATCGCGTTCATCACGTGGATCATGGTGGCCGGCTATTCCACCGCCACCGAGGCCGCGGCCTACGGCGTGGTGGCGTCGCTGGCGCTGGCCTGGGCGGGCGGGTCGCTGACGCGCAAGGCCTTCTGGGAAAGCCTGATGTCGGCCACGCGGTTGACCGCGATGATCATGTTCGTGCTGGGCGCCACGTCATTCCTGTCGGTCACAATGAGCTTCACGGGGATTCCGCGGGCGCTGGCCGAATGGGTGGCCGCGCTGCACCTGTCGCCCTGGGCGCTAATCGCGGTGCTGACGGTGATCTATATCCTGCTGGGCACGGCACTGGACGGCATTTCGATGATCGCGCTCACCACCGCCACGGTCCTGCCGATGGTGCAGGCGGCCGGCTTCGATCTGGTATGGTTCGGCATCTTCATCGTGCTGCTGGTGGAGATTGCCGAGGTGACGCCGCCAGTCGGCTTCAACCTGTTCGTGCTCCAGAGCATGACCGGCAAGGACAGCAACTACATTGCGCGCGTGTCGTTGCCGTTCTTCATGATGATGGTGCTTGCCATCGCCATCGTCACCGTCTGGCCGGCCGTGGTCACGTGGCTGCCCGACGTGGTGATGGCCAAGGAGATCAAGTAGCCAAATAGCAAGTAGCAGCCACGCGCGGCACATCGACAGGGATCACCCAACCCCATGCACGTCATCGTGATCGGTGCCGGCGCCATCGGCGTCAGCACCGCGTGGTATCTGCGCCAGGCGGGTTTCGACGTCACCGTGCTGGAGCGGCGCGGCGCGCCCGCGCAGGAAGCCAGCTTCGGCAATGCCGGTGTGATCGCCCCCGGCTACGTGACGCCATGGGCCGCGCCCGGCATGCCGGGCAAGATCCTGCGCGCGATCTTCGCGCGGGAATCGCCCGTGCTGTTCCGGCCCAGCGCCGATCCCGCGATGTGGCAATGGATCGCCCGCTGGCTGCGCGAATGCCAGCTTGAACGCTACCGCGCCAACAAACTGCGCATGCAGCGCCTGGCGTTCTACAGCCGCACTTGCCTGCACGCGTTGCGCGCCGAACTGGCAATCGAATACGAACAGTCGCGCGGCTATCTGCAGTTGTTCCGCGCGCAGAAGGATCTCGACCTCGCCGGCCCGGCGCTGGCGTTGCTGCGCGAAAACAAGGTGCCGCATCGTCTGGTGGACGCGGTCGGCTGCCGGCAGATCGAGCCAGGCCTGACCACCGACACGCCGCTGGCAGGCGGGCTGCATCTGCCCGACGACGAATCGGGAAACTGCCCGATGTTTGTGCGTCGGCTGCACCAGCATGCCGAAGCCGCCGGCGTGCGATTCCGCTTCCACGCCGATGTGGCGCGGCTGCGTGTGGGCGCGGGGTCGGCGTTGCAGGTGGAACTGACGCCCGCGCATCCCGGCATAACTGCCGAAACGCTCGTCGCCGACCGCGTGGTGATGGCCGCCGGTGTCGGCAGCGCGCGCCTGCTGCGCCCGCTGGGACTTCGGCTGCCGCTGTATCCGGTCAAGGGTTACTCGGCCACGGTCATGGTGCGCGACGAACTGCAAGCGCCGCTCGGTGCGCTGATGGACGAATCGTTCAAGGTAGCCATTACGCGCCTGGGCAACCGCCTGCGCGTGGCCGGCACGGCTGAACTGGGCTCGCGCAAACTGGATCTGCGGCCGGCCGCACTGAATACGCTGATCCGGGTGGCGCGCGACTGGTTTCCAGTCGCCGGACACTACCAGGAAGCGACACTTTGGGCAGGCGCCCGCCCGATGCTGCCGGACGGTCCGCCAGTCATCGGCGCGACGCGCATCCGCGGTCTTTTCCTGAATCTGGGCCACGGATCGACGGGCTGGGCGATGAGCTGCGGATCGGGCAAAATTGCCGCAGACCAGATTGCCGCCAGCGCTGGCCAGGGCGACGGGCCCGCCATCGACATGGAGGGCCTGACGCCGGCGCGCTATCGGCTGGCACCCGAGTCATCCGACACATGAATACCACCGCGCCCCCCTCTTCCGCTTCCAACCCGGCGCCGGACGCCGCATCGGCTTGGACCACGCTCGACGCCGCCGGCCGCGAACCGACGCCGCTGTACGACGTCGCAACGATCCGGCGCGTCGAACACGCGGGGCTGGCCGCGACGCCTGCGTTCACGCTGATGTCGCGCGCCGGCGCCGCGGCCGCCGAGTGGGTCGGCCAGCATGTCCCGCACGGACGCATCCTGTTTCTTGCGGGACAAGGCAACAATGGCGGCGACGCCCTCGTTGCGGCGACGCGCCTGCATCAGGCCGGGCGGCTGGTGGAAGCCTGGCTCGTGGCCGATCCTGACCGTCTGCCCGACGACGCCGCGCGTGCGTGGCTGGAGGCGCGCACGGCCGGCGTGCCCCTGCTGGTCATGCATGACGATCCCGACGCGGCGCTGCCGCCCTGGCCGTCCGGCTGCGCCGCAGTGGTCGACGGACTGCTCGGCATCGGACTCAACCGCCCGGCCGACGGCAGCATGGCGCGCTGGATCGATCATCTGAACCACGCGCATCTGCCCGTCTATGCGCTGGACATCCCAAGCGGGCTTTTTGCCGATACCGGCGCGGGCCACCCTGCCATTCGCGCACACCGCACGCTGACGTTTCTGGCGGCCAAGCCGGGCCTGCTGACGCTTGACGGCCGCGATTGCGCGGGCAAAATCGACATCGCGCCACTTGGCCTCGACTATCCCCCGGCAGAGCTGCCGGCCGCGGTCGTCAACCAGCCTGGCGGGTTCGACGCAACGCTGCCGCGGCGCGAACATTCGGCCAACAAGGGCCGGTTCGGCAGCCTGGCGGTGATCGGCGGCAATCTGGGCATGACGGGCGCGCCGTTGCTCGGTGCGCGCGCAGCGCTGCAGCTCGGCGCCGGTCGCGTTCATATCGGATTTCTCGCCCAGCCCGCGCCGTTGATCGATCCGATTCACCCGGAACTGATGCTGCATCCGGTGTCCGACCTTGCGCTCGACACCATGTCGGCGTTCGTGGTCGGTCCCGGCATGGGCAGCGGCGGCGTGGCGCGCAAGCTGCTGGCGCAAGTGATCGACGTTTGCGCCAATGCACAGCCTGGCTTGCCGATGGTGCTCGATGCCGACGCGCTGAATCTGCTGGCCGGCAACGCGGCGCTGGCTGAACAGTTGCGCGACAGCGGCGTGGACATCGTCATGACCCCACATCCGCTCGAAGCCGCGCGGCTGCTGGGCAGCGACGTTGCAACGGTGCAGCGCGACCGGCTGGTCAGCGCCCGCGCCTTGGCCGTCCAATGGCGCGCGACGGTCGTACTGAAGGGCTCAGGCACGGTGATCGCCACCGCGGACAACGCCCCGCCCGCCATCAATCCCACCGGCAATGCGGGGCTTTCCACCGCTGGCACCGGCGACGTGCTGGCGGGCATGATCGGTGCGCTGCTGGCCCAGGGCATGCCGATCGTCGCGGCGTCACGCGCGGCGGTGTGGATACATGGCCGCGCCGCCGATCGGCTGGTCGCTGAAGGCATCGGGCCGGCCGGCCTGACGGCCAGCGAGCTGTACCAGCCGGCCCGCGCCATCTTCAACGCGCTGCTGCAAGGCGACGCAGCGTGAACCCATCGGCCACGGCAGCCAGTGGCATGGACACCCGCCGGCGCCTGCTGACGGGCATCGCGCTGCTGGTCGTGGGCCAATGGATCCTGAGCCTGCTCGACGCCACGGGCAAGACGCTGACCCAGCAGGGGCTGCCCGTGGTCGCCGTGGCGTGGGTGCGCTATCTGGGCCATGTGGTGGCGATTTTCCTGCTGCTTGGCCCGGCGCGCTGGCAGCAGCAGTCGCGTCCCGCACAGCCTCGGCTCCAGTGGCTGCGCGGCGCACTAATGCTGGCTTCGACGCTGGTATTTTTCAGCGTGTTGCGCCTGATGCCGCTGGCCACTGCAACGGCGCTCAATTTCTGCGCGCCGCTGATCGTGGTCGCGCTGTCGCCGTGGCTGCTTGGCGAACGCCCAGGGCTGCATGCGCGCTGGACGCGGTGGCTTGGCGTCGGCATCGGCTTTGCGGGGATGGTGGTGGTGGTGCGCCCCGGCGGCGAACTCGATGCGTTCGGCGTGGGCCTGGGTCTGTTGTCGGCGCTGCTGTTCGCCTTGCTGCAGATGCTGACCCGACGCATCGCCGCACATGATGCGCCGATGACCACGCTGATCCAGAGCGGCGTGACCGGCGCCGCACTGACCACGGTGCTGGTCCCATTCTTCTGGTTCGAGGCAGTTCCCACCGTTACCCAGGGCATGTTGCTGCTGTCGGCCGGGCTGACTGGATCGATCGGGCACTACTTCGTGATCCGCGCGTTCCAATACGCCGATGCATCGTTTCTCAGTCCCTTCCTGTATCTGCAGATCCTCTCGGCAACGGCCATCGGCTATCTGGCCTTCGGCCATCTGCCCGACTGGACCACCGCCATCGGCATCGGCATCATCTGCGCAGGTGGCGTCTGCGTGGCGGGAGGCGAGCCGCTGTTGCGACGCATTGCCGCGCGCCTGCAGCGCTGAGGCGCCCGCCCGCGCACAAATCCCAATTCCCACGCGCCCGTCGGACATCGCCCGATACGACGCCGTACCGCGGCCTGCTACCGTTTGGGAGGACGTCGCAAGCAGCGTTACGATTTGCTGCCTTATCCCGTTATTGGGATCACATTGAGGCGATATACTTGCAACCGGCCCATCCCCCTGGGCATATTCCCGATTCTCAGAAGAACGCATGCCGACTGAATTCCACGCCTGGACCGCCCTTCGTCACCACTACGATGCCATCCGCGATACGCCGATGCAGGAGTGGTTTGCCGAAGCCGAGGCCGCCCGTCGCGTTGAGGATTTTTCGCTCGAAGCTGCGGGTCTTTATCTGGACTACTCGAAAAATCGCATCACGTTCGAGACCTTCGCGCTGCTGATGAAGCTGGCCGAGGAAGCGGGCGTGCCGCAGCGCCGCGACGCCATGTTCGCGGGCGAACATATCAACACCACCGAAGATCGCGCCGCGTTGCATGTGGCGCTGCGCGCCCTGCCCGACGCACCGTTCAAGGTGGACGGCCACTCGGTGATGTCCAGCATCCATGACGTGCTGCATCGCATGCGCGACTTTGCCGATCGGGTGCGCTCGGGCGCGTGGACCGGATTCACGGGCCAATCGATCACGGACATCGTCAATATCGGCATCGGCGGCTCCGATCTCGGTCCGCGCATGGTGTGCCGCGCATTGGCGCATCTGGCGGACCCGAGCGGTCCGCGCATGCACTTCGTCTCCAATGTCGACGGCACCGAACTGGCCGAAACGCTGGTGCGGCTGGATCCGTCGCGCACGCTGGTAATCGTCTGCTCGAAGACGTTCACCACGCTCGAAACCATGGCCAACGCATGCAGCATGCGTGAATGGTTTCTGCAGAATGGCGTGGCCGAGGACCAGCTTGCGCGCCATTTCGTCGCCGTGTCGACCAACCGCGAGGCGGTGGTCAAGTTCGGCATCGATCCCGCCAACATGTTCGAATTCTGGGACTGGATCGGCGGCCGGTTTTCGCTGTGGTCGTCGGTCGGTCTGTCGATCGCGCTGGCGGTTGGCTTCGATGCCTTCGACGATCTGCTGCTCGGCGGCCGGGCGATGGACGATCACTTCCGCACCGCTCCGCTGGCGCGCAACATGCCCGTCGTGATGGCCATGATCGGCATCTGGTATCGGAATTTCTTCGGCATGCCGACCAGCTGCCTGGCGCCGTATTCAACGTCGCTGGAACTGTTCCCCGCGTTCCTGCAGCAGCTGGAAATGGAAAGCAACGGCAAGTCGGTGCAGTTGAGCGGCGATGCGGTCCATGTGGACACATCGCCGGTGGTCTGGGGATCGGCTGGCACCAACGGCCAACACGCGTACTTCCAGATGATCCACCAGGGCTCACAGATCGTGCCCGTCGACTTCGTCGCGCCGCTGGTACCGCCCCGCGCCCTGCCGGGACACCACGCCAAATTGCTGGCGAACTGTTTTGCGCAAGCCGAAGCGCTGATGCGCGGGCGCAGCGCAGAGGAACTGCGCGCGGCCGGCGTCACCGACGAAGCGCGTCTGCCGCATCTGGTATTCGAAGGCAACCGCCCCAGCAATACGCTGCTGATGGAAGACCTGACGCCGCATGTGCTGGGTGCGCTGATTGCGCTATACGAACACCGGACGTTCGTTCAGGGCGTGGTGTGGAATATCAATTCGTTCGACCAGTGGGGCGTGGAGCTGGGCAAGATCCTGGCGCGTCCGATCGAATCGGAGCTGACCGGCCGCGGCACCGCCGCGCACGATGCGTCGACCGCCGCCCTGATCGCGCGCGCGCGTCGTGTGCTCACGCGCGGCTGATCGCCTCTGTTTGCCAGGCGCCCTGTGCGCCTGTGCGTCTTCAGCTTTAGACTGCGGTACCCATCAGTTCGTCACTGGCCACCCGGCCGGTGTCGATCGTCAGGATGCGGCCGCAGCGGGCGGCCACGGAGCGGTCATGCGTGACCAGGACCAGCGTCGATCCGGCATCGCGATTCAGTTCGAACATCAGCGCGATCACGGCCTCGCCGGTTGCCGTGTCGAGGCTGCCGGTCGGCTCGTCCGCGAACAGGATGTCCGGGCGCGCCACAAACGCGCGAGCCAGCGCCACGCGCTGCTGTTCACCGCCAGACAGCGTGCGCGGATAGTGTGTCAGCCGCTTGCCAAGTCCGACCCGCTCGAGCATTTCGGTGGCGCGCTCGCGCACGCGATCGGTCTCGCCGCGCAATTCGAGCGGCAGCATGACATTTTCGAGTGCCGTCAGATGGCCGACCAGCTGAAACGACTGGAACACGAAGCCGACATGCCTGCCGCGCAGTGCTGCGCGCCCGTCCTCGTCAAGCTGGAACAGGTCCTGGCCGTGCAGCCGGACGGCGCCCGTAGTCGGCAGATCGAGCCCGGCCAGCAAACCGAGCAGCGTCGACTTGCCCGAACCCGACGCGCCAACAATGGCCAGCGTCTCGCCGGCCGTGACGGAAAACGAGACGTCATGCAAAATCGTCAACGAACCCGTGGCGTCGGAAACGGTCTTTCCGAGAGACTCGACAGCAAGAATGGATGAGGACATGCGCGAGAGAATAGGAAACGTTGTACGCCGGCGATTGCTGGCGGCTTGTTGTGCGACCGCCTTCGCGGCGTTCGGTTCACAACTGGCGCTGGCCCAGCCCGCACCGCGCGCCGCTCCATCGCTGCTGATACTTGGCGACAGCCTGTCCGCCGAGTATGGCATCGCGCGCGGGACCGGCTGGGTCAGCCTGCTACAGGAACGGCTGCGCCGCGAGCGCTTCGATTATAGCGTTGTGAACGCAAGCATCAGCGGCGAGACCACGGTCGGCGGCAAAACCCGCCTGCCCGACCTGCTGCAGCGGCACAAGCCCGCCATCGTGCTGGTCGAACTGGGCGCGAACGACGCCCTGCGCGGGCTGCCCCTGCCGTCGACCGAAACCAATCTGCGCACCATTGTCGGCAGCGCCCAAAAGGCCGGGGCGAAAGTCGTGCTGATCGGCATGCGCATTCCGCCCAACTACGGCCCCGACTATACGGAGCGCTTTTTTCAGCTGTTTCCGAAAGTCGCGAAGGAATCGGGCGCGCAGCTCGTGCCGTTCTTGCTGGACCGCGTCATCACGCGGCCCGACTGGTTTCAGGACGACCGCATCCACCCGACTTCGGCAGCCCAGGCCACGTTGCTCGACAATGTCTGGCCCGTGTTGAAACCGCTGTTGAAGCCGGCTGCATCTTCGCGTTGATCGCCTAGGCCGGATTTGCACCGGCCTTTACTCCACGCTTGGATACCGCGTCGACAAAACAAAAAGCCCCTGCGGCCAATGCCTGCAGGGGCTTTTGTCACTCGGGATCCGAGCGACCTAGCGCGCGTCAGCCTCGCTGGCGGGTGCTGCATCCTCGGTCTTTGTCGGATGCAGGATCTTCACCTTCGCCTGAGCCTTCAACGCATCATAGAAGGCAGCGAGTTCTGTCTGGCCGGCCAGCTGGCTCAACTGCTGCGCGTCGGCATCCCGCTGCCCCGGATTCGAGGGCGCGGGCGTGCCGACCTTAGTGATCCGGTAGATGGCATAGCCATCGGCACCGAGATCGACGCCGACCAGCGAAGGCACCTTCGACGCATCGGCGCGCATGATCGCTTCCAAGGCCTTCGGAGACACACCATCGGCCTTGGTGCGCGACACGGTCATCACCGGACCGAAACCTTCGGCAGCTCCGCTCTTCTTGAGCGTTTCCAGTCGCGCTTCGCCATCCTTGCGGGCAAGTTCGGCCGCTTGCTGGGCAATATAGGCCTGGCGCACCTGCGCTTCGACGTCCTCGAACTTGCGCGCCGCCGCGGGGCGGTAGTCGACGATGCGCGCCGATACCAGCGTCGTGGGGCCGACCTGAACCGCTTCGATGTTGCGCTTGCTCTTGATCGCATCGTCGCTAAACAGGGCCTTCAGCACCTTCTCGTTGTTCAGCGGGCTATCCTTGAGCGCCGGGTTCGGCTGGCGCGTCACGTCGTCGGCGGTCTGGATCGTCAGCTTGAACTTGTCGGCCGCCGGCTTGAGGCTGTCCGACTGCTCGTAGACCATGTTGCCGAACGCATCGGCCTGCTCGGCGTATTTCTTGCCGGCCAGTTGCTTCTTCAGTTCACCTTCCAGCTCCGCACGCACCGCTTCCAACGGCTGCGTCTGCGCCGGCTTGATGCCGGTGAGCTTGATGATGTGGTAGCCGTAGTCGGTCTCGACGAGGTCGCTGATCTGGTTTTCCTTCAGCGCATACATTGCATCCTCGAACGGCTTGACCAGTGCGCCGCGGCCCATGAAACCGAGATCGCCGCCCTTTTCGGCCGAGCCGGGATCCTGCGAATTCTTCTTCGCCACATCGGCAAACGTCTCGGGATGCTTGCGCACTTCGTCGAGCAGCTTCTGCGCCTTTTCCTTGGCGGCCTGGCGGTCCGCCGGCTTGGCGTCCTTGGGCGAGGTGATCAGGATATGGCTGGCGCGCCGTTGTTCGTCAACGCGGAAGCGCTGGATATTGCTGTCGTAATAGGACTTCAGCTCTTCCGGGGAAACCTGCTGGCTGGCGGCCAGCGCATCGCCAGACAACACGACGTACTCGACCTTCGCCTGCTCCGGCGTGGTGTATGCGGCCAGATGCGATTCGTAATAGGCCTTCAGCGCGGCGGCGTCGGGCGAGACCTTCGACGTGAAATCGGCGGGCTTGATCGTCAGCGCCTGCACATCGCGCTGCTGGTCACGGATGGCAATCAGCCGGTCCAGCAAGGACTTCGGAACGAAGGCCGTGGTGCCGACGGCAGCGCCAAGCTGCTGCGATGCAAGCTCGAAGCGAATGCGCGAATCGAGTTGATCCGGCGTCATGCCCTGCGCGGCCAGCAACTGCACATAGGCCTTTTCGTCAAACTTGCCATCCGCCGTACGCAACTGCGCGACTGCGGGAATGCTCTGGATCGCCTGGCGCACCTGCTCGTTCGAAGCGGTCAGATATTTCTTCGCCGTCACGTCGGAAATCACGCGCTGCAGGATCAGCTGATCGAGCACCGACTGGCGCGCGGCGGCACCTTCGAACATGCGCGGGTCATAGTTGTTGCCAAGCATCTGGCGCATGCGTTCGCTCTGATCCCGTACCACGTTATCAACTTCCTGGACGGTGATGGCCCGGCCGTCGACCTTGGCGGCGTCGTGCGAGCTGTCCATGAAGCGCGAGTAGCTCTCGACGCCGAAGAACACGAACGACGGGAAGACGAGCACCAGCAGCAGCAAAAGCATCAAGCGCCGGTTATTGCGTACGAAATCAAGCATGCTGATCGGGTAAAAGGTTGGGCCTTGGGCCGATGGTCAAACCTTGCGATTCTAGCAGGTATGGAACTCCAGACAGCGGCAATCCCACGCTTGCGCGCAATATCTGACGCGAAAGGGATTTACAGTGCGTGCGCTGCGCGATGCGTCGCGCGCTCGCGGCGCAAGGCTTTCCGCATCGAGCCGACACGCATCGGATCGAATATGGAATGCATGCCTGAAAAACAAAAAAGCCCGCTGATGCGGGCAATTTTCGTTTGGCGGAGTGGACGGGACTCGAACCCGCGACCCCCGGCGTGACAGGCCGGTATTCTAACCGACTGAACTACCACTCCGTGTCGGTCCCTGGCTTGGCAACATGCTGGCGTGCAATGGTGAAGTGGTGGGTGCTGAGGGGCTCGAACCCCCGACCTACGCCTTGTAAGGGCGCCGCTCTACCAACTGAGCTAAGCACCCACTAGACCATTGCAAGCGATTGCCTGCAGGGTAATCTCGCTTCGCACGATTCGGCGGTTACTGCTTTGTTGCCGCTGTTTGCGTTGCGAGGCCGCGATTGTAATACGAGAGTTTTCGATTTGCCAAGTCTTGATTGCAAGATTCTTGCGGTCCTCGCCTGCCATATCGAGTGACCGGATGCGGGCGCCTGCGCACGCAAACAAAAACGCCGCAGGAATTACCCTGCGGCGTTCGAACGCGCGGATGACGCGACGCTCAGTGATGAATACGCTCGACCTGCGCGGCGGCCTTGTCTGCCACTTCGGCAGGCTTGGCTTCTTCGTCAGGCAGCGGCTCGGGCTTGCGCTCGAGTGCCAGCTCCAGCACCTTGTCGATCCAGCGCACCGGCACGATCTCGATGGCGTTTTTGACGTTGTCGGGGATGTCCGACAGGTCCTTCACGTTTTCCTCAGGAATCAGCGCCAGCTTGATGCCGCCACGATGGGCTGCCAGCAACTTCTCCTTGAGACCACCGATCGGCAGCACTTCGCCGCGCAGCGTGATTTCACCGGTCATTGCGACGTCGGCGCGCACCGGAATGCCCGTTAACACCGAGACCAGCACCGTGGTCATCGCAATGCCTGCCGACGGGCCATCCTTCGGCGTGGCGCCTTCGGGCACGTGGATGTGAATGTCGCGCTTCTCGAACATCTCATCCGCGATACCCAGACGGCGCGCACGCGAGCGCACGACCGACCGCGCCGCTTCGACCGATTCCTTCATCACGTCGCCGAGCGAACCCGTACGCGAGATGTTGCCCTTGCCCGGCATGATCGCGGCTTCGATCGTCAGCAGGTCGCCGCCGACTTCGGTCCACGCCAGACCAGTCACCTGGCCCACCTGGTTTTCCTTGCCGGCCAGGCCGAAGTCGTACTTGCGTACGCCAAGGAATTTATCCAGGTTGTCGGAATCCACCTTCACCGCACCAGATTCCTTCTTGAGCAGCAGCAGCTTGACCACCTTGCGGGCAATCTTCGACACCTCGCGTTCCAGCGAACGTACGCCCGCTTCACGGGTGTAGTAGCGGATGATGTCGCGGATCGCTGCCTCGGTGACCTCGATCTCGCCCTGCTTCAGGCCATTGTTGCGAATCTGCTTCGGCAACAGGTAGCGCGTCGCAATGTTGACCTTCTCGTCCTCGGTATAGCCGGACAAGCGGATCACTTCCATACGATCGAGCAGCGGCGGCGGGATGTTCAGCGAGTTCGACGTCGCCACGAACATCACGTCGGACAGATCGAAATCGACCTCGATGTAGTGATCCTGGAACGTGTGGTTTTGCTCGGGATCGAGCACCTCCAGCAACGCCGACGAAGGATCGCCACGGAAATCCATGCCCATCTTGTCGATTTCGTCGAGCAGGAAAAGCGGATTGCGCACGCCGACCTTCGACAGGCTTTGCAGGATCTTGCCCGGCATCGAGCCGATATAGGTGCGACGGTGGCCGCGGATCTCGGCCTCGTCACGCACGCCGCCCAGCGCCATGCGCACGAACTTGCGGTTCGTGGCGCGCGCCACCGACTGGCCGAGCGAGGTCTTGCCCACGCCGGGAGGCCCAACCAGGCACAGAATCGGCGCCTTGAGCTTGTCGACGCGCTGTTGCACGGCAAGATACTCGAGGATACGTTCCTTGACCTTTTCGAGGCCGTAGTGATCCTCGTCGAGCACGCGCTCGGCGTTTGCCAGGTCGTTGTTGACCTTGCTCTTCTTGCGCCACGGCAGGTTTACCAGCGTGTCGATGTAGTTGCGCACGACAGTCGCTTCGGCCGACATCGGCGACATCAGCTTGAGCTTCTTGAACTCCGCTTCGGCCTTCTTCTTGGCTTCCTTGGGCATGCGGGCCGCCTTGATTCGCTTGTCCAGCTCTTCAAGATCAGCGCCTTCCTCGCCCTCGCCCAGTTCCTTCTGGATCGCCTTGACCTGTTCGTTCAGGTAGTACTCGCGCTGACTCTTTTCCATCTGGCGCTTGACGCGGCCACGGATGCGCTTTTCCACCTGCAGGATATCGATCTCGCCCTCGAGCTGCGACAGCAGGCTCTCCAGACGCTCGGTCACCTTCACCATTTCCAGGATCTTCTGCTTTTGCTCGAGCTTGATCGGCAAATGCGCGGCAATGGTGTCGGCCAGACGGCCGGCCTCGTCAATGCCCGACAGCGACGTCAGGATTTCCGGGGGGATCTTCTTGTTGAGTTTTACGTACTGGTCGAATTGCGACACGATCGCACGGCGCAATGCCTCGGTCTCGGCCGATTCGACGGGTGCGGGCGGCACAGGCACGGCTTCGCACATGAAGTGCGAATCGTCCTCGCTCACCTCGGTGATGTTTGCACGTTGCGTACCCTCGACAAGCACCTTTACGGTCCCGTCGGGCAGCTTCAGCATTTGCAGGATATTGGCGATGCAACCGACCTCGTAGAGGTCTTCGGCAGTCGGTTCGTCTTTGGCGGCCGCTTTTTGCGCCACGAGCATGATGCTCTTACCCGACTCCATCGCAGTCTCAAGCGCCTTGATGGACTTCGGGCGACCCACGAACAGTGGGATCACCATGTGCGGAAACACCACCACGTCGCGCAACGGCAACAGTGGAAGGCGAATCGGCTCAGCCGGGAGGAGTTGTGTTCCGGACATCATTTTCCCCAGTCAGTCATTTAAGGCGTAAATAGGGTCACGGGAATCGATTGCAAGATACCCGTCATCAATTCCGTGCACAAAACGTGCTGCAAACTGCACCTGTGACCCCCAGTGAAACAGCATACCCGCGTTTGCTCCCGTTCGTTTGTGGAATTGAAGAAAAAAAGCCGTTCGCTTCCCTGCGAACGGCCGCTTGAAGATTTCGCCAGTCTGGTAAGGACCCCGCGGGTCCGGCGCATACGGCGTCAGTGCGATCTCCGCGTTCAGTTGGACCCCGCCACCTTGGGCTGCTGCTCCTCATACATCAGGAGCGGCGGCGCATCGCCGGTGATGGTGTTTTCGTCGATTACCACTTTCTGGACGCCCTTGTAGTTCGGCAGGTCGTACATCACGTCCATCAGCGATTGTTCGAGGATCGAGCGCAGTCCACGGGCGCCGGTCTTGCGGCGGATCGCCTTGCGGGCAATGGCCGTCAGCGCGGCCGGACGGATTTCCAGTTCGACGCCTTCCATCGCCAGCAGCTTCTGATATTGCTTGACCAGCGCATTCTTGGGCTCGACCAGGATCTGCATCAGCGCGGCTTCGTCCAACTTGGCCAGCGTGGCAACCACCGGCAGGCGCCCGATCAGTTCAGGAATCAGGCCGAACTTGATCAGATCTTCCGGCTCGGTCTGCGGCAGCACTTCGCTCGCGTCGCGCTCTTCCTTGCTTTGCACTTGCGCGTCGAAGCCGATACCGGTCTTGTCCGAACGCTGCATGATGACTTTTTCGAGGCCGTCGAACGCACCGCCGCAAATGAACAGGATGTTGGTGGTGTCCACCTGCAGGAAATCCTGGTTCGGGTGCTTGCGGCCACCCTGCGGAGGCACCGAGGCCATGGTGCCTTCGATCAGCTTCAGCAGCGCCTGCTGGACGCCTTCGCCGGACACGTCGCGCGTAATCGACGGGTTATCCGACTTGCGCGAGATCTTGTCGATTTCGTCGATGTAGACGATGCCGCGCTGCGCCTTTTCGACTTCGTAATTGCAGTTCTGCAGCAGCTTCTGGATGATGTTCTCGACATCCTCGCCGACATAGCCGGCTTCCGTCAGCGTGGTGGCATCGGCGATCACGAACGGTACGTTGAGCAGGCGCGCCAGCGTCTGGGCCAGCAGCGTCTTGCCCGAACCGGTTGGGCCGATCAGCAGAATATTGCTCTTGGAAAGCTCGACGTCGTCCTTCTTGCCGAGATGCTTGAGGCGCTTGTAGTGGTTGTACACCGCTACGGCCAGAATTTTCTTGGCCTGCTCCTGACCGATCACATACTGGTCAAGGCTTTGGCGGATTTCGTGCGGCGTGGGCAGGTCGGAGCGCGCAGCTGCGGTGGCGTCCTTGTCGGTCGCCGTGGCCTCGTCGCGGATGATCTCGTTGCACAGGTCGATGCATTCATCGCAAATGAACACCGACGGGCCAGCGATGAGCTTCTTCACCTCGTGCTGACTCTTGCCGCAAAACGAGCAATACAGAAGCTTCTCGCTGGATGAACCTTTTTTGTCCGCCATAGGAATCAGTCACATTAGCAGTGTGGCCCCCCGCCGGAAAAACCCTGACGGGAAACGCATAAAACGCATCATACGCCAAAACAATTGGCGCAGTCGGCGGCATCCCCTGCATGTGGGGCAAAACGCAAAAACGAGGCACGCGGCCTCGTTCCGGTGTAGCCTGCGTCATTTGGGACGATGCAGACTTCGTCGGCAGAAGCCCGGCATCACCGGACCCGGCTCGGATAATTCCGAGCGAATCCGCCGAGCCGACATGCCGTCACACCCGCTCCATTGTTAGCCGCGGCGCGAAATCACCTTGTCGATCAGGCCGTAGTCGACTGCCTGGTCGCCACTCATGAAGTTGTCGCGATCGGTGTCGCGGGCAATCTTCTCCACCGGCTGGCCCGTCACTTCCGACAGGATGCTGTTCAGACGTTCACGCAGGTAAAGAATCTCGCGCGCCTGGATCTCGATGTCCGACGCCTGACCACGCGCACCGCCCAGCGGCTGGTGAATCATGATCCGCGAATTCGGCAGCGCGCTGCGCTTGCCCTTGGCGCCTGCTGCCAGCAGGAATGCGCCCATGCTTGCCGCCATGCCCATGCACAGCGTTTGCACGTCGGGCTTGATGAACTGCATCGTGTCGTAGATCGCCAGCCCAGCGGAAACCGAACCGCCCGGCGAGTTGATGTACAGCGACACGTCCTTGTCCGGGTTCTCGCTTTCCAGGAAGAGCAACTGGGCCACTACCAGATTGGCGGTCTGGTCGTTGACTTCGCCAACCATGAAAACGACACGTTCCTTGAGCAGGCGCGAGTAGATATCGTACGCGCGCTCGCCCCGGCCGGACTGCTCGACGACCATCGGCACCAGTCCGAGACCCTGGGTCTCCAGGGCGGAAGCCTGCGTGGTAGCGAGACGATCAAGCAAATCATTGCGAGTCATGCAGGTTCTCCAGATATACAGGAATAGCGTCGATCGGCCAGCGCGCCAGGCCGATCGACGTTGCCCGGCGCCGCGTCATTCACGGCTGCCGGCCAGCCCGACGTCAGGCTTGCGCCGGGGCGGCGGTGAGTTCTTCGAACGACACCGTCTTGTCCGACACCTTGGCCTTGTCGCACACGAAATTTACCACGTTGTTTTCGAGCACGTAGGCTTCCATCTCGGCCAGGCGTTGCTGGTCGCCGTAGTACCAGCGCATGACTTCCTTCGGATCTTCGTAGCTCTTGGCGAAGTCCTCGATCTCGGCCTTGACCTGCTCCGGCTTGGCTTCCAGGCCGTTGGCCTTGACGATCTCGGCCAGGATCAGGCCCAGCTTCACGCGGCGCTCGGCCTGTTGCGTGAACATCTCGGCCGGAATCGGCATGTCCTTGGCATTCGGCATGCCGCGCTGTTCCAGATCGCGACGCGCCATTTCCACCAGACGCTGCTGATCCTGCTCGACCAGGGCCTTGGGCACGTCCAGCTCGCTGACCTTCAGCAGAGCTTCCATGACCTGGTCCTTCAGCATCGAATGCGTACGGCGCTTGACTTCGCGCTCGAGATTTTCGCGGATGTCGGCGCGCATCTTCTCGACGCTGCCGTCGGCGATGCCGAGCGACTTGGCGAAAGCGTCATCGACTTCCGGCAGATGCGCCCACTCCACCTTCTTCAGCGTGATCGTGAACTCGGCGGTCTTGCCGGCCACTTCCTTGCCGTGGTAGTCCTCGGGGAAAGCCAGCGGGAACGTCTTGCTTTCGCCTTCCTTCAGACCCAGCGCGGCCTGCTCGAATTCGGGCAGCATGCGGCCTTCGCCCAGCACGAAAACGAAATCTTCCGCCTTGCCGCCGGGGAATTCGACGCCGTCGATCTTGCCAACGAAATCGACCGTCACGCGGTCGCCATTCTGAGCCGCCACATCGCCGCCGCCGTCGCCATGCGCGCCGGCTTCGCCGCGGGCGTGGTAGTGCACGCGCTGCTTGCGCAGGATGTCGACGGTCTTGTCGATTTCCGCGTCGCCGATTTCGGTCTTCGTGCGCGTCACTTCGGCCGAAGCCAGATCGCCGATCTTGACTTCCGGATAGACCTCGAACGTTGCCTCGAAGGCCAGTTCGTCATCGGCCACGCCTTCGGTCTTCACGTCGAACTTCGGCTGGCCGGCAACCTTTACGTCCTGGGCCTGCGTGATGTCGAAGAACTTGCGGGCGGCCTTGTCGAAGCGGACTTCGAACTCGACTTGCTGGCCGTATTGCTTTTCGACCATCTTCATCGGCACCTTGCCCGGACGAAAACCGGACATCTTCACGGTCTTCGACAGGCGAACCAGACGCTCCTGGGTTTCCTTCTGCACTTCGGCCTTGGGGATAGCCAGGGTTACCTTGCGGTCCAGCTTGCCGAGGTTTTCAATGACGTTCGACATGGTCGTTAATCCAATCCAGAAATGTTGTTGTCAGCGCATCCGCTTGCGCGCCGCCGCTTGCGCGACCGGGAATGCTCGCGAGCGTGGTTCTCCGCGCAAACGGAAAACGCGGATTATCGCACGGATTTCATTCGCTTCCGGCAGTTTTTACCCTTGCCGGCATTAAGCGTGCTCAGAATGGGGATCCGGCCCGTCGCCTGCGCGCCCGTGGCGCAAGGCACGCAACAACAGACGCGCCGGGTCCAGCGCATCCGCCAGGTCGGCCTCCAGCGGCAACGGCTCGCCCTCGATCTGCGAGACGATCAGCTCCGCGCCCAACGCTGCCCAGGTGAGGCCGCGCGAGCCATACGCAAGGGCGGCGTAGAGGCCCGGCAGCCGCGGCACATCGCGCAGATGCGCGCCGCGCAGCGCTTCGGCGCGCGCCAGCGCCGCGGTGTCGTCGGCGATGCGGCCGATCAGCGGCAGGCGGTTGTGCGTCACCGTTCGCACGCCAACATAACCGCGCAAATTGGCTGGATCCAGCCGCCCGATCGCTGCGCCGCGATCGGGCAATAGCGACGCCAGCCGCGCAAGATTGGCCGCGTGGGTATCGGCACATTCGACCAGCGGCCCCTGGTCCTCGTCGTAGCTCGATCCCACGCGCGCATCGCCCCGCTCGCCGCGCGGCAACAGGTAGCCGTTGCCGGTGACCACGCAATCGGGCCACGCGCCCAGCGCCTCCACCTGCCGTGAGTCCAGATCGGTCAACTGGCCGCGAATGCGCCGCAGCGCGAGGAACCGGCCCGATACCAGCCGTTCGGCTTCATGCGCATTTGCCAGCACTGCCAGCGGCGCGCGCGCCAGCAGTTCGCCGCCCTCGCCCAGCGCATGCCATTCGCCTTCGACATGCGCCAGCGACGCCACGCGGCAGTTGAAGCGCGCGTCCACGGCGGCCCCGGCCTTGGCCAGTTGTGCGCGACAGATGTCCGGCGGCGCGACCCAGCCGCCTTGCGGAAACCACAAACCGCCGCGCGGCACGGGCGCATCGTGCTCACGCGCCGCCTCGTCGGCCGACATCCAGCGCACGAACGATTCCGGAAACCCGAGCGTCTGCAGGGCCGCGCGTTGCGCCGCATTGTCGGCAGCGTCCTCGCCGATCTGCAGCACGCCGCAGCCGTGCCAGCCGACCTTGTGGCCGGCTGCCTCCAGCGCATGCCACGCCCGCAACGCGTGGAGATTTCCCGCGCGCGACAGGCGCGACAGCACACTGTCGTCGGCCGACACATGCGCATGCATCGCGGCTGCGCGGTGAGCCGACGTCTGCCGGGCCTGCGCGTCGTGCTGATCGAATAGCGTCACGCGCCAGCCGCGCGCGGCCAGTCGCTCCGACACCGCACAGCCGGCCAGTCCGGCGCCGATCACGATGGCATGCCGGTCCGGCCAGTGCGCGGCGTCGGGCGGCGCATAGCGGCGATTTTTCCAGGCCGGGGCGAAATGCGCGGCGATCATGTCGCGCTTGCCGGCAAAGCCCGGCGCTTTTGTCACCACAAAACCCGCGGCCTGCAACCCGCGGCGCACGAAGCCGGCCGCGGTATAGGTGGCCAGCGTGGCGCCCATCCGGGCGAGCCTGCCCAGGCCACGAAAGACCGAATCCGACCACATGTCGGCATTGCGCGACGGCGAAAAACCGTCGAGATAGAAACCGTCGGCGCCGAGCGCAAGCCGCGGCAGCATCGTCTCGATATCGCCGAAGGCGAGCGTCAGCGTTATCACGCCGTCCTCGAAACTCAACCGGTGCAGTCCCGGCAGCGCATCGGGCCATTGCGCCTGCAGTTGCGTGGCCAGTGGCAGCAGATCGCCCAGCGCGGCGTGCAGCCGCGCCAGGCCGTCGCGCGTGAACGGGTGCTTTTCGATCGAGACGAAATGCAGGCGGCGACAGCGCTGCGGATCGTCACGCCAGGCCTGCCAGGTCGCGAGGAAATTGAGCCCCTGCCCAAAACCGGTTTCGACGATGACGAATTGCTCGCGCCGCGCCCAGTTGCCGGGCAGGCCGTTGCCGCCCAGGAATACGTGCCGCGCCTGTTCCAGGCCGCCGGCGGTGCTGTGATAGACATCGTCGTAACGCGGCGAATAGGGAATGCCGTCTTCGGAGAAAACGGGCTCGGCAGGCTCGAGAGCACGCGACATGGCGGATGGATATACGGCCGGAAATGGCGGCGGATGGTAGCATAGCGCCCTTCCCGCAAACCGCCCGGAATACCAAGCCCAACCGGATTCCCACGCGACATTTGCGCGCCGTCATTCCCCGCCGCCATGCTCAGTTATCGTCACGCCTTTCACGCCGGCAATCATGCCGATGTTCTCAAGCACGCCGTCGTAGTCCAGCTGCTCGACTACCTGACGCAGAAGGACAAGCCGTTCTGGTATGTCGACACTCACGCCGGCGCCGGGCTCTACGCGCTGGACCATGCCTATGCGCAAAAGAAGTCCGAATTCGAAACCGGCATCGGGCCGCTCTGGCGCGCGTCGGCCGCCGGCACGGCGCTGCCCGGCTTGCTGGAGGCATACCTGGAACAGGTGCGCGAACTGAACCCGGACGGCGCACTCAAGCATTACCCTGGCTCGCCATGGCTGGCGTGGCAAATGCTGCGCGACGCCGACCGCCTGCGCCTGTTCGAGCTGCACAGCACCGAGATCCAGGTGTTGCGCGACAACTTCCGCGGCGCCGGCCGCAAGGTCATGCTGTACGACGGCGATGGCTTCACCGGCATCAAGGCGATCCTTCCGCCCCCGCCGCGCCGCGCGCTGGTATTGATCGATCCGTCCTACGAGGACAAGCAGGATTACGCGCGCACGCTCGATACGCTCAAGGCCGGCCTGGAACGCTTTGCAACGGGCATGTACGCGATCTGGTATCCCGAGGTACAGCGCCGCGAATCGACGCAATTGCCGGCGCAGCTCAAGCGGCTGCCGCTCAAGAGCTGGCTGCATGTCACGCTGACCGTCAAGCATCCCGTCGAAGGCGGATTGGGTCTGCACGGCAGCGGCATGTTCATCGTGAACCCGCCATGGACGCTCAAAGCCGCGCTGCAGGACGCCATGCCGACGCTGGTGGACCTGCTGGGCCAGGACGACGGCGCGCGCTTCACACTCGAATCGCTCGAGAGCTGAACAGCATGCCGATCGCGATCCCGCAGGCATCGGCCACCAGGTCGAGCCACGAGGCGTCGCGATAGCCGGTCATCGACTGCAGCAACTCGATCAAGCCGCCGTAGGCGATCATGCCGACCAGCAGACGCCACGGCCGCCCCGGCCAGCCGCGCGCGCCCAGCATCGTCAGCACTCCAAACGCCAGCAGATGATTGGACTTGTCCCAGCCGGTGGTCGGCTCGGGCACCGATGGCGGCAGCAATGCCAGGATCAGCACGACCAGCGCGCAGACGGCGAATAACAACCGGAAATGTGAAGTTGCGAGACGAAACACTGCGCTGATTGCACGGAAGGCGGAACCGGGACGCTGTCAATCATTGCACAGTCAGAAACAGCGCTGTGTGGCGCACTGCACCGACCTTGCCGAGCCAGCCGCGCCTTGTCGAGCCGTCTCGCGGCGCTGGCCCGCCTCCAGGTACTCACGTCCGCAAGTCCCCAAGCTCCCAAGGGGGATCGGGCGGCGTTTGAGCGGCATTTCCCGTGGGGACGTATATTGCCGGATCCTGTAACGTCCGCCGGCATGTTGCGAGGGCACTGCGGCGGCGATCTTCCCTACGATGACCAAGACCCGCATCGACCCGACCACGCTGTTCCTGCTGACATTCCCGCCGCTGGCCTGGGCCGGCAACGCGATTGTCGGCCGCATGGCTGCCGGGACCATTCCGCCGATCACGCTGAATCTTGTCCGCTGGATCATTGCCGGCCTGTTGCTGGCGCCCTATGCGTGGCGCGGCGTCGTGGCCCATCGCGACACACTGCGGCGTCATGCGGGCATTCTGACCGCCATGGGCCTGCTGTCGATCGCCAGCTATAACGCATTCCAATATCTGGCGCTCACCACATCGACGCCGATCAACGTCACGCTGATCGGCGCGTCGACTCCGCTTTTCCTGCTGATCATCGGCGCCGGGTTCTTCCGGGAGCGCTTCCGCGCGTGGCATGTGGCCGGCGCGCTGCTGTGCCTGGTCGGCGTGACGTTCGTCCTGATGCGTGGCGAACCGCAGCGGCTGACGCAACTCGCGTTCGTCCCCGGCGACCTCTATATGCTCGCCGCAACCGTCGCATGGAGCTTCTATACGTGGCTGCTGCGCAAGAACCGCCCCGACCTGCCGTTGCCCGCGCTGCTGCTCGCGCAGATCGTTACCGGCGTGATCGCCAGTATTCCGCTCTCCGTCTGGGAAATCAGCGTGCTCGCGCAACCGCTGGAGTGGAACGGCAAAGTCGCGTGGATCCTGCTCTACGTTGGCACCGTGCCGTCGCTGCTGGCGTACTTCGTCTGGGATCGTGCGATTGCCAGCGCCGGCGCCCAATTGCCGGTTTTCTTTATTACGCTCACTCCGCTGTTTGCGGCCGTGCTTTCAACCGTGCTGCTGGGCGAGTCGCCGCATTGGTATCACGGGATAGGGTTGGCCTTTATCGCGGTGGGCATCTGGCTCGCCCAGCGTCGTTAGACCCGCCGGCCTCGCGAAAACGCCCCCATCACCCGCCGCACGACTAGCGGACGCGCTCCGGCCAGCGATCCCCACGCGCAATCACGTCCGCAAAAATTGCGCAGCGCCTGCGCCCGCCACCTGCCCACTGGCGAAGCACGCCGTCAGCAGGTATCCGCCGGTGGGCGCTTCCCAGTCCAGCATTTCCCCTGCGCAGAACACGCCGGGCATCGCGCTCAGCATCAGCCGATCGTCCATCGCCTCGAAGCGGACGCCGCCGGCCGAGCTGATGACTTCGTCGATCGGCCGCGCCCGTATCAGGCGCAGCGGCAGCGCCTTGATGGCCGCGGCGAGCGCCGCCGGATCATGCATCGCGTCCTTGTCGAGCACCTCGCGCAGCAATGTCGCCTTGACGCCCGTGATGCCCAGCCGGCTCTGCAGATGGCTCGATACCGAGCGCGAGCCACGCGGTCGCGCCACCTCCGCGGCGACGTTCTCGACCGAGCGGCCCGGTGCCAGATCCAGCGTGACGGTGGCGTGCCCATGCGCATCGATCAGATCGCGGATCGGAGCGGATAGCGCGTAGACCAGACTGCCTTCGATGCCGGATTCGCTGATCACGAACTCGCCCTGGCGCTGCCATACCGTGCCGTCCAGCGCGGTGACGCCGAGCGCCACCGATTTCACCGGATCGCCCGCATGGCGGACGCGGAACAGCTCGCTCCACTCGACATCGAACCCGCAATTGGCCGGCCGCAATGGCGCCATGCCCACGCCGCGCGCCGCCAGTATCGGCAGCCATGCTCCGTCGGATCCAAGGCGCGCCCAACTGCCGCCACCCAGTGCCAGCACCACGGCCCGGGCCGCCACCTCGACTTCCCCTTCCCGGGTGGCAAGGCGCAGCACATGCCAACCATCGCTCGACTGGCCAAAACCGGTCCAGCGATGCCGGGTATGGATCCGCACGCCCGATTCGCGCACCCGATGCAGCCACGCACGCAGCAAGGGCGCGGCCTTCATGTCGGTGGGAAACACACGGCCCGAACTGCCGACAAACGTGTCGATGCCAAGCGCATGCACCCAGGCGCGCAGACGCTCCGGACTCAACGCGTCAAGCATCGGCCCGATCCGGTCCGCACGCGCGCCATAGCGGCGCACGAATGCGTCCGCCGACTCGGAATGCGTGATATTCATGCCGCCCTTGCCCGCCATGAGGAATTTGCGCCCAAGCGACGGCATGGCGTCGTAGAGATGCACCGCGACGCCCTGCGCGGCCAGTGTTTCGGCCGCCATCAAGCCGGCAGGCCCGCCGCCGATGACAACGGCGCCTTCATGGCGAATAGGATCAGAGCGAGGGGAATCGGGCATGGCATCCGCAGAATCGAAAGACCCCGTCAATGGCGCGGTATCGCTACCCAAAGCGGCGTTGCGCGGCCCTGTCGCCATCGAAGAACGGCTCGGGAGCGGTGCTGCGTGCGAGTACCGCGAACGGGGCACGCTCATCCGGAATTCGTGGTGCGAGGGAGGGGACTCGAACCCCTACACCATTGCTGGCGTCAGGACCTAAACCTGGTGCGTCTACCAATTTCGCCACCCTCGCGGTCCTTGGACGGCGTTTGACAAAACAAAAAAGGCGGCTGGAACTGCCCGCCTTTGTTGCACGCGGCGCCGGGAGCGCCTGGAACGTCGTCCGTGCCGCCGGCGCAACTTCGGCCTGCGGCGCAATAAGGATGCGGATTGTAGCGCAAGGCGCGGGGGGAATCCAGCCCCCTTCGCCCTGCCCGCCGGCGCCGCCGGAATTACGCGCGGGCGCGGATGAAAACGACGACCAGCACCGAGGCGCAGAACTCCAGCGCCGCCACAAAGTACAGGCCAGCGGCCAACTGGCCGGTGTTGGTCTTGAACCAGCCGATCATGTAGGGCGCGACAAAGCCCGCCAGGTTGCCGATCGAGTTGATCAGCGCGATCCCGCCCGCGGCGGCCGTGCCGGCCAGGAATGCCGAAGGCAGCGACCAGAACACCGGGAACGCCGCCAGGATGCCGATCGACGCCACGGTCAACGCCACCAGCGCCAGCACTGCGCTATGCAGCAGGTAGCCCGTCAGCGTCAGGCCCACCGCCGCCAGCAGCGTCGCCAGCGCGCAATGCATGCGGCGCTCGCCGGTGCGGTCCGAATGGATGCCGTTGAGCACCATGGCGATGGTGCCCGCCACGAACGGAATCGCCGACACCAGCCCGATCTGCAGGTTGCCGTGCACACCCAGTTCCTTGATGATCGAAGGCGACCAGAACGCAATCGTCGCATTGCCGCTGACCACGCAGAAATAGATGGCTGCGCAGACCCACACGCGCGAATTGGCGAACGCATCCTTCAACGACGAGTGCTTGGCCGGATCGCGTGCCTCGGCCTCCACGTCGCCGGTGACGATGGCCTGCTGGGGCTGCGTCAGCCATTTCGCGCTGGCCGGCTTCTCGGGCAGGTACAGCAATACGGCGATCCCGGCCAGCACCGACGGAATCCCCTCGATCACGAACAGCCACTGCCAGTTGGCCAGGCCGTCGACGCCGTCCATCGCGCTCATGATGAAGCCGGCGATCGGACCGCCGACCACGCCTGCAATTGCAAACGAGGTCATGAACAGCCCGTTGATGCGCGCGCGGCGCGCGGCGGGGAACCAGTACGTGAGATACAGCACCACCCCCGGAAAGAAACCCGCTTCGAAGACGCCGAGCAGAAAGCGCAGTGCGTAGAACTGCGTGGGCGTCTTCACGAAAATCATCGCCATCGACGCCAGGCCCCAGAGAATAGTGATACGCGCCAGCGTTTTGCGCGCGCCGATCTTCTCGAGCAGCAGGTTGCTCGGCACCTCGAACAGGAAGTAGCCGATGAAGAAAATGCCGGCGCCCAGGCCGTACACGGCCTCGCTGAACTGCAGGTCCTGCAGCATCTGCAGCTTGGCAAAGCCGACGTTGACGCGATCGATCCAGGCCAGCACGAACAGGAAGACGAGAAACGGGATCAGGCGCACGGTGATCTTGCGATACGCCTCGTTGCGTTGCTGCGCCAACTGCGCTGGCGGCAAATTGTCCATGGCGCGTGGCGCGCCAGTCATCACGGAAGACATCGGTGGCTACTCCTTGGGTGTGGTTGACGGGGCTTTGCTACATTGGCAAAGCCCTCTCGCAGGGCGTTGTGCTGGCGTGGGAATCCGCCCGTCACTTCAATTTCGATGCGACGACATCGCGCGCGGCGTCACGCCAGCGCCTGCTCGATAGCGGCGGACACTTGAAGCACGCGCGCATCGCGGCCGTGCAGTCCGCAAACGCCGAGCCCCATGCCGTCGCCCATCGGCAACGAAGCCGCGCAGCCATCGAGGAAATTGATCACGCTGGCGTTGCGCAACACCAGGCCATTGGTTGCAAAGAAATCCTCGTCGCGTTCCAGCGCATCCAGACGCGGCGGCCGCACCGCGACGCTCGGCATCAGCCAGGCGTCGGCATCGCGCAGCCGCTGCGCAGCGCTTTGCTGCATCGCGCGCCGCTCGGCCAACAGGACGATGTAGTCGGCGGCCGTCAGTTTTTCGCCGCGACGAATCCGCTGGGCCACGCGCTGGTCATACTGGTCGCCCTTTTCCTGGAGCAACGTGCGATGCCAGGCCCACGCCTCCGCGGCGGTCAGGCCGCCAGCGGCGTTGATTTCGGGCAGGCGCCGCAGTTCCGGGAAATCGAACTCAACGATCTGCGCACCCTGCGTCGACAGCAAGCCGAGCGTCGCCTCGAATGCCTGCGCCACGGCCGCGTCAAGCCCTTCGCCGACGAAATCGCGCGTCACATACAGACGCGCGCCGCGCAAGTCCGCCGCGCGCGTGTCGAGCGTTTCGCCGCTCAGTACCGCATCCATCGCGGCGCAACATGCCACCGAGCGCGCCAGCGGCCCCGCGGAATCGAGCGACGTGGAAAGCGGCACCGCGCCGTCGAGCGGCACGCGCCGCGCGGTCGGCTTGAATCCGGTGAGCCCGCAGAATGCCGACGGAATGCGGATCGAGCCGCCCGTATCGGTGCCGAGCGCAGCCACGGCCATCTCCTCGGCCACGCTCACCGCGCCGCCAGAGGTGGAGCCGCCGCTGATGCACGCGGCGTCAAACGGCGTGCGCGGCGTGCCGTAGTGCGGATTGAGGCCCAGCCCCGAGAACGCGAACTCGCTCATATTGGTGCGTCCGATCAGCACCGCGCCAGCGGCGCGCAGACGCGCCACCGCCGGGGCATCCGCCTGCGCCGGGGCGCTGCCTTCGAGCGCCTTCGATCCCGCGCGCGTCACCTGGCCGCGCACGTCGAACAGATCCTTGATCGATATCGGCAAGCCGGCCAGCGGCGATGCAACATAGCCGGCCGCGCGCGCCTGATCGGCGGCGCGTGCCTGCGCCAGCGCGCCCTGTGCGTCCACGCTCATGAACGCCGCGCCGCCGGCCTCGCGATGGCGCTCGATCTTTGCCAGCGCGGCCTCGGTCAGCGCCACACTGGTGGTGTGGCCCGCCGCCAGCGCTGCCGCCAGTTCCGCGATCGTCGGGGCCTTCGGCCCGGAGGTCATCGGCGCGCTCATTCCGCCACCGCCAGTGCTTCGACGCGATACGCGTGGCGCAGCGTGCGGTTGCGCACGGGATCGTGCAGCTCCACCTCGAAGGCGTCGCCGTGGCCCAGTTCGCCGATGACTGCCTGCGTGCCGCAGAACATCGCGGTACCGGGCGGCAGTTGCGCTTCACCGGTCAGCCGCTCGATCAGGTCGCGCGGATCCAGCAGGCGCGTGACCTTGCCTTCCTGATACAGCGCGCGCTGGCCGTCGCGCACGCGCCAGCAGCGCATTTCCAGCGCGTCCCAGTGATCGGCGACCTCATCGAAACGCCACACTTCGTGGCCGATCGGCTTGGCGCACATCTGCTTGGAGACGGTGACGTCGTAGGCCTCGACCTTGCGGTCCGTGTGGTCCGATCCGATGCCGATGTAGAGCGCATCGGCGCCTTGCAGCAGCACGAATTCGGTTTCGCCCGACGAATCGCCGCGCGGCACTTCCAGCACGTCGTCGGTGGTCAGCAGTTGGGCGGCCAGCGGATAGAAGGTCGGCACGGTGGCCGGCGGCTTGACGCCGATGGCCTTCAGTTCGTCGATGTGATGCTGGACGGCGTCCAGGTCGCGGCCGGTCCAGCCGGCGATGATCAATCGTTCGATGTCGAGGGCGAGCGCGCCCCCGCCGGCTACCTGGAGATGCAGTGTCGGCATGGCTTACTACCTTGTTACGAGGGGAAAAATTCGGTCAGAGCGTCCGGATGATGTTCTTCCGGAATTCGTCGATGTGTTCACGGACGGCCTCGCGCAGCGCGGGCACGTCGCGCCGTTCCAGCGCGTCGATGATCTCGAGGTGCTCCTGATAGACGTTCTCGAGGTGCTGGGGATCGGACAGCGACAGGAACCAGAAACGCGCCTGCTTTTCATGCAGGCCGCGCAGCAGTTCGGCCAGTACGCGGTTGCGCGATGCGGCCGACATCGCGGTATGGAACTTCAGGTCCAGCGATGCCAGCGCGGGAATATCGCGGCGCGCGATCAGGTCCGGGGAGCGGTCGACGATTTCGCGCATCGCCTTGAAATCGCTGTCGTGCCCGCGTTCGCAGGCCAGCGTGGCGCACAGCACCTCGTTGGTGGCGCGCACTTCGATCATATCGAGCACTTCGTTGAGCGACAGCGGCGTCACCAGTACGCCCTTGCGCGGCAGGATAGAGACCAGCCCTTCCACTTCCAGCCGATGCAGCGCCTGATGCACGGGCGTGCGGCCCAGGCCCAGCAGCGTGGCCACCTGCGCTTCGTTGAGCGGCTCGCCCGGGCGGAATTCGCACGCGATGATGCGGCGCTTGATTTCGGTATAGGCCTGCTCGCGCAGCGCAGCGCCGCTCTGGGCGGGCGTCAGCGCAGCGGGCGCGGCGGCAGCGGCGGCGTCAACCAGCCGGATCGGATTCACCATGGCGACATCTCGGTCTGCATTTGAAGTTGCAGTGATACTAGTGTGATATTTCACTGCGCACAACCGGGAAATATCTAGGGGTAAACACTAGAACGCGACAGGTTTGGCGCGCGCCCGGTATCATGCCGCATCCGTTCCGAATCGATAATCGATTCTTATATATCTTGGTGCAATATTCAGCCATCGTGGTGCAGCGGATCACAGCGATGGTGCCGCCGATCCAATCCTTATGAGCGCAGCCGACGACGACCGCCCCGACCCGCTGTTCAACCAGTCACTGGAAAAAGGGCTGCAGGCGCTGCGCGCCTTCGGCGCGGTTCACCGTACGCTGACGCTGGCCGAACTGGCCGAACTGGCGGGCATGTCCAAGAGTTCGGCGCAGCGCACCGTGCACACGCTGGAACGGCTCGGGTACATCGACAAGCACCCGCAGACGCGACGCTTCCGCCTGACGCCGAAGGTGATGGAGATCGGCTACAACTATCTGGCCGCCGATGCGCTGATACCGATCGCCAGCCCCTATCTCTCGCAACTGGCCAACGCGAGTGGCGAAACCGCGAATCTGACCGAGCCGGTCGGGCTCGACATGGTCTACGTGGCGCAGTTGATGACCGCTAAGCACATGCCGGTACTGACGCCCGTCGGCATGCGCATTCCGATGTACTGCACGAGTTCAGGCCGCGCGTGGCTTAGCACGCTGCCCGACGATCAGGCCCGGGCGATGCTGGAAGCGTCAGCGCGGCCGGCACGCACGCCGGCCACGCTGACCGATGTCGACCAGATCATGCAGCGCGTGGTGGCCTGCCGCAGCGTCGGCTATGCCTGCAACGAGGAAGAGCTGTTCCTGGGCGACATGGGCATCGGCGCGCCCATCGTGAACAGCCGCGGCGAAGCGGTCGGCGCGGTGCACGTGTCGCCGCCCGCCAGCCGCTGGACGATGGAAGAGGCGCAGAAAAAACTGGCGCCGCTGGTGATCGAGTGCGCGTGGGCAATTTCCCGATCGATCTCGCATTGACCGCCGGGTAGCGGCGCAGCCTTACTGACTGCCGCCAGCGTGCTCGAGCATGGCCTGCAGCAGCACATTGGCGCCCGCCTCGATATGTTCGGGCAGCGCGTCTTCGAGTTCGTTGTGGCTGATGCCGTCCTTGCACGGCACGAAGATCATGCCCGTTGGCGCGCGTTGGGCGATGTACACCGCGTCATGACCGGCCCCGCTGACCACGTCCATATGCGGCAGTCCCAGGCGCGCGGCGGCGCGGCGCACGCTGTCCACGCACGCCGGCGCAAACAGGCACGGTTCGAACTTGACCACCTGGCGGATCTCGACGCTGACGCCCGCCGCCTCGGCGATGCCCGCAAACGCGCCGCGCATCGCCGCATCCATGCGGTCGAGGCCATCCTGCGACAGATTGCGGAAGTCCACCGAAAAATCCACGCGCCCGGGGATCACGTTGCGCGAGTTCGGCTTGACCTCGACAAAGCCAACCGTGCCGCGCCCATGCGGCGCCTCGTCGCGCGCGATGCGATTGACGGTCTCGATCATCCGTGCCGATGCCAGCAGCGCGTCGTGGCGCAGCGCCAGCGGCGTGGGGCCCGCGTGCGCGTCCTGGCCGATCACGGTCACGTCGTACCATTGCTGTCCGAGCGCGCCGGACACCACGCCGATCGGCAGGCCCGCTGCTTCCAGCACCGGCCCCTGCTCGATATGCGCCTCGAAATACGCCGCATACATGCCGCCCGGCACATCGCCCGCGCGCTGCGCGCCACGATAGCCGATCGCACCCAGCGCATCGCCCACGCTGATGCCGTCGCGATCCTGCTGCGCGCAGGCGAACGCGGCGTCGAACACACCCGCGAACACGCCCGATCCCATCATCACCGGCGTAAAGCGGGTGCCTTCCTCGTTGGTCCAGAACGCCACCTCCAGCGGCGCGCGCGTGCGGATGCCGAGGTCGTTGAGCGTGCGCATGACTTCCAATCCCGCCAGTACGCCGAAGTTGCCGTCGAACTTGCCGCCAGACGGTTGCGTGTCGATATGGCTGCCAGTCGCCACGGCCGGCGCGGTGGGATCGGTGCCCGCGCGGCGCGCAAACACATTGCCGATCTCGTCCACGCGCACGTCCAGCCCGGCCTCGCGGCACCAGCTCACCACGAGGTCGCGCCCCTTGCGGTCTTCCTCGGTCAGCGCGATACGGCACACGCCGCCCTTCGGCGTGGCGCCGATCGCGCCGAGATCCATCAGCGATTGCCACAGGCGGGCGCCATTGATGCGGGGAGTGAATTGCGAATCCATGTCTTTGTTGTCTGCAGTGAGTGAGCGTCGGCATCGATCCAGCAAGAAGCAGACCACGCGAAACGCGTCGATGCATGCCCACGGTGATGGTGCACGGCACTGGCACATCAATTGCTAGATCGAACCCGGCCTTCCCATCGTCCATTCCTCAATCAGGAGTTCAGCCTGTGATCCCCACCCAGTTCTCCCATGCGAAAGGTTTTTCCGCGGCGGCCCGTTCGATCTCTGCCGCCGTTGCGCTGTCGCTGCTCGCACTGCCCGGCGTTGCGATGGCGGAAAAGGTACTGCGTATCGGCATGACGGCCGCCGACATTCCGCGCACGCTTGGCCAGCCCGACCAGGGCTTCGAAGGCAATCGCTTCACCGGCATCCCGATGTACGACGCGCTCACGCAATGGGACCTGTCCAAGAGCAACGGCCCCAGCCTGCTGATTCCCGATCTGGCCACCGAATGGAAGGTCGACGACAAGGACAAGACCAAGTGGACGTTCAAGCTGCGGCCCGGCGTGAAGTTCCACGACGGTTCGGCGTTCAATGCCGACGCGGTGGTCTGGAACGTCAACAAGGTGCTCGACAAGACCGCGAAGCAGTTCGATCCAAGCCAGGTTGGCGTGACCGCGTCGCGCATGCCGACGCTGCGCAGCGCGAAGAAGATCGACGACCACACCGTGGAGCTGGTGACGTCCGAGCCTGATTCGTTCCTGCCGTACAACATCTCGAACCTGTTCATGGCATCGCCCACGCAATGGGAAAAGAAATTCGCAGCCGTGCCGGCCTCGGTGACGGACCCCGCGGAGCGCAGCAAACAGGCATGGGTGGCGTTTGCCGCCGATGCGTCGGGCACCGGCCCGTTCAAGATGACGCGCTTCGTGCCACGCGAGCGGCTGGAGCTGGCCAAGAACGCCAGCTATTGGGACAGCAAGCGCGTGCCGAAGATCGACAAGGTGGTGATGCTGCCGATGCCGGAGGCCAACGCGCGCACCGCCGCGCTGCTGTCGGGTCAGGTCGACTGGATCGAAGCGCCCGCGCCTGACGCCGTGGCGCAGATCAAGAGCCGCGGCTTCGAGGTCTATGCCAACGCCCAGCCGCATATGTGGCCGTGGCAGTTGTCGTTTGCGCCGAATTCGCCGTGGCTGGACAAGCGTGTGCGCCAGGCGGCCAATCTGTGCGTGAACCGCTCGGGGCTCAAGACGCTGCTGGGCGGCTACATGGCCGAAGCGAAAGGCATCGTCGAATCGGGCAATCCATGGTGGGGTAATCCGAAGTTCGACATCAAGTACGACCCGGCCGCGGCGCGCAAGCTGATGACCGAAGCCGGCTATTCGGCCGCCAAGCCCGTCAAGGTCAAGGTGCAGGTGTCGGCGTCGGGATCGGGCCAGATGCAGCCGCTGCCGATGAACGAATACGTGCAGCAGAACCTCAAGGAATGCTTCTTCGACGTGGATTTCGACGTCGTCGAATGGAACACGCTGTTCACCAACTGGCGCATCGGCGCGAAGGACGCCAGCGCGCACGGCGCCAACGCCATTAACGTGAGCTTCGCGGCGATGGACCCGTTCTTCGCGATGGTCCGCTTCGTCAGCACCAAGACGCAGCCGCCCGTATCGAACAACTGGGGCTTCTTCGGCAATCCGGAGTTCGACAAGCTGATCGAGACCGCACGCACATCGTTCGGCGAAAAGGACCGCGACGCCGCGCTGGCGCGCCTGCATGCGCGCATCGTCGAGGAATCGCCGTTCGTGCTGATCGCGCACGACGTGGGTCCGCGCGCGATCTCGAAGAAGGTCAAGGGCGTGGTCCAGCCGCAAAGCTGGTTTATCGATATCGCGACGATGTCGATGGACTGACCGCGCAAGCGCGCCGCCGCTGGCGGCTGGCGCGCTTGCGTGGCGCTGCGGCGTCAACCGTCTTCACCCCTTTCCCGCCGCACGCGGCGCATAGGCAAAACCACAACCACCCACAAGCCGGCCCAGACCATGACTTACCTGCTCCGCCGCATCGTGTATGCGTTGCCGATCCTGCTTGGGGTCGCCCTGCTGTGTTTCTCGCTGGTTCATATCGCGCCGGGCGATCCGCTGGTCTCGGTATTGCCGCCCGATGCGTCCGAAGAGCTGCGGCGGCAACTGAGCGCGCTGTACGGCTTCGACAAGCCGTTCCTGGAGCAATTCATCCACTGGCTGCTGCGCGCGCTGCATGGCGACCTCGGGACCTCGATCGCGACCAACCGGCCGGTCATGACCGAGGTTTCCACAGCGGTCGTCAATTCGATCCGGCTCGCCGCGGTGGCCACGCTGATCGGTTTCACGTTCGGCTGCCTGTTCGGCTTTGTCGCGGGATACCTGCGCGACTCCGTGTCCGATCGCATTGCATCGTTCCTGTCAGTGCTGGGCGTCAGCATTCCGCACTACTGGCTGGGGATGGTGCTGGTGATCGCGTTCTCGGTGCTGCTGGGCTGGCTGCCAGCCACGGGCGCCGGTCCGGGCGGATCGGGCGACTGGGCATGGGACTGGGAGCACGTGCAGTACATGCTGCTGCCGGCAGTGACGATGTCGGTGATTCCAATGGGCATCGTGGCGCGCACCATCCGCGCGCTGGTCGCGGAAATCCTTTCCAACGAATTCATCGTCGGGCTGCGAGCACGCGGCTTATCGGACATGGCGGTGTTCCGGCACGTGGTCAAGAACGTAGCGCCCACCGCGCTCTCGGTCATGGGCCTGCAGCTTGGCTATCTGCTCGGCGGCTCGATCCTGATCGAGACCGTTTTCTCGTGGCCCGGCACGGGTTTCCTGCTCAACTCCGCCATTTTCCAGCGCGATTTTCCGCTGCTGCAGGGCACGATCCTCGTGCTGGCGGTGTTCTTCGTGATGCTCAACCTGCTGGTGGACGCGCTGCAAACGCTGTTCGATCCCCGCATTCAACGTAACTGAGGACGCCATCATGGACGCGACACTGAACAAACCCATGGCGGCGCTACCGGTGGAGCGTTCGCCCGGCTACTGGTCCACGGTCGGCCGCCGCCTGCTGCGCAACCGCCTGGCGATGCTCGCCGCGCTGATCCTGCTCGCGCTGATCGTGATGGCGATCTTCGCGCCTGCGCTGATGCCGGCAGACCCCTATGCCTCCTCGATTCTCAAGCGCCTCAAGCCGATCGGCTTCGCGGGCTATCCGCTCGGCACCGACGAACTGGGACGCGACATGCTGTCGCGGCTGATGCTCGGCGCGCGCCTGTCGCTGTTCATGGGCATCACGCCGGTGCTGATGGCGTTCGTGCTGGGCAGCGCGATCGGCATCGTGGCTGGTTACGCCGGCGGCTGGACCAACACGATCATCATGCGGCTGACCGACATCCTCTACGCGTTTCCTTCCGTGCTGCTGGCCATCGCACTGTCCGGCACGCTCGGCGCGGGCGTGGGCAATGCGCTGCTGTCGCTGACGATCGTGTTCGTACCGCAGATCGTGCGCGTGGCCGAAAGCGTGACCACGCAGG
The DNA here is from genome assembly GCF_008801835.1 of Cupriavidus pauculus. Classification (GTDB taxonomy): domain Bacteria; phylum Pseudomonadota; class Gammaproteobacteria; order Burkholderiales; family Burkholderiaceae; genus Cupriavidus; species Cupriavidus pauculus. Next base: position 88,805 of record NZ_VZOW01000001.1, on the reverse strand, counting down.
TGCGCAACCGCGAGTTCGTCGATGCGGCGCGCGCCTCGGGCGCTTCGTCGCTGACCATCGTGCGCGCCCACATCCTCAACAACGTGCTCGGACCGATCTTCGTCTACGCCACGAGCCTGATCTCGGTGTCGATGATCCTCGCCTCGGGCCTTTCGTTCCTGGGCCTTGGCGTCAAGCCTCCCGAACCCGAATGGGGCCTGATGCTCAACACGCTGCGCACGGCGATCTACACGCAGCCGTGGGTCGCCGCGTTGCCCGGCGCGATGATTTTCCTGACCTCGATCTCGTTCAACCTGCTGGCCGACGGCATTCGCTCGGCAATGGAAATCAAGGAGTGAGCATGACCGGCAGAATTCCGATGCCTGTGTCCGCCGCCACCGATGTCGGCGGCCCCGCACAGCCGCTCGTCATCGCGCGCGATCTGATCAAGCACTTTCCGCTGAAATCGCCGATCCCGCTGCGCAAGGGCGGTGTGGTGCGCGCGGTCGACGGCGTGAGTTTCGACGTGCTCAAGGGCGAAACGCTCGGCGTTGTCGGCGAATCGGGCTGCGGCAAGTCCACCACCGCGCGATTGCTGATGCAGCTGACACCGCACGACAGCGGCGAACTGATTTTCGACGCGCAGGCAGTGGGATCCGCGCAACTGCCGATGAAGGCATTCCGCAGCCAGGTGCAGATGGTGTTCCAGGACAGCTATTCGTCGCTGAATCCGCGCCTGACGATCGAGGAATCGATCGCCTTCACGCCGCGCGTGCACGGCCTGCCGTCCCGCGAAGCCACCGAGCGAGCGCGCTATCTGCTGGAGCGCGTGGGGCTGGACGCCAAGCGGTTTGCGGGACGCTATCCGCACGAACTGTCGGGCGGGCAGCGCCAGCGCGTGAATATCGCGCGAGCGCTCGCGCTGCGTCCGCGGCTGGTGATCCTCGACGAAGCGGTGTCCGCGCTGGACAAGTCGGTCGAGGCGCAAGTGCTGAACCTGCTGCTCGACCTGAAGGCCGAGTTCGACCTCACCTACGTCTTCATCAGTCACGATCTCAACGTGATCCGCTACCTGTGCGATCGCGTGATGGTCATGTACCTCGGCAAGGTGGTCGAAATCGGCGACACCGAGACGGTCTACGCCAATCCCGCGCATCCCTATACGCGCGCGCTGCTGGCGTCGATGCCGTCGATGGATCCCGACCATCGCACGCTGGCCGCGCCGCTGGCAGGCGATCCGCCCAATCCGATCGATCCGCCGCCCGGCTGCAGTTTCCACCCGCGCTGCGCGCGCGCCGAACCGGTCTGCGAACGCCGCGCGCCCTCGTTGACCGACGCGATCGCCGGCCATCCCGTGTCCTGCCTGATGGCCATGCCGGACGGCGGCCATTCGTTGCCGCTGCAGCGCCTGACGCCGGGCCTGCACGCCGCCACGCCCTGATTTCGCGGAGATATCGATGTCCCATCCCTCCCCAGCACCCGCCATATCGGTACGCGACCTGCACGTGACGTTCTCGGGCGGCGGCAAGACGATCCAGGCCGTCAACGGCGTATCGCTCGATGTCGCCCCGGGCGAAGCCGTCGCGTTGATCGGTGAATCGGGCTCGGGCAAGAGCGTGACGCTGCGCGCGCTGATGCGCCTGCATCCGCCACGCCGCACCACGATTGCCGGCAGCATCCGCGTGGAAGACCAGGACGTGCTCAAGCTGGACAAGCGCGCGCTGGCGCGCCTGCGCGGCGGCACCGTGGCGATGGTGTTCCAGGAGCCGCTGCTGGCGCTCGATCCGGTCTACACCGTTGGTCAGCAGATCGTCGAATGCATCCGCACCCATCGCAAGGTGTCGAAGCAGGAAGCGCACGCGCTGGCGCTCAAGGCGCTGCAGGCGGTGCGCATTCCCAGCCCGGAGCGGCGCCTGGCCGCCTATCCGCACGAGATGTCGGGCGGCATGCGGCAACGCGCGATGATAGCGCTGGCGCTCTGTGCGCAACCGCGGATCCTCCTGGCCGACGAGCCGACCACTGCGCTCGACGCCACGGTGCAGATCCAGGTACTGATTCTGTTGCGTGAGCTGCAACGCGAGCTTGGTTTGTCGATCGTGTTCGTGACGCACGACATCGGCGCGGCGGTGGAAATTGCCGATCGCGTCGCGGTGATGTATGGCGGGCGCATCGTCGAGGAGGGCCCGATCCGCACGCTGATGCGCGAGGCGCGCCATCCCTACACCATCGCCTTGCTGCAAAGCCGCCAACACGGCATGGCGCGCGGCGAACGTCTGCAGACGATTGGCGGCGCCCCGCCCGATCTCGCCGCGCTGCCCGCCGGCTGTACCTTCGCACCGCGCTGCGCGCATGCCCGTGCCCAATGCCTGGCCCAGGTGCCGGCGGCGGTGTCGCTTGGCAATGGCCACCGCGTCAGCTGCGTGCTGGTGGGCGCGCCAGCCGCGACCGAATGCGCCGCGTAATGCGTCTTTCCCAGCGACGTTTCAAGAATCGAGGAATCCGAACATCATGAGCCTGTCCACCCATCCCGCCCGCGCATTCCTGCCCTATCCCGAGGCGGCTGTGCCCAACGCCGCCAGCGGCCCGCTGCACGGCCTGCGCTTTGCCGTCAAGGATCTGTTCGATGTGGCCGGCTATCCCACCGGAGGCGGCAACCCGCACGTGCTGGCGCGCTCGGGCATCAAGACTTCCACCGCGCCCACGGTTCAGAAGTTGCTCGATGCCGGCGCGAGCTTCGTCGGCAAGGTTCATACCGACGAGCTGGCGTTTTCGATGAACGGCCAGAACCATCACTACGGCGGCCCGTACAACGGCGCGGCGCCCGACCGCATCACAGGCGGATCGTCATCGGGATCGGCGTCGGCGGTCTCGCACGGGCTCGCCGATTTCGCGCTGGGCACCGACACCGGCGGCTCGGTGCGCGCCCCGGCCAGCCATTGCGGGCTATTCGGCATCCGTCCTTCGCATGGGCGGATTTCGCTGGCGCAATGCATGCCGCTGTGCGAATCGCTCGATACCTGCGGCTTCTTTGCGCAGGATATCGCCACGTTCGCCCGCGTTGCGGACGTGCTGCTCGGCACCGACGGCGATCCGCTGCCCGCCAGTCCGAAGCTGCTGCTGGCCGCCGATCTGTTTGAACTGCCCACGCCCGAAGCCCGCGCGGCGCTGGCGCCCGCCGTCGCGCGTATCGAAGCCGTGTTTGGCAAGGCGGTGCCGGTCGATGTGGCGGATCGCCCGCTATCGGACCTGTACTGGGCATTTCGTTACGTGCAGGGCTGGGAAGCGTGGCAGGCCGACGGTGCGTTGATCGAGCAATACGGACTGCAACTTGGCCCCGACGTGGCGGGCCGCTTTGCCTTCAGCAAGGCCGTGACCCACGCGCAATTCGAAGCGTCGAGCGCGGTCCGGCGCGAGTTCACCGCACACCTCGGCCGCCTGCTGGGGCACGACAGCGTGCTGGTGCTGCCGACGATGCCGGACATCGCGCCGCTGCGCACCACTCCGATGGAATCGCTCGAGGATTACCGTACGGCTGCCGCGCATACGCTGTGCCTGACGCCGCTGTCCGGCTTTCCGCAGATCAGCCTGCCGTTGGCGGGCCGCGCTGGCGCCCCGCTGGGCATTTCGCTGATCGGCCCCAAGGGCAGCGACCGAAGCCTGATCGCGGCAGCGCAGACGTTGATGGCGACATCGGTCTGAACTACGCTGGTAGCTGGCCGCTGCGGGCGGCGGCCAAGGCAAGGCCCAATCCTGCTGCCCCACTTTTACTCGCCCTTTTGCGGTCGCCTCGCGGGGCCGCGCCAACCAGAACGACGACAACCACAACCACATGACCCGACTGCGCATGACGGCCGCCGGCCACACCTTTATCGCCGAAACTCACCCGGACGCGCCGCAGACCGTGGCCGCGTTCCTGAAGCTGCTGCCATACCGGCAGAAACTGATCCACGTGCGCTGGAGCGGTGAAGGCTGCTGGATCCCGCTTGGCGAATTCAAGCTCGGCGTCGGCTTCGAAAACCACACCAGCCACCCGTCGGTCGGCGACATCCTGTTCTATCCCGGCGGCTATAGCGAAACCGAGATCATCCTGGCCTATGGCAGCTGCTGCTTCGCCAGCAAGATGGGCCAACTGGCGGGCAACCACTTCCTGACCGTGGTCGAAGGAAAGGAAAACCTGCGCGCGCTGGGCACCAAGGTGCTATGGGAAGGCGCGCAGGACGTGTTGTTCGAACTGGCCGAGTAGCCCGATCGGCGGCGCGGACCGCGCGCCGCCGGGCGTCAGCCGGCCGTCACGACGCCGCGCGCGTCGCCGGGCGGCTTGACGCGGAACCATGTGGCATATAGCGCCGGCAGGAACAGCAGCGTCAGCACCGTCGCCACCACCAGTCCACCCATAATGGCCACCGCCATCGGCCCCCAGAACGTCGAGCGGGACAGCGGGATCATGGCCAGCACCGCTGCGGCCGCGGTAAGGATGATCGGTCGGAAGCGACGCACCGCGGATTCGACGATCGCCTCCCAGGGCGGCAGGCCAGACTTGATATCCTGCTCGATCTGATCGACCAGAATCACCGAATTTCGGATGATCATGCCCAGCAGCGCGGTAATGCCAAGTTGCGCGACGAAACCCATTGGCGCGTGCAGCAACAGCAGCGTCGCGGCTGCGCCGATCAGCCCCAACGGCCCGGTCAAGAACACCATCACAGCGCGCGAGAAACTGTGCAACTGCAGCATCAGCAGCGTGAAAATCAGGAAGATACACAGCGGCAATTGCGCGGCAATCGACGCGCCCGCCTTGCCGCTTTCCTCCTGCGCGCCGGCAATGGTGATGCGGTAGCCGGGCGGCAGCGCGGATCGGATCGGATCGAGCTTGGGATCGATCTGCGCGGTCACGGTCGGGCCCTGGATGCCGTCGACGATATCGGACTGCACGGTGATACCGAAATCGCGGTTCTCGCGCCAGATCACCCCTGGCTCCGACTTCAGCGCTATCCGTGCGACCTGCGTCAGCGGCACTGCGCGCCCGCTGCTGGTGGGCACCAGCACGTTGTTCAGGTCGGCCATCGTGTCGCGTTCGCTGCGCGGCGTGCGCATGATGATGTCGATCAGCTTGTCGGCGTCGCGGTACTGGCCCACCGGTACACCGGTCAGCACCGCTTGCGTCGCGCGCGCGATGGCGTTGGTGGTCACGCCGAGCGCGCGCGCCTTGTCCTGGTCCAGTTCGAGACGCAGCATCTTGACGTTCTCGTTCCAGTTGTCGTTGACGCCGACGGTGTTCGGATTGGCCGCCATCACCGCGCGAACCTGGTCGGCCGCCTTGCGCACGCCAGCCGCGTCGGGCCCGATCACGCGAAACTGCACGGGATACGGCACCGGCGGGCCGTTCGGCAACAGCTTCACGCGGCCGCGCAACTGCGGGAAATCGCTGGCCAGCACGCGCTCTATACGCTTGCGCAGCGCATCGCGCGCCTCCAGGCTCACCGGCATCACGATCGCCTGCGCCACGTTCGATTGCGGAAAGATCTGGTCGAGCGGCAGGTAGAAGCGCGGCGCGCCGGTGCCGACGAACGACGTCACGCTCTGCACGGCCGTATCGCGCCGCATGGCCGCTTCGAAGCGCTTGGTCACGGCTTCAGTCTGCGCGAAACTCGTGCCTTCCGGCATCCACAATTCCACCATCAGCTCCGGCCGGCTCGAATCGGGGAAGAACTGCTTTTCCACGTACTTGAACGCGAACAGGCCTAGTGCAAACGCCGCCAGCGTGATCGCGATCACGGTCTTGCGCCACGTCACGCACCAGTTCACGAGCCGGCGAAAGCGCGCATAGAACGGGGTATCGAATACCTCGTGCTGGCCACCGGCGTTGCTGCGCGTCTTCAGGATCAGATAGCCAAGGTACGGTGTGAAGTACACCGCGGCCAGCCATGACAGCACCAGCGCCAGCGCCGTCACCGCGAAGATCGCGAAGGTGTATTCGCCCACCGTGGAACGCGCCAGGCCCACCGGCAAAAAGCCGGCCGCCGTGATCAGCGTGCCGGTCAGCATCGGCATCGCGGTGGACGTATAGGCGAACGTCGCCGCCTCCATTTTCGAGAAACCCTCTTCGAGCTTGCGCACCATCATTTCCACCGCGATGATGGCGTCGTCGACCAGCAGGCCGAGCGCGATGATCAGCGCGCCGAGCGAGATCTTGTGCAGCCCGATGCCGAAGATGTTCATGAACAGGAACGTCACCGCCAGCACCAGAGGAATGGTGAGCGCCACCACCAGACCGGGCCGCACGTCGAGCCGCAGCGGGCGGGTATGCAGGCCCAGCGACACAAAGCTCACGCCCAGCACGATCACCACGGCCTCGATCAGCACGCGCACGAATTCGCCGACGCTGCGCTTGACGGCCTGGGGCTGGTCCTGCACCTGATCCATCTCGATGCCGATCGGCAACTGGCCGCGCAGGCGATCGGTCACGGCGCGCAATTCCTTGCCCAGCGCGATGATGTCGCCGCCCTTTTCCATCGAAATGCCAAGCCCGATCACATCCTTGCCGTTGAAGCGCATGCGGCTGACCGTCGGATCGACATAGGCGCGATAGACGTGAGCGATGTCGCCGAGCCGGATGTTGGCGATGCCGTTCGGGCCGCGCAGCACCAGGTTCTGCAGATCCTCGACATCGCCAAGCTGGCCCGTGACACGCACTTGCAGGTTGTCGGTGGGCGTCACCAGCACGCCGCTGCCGGTGGGATTGTTCTGTTCCGCGATCTGGTTGGAGATGGCGTTGATATCGAGTCCCAGTTGCGCAAAGCGCGCCTGGTTGAATTCGATATAGAGCTTTTCGTCCTGCAGGCCTAGCAGCGAGACCTTGGCCACGGCAGGAATGCGCAGTAGTTCCTGGCGCACCAGGTCGGCATATTCGCGCAATTCCTTGTAGTTGAAGCCGTCGGCCGACAGCGCGTAGATCGATCCGTAGACATCGCCGAATTCATCGTTGAAGTACGGGCCGCGCACGCCTTGCGGCAGTGTTTGCTGGATGTCGCCGATCTTCTTGCGCACCGTGTACCAGATCTGCGCGGTGTCCCTGGCTGGCGCATTGTCGGCCAGTTGAAAGATCACCGTGGTTTCGCCGGGCTTGGAAAAGCTGCGGATCTTGTCGGCGTAGGGCACTTCCTGCAGCTGGCGCTCGATCTTGTCGGTCACCTGCACGGCAATCTGCTCGGCGGTGGCGCCCGGCCAGAACGCCTGCACCACCATCACGCGGAACGTAAATGGCGGATCTTCGTCCTGGCCCAGTTGGAAGAACGCCAGCAGCCCGCCCAGCAGCAGCACGACCAGCAGATAGCGCGTGAGCGGCTGGTGCTCCAGCGCCCAGCGCGACAGATTGAAGCGGGAATGTTCCATGCGCGGATCTCAGCCCAGATGCCGGTCGAGGGCGCTCAGTTGCGCGCCGGGATCCGAGGCCGGCTGGGCCGGCGCCACGCTCTGCATCGGCTTGACCTTCTGTCCCGGCTTGAGCAGATGCACGCCCGCGGTGACGATGGTCTGCCCCGGCGCAAGGCCCTGGCGCACTTCGATCAGATTGCCCTGCGCTTCGCCGAGCGTCACCGACACCGGCTTGACTGTGCCGGCGCCGTTAGCGCCTGGCTGGTAGATCCACACCTGATTGCTGCCCCTGTCCTGCAGCAGCGCGGTCAGCGGCACGCGGATCGCCGCGGCCTGGCCGGTGCGCGTGAACGACACCACGGCGGTCATGCCGATGCGCAGATCGGCCGGCGGATTTGGAATGCTGACGCGCGTGGGATAGGTGCGCGTGACGGGATCGGCCGCCGCGGAGATTTCGCGCACCCGGCCCGGCAATGCGCGATCGGGATCGGACCATGTATGGATCGACACCTCAGAAATACCGCGCAGCATGTCGACCTGATCTTCAGGCAAGCCGATGGCCACTTCCTTTTCCGCGGTTTGCGCCACGCGGATCACCGGCTGGCCGGGCGTGACGACCTGTCCCACTTCGGTATCGATCGCCGTGACCACGCCGTCGGCATCGGCGGTCAGCACCGCATAGCCGGTCTGGTTCGACTGGTTGCGCAGGTTGGCCTGCGCCTGGCCCAGCCGCGCGTCGGCGGAATCGAAAGTGGCCTGGCGACGCTGCAGTTCGGCGGCACTGATGAAGTTGCGCGCGGCCAGCTCCTTGTAGCGCTTCAGGTCTGCGGCGGCGAGATCGCGATCGGTCTTGGCCGCGTCGAATTGCGCGCGCGCGCCGGTTTCGGCCAGCGCCAGATCCGTGGGGTCCAGACGCGCCAGCGGCTGCCCCTTGCGCACCGACGCGCCGACGTCGACCAGGCGCGCCGCGATCTTGCCGCCGACGCGGAATCCCAGTCGCGACTCGATGCGCGGGCGCACCTCGCCCGAAAACTCGAAATCGGTCCTGCCTTGCGCCGGGCTCAACTGCATCAGCCGGACTGGCCGCACCTCCTCGACCGGTTCCACCTTCTTGCCACAACCCGTCAGCACCAGCGCTGCCGCCGCAAGCAGAAGCCCAAGTCGCGCGCGACCGACACGGCGCTGCACGACGCGGCGCGCCATTGGAGGTTCGTCAAATCTGGCGGCCGCAACTTCCGGCCTGGCGTAAGGCTCTGGCATGACAAGCGTCTTGATCGGTGGGAACGGTGAGGCGAAATTTGGCTGCTACGTCGCGGCTCGATGTTTCGCAATCGGGCCGGCGGGGAAACGGCCACGCGCGGCATCGGCCGAAGTGCCTCCCCAGGCGCCTCCGCTGCTGCGCGGAAATAAATAACTGGCCGGTCAGTAATATAGCGACGGACCCCGGGTGCGTCAAACGCCGGATGACGAACGCCTGTATGGCGCGACAAACCGCCACAGCGGCGGTGCCGGCCGATCACGCGTGCCCGTCGCGAAGACTGCTGCGGGCGTGCATGCGTTGGCGGGCGCCGATGTTACAATTCGCCGCTTTGGCGCCGCCCCGCCGCCCACCACTAAGAGATTGGCGTGACGCCCGATCAGTACTGCCAGGAAAAAGCCGCGAAAAGCGGCTCCAGCTTTTATTACAGCAGCCTGCTTCTCCCTCCCGAACGCCGCCGTGCCGTCACGGCCCTGCAGGCCTGGCGCCTCGAACTCGACGCCATCGTTCATGAAAATCACGATGCGGGCGTAGCGTTGCAGCGCCTGGACTGGTGGCGCGCAGAAATCCGCCGGCTATACGACGGCCAGCCCAGCCATCCCGTCAGCCACGCGCTGCAACCCTACCTGGCCGACCTGCCGCAGGCGGAAATGACCCAGGTGATGGACGGCACGGAGATGGATCTGGCGCAATCGCGCTATTTCGATGACGCTGCGCTGGGCAAGTATTGCCGCGCCGTCGGTGCGACGCTTGGCAAGCTCAATGCGCGCCTGCTCGGTTTTACCGATCCGCGCACGCTCGACGCGGCCGAACAGCTTGGCATGGCGCAGTTGCAGGTGCGTATCGTGCGCGAAGTCGGCCATGACGCGCGCCAGGGGCGCATCTATATTCCCGTCAGCACGCTGCAGCGCTTTGAAGTGCCTGCAGCGGACATCATGCAGTCGCGTAGCTCCGATCAGTTTGTCGCGCTGATGCGGGATCAGGCCGCCGCGGCGCGCACGCAGTACCGCGACGCCCTGGCACTGTTGCCGCGCGCAGACCGCCGCGCGCAGCGCGCCGCGCTGGCGTTGGCCGCCATCCACCAGGCATTGCTCGACGAAATCGAAGCGAGCCACTTCCAGGTGCTGTCGCAGCGCATCGCGCTCACGCCGATGCGCAAGCTGTGGATCGCCTGGAAAACCTGGCTGCGCAACGGTTGAGGCCGCGCCATGCGGGCGACCGTTTTTTGCACGCTGAAGTGTCGATGTATTGAAGCCACAAAGTCATGACCACTGCCATACCCGCCCTCGGCCAGTCGATACTGGACCACGCAGACGCCCTCGCCCGTCATTCCGATATGGAAGGCGGCCTCACCTGCGCGTTTCTCACGCCGGCCCATCGTCAGGCGCAGGCGCAACTGGCGCGCTGGATGGAAGATGCCGGCATGACCGTACGCATCGACGCAATCGGCAACGTGATCGGACGCTACGCCGCCGATCCCGCCGTCACCGCGCCCAAGGTGCTGATGACCGGCTCACACTTCGACACGGTGCGCAACGGCGGCCGCTACGATGGCCGGCTGGGCATCCTGTTGCCGATCGCGGTGGTCGGCGCGCTGCGCGATGCAGGCATTCGCCTGCCGTATCACCTTGATGTCGTCGGTTTTGCCGAAGAAGAAGGGCTGCGTTTCAAGACCAGCTTCCTGGCCAGCAGCGTGCTGGCCGGCCGGTTCGATGCGGCACTGCTCGACCGCGTCGATACGGACGGCGTCACGATGCGCGACGCGCTGACCGCTGCGGGCTTCCCGGGCGCCGGCAGCATCGACGCACTGCGCGCCGCCGCCATCGACCCCACTTCGCTGGCCGGTTTTGTCGAAGTCCATATCGAGCAAGGACCGGTGCTGCTCAATCGCCAGCTGCCGCTGGGCATCGTCACGCAGATTGCCGGCAGCAGCCGCTTCCAGGTGCGCGTGGAAGGACTGGCCAGCCATGCCGGGACCACGCCGATGGATATGCGGCGCGACGCGGCCACGGGCGCCGCGGAAATGATCCTGCTGGTGGAATCGCGCTGCGCCGCGGCGCCTACGCTGGTCGGCACGGTGGGCCAATTGCAGGTGCCGGACGGATCGAGCAACGTGATCCCGGCCGCGTGCGTGTTTTCGATGGATATCCGCGCCGGCGAAGACGGCATCCGCGAAGCCGCAATTGCCGACATCGTGGCGGGCATCGAGCGGATCGCGAAGCGTCGCGGGCTGCGCGCCAGCGTCGAGCGTGTGACGCCGGTCAATAATGCGCCGTGCGCGCGCTGGCTGATGGATCAGTTCTCCGCCGTGTTGCGCAAGCGCGGGCTCGATGCCTTCGAGCTGCCTTCCGGCGCGGGACACGACGCGATGATGATGCAGCGCGTCACCGACGTGGCGATGCTGTTCGTGCGCTGCGGCAACGGCGGGATCAGCCACAATCCGCTGGAGACGATCACCGTGGAAGACGCTCAGCTGGCAGCCGAAGTATTTGTGGATTTCCTGCGCCACTTCCAGCCCAGAGGCTAACGAACAAGGCGCGGCGGTTTAGCTGCCGCGGTACATCTCGCGGCTGAGATCGTAGAGATTCTTGCGCAAGGATTTGCGCTCGTCTGGCGAAAGCCGCGGATTGCCGCCGCGCTGCCCCTGACGGCCCGCGCGTTCGGCCATGTCGCGCTCGGTCTCGGATTGATTGGCGCGCCGTGCCGGCTGGCGGTTGCGCTCGGACTGGGCCTGGCTGCTGCCCTGTTGCTGGCCATTGGGATGAAGCAGGTGTGCCATGCCCGCGGACTGGGCGTGCGAGGCGGCTGGTATCGCCGCCCACAGTAGGGACACGCCGGCAAGCCATGCCACCCGTGCGCAGACTGCGCGACGCAGGGTTTGCCCGTGCCGGTTTTGCTTCACTTTCATTGGATAATGGCGGTTTCGACTGTGCTCCGGAAGGGCTTTGTCCCTTTCGATGCCGGCGCATCCGCACTCCGCCTGGCGATAACTGGCTGCGTGCCAGCGTTGCCGGATAGGGTTGCGCGATACCCGTGGTGTCTTGTTTCCGATGCAATCGAATCAGTCTCGGAAAACGGTTTGCGGAGTGTAAATGCACAAAAGGTGCACGCCGCCATACCACAGGGTAAAGTATGTAACGTTTTGTTAAGCCATTTTGAGCGAAAGCGATAATCGCTAAGATACCGCCATGGAAAATACCAGCCACAAGATTCTCGTCGTGGATGACGACCCGCGTTTGCGCGACCTGCTGCGCCGCTACCTTGGCGAGCAGGGCTTTACGGTCCTCGTGGCGGAAAATGCCACGGCCATGAACAAACTCTGGCTGCGCGAGCGATTCGACCTGCTGGTGCTCGATCTGATGATGCCCGGCGAAGACGGCCTGTCGATCTGCCGCCGGCTGCGTGGCGCCAATGACCAGACGCCGATCATCATGCTCACCGCCAAGGGCGAGGACGTGGACCGCATCGTCGGCCTGGAAATGGGCGCCGACGACTACCTGCCCAAGCCTTTCAATCCGCGCGAGCTGATCGCCCGCATTCACGCGGTATTGCGCCGCAAAGGCCCGGCCGAAGTGCCAGGCGCGCCGTCCGAAACCCCCGAAACCTTCGCCTTCGGCGATTTCGTGCTGAACCTGGCCACGCGCACGCTGACCAAGAACGACGAGGAAATCACGCTGACCACCGGCGAATTCTCGGTGCTCAAGGTCTTTGCCCGTCATCCCCGCCAGCCGCTGTCGCGCGAAAAACTGATGGAAATGGCGCGCGGACGCGAATATGAAGTGTTCGATCGCAGCCTTGACGTGCAGATCTCGCGCCTGCGCAAGCTGATCGAACCCGATCCCGGCAACCCGCGCTTTATCCAGACGGTCTGGGGCCTGGGTTACGTTTTCATCCCCGATGGCGTGAAGTAGAGCCGGTCCGTCCGCAAGCAGCATCGTGGCGACCGCTCTCGGCCGTACCGCAACGCGGTTCTTCGGTTCGCTGTTCTGGCGAACCTTCATGCTTATCGCCCTGTTGCTGGCGATCTCGCTGGGCATCTGGTTCCAGAGCTACCGGCTGTTCGAACGCGCGCCGCGCGCCCAGCAGATCGCCATGCAGGTGGTCAGCGTGGTCAAGCTCACGCGCGCCGCCCTGCTCTATTCGGACCCGGCGCGGCGCCGCTTCCTGCTGCTGGACCTGGTGCAGAACGAAGGCATCAAGGTTTATCCGCGTGAAAAGGACGACGATTTTGCCGCGCCCACGGCCAATCCGTTTCTTACCCAGCTGGTGCAGCAGGAAATTCGCAGCCGCCTGGGCGAGGACACGGTTATCGCCACCACCGTCAACGATATTCCCGGCGTGTGGGTCAGTTTCGAAATCGAAGGCGACGACTACTGGGTAGCCATCAGCCCCGAACGTTTCGAACGCGTGCCCGGCATCCAATGGCTGTGGTGGAGTATTGCCGCGCTGCTGCTGTCGATCATTGGCGCGGCGTTCATCACCGCACGCGTGAATTACCCGCTCAAACGGCTGGCCAACGCCGCGCGCCAGATCGGCACGGGCGGCGACCCGCCGCCGCTGCGCGAGCAAGGCGCCAGCGAGGTGGCGCAGGCCAACCGCAGCTTCAATCAGATGGTGCGCGATTTGCGCCAGCTCGACGACGATCGCGTGGTCATGCTGGCCGGCATTTCGCACGACCTGCGCACGCCGTTGACGCGCCTGCGGCTGGAAACCGAGATGTCTCCGGTCGATACCACCACCCGCGACGCGATGATCGCCGATATCGAACAGATGGACGCCATCATCGGCCAGTTCCTCAACTACGCGCGTCCCGGTCAGGAAGTGGTGGAACCGGTCGATCTTTCCGCGCTCGTGCAGGAGTCGGTTGGCGTCTATGCGGCCCACGACGATGTGCGCGTGCATGTGCGTTCGAACGGCCCAGTGATGGCCGTCGCAAATCGCATGGAAATCCAGCGCATTCTCGACAACCTCGTGGAAAACGCGCGCCGCTATGCCAAGGACGAAGAAACCGGCATGGCCGACGTGGAAATCTCCACGCGCGTCGAGGACAAGGACGCCGTGCTGATCGTCGCCGATAACGGACCGGGCGTGCCCAACGAGCAACTGTCGCTGCTGACGCGTCCGTTCTATCGGCTCGACAGCGCGCGCAGCGAAGCCAAGGGCGCAGGCCTTGGCATGTCCATCGTCAACCGCATTCTCCAGCGCAACGGCGGCCGACTGGTGCTGGCCAATCGCGCCGCGCCTAAAACCGGCCTCGTGGTCAGCGCGTTCTTCCGCCGCGCCTGAGGCGGCACACCACGTCTCGCATCGCGCCGCACCTTGGGACCGCGGACGGCAGTCCGCACCCTCTCTCCTCTTGATCCAACCGCATCAGCCCACGCCGCAATGGCGCATGCGCCGCATTGACAGGTTTTCTTCAGGAATTGATACGGAATTGAAAGGTTGTTGACAGGCGATTGACAGCGACACCGCGCACACTCCACGCCATCGACAGGCCGATGCATACCGATGCATCCGCAGCCACGGCGCCGCCTGCCGCATGACCACCGCCGTGGCTGATAACGATCGACAACATGCCGCCGGACCCAACTGGTGGCGACCGAGAGACAGCCATGTCCAACACTTCCAATCCTCAGCACAGTTTTCGCACCGTGTTCCGCGTTGTCAGCGGAAACTTTCTGGAGATGTACGACTTCATGGTGTACGGCTTCTATGCCGCCGCCATCGCACATACCTTCTTTCCGTCCGGCGACGAGTTTGCCTCGCTGATGCTGTCGCTAGCGACGTTCGGCGCGGGATTTCTGATGCGTCCGCTCGGCGCGATCGTGCTGGGCGCCTATATCGACCATCACGGCCGTCGCAAGGGGCTGATCGTCACGCTGGTTCTGATGGCGCTCGGCACGCTGCTGATCGCCGTGGTGCCCGGCTATGCGACGATCGGCATCGCCGCGCCGCTGCTGGTGCTGCTGGGCCGGCTGCTGCAGGGCTTCTCGGCAGGCGTGGAACTGGGTGGCGTGTCGGTCTACCTTTCCGAAATCGCCAAGCCGGGCAAGAAAGGCTTCTACGTGGCGTGGCAATCGGCCAGCCAGCAGGTGGCGGTGATCTTCGCGGGCCTGCTCGGCGTCGTGCTGCACGCCACGCTTGCTCCGGCGCAAATGGATAGCTGGGGCTGGCGCCTGCCGTTCCTGATCGGCTGCCTGATCGTACCGTTCCTGTTCATCATTCGCCGGTCGCTCGAAGAGACCGAGGAATTCCGCGCGCGCAAACATCGTCCCAGCATCAGCGAGATCTATCGCTCGATGCTCGACAACTGGGGCATCATCATTGCCGGCTGCATGATGGTGGTGATGACGACGGTGTCGTTCTACATGATCACCGCTTATACGCCGACGTTTGGCAAGACCGTGCTCAAGCTCGACGACGTGGACAACCTGATCGTCACGATGTGCGTGGGTCTGTCGAACTTCATCTGGCTGCCGCTGATGGGCGCCCTGTCCGACCGCGTCGGGCGCAAGCCGCTGCTGGTGATCTTCACGATCGCCACGCTGATTACCGCGTACCCTGCCGTGTCGTGGCTGGTGGCGGCGCCCTCGTTCGAACGTCTGCTGATGGTCGAGCTGTGGCTGTCGTTCCTGTACGGCAGCTATAACGGTGCGATGGTCGTCACGCTGACCGAAGTCATGCCGCCCGCCGTGCGCACCGCTGGTTTCTCGCTGGCCTACAGCCTGGCCACGGCGCTGTTCGGTGGCTTTACCCCGGCGATCTCGACCTACCTGATCCACACCACGGGCAACAAGGCCGCACCGGGACTCTGGCTGATGTTTGCTGCAGCATGCGGCCTGGTGGCGACGCTGATCATCTTCCGTACGCGCCGCACGCAAGCCACGCTCCGCGCGGCCTGAGCGCGTCTCGCGCGTTTGATCGCATTCATGCGTAGCCGGCGCCGTTTGCCAGCTACGCATGAAACGCGTGTGACCGCTTGAGACAAATCTGAATATTTCCGACGCTTCCCGTCATGCGCCGTCGCGCGTGGCATACTCGCTGCAGCCGCTCACGGCTGCACGCCCCCTCGCACGATGCGCGCCACACGATTCATCAGACGGCGCCTATCGGGCTGGTTGAGAATATCAATTGGCCGCAGCGCCTCCGGCGACGCATAATCACGTTTTAATGCGATCGCGCATCGACGCGTTCCTGCCCTGTGGGAACCGATTCGCGTATCGCGCGCCTCACTCTGTTCAACCGTATCAGGAGAAGTCTATGAAGACCGTTGGTGACAAGCTCGAAGCCTTCCACGTTGTTGGTGTCAAGCCTGGTTTCAACAACCACGAAGAGAACGGCCAGTCGGCTTTCGAAGACATTACCGAAAAGTCGTTCGAAGGCAAGTGGAAAATCATCTACTTCTACCCGAAGGACTTCACGTTCGTCTGCCCGACGGAAATCGTGGCCTTCGCCAAGCTGAACAACGATTTCGCCGATCGCGACGCAATCGTGCTGGGCGGCTCGACCGACAACGAATTCGTGAAGCTGGCATGGCGCCGTGAACACAAGGACCTGAACAAGCTGAACCAGTGGCAGTTTGCCGACGTGACCGGTTCGCTGGTGGACCAGCTGGGCGTGCGTGACCACGCTGCCGGCGTTGCCCTGCGCGCCACGTTCATCGTCGATCCGGACAACACGATCCAGCACGTTTCGGTGAACAACCTGAACGTCGGCCGCAGCCCGGAAGAAGTGCTGCGTATTCTGGACGGCCTGCAAACGGACGAACTGTGCCCGTGCAACCGCGCCGTTGGTGGCGCCACGCTGTAATTTGGCAGCACCTGCCAGGCCGCTTTCAAGCGGATCGGCACAGCGCGAGGAAGAGCACCATGCCCTTCCTCGCCGAAACCCGCTATGTGCGGGTTTTTTGAGCCCTCGTCGATAGGAGAAATGTATGGAATTCCTCAGTACGATCAAGAATTTGATTCCCGACTACGCCAAGGACATTCGCCTGAACGTGGATGGCACGATCGCGCGTTCGTCGCTGGAAGGCAACGATGCGGTAGGCGTGGCCCTTGCGGCCGCCTTTGCGGCAAAGAGCAAGGTCATCGTCGACGTGATCCGCAATGCCAACGTGCTGTCGCCCGAGGAAGTGACGGCGGCGCAGACGGCAGCTGCGTTGATGGGCATGAACAATATCTGGTATCCGTACGTCGAAATGGCCGAGGATCCGGATCTGGCGAGCCAGCCGGCCGGACTGCGCATGAATGCGTATGCTTCGCACGGCGGCGTCGACAAACGTCGCTTCGAAATGTACGCGCTGGCCGCTTCGATCATCGGCAAGTGCCATTTCTGCGTGAAGTCGCACTATCAACTGCTCAAGACCGAGCAGGGCATGAGCGCCCAGCAATTGCGCGATGTGGGGCGTATCGCCGCGGTGATCGGCGCGGCCGCCAACGTCATTACCGCCGAATAAGCGGCGATCGGCGTCCAACGCGCCGATTACATCCCGTGCGGGACCGCCGTACCAACGGCGGCCCGCGCCACAAGCCGGCCCACGCTTTGGCGTGCTGTCGGCTTTTTTCCCGTCTGCGGGGTCAGAAAGTCCTATGCCTCAGATCCGGTCGACACGCGTTCGTCAATCGGTGCAGACAGGCACAAATGAGCCGGTGCATTTGTGGATTGGACGGCCTACAATCGAGCCAAGGTCACGCTTTTCATCGTAGTCATGAGCACCTTGCCTTCGCACACTTCGCCGCGCTTTCGCTTTCGCCTGGCCGCGGTGCATGACTGGGGCGACATCGCCGCCGTTACGCAGCAAGCCTATGGGCAATACGAGCTGGGCATCATGGAAGATTGCCGCGCGTCGTTCCAGCGTGGCATGCAATCCGTGCTGGCCGCCAAGGACAATCCCGATATGGAGTGGTGGGTTGCGGAAACGGATCACGGCATCAGCGGCGCCGTGCTGTTCTGCCATCCGGGCGCGACAGTGCCTGCGCTCGACGACAGCCTCGTCACCCTGCCCCTTCCGGAAGCACGTCTGCTGTCCGTGAGTCCGCAAGCGCGCGGGCTGGGACTGGGCAAGCGGCTGATGCAGATCTGTATCCAGCGCGCTCGCGATATCGGCGCCCCAATGCTGGTATGCCGGACGATGCCGGAGATGGACTCGGCCATCAAGCTGTGCGAGCACATGGGCTTCGAGAAACGCACGGAAGCCGGATCGCGTCACGGTGCGATGGCCAGGCTGATCGACTACGTCTACACGATCCAGCCCGAAGACGCGCCGGCGCCGCCGCCGGCCTGACCGGCACGCCAGCGCAAGCCGCCCGGCCAACCGCGGCCAAGCCGCGAGCGAAGCGCGCCGCAGGCGCATCGCTCATCGGATTTCGTCTGTGATTCAGTCCTGCACGTCAGCGGTACGGCGGTAGATCAGCACCGCCGCCTGCGCGACGATCCCCTCCTCCTTGCCTTCGAAGCCAAGCTTCTCGTTGGTTTTCGCTTTCACGTTGCAATGCGTGACCGGCAGGCCCAGGTCGTAGGCCAGGTTCTGCACCATGCCCGCAATATGCGGCGCAAGTTTCGGTTTTTGCGCAATGACCGTGGCGTCGACATTGCCGATTTCGAAGCCCGCTTCACGCACGCGCCGCGCCGCTTCACGCAGCAGGACGCGGCTGTCCGCACCGGCGAAATCGGGATCTGTATCGGGAAAATGGCGCCCGATATCGCCCAGGGCCGCCGCACCGAACAGTGCGTCGGTGACCGCATGCAGCAACGCGTCGGCGTCGGAATGCCCCAGCAGTCCGCGATCGTGCGGAATCTCGACGCCACCGAGAATGAGCTTGCGACCGGCTACCAGCGCGTGCACGTCATAGCCCTGTCCAACGCGAAAATCGAACGGATTCAAAACAACTCCTTGAAGAAAAGGATCAGGCCGCGGACGGGGTCGATCCCGTGCGCAGCAGGACATCGGCCAGGGCGAAGTCCTCCGGATAGGTCACCTTGAAATTGCGCAGCGATCCGTTGACCAGACGCGGATGCAGTCCCAGCCGCTCGATCGCGCTGGCTTCGTCGGTCACCACGGCGCCAGCTGCCATCGCGTCCTCGAGCGCGTGACGCAGCACGCCAATGCGGAACATCTGCGGTGTCTGCGCCTGCCACAGGCCCTCGCGCGGCACCGTCGCGCCGATGCGCGCGCCGGCGTCGGCGCGCTTCAGCGTATCGGGCACGGGCACGGCAAGAATGCCGCCGATGGGCTCGCTGGCGGCGTCATCGGACTCCACCGCGCGCACCAGCGTGTCGATCATCGCCGGCGTCAGGCCTGGACGCGCGGCGTCGTGCACCAGGACCCAGTCGGTATCGCGCGCGCCGAGCGTGGCCAGATGATGCAGCCCCGCCAGCACCGACGCATGGCGCGAATCTCCGCCGACAAACGCGGTATCGAAGCGCAGTCCCGCAAACACCTGCGGACCGAAACGCGCCTCCAGCGGCAGGTCGTCCGGCGCCAGCACCAGCGCCGTGGCGCTGATGGCCTCACATGCCGAAAACGCGGCCAGCGCGAACCACAGCATCGGCCGTCCGGCCACCGTCTGGTATTGCTTCTGCACGGCGCCGCCGGCACGGCTGCCGGTACCGGCACAGGGAATCAGGGCGAATCGACGATCGGACACGGGCTTGGCGGTTGGGATATCGGAAGCCGGCCTGCAGGCCGGCCGGTGCGCATTCTATAATACGGCCCTCGCCCGCCGCCACGATCCTCCGATCCAGGCAGGCAAAAACCGATTTTCCCTGCCCGCGACATGCCGCACGCATGCGCCGGCGGGGTATGGTCGTTTACGCGTTATCTGCTGCCAATGCCTGACAACCAAGCTGCTTACCCGTTTGCCGTGCTGCCGCTGATCAAGCCCGGCATGCGCCATGCCGTGCCCGGCCTGACCGGATCTTCCGACGCGCTTGCCGTGGCCGCCTACGCGCGCCAGCATCGCGACAGCGTGCCGATGGTGGCCGTGGTGTGCGCCCATGCGATCGATGCGCAGCGGCTGGCCGACGAAATCCCGTGGTTTGCGCCCGAACTGCGCGTGCGCCTTCTGCCTGACTGGGAGACGCTGCCCTACGACAGCTTCTCGCCACATCAGGATCTGGTGTCCGAGCGGCTGGCGACGCTGCACGATATTCAAGGTGGCCAATGCGACGTGATGATCGTGCCGGCATCGACGGCGCTCTATCGTCTGGCCCCGCCGTCGTTTCTGGCTGCCTACACGTTCTTCTTCAAGCAGGGCGAAAAGCTCGACGAAGCCGCGCTCAAGGCGCAATTCACGTTGGCCGGCTACGAGCATGTGAGCGCCGTGATGCGCCCCGGCGAGTACAGCGTGCGCGGCGGGCTGATCGATCTCTATCCGATGGGCTCGGCGTTGCCATACCGGATCGACCTGTTTGGCGACGAAATCGAGACTATTCGCGCCTTCGACCCCGATTCGCAACGCAGCCTCTACCCGGTCAAAGAAGTGCGGTTGCTGCCGGGCCGCGAATTTCCGCTCGACGAGGCCGCGCGCACGGCGTTTCGCGGACGCTGGCGCGAGGTGTTCGAAGGCGACCCGACCAAATCGCCGATCTACAAGGATATCGGCAACGGCGTGCCGTCGGCCGGGATCGAGTACTACCTGCCGCTGTTCTTCGAGCAAAGCGCCACGCTGTTCGACTACCTGCCGCAAGGCACTCAGCTGGCATTCACCGGCGGCGTCGACGACGCCATCCGGCGTTTCTGGGCCGACACCACGCAGCGCTACAACTTCATGCGGCACGACCGCGAGCGCCCGCTGCTGCCGCCTGCGGATCTGTTCCTGTCCGAAGAACAGTTCTTCGTCGCGGCCAAGCCTCTTGCGCGACTGTTGCTGCAGCGCGAGCCCGCGCCGGAGCAGGCGCCATCGTTCGCGGCCGGGCTGCCCGATGTTTCGGTCAACCGGCGCGCCGAAGATCCGCTGGTCAATCTGGAAGCGCTGCTGCTGAACAAGGCCACGCGCGTGCTGATGTGCGCGGATTCGGCCGGCCGGCGCGAGACGCTGCTGCAGCTGTTTGCCGAAAGCGGCTTGCGTCCGACGATCGTCGACGACTTCGCATCGTTCCTGAGCGGCGAGTCGCATTTCTCGATTGCCGTGGCCCCGCTGCAAAGCGGCTTCGCACTGCCATCGGCGCAACTCGCGTTCGTCACCGAAAACGAACTGTATGCAGGCACCGCGCGCCGCGCGGGCCGCCGCAAGCAGGAACAGGCCAGCACCGTCGATGCCATGGTGCGCGACCTGGCCGAACTCAAGATTGGCGATCCAGTCGTCCACAGCGAACACGGAATCGGCCGCTACCAGGGCTTGGTCACGCTGGACATGGGCCAGGGCGACGAAGAGTTTCTGCATCTGGACTACGACAAGGCCAGCAAGCTCTATGTGCCGGTGCACCAGTTGCACGTGATCTCGCGCTATTCCGGCGCCGATCCCGAAACCGCGCCGCTGCACTCGCTCGGCACCGGCCAGTGGGACAAGGCCAAGCGCCGTGCCGCGCAACAGATCCGCGACACCGCCGCTGAACTGCTGAACCTGTACGCGCGCCGCGCCTCGCGCGAGGGCTTTGCGTTCCCGCTGCAGCCAAAGGATTACGAGACCTTCGCCGAGAGTTTCGGCTTCGAGGAAACGCCGGACCAGGCCGCAGCCATTGCCGCGGTGATCGCCGACATGACGTCGGGCAAGCCGATGGACCGCCTGGTCTGCGGCGATGTGGGCTTTGGCAAGACTGAGGTGGCGTTGCGCGCGGCGTTCGTGGCGGTGCTTGGCGGCAAGCAGGTGGCCATGCTGGCGCCCACCACGCTGCTGGCCGAGCAGCATTTCCAAACCCTGTCCGATCGCTTCGCCGAATGGCCGGTGCGGATCGTCGAGCTCTCGCGCTTCAAGACCAAGAAGGAAATCGACGCGGCGATCAAGCAGATCAACGAAGGCACGGTCGATATCGTGATCGGCACGCACAAGCTGCTGTCCGACGACGTGAAGTTCCAGCGGCTGGGGCTCGTCATCATCGACGAGGAACACCGCTTTGGCGTGCGTCAGAAGGAAGCGCTGAAAACGCTGCGCGCCGAGGTCGACGTGCTAACGCTGACCGCCACGCCGATTCCGCGCACGCTGGGCATGGCGCTGGAAGGCCTGCGCGATTTTTCCGTGATCGCCACCGCGCCGCAAAAGCGCCTGGCGATCAAGACGTTCGTGCGTCGCGAGGAAGACGGCGTGATCCGCGAGGCCATCCTGCGCGAGCTCAAGCGCGGCGGCCAGGTGTACTTCCTGCACAACGAAGTCGAAACCATCGAGAACAAGCGCGCCAGGCTGGCCGAACTGGTGCCCGAGGCGCGCATCGCCGTGGCTCACGGTCAGATGCACGAGCGCGAACTGGAGCGCGTGATGCGCGATTTCGTCGCGCGTCGCGACAACATCCTGCTGTGCACGACGATCATCGAAACCGGGATCGACGTGCCCACGGCCAACACGATACTGATCCACCGCGCCGACAAGTTTGGCCTGGCGCAGTTGCACCAGTTGCGCGGTCGCGTCGGCCGCAGCCACCACCAGGCGTACGCCTACCTGCTGGTGCACGATGTGGATGGGCTGACCAAGCAGGCACAGCGCCGGCTCGAAGCAATCCAGCAGATGGAAGAACTTGGTTCGGGCTTCTATCTGGCCATGCACGACCTGGAAATCCGCGGCGCCGGCGAGGTGCTCGGCGACAAGCAATCGGGCGAAATCCACGAAATCGGCTTCCAGCTCTACACGGACATGCTCAACGCGGCCGTGAAGGCGCTGAAGGCGGGCAAGGAACCTGATCTGATGGCGCCGCTGGCCGCCACCACCGAGATCAATCTCGGCACGCCGGCGCTGCTGCCCAACGATTATTGCGCCGATGTGCACGAGCGCCTGTCGCTGTACAAGCGGCTCGCCAACTGCGAGACCGGCGAGCGCGTGGACGACATCCAGGAAGAGCTGATCGACCGTTTCGGCCGGTTGCCGGCGCAGGCCCAGGCACTGATCGAAACGCACCGGCTGCGTATCGCCGCCGCGCCGCTTGGCGTGCGCAAGATCGACGCAGGCGAGGCGACGGTCAGCGTGCAATTCGTGCCAAACCCGCCGATCGACGCCATCCGTATCATCGATCTGGTACAGAAGAACCGCCATATCAAGCTGGCCGGCCAGGACAAGCTGCGCATCGAGGCAAAGATGCCCGATGTGGCCGCGCGTGCGCAAACCATCAAGCACACGCTGCGCCAACTGGCCTGATACGACCGCCCGGTGTACGATCACATCCTTGACGAATCAACCGTTTCGACGCCCCATGCAAGCCACTTCCGACACCAAGACCGCCGCAACCGAAGCGTCCGGGCGCCATAGTGCGCTCGACTGGACCAAGCGCCTGGTGTCGTTCGACACCACTTCGCGCCATTCCAACCTGGGATTGATCGAATCGGTGCGCGACCACTTCCTGGCCAAGGGCCTGCGCCCGCACCTGAGCTACAACCCGCAGGGCGACAAGGCAAACCTCTTCGTCACGGTGCCCGCCGCAAACGGCGCAACCGATGGCGGCATCGTGCTTTCGGGCCATACCGATGTGGTGCCCGTGGACGGCCAGAACTGGACCACCGATCCGTTCACCCCGGTGATCCGCGACGGCAAACTTTACGGCCGCGGTACGTGCGACATGAAGGGCTTTATCGGCACGAGCCTAGCGCTGCTGCCAACCATTCTCGAAGCGAAGCTGCGCGAGCCGGTCCATTACGCGCTGTCGTTCGACGAGGAAATCGGCTGTATGGGCGCGCCGTATCTGCTGGCCGAACTGCGCGATCGCGGCGTCAAGCCGGCCGGATGCATCGTTGGCGAGCCGACCAGCATGCGCGTGATCGTCGCGCACAAGGGCATCAATGCCTATCGCTGCTGCGTAAAAGGCCAGGCCGCGCATTCGTCGCTCACTCCGAAAGGCGTCAACGCCATCGAATACGCCGCGCGCCTGATCTGCTACATCCGCGACATCGCCGACGAATTCAAGGCCAACGGCCCGTACGACCGGGCTTTCGATGTGCCGTTCACCACGGCATCGACCGGCACCATTCACGGCGGCATTGCACTCAACACCATTCCCGCGGAATGCGAGTTCGTGTTCGAATTCCGCAATCTGCCCGGTGTCGATCCCGAAGCCATCCTCGCGCGCATCGAAGCCTACGTGCACGATGTACTGGCGCCGAAGATGCGCGCCGAGCATGTCGACGCCGGAATGGTCATCAGCAAGATTGCCGCCGCGCCCTCGCTCGACGCTGCGGAGGCCGATGCCATCACGCAACTGGTGCGCGCGCTGACCGCCGACCGCGACACCAACAAGGTGGCCTACGGCACCGAGGCGGGCCTGTTCCAGCGCGCCGGCATTCCGGCCGTCGTATGCGGCCCCGGCGATATCCAGCAGGCGCACAAGCCTGACGAATTCGTCGCCCTGGACCAGCTCGCGGCATGCGAGGCGTTTTTGCACAAGGTGGTGGACAGCCTGCGCGTGGCATAACCGCCAGCGCTTCCGTGCGCGCCTCGCCCCGGGGCGCGCATGCACTCGCAGTACAATACCGCCTCCCCGCTTCCAGCCTATTCTTCCGCTGTCATGCCCCTGATTCTCCAGAGCTTGTCCCCGCTGTCCGCGGCCGACATCGCCGCCGTGCGCACCGTGGCCAACGCGTCAGCCTTCGCACTGCGCGATGAAAACGTCGCCGTTGCGGACGAATGCCTGCCCTTGTCGCCCCCGTTGCACACTGCGCTCGATGACTTGTGCGGACCGCGCGGCATCGACTGGGCAGTGGTGCCGGCCGGCCGCAAGCTGTCGGACTTTCGCCTGGTCGCCATGGACATGGACTCGACCCTGATCACGATCGAGTGCATCGACGAGATCGCCGATTTCTGCGGGCTCAAGGCTGAAGTGTCGGCGATCACCGAAGCCGCGATGCGCGGGGAAATCACCGATTTCAACGAAAGCCTGCGCCGCCGCGTGGCGCTGCTCAAGGGCCTGGACGCGAGCGTGCTCGACCGGGTGTACGAAGAACGGCTGCGTCTGTCGCCGGGCGCCGAGCGCATGCTCAAGGCGGTCCAGGCACTCGGCCTGCGCACGCTGCTGGTTTCCGGTGGATTCGTGCATTTCACGGACAAGCTCAAGCCGCGCCTCGGGCTCGATTTCACGCGCGCCAACACGCTGGAAATCGTCGATGGCAAGCTGACCGGCAATGTGGTCGGCGAAATCGTCAATGCCGACGTCAAGGCGCGCACCGTGCGCGAGGTCTGCGAACAGATCGGCGCCGATCCCGCTCAGGCAATCGTGATGGGCGATGGCTCGAACGACCTGAAAATGATGGCCGTGGCCGGGCTGTCGGTGGCTTTTCGCGCCAAGCCCATCGTTCGCGCGCAGGCCAGCGTCGCATTCAATCATGTCGGACTTGACGGCTTGCTGAACCTGTTCGCCCAGTAACGCGCCCCCGCTCAGCATCCCACCCGCCCGGCCATCGTGCCGGGCGTTTTCATTTGCACGACTGGCTGCGGCGTGGACATTACATTTTTGTCATGTCGCTGCGGGCCGAGAGCGTACCAAATCGTCACATAAGGCCCTGATTTCCTTGTGAAATTAAATGCGAATCATTATTATTATGTTTTTATTCGTTACCGCCTTCGGGACGCCCGACGCATGCAAGCGTTAGCCATACTTTTCTCCCTGGCCGCTGCCGCGTGCCTGTATCTTGCCTCGCCGAATCAGGTGTTGATGGTCGACGCCAACGGCAAGGGTCGTGCGCCGCTGTCTGCGCGCACGCTTTGCTGGATCGCCGTGTTGCTGGCTGCGGCCGGCATGTGGCTGATGAGCGTGCCCGAAGGCTGGCCAGTTGCCATCGCCGCGACGCTCGTCACGCTTACCTGCTGCCTGTCGCTATGGCCGTTCATCGGCACCTGGCTCCATCACCACCGCGACGATGAATCGTGCAGCGAAGGAAATCCATCATGATGGGCACCAAATGGCTGGCCGGAACACTGCTTGGATTGCCGCTGGCGATTGCGCTTTGCACGCTCGGCGTGCTGTGGCTGCCGGGCGGCTGGGAAGGCGGCGTGGTCGTTGCCATCGTACTGAGCTTCGTGCTGTGGGTCGCCATCATCAGCGTGACCCTGCTGTTCCACAGCAGTCGCGCCGCATGGCTATGGCTGGCCGGCGGCAATCTGGTCTGTTACGGCATTCTGTGGGCCGTGCGAGCCATGCATGCGATGCCACCCGCTTCCACGCTCTCCGCAGTGACTGGCTCCTGAGACGATTCGCATGAAACCCAATACTCTTCGCGTGTTCAATACGCTTCACACCTGGGTCGGGCTGATGGCCGGATGGGCGCTCTTTATCGCGTTCTTCGCGGGCGCGATCACGGTGTTCCATCACGAACTGCATGTCTGGCAGAACCCGGCGCGCCTGGAAGGCCATCACGCCACCGATGTCGCGGTGGAAGGCCCCGCCATCGACGCGTTCGTGCAAAAGCTGGTCGCCGTGCATCCCGAAGCGGCCAATAGCGTCTTCGTCGGCCTGCCCAGCAAGGAAGAGCCGGACTTCAATGCCTACTGGCAGGACAAGGCGGGCGAGTGGCAGACGATAAACGGCGCGCGCCTGAACGGCGACAAGGCGGCGCAGAACGACACCTCGCTCGATCATGTCACCGGCGAGTTGTCGGCGTTCCTGAATTCCCTGCACTATGCGCTCGGGCTCGGCATGAACGGCATGTACTTCATGGGGATCATCTCCGTGCTGTATGGCCTGGCGCTGGTGTCCGGCGTGATCCTGCATCTGCCACGCCTGAAGAAAGACCTGTTCGCGGTGCGCCCGGGGCGAAATCTCAAACGCTTCTGGATGGACGCGCACAACGTGGTCGGCTTGTTCAGCCTGCCGTTCCATCTGATCTTCGCCATCACTGGGGCCATGTTCTGCCTGTCGCTGGTGATGGTGATGGTCTTCAACACGCTCACGTTCGACGGCAAGTTGTTCGAGGTGGTGCCGCGTGTGACCGCCGCCACGCCGGAAGTCACGGCGTCGGGCCGTCCGTCGCCCACGTTGCCGGCCGCGCAATTGCTGGCCATCGCGCGCGACCATGGCGGCGAGCGCTTCACGCCGAATGCGATCCGCTTCCAGCGCTACGGCGACGCAAATGCCGTGGCCGAAGTGCGCGGTGACAGCAGCCGCGCTCTCGGCAACGGCGGCGGCGTCGGCATTCATGCGGCGTCGACCGAATCCAATGCCGGCCAGTTGATCGCCAACCAGACCGCGGGCGCGCGCGACA
The DNA here is from genome assembly GCF_008801835.1 of Cupriavidus pauculus. Taxonomy (GTDB): domain Bacteria; phylum Pseudomonadota; class Gammaproteobacteria; order Burkholderiales; family Burkholderiaceae; genus Cupriavidus; species Cupriavidus pauculus. The sequence goes on along the minus strand of NZ_VZOW01000001.1, from coordinate 61,863 downwards.
CGAATCACATGTTGCTCAGCGCCATGTATGCGCTGCACTTTGGCACCTACGGCGACCTGGCCGTCCGGCTGGTCTATCTGCTGGCCGGCCTGGGCGGCGCCTTCCTGTTCTATTCCGGCAATCTGCTGTGGATCGAGACGCGCCGCAAGGCGCGCCAGAGCGAACAACCGCGCGTACATAAGTTGCTGGCGCAGGCTACGGTGGGCGTGTGCATCGGCACCTGCATCGGCGTGGCGCTGTGCTTCCCCGCGGCACTGCTTTGGCCCGAGCGCGCCGTGAGCTACGTGTTCTGGCCGGTTTTCGCGACCGCGATCGTCTGGGCACTGATCCGGCCGCCGATTCGCGCCGCCGTGGAATTGCTCTACATCGCCGCGCTGGCTGCGCTGAGCGTGCCCGTATCGAACGCATTGCTGACGGGTGACCACCTGTTTGTCGCCGCGCTCAACGGGCGCTGGGTCATCGCCGGCTTCGACATTGGCGCCATCGCGATGGCGGCGGGCTTTGTCGCCATCGCGCGCGCCACGCAGCGTCGCGCCCGGAATGGCCCGGCCGAATCGGTGTGGTCGACACGCGCCGCTGCGGAACATCTATCGCCGCAAACGAGCATGCGCAACGCCGACTTATCCTGACCCGCCTCCCGCGCATCCATGCAAAAGCCCCGCCGTTTCCGCGCGGGGCTTTTTGTTGGTGTCGCAAGGCGCAACAGTACGCCGCGGGTTCCGGCCTATCGCAGATGCGTCTCCATCGCCTGTTTCAGATCGGCGATGAGGTCGCGGGTGTCTTCGAGTCCGATATAGAGCCGCACCAGTTCGCCAGCATTTTCCCATCCGGCTGGCGGCCACGTGCCGGCCGGGCGCATGGTCTCGACGTGGTACGGCACCGCCAGGCTATGCGCGCCGCCCCACGACCAACCGATTGCAAACAACTTCAGCGCTTCGACAAACGCATCCACCTGCTCAGGCGTGTAACGACGGTGAACAATTAGCGAGAACAGGCCACCGCCGCCCGTGAAGTCGCGCTGCCATGCGTCGTGACCCGGGCAGTCCGGCAGCGCCGGATGCAGTACGCGCGTCACTTCGGGACGTCGTTTGAGCCATTCGGCTACCTCCCGCGCGGCGCGATCATGCGCGGCCAGACGCACCGGCATGCTGGACAGTCCGCGCAGCACAAGGAAGCAGTCGTCCGCAGACACGCCCCAGCCCATGATCATCCGCGTGCGTTTGAGACGATCGTGCAACTTTTCGTCGCGCGTAATCACGGCGCCCATCAGCACGTCGCTGCCGCCCGACTGGTATTTGGTCAGCGCCTGCACGGAGATGTCGATGCCTTTCTCGAACGGCTTGAAATACACCCCTGCGGACCATGTATTGTCGATCGCGGTGAGGACGCCGCGGGCGCGCGCCGCCGCCACAATCGCTTCGCTATCGGGCACTTCCATCGTGACCGAACCCGGCGCCTCCATCCAGATCAGCCGCGTGTTGGGCTGAATCAGCGCGGCGATGCCAGCCCCGATCGACGGATGGTAGTAACGGACCGTGACACCATATTCGCGCGCCAGCCACTCGCCGTGGTCGCGGTTCGGGCCATAGACGTTATCGGGCACGAGCACATCGTCGCCCGAGCGCAGGCATGCGAAATACACCAGCGAAATGGCCCCCATGCCCGACGGCAACAGCAGCGTCTGCCGGCCGCCCTCGATCTGGGCCAGTTGCTGGCACAGTGCCTCGCTGGTGGGCGTGGCGTGCAGACCGTAGCGCCAGTACGTCTTGCTGCGATCGCCGTAGGCGCGCAGCTCTGCCAGATTGCGGAAGACGATGGTCGACCCACGATAGGTAGGCGTGGAAAACGATTCAAAGCCCGGCGCGATATCCAGTTCGGGCTGGACCGCGGTGGTCTGAATGTAATGGGACGATTTACGGGACGAGTCGGATGCAGACACGGCGAGTACCCTGGGAAGTCAGTTCGGACGCCCGAGCTTACCAGCAAATGCCGGGTCCGCTACATCGCGCGCGGCGATCCTCGGACTGCGGTCCAGGTGCGGATCCGGCTGGCGCACCAGATCGCCCAACGATCAGCACCTACCGATCCGCAGGCGGTCACTTTGCGCGGGCCACGCGGCTATCGCGTCTTTCCCGTCGAAATCGACGACTTGGGCGGCGGCGGCGCGTAGGTGACGCCGCTGCCCGCGCGCATGTCGAACGGCGGGATCACGAGATTGCCTCCAAACGGGCGGATAAAGAACGGCAGCACTATGGACGGATCAAATGCATCGGTCCACGTGCCGCGCACAGCGCCATTCTGGTCGATCTGCCCTTCCCAATTGCCGGAAACACGCGTGCCGTCGTCGGACTCTTCCATCAGGAAGCTGCCATCGTCCCATTCGCCCGATAACAGCCGCACACTTTTGCCGTCGCCGATCGTGTATTCGCCTTGCAGACTGTCTCGTGTGTCCGACTTCGGCGCCACGCGCATTCTTACGGGCTTGTCCCCAACCGTGCCGACATAGACCGGATAATTCGCATATTCCGATCGCGGTAGTAGTGGGCGCGCCGGCCCGGTGGAAAGCGAGGTGCCGCGCCTGGCTTCTCCCGCGCGGATGGCGTCGTTGATGCCGAAGGCGCTGCCCTGTCCTTCCCCGGTCGACACCATCTCGTCGGCCGCCAACACAGCGGTGGGAAGCGAGAGAATTGTCGCGATTATCACCAAACACAGCGATCGAAACGGGGCAAAACGGAACAAGACAGCCTTCCTTCGGCAAATGGGGCAACAGGACTTTAGACGCGCTCGAAGATCGCGGCAATCCCTTGCCCGCCGCCGATGCACATCGTCACCAGCGCATAGCGTCCTTGCACGCGCTGCAACTCATGCAAGGCCTTCACGGTGATCAGCGCACCTGTCGCGCCGATCGGATGGCCCAGGGAAATTCCGGAGCCATTCGGATTGACCTTGGCCGGATCCAGGCCCAGCGCCTTGGTAACCGCACAGGCTTGCGCGGCGAACGCCTCGTTAGCCTCGACGACGTCGAGATCCTTGACGGACAGACCCGCGCGCTCCAGCGCAATCTTCGTCGCCGGAACCGGCCCGATGCCCATCGTCTTCGGATCCACGCCAGCGTGGCCATAAGACACCAGCCGTGCCAGCGGCTTGAGGCCACGTCGCTCGGCTTCGGCACGCTCCATCAGTACCACGGCGGCAGCGGCGTCATTGAGTCCCGACGCGTTGCCGGCCGTGACCGTCCCGTTTTCCTTGGCGAACACCGGCTTGAGCTTGGCCATGTCGTCCATCGTCGCATCGTGACGCACGTGCTCGTCGGTATCGAACACCACATCGCCCTTGCGGGACTTCAACGTGATGGGAACGATCTGATCCTTGAAATATCCGGCCTTGATCGCTGCCGACGCGCGGCGATGCGATTCCAGCGCAGCTTCATCCTGCTGCTGCCGCGAGATGTCATATTCCTTGGCGACATTCTCGGCCGTCACGCCCATATGAATGCTGTGGAACGGATCGTGCAGCGCGCCGAGCATCATGTCGATCAGCTTGGCATCGCCCATGCGCGAACCCCAGCGGGCCATGGGCGCCAGATACGGCGCCCGGCTCATGCTTTCCGCGCCGCCGCCGATGGCCACGTCGGCATCGCCGAGCAGGATGGTCTGGGCAGCGCTGACGATCGCCTGCAGGCCGGACCCGCACAGCCGATTCACGGTCAGGGCCGGCGCGTTGATCGATACGCCGCCGTTCACTGCGGCGACGCGGCCGAGATACATGTCCTTCGGCTCGGTCTGAATCACGTTGCCGAATACCACGTGGCCGACGTCGTCGCCGGATACGCTCGCGCGCGCCAACGCCTCGCGGACAACGAGGGCTCCGAGTTCGGTCGGCGCCAGGTCTTTCAGGCTGCCGCCAAAGGTACCGATGGCGGTGCGTACACCGCTGACAACCACTACTTCACGCGTCATGTCTGTCTCCATGCGTTATGTTGCGGTGCACAGTATAGACCCCGGGCAAGAAAAACGAACGACCGTACTTTTACCTAATTGTGCAGACAGGTGACGGGCCGAGCCCGCCCCACCGAGCGATGCCTTCAGGCCACTTCACCCCACAGATCGTGACCGTCGGCGCCGGTAATCTTCACGTTGACGAAATCGCCGGTCTTGTAGCGTTGCGACGTCTTGGCGGCCGGATCGATATAAACCAGACCATCGATCTCCGGCGCATCCGCGGACGACCGGCCGATGCCACCATCCTGATTCACCTCGTCGACCAACACGCGCAGCGTCTGGCCGACCTTGCGCTGCAGGCGCCGCGCGGACACCGCCTCGGCCACTTCCATAAACCTTGCACGGCGCTCCTCGCGAACTTCGTCCGGCAATGCGCCCGGCAGATCGTTGGCGGTCGCACCTTCCACCGGCGAGTAGGCAAAGCAGCCCACGCGATCCAGCTCGGCTTCGGCGATGAAATCGAGCAGGGTCTGAAACTCGGCTTCCGTTTCCCCCGGGAATCCGGCGATAAAGGTGCTGCGGATGGTCAGGTCGGGACAAATGGCGCGCCACGCGCGGATGCGGTCGAGCGTCTTTTCGGCATTGGCCGGGCGCTTCATGCGCTTGAGGACATCGGGATGCGCGTGCTGAAGCGGTACATCAAGGTACGGCAGCACGTTGCCCTGGTTCATCAGTGGGATGATTTCATCGACGTGCGGGTAGGGATAAACGTAGTGCAGGCGCACCCACGCACCGTACTGGCTCGCCAGTTCGCCCAGCGCCGCCACCAGCTCGGTCATGCGCGTCTTGAGCGGACGGCCGTCCCAGAACCCCGTGCGGTATTTCACATCCACGCCGTAGGCGCTGGTGTCCTGGGAAATCACCAGCAATTCCTTGACCCCGGCCTTGAAGAGGTTTTCCGCTTCCAGCATGACCTCGGCGACGGGACGCGACACGAGGTCGCCACGCATCGACGGGATGATGCAGAACGAGCACCGGTGATTGCATCCTTCCGAAATTTTTAGGTATGCGTAGTGCTTCGGTGTGAGCTTGATGCCGGCTGCCGGCACCAGATCGGTAAACGGATCATGCGGCTTGGGCAGGTGCGTGTGCACGGCCTGCATGACCTCGCCCAGCGCATGGGGGCCTGTGACGGCCAGCACCTTTGGATGCACCGACGTCACCACATCCTGCCCCGCCGCGTCTTTCTTTGCACCGAGGCAGCCGGTCACGATCACCTTGCCATTCTCGGTCAGCGCCTCGCCGATGGCGTGGAGGCTTTCCTGCACCGCTTCATCGATGAAGCCGCAAGTGTTGACCACAACGAGATCCGCGCCGTCATAGGTTCCGCTGATGGCGTAGCCTTCGGCACGCAGCTGGGTAATGATCTGCTCGGAATCGACCAGGGCCTTGGGACAGCCAAGTGAGACAAAGCCGACTTTTGGCGCGGAGTTGGACAAATTGGTTTCAGACGACATGGGGCACCGCAAATGTGGGAGGTCCGGACGCTTCCTACCGTCCCCGGTGGCGCGCCTCGTTGGGCTACGGCATCCGGCGAGCCTGCCGGGCGCCGTTGTTGCCGTAAAAGGCGGCAATTTTAACCCGGCAACGCCAAGTTGGCTCGCGTCTCGACGCCCGGCAGATCATCGCGCCCATGGGAGAGTGGTTGCGAGTGGTCGCGGAGGTTCGTGCAAGCGCCCAACGAGAACGCTGAACGATTGGATCACACCAGCACGGTCGAAGTCTTTCGTATCGGCTCAGTGCATCGCGAATATGGCAAATTGCCACGCAACCACAACAAGCCGTGGCAGCGACGCAACCAAAAAGGCCCTGCATGTGCAGGGCCTCGGATTCGCGTGCCAACCTGGCGCGGCTACTTCTTCTCGGGCTGATTGAAGGGGAACGTGCCGAACATGTTCTTGGCCTGGTTCTGCATCTGCTCTTGCATCTGGACGAACAGGTTCTTGCTCTGCTCGATGTAGTTGCTCATCATGCCCTGCATCATCGGCCCCTGCAGGTTCATGAACTGCGACCACATGTCAGGGCTGAACGCCTCGCCCGAGTACAGGCCCTTGGAGTTTTCCGCCAGCTTGCTCTGGATATCGATGAAGGCCTGGATGTTCTTTTCCAGATAGGTGCCCATCATGCCTTGCATGGCATGACCGTAGAAACGGATGATCTGCGAGAGCATCGCGCTCGAGAACATCGGCACGCCGCCGGTTTCTTCTTCCAGGATGATCTGCAACAGGATGCTGCGGGTGAGTTCCTCGCCGGACTTGGCGTCAACGACCTTGAAGTCCTCGGTATCCATGACCAGCTGCTTGACGTCCGCCAGCGTGATGTAGGTGCTGGTTTGCGTGTCGTAGAGCCGGCGATTCGGATACTTCTTGATCAGTCGCTCTGCGCCTTTCTTGGTCGTGGCCATCGGTGCTCTATCCTTTTGTCGTCGCTGATGCCGGACGGACACCGGCAATCCGCTGCTGCGGCATCGCTCTCTTACTGCTGCACCGCATGCGGTGCAGTGCGCAATGAGGCGTCATTTCCGCGTGAAATCCTGCCGCAGGCGCACAAGAAACAACTGGACCAGACCCGTGTAGAGCGCTCTACTTTGGTGCCGGTTGCGCCATTGCCCTGATTCTATGCTCAAGAAAGCACTATGGAAAGACGGCCGGGTTTAAGGAAAACCCGCAGCAAAAGCGCACCTGACGCGAGAAAACTGGCGCCGCGAGGGGCTCGATCCAGCTAGTGCTTTCTAAAAATACGAACGCGGGCCCGCATGCGACCCGCGCTTGTGCACTGCGCTCGGTGCGCCGCATCAACGACGCACCGCATCGCTCACGTGCCCATCAGCCCATGTGCAGGCCGCCGTTCAGCGAGAAGTCCGCGCCGGTCGAAAAACCCGATTCGTCCGAAGCCAGCCACGCGCAGATCGAAGCAATTTCCGACGGCTCGCCCAGACGCTTGACCGGAATCGTGCCGACGATCTTGTCGAGCACATCCTGGCGAATCGCCTTGACCATGTCGGTGGCGATGTAGCCCGGCGACACCGTATTGACGGTCACGCCCTTCGTCGCCATTTCCTGCGCCAGCGCCATCGTGAAGCCGTGCAGCCCGGCCTTAGCGGTCGAGTAGTTGGTCTGTCCGAACTGGCCCTTCTGGCCGTTGACCGACGAGATGTTGATGATCCGGCCCCAGCCGCGGTCGGCCATGCCGTCGATCACCTGCTTGGTGACGTTGAACAGCGAGGTCAGGTTGGTGTCGATGACGGCGTCCCAGTCCGCGCGGGTCATCTTGCGGAATACCACGTCACGCGTGATGCCGGCGTTGTTGACCAGCACGTCGACCTCGCCCAGCTCGGCCTTGACCTTGTCGAACGCGGCCTTGGTCGAATCCCAGTCGGCAACATTGCCCTCCGAAGCCACGAACTCGAAGCCGAGCGCGCGCTGCTGCTCGATCCATTTCTCGCGGCGCGGGGAATTCGGGCCGCAACCGGCCACCACCTTGAAGCCGTCCTTGGCCAGACGCTGGCAAATGGCAGTCCCGATGCCGCCCATGCCGCCGGTCACATATGCAATGCGCTGAGTCATATCTACTCCTGGGTTGGCTCGCTCGATTTGTCTTATCGATGCTTAGCGTCGTTGTTTTAGAAGCCGACAGCGGCGTACCTCGGCCGCCGCTGCCGGCAATGCCCCTCACTTGCGGGCGTGCACTTTCTTATCGCTCAACCGCCAGTGCAACACCCATGCCGCCGCCGATGCACAGCGAAGCCAAGCCTTTCTTTGCATCCCGACGCTTCATTTCGTGCAGCAAGGTCACCAGAATACGGCAACCCGATGCGCCGATCGGATGGCCGATGGCGATGGCGCCGCCGTTCACGTTGATCTTCGACTGGTCCCAGCCCATCTGCTGATGAACGGCCAGCGCCTGCGCAGCGAATGCCTCGTTGATTTCCATCAGATCCAGGTCCTTGACCTCCCAGCCCGCGCGCGACAAGCAGCGCTTGCTGGCCGGAACCGGGCCCATGCCCATCACGGCCGGATCGACGCCGGCATTGGCGTACGCCTTGATCGTCGCCAGCGGCGTCAGGCCCAGCTCGCGGGCCTTGGCGGCGGACATCACCACCACCGCGGCGGCGCCGTCATTCAGCCCCGATGCGTTGGCGGCGGTGACCGTACCGGCCTTGTCGAAAGCCGGCTTGAGGCCCGCCAGGCTCTCTAGCGTGGCGCCGTGACGAACGAATTCGTCGGTCTTGAACGCGACCGGATCGCCCTTGCGCTGGGGAATCATCACCGGAACGATTTCCTCGTCGAACTTGCCGGCCTTCTGCGCGGCCTCAGCCTTGTTCTGCGAGCCCACGGCAAATTCGTCCTGCGCCTGCCGCGTGATGCCGTATTCCTTGGCGACGTTTTCGGCCGTGATGCCCATGTGATACTGGTTGTAGACGTCCCACAGGCCGTCGACGATCATCGAGTCGATCAGCTTGGCGTCGCCCATCCGGAAACCGTCGCGCGATCCCGGCAGCACGTGCGGCGCGGCGCTCATGTTTTCCATGCCGCCAGCCACGACGATCTCGGCCTCGCCCGCCAGGATCGCATTCGCGGCGAGCATCACCGCCTTCAGGCCCGATCCGCACACCTTGTTGATGGTCATGGCCGGCACCATGTCGGGCAGCCCGGCCTTGCGCGACGCCTGACGCGCCGGGTTCTGCCCCGACCCTGCCGTCAGCACCTGGCCCATGATCACCTCGCTGACCTGATCGGGCTTCACACCGGCGCGCTCGAGCGCGGCCTTGATCACGATGGCGCCCAGTTCCGGCGCCGGAATCTTTGCCAGGGACCCGCCGAACTTGCCTACGGCGGTACGGGCTGCGGAAACGATGACGATGTCAGTCATTTGAGATCCTTTTAAGAAAGCGATTCGATGATGGATGCAAAGCTGGCCGGCAGACGTCCGCCGACCCTTGTGCAATTCATGCGCGCTGCCTCACATAGCGGCCGGGGGCTGGTTCTATAGCCTTGTAATGGTCATTGCCGAACCTGGTGGGCGCGGCACGCTTCTGGCCGGCGTGCTTGCCAAGCCAGCTCATCCAGTCGGGCCACCAGCTGCCGCGATGTTCCTGCGCGCCGGCCAGCCAGTCATGCGCGGACGTCGGAAGCGCGTCGTTGGTCCAATGGCTGCGCTTGTTCTTGGCCGGAGGATTGATGACGCCGGCAATATGGCCCGATGCCCCGAGCACGAAACGCAGCTTGTTCTTCAACAGCGCCGTCGATGCGTAGGCCGCGGTCCATGGCACGATGTGATCTTCGCGCGAACCATAGAGATAGGTCGGCACATCGATCGCGCCCAGGTCCACCGGTGAATTGCACACCGAGAGCTTACCCGGCACCTTGAGTTCGTCCTGCAGATACGTATGCCGCAGGTACCAGCAATACCAGGGCCCCGGCAAATTGGTGGCATCGCCGTTCCAGAACAGCAGGTCGAACGGGACAGGCGTGTTGCCTTTCAGATAGTTGTCGACGACGTAGTTCCACACGAGGTCGTTCGGGCGCAGGAACGAGAACGTGTTGGCCAGCTCGACGCCGCGCAGCAGACCGCAGGGCGCACCGGCCGCGCCGCCCAGCGTGGCTTCGCGCAATTGCACGTGGGCTTCGTCGACGAAGACGTCGAGAATGCCGGTGTCGGCGAAATCGAGCAGCGTGGTCAGCAGCGTGAGGCTGGCGGCCGGGCGTTCGCCGCGCGCCGCCAGCACGGCCAGCGCGGTGGAAATGATCGTGCCGCCCACGCAGAACCCAAGCACATTGATCTGGTCCAGCCCGCTGATGTCACGCGCCACTTCTATCGCGCGAATGGCGGCGTGCTCGATGTAGTCATCCCAGGTTCGCTCGGCCATCGTCGCATCGGGATTGCGCCACGACACCAGGAACACGGTGTGCCCCTGCTCCACGGCATGGCGCACCAGCGAACTTTCGGGCTGCAGGTCGAGAATGTAGAACTTGTTGATGCACGGTGGCACCAGCAGCAATGGCCGTGCATAGACCTTTTCGGTCAGAGGCTTGTACTGCAGCAGTTGAAAGTACTCGTTTTCGTAAACGACGGCCCCTTCCGTCACCGCCACATTGCGGCCAACTTCGAAGGCGGTTTCGTCGGTCTGCGAAATCTTTCCGCGCCCCAGATCCTCGAGCATGTTGCGCACGCCATTGCGCAACGATTCTCCGCCCGATTCGATCAGACGCTGCTGGGCTTCGGGGTTGGTCGCCAGGAAGTTGGCCGGGGACATTGCATCGACCCATTGCGACACGGCAAACCGGATGCGCTGGCGCAGCTTGGGATCGGCCTGTACGGCATCGGCCAGCTCCGTCATGGCGCGTGCGGTCAGCAGGTAAAACGCCGCGGTGTAGCGATACGAGGCATTGTTACGCCACGCCGGGCTGGCAAAGCGCCGGTCGGACAGGCGCTGGCTGGCATGGTCGGCATCGGCGCCGGGCCTGGCCGCGGCCGCCACGGCGCCCTCGCCCATTTCGCGCCAGAGGTCGGCAAAGTCCTTCAGATAGCGCTGCTGGATCTGCGCCAGCTGGGTCGGTTCGATCTTGATCGCACCATTGGCGCCGTTGCCCTGCAAGACGTGCTGGAACGCCTTGGCAAGCACGTCGCCACCCGGGAAGCCATTGGAAGGTGCGCCAGCCAAGCCGGCGGGAAAGCCTGACGGCAGCTCTCCAATGCTTTCAGGCATCCACTGACGGGACCACTCCAGCCATGCGGCTGGATCGAATGGCCCCGGCGCAAACTGAAACGGTTGGGACTTGCCTTCCTGATTGGAAGCTGCCGCACCTTTGCCGGTCGCCATGATGTAATCGTCTCTCTGCCAGTCGTGATGGATGACGGGCTCGGGGTAACTGTCTCCCGACCCGCCCCGAATCCGGGTTGCGTTCGCAGGCCGCCCAGGGCGACTTGCCTCTTACGCTATGCTTGCCGGCGAAACCCTGGAAGACTTCCTCGGTTCCGATACATTTGAAGGCATTGTTGCCTTGCTATGGAGAGACTGTCAATGCGGAAATCCGCATTGGCACGGCGCGCCCCGGCCCGCCAGGACTGACCTACCGGACGGTAGCCAAAAGCCGCACACTGCGCCCTGCAACCCTTACACCAGCGAGATGAAAGTCCGATGTATATCGTGGCAATTGGGTGGCTTTACGTCGCCATGATGATGGCCATTACCGAGACGAACATCGTCGCCGGCGCGGCGACGTTTGTGTTCTACGGCCTCGTACCCGTGTCGATCCTGATGTACATAATGGGCACGCCGGGCCGGCGGCGCCGGCGCAAGGCTGCGGAAGCGCGCGAGCAGGCCGCGACGACCCAGCCGAAGGCGGCGCCCAGCGATCCCGACGCCGGCGCCTAGGCGGCGAGCCAGACCAGGGTGGCCATGCGGCCGGTCGTCCGATCCCGGCGATAGGAGAAAAAGTCCTCCGCATCGCTGACCGTGCAGGCGCCGCCGCCAAACACCTGGGTACATCCGGCCCGCGACAAACGAATGCGCGCCAGCGCGTAGAGATCGGCGAGGTACTTTCCCGCATTCCCGGCGCGGAAGGCGGCGTCGACCCCGGCCTGTTCCGCCGGCTGCGCGCGCTGCAGGAACGCATCGCGCACTTCCGGACCGACTTCGAATGCGTCCGGGCCGATGGCCGGGCCCAGCCACGCCAGCCATTCGGCATCGGCCCCGACCCGTTCGGCCATCCGCGCCAGGGTAGCCTCGATCACGCCATCGCACAGTCCCCGCCAGCCGGCATGCGCCGCGCCGACGACGCGGCCCGCGGTGTCGCAAAGCAGGACCGGCAGGCAATCCGCCGTCATGATCGCGCAAACCCGCCCGGGCGACGTGGCGATGCTGGCGTCGGCGCGCGGCACGCCGTCCGCACCATCCGAACTGTCCGCGCCATCGGCGGCCTCCTCGGCTGTCACCACCCCGCAGCCATGCACCTGGTCGAGCCAATGCGGCATAGCCGGCAGGTGTCCGGCCAGAATCCGGCGATTTGCCGCGACGGCTGCGGGATCGTCGCCCACATGCGAGCCCAGATTCAGGCCGCCGGGGCGGCCATCTGCCAGCCCATACGGCGCCACGCTGACCCCGCCGCGCCGCGTGGTCGACAGCGCGCGCACCCGGGCCGGCGCCGGCCAATCAGGCACGATCCAGGGCGACTTGTCAGTCGTCGTCATCGGCTTCCCCTTCGTACCATTCGGGCTCGTCGTCCTCGTCCTCGTCTTCATGGCCATCGAAATCGAGCGCGTCGATCAGCGCCTGAAGATCCTCGGGCGCCTCGGCTTCCCATGAGATCTTGCGGCCCGTCACCGGGTGCACGAGGCCCAGCTTGTAGGCATGCAGCGCCTGGTGCGTGAACGGCACGGGAAGCGGCACCCGAACGGCCGGACGCTGGCCGCGCTGCGTGGCCTTGTGATAGACCGGGTCGCCCACGAGCGGATGGCCGATCGATTCGAAATGCACGCGGATCTGATGCGTGCGTCCGGTTTCCAACTGACACATCACCATCGACACCTTCGAGCGTCCCAGCGGCACGGTGCCGAGCGTTTCGAAGTGCGTACGCGACGGCTTGCCGCTGTTGGTGTGCACAATGGCCATGCGCGTGCGCTCGCGCGGATCGCGGGCGATCGGCGCATCGATGGTGCCTTCATCGGGCGTCTCGCCCCAGACCAGCGCGAGGTAGGTCCGCTTGACGGTGCGCGCGGCAAGCTGCCGCACGAGGTCTGTCTGCGCGGTCAGCGTGCGCGCCACCACCATCAGGCCGGAGGTTTCCTTGTCGAGCCGATGCACGATCCCGGCGCGCGGCAACCGCGCCGCGTGCGGATCCCGATGCAGCAGGCCGTTGAGCACGGTGCCACTCCAGTTGCCCGCGGCGGGATGCACGACCAGACCGGCCGGCTTGTTGATGACCAGCAGCGCGTCGTCTTCATAGAGCACGTCCAGCGGCACGTCTTCGGCCGTGAATGCCATCGACTCCGGCGCGGCCTGCGGGCGGATCTCGATCCGCTGCCCCATCTGGACCGACGCCTTGGCCCGGCTCGGCTCGCCATCGACGCGCACCGCGCCGTTCTCGATCCATTGCTGGATGCGGCTGCGCGAAAATTCGCTAAAGTGTCGCGCTAGCAGTTTGTCGAGCCGCTCGCCATGTCCGGCGCTATCGACCTCGAGGTACATCGGCACCAGGTCGGGCGCCGCGGGCGCCGTTGCCGGCACCTCGTCGTTGAACTCGCGGCCGTCGTCGATCGGATCGTCCAGATCCTCCGATACGAGGTCAATTTCCTCGGCGGATTCGATGTGGCGTTCCAGACCGGTTTCGGCACTGGGGGTTCGGCTATAATGCTTGGCGCTATTTTTTTTCATCCGGAACAGGTTGCCCATGCAATTGCAGAGCATGAAACGCGCTGATTGGCGCGCGAAATTTGGAGCGATTTTGCTCGCAGGCGGCTGCCTTATGCTGTCTGCATGCGGCCTGCTGGGAGACCAGCCGGACGAAACCGCCAGCTGGTCAGCGAACAAATTATATTCGGAAGCAAAGGATGCTCTCGACGGCGGAGACTATACCCGCGCTGTCAAGCTTTACGAAAAGCTCGAGGGCCGCTACCCGTTCGGCCGGTTTGCGCAGCAGGCGCAGATCGACACCGCCTACGCCAACTACAAGGATGGCGAGACGGCTGCCGCGCTGGCTGCCGTGGACCGCTTCATCCAGCTCCACCCGAGTCATCCGAACATCGATTACGCCTATTACCTCAAGGGCCTGATCAATTTCAATGACAACCTGGGCTGGCTGGGCCGGTTCTCGGGCCAGGATCTCAGCGAACGCGATCCCAAGGCTGCCCGCGCGGCCTATGACGCGTTCCAGACTCTGGTCACACGCTATCCGGACAGCAAGTACACGCCCGACGCGACGCTGCGCATGCAGTACATCGTCAACTCGCTGGCCCAGCACGAGGTGCACGCTGCGCGTTACTACTATCGTCGTGGCGCGTATCTGGCCGCGGTGAACCGCGCGCAGCAGTCGCTCAAGGACTATGACGGCGCGCCGGCCAACGAAGAAGCGCTCTACATCATGGTCCGGTCGTACGACGCCTTGGGCATGAAGGATCTGCGCGACGACGCGGCGCGCGTGATGGAGCGCAACTACCCGAACAGCGACTTCATCAAATACGGCCAGCGCCGCAAGGACAAGTCCTGGTGGGAAGTGTTCTAGGCGGCTGAGCATCGGCGGCCGACAAACCTGCGTCGCCGCCTTGATCCGACTTTTCGCAAGTGTCTCGCCTCCTCAGCACCCCAAAGCCGCGCGCGGTTTTGGGGTGTTTTGCTTTGGGCGCCGACGCACCCCAGTCCGAGCGCGCGGTCTGCGCAGACGAAAGGCCGTCGATCCGGATACGAGATTCAGCATTTGCCGATGCCGATGCGGGCGGACTTCGGGTAGTTTCATGGCCCCACGTCAAACGGACCCGATCGTGATTCGCCTACTCGTTGCCGATGACCACCCGCTGATCCTGATGGGGGTGCGCTCTGTCCTGTCTTCGCTGACGCGCTTCAAGATCGTTGGCGATGCATTGGGTCCCGAATCGCTCTTCGCGCGGCTTGCCGATGTGGGCTGCGATGTCTTGATCACCGATTTTCATATGCCGGAGGAGCGCGTTTCCGACGGACTCGCGATGCTGGGCGTCATCCGGCGCAAATTCCCGGAGGTCAAGACCATCGTGCTGACCGGGCTTGCCAATCCGGCGTTGATGAACAGCATGCTTCAGGAAGGCGTGATGGGCGTGCTCAACAAGCGCAGCGACATGGGGGAACTGCCTGCCGCCATCGATCTGGCGTCGAAGGACAAGATCTATCTCGGCAAGGCGACGCAAAAGGAAATGGCGCGCCTTGGCGATGCGCGTGCGCCCGGCATGCCGGCAAGGGCATTGAGTCCGAGCGAGCTCGAAGTGATTCGCTTGTATGCAAGCGGCCTGCCAGTATCCGGCATCGCCGTGCAACTGCGCCGCAGCATCAAGACGATCAGCACGCACAAGCGAAGCGCCATGGAAAAGCTCGGCCTTCGCAGCGATGCCGAGCTCTGCCGCTACGCGGCGGGCAATGGGCTCGGGTAGGCGCGCGCCTCAGTCCGGATCCCGCCCTTCCGGTTCGATCGCCGGCTTGCGCAGGTCTGTCAGAAAACGGATCACAGTATCGGCTTCGCGCGTGCGGGTAAACGGCGGAAGACTCTGCCAGATCTGCCGGCCATAAGGTTTTTCCACGAGCCGCGTATCGCAGATCGCCAACACGCCGCGATCGGACTCCGATCGAATCAAGCGTCCGGCGCCTTGTTTCAGCGTAATGACCGCGTGCGGCAGCTGATGAACCGCAAACGGGCTCAGCCCCTTCTTTTGCAGCACTTCCATCCGCGCCGCCAAAACGGGATCGTCGGGCGGTGCAAACGGCAACTTGTCGATGATGACCAGCGACAATGCCTCGCCGCGAACGTCCACCCCCTCCCAGAAACTCTGGCTTCCCACCAGCACCGCATTGCCCAGTTGCCGGAAGCGATCGAGCAATTCAGTACGGCTGGCCTGCCCCTGCACCAACAGCGGCAGACTGATACCGCGCTCGGCGAACAGGTCGTACAGCATATCGGACGCCTTCTGCACCGCGCGCAGCGTGGTGCACAGCAGGAACGTGCGGCCGCCCGCCGCTTCGATCAGAGGCAGCGCCTTTTCCACCACGGCTTCCGTGAACTGCGGTGACTGCGGCGGCGGCATGTCGCGCGGGACGTACAACAAACCCTGCTTCGCATAGTCGAACGGACTCGGCAGCGTCAGCGACCGGTCCTTGTCGAGCCCCAACTGCGCGGCGTAGTGTGTGAAATTGCCTTTTACCGATAACGTGGCCGACGTAAACACCCAGGCGCGGGGCTGGCCTTCGCGCTGCCGCGTGAAAATCGGCGCAATCGACAGCGGCGTGCGGTGCAGTTGAACGGTGTGGGAAAACACCTCGACCCAACGCACGGTGTCCGGACCCAGCGGCACGGGTTTCGGCGGGGGACTATCCAGGGCGTTTTTTCCCGGCGCGTCCGATAACGAGGCCCGGTCCGACGCCTGCCCTGACTGCAGATCCAACGACTGATCCAACGACTGATCCGCCAGCGCCGCCGGCATCGGCGCAGCCACCGCACCATCGTCGCGCCATGCCGTCAGGCGCTGCATCAGTTCCACCGCGCGGCGATGGCACTGCTCCAGCGTCTCAGCCCGCTCGGCCTGCGATTCCAGCGCTTCGACAAACCCCGACAGCGCCTCTTCCAGCGCGTCGAGCGTTTCATAAAAGGGCTCGCGCGTGCGCGGATCGGCGTCGATCTGACCCAGCGCCATGCGTGCGTTGTCCTTGCCGAATGCGAGGCGCAGATCGCGCGCCGCGCGTTCCAGCGGCGCGCCCAGCGCCACCCAGTCCACGGCGTCGCGTGCGTGGGACAACCCTTCTGCAACGGTATCGCGCGCCAACTCCAGCAGTTGGCTGGTCGACAGCGTTTCGCCAAAAAACAGCGTGGCGGTTTCCGGCAGCTGGTGCGCTTCGTCGAAGATCACCGTATTGGCGGTCGGTAACAGCTCGGCCATGCCGGTATCGCGCAAGACGACGTCCGCAAAGAACAGATGATGATTGACGACCACGACGTCGGCCTGCTGCGCTTCCTTGCGCGCGCGCATCACAAAACACTCTTTGTAATGCGGACATTCGCTGCCCAGGCAATTGTCGCGTGTCGATGTCACCATCTGCCACACCGGCGCGTTTTCAGGCACGGCGGCCAGTTCCGCCTTGTCGCCGGTCGACGTGGTCATCGCAAAGCGCGCGATATCGCGCAGCCACGCGGCATCCTGTTTCGACGCCAGACGGCCATTGGCCTGAGCCCGTTCCAGATGGTAGTGGCACAGGTAGTTTGCCCGCCCCTTCAGCAGCGACACCGACACCGGCACATTGAGCGCGTGCCGCACGGTCGGGATGTCGCGCAGGAAGAGCTGGTCCTGCAGATTCTTGGTCCCCGTGGACAGGATGACCTTGCCGCCCCAAAGCATGGCAGGCACCAGATACGCAAACGTCTTGCCGGTTCCCGTGCCCGCCTCGACGATCACGGTGTCGTTCTCGGCAATGGCCTTTGCCACCGCTTCGGCCATCTTCTGCTGCGATGCGCGCGGGCGATAGCCGGGAATCGCCGTCGCCAGCGTGCCGGTGTCGGCGAACATCGTCGCCAGCTGCGCAGACTGCGAGGCCGCCTGTTTGGCGGACGCCGCCTGCGCGTCACCGGACGACTGCGCATGGTCGGCCGCTTCGGATGCATCTGCGTGACCGGAAAGAAGGTCTTCGTTGGAATCGGGCAAGGTGGGGATTTTTCTTTGATACCTGCGGCGGCACATCGCCGGGCAGGAAAAGTGCAACGCGAGCGATGTCAGGCGGGCACGTCGGGTTCCAGATGGAGCTGCAGCAGCGTGATGGCGTCCTTGAGCTTCAGCCTGCGCTTT
This sequence comes from Cupriavidus pauculus, assembly GCF_008801835.1. Classification (GTDB taxonomy): domain Bacteria; phylum Pseudomonadota; class Gammaproteobacteria; order Burkholderiales; family Burkholderiaceae; genus Cupriavidus; species Cupriavidus pauculus. Next base: position 44,347 of record NZ_VZOW01000001.1, on the reverse strand, counting down.
TTCAGGCGACGCAACTGCAGCTCATCGTGGTGCGGGTCAGCGGACAGACGATCGATCAGGAAGTCGAGATCGCGATGCTCGATTTGCAATTCAATGATCTGTCTTTCCAGCGTGTTGAGGTTTTCATCCATGATGCGCTTCCCTGCTCATCGACGCCGGCGATAGGGCCGCGCCTGACCTGGTGGTCGACTCAGAATCCAAACGGACTCGGCGTCGAACCCTGGCCTTCTTTCTGCTTTTCCGCGGCGCGGGCACGGCGCTCGTCCAGATCCTTCTGGCGTTGCACGGCATCGGCCTGCTTCTGCTGGTACGCCTTGGCATTTTCCTGCCGCTGGCGCGCCTGCTCGGCCCCCTTCTGCTGGGCCTCGTTCACGCGCGCATTGAAGTCGTCCTGCTTCTTCTGATAGGCCTCAGCGTTGGCGGCGCGTTGCGGCGCCTGCGCGTTGGCCTGCGCATCGCGTAACGCCTGTTCCTGCTGCTTGCGGTCGAAGGCTTCGCGGCTCGCCTGCTCGTTGGCGGCCCGGCCCGGCTGGCCGGCCTCGTATTCGGCGCGGCGAATGGCCTGTTCGCGATCGCGCTTCGCGGCCTTGTAGGCACGCTCGGCATCGCCGATTTCCAGATCCTTCGCGCGCAGCACATGCAGTTCTTCGCGCTGCGCGTCCTTGGCCTTCTCGATGCAATGATTGACCAGGAACTTGCTGTAGCACGCGCGCTCAGCCACGGAAAAACGATAGTTGGTCCAGGCGCGGGAATCGCTGATGGCCTTGCGTTCGGCCTCGAAATCGCGGGGCTGGCCAGGATCGGCTGGAATCGCTGCCGCGGACGGCTGCGATCCGGGTGCGGATGCCTGTGCGTGCGCGATGCGCGGCGCAACCGCCAGCAGCATCGTCGCCAGCACGAGGGAGGAAAGCGTTACGGTAACCGGGGCAGCCATGGCGGCCGAATGGGGCTTGACGATCATGCCCGGATTCTAGCATCCGGGGCCACCTCGGACGCCGACACGAAAGTTGCAATATGTGTCCACGTGGCGCCACGCCCGCGCGCTGCGAAAAGGCGGTGGAAAAGCTGCCTTTCCGTCACCGGAACCCCATCCCGCTTGTGGCACAATGCCCCGCTTTCGACTGACTCGTTTTCTCGATGTCCAATCTGCCTGCTTCCGTGCTGCAAAAGATTGTGTCGCTGATCGCGGCCGAACTGACTGTGCAACCTCGCCAGGTGGCGGCTGCCGTCAACCTGCTGGACGAAGGCGCCACGGTGCCGTTCATCGCCCGCTACCGCAAGGAAGTGACGGGCAACCTCGACGATACGCAGTTGCGTACGCTCGAAGAGCGGCTGCTATACCTGCGAGACATGGAAGATCGGCGCGCCACCATCCTGGCGTCGATCGAAGAACAAGGCAAGCTTACCGACGAACTGCGCGCGGCCATCGAAGCGGCCGACACCAAGCAGACGCTCGAAGACCTGTACCTGCCCTACAAGCCGCGCCGGCGCACGCGCGCCCAGATCGCGCGCGAGTGCGGGCTGGAACCGCTGGCCCAGGCGTTGCTGGCCGACCCTACGCTCGACCCGCAGGCCGAGGCCGCCAAGTACGTCAACGGCAACCCGACCGCCGATGGCGGCGTGCCCGACGGGAAGGCCGCGCTCGACGGCGCGCGCGATATTCTTTCCGAGCAATTTGGTGAAACAGCCGAACTGCTGGGCAAGCTGCGCGAACACCTGTGGAACAACGGCGTGGTGTCGTCCTCTGTCATGGAAGGCAAGGAAACCGCCGAGGAAGAAAAGTTCCGCGACTACTACCAGTACAGCGAAACGATTCGCACCGTGCCGTCGCACCGCGCGCTGGCGCTGTTCCGCGGCCGCAATGCAGGCGTGCTGATGGTCAAGCTGGGCCTGGGCGAAGAGCAGGACGCAATGGTGCCGCATCCGTGCGAAGGCATGATCGCGCGCCACGTCGGCATTCAGAACCAGAACCGTCCGGCCGACAAATGGCTGTCCGACGTGTGCCGCTGGTGCTGGCGCGTCAAGGTGCAGCCGCACCTGGAAACCGAATTGCTCACGCAACTGCGTGAATCGGCCGAGGCCGAGGCAATCAAGGTGTTCGGACGCAATCTGCACGAACTGCTGCTGGCCGCGCCGGCCGGTCCGAAGGCCGTGATGGGCATCGATCCGGGCATCCGTACCGGCTGCAAGGTCGCTGTGGTCGACGCCACGGGCAAGCTGCTCGAGACCGCCACGATCTATCCGCATGAACCGCGCCGCGACTGGGCCGGCTCGCTGGCCACGCTGGCGCGTCTGGCCAAGCAGCACAACGTGGCGCTGTGCTCGATCGGCAACGGCACCGCCAGCCGCGAGACAGACAAGCTCGTGCAGGACCTGATGAAGGGCGCGCCGGAGCTCAAGCTGACCAAGATCGTCGTGAGCGAGGCCGGTGCGTCGGTGTATTCGGCCTCCGAGCTGGCGGCCAAGGAATTCCCCGATCTCGACGTTTCCCTGCGCGGCGCGGTGTCGATCGCACGACGCCTGCAGGATCCGCTGGCCGAACTGGTCAAGATCGATCCCAAATCGATCGGCGTGGGCCAGTATCAGCACGACGTGAACCAGCGCGAGCTGGCGCGTGCGCTGGACGCCGTGGTGGAAGACTGCGTGAACGCGGTTGGCGTGGACGTGAATACGGCGTCGGCGCCGCTGCTGGCGCGCGTGTCCGGCCTGAACTCGGTGCTGGCGCGCAACATCGTCGAATTCCGCGACGCCAACGGCGCGTTCGTCAATCGCGACGCGCTCAAGAAAGTGCCGCGCCTGGGCGACAAGACGTTCGAACAGGCCGCCGGCTTCCTGCGCATCAACGATGGCGATAATCCTCTCGATCGTTCGTCGGTCCACCCGGAGGCCTATCCGGTGGTGCAGCGCATCCTCGAACATATCAAGCGCGGCCTGCCCGATGTGATGGGCAACCGCGAAGCCCTGCGCGGCATCTCGGCGCAACAGTTCGCAGACGACAAGTTCGGCCTGCCGACGGTGCGTGACATCCTTGCCGAACTCGAAAAACCGGGCCGCGACCCGCGCCCCGAGTTCAAGACCGCGACGTTCCAGGACGGTGTGGAAGACGTCAAGGACCTGCAGCCGGGCATGATTCTCGAAGGCGTCGTCACAAACGTGGCGGCCTTTGGCGCGTTCGTCGATATCGGCGTGCATCAGGACGGTCTGGTCCATATCTCGGCGCTGTCCACCAAGTTCGTCAAGGATGCGCATGAGGTGGTCAAGGCCGGCCAGATCGTCAAAGTCAAGGTGATGGAGGTCGACGTCAAGCGCAACCGTATCGGCCTGACGATGCGCCTGGACGACGAGCCGGGCCAGACCGCTGCGCGCGTTGGCGGCGGCGACCGCACCGCGGACCGTCCCGGCCAGCGCAACGGGGGCGGATCCGGGGCCAACCGGGGCGGTGGCAATCGCCGCGAAGTGGAAACGCAAGGCGCCATGGCCGCGGCATTCGCCAAGCTCAAGCGCTAGTTCCGCCGCTGCCCTCGCCTAACGAAAAAACGCCCTTGCGGGCGTTTTTTTCATGCGGCGTCGGCGCTCAGATTTCGACCTTCGTCCCGAGCTCCACTACGCGATTGGCCGGAATAGAGAAGAAATCGGACGGCTTGGCGCCGTTCTGATGCATCCACGCAAACAGGCTTTCGCGCCACATCGACATGCCGGGCAGCTTGGATGGAATGACCGATTCGCGCGCGATGAAGAACGAGGTCTCCATCAGCTCGAAATGCATGTCCAGCTTGCGCTGAGCGAGGTCCAGCACGCGCTGCACGTCGGGGGTTTCCTTGAAGCCGTATTCGGACTTGAGGATGAACACGCCGCCGCCCAGGTCCTTGCAGGTCAGGCGATGGTCGTCGTCCACGTACGGAATATCGCGCGTGACAAAACACAGGAACACCACGCGCTCGTGCAGCACCCGGTTGTGCTTCAGGTTGTGCAGCAGCGATACCGGCACCGATTCCGTGCTGCCCGTCAAAAACACGGCCGTGCCTTCCACGCGGTGCGGCGGATGGGCCAGCAGGCCGGCGATGAACGGCTCCAGCGGAATGCCGTCTTCGAGGCTGCGCGCGCGCAGCAGCTTGCGGCCGCTATGCCACGTCATCAGCAGGAAGAACGCCAGCGAACCCATCAGCAGCGGGAACCAGCCGCCTTCGGCCACCTTGAGCAGATTGGCCGCGAAGAATGACAAATCGACGATCAGGAACACCATGCCTAGCACGGTCACCAGCACGCGATTCCATTTCCAGAACCGGCGCATGACGATGACGGCCAGGAACGTGGTGATCAGCATCGTGGTGGTCACGGCGATGCCGTAGGCCGCGGCCAGATTCTCGGATTTCTTGAACGACAACACCACGCAGATCACCAGCAGCAGCAGCACCCAGTTGATCACCGGCATGTAGATCTGGCCGATTTCGGCTGCCGAGGTGTACTGGATGCGCATGCGCGGCAGGAAGCCCAACTGGATGGCCTGGCTGGTGAGCGAGAACGCGCCCGAAATCACCGCCTGCGACGCGATCACCGTGGCCGCGGTGGCCAGCAGCACCATCGGCAACTGCAGCAGTTCCGGCACCATCAGGAAGAACGGATTCTCGATCGACGAGGGGTTGCCCAAAAGCATCGCGCCCTGGCCAAAATAATTGAGCATCAGGCACGGCATGACCATCATGAACCAGCCGTAACGGATCGGCTTGGCGCCGAAGTGGCCCATGTCGATATAGAGCGCTTCGGCGCCGGTCAGCACCAGGAAGACGCTGCCCAGCACGATAAACGCCTGCAGCGAATGGTCGATCAGGAACGAAATGCCGTACCAGGGATTGATCGCCTTGAGGATTTCCGGCGACTGCATCAGGTTGAAAATGCCCAGCCCGCCCAGCGCCAGGAACCACGCGACCATGATCGGCCCGAACAGCTTGCCGACGGCGCTGGTGCCGTGGCGCTGGATCAGGAACAGCACGCACAGGATCGACACCGTGATCGGCAGGACGAAATGCGATAAACCCGGCGCGGCGATTTCCAGGCCTTCCACGGCCGACAGCACGGAAATGGCCGGCGTGATCACCGCATCGCCATAGAACATGCAGGCGCCGAAGATGGCCGACATCATGATCACCTTGGCCATGCGCGAGCGCGGCGCGGCGGTGCGTAACGCCAGCGCCATCAGCGCCAGCACGCCGCCTTCGCCATCGTTGTCGGCACGCATCACAAACAATACGTACTTGATCGAGACCACGATGATCATGGCCCAGAACAGCAGCGAGATGATGCCAAGCACGGCCTCGGCGCTGAACGGAATGCCGTGGTCCTTGCTGAAGCATTCCTTGAGGGCATACAGGGGGCTGGTGCCGATATCGCCGAAGACGACACCGATCGCGCCGATCACGAGCGCACGAGTGCTCGGGCTATCGACGTAGTAGTGGCTGGTTGTGGATGGAGTCATGTATTTGGGTCAGCTGGACCAGCTTGCGCCTCCCATGCCTGGGTTCAACCGCGCCGGCAGAACGCCCGGCCAGATATGCAGTTGAAGTGATACATCAGGCACAGTTTCTCTCACGCAAACGGTTCCGGTCCCGGATGGGGCGTGTTGGCCTTCTCTGCTTCTATTGCGTTGCACAAACGCGCGCATTCTAGATGAAGTGTCGTGCGGCGACCACTATGGAAACGCCCGTAAGCGTAACGCGACCGATCAAGCATCGGAAAGAAGCGCGGCCGGGTCAAGGTTGAAACGGCTCGTCGGCGTGGGATTCCCAACGGTCCGCAGCGTTGCGAGGTTGCGACACGGGTTGACGATACACCACTTTTTGTGACAGGACCGCTTACACGCCGAGATAGCGATCCAGCGCGGCGGGTGCAGCGGCAAGTTCCACCGCTGGCGCCGCCATCACGACCGCGCCCTTCTCCAGCACCACCACGCGCTCGGCATGCGCCAGCACCGCGCGGTAATTGCGATCCACCACGATCGAGGCGATGCCGGTGGCGCGGATCCTGGCGATCACGCCCCAGATCTCGTGCACGATCTTGGGCGCCAGCCCTTCGGTGGCCTCATCAAGGATCAGGCAGTCCGGATTGGTCATCAGCGCGCGGCCGATCGACAGCATCTGCTGCTCGCCGCCCGACAACTGCTGCCCGCCATGCGACAGCCGCTCCCGAAGGCGCGGAAACAAGTCCAGCACCCGTGCTTCGTCCCAGTCCTTGCGCCCGCCAATGCCGGGCCGCGCCGCCATCAGCAGGTTTTCGCGCACGCTCAGGTTCGGAAAGATGCCGCGCCCTTCCGGCACGTAGGCGACGCCAAGTCGCGCCACTTCATGGGGCCGCGCGCGCGACATGTCGCGCCCGGCCACGTGGATCCGACCGTCACGTTCGCGCACTTGTCCCAGCAGCGTGCGCAACAGCGTGCTCTTGCCCATGCCATTGCGGCCCAGCAGCCCCACTGTTTCGCCCGCGCCCACGCGGAAGTCCACGCCGCGCAAAACATGGCTCGATCCGTACCAGGCGTGGATGGCGGTGGCGTCGATGATGGCGTCGCTCATGCGCGCGGCTCCCCATGCGTGTCGCCTTCTTCGCCAAGATAGGCCAACTGCACCTCGCGGTTGGCGCGGATGCTGGCGGGATCGCCCGACGCGATCACGGTGCCGTTGACCATCACGGTGATGCGGTCGGCCACGGCGAACACGGCTTCCATATCATGCTCGACGAGCAGGATGGCATGTTCTTCGCGCAAACCGCGCAGCAGTTCCAGCATGCGCGACGACTCCTCCGCACCCATCCCGGCCAGCGGCTCGTCCAGCAGCAACGCCACGGGCTCCGTGGCCAGGCACATCGCCACCTCCAATTGCCGCTTCTGGCCGTGGGCGAGTTCGCTGGCCAAGCGTTCCGCGTGCGCGGCCAGCCCGGCCCGCTCGAGCGCGTCGTCGGCAAGGCCGCGGCTGGTGCGGCAGGCCTGCGCGGGCTCCCAGAAACGCCAGGCGCGCTGGGCGCGCGATTGCGCCGCCAGACGACAGTTCTCGCGCACGGTCAGCGGCAGGAAGATGTTGTTGCGTTGATAGCTGCGGCCCACGCCGTGTCGCGCCAGCTTCGGCTGCGGCCAGCCGGTGACGTCCTGCCCCTGCAGTTGCAGGCGCCCTTCCGTCGGCGGCAATTCGCCCGACAGCATGTTGATCAGCGTCGATTTGCCTGCGCCATTGGTGCCGATCACGGCGTGGATCTCGTTCAGGTGCAATGACAGATCGACCTGGTTCACCGCCGTCAGTCCGCCAAAACGGCGCGACAGCATATGCGCTTCCATGACTGGCGCGGACATGCCTGGACTCATATCGCCTCCCGGCTGCGGGCATTGGACTCGGCAGTATCCGGGCCGCGGCGCACGCGGCGAGGCGCACGCTGCCGCACCACGGCCGGCACGCTGACCAGCCCGCGCGGCAGCAGCGCTACGGCGGCGATGATGAAGGCGCCCATCAGCAATTGCCAATGCTTGGTCAGCGCTGCCGACCATTCAGCCAGCAGCACGAACGAGAAGGCCCCGAGCACCGCCCCCGCCAGGCTGCCGACGCCGCCCAGGATGACCATCAACATCGCGTTGCCGGATTGATGCCACGAGGCGATCTCCGGATTCACGAAGCCAAACTGGATGGCATAGAGATAGCCGGCCAGCCCGGCCAGCATGCCGCCCACTACAAAGGCGCCCAGTTGATAGCGATACGTGGCGTAGCCGGCCGCCCGCATGCGCTGCTCGTTATGGCGAATGCCCACCAGCGCGTGGCCGAAGCGCGAGCGCAGGATCAACGCCAGCAGCCCCACCGTCAGCACCAGCGCCGCCAGCACCAGCCAATAGAACTGCACCGGCTCGTTGACGGTCAGCGGACGCGCCGAAAACAGCCCGAATTCGGGCCGGAAATAGATATAGGTGCCGTCGCTGCCGCCCGCGATCTTGGTGTCGTGGAACACGAAATAGACCATCTGCGCAAACGCGAGCGTGACCATGATGAAGTAGACGCCGCGCGTGCGCAGTACCAACGCCCCGACCACCAGCGCCAGCGCACCGGCTGCGCCCACCGCGCCGAGCATCAGCAGCCAGCCGTTGCCCGCGCCGCTCTGGGGCGCAAGCAGCGCCGTGGCGTAGGCGGCCATCGCAAAATACGCCGCGTGCCCCAGGCTGACCAGGCCTGTATAACCGATCAGCAACTGCAGCGACAGCGCAAAGATCGCCATGATCATGACTTTGCTGAGCAGCTCGATGTAGTACTTGTCGCTGTCGGCGGTCAGCAGCGCGGGCACGGCGCACAGCAGCGCCAGGGCCAGCATCCAGCCCATGGCCGCAAGCCACGCGGGCCGTCGCACGGGCTGTGGCGAAGGCGTCGAAAAATCCGTTTGCATGTGAGGTTTTCCAACTCAGCCCGCGCGGAACAGCCCTTGCGGCTTCCACAACAGGATCATGGCCATCAGCAGATACACGAGCACGCCCGCCCCGTCCTGCCAGAAGACCTTGCCGAATGTATCGACAAAGCCGATCAGCAGCGACGCCACGAGCGCGCCCTTGACCGATCCGATACCGCCAATCACGACCACCACGAAGCAGATGATCAGCACCTGCCCGCCCATGCCCGGATACACCGACGACACCGGCGAGGCGATCATCCCCGCCAGCACGGCCAGCGCCACGCCGAGTGCGAACACGAAGCGATACAGCATGGTCACGTTGATGCCGAGCGACTGCACCATCTCGCGATTGGTGGCGCCGGCGCGAATCATCATGCCCATGCGGGTGCGGCGGATGACGTAGTACATGGCCCCGGCCACCAGCAGGCACACAGCGGAAATGAACAAGCGGTAGACCGGATAGGTCATGTCGTTGCCGATCGGCAGCGCACCGTCGAGCAACGCCGGCACCGGCACGCCGTGCACATCATCACCGACCAGGATGCTGCGCAATTCCTCGAAGACAAGGATCAGGCCATAGGTCATCAGCACTTGTTGCAGATGGTCGCGCTGGTACAGGTAGCTGAAAAACGCCCATTCCAGAACGTAGCCGAACACGATGGCCAGCACTACGCCCAGCGGCAGCGCAATGAACAGGTTGCCGGTCAGGCTGGCCAGCGTGAACGCCAGGTAGGCGCCCAGCATGTAGAAGCTGCCATGGGCGAGATTGATCACGCCCATGATGCCGAAGATCAGCGTCAGCCCACTGGCCACCAGGAACAGCAGCAAGCCGTACTGGACGCTGTTCAGGCACTGGATCAGGAATGAAACGATGTCCATCGCGATGCCTGTTGCCGAAGCCTCTTGCCGAAGAAATATGTCATCGCGGCCCCGTTACAGCCGGCAGCCGCGCGCCGGATCGGCCAGCGACTTGACGGCCACGCTGCTGAGCTTGTTCTCGCGGCCATCGACCTTGCGCAGATAGAAATCCTGCACCGGGTTGTGCGCGCGGGACAGCGTGAATGCGCCGCGCGGGCTGTCCACCCGGGCCGCCTCCATCGCCTTGATGACCTCGGCCTTGCGCGTCATGTCGCCCTTGACCGCATTGGCGCCCGCGGCCAGCAGTTGCGCGGCGTCGTAACCCTGTACCGCGTAGACGTCCGGTTGCAGCTTGTAGGTCTTGGCGTAGTCCAGGCGGAACGTCTTGTCGCGCGCATTGGTCAGGCCGTCCGCGTAGTGCAGCGTGGTTTCCAGCCCCTGCGCCGCGGCGCCCTGCGCTTCGAGCGTGCCGTCGGTCAGGAAGCCCGATCCATAAAGCGGAATCTTGTCCTTCAGGCCGGCCGCCTGCCAATCCTTGACGAACTTGACCGCGCCGCCGCCCGCGAAGAACACGAATACCGCATCCGGCTTCAGCGACGCCACCTCGGTGATCAGCGCCTGGAATTCGACGTTCGGGAATGGCAGGCTCAATTCCTTGATCACCTTGCCGCCCTTGGATTCGAACGCCTCCTTGAACCCCTTGACCGACTGTTCGCCAGCCGCGTACTTCCAGGTGAGCGTCACCACCTTCTTCATGCCCCGTTCGGCCAGTACGTGGCCCATGGCGTAGCCCGGCTGCCAGTTCGAAAACGACGAGCGGAAGATGTTCGCGCCGCACAGCGGGCCGGTGGCTTCGTCGACGCCGGCGTTCGGAATGATCAGCAGCGTGTTGTTTTCCTTGGCCACCTTGACGATGCCCATTTGCACGCCCGAATGGACGGTGCCGACCACCACGTCGACCTGGTCGCGCCGGATCAGCTTGGTGGCATTCTCGGGCGCCTTGGCCGGATCCGATTCGTCATCGACCTTGAAATACTCGACATCGCGCCCGCCCAGCTTGCCGCCCTGCTGGCCGACATACATGCGAAAGCCGTTCTCGATCGCCGTGCCCAACGCCGCATACGTGCCGGTGTACGGCAGCATGAAGCCGACCTTGAGCTTGCCGCCGGATGCGGCCGGTGCGGCTGGAGCGGCAGTTTGGGCGATGGTGGCGGTGCCGGCGGCCATGAGCGCGGCGGCGCCCAGCGAAACTGTCAGACGACGCGCGTGCAGCAGCCTGCGCAATGCATTGCGATGCATGGATTTCCTCCTGGTGGTCTACAGCCGTCGGCCCCGTACGGCATCGATTCCAAGCGGAACCGGCCATCGGCGCGAATTATTTTAGGATTGAAGTATGTGTGGTTATAAACGCCACGCTCGCCGCCGTCAATGCGCCCGCCTGATCGCGGTGTGGCGAATGCCCACAGCGCGCGAGTTTAAGCAGCACGGTCTGCGGGGCATATCGATGGATACCCTCGATCTGGGCCATCGTGCCGTACTCGTCGTCCTCGCCCTGCACCGCCAGCACCGGGCAGCGGATATCGGCCAGCAGCGGCCTCAGATCGAAGCGCCGAAATGCCGGATCGAGCCAGATATCGTTCCAGCCCCAGAATGCCGAATCGACGTCCTGATGATGACGCGCCAGCCGCGCGCGCAAGTCGGTGTGCAGATAGGTGTCGCGCGTGATTGCGATACTGCGCACCGACAGGTCCTCGACGAAGATATGCGGCGCCAGCACGGTGAGCCCGTCCACGGCGTCTGGAAAGCTGGCGCCGTAGATCAGTGCGATCGACCCGCCATCGCTGTGGCCCAGCAGCCAGGGCTTGCCGTGGCGCCGCCCCACGCCGATGTCGAGCGCATCGAACAGGGCTGGCAGCATCTCGCGCGCCTGCCGGTGCATGAAATCGACGCCCCATTTCTCGTCGTGCGGCCGCGGGGTGGACCGGCCATAGCCATAGCGCGAGATCACCAGTCCGCGAAAATCACCGGCATCGCAAATCTGCTGCGGGAAGTCGCGCCACATGCTGATGGACCCGAGGCCTTCATGCAGGAACACCACCAGCGGCCGCTGCATCCGCGTCTCACGCAGCCACTGGTATTCGATGTCGATCTGCCGGCCGTCGAACGGAATGCGAACGGTGTCGCTGCCCATGATTGCGTCGCTCATGAAAGGCGCGCGGCTTCCTCGCGCTGGCGCAGCCGGAAGCGCTGGATCTTGCCGGTTGCGGTCTTGGGCAATTCTTCCACGCATTCGATCTGGCGCGGGTACTTGTACGGTGCGAGCCGGCTTTTCACAAACGCCTGCAGTTCAGCGGCCATGCCGTCGTGCCACGTCTGACCCGGCTTCATCACCACGAACGCTTTCGGCTTGATCAAATCGTCGGCATCGGCCACGCCGATTACCGCAGCTTCCAGCACCGCTGGATGTTGGGCAAGCACGGCCTCGACCTCGAACGGCGACACATAGATGCCACCGACCTTGAGCATGTCGTCGCTGCGACCCGCGTAGGTGAAATAGCCGTCGGCGTCGCACACGTATTTGTCGCCGCTGCGCGTCCACTCACCGACAAAGGTATCGCGGCTCTTGTCGCGATTGCCCCAGTACATCAGCGCCGCGGACGGTCCCTTGATATACAGATCGCCGATTTCGCCAGGCGCGCATGCTTTGCCCTGCTCGTCGAGCAGCTTGAGCTGGTAGCCCGGCACCGGCTTGCCCGTGGTGCCGTAGCGCACCTCGCCAGGGCGGTTCGATAGAAAGATATGCAGCATTTCCGTGGAGCCGATGCCGTCGAGAATGTCGCAGCCGAAATGCGCCAAAAACCGGTCGCCGATATCGCGCGGCAACGCCTCGCCTGCCGATGTGCAGACGCGCAGCGCCACGCTGTCGCGAGACGGCAGATCGACGGCGGCCAGCATGCCGGCAAACAGCGTGGGCACGCCGCAGAACACCGTGGGCCGATGCGCGACCAGCCGCTGGAACACGGCCTGCGGCGTCGGCCGCTCCGCCATCAGCACGGTGGTCGCGCCAACCGAAAGCGGAAACGTCAGCGCATTGCCCAGCCCGTAGGCAAAGAACAACTTGGCCGCGGAAAACACCACGTCGTCCTCGCGAATGCCAAGCACCCGGCGCGCATAGAGATCCGCGGTATGGAACAGATTGCCGTGCGTATGCACGGTGCCTTTGGGCCGGCCGGTCGATCCCGATGAATACAGCCAGAACGCCATGTCGTCGGGTCCGGTGCTGGCGACGTCCGATGCAGGCGCGTTGTCGGCCACCATGCGCGACACAGACTGCGCGACGCCCGCGCCGTCATCGACGCCCCCGGCGTACGGCGCGGCGACGATGACCTCGGGCTGCATTCCGGACTTGTCGATCGCAGCACGCATGGCCGGCAACAATGGCGTGGACACCACCACTGCGCGCGCGCCGCTATGTTCGAGCATGTACGCATAATCCTCGACGGTCAGCAGCGTGTTGACAGCAACCGGCACCACGCCGGCCAGCAGGCAGCCGAGAAAGACTATCGGAAAGTCGATGGTGTCGAGCGCGCACAGCAGCACGCGCTCTTCGCGCCGAAAACCAGCCCGACTCAGCGCGGCCGCAAAACGGCGGCAGCGCGCGTCCAGCTCGGCATAACTGAGGCGTTCCGTATCGTCGATATAGGCAATACGCGCGCCGCGCCCAGCGTCCAGATTGCGCCCGAGCAGATCGGCGGCAGCGTTGTAACGCGCGGGCAAGACCGTTATTGCGTGCACGTCCGGCGCGGACGAATGCGGCGGCTGCGCGGGTACTGAAGATACGGCGGATACAGCGGAAAGCGCGTGCCCAGCCGGATTGGCTGCCGGCGCGGCACTGGTGATCGGGGGCGTCATGTCTCCACTCCTCGAGCCGTCCGGAGCGTCGCCTGGGAGCAGCGCACGACGGTACGGCTTTCAGCACTTTGTCTTCTTGTACCGACAGCCAAGGGGCTACGCTGCCGTGATGATGCATTTTATTTCACATCGACTATTATGCAAGCAAGGGTATGCACTATAGAACAGCCGAAAGCCGCGCCGCCCGGAAATTTGCTGCACGTATAATGCGCGACGCCGTCCCCGCTATCCCGCCCCGCCGCCCTTTTTTCTGGCTTATTCCGCATGCGCCGCGATCCCCAGCCGCTCCTGACTTCCGACAGCCCCGCCGAGCATCGCGCCGACCCGCGCACCAGCGGCGAGCGCGATCCCTATCTGACGCAGCTTGGCGAACGCATCCGCTCGTTGCGGGCCGCGCGCGGCATGTCGCGCAAGGATCTGGCGCGCGGCGCCGAGGTGTCCGAGCGCTATCTGGCCAATCTGGAAACGGGCACCGGCAATGCATCGGTATTGCTGTTGCGCCAGGTGGCGGGCGCGCTCGACGTGCCGCTGCCAGTGGTGCTGGCCGAAGTCGACGGGCACGCCGATCCGGCTGGGCAGAACGCGCATCGCGCCGCCGAGTTTTCGCAACTGGTGCAATGGCTGGCGCAGTTGCCGGCCAACGATCTGGCGCGCGTACGCGAGGCCGCGCGCCAGGCGCTTTCGCCGGCGGAATCGCGCGACGCGCGACACCGCCGTATCGCGCTGATCGGCCTGCGCGGCGCCGGCAAATCGACGCTGGGACGCGCCCTGGCGGCCGCCGAAGGCGTGCCGTTCGTCGAGCTCAATGCAGCAATCGAGCAGGAAGCCGGCGCAAGCCTTTCCGAGATCCATTCGCTGTATGGCCAGGCAGCCTACCGCCGCTACGAGATCCGCGCGCTCGAGCGCGTGCTGCGCGAACACACGACCATGGTGCTGGCCACGCCGGGCAGCCTGGTGTCGGAGCCGGCTACATTCAACCTGCTGCTGGCGCGCTGCTTCACCGTGTGGGTAAAAACCACGCCGGAAGAACACATGGCGCGCGTGGTGGCGCAGGGCGACATGCGGCCCATGGAAGGCAACCGCGAAGCCATGGCGGACCTGCGCCGCATCCTCCAGGCGCGCTCGCCCCTCTATTCACGCGCCGATATCGCGATCGACACCAGCGGCCAGGACGCCGCGTCGTCGCTTCTCGCGCTACAGACCCAGTTGCGCGCCAAGACTAGCTGATCGTTAGACCCGCCGTCGGGCGGGCTTTCCGACTGAACCTGCCATGACGTGAGCGATGCGTATCAACGCGCATCGCCGGCCTTGCGTCGACCTTGCGTCGATCGTTTCGATGCACTATATTTCATCTCCAATGATAAGGCACTATAGTGCATTAAGGAGACAGCCCCCATGTCGACAACGGACCTCGCCGCGCACGACCCGGTCACGTTCGAGCGCCATCCCGAGCAGTATCGCCACTGGCAGCTGACGTTCGACGGCCCGATTGCCACCCTGGCCATGAACGTGGACGAAGAAGGCGGCCTGCGCCCCGGCTACGCGCTGAAGCTCAATTCCTACGACCTCGGTGTCGACATCGAACTGCACGACGCACTGCAGCGCATCCGCTTCGAGCATCCCGAAGTGCGCACGGTCGTGCTGACCAGCACGAAGGAGCGCATTTTCTGCTCAGGCGCGAACATTTTCATGCTCGGCAAGTCAAGCCACGCGTGGAAGGTCAATTTCTGCAAATTCACCAACGAGACGCGCAACGGCATCGAGGATGCCAGCCGGTATTCGGGCATCAAGTTCATCGCCGCATGCAACGGCACGACGGCTGGCGGCGGCTATGAACTGGCGCTGGCATGCGATGAGATCATCCTGATCGACGACCGCTCGTCGGCGGTCAGCCTGCCGGAAGTGCCCTTGCTGGGCGTGCTTCCCGGCACCGGCGGGCTCACGCGCGTGACCGACAAGCGCCGCGTTCGTCGCGATCACGCCGATATCTTCTGCCTCACCACGGAGGGCGTGCGCGGCCAGCGCGCCAAGGACTGGCGTCTGGTGGACGACGTCGTCAAACCGGCGCGCTTTACGGAACACGTGCGCGAACGTGCGCAGGCGTTGGCCGCGCAGAGCGACCGCCCGGCCGGCGAACGCGGTATCACGCTGACGCCGCTGGCACGCCAGAGCGACGCGGCCGGGTATCGCTATGACACCGTGCGCGTCGAGATCGACCGCGACGCGCGCCACGCCACCATCACCGTGGCCGCGCCGATCGGCGATCAGCCCCGGGATCTCGCCGCGATCGTCGACGCCGGCGCGCAGTGGTGGCCGCTCAAGATGGCGCGCGAGCTCGATGACGCCGTCCTCACGCTGCGCACCAATCATCTCGACATCGGCATGTGGATCCTCAAGACCGAAGGCGACGCCGCGCAGGTGCTGGCAGCCGACGCGCTGATGGATGCCCACGCCGGTCACTGGTTTGTGCGGGAGACCATCGGCATGCTGCGCCGCACGCTGGCGCGTCTCGATGTGTCGTCGCGCAGCCTGTTCGCGCTGGTGGAACAGCGGTCGTGCTTTGCCGGCACGCTACTCGAACTGGCGCTTGCCGCCGATCGCAGCTACATGCTGCAGTTGCCCGATGCGCCCGACGATGCTCCGCGCATTTGCGCGGGCTCCGCCAACTTCGGCCGCTATCCGATGCCCAACGGGCTGACGCGGCTGGCCGCGCGCTTTTACGAGGATGCGCAGGCAATCGAGGCGGTGCGCGAGCAGGCGGGCAAGCCGCTCGATGGCGCCACGGCGGAGGCGCTTGGACTGGTGACCGCCGCGCCCGACGATATCGACTGGGAAGACGAGATCCGCATCGCCATCGAGGAGCGCGCGAGCTTGTCTCCGGACGCGCTGACCGGGCTGGAGGCGAATCTGCGCTTTGGCGGCCAAGAGACCATGGAGACGCGCATCTTCGGCCGGCTGACCGCGTGGCAGAACTGGATTTTCAATCGCCCGAATGCGGTCGGCGAGCATGGCGCGCTCAAGGTGTTCGGCACCGGCAACAAGGCGCGCTTCGACTGGGACCGCGTCTGACAACGCCCCTCGATCCACTGAAAAAACGATAACGGAGACGCCACGATGAGCATCGACTACAGCCAGAAGATTCCCAACAATGTGAATCTTTCCGAGGATCGCGCGCTGCAGCGCGCGCTGGAACACTGGCAGCCCGCGTTCCTGGACTGGTGGCGCGACATGGGCCCGGACGGCTCGCACAATTTTGACGTGTATCTGCGCACTGCTGTATCGGTCGATCCATCGGGCTGGGCGCATTTCGATCATGTGAAGATGCCCGACTATCGCTGGGGCATTTTTTTGCAGCCGGCCGATGCCGATCGCAAGATCCATTTCGGCGAGCACAAGGGCGAGGCCGCGTGGCAGGAAGTGCCGGGCGAACACCGCGCCAACCTGCGCCGCATCATCGTCACGCAAGGCGATACCGAGCCGGCGTCGGTGGAACAGCAGCGGCACCTTGGACTCACCGCGCCATCGCTCTACGACCTGCGCAACCTGTTCCAGGTGAACGTCGAGGAAGGCCGCCATCTGTGGGCGATGGTGTACCTGCTGCATCGCCATTTCGGCCGCGACGGCCGCGAGGAAGCCGAGGCGCTGCTGGGCCGGCGCTCCGGCGATGAGGACAATCCCCGCATCCTGGGCGCTTTCAACGAACGCACGCCGGACTGGCTGTCGTTCTTCATGTTCACGTACTTCACCGATCGCGACGGAAAATTCCAGTTGTGCGCGCTGGCCGAATCGGGCTTCGATCCGCTGGCGCGCACCACGCGCTTCATGCTGACCGAGGAAGCTCATCACATGTTTGTTGGCGAGTCGGGTGTGTCGCGCGTCATCCAGCGTACCTGCGAGGTGATGCGCGAACGCGACATCCAGGACCCCGCCGATGTCCGCGCGGCCGGTGTGATCGACCTCGAAACGATCCAGCGCTACCTGAACTTCCACTACAGCGTGACGATCGACCTGTTTGGCGCCGACCAGTCGTCCAACGCCGCGACGTTTTACAGCGCGGGGCTCAAAGGCCGTTTCGAGGAAGGCAAGCGCGCCGACGATCACCTGCTCAAGAACGACGTGTACCGCATCCTGGAAGTCAAAGACGGCAAGCTCGGCGAACGCGAAGTGCCAATGCTCAACGCGCTCAACGAAGTGCTGCGCGACGACTACATCAAGGACTCCGTGGGCGGCGTGGCGCGCTGGAACAAGGTGATAGAAAAAGCCGGCATTGCGTTCCGCCTGAGCGTGCCGCACAAGGCATTCAACCGCAAGATTGGCTCGTTCGCCAATGTGCACGTGTCGCCCACCGGCGAAGTGATCGGCGAGGCCGAGTGGCGCGCCAATCAGGACAAATGGCTGGCCACCGACGAGGACCGCAGGTTCGTGGCGTCGCTGATGGGGCGCGTGGTGGAACCGGGCAAGTATGCCAACTGGATCGCCCCGCCGGCCGTTGGCATCAATCGCCAGCCCGCGGATTTCGAATACGTGCGTTTCAACTGAATGGCCGGAACACCAAAGATCATGGGCGCCCCCGACATCATCAAGCAACATCTGATCGATCCGGAAATCTGCATTCGCTGCAACACTTGCGAAGACACCTGCCCGATCGATGCCATCACGCACGACGACCGCAACTACGTCGTCAAGGCGGACGTCTGCAACGGCTGCGGCGCATGTCTGTCGCCCTGCCCGACCGGCGCCATCGACAACTGGCGCACGATGTTCAAGGGCCAGGCGTATTCCATCGACGCCCAGTTCGGCTGGGACGAACTGCCAGCCGAGGTGCCGCTGCCCGAAGCCGAGATCGATGCGGCGGCGGCCAGCGGACAGGCCGTCGAGCAGGCCGCCCAGACGCCGGAATCGCTGACGCTGCAGCAGGTGCACACCAGCCGCCATACGTCGCCCAAGGCGCCGTGGTCGGCCGCGCACCCATATGTGAACCTGCACGGCGTACGCGCACCGGTGACCGCGACTGTCGCCGGTAACTACCGTCTGACCGAAGCCGATGCGTCGAGCGACATCCATCACATCGTGCTCGATTTCGGCAACCACTTTTTCCCGGTGCTGGAGGGCCAGGCGATCGGCGTGGTGCCGCCCGGGGTGGACGAATCGGGCAAGCCGCACTACATCCGCATGTATTCGGTGGCCAGCCCACGCGACGGCGAGCGGCCCGGCTACAACAACCTCGCGCTGACCGTGAAGCGCGTGGTGAGCGATCACGACGGCAATCCGGTGCGCGGCGTGGCGTCCAACTTCCTGTGCGATCTGGGCAAGGGCGACAAGGTGGAGGTGGTGGGCCCGTTCGGCAACACCTTCCTGATGCCCAACCATCGCGAGGCGAGCGTGATGATGATCTGCACCGGCACCGGATCCGCTCCCATGCGCGCCATGACCGAACGCATGCGACGCAACATGGCCGATTTTGGCGGACGCCGGCTGTTGTTCTTCGGCGCGCGCAACCGTCGTGAACTGCCCTACTTTGGTCCGCTGCTAAAGCTGCCGCGAGACTTCCTCGATATGCATTTCGCTTTCTCGCGCGACCCCGAAGCGCCGCGGCGCTATGTGCAGGATGCGATTCGCGAGGCTGCGGCAAGCGTGGCAGCTCTGCTCGGCGATCCACATGGCTACGTCTACATCTGCGGGCTGAAGGGGATGGAGGAAGGCGTGCTGGAAGCGTTCGGGCAGGTTTGCGCCGCGGCGGGGCAGTCGTGGCCCGACATCGAGGCGCAACTACGTGCGGAGGGGCGGCTGCACATCGAAACCTACTGACCACCGCGTGGGGGCGTTGTGTGCGCCGCGCCGCGATTTGCGTCTTCCCAACTGAAATCGGGCTCCTATAATGTTTCTCAAGAAACAGGAGCGAGGCGATGCAATCGAGGCAAATCCCGCAGCCCGAAACCGGCGGCAGCCCCGACCCCGGCGTGACGCTGACCAAGGCCGTCATGCGCGCGGCGGGCTTTCTTGGCATCAGCCAGGCCATCGTCGCCAGCGTGCTCGGCATCAGCACCGCCTCGGTTTCCCGCATGGCCTCGGGCGGCTATGTACTCGATACGCATCGCAAGGAATGGGAATTCGCGGTGCTGTTCGTCAGGCTGTTCCGCTCGCTCGACGCCATCCTGGGGCATGACGAGCAGGCGCGGCTGTGGCTGACGCATGACAATCTCGCGCTCGGCGGCAAGCCGCTGGAGCTGATCCGAACCACCGAGGGCTTGGTCCGTGTCGTTCACTACCTGGACGCCACCCGCGGTCGCATCTGAGCGCAAGCCCTTTGCGCTCACGCTGTGGCGCGCCGTCGAGGCACAGCACGTGGCATCGACCATGCCGCTGGTCGACAGCCTCGACGAACAGGCGGTGCTCGAAGCGGTGCTGGACGCCGGCAAGCCCGCCGTGCCGCCTGAGGCACGTCATCTGCACTACCTGATATTCACGCCGTTTCGCTATCCGGCCAGCGCATCGGGCTCGCGCTTTCGCAGCAACCACGACCCAGGCGTGTTTTATGGGGCCCAGACCATCGGCACCGCGTGCGCGGAGCTCGGTTACCTGCGCTGGCGCTTTCTGCTCGACTGCCCCGATCTGCCACGCATCGACGCGCGCCCACAGACGCTGTTCCAAGTGGGAGTAAAAACGGAGGGCGTGGCGCTGGACGCACCACCGTTTCTGCAGGATGCGTCGCAATGGGCCGATCCCGACGATCACAACGCCTGCCAGGCATTTGCCGCGATCGCCCGCGAGGCGCGCGTCGGCCTGATCCGCTACGCTTCGGTGCGCGACCCCGGGCACGGCGTCTGCGCCGCGGTGCTCTCCCCGCGCGCGTTCGATCCGCCGCAGCCGCTGGCCACCACCACGTGGATGCTCACGGTGCGCCGCGAGCGCGTGATCTGGCAGCGCGACGACCTGCAGCAGCGCGACAGCTTCGAATTCGAAAGCGCGATGTGGGAAGGCCTGCCGCGACGCACAACAGATCGCCCGCAAACGGGTTGAACGCTCGGCGCCAGGATCGCTCCAATGCTTGTGTGCGTGGCAATTTGATGATGGGTGAAGTTTCTGTTGCATTGCGCCAACAGCTAACCTATAATCACCTCTTCGACGGACGCGGGGTGGAGCAGTCTGGCAGCTCGTCGGGCTCATAACCCGAAGGTCGCAGGTTCAAATCCTGCCCCCGCAACCAACCGATTTTCCCGTCGCACAGCAAACCCGCCATTGGCGGGTTTTTTGTTTTCCGCGCGCATCTGCGCTTCCCGACGAAGCGGCATGCGGCAGCGTCCCGCCGCCTGGCAAGACACGGGCCGCGCGCATGGCCCAGCACGGGCAGGCACGCGTCGCGGTGATACACTTGGCGCCATTCTTCCCGGACGCTCCCCATGAAATTCTGCTCGAACTGTGGTCATGCGGTTGTGTTGCGCGTGCCTGACGGCGACAACCGCCCGCGCAGCGTATGCGACGGCTGCGGCACCATTCATTACGTCAATCCGCGCAACGTGGTCGGCACGATTCCGGTCTGGGAAGACAAGATCCTGATCTGCAAGCGCGCCATCGAACCGCGCTACGGCTTCTGGACCCTGCCCGCGGGCTTCATGGAAATCGGCGAGACCACGGCGCAGGCCGCATCGCGCGAAACCCTCGAGGAAGCAGGCGCGCGCGTGGAAGTGGGCGAATTGTTTTCGCTGCTCAACGTGCCGCACGTCCACCAGGTGCACCTGTTCTATCTTGCCAGGCTGCAGGATCTGGATATCGCGCCGGGCGAGGAAAGCCTCGAAGTGAAGCTGGTCGACGAAGCCGACGTGCCGTGGGACGACCTGGCCTTCCCGACCGTCATTCATACGCTGCGCTGCTTCTTTGCCGATCGTGCGGCCGGCAGGATCGCCGACGGCAACTTCCGCCTGCACACACTCGATATCGACAAGCCGATGCGGCCGCTCACGAGCCGCGCCACGGTCACGCCCTGAGCGCGGCCGCGCCAGATTACCCGCATGATCACCTGGCTCGACCCGCACGACCCGTTTCCGCCGGTCGAACGTGCGCTCGGCCCCGCCTCTGACGCGCCGGGGCTGCTCGCGGCCAGCCGGGACCTCACGCCCCAGCGTCTGCTGCTGGCGTACCGGCAGGGCATCTTCCCCTGGTATTCGGACGGCCAGCCCGTGCTGTGGTGGAGCACCGACCCGCGCATGGTGCTGCGGCCCGAGGCGTTCGCGGTGTCGCTTTCGCTGCGCAAGACGCTGCGGCGCGTACTGCGCGATCCGGCGTGGGAAATTCGTGTCGACGACGACTTTGTGGCAGTCATGCGCGCCTGCGCGATGACACCGCGCGACGGGCAGCTCGGGACCTGGATCACTGACGAGATCGTCGATGCCTACAGCGTGCTCCATCGCGCCGGTCTCGCGCACTCGGTAGAGACTTGGTATCAGGGCGCGCGCGTGGGCGGCCTTTATGGCGTAGCGCTGGGCCGCATGTTCTACGGCGAATCGATGTTTGCCCACCGCACCGACGCTTCCAAGATCGCATTGGCCGCCCTGTGTGCATTCCTCGTCCAGCACGCTGTGGCCATGATCGACTGCCAGCAGGAAACCGAGCACCTGGCCTCGCTGGGCGCCCGGCCGATACCCAGGGCAGACTTCGTGGCCCACGTGAAGACGGCCAGCGCCAGTCCGGACATCAACCCCTGGCGCTTCGACAAGTCGGTGCTGGCGCGCTGGGCGCATCCGCCGCTTTCCACCCCCACCTTCGACTGACCCCCCCGGGGTGCGTCACGCGCCCCTTTTTCGTCTTTCGTATTTCGTCTTCCACACATCTAGTCGACTGCCGTCCCGATCGGGACGCTGCCGTTACGTCGCGGCGCGCCATCGCACCGCCGGCCGCACTCGCTTTTAAGCTATTAACGACATCCAAATCGGGCTTGCCGATTTACATTTCACCAGCGCCCAAAAGTCGGCATCGGCCAATCTCCAGATAATCTGGCATTACAAGATTATATCCCTTTGCAGATTCTGACTGAAGTCCGGCTTGTCGGGCGTTGTCGAGTTGATTCCTGTGGTTTTGCAGATAGTCCAAAGCGCGTTTCCAACGATTTTCCCTGCAGCCCTCGTCCTCGGCAACTTTCCATACATCCATATCTGGAATTTCACATGAAATTCATTTCACGAAAGCACACCCTGGGATTGATGTCGGCAGTATCGTGCGCCGCCCTGCTGGCGGCATGCGGCGGTGACGGCGGCGACAGCGGCGGCACCGGCACGTCGGCCGGCGGCGACACCCCGCCGCAAACGGTGAAAACGGTGCCCACGGTACCGGTGGCCGTCCAGTCGAATTACGCCGCCGATCAAAACGGCAATACCACCGATAAATACAACGCGGCACTTCAGAACTACAACAGCCTCGGCGAGGCGATTCACAATCAATAATCGGCTGCCATGAAAATCAGAAATACCTTCAAGACAGTTTCCCTGTCTGCACTGCTTATCAGCCCACTGGCCATGGTCGCATTTGCCGCGGGCACAGGTTCTTACGAGAATTACAGTCCCAGCAAAACCTACGACAGCGCCGGCAATTACGTCACCTATACCGAAAACGTCGACGGCAAGATCAAGACGGCGACATTCGTCAATTCGTGGTGGACGCAGGGCGAAACGCCGCGTTTTTATCCCAACGACGGCCCCTGGAAAATGGTCGGCAAGGCCGAAATCACCGATGAGACTTCTGGCGCCGCCGTGATTGAAAGCGTGCCGGAGTGGAATGCCAATGCGGCCTACGCTGGCGGATCGCAGGTCAGCAAGAGCAACGCCTGCTACGAGGCCAAGTACTGGACGCAAGGCTTCGATCCCGCCACGGCTGTCACGTACGACTGGGAAACGCCTTGGCAACCGCTGGCAACATGTCCGTCCGGCGGCAAGGATCCCACGCCCACGCCCACAGATGACACCAGCGGCGGTAGCGGCGGCGGCGCAAGCAGCGACGATATCGACAAGATTCCGCCCACCGAGGGCGGCTCGGGCGAACTTCCCGTCGACACCCCGGTGGTCCCCCCTGTGATTCCCGTGGAACCGTCTGAAGAAACAACGCTGCCCGCACCGGACGTCTGGAACAACGGCACACTGCCGGCAGAGGGCTACGCCTTCCTGCGCCAGGTCACCGACGTCCAGTGGGACTGGCTGTTCCCGATGCGCTCCGGCAAGTTCAACACCGCCGGCGGCACGCGCAATACCGATCCCACGCTTGCCCGCGCCGACGGCAGCACCGACGTATTCACGCTGACGGCGTTCCGCAAGGCGGTTCTCGAATACAACAACTGGGCCAAGATCAACGGCTACAAGCAGTTCCTCAACGAAGGCACGGCCAAGCAGCAGGCACAGGAATTCATCGCCTTCTGGGCCAAATCGGCACGCGAGACGTCCGGATCCTGGAGCGGCGCGCCCGCGCCATGGATCGTCGACTACACCGCGGCAGACGGCGAATCGACCAAGGTCTGGAAGGGCGGTCTCTACTGGGTCGAGGAAGTGGGCTACACGACCGACGCCACCGGCGTGAGCTCGGCAATCGGCTACGTCGATGCAGGCTCGGCGGACTATCCCCCGGTTCCCGGCCGCTCGTACTACGGCCGCGGCATCATCCAGTTGTCGTGGAACTACAATTACGGCGCGTTCTCGTCGTGGCTGTACAAGAACGGCATGCTCAAGAGCCTGATCACGGAAAAGGACACGCTTCTCAAGCGTCCCGACTACGTGGCAACCAATGGCGAATTGTCGATCCTGTCGGGGATCTGGTTCTGGATGACGCCGCAAGGCGCCAAGCCATCCGCGCACGACGTCCTGTACGGCGATGTGACCAATATCTCCAAGAGCAGCAACGATCAGGGACTGCCCCAACTGCGCGCCGGCTACATGGTCGACGGCCAAAACTACGGCCCGACGGCCCCTGGCGACACCGCCGATGAAGGCGTCATGGCGTTCCGGCTGGGCTCGATCATCAACATCGTCAACGGCGGTCTGGAATGCAACGGGGCATCGTCATGGCATGGCGGTCCGCCGCAGCGCGTGTCGTACTACAACGCGTTCGCCATGTACTTCAATGACCAGATGCCTGGCCTCAACGTCACGCGCGTGAAGCCGGCCACCAATATCTGGGATGACAAGATCTCGAGCAAATCGAACGAGAAAGTCCAGAGCGCAACCTGCTTCAACCAGAAGTCGTACTACGGCTGGTAACGGGATCGCGGCGCTCATCGCCCGGGCCATGCGGACGTCGATCCGGGCAGGTTGAGCGCGGCGTCCGACCTCGCAGCGATTGCACGGGGAATCCCAACCGGGATTCCCCGTTTGCATTCCCGCCGCGCTGGGCGGCGCCCTCCCGATCGCCTGCAGGCATGGCCTGTTTCGCTCTGATAGACTGCCAGACAAGACCGACTCGCCGACGCGCCCCCGCCCCGGCTGCGCCCCTGACGCAGCGTCCCAAGGAAGGCCGCGCCAGCCACTATTCGACGTCATGAGCAAGCTGAAGGAACTACCGCTATCCGCGCTGCAGTTTTATGCGACGGCGCCGTACGCTTGCAGCTACCTGGAAGGCCGCATGGCGCGCTCGCAAGTGGCCACGCCAGCGCACCTGATCAACGCTGATGTCTATTCCCGGCTGGTTCGCGCCGGCTTCCGGCGTAGCGGAATCTTCACCTACCGACCCTATTGCGACGAATGCCGCGCCTGCACGCCGTGCCGCGTGGTGGTCGGCCAGTTCAAACCCGATCGCAGCCAACGCCGCGCCTGGCGTCAGCATGAACGGTTACAGGCGCTGGTGGCGCCGCTGACATATGTCGAAGAGCACTACGCGCTGTATCTGCTCTATCAGTCGATGCGGCACGCGGGCGGCGGCATGGATCAGGACAGTCGCGACCAGTACGAACAGTTTCTGCTGCAAAGCCGCGTCAATTCCCGCCTGGTGGAGTTTCGCGAACCGCCCGGTTCGGCCGAAGCCGGCAAGCTGCGCATGGTGAGCATGATCGATGTGCTGGACGACGGACTCTCGTCCGTCTACACGTTCTACGATCCGACCATCGAGGGCGCCAGCTACGGGACGTACAACATCCTTTGGCAAATCAACCAGACGCGCGAACTCGGGTTGCCCCACCTCTACCTCGGCTACTGGATCGCCGACAGCCGCAAGATGGCCTACAAGGCGCGTTTCCAGCCGCTGCAGGTACTGACCGGCAACCAGTGGCACGCCTTCGAGGGTGCGGCGGCAGCGCCCGAACCGCAGCGACGGCCCGAGCCGGGCCCGGCCCAGGAATAAGCCGAAACCCGGGGGCAAGCGGGCCGAGCGGATACAATGCCGCCCTGGTTCCGACTTCTCGCCGGCCTGCCGGCCGCGCCCCACCCGTGCTCAACGCGCTCTACCCTCTTTTTCGCCCCGCCCTGTTTTCGATGGACGCGGAGGACGCTCACCATTTCACGCTCAACAACCTGATGCGCGCGCAGCGCATGGGGCTGGCCGGGTGCATCGGCAACAGCATTGCCGACGATCCACGCACCGTGATGGGCATACGCTTTCCGAATCCCGTCGGCCTGGCCGCGGGCCTGGACAAGGACGGTGCGTATATCGACGGATTGGCGGCGTTCGGCTTCGGCTTTATCGAAGTGGGCACGGTCACGCCGCGGGCACAGCCGGGCAATCCGCGGCCGCGCATGTTCCGCCTGCCACAGGCTGACGCGCTGATCAATCGCATGGGCTTCAACAATGGCGGCGTCGACGCATTCATCCGCAATGTGCAAGCGTCGCGCTGGAAGGCCAAAGGCGGCGTGTTGGGCCTGAATATCGGCAAGAATGCCGACACGCCGATCGAGCGCGCAGCAGACGACTACCTGTATTGTCTGGAGCGCGTCTATCCGCACGCCAGCTATGTCACGGTGAATATCTCGTCGCCGAACACCAAGAACTTGCGCCAGTTGCAGGGCGCCAGCGAACTCGACAGCCTGCTGTCCACCCTCAAGGCCGCGCAGCGGCGCCTGGCGGATCAGCACAAGCGCTATGTCCCCGTGGCGCTGAAGATCGCGCCCGATCTCGATGACGACCAGATCCGCAACATTGGCGACGCGCTGGTGCGGCACCGCATCGATGGCGTGATCGCCACCAACACGACGATTTCGCGCGATGCCGTCAAGGGCCTGCCGCATGCCGACGAAGCTGGCGGCCTGTCCGGCCGCCCGGTCTTCGAGGCCTCCACGCGCGTGGTGCGTGAGCTGCGCAAGGTGGTGGGCAACGAGTTGCCGATCATCGGCGTCGGCGGCATTTTCGACGGCGCCGGCGCGCGCGCCAAGATCGATGCGGGCGCGCAACTGGTACAGGTCTATAGCGGCCTGATCTATCGCGGCCCAACGCTGGTGCGCGATTGCGCGACAGCGCTGCGGCAATAAGCGGGTCAAGCGGGTCAAGCGGGTCGAGCGGGGCAAACGGGGCAAACGGGTTCGCGGCGGCCTTGGCGGGCAAGTTGGCGGCGGGCTTGGCGGCAATCCGGCCGCCGCGGGGCCGCCGCCCGGATCGGATCAGAGCGGCAGGGTCAGGCGCGCCGCCAGGCCGCCTTCCGCGCGGTTTTCCAGCCACAGATCGGCACGGATGGCCTGGGCCAGCCGCCGCGCGATCGACAGCCCCAGGCCGCTGCCGGGCGCGCGCCCGGCCGTATCCGGCACGCGATACCACGGCATGAAGACCGCCTCCAGCTGGGTGGGCGCGATGCCCGGCCCAGAATCGAGAATCGCCACATGCAGCCGCTGCGCCTCGATGCGCACCAGTAGCCGGGCATCGTCGCCATAACGCAGCGCATTGTCGATCAGGTTGGCAAGAATCCGACGCAGCGCGTGCGGACATGTTGTCACGGGTCGACCGATTCTTCCGTCCAGTTCGATCACCCGACCGGCGCCCCGGTAGTTTTCCACCATGACTTCGAGCAGCCTGTCGGCGTCGACCTGCCGCAGCGTCTGCACCGTGCGTCCCTGCATCCGCGCACACGCCAAACTGGCTTCGGCCAGCTCGCGCATTTCATCGAGATCGCGCTCGATTGCGGCGCGCAGCCGCGCATCGTCAACCAGTTCGCAGCGCAGCATCAGGCGCGTCATCGGGGTGCGCAAATCGTGTGCATAAGACGCCTGGACCGCCAGCAGTTCCGCTTCCCGTTCCGCGCAGCGCCGTCGCGCGTCGTTGATGGCCTGAATCAGGCGCGCGACCACCTCGGGACCTTCCGGCGTCAGAAACCGGCTCGTATCGTCGGATGCCATCTGGTGGATCGTCGATGCCAATCGGGATAGCGCGGCGCGCACCGCCAACGCATGGGCGATGCACAACGCGGCCACGACCATGAGCGCCGCGCCGCACAGGACCAGGACCACCGCCAGCGGCATGCTGGCCAACTGCCCGTGGATGGCGAGCCAGCCCGCCGTCGTCAGCGATGTCGCCACCCCGATCGAACCTTTCACCGGCGAGCGTCGATATCGGGCAACACCGTCGCGAAACCATCGCATGCGTGCCGCCGCGCCGGTCTCCCGCAGCGCATGGGATGGCAAGCTCGCGCGCTGTGATGCTGTCGGGTGCATGGTCATCATCGCTCTCCATTACCGCTTCACCGGCGGCTTCGATGCATGACACCACGCTTGCGTGGGATCCGCCATCAGACGCGGGTTCGCACACCCTATACGATGATTTAGGTCCTTCCATGGAGCCCGCGGGGAAGGTCCAGTGCCTGCCGCATGCGACCAGATCCATCACCAAGCGCGTTCAACTTGCGCATGCCCTTGCCTCGCCGCTACGGACGCGGCAGAACGGGGGCATCCGGCATGGTGCAAATAGTTGGACGACGTGCTGCGGCCAGTGAAAACGCGACGACAACATATCGAACACAAGGCCCGGGATTGCCCGTCGCATACGCAGGTAGAGGGACAGTCATACCCAGGGATAGTCGCGACGGGCGAGCGCCTGATTGCCGCAGATGGCGGGCTCGACGCCACGCTTTTCGATTGCCTGTTTTGTATCCGTATGTGTCACCACGCTGTTTCGACGCATCCTGATACGCGCTCCCGCGGACGGCGACATATCCGCAATACATGGCTGCGTCCCAATGGCAACGCGATCAACTTTCCCAAGGAACGACCATGACACCGCAGCACATCGCCGCGATCATCCTGACTGCCGCCGCCGCGCTCTCTGCCGCGGCCACGAGCGCCGCCGAAAAACCGTCGCCCAGCGACAACGCCTCGCCAATCTACGGCGTCACAGTTCCGGAGGGTTATCGCAAATGGCAACTGGTAGGCCCTGCGCTGGAAGGCGCACCGCTCAACGAGTTGCGCGCGGTGGTCGGCAACCAAATCGCGATCGATGCCTACCAGCGCGGCCAGTTGCCGTTCCCGGACGGCGCGGTGCTGGTCAAGCTTGCATGGAAATACACGCAGTCTCCGGAATTTGAATCCGCGCTGGTGCCGGCGCAGGCGACCACCGTGCAGGTGATGGTCAAGGATTCGAAGAAGTACGCAGCGTCGGGCGGCTGGGGATACGGGCGCTTCGTCAACGGCAAGCCGGTGGACGAGGCGCAGCATCAGACTTGTTTCGCCTGCCACGCCGCTCGCGTGAAGGACCGTGACTATGTGTTTACCCGCCTTGCGCCGTGACGCAATTTGTAGTCGGAGCCCGGCGGCGCCAAGGAGCGAAAACCCGCCAAAATCGGCACTTTGCCGCAATAATTTGCGGTAGCGCTCCCCTCCAGTAGCGTTTTTCGGCAGGATATGCCGCCGTGCAGCACTAAAAGAGAGCCATGCTGACGGTGAAAATGGTATCCTCGCAGGCTTCGCGCCGTCGCATCCGAAGCGACTTTCGCGCGTGCCCGCACCTGCCGCCGGGCGCGCCGCCCCGCTTCCGGACCGGCCGGGCTCGCAGCAACACTCGGTTGTCTGCGGCGGCCCGCCAGGACGGTCGTCGTACTGCTTGCGGCTGACTGAAAGCACCGATTCTTCGGGGGAGAACAATTACATGCTGCGTCTGAAGGCATCCACCACTCAAACCATCCTCGGCAGCGCGGTAGCGCTGGCCCTGCTCTACGGCGGCGCCGTGCAGGCCCAGACGGCAACCGTGAAGGTCCTGTCGATCGTGGATCACCCTGCGCTCGACGCCATCCGCGACGGCGTACGCGACGAACTGAAGACCGCCGGCTACGAAGCTGACAAGAACCTGAAGTGGGAATACCAGAGCGCCCAGGGCAATCCGGGCACCGCCGCGCAGATCGCCCGCAAGTTTGTCGGCGACCAGCCCAGCGCGATCGTTGCCATCGCCACGCCGTCGGCCCAGGCCGTCGTTGCCGCCACCAAGACCGTGCCGGTGGTGTACTCGGGCGTGACCGATCCGGTCGCCGCTCAGTTGGTCAAGTCGTGGAGCGCCACGGGCACCAACGTGACGGGCGTCTCGGACAAGCTGCCGCTGGACAAGCAGGTATCGCTGATCAAGCGCGTGGTGCCGAAGGCCAAGACCGTCGGCATGGTCTACAACCCGGGCGAAGCCAACTCGGTCGTGGTGGTCAAGGAATTGAAGGATCTGCTGGCCAAGCAGGGCATGTCGCTGAAAGAAGCAGCCGCGCCGCGCACTGTCGATATCGGACCGGCCGCCAAGAGCCTGATCGGCAAGGTCGACGTGATCTACACGAACACCGACAACAACGTGGTGTCGGCCTACGAATCGCTGGTCAAGGTGGCCAACGAATCGAAGATCCCGCTGGTTGCCGCCGACACGGATAGCGTCAAGCGTGGCGCCATCGCCGCGCTGGGCATCAACTACGGCGACCTGGGCCACCAGACCGGCAAGATCGTCGTGCGCATCCTGAAGGGCGAGAAGCCCGGCGCGATTGCCTCGCAGACCTCCGACAACCTTGAACTGTTCGTGAACACGGGCGCCGCCGAAAAGCAAGGCGTGACGCTGTCCCCGGATCTGGTCAAGGAAGCCAAGACCGTCATCAAGTAATACCGCCGGATGCCGCGCGCCCCACCCGTGGCGCGCGGCCTGAAGCGCCCCCCAAGGCCCTATCCGGGCCGGCCGGTCGGCCTGCAAAGGATTTTTCCCCATGTCCCTCTTTTCCCTGCTGGGCGCCCTGGAGATCGGCCTGATCTTCAGCCTCGTGGCGCTCGGGGTGCTGATTTCGTTTCGCATCCTCAATTTTCCCGATCTGACCGTTGACGGCAGCTTTCCGCTGGGCGGCGCGGTAGCCGCCACGCTGATCGCCGCGGGCCAGGATCCGTTCGTCGCCACGCTGGTGGCGATCGTGGCTGGCGCGATGGCCGGCTTCGTCACGGGATGGCTCAACGTGCGGCTGAAGATCATGGATCTGCTGGCCAGTATCCTGATGATGATCGCGCTGTACTCGGTCAACCTGCGCATCATGGGCCGTCCCAACGTGCCGCTGATTACCGAGCCGACGATCTTCACGATCCTGCAGCCGGAATGGATGCCCGATTACGTGTTGCGCCCGGTGGTGCTGCTGGTCGTGGTGGTGCTGGCCAAACTTGCGCTGGACTGGTTCTTCTCCTCGCAGTTGGGCCTTGCCATGCGCGCTACCGGCGCAAATCCACGCATGGCGCGCGCGCAGGGCGTGCCGACCGGCCGCGCCACGCTGGCCGGCATGGCGCTGTCGAATGCGCTGGTCGCGCTGGCGGGCGCGCTGTTCGCGCAGACGCAAGGCGGCTCCGATATCTCGATGGGCATCGGCACGATCGTGATCGGCCTGGCTGCCGTGATCATCGGCGAAACGATCATCCCGGCGCGTCGTCTGGTCTTCGTCACGCTGGCCGTAGTGATCGGCGCGATCCTCTACCGCTTCTTCATCGCCCTGGCGCTGAACTCGGAATTCATCGGCCTGAAGGCGCAGGACCTGAACTTGGTGACGGCGGCCCTGGTCACGCTGGCGCTGGTCCTACCGGCCACGCGCAAGAAGCTATTCGCCCGCAAGAACGGAGGTGCCTGACATGTTGCGCGCTGAAAACCTGAAGCTCACCTTCAACCCGGGCACGCCGATCGAAAACCGCGCATTGCGCGGCCTGAACCTCGAAATCCCGGCGGGCCAATTCGTGGCCGTGATCGGATCGAATGGCGCCGGCAAATCGACGTTCCTCAACGCCGTCAGCGGCGACACGATGATCGACAGCGGCCGCATCCTGATCGACGACGCCGACGTCACGCGCCAGCCGGCATGGGATCGCGCCCATCTGGTGGCGCGCGTGTTCCAGGACCCGATGGCGGGCACGTGCGAAGCGCTGACGATCGAGGAAAACATGGCGCTGGCCATGGCGCGCGGCTCGCGACGCGGCTTCCGGCCGGCGTTGAACAAGACGTCGCGCGAACTGTTCCGCGACAAGCTGCGCCTGCTGAACCTGGGCCTCGAAAATCGCCTGACTGACCGCATCGGCCTTCTGTCGGGCGGACAGCGTCAGGCGGTGAGCCTGCTGATGGCATCGCTGCAGCCGTCGCGCATTCTGCTGCTCGACGAACACACGGCGGCGCTGGATCCGAAGACGGCCGCGTTCGTGCTGGAACTGACCGCGCGCATCGTCGAGGAAAGCAAGCTGACCACGATGATGGTGACGCACTCGATGCGCCAGGCGCTCGACTACGGCCAGCGCACGGTCATGCTGCACCAGGGTCAGGTCGTGCTCGATGTGTCGGGCGATCAACGCAAGGGGCTCGATGTGCCCGATCTGCTCAAGATGTTCGAGCAGACGCGGCATGAGCAACTCGACGACGACGCGCTGCTGCTAAGCTGATCGAGCTAATCGACACCGCATCGGCACAAGACCCGCTCCGCGCACGCGCAGCGGGTCTTTTCACATGCGCGCGACGGCTTCAGATCGTCGCGGCCTTGTCCAGCCAGCGCTTGAGCTGATCGGTCACGGCGCTGCTGGAGAATGAGCAGCTATCCTGCGCAAACGCGGCCGACATCTCCAGACGGCGCAGCAATTCCTCCATCGCCTGGCCAAACACGGGCGGCAATTCCAGCGATGCCGCCGATGACCGCCACTGCGCGATCAGATCGCCGACGGGCAGATCGCCCGCCAGATGGGCGTCCAGCGTCTGGCGCATCGCGTCCAGCACGGCTCGATTGGCACTCATGAACGCGCCCTCCTTTCCTTGTAAAGCTCGCGGAACGTGCGGCCGCTCGGCGCGGGCATGTCGCGGGTATCGGTCCAGCCCTTACCTGCCATCGGCAGACTGGCGATAAGCCGGGCGCGCCCGCCCATGCGCGACAGAATGCGTGCGCCGATGCGCGTCATCAACGCATACAGTTCGGGCCGGCGCGCGACATAGCCCCAGACCTGCAGCGCGATGCGCTCCTGCCACGGGCGAAGATGCCGTTCCATCTGTTTTTCGCGCAGTTTGCGCAGCAGATCGGACAGCGGAATCGATGCGGGGCACACGCGGTTGCATTCGCCGCAAAGCGTGGCGGCCTGCGGCAAATCCACCGCGTTGGCCAGGCCCACATAGCTCGGTGTCAGCACGCTGCCCATCGGTCCTGGATAGACCCAGCCGTACGCGTGACCGCCGATCTTCTGGTAGACCGGGCAGTGGTTCATGCATGCTCCGCAGCGGATGCAGCGCAACATCTCCTGGAATTCGCCACCGATCAGGCCGCTACGGCCGCCATCGACCAGCACGAAGTACATGTGCTCGGGGCCGTCGCGTTCGCCTTCGGCACGCGGTCCGGTCAGCAGCGAGAAATAGTTCGAAATGGCCTGGCCGGTCGCGGAGCGCGGCAGCAGCCGCATGACCGTCGCCAAGTCCTCTAGCGTGGGCAGCACCTTTTCGATCCCGGTCACGGCCACGTGGACGCGCGGCATGATCGTGCACATGCCCTCGTTTCCTTCGTTGGTGACCACGGCCACCGAGCCCGTCTCGGCGATGATGAAGTTGCCGCCCGTCACACCCATGTCGGCGGACAGGAATTCCGGGCGCAGCACTTCGCGCGCTTCGCGCGTCATTTCGGGAATGTCGGTCAGGCGGGGCTTGTTGTGGACCTTGGCGAACAGGTCGGCAATCTCGTCCTTGTCCTTGTGGATCACCGGCGCGATGATGTGCGACGGCGGCTCGGCGTCGTTGATCTGCAGGATGTACTCGCCGAGATCGGTCTCGATGCTCTGCACGCCCATCTCGCCCAGCACCTGGTTCAGGCGCATCTCCTCGGTCACCATCGACTTGCTCTTGATGACCTTCTTCACCCCGTGCTTCTGCGCGATCTCCGCCACCAGACGCGCGGCATCGGCGGTGGTCTCGGCAAACAACACCGTAGCGCCGCGCTTCGTCGCGTTTTCTTCAAAGGTGGCCAGCCAGACGTCGAGATTTTCCAGCGCGCGATTGCGGCGCTCTTTCAAGGCTGCGCGCGTCGCGTCGAAATCGATATCGCGCATGGCATCGGCGCGCGCGGTCACGAATTTCGTCGATAGCTTCTTGAGGTTTTGCTGCAGACGCTGGTCGGCCAGTTTCTGTCCGGCGCGCGCCTTGAATTCCATGCTGTGCACTTGCATCGTGGGGCTCTCTCTATTGCTTGGCGGCTGCGCGTTTTGGCGTATCAGGCGTCGCCGGCCAGAACCTGCGCGATATGGAGCACACGCGTACCAGTATCGCCGGATCGGCGCAGGCGGCCTTCGATATTGAGGATGCAGCCCAGGTCGCCAAGCACCACGGCGTCGGCGCCGCTAGCCTTGATATTGGCGCACTTCTCGTCGACGATCGCCGTGGAGATGTCGCCGTACTTGACCGAAAACGTTCCGCCGAATCCGCAGCACGCCTCGCAGTCTTTCATCTCAGTCAACTGCACGCCGGGCAGCTTGCCAAGCAATTCGCGCGGTTGCTGCTTGACGCCGAGTTCGCGCAATCCCGAGCACGAATCGTGATAGGTGACATGGCCGGTAAAGCCGGAATCGAAACTGTCGATCCGGGCGACGTTGACCAGGAAATCGGTCAATTCATACACGCGTTCGCGCAATTTCTCATACCGGCCGTGCAGTTCCGGATCGTCGCGCAGCAGGTCCTGATAATGCTGGCGGATCATCCCGCCGCAGGAGCCCGACGGCACGACCACGTAGTCGAACATCTCGAACTCACGCAGGAATTTTTCGGCGAGATCGCGCGACACAACACGCTCGCCAGAGTTGTACGCCGGCTGTCCGCAGCAGGTTTGGGCCTCGGGCACCATGACCTCATAGCCGGCGGATTCCAGCAATTTCAGCACCGAGAAGCCGATTTCCGGCCGCATGAGGTCCACCAGACAGGTGGCGAATAGTCCGATCCGCATTGCTTCCCTTTTCCAGACCCTGAAACGTCGCAATTATGCGCCCTCGGTCCGGGACTGCGCGCATTGCGCGCCGCAATCTTGTTCAGCGCCGCGCGAAATGCGCTTCATGCAGCATCCATGGCAACCGTCATGACTCGAAGGAAATCTCGGAAATTACGTTTCATCAGTTGAAATTTTCACAATGCGAGATAGAATCAGGCAAACGCTTAATTTGCCGCACGGCAACATTTTTCACATGGCAGAAGCAGACAAGTCACCCGGCAAGACCTCGATCCAGGTGATCGAGCGCATGATGACGCTGCTGGACGCGCTCGCCCAGCACGCGGATCCCGTCAGCCTGAAGGAATTATCGCTGGCCACCGGCCTGCACCCGTCCACGGCGCACCGCATTCTGAACGATATGGTCGCGTGCCGTTTTGTCGACCGCTCCGATCCAGGTAGCTATCGCCTGGGGATGCGGCTGCTGGAACTGGGCAATCTGGTGAAGGCGCGTCTGTCGGTGCGCGATGCGGCGCTGGCGCCGATGCGCGCGCTACATCGCGTCACCGGGCAGACCGTCAATTTGTCGGTGCGTCAGGGCGACGAAATCGTCTATATCGAGCGGGCCTACAGCGAGCGCTCGGGAATGCAGGTGGTGCGCGCGATTGGCGGCCGCGCGCCGTTGCACCTGACGTCGGTGGGCAAGCTGTTCCTCGCCGCCGACGAGGCCTCGCGGGTGCGCAACTACGCCACGCGCACCGGCCTGGCCGGACATACGCGCACATCGATCACCGACATCGCCAAACTCGAGCGCGAGCTCAGCTGGGTGCGCACGAACGGCTATGCGCGTGACAACGAGGAACTCGAACTCGGCGTGCGCTGCATCGCAGCGGGTATCTACGACGACTCGCGTCGGCTGGTGGCGGGACTCTCACTTTCGGCGCCCGCCGATCGCCTGCAGGACAGCTGGCTCCAGAACCTGAAGGACACGGCGCTGCAAATCTCGCGCGGTATGGGCTACGTGCAGGAATCGGCCGCCTGATCGCGCCGCGGCCGGCGCAACCGTTGGCACCAAAAAAGAACGCGCCGGGGGCGAGAGCCCGACGGCGCGTTTTCCATGCGCAACGGCAAATGCTCAGGTGCCGCGCGACTGCTGCGATGCCAGGATCGCCGCAGGGGATTTAGGACCCTGCGTAAGATTGGGCGTCGACGGGAAAGGGCGCGGTTGGCCGCCCGCCGAAGGTGATTGATGCTCAAGCCAGCTACGCACGCGCGTGGCATCGGCAAAGCGCGACAGCTTGCCGACCGAATCCAGGAACACCATCACGACATTGCGATCGTTGACGCGCGTCTGCATGACCAGGCACTGGCCGGCTTCGGAAATATAGCCAGTCTTCTGCAGGCCAATCTCCCAGTTGCCGCCGCGCACCAGGCGGTTGGTGCTGACGTAATGCTGCGTGCGGCCCAGCACGTTCACCTCATGCTCGGTCTGGGTCGAGAACTCGCGGATGGTCGGATTGCGGTATGCCGCGTTGACGAGGCGAGCAAGATCCATCGCGCTCGACACATTGCTGCTCGACAGGCCGCTCGAATCGACGAAGTGGCTGTCGTTCATGCCCAGCTCGCGCGCCTTCTTGTTCATCGCGCTGACAAAAGCCGGCAGGCCGCCCGGATAGCTGCGGCCCAGTACCGAAGCTGCGCGATTTTCCGAAGACATCAGCGCAAGCAGAAGCATTTCGTGGCGCGTCAGCGTGGTGCCGAAACGCAGGCGCGAGCTGCTGTGCTTTTCCGTGTCGCGATCTTCTTCGGACACGGTCAGCATTTCATCCATCGGCAGATGCGAATCCATCACCACCAGCGCCGTCATCAGCTTAGTGATCGACGCAATCGGCAGCACGGCCGTCGGGTTTTTCTGAAACAGGACCTCGTTGGTGTTTTGGTCCATCACCAGGGCGACCGATGAACGCAGCGACAACGCGTCATCGGTATCGCGCAATCCCATTGCCTCGCCCAGCGAAGGCTTGGCCGGCACGAACGCCGCGCGCACCGGCGCAGCGCGGCTGGCTACCACTGTGCGCTTGCCGTTCTTGACGACGATCACCTTGCGAGGACTCGTCGTCACCGCCGACGAAGCGACGGTTTTCTTTGTTTTCGACGCTTTTTCGGTCTTTTTAGCCGACGATTTAGTTGCAGTGGATTTCGTCGCAGTCGACTTCGTCGCTGCGTACGCGACCGGCGTTGCCAACAGGGCAGCGCTTACCAGTGCCGACGTGGCAAGGGCGGTCAATTCGGGAAGGCCAAAGAGTCGGGACATAACGGAATCGGTCCGGAACATGATCTGTTCAGCGCGGGGTGCGGAATGGCGCTAGTTTAGGAAATTACGAAATTCTTAGCAAGATTAATGACTTACAGCAGCTCTTTAAAGTTTGAATCGCAAACATTTCCGCATCATGGAAAAAGAGAAGCAAAAGACATTTATCCGCCGGCTTAAAAACATTCGGGCAACCTGCAAATGGCCGACACGCACCAAGCGCGAGTGAGCAATCGGTCACAGCAGTTGCGCTTACTTCATTCGTCTATACGTCGATAACGGTCGAACTGGTCGATTCCTGATAACAGTCAGGGCAAATCAGGAGAGAAAACGCGCGAACCCGCTGACCGGTTCACGTTCCGTCGTCAATTGATTAGCCGTGGCTTCCGGATCGGCGTAGCCAAGCGACATGCCGCAGACGACCATTTCCTGCTCTGTTAACTTGAGGTGACTGCCAATAATCCTGTGAAATTGCGTGAAGGCCGCCTGCGGACACGTATCGAGGCCGCGCGCACGCGCCGCCACCATGATGCTTTGCAAAAACATGCCGTAGTCGAGCCAACTACCCTGCTCCATGATGCGGTCGATCGTGAAAATCAGCCCGACCGGCGCATCGAAAAATCGGAAATTGCGCGCGTGCTGCTCATGCATGCGCGCCTTGTCCTCGCGACGAATATCCAGCAGGCTGTACAAATCCCAACCGACCTTGCGGCGGCGCGCCAGATACGGATCGACCCATTCGCGCGGATAGTACGGATATTCCTCGCGATATTTGGAGTCGCGTTCCGGATCGTCATACGCCGCCAGCACATCGGCGCAGAACCGCGCCTTGGCATCGCCGGACAGCACATACACGCGCCACGGCTGCGTGTTGGTACCCGACGGCGCGCGGCTGGCCACGCCGAGAATCTCTTCGACGATCTCGCGCGATACCGGTGTATCGAGAAATGCGCGAATCGAACGACGTGTCGTGATGGCGCGATCAACAATCGCTGCGTCACCGGGATTCGACATGCTTTGCGGTCTCCTAGATATTCTTCATCGTTCCGGCCGGTCCACGACCAGCGCCTGCAAGGCCTGCCGCAATGCCGGCGGCAACGCCACGGGGCGGCGCGTCTGCCGATCCACGTACACGTGCACGAAGTGTCCCTGCGCTGCGGCCACGTCGTCGTCGTTGCGAAACAGGCCCACTTCATAGCGCACGCTGGAATTGCCGAGCTTTGCCACACGCAAACCGGCCACGACCGTGTCCGGAAAGCTCAGCGACGAGAAGTAGTTGCACTGCGTCTCGATCACCAGCCCGATCGTCGTGCCCGTATCGATATCCAGCACGCCTTCGCGAATCAGGTACGTGTTAACCACCGTATCAAAATAACTGTAGTAGACAACGTTGTTCACGTGGCCATAGACATCGTTATCCATCCAACGCGTCGTGATGGGCTGGAAGTGCGCGTAAGCACCGCGGCGATCGGGTTCGGGCTTCATCGAGGGTGGATCGGTGGGACGTCAATGAACGACTGCGAAGGGAGCGGCGCTGCGTCAGCCACATGCGAGGTCGGTATGAGCGCACGAAACGCCGCAAGGTTCCAAATTTTTTGCGATTTCGGCAACAGTTTCATGATCATGATGCCGACGCATCTGCAACTGCGGAAATCTGCAACAGGCGATAGCGTTCGTGATAGCGCGCGGCCAGCATGACCGTCTGCGCATGCACCGCCACGGTGTTTTCGATCTCGTTGCCATATCCGCCGGCCATTGCCACAGCGATCGGAAGGCGGCGCGACAGCGCGAAATCAAACACCATGGTGTCGCGCTGCGCCAGGCCAGCCATGGTCAGACGCAGCCGACCAAGCCTGTCGCCTTCATGCGGATCGGCTCCCGCAAGGTAGATCAGCAGATCCGGCGCGAAGCGTGCGTCGAGCGTGTCAAGCGCCCGCGCGAGCGCATCGAGATAGGTTGCGTCGTCGCACCCGTCGGGCAGGCCGACGTCGAGGTCGCTGGCTTCCTTGCGGAACGGATAGTTTTTCTCGCCATGCAACGACAGCGTGAAGATCGTTTCGTCGCCCGCCAGGATCGACGCAGTGCCGTTGCCCTGATGCACATCGAGATCGATGACCGCGACACGGCTCACGCGGACGTCGCGCTGCAACACGCGCGCCGCCACGGCGGCGTCGTTGAATACGCAAAACCCGCCGCCCTTGTCGGCATAGGCGTGATGCGTTCCGCCGGCCAGATTGACGGCGATACCCTGCTCCAGCGCCGTGCGGCACGCGGCAATCGTCGCGCCGGCGGAACGGCGCGAACGCTCCACCATTTCAGACGACCAGGGAAATCCGATCTCGCGCTGGCGCGCCGCATCGAGCTGCCCCGAGGAAACCTCGCGGATATAGGCCTCGGTATGCGCGAGCCGCAGGGCGTCGTCATCGGCGCGCGGCGCTTCGTGCAAATGCAGCCCCGGCACGTCGCGCATCACCGCATCGCGCAGCATGCTGTACTTGCGCATGGGAAACCGATGGCCAGGTGGGAGCGGCAGGACGAAATGGTCGGCGTAGAAGGCAAACATGCGAAAAGCGTTGGGGTCGCGATTGCGGCCGGCGTGCGGCGTATGGCCTCGGCCAGCGCGTGATGCACGCGCATCATTGCCCGACCGGACAGTCAGCGATGGTAGCACCGCAGGCCGTGTGGTGCCGCAAAGCCCCGAAAATGCACACGTTTCTCGCATCGCACCACAGAATTTTCTAGGGAAAAACCCTTGCCCATGGCGACGTACGTGGAGGGTGCTGCGCTTGCAGGCCGATATGTGGCGCTATTTTTTGTGCAATGCACAAAATACGCTTGACACGCTTCGCAGTTCTCTTAGAATTGGAATTGTTGCGGCGCACCAAAGGTTTGGACCTGACTCAGGGCCACCGGAAAACGCCGACAAACAAGACCTACGCTCGGGCTGGCCAGGACATTTGAAGTCATGGCTTTGACATCTGGGCGGCTTAATTTCACCTAGCTAGACCTTGAAGTTCACCACTGGAGACCAGCAATGATCCTGACCCCGGAACAAGTTGCAGCCGCGCAAAAAGCCAACCTCGAGACCCTGTTCGGTCTGACCTCGAAAGCCTTCGAAGGCGTCGAAAAGCTGGTTGAGCTGAACCTGCAAGTGGTCAAGGCTACGTTTGCCGAAAACGTCGACAACGCCAAGAAGGCGCTGTCCGCCAAGGATGCCCAGGAGCTGCTGGCCATCCAGGCATCCCTCGTTCAGCCTGTCGCCGAAAAGACCCTGGCCTACACGCGTCACCTGTATGAAATCGCTTCGGAAACCCAAAGCGAATTCACCAAGGTGGCCGAAGCCCAACTGGCCGAAGGCAGCAAGAACGTGCAAGCCCTGGTCGACAACTTCGCCAAGAATGCGCCGGCCGGTTCGGAATCGACCGTCGCCATTGTGAAGTCGGCGATCTCGGCAGCCAACAACGCCTACGAGTCGGTCCAGAAGGCCACCAAGCAAGCCGTGGAAATGGCCGAGACCAACTTCCAGGCCGCTGCCTCCGCCGCCAGCAAGGCTGCCCAGCAAGCCAGCGCCACGGCCCGCACCGCGGCCAAGAAGTCGGCCGCTGCCGCCTAAGCTTTAACGCCAGCATCCAACGCGCCGGCTCCGGCCGGCCCGTTGGCAAAGCGCCCTGCCCTGGACGTTTCGCCAACGGCGGCAATGATCGCGTCTTCGCGCGATCGCCCTGTACCGATGTCTCCTCGGTACCGATTCCAAAAGGTATCGTTCAGGCCCGGCTCTGCTCAGCAGAGGCCGGGCGTTTTTTTGCCCGCGTTCTGTT
Source organism: Cupriavidus pauculus (assembly GCF_008801835.1). Classification (GTDB taxonomy): domain Bacteria; phylum Pseudomonadota; class Gammaproteobacteria; order Burkholderiales; family Burkholderiaceae; genus Cupriavidus; species Cupriavidus pauculus. Next base: position 3,729 of record NZ_VZOW01000001.1, on the reverse strand, counting down.
GCGCCCCACGCTTGGCGGTTAATTGAATACGTTGGGTAACAAAAACCCGCCGGGTGGCGGGTCTGCGTAGCGCGGAAGATCAGCGTTTGCGCGGTGGCGGCACGTCGGTGCAGACACCTTCGTAGATTTCTGCGGCCATGCCAATCGATTCGCCCAGCGTCGGATGCGGGTGAATCGTCTTGCCGATGTCCACCGCGTCGGCGCCCATCTCGATGGCCAGGCACACCTCGCTAATCAGGTCGCCCGCATGGGTGCCGACGATTCCGCCGCCGATGATCCGGTGCGTTTCCTCATCGAAGATCAGCTTGGTAAATCCTTCGTCACGGCCGTTGGCAATCGCACGGCCCGACGCAGCCCACGGGAATACGCCCTTGCCGTACTTGATGCCCTGCGCCTTGCACTGTTCCTCGGTCAAGCCGGCCCATGCCACTTCCGGATCGGTATAGGCCACCGACGGAATCTGCTTCACGTCGAAGTACGCCTTCTCGCCATGCGCGGCCTCGGCGGCCACGTGCGCTTCGTGCACGGCCTTGTGGGCCAGCATCGGCTGTCCGACGATATCGCCGATCGCAAAAATGTGCGGCACATTGGTGCGCATTTGCTTGTCGACGTCGATAAAGCCGCGGTCGGTCACAGCCACCCCGGCCTTCTCGGCACCGATTTTCTTGCCGTTCGGCGAACGACCGACCGACACCAGCACCGCGTCGTAACGCACGGCCTCGGCCGGCGCGCCCTCGCCTTCGAACTTGACGTAGATGCCATCCGGTTTGGCTTCCACGCCAACCGTTTTGGTCTTCAGCATCACGTTATCGAAACGCTGCTTGTTCATCTTGTCCCAGACCTTGACGAGGTCGCGGTCGGCGCCCTGCATCAGGCCATCGAGCATTTCCACCACGTCGATGCGCGCGCCCAGCGTGTTGTACACGGTGGCCATTTCCAGGCCGATGATGCCGCCGCCGATCACCAGCATCTTGTTCGGGATGTCGCGCAGTTCCAGCGCGCCGGTCGAATCGAAAATGCGCGGATCTTCCGGGATGAACGGCAGCTTCACAGCCTGGCTGCCGGCCGCGATGATCGCCTTCTCGAAGCGAATCACGGTCTTCTTGCCATTGGTGGCTTTGCCGTCGCCTTCGGTTTCCTGCACTTCGAGGTGATTCGGATCCAGGAACGTGCCGATACCGCGCACCACCTGCACCTTGCGCGCCTTGGCCATGCCCGCCAGGCCGCCGGTCAGCTTGTTGACCACGCTTTCCTTGTAGTGGCGCAGGCCGTCCAGATCGATCTTGGCTTCGCCAAACAGGATGCCGTGCGCGGCCAGCGCCTTGGCCTCGTCGATCACGGCGGCGTTGTGCAGCAGCGCCTTCGACGGGATGCATCCCACGTTCAGGCAAACACCGCCGAGCGTGCCGTAGCGTTCCACCAACACGGTGTTCATGCCGAGGTCGGCGGCACGGAATGCGGCCGAATAACCGCCGGGGCCCGCGCCGAGCACGAGCATGTCGCACTGAATATCGGCGCTGCCGCTGTGCTTGGCAGCCGCCGGTGCTGCGGACGGTGCCGGGGCCGATGCGGACGGAGCCGGAGCCGCCGCGGGAGCAGGCGGCGGCGCTGCGGCCGCGCCGCCTTCGACGGTGCAGATCACGGTGCCCTTGGCCACCTTGTCGCCCACCTTGACCTTGACTTCCACCACCTTGCCCGCCGACGACGAGGGCACTTCCATGCTGGCCTTGTCACTTTCCAGCACGATCAGCGACTGCTCTTCCTCGACCGTGTCGCCAGCCTTGACCAGCACTTCGATCACTTCCACCGCGTCGAAATCGCCGATGTCCGGCACCTTGACTTCGATCACACTCATGCTTTTCCTCCTGGGATGCGCGCCCTGCCCGCCTCGGGGTCAGGCCGCGCCGTCGTTGTTGGTTGCCACGCCAGCGGGCGGCTGCGTCTGTATCGTCTCAAGCGCCATCGCATGCACGTCGATCGGCCCGGCCGAACTCTTGTCGAACTCGATGCCGGCATCGACGCCGATCCGCGCGATCGCGGCGGCATCGAGATCCGGCCGGTCGTACACGGCATGCATGGCGCCCAGCGCATAGTTGCGACCCGAGCCAATGCCCCAGAAGCGGTCGAACGAAAACACTTCGCGATAGGAATAGACGCCAAAAATGCCGCCAGGATTGGCGATCAGGCAAACGATCTGCGACGACTCGTACGGATCGTCCTCGTCTTCCTTCGTGTTGATGTAGTACTCGTTCTTGAGCTTCTCATGCACCTTGAGAAAGGTCCGGAACACGTCGTCGCGCGTATGCAGCCGGCATTCTTCACCCATGCCCGACAGCAGCGCGCGCATGACCGGAAAATGCGCGGTGGTGCCGGCCAGCGCGACGTAGCTGTCGCCGACCGGAAACACTTTCTGGTTACGCTCGTAGGCACGCGACAGGCGCGTATCGCCGAACGTCACCAGCGCATCGGCCGCGATCGCCACCTCGTCACCCTTTCTGACGACAACGCAGGTAGTCATGGCTCGCCCCTTTTACTCGGCAGTTCGCACGCCGGCGTCGCCGACGTGCGTTGCGGTTGCTTGCAGATGAAGCCTGACGCCGGACTGGCACGCGGCCACCGGGCGATTCACGCATCGGCCGGAGCCGCGCTGCGGCGCCAGATTCATCTTCAGGCGACCGTTACAGCAGGATGCGGCGGAAATCTGCCAGCAACGCGGCAAAGTACGTATTGAAGCGCGCGGCTTCGGCGCCGTCGATCACGCGGTGATCCCACGACAGCGACAGCGGCAGCGTCAGGCGCGGGGCAAACTGCTTGCCGTCCCACACCGGCTTCATGTACGACTTGCACACGCCCATGATGGCCACTTCCGGCGCGTTGATGATCGGCGTGAAATACGTGCCGCCGATCCCGCCCAGCGACGAGATCGAGAAGCAGCCGCCCTGCATCTGGTCCGGCTTGAGCTTGCCGTCGCGCGCCAGCTTGGCCAGTTCACCCATTTCCTGGCTGATCTCGAGCACGCCCTTCTTGTCGGCGTCCTTGATCACCGGCACAACCAGACCGTTCGGCGTGTCGGCGGCGAAGCCGATGTTGAAGTACTTCTTCAGCACGAGGTTGTCGCCGTCGAGCGATGCATTGAAGTTCGGGAACTTCTTCAGCGCCGCAACCGTGGCCTTGATCATGAACGCAAGCATCGTGACCTTGATGCCTGCCTTTTCGTTCTCCTTGTTCAGTTGAACGCGGAAGGCTTCCAGTTCGGTGATGTCCGCTTCGTCGCAGTTCGTGACGTGCGGGATCATGACCCAGTTGCGATGCAGGTTCGCGCCGGAAATCTTCTTGATACGCGACAGCGGCTTCGATTCCACTTCGCCAAAGCGCGTGAAATCCACCTTCGGCCACGGCAGCAGATCGAGGCCGACGCCCGAGCCGCCAGCAGCAGCGGCAGCAGGCGCAGCGCTCTGGCCGCTCATCACACCCTTGACGAAGTTCTGGACGTCTTCCTGCGTGATGCGGCCCTTCGGACCGGTGCCCGGCACGCGCGAAACATCGACACCCAGCTCGCGCGCGAACTTGCGCACCGACGGGCTGGCGTGCGCGGCCTTGCCGGTCGCGCCCTGCACCGGTGCGGCAGCGGGGGCGAATGCGGGAGCAGGTGCCGGGGCAGCGGCAGGTGCCGGCGCAGCAGCGGGTGCGGCGGCCGCGGGTGCCGGGGCCGGAGCCGATGCGGCGGGC